>CAYLTD010000032.1:0-55693 GCA_964386715.1 uncultured Bifidobacterium sp.
GAATCAGCTCCGCGTCGGGCGACGAGGAGGGGTGGCCAGGACGGCCACGGCGAGTAGATACCAACCTACGCCCGTTGGGTTGCGTTGTCAACCGGGAGATCGTGGCTGTTTGTCATAACTCGGAAGAAGCATCCCCGTCGGTAGACCTTGGTGACGCGACGACGATCGCTCGCGAGTATCGACCGGCACGATCCCTCAGGCCACCACGCCTTGCGGTTAAGTTAAGTTAAGTTAGGGGCACGCTCTCAGGTTAGGGTACGCGCGGGGCGCAAAAGGCTTTTCGGTCAGGAAGGGATGCTCTAGACTGCGCGCCATGGTCGAGGATGCCAACCAACCGATGGGTTCGGGCTCAGTAGAGTCAGAGGTGCCCAAGGAGGTAGGCCGTGCCCAGACGCTGCCAGCTGGCGTAGCGCCCGCGAGCGGAGCCGACCCGGCTGTCCATACCGCTACGGTACCCGAAGCTACTGATGCCGCGTCACACGCGGTACAGCAACCGCCCCTGGGCTTCGGCAAAGGCGTGAATGACTACTTGAATCAGTACGTCGTGATCGCTGATGCGAAGGCCGCAGCGGTTCTCGCCGCCAACCTAGCACTTGGTGTGGCACTGCTCGACCACAAGCCGGTGACTGGCCCGATGTGGGTCTTTGCTGCGGCCTTCGCTATGCTGGTTCTCTCGTCGGCGATCTGCCTCTTCGTCGTCTTTCCCCGACTGCCAGCGGGCGGGGACGGGCCGATTTTCTGGGAGGACATCCGGAGTCGCGGCTCGCTCGCCGTCTACCGAAGCCAGCTTCGCTCACTTGACGAGAACGATGTCGAACGAGCGTATGCAGCGCAGAACTGGTACGTGAGTCAGTTGCTGCACAAGAAATATCGGTTGGCTCAGTGGGGAATCGTGACCTTCGCGCTGGCAGTGGCGCTGTGCGCCCTGTGGGCTCTGGGGTCGTAGCGATGCCGAGCTGGGACATCGATTATCTCAACGACCTCAAGCGTAGGTTCGCCGCGATTCAGGACGGTCTTCAGGACCGCATCGAGGGTGTCGTGCGAGGCCGGGTCGCCCCGGCAGTCGATGCGATTCCGATTGGATCAGGCCGAGCCGTCAGGGCCGCTGTCTTGTTCTTCGACATCCGGCACTTCACGTCGATGACGGGCTCAGCCGAGCCCAACGACTTGAAGCGCACCCTCGTCATGCTCGATTGCGTGATCCCGATGGTGATGCACGTTATCCACGATCACGACGGGTACGTCGAGAAAAACACCGGAGACGGCGTGATGGGAATCTTCGGAGTCGACCGGACTGACGCCGAGACAGCGAATGCAGCGCTCGACGCTGCAACGACCATCTTCTTTGTTCTCCAACACGTGATCAATCCGGCCCTTGCGCAAGCCCAGTTCGCGGCCGTGCAGGCCCGGATCGGGATCGACCTTGGGAACGTACTCCTTGCGCGGATCGGCGTGCCATCTGGAACTGCTCGCCAAGACCGAAACTTCCTGACGGCGGTTGGACCCGCGGCCAATCTAGCTTCGAAGCTTCAGGGCATGGCAGGCACGGACGAAATTTGGGTCGGAAGTAACGTCGCAGCATCGGCCGCACCATGGCGCCAGCAGTATTTCTTAGACGTTACTCCTCAAGACTGGCCTTGGACGTTCAATAAGCCCTGGCAGCAACACCCATATCGAGTCTGGGAGTACTCGGGCAGAAAGCGAGAACTCAGGGATGACGGTGCTCTCCGCCGCCTCCTGGGGCTTCAGCCTCCTACGTAGGAACGAGCCCGATACCAGACGGGTGGTTTACCGCTCAGCCGGTCCTTGGGCCCTGAACTCTCGCCGAACCGCGACCGGTCCAACGGCTAGCTGAACTGCAACGAACTGTTCTCGTACCTCCGCGGCTTCGGGGGCAATACGCCAGCGGAGCCGCTGGGTCATCAGGGTCACGATGCCGTCTGGAAAGGTCCCTCGGAGCTTCTCGACGGTCGCCCATTCGGCGGCCGTAGCGGTCTTCAGGACCGTCGTCTCGGCGAAGACGTCCGAGCGTGCGACCACGACGTTCGTGTGCTCCGGATTCGCCCGTAGCAGTTCCTGCAGCCTTGACGCTCCGTCCCGAACGTAACGCGGATGGCCTGACGCCGGTGCGAACACCTGCTCGGCAATCGCCTCGATGGCCTCATCCATCGGCAGGACGCCTGCCGCCTGCCGGGCCTGCTGGTCGGGAGTGCCGTGCTTGGCGATCCAGTCGGCCACGAACCGCTTCTTCTCTTCGTGCTGCGCCAGCTGCCTGGCCCGCTTCTGGAGATTCTGTTCCCGCCTGGCACGCTGGTCCGTCCTGAAGCGGCGCGTCGCTTCGATCGCCACGGGCTTGGCCAGCACGGGATCCACGGAGACGTCGAACACTATGCGCCTGCCCTCGGCCTCGATGACGCAGTACCGCTGTGTCGGCGGAGGGTGTGCCACGGCCCGCTGCCCCTGGTCGGCCAGGAACGCCTGGGCGACGCGCTCGCGGACTTCGCGCTGCGCCTCCTGCCGCGTCAGGGTGGCGGCCGTCCGAGCCGCGTGGAAGGCTTGCTCGAGTTCGTGGTTCCGGGCAGCCAGACGGAGCAGTTCCTCGGGATTCGGGGGCGCGTCGAAGGCTGGCGACGAGTCGAGGCGGACGACGCGCTGCTCACCGTCCAACTCGAACCGGGGGCGGAGACGGAGCCTAGCGAGACCCTGGCGGTCGACCGAGACGAGGTGCAGCCGGCCCGCCGGTACGTTCAGGGTCAGCGTCTGCAGCGCCTTGCCGTCTCCTCCAGCCAGGAGCGACGCCTTCCGACCGGTCTCGGACAGGATGAACGTGGCCGTCGCGGGGAGCGACTTCGGGGGCGCCTGGTTCCGGCCCACGCCAACGACAGTCTGGTCAGCCGCGCCGCCCGGAGCGTTCGTCACGAGTTCCATGACCCGATCCTTTCCGTACCAGCAAGATCTCCGTCTCGAAAGGCCCCGGCGGCCCCATCGCGTTGTCGCGATGGAGCCGTCGGGTACATGTCGTACCAGTCAGAGGGGCTGAGCCCGACCACCTGGTGTGACGGGCACGACTCAGGAGTGAGCCTCGATGCGCGTGTAGGCGTCGAGGATGCACTGCCGAATCGCGTCCTGCGCGCTGGCCTCGCCGTTGGCGGGACGCAGCAACGCAAAGCTCCGGCGTTCACCGTTCACGGAGTACTGCCGGGCCGGAAACGTCACGTTCCTTCCTCCATCGCGACGTTCCCACACGGCGAAGCCGATCAGCCGCAGTCCGCTGAGCGGACCCGCCTCGGCTTCGAAGATCACCTCTGCATCCGCAAGCTTGCCCGGAGGGTTCGCCTGCTCGTTGGGGATGATCTTCACGGACATGAGCTCACCTTTCTGCTTGGACATACAGTCCTCCAAGACCGTCGAGGGCCTGAGACCGACGGCGGCGGTGCGTTCGCGCGAGTGGTGTCCACGCGTGCGAACAGGGGTGGGACGCATGGGCCCTGAGGGCGCATGCGGGTTGACTGGATATCGCACATATACAACCGTGACGGCAAAATGTCAATAGACTCACACGTCTATTGCACTAAGTCATTACAAGCATACGCATGAGTCAGCGGATTGATCGAAGCCGGCCGCCGATCGGCTCACGCCCGTACTGGCGCGCGCCGAGAATCTTGCGTCGCAGCTCCGCCTCGGGCCACGGCGGCTCACAGCGCGCGTTCCACGTCAGCAGCGCAGCGATTGCACTCTCGTCGTCGAGGTCGAATCCGCGAACGACGCGGCAGCACACCTTGAACGTGTGGCGATCGCCGTGCGCTCCGGCGATCGCCGGCGGAACGGACTCGAGATATCTCGTGGCCCTGACCAGGCCGTCCTGCGACGCGGCGCGACGGGTCTGCTCGTGGGCGGCCTCGGGGGGCGCCACGCGTCGCGGCGGGAACGATTGCTCACAGTACACGGCGTCGACTGGTCCGAAGTGCAGCGTCACCGCGTACGGAGTCGCGCGCTTGTGGTTGAGGAACCCGGGAATCCGCGTGGTCTGCGAGCAGGATGTCGCAGCCGCATCTCCACCGAGTTCCCGCGCCAGCGCCTTCTGAAGCGCCTCAGCCTGGGACACCTCCATGCCACGAATGCGCCACAGGACATGTACCCGGCCGGGTGACGTGCGCAAGAGATACGACGGCTGAGGCAGGTCTGACCGGTCGGCGATCGCCGCCAGGAAGGCGCCGGCCTTCGCGTCCGCCTCGACGAACAGCTGTCTGACGGCAACGACGGCGCGGCGCGCCCGCGATCGGAGGCGACCATCCACGGCGTTCACGCCAACGTAGACGTTCCATCGCGCGGCGTTCCGAGCCCGCAGCCACGCGAGGAATCGGTCGCTGGTCGCCAGGTCGCGGCTGACCACACGCTGGGCAACGGCGCCGGTGGCGTACGACTTGAGGAACACGGCCACCGTGTCGTCCGCCCGAAAGGCGGACAGCAAGAATGCCCGCGGCGCAGAACGATCCAGGACGTCCACGGTTCCTCTATCCCCCGCTCTTGGTGAGCGACACGCGACCCGTGAACGTCGAGCCATCCGGCGACGGGCAGTCCACACCCGAGAAGTCAGCCTCGATGGAACGCGCCTCCGCGTTCCCGACGCTGAGGAGGCTCCCCGTGCACCCTCGCGGCGACGCGTAGCTGCCCTGGGTACTCACCCGCGCTGGCGGCTGGTTCGACGGCGTGATGGCGCTCGTCACAGTGGTCGTGATCGGCAACCAGGCGTGCTGCGACTGGATCGTGACGTTGAACGTCTGCTGGTTGGTGCCTGGCACTACGACGAACGTCCACGTCGCAGGCCCACTTGTCGGCGCCTGCCCCTCACGCTGAATCGTCACGGTTCCGGCCCAACTGCCTTCCAGAAAGGATCGGGCTGGAGACGGCTGCGTCGGCGTCGCCTCGCGACCGCAGGATGCCAGTATCAGCAGCAATGGCACTGGCCAGTACGGACGGGTCGTTTGCGACCTCATGGCACGACTCCTTCCATGGGGAGAACCTTCCCGACCCGCGCCTCCAGCAGGAACCGGTCGGCGGCCCCGTCGTAGCCAGACACTTCCACGAGTTCGGTCACGCGCCGGCGCCCGTCCACACGTGAGACATGGGCAATGAGCTGGATGGCCAGCGCGATGGCTTCACGGGTGCTGCGATGCGGTAGACCGACGTTCGCCGTCAGGACGCAGTGCGCCAGCCGCGTCAGGGCCTGCTCGGCGGAGTTTGCGTGGATCGTGCTGAGGCTGCCGAGGTGCCCCGTATTGAGCGCCTGTAGCAGGTCGAACGCTTCGGCGCCTCGCACTTCGCCGACGAGGATGCGGTCTGGACGATGTCGGAGCGCCGCGCGCAGCAGATCCGAGATCGTCACCGGCGGAAGCGGCGCCTCCTGGCCAAGCGGTGATTGGGCCCGACGCGCTTCGAGTCGAAGCACGTTGGGTTTCGGCAAGTGAATCTCCGCGGTCTCCTCGATGACGATGATTCGGTCGCCGTCGGGGATTCGGGCGGCAAGAGCGTTCAGGAGCGTCGTCTTGCCCGTCCCGGTTCCACCCGAGATCAGGATATTTCGCTGGCAGCGGACAGCGGCCACGAGCTGCCCGGCCACGTCGGTGGACAGCGCGCCCAGTTCCACGAGGTCATCCAGGCTGTAGCGCCTCGTGAACTTCCGGATGGTCAGGGCGGGCCCTGCGACGGCGCACGGCGGGAACATCGCCGCCACTCGCGACCCGTCTTCCAGGCGCGCGTCCAGTAAAGGCTGCACGTCGGAGATCTCGTCCCCACACGCACGCGCGATGTTCTTGATCGCCACGGTGAGGTTCCGGCACTCCAAAGACCTGTCGGGCACTGCTTCCAGCCGCCCTTCTCGTTCGACGAACACTCGTCGTCCGCCCTCGTTCACCATGACCTCGGTGACGGTCGGATCGCACAACAGGTCCTCGATGGGCTTGAGGAACGGCAGGATGCGGTCCAGGCTGCTCACAGCGCGCCTCCGGCAACGTGGTCGAAGTAGCTGGTCTGCGCATCGAGGTAGTACGGCTTCAGGTAGCAGTACTGCGGCGGCAGGGGGTTGAGCCCGTCGTACGGCAGTGCCACGGCTTGCGCGTTCTGCAGTTCCATGAACACGCGCGGTTGGAAGATGAAGTCGGACTCCACCGTGTACGACTTGCTGGCGCCGATCGTCTGTTCGGATGCCGTCGCCTTGCCGCTCAACAGGGAGATATGGGCTCCGGCACCGGTCTCGGCGATCGTGTACTTGGTCTTAATCTGATCGGCGCGGCCACAGAGTTCTGCGGCCACGCGCGCAGTCAGTTCGTCGCTCGTGGCCAGGAACAACTTCGTGCGAAAGCACTGAAGCAGGGTGCGCCACCCGTCGTCGCCGGCGAGCGCGGATCGCAGGGACGCAATACTCTGGGTCGCGACGATGGGGATCAGGCGCGCCTGACGTGACAGCGCGAACGCTCGCTCGTCACCGGTGGGATCGGTCTCACCGACGGTGGCAAAGGCGTGATATTCGTCGGCCACGAACAGAATGTCCCGCCAGACCTTGTCGGACGCCGACGAGATCCGAGGAATCCTGGCCAGCACCGCTCGCTGAAAATCGAGCTTGAGCATCACGCCGAGCCCCCGCGCCAGCGCTGGGTTCAGCGCCACCGGGAAGTTCAGCCCGAGGACATGCCCGGTTTCCAGGAGCTCGTCGAGCGGCGGTAGGGGCCGGGGCTGTCCGGGTTGGGGATCCTCGGTGTAGGCGGATCGAGGCGGGCAAAACGACCGGTACACTTCCGGGTTCTCGTCGAACAACGAGAGGAAGACCACGATCCCTTCGACGATGGAAGCCTTGACCTTGCCATCGAGCTTGGCCCACGGTCCGACGAACCAGCGCTGTATCGCCTCCAGACGATGGCGCCGGTCCGCACAGATCGCGTCACCGCCCTTCTTCACGGTGAACGGTATGTCGCGCGCCACCAGGAATCCCTCGAGCTCCGCCGAGTACGGGTGCCCCATCATGCCGGGACCGATCGGGCGCCACAGCGTGTACGCCCGCTTGGCGTGCGCTTCGCAGTCGCGGTTCGAGATCACGATCGCCTCCGGCGGGTCGCGGAACTGCGCCTGCAGGGCCCGGATGTTCTGGTCGATCAGGCTGTCGTTGATGACGTATCGGTAGACCTCGGCGAGCGTCGTGTATCCATCACTGATGCGGCGCAGCGCGATCACGAACTTCAACAGGTCCGTGTACGCCTGCTGCCAGAACGGTTCCTTGGAGCGCCCGAAGAGATTGTTGAGCAGCGTGCCAACCGCGTACGCGACGGCATACGGATCCAGATCGTTGTGAAGCGGGTTGTAGCAGAATCCGGTATCCAGACCGATTTCGAGGTAGTCGTCCGACCGACCCGTCTTCTGGAGGATTCCTCGAACCTGTCGGCAGAAGTCGCCCTTCACTTCCAGAACGAGCCCGCCGACTTTGCGTTCGGCATCGCTGGCCCGCCACCGTAGCAGTTGATCGACGTACGGGTACATGCACGCGGACGTCTTCCCGGTACCGACCGCGCCGAGAATCATGACGCCCGTGTAGAGGCCGCGCTCCGGAATCGTGAGCCAGTTCGGGTTCGGCGCGCGGCCCGGCTTGCGCTGGTGGTGCGTTTCACCGAGCACGAGACTCGGCTTCGCTCGCGCCTCGGCATCCGGGTAAGGAGGCAAGGCACGCATCCGCGGCGTGGGTTCCCGCCGGTACACGGCAATGGTCAGGATCGAGAACGCCATCGTCGCCACGAAGAACGGGGAGCTGAACCACAAGGCGGCGTAGGCGTACGACAGGCCGATGAACAGCGATGGCTTCCGGAGCGCGATCAGCTCCAGGAATGGGTCGGTTCTGGGCACGGGATAGGCCGAAAGTCCCCACACGCCAACCGCCGTGGCCACCACCATGGCCATGAGCCCGCGGATCTCGACCACTTGACGCAGCACCAGTCACCTCTCAGTTGGCTGGCGATGCCGCACCGCGCGCGCTGGCCTGGCCGGACTCCGTCAGCGGCCGGTTGGCGTGGACGTCGTACCGGCGCCGGGGACGTCCTTTCGCGGCTGTCGGACGAGGCGTGTGCGGCCCAGGGTGGGCCTCGCGCCAGGCCACGAATTCTCGGTCCCGCGCGAGGAGCGTTTCGATCACCTGATTGAGCACGTACTCGGGCGGTTCGGCGAGGAACGCGGCGTAGGCGTGGAGCGTCTCGAGGTTCTCGCGGTCGAGCCGCGTGATGTGACGCACGACGTGCTTGCCGCGCGTCCGGGCTTTGATGACGGGCATGGAGCCTCCTTGTGAGCGGAAACGGTGGTCTGTTTGCCGCGAGGATCCGTGGCCGGTTTCGGCGACGAATGCGCGGTGCAACGCGACGGCGAACGCGCGGTGTGACACCGGCGCGTGCTCCGTCAGAAGAAACTGGCGGCCTGACAGGCAGCCAGGGCGAGAGCGACCCCCTCGGGACAGGGCCAGCGTGTGCGGCTGGTCTAGTGACGGGGGTCGCTCTCGCCCTGGCTGCAGTACCGGCAGGCTGCCGACGGGCGGCACAGAGCGCCGCCCCTGGTGGTCGCGCGCCTGGCAGCGGCTGTGGCGAAGTGCTGGTGTATGAGTCACTTCGCCCTCTGGCCCGCTCATCGCGCGCGTTGTAGCAGCGGTCCCTGCGCGATGCTCCGCACCGGCCACGCGCGGGATGACACTCCCCTGGCCCATCATCCCGGCCGTCATCCCCCTGCACTGGCCTGTCATGCCGTGCCTACCAGAGGAAGGAGATGCAGATAGGGATATGGGAGCACCACGAACTCGAGGCAGCCATCGCCCCGGGCCACAGCGTCCTTCAGCACCGGAGACGACGCCGCATCCAGCACACGGTCGCCCTGTTCCTGCCAGACCTCGAATATCGCCTGGAATCGTGGGCGGGCAAAGCCCACCTCCGCATCGAAGAACCGTTCGTCGCGTTCGGTGCCAACCCCACGCCGCGCTTGGAAGTACCAGCGGAGTTCGGTCGTGGTCTCCAACGGCAAGGGCTCTATCAAGTGCTCAGTGAAGGCCCGGCGATACGGCTTCTGGGCATCCGTCACATGGCGCGGCAACAGGACACGGACAGACCACGACGGAAGCAGGCGAAACAGCTCGGCGTGACGCTCCAGGAAGACCCTGAACCTGCCGGTCTGGCTGCGTGTCGCCAGGAACAGGAACGCATGGTGGTGGTCGGCCGAGTCGACGCCAATCGGCAACCTCTCCGCGAAGTAGCGCACCGTAGGCGAGTCGGCCTGTCCGAAGCGCGCGAACGGCAGCAGCTCACGGCGGAGGCTCATGCGGACGGTGAAGTGGTGCACCTTGTCGCGCTCGCTGCCGAGCCACGTCAACGAGCGATCGAGGAGGACACCGTCGAGCAGCATCAGTCGCTCGACGGCGCGCGCGAGTTGCGCCGGCCGGCGCAGCCGTGTGTCCCGCTCACCGATGGCTTCGTAGAGGGGCTTGTAGTGCAGGTGATACACGCGCCCCCGACCGTGCCCGCACGGCTGCGATGTCGCAACGCGGCGGCGGTCGAGGAGCTTGATGAACTGGTGGACCTTCTCCCCGTGCGTCAGCCCCGCCCAGGCACAGTACTGCCGCCTGACGAAGACACCGGAGTGGAGCATCACGTTCACCAGGAAGCCGGCCTGGCGCTCAGTGAGCCCGAACTCCGCGACCTCTTTGACGCGCTCGTCGAAGGTCATCGCAGCAGCTCCTCTGCGAGGTCCGGGTCGAACTTGTGGCCCCGACCGGTTCGGCCTCCGACGCGGGCGCCCTTGACGCGGAACATCGTGAAGCCGGCACTAGCCTTGCCCGACACGTGCTGTCCTCGGTAGTGCGGCGTCAGCACCTCGACGTTCTCCACTCCACGGCGGCCGTCCGGCCAAAGGTGTTCGATCTGAAGGTCGGGAAACTGCACGCGGCCATCCACGTACGCCAGGTCGCGCTCTTCGGCCCACTGGCGTATCTCGTCCCGGCTGCGGCCGGGTCGACCGTCGCTGTCACGTCGGCCCCGGTTCGGTTCCTGGAGGAAGCGCTGGTACTCGCGCTTCAGGTCGTGCTCGAGGGTGATGCGCTCGATTCGGGCCCCCTCCTCGGTCAGCCTGTCGGCGGCTCGGAGGTACGCCCTGTAAACCTGGGCGTCGTGCGACAGTTCGCGCTCGCGCGCCGGGCCAACCGCGAACGCCTGGCCACGCTCGTTGTTCTCGCTGCGGTGCGCCTCGAGCACCTCTCGACCACGCTCCGTCAGAGAGACGAGGTCGGTCCCGTTCTCACGGTCCACGGACGCGACATGGCGAATGAGACCCTGCTCTCGGAGGTGCTCGATGTCGCCGTGCCAGCGGTCCCCAGCGGTGTCCGGCCCATCGCGGAGGTCGTCAACGGGCACCACCCGGAAGGCTCCGACGATCGCCAACGCTCGCGATTCGGAACCACGAAGGCTGTAGCGCTCGTTGCCCACAGACACCGGCTCCCGAGCCCCGCCATCAGGCAGGTCGAGCCCCTGGGTGAAGACGTCCCTGGGATCCAGTGGACCTGTGTCTCGAGGGTCGGTATCGCTGCCGCCTCCGCGCCCCGCAGTCGGGCGCTCGCGGGTGTCCTGCCAGCGCGCGTCGTCCAGAAACGACATCGGTCACCGCTGCTTCCTCTGAATCACATGCCGGAAGTCCTGGTGGATGGCGGATGCGCTGTCGAGCTGTCGGTCGACGTGGGTCAGCTTCCGACCCGACTCCCGAAGGAAGAGCCACCGTCCTACCATGTAGAAGGCGCTGCTGAGATTCAGGAACACCAGCAGCGCGGCAAGCCCAATGTGTAGCCCATGGTTCCGAAAGATCGCCGTCTTGTACGGCACGAGGAACGTCAGTTCGCCGGCCAGCCAGCCGGCGAGAAGGAACGTCGTCAGCGCGGCGAGGAGGGCGGCGTTGGCCATCATCGGCGGGACTCCTCGAACGCCTGGTCGACACGGAAGTAGGTCACCTGCAGGCCAAGCGGGTTGACGCGTACGAACGCGTTCGGCACGTGGTCGCGGAGCACGAAGTCGACCTGGGCGATGTGCGTCTCGCGCGTGCGTTCGTGACGGGTGCCCGGGGTGTAGAACACCTTCTGGAAGTTCACGGCCGCTCGGAACGGTGGCGTCGTCAGCTCGCTCAGACTGACGTTCTGGACAACGACGTCGACCTCGTCGGCAGACGGGTTGGTGACGAACGTCTCGATCACCCGGCTCTGGTCGTCCTGGGCGATCGTGGCATCCGCCAATGCGGGATCCAGGAAGAGCAGCGAATCCGGGTACTCGCGTTGGACGGTTGCGCGCACCCGACTGAAGTGCTTCACCACGAACTGCGTCAGGAAGTACCGGAGCTCGGGCGCCTGGGGGCGGTAAGTCAGGGCGTCGTACGCCACGGCCTCGGCCCTCCCCACCTCGTCGATGCGGATCACCAACGGTTTGATCTCGGCGTACTTGGAGGCCGTGTGCACGTTCAGCCCCACCAGGCCGAGCGCCGCCAGGGATACCAGGACGAGCGCAATCTTCAGGTAGGTGTTCATCACCAGGGCCGAGCCGTACAGTTCGACGAACTGACGCTTCGCGCCCTCGAGCGACTTCCGATTCAATTCGGCCACCGGGACGCTCATCGATAGCCTCCTTCTCACCCAACCAGCCGGAGCCACACGAGGTGGTACGCCGTCCATGCCAGACCGGCGAGCAACCCGAGCAACATCGCGATGCCCATGGCCAGAAAGATGACCCGGACCAGCTCCGGAGAAGCGGTCTCTTCGGCGTCGTCCCGGGTCGGCCGGTTGGCGAATCGCGGTGACATCAGCTCCTCGTTTCTACCGGCGAAGCAGCCGGCCGACGGCGATGCGCGGCGACAGCACTGACTCGCCGCCGCCACCTGAGAAGATGTTGCTCGTGAGTGACGGAACGAGCAGCATCCCGACCACGAAGGTCACGATTACGGCCACTGCCTGCAGCGCGTAGATGCCGTACTCAGCCTGGGTGATGGTGGGCGGCAGCGTCGTGACGTACCGGAAGACAAACTGCTCGAACACCATCAGGAACGCGATAGCCACGACGGGGATGAACGAGTACTGGATGAACGACTTCAGCCAGCCCCAGAACAGCCAGTCGAGCTTCGGCACGATGAAGAAGGGCACGAAGATCGGGCCCAGGAGCGCACAGACGGCGGACGCGATGAGGCCGAACGCGATCACCGCCAGCGACAGCGCCTTGGCCACGGCCACGAGCAGCAGCACGGTCCAGTAGAGCAGGTTGGCCAGGATGGACCAGGCGTCCGGCTGCATGAACGCGTCGGAGAGCGTGTCGAGGTGGCGGTAGATGTTGTCGAACGACCGTGCCTCGAGGACGCTCTGGAAGTAGAACGTCTGGTCCGTGATCAGGTTGCTGAACGACACGCCGATCCCTGGCAGCGGCGCCTCGTAGAACGTGATGAACGCATAGCCGAACGACACGAACAGGAGCATCTTCGCGAAGTCGAACATCTGCTCGCCCAGCCCATCGTTCGAGAACATCATCCTGATGCCTTGCCAGCAGATCAGGATGGTGGCGAACGCCAGGAAGAGCGTGTGGCCGAACCGGAGGAACTCAGGCTCGTACACCGTCAGCAGGTTCGTGATCGCCTGCTGGATGGTCGGGAGAAGGTTCAGTGAGGGCTGCACGACACACCACCTCTCTCAAGGCTGGCGCCACGTCCTGAGGGCGTCGGCTGACCCACGGACGAATGCTTCGTTGGCGGCCGTCCCGTCGCGCCACGCCGTAAGCTGCATGTTCATGACGATGGCGTCCGTGTCTCTGGCGCGTTTCGAGTCGGTGAGGAGCTGTTCGACAATGGCGGCGAGCAGCTGCGTCCGGGCCTGCCGCTGTCGGGCCGCGATGAGCGCCGCGCCGCTGATCTTGTCGAGCACGGCGGTGGCGCTCTGTTCGAGCGTAGGGTCGACCACGTGCGCGTCGAGCACCTCGATAGCAGCCAGTTCACGACGTCCGTTCAGCCGGAGTCGGCCGCTTTCGTGAATCGCCGCGATGGCGGTGGCATCAGCAGCCTCCAGCGTCGCCAGCCGCGAGAGCGCCAGCCGCCGTGCGGCCGGCCCGAGTCTGGCCAGGAGAGGCGCCGCGGTCTGGACCGGATGACTCACCGCCAGGTAGGCGGCGCCAGCCGCGTCGCCGTAGTTGAGTGCTGCATGCAGCGCCCGGGAGACTGCCAGAAGGTCGGGATTCTCGAAGTCGTGGATCCGCCATCTGGGCGCATCCGGAATCGAATACTTCGCCAGGTCCGTGAACATGCTCAGCCGCTGGGCCATCCGTCGAAGCTGGCTGTGTTGCTCCTGCTGCGTCCGAAGCAGGGATTCCTTGACAATCGCCGTCACGGTGTTCCGGGTCGTCACGGCGGGGTCATAGACCGCGATCTGCGCCGACGCAGCAAGCGGACTCCCGACCAGGCACCCCGCAACGGCGGCTGTGAGGGCCAGCCAGGCACCCGAGACACGAGGACACGTCATGGCTGCCTCCACGTTCTCAACGCGTCGCCGGTGCCGGAGACGAACGCCTCGTTCGCAGCACGGCCATCACGCCAGCTCGTGAGCTGCATGTTCATCGTGGACGCCTCGGTATCGCGCTGCCGCTTGCTGCGGGCCAGAAGCTGCTCCAGCGCGTGAGACAGGAGCTGGTTGGCCGCCATGTCCTGCCGGCGCCCGAGCAGTTCTCCGGCCGCAATCTTGTCGAGAATCGCGGTCATCTCGTGGTATCTGAGGAGCCCGTTCAGGACGTCCCCTTCGAGGGCCTGCACGGCGCCCTGCAAGCGGGCCGAGTACCCGCGCGTCTGGGCGACCTGGTGGCCCGCCAGTGAGGCCACCGAGTCGGCAATCTCGACGGTGGCGTACTGGCGTTCGAGGAGGCGGCGAGCCGCCGCTGACAAGCGGGCCGGCGTGGTCGTCGGGCGCATTAGCGGAACCGCCGTCGCCAGATAGCCGGCGCCGGTGGGATCGCCGCTGTTCAGCGCCTGAATCCATGCCCGGCCGTACTCCCATCGGGTCGGGTCGTGGCTGGCAATCGGGATGGTGGGGATCCGGTACCCCTCCATGTTTCCCAGATTGCGCGACATCCGCAGGATGGTGGAATACTGCCGCTGCAGCTCCTGGTAGTGCTGCCACGTGCGCTCGGCAATCATCACGGTCTGCGTCAGATTCGCAGGGTCGATTACGACGAGCTGCGCGTTCGCCACGGTGGTGGACGCGATGAGCGCGCACCCGGCCCCCGTCAGTGTTCGAAGCATGGTGAACCCCCTTTCAGAACCGGCTCGAGAGGACCGGCGCGACGTACGCCGGCAACTCGAGATCGCTGGTCAGGTAGACCTTCACTCGGTGGCCTTCGCGAATGGTTACGGTGGGCAAGCGGTTCAGGAACCGGCTCATCACCTGCAGGCTGGCCTGCGCCGTCGCATCGCCGACGCCACCGGCGATGATCACGGTCCGATCGCCGTCTCCGCGACCCAGCCCCGCACTGCCGAGGAACTGAGCGAGTCCGCTGATCAGCCCAACGGCCGCCGCCGCGCCGAAGGTCGAGAGGTAGTGCTGGTTGACGCGATCCCTGAGTCCGGCGTCGCCGATCTGGTTGAGCCCCATGAACTGGTCCAGCCGATAGGTACGCCCGTCGGGCATCAACAGCCGATGGAACGCGACGGCGAGCCGCGTCTCCCCGAGAGCCTGCACCGGCCGCGTCTGGCCCAACACCCGCGAGCCGGCCGGAATGAGCACGTGCTGCCCGCTGTGCGAGTAGACCGGGTTGGTCACGAGGCAATTGACGGGGGAAGCGGCGGAGCCGTCGAGGCGATTCGAGAGCACTGCGTCGACGACCGTCCCTTCCAGGACGCGATGGAGCGGACCCGCTGCCGTGATGGGGTCGGTCCGCTCCGGAGTCACGCGTTCGCCCGGTCGCCTCTGCTCCTGGATCGTGGCGGGAGGGGTCGGTTGAGCAGCAGGCGACTGCACGGCCCCCACTGCGGCACCTGCCCGTGCCGTTGCACGTACCGCCGCATCCGCGATCTCGTCCATGGAGGGAACCGTGGACGGGTCCGACGGGCTGCTCGTCGCCGAGGCCGGTCGTCCGGCGTCCGGTCTGTCCGGTTCGGCTCGGCGACTGAGCACGACGTTGCTGGCGAACAGGCTCTCGTACTCGCGGCGACGCCGGTCAGCCGCGATCGGGTCTTCGGGTGGCGGCGTCTGGGAAGGCTCGTAGTAGCCAGCCGGCGGGGCCGCGGGCGCCTGCTCGGCCGCCTGCAGCTCGGCGAGGGCACGTGCCTCGGCGGCACGCAGACGCTCTTGATAGTCTCGCACCCGATCGGCGCTCTGTGCCGGAGCTGACGGTGAGGCCTGGGTCGCCGCTGGTCGCGCCGGAGCATCGGGCCGGCCGACCACCAGCATGATGACCATCATGAACAGCGCGAGCCCCGCTAGCATCCAGGTCTGTACCCCACGCGGGATGACCCCGCGGGGAATCGGCCGGCGGTCCGTGACCGTCGATACCGCTGTCGATGGAGGCTCGACTGGGGGTGTGACCGGTTCCATACGTCACCGTCCCTGCGCGAACGAGAAGCGCTCCTTGCCGAGCGACAGATAGCCTTCGTCGATGACCTTCGGAACGACGTAGGTGCCCTCATGCACCTGGAAGTTCAGAAGCGACGGCTTGCCGTCCTTCACCTCATACAGAGCAGGGAGTTCGGACGCGTCGGTCTTGATGTAGGTGAACCGACCGTCGTGCCAGATCGAGCGCACTAGGAATGGCTTCACGTACCGAGTCGCGCCGTACGCGAACTGCAGTCGCGTCGGGTACTGCTGTTGATAGGTGGCGATCGCATCTGCGGCGCGACGTTCGGCGGTTTCGACAGAGGCACGCGCCTCGGCGATCTCCGCCTTGAGACTCTCGACCTGGGCGGCGCTGTAGTACCTGGGCTTCCCTGTCTGCTCGGCCGGGTCCGCGTTCACGTACACCTTCAGGTCGGGAAGTACGGCTCCGCCCTTTTCGGTCAGCAGGAACGAGTACACCGTGCCGCTGGCGGCGACGAGATTGAGGTTGGTGGTCGCGCCTTCCTTGGCCGGCTTGACGTGCGCGATGTTGTGGGTGGCGCTGATGACCCAGAAGTCCTTGTCGCCACAGATCACGTCGAGAATCTCTTCGCCGTCCGGGAGCACGATCATCGTCGTGTAACGCAGCCGGGTCTGGAGCGGCACGAGGCTGCGGGCATTGGCCGACACCTCCCGGATCCCGGTGGTCTGAGCAGACACCGGCACGTTGCCCAACCCGGCCATCATGGCCACCACCACCGCAGCTGCATACCAACGTGGCATCACGCACCTCCCTGGCCTTCATGCCGAGGCCACGAGGCGGTCCAGACCCGCCTCGAACCCGAACTCCCGGAACGTCTCGGCGACCCGTGCGTTGTCGATGGGCGTGTTGGTGTAAATCCAGTAGCTCTTCGGGTCTACCGTCAGGGTCAGGACCTTCGCGAGGTCCTGTCGCTTTAGCAGGATCTGCTGTCTGGGGATCAGCCCGGTGAGCAGGTCGAGCTCCATGTCGTTCAATTGAAACAGCTCCGCGTAGTTCCGGCGGTCGAGCGCCGGATTCGCGAGGAACAGCTTGGTCGGACAGCTCTCCACGACCGTACGAAGCAGATCGCTGGACGCGAAGTCCTCGACCGTCTGCGTGGCCAGCACCATCGCCGCGTTGCGCTTACGCCAGGTCTTGAGTCCCTCCTGCACGTAGGCGCGCAGCGTCGGGTGCTGTATGAACCGCCACGCCTCGTCCATGACGCACACCTTGAGCGCGCTGGCTTCGCCGGGATCCTGGATCCGAGCCACCACGCGATGGAGGACGTAGAACAGCAGCGGCTCCAACAGCACGGGATACGCCCGCATCGCCTCGAAGTCGAATATCTGCAGGCGGTCGATCGTCAGCGTGTCATCGACGTTATCGAACAGGCTGGCGTAGCGTCCTTCGCCAATCCACTTGTGCAGCCGCCCGGCGAGTGCACGTGGCAGAAGGTTGGCGAGGGTGAACAGCCGTCGCTGGCTGCGATCGAGGACGTAGAGGTTCTCGACTGCTTCGTAGATCTCCCTGTCCTCGAGATCGCTGACCCGATATCCGTCGTCGCCTTCGAGCAGCACGCGAACGAAGGCGTGGAGGAAGTGCAGGTGCTCGGGTGTTGGATCGAGGGCGAACGGGTTGATCGACACGGCGTGTTGCCGCAGCCCGACCTCCACGTAGCTGCCGTCCAGCAACGTGGCGAGCTTCCGATAGCTGTGACCGAGGTCGAGTACGACCGTCTGTGGCGCGTACTTCTGGGCGTGCGTGACCAAGAAGTTGAGCAGGAAGCTCTTCCCGCTGCCGGTCGCTCCCAGCACCAGCGTGTGACCGACGTCCTGCACGTGCAGGTTGAAGGCGTAGGGCGTCTGGTGCGGCGTCTCGAACACCGCAAGCGCCTCGCGCCCCAGATGCGGGCTGACGGCGGCCCCCTGGTCCCTGGTGAACAGGAAACTCATGTCGGCGAGGTTCGTCTCGAGGAGCGCGAGCCGACGCAGGTTGTGCGCGCCGTTGCCAGGGACGATGGCCAGCCAGGCGTTCAGCAGGTTGTAGCTCTCCTCGAACAGGCTGCCGTCGTGGACCGCCATGGCCTTCATGGCTTCCGCCGCCTGTCGCTGGAGCGCGCGGCCGTCAACGCCGTGAAGCACGAGGGTCAGGGACGCCTGTCCGAAGTAGTGGCCGTTGACCTCCATCTCGGTGAGGGCATCGCCCAACTGGCGCACCGTGGCTGACGCCGAATCGTCGACGAGCATCTCCTCGGGCTTCGCTTCGGGCGCCACGTAGTTGACGATCGAGACGCGCTTGTTGAAGAAGTGTCGGCGTCGGCTCTGCAGCTCTCGGCGGATCCGGTCGCTCCGAAGGCGCTGCCACTCCAAGCACACGACGAACTCGCCGGGAATCTCGTACAGATCCCGCAGGAGGAAGGCGAAGGTCTGGCTTGGCGGCTCCTTCATCGACAGCACCCGGACCTGGCGATCGCCTACGAGCAGGTGGTCCCGGTGGCACTCGACCGTCGAGTCCGACACGAAGTAGTCCAGGTGCGTGTCGTGGGTCAGCCGCGCCGCGTCGACCACTGCTGGCGCGTAGTTGACGAGCCGCCGGAAGAACCTGAACGCCTCCGCCTTCGACAGCCTGACGGGCCCGAGGTCGCTCATCTGAACCTCGAACGCCTGCGCCTTGTGATGCAGCGTGGCGACGGCCCGATCCAACTCGGAGGCGAGCACCTTGACGGTCTCGTCTGGCGACAGCCACGCACGGAACGCGGCCCCGGGTTCCTTCCAGAGACCACGAAGCTCGGACGCCCGCCGAACGACGTGCGGCGCTTCGTAGACGATCACCAGGTGCAGCGCCAGTTCGTAGAGGTCGTCTCGACGCCCATTCAGGTAGGCGGCGCGCCTCTGAATCGCCTCGTTCGCCACCGGATTCGGGCAGGGCGCCGACGAGAACGGCCCCACGCGTGCTTTGAACAAGTACTGGTAGACACGGCAGCCCTCATCGAGGAGCCTCAGCGCGGCCTCGAACCGATGCACGAGCTGCTGGCGCTGCGAGTGGGCAAGCCCCTCGTAGTCCACGCCCTGGAGGCGGTAGACGACCCCAACGTGCCCCGCCTTGGTGAGGAACGTCGCGTCGTCCACGAAGCCCCAGAGCGCCAGCAGCCCGTTCACGCTGCCGGCGTCCTCGTAGTCCCGGAGGATGCGGCGCAGGCTCACCACGGGGCCACCTCGAGCTCGACGCGATCGTGCTTTGCGGGGTCGTAGCGCCGTCGGGCTCGCGACGAAGCGAGTAGAATCCGGAGCATCTCCGGGTCGCGAGCGGTCGCCCAGAGGGCGAATCCGTACAACCCGCCGAACATCAGCAGTCCGGCGAGGAACGAGTAGAACAGGTTGAACGTAGCCGCCCCGAGCAGCAGCGAGAGGAAGAACAGACGCCGGTCAACGCCCCAGATGGTCAGGGGGCGATGGAGCGCCTTGTACACGGGCCGGTACGTCGGCCGATCTGCCATGGCCGCACCTCCGAAGGAACTCGGACGATCGCGTCAGAACAACCAGACCAGGAACTGCGCGGCGAACAGGGCAAGCCCGCCGCCGAACACGATTCCTGAGATCTGGCGCTTTGCCCCGGCCTCTCCGTACATGAACAGGAGGCCGCCGATGACGATGGCGACGAGGGCTAGCGATCGTGCGAGTGGTCCGGTGAAGGTGCGTTCAAGATTGCTCGCGGCGCGCTCCCATGGCGATTGTGCGTAGACCACGACAGGGAGGGAGAGGAGGGCCGTGAACACCATGACACTCACGCGTCGTACCAATCGAACTACGGAGCCGCGAGACATCGGATACCTCCCGCGAATGGTGTTTTCGGAACTAGATTTGATCTAGCAGTACGAGCAATCGCATGTCAACACGAAAAACTGGCTCCCCAGCCACCCTGCAAGTTCCCGTGGAATTTTCCCGCCTTCTCGGCGTGCGCCGCACCATGACGCTGCGCCGGATCATGAAGCAGAGTGGTCTCCCCCCCGAGGTGCTCCTCGATCTCGGCCTGGAACTGCTCGACATCGCCAGTCGAAAACTGTCGCCTTCCCCAATAAAAAGGCAAGCCGTCGGCCTTGGGGCGGCCCGCTGGAGGAACGTTAGTCCAGAGGAGAGGAGCAAGGCCCTGAGCCTCGCGGCGCAGGCGCGCTGGGCGAAGCATCGCCGGGCGACGAAGGAAGAAGGCGGGCCGAACCGGAAGTGAGTACGCAGATCTTGCGTACAGACGTACGCAGATTCTTCATTATTTCGTGCAAGCTATCGCATAGCTCAAGCAGCACGCAGACGAATATCCAGATGATTTGCCGGGGGGAATCCGGGCAGAGGTAGCGGTCGCGCTGCTGCAGGTTGCGTGCCGGTATCCCGGCGTTCACCGGCCGGCGGCGGAGGCGCTGGCAGCCAATGAGTTACGCGGATGAGCTGCTGGCGGCCGACTTCTGGTCCAGGAAGTTCTTACCTAGTGAGCAGGCCGGCGTGCATCGTTTTCCAGCGGGCAGACGCTTGCCGCCGGCTACAGCCACGGCCACACTTGGCGTCTTGCCACGCGCATTCCAAGGAACTGGTTGCGAAGTTTCTCCTCGTTCTTCTTGATCGCCCCTTCGATGTCGTCGGCTGCGGACGCCAAGAAGCTCCGCCGATGCGGTGCCAGATCGTCGAGGCCGTCTCTCCACCACACGTATCGGCTGTCGACACAGCGGAGGAACATCCGGAAGGCACCCAGAGCAACGTCATCGGAGCCGGTCGATACGAACGTCGCGAACCACCGTCGCGCCCATTCCCCAACATTCTGGTCCTTCACCGCAGCGGTCAACTGTTCTTGTTGCCACTCAAGTGCATCAGCGGGGCCCGTTGGCAAGCTCTTCGGCACGCCGTCGCTGCCAAATCCGAGAAGGCGCAAGGCCCTGACCTTGAACAACGGGTTCTCGCTAGCCAGGTCCATCTCGATTCGCTCGGAGAGCCACGGCGATGCGGGCCCGTGCGCTGCCAGGGCGGCAAGCACGAGCAAGTCCCGATCAGAAGCTGCCCTTTCGAGGTGGGACTCCCAAAGCACTCTGACGGCATTGCAGTCCGGCGCTCCAAAGAGCACGAAGTCCAAGATCGGCACTTCTGTGTCTTCGTCGATGAAATGTACGGGTCCCTGCGTTTCACAAAGGGCTTCGTACAGGGCCGATCCCTTCACCGGGTCCGTCGATAGCAGCACTTCGCAAAGCGATTCGTAGAAGCTCCGAGCCAGCCATGTTCTCGCACCGACCGCCGCTAGTCCTGAAGGTCCGCCGAGCCACCGGTCAACTAGATCGGGCCGAGCCAGGATGACTTCCTTGAGCCCCTTGGTACTGAAGCGGCGAGCGAACCAGTGATTTCGAGCCTCGCGCTGCTCGGCGAGGACCTCGCCAAGTCGGGTGTGCATTGACTGGAGCTCGGCATCTGACGGCCCACTCAGAAGATCCCCTGGTGGAGGTTCGCTGGGCTTCCCACCCCAGGTCGAGCCTCGGGCCTGGAAGGTAATCGTCTTCGAGAACTCGCTGATCGGGACGCGGGGCAGTTCGAGGTCCGCCGACTGGGACTGGCGCCCGGTGACTTCGATGCTCGGGTACGGCGTCTCCGGCTCTCGGCTGCAGTGCCGCCAAGCCTCGTCAAGGTCCTCCGCGTAGAGAGTGACTTCATTCGGACGAAATCCACGTGCGGACACAGCCTCGCCCAGGTACGTCGGCGCAACCCTCTCACGCAGCTCGTCGTAGGTCAGGTCTCTTCCCCACCGAGCGAGGACGAGGCTTCCCCAGTGATCCTCCGGTGGAAGTCGTCCATCGACGACGCCGGCGCGCCACTCAGTCGCAGAAAGAGCCTTCCCCGCCGACTCGAGCCCAGCTCTGTAGATGAGCATAAAGGCGAGGTAGCGGACGAGGGCGTCGCCGCTTCCAAGCAAAGGCGTCAGGTCGTCTCCAGCCTCGTTTGGCACCGTCTTCGGATGCGAGCAGGCGAGCGCCAAGATGCATGCGGTTTCGTGCTCGTGCTGCGCGCGCTGCAGGCGTTCTCGCAATTCGCCCCAGGCCAACGGTTTGAAGTGGTTGCCGAAACTTGTGTAGAGCTTTGCTTCTCTGGGCCGCTTCAGCAACCCATCCAACTGCTCACCAGCGCTCATTCCAGAGAGCAATAGGTCGAACAGCGCGTGCTCAGCCCTGGTAGCTTCCTTGTCTTCATCTACTCGGTCGATTCGAAGACGGTCCCACGTCAGCCTGATCGCGGACATCTCAGCCGGGGTCAGTGCAAGACGGAACCGCCGAAGCTGGTACGCCAGCTGTCGAAGTGCCAGCTCCTCTCTCGATCGCACTTCCACTGCGAGCCTGCGAACCACGTCTGCTAGCGCTGACGGTGCACAGCTTGCCGTTACGGCTTCGACTGTGTCAAAGGACAGGTCGTGTTCCGTCTGACCTACGCTGGACCATACGTTCTGAGTGTCGATAGTCTCGGCAGCGGCGACCAATCGATCTACCGTGTTCTGAGGCACCGCGAACGTGGGATCGCGAACACATTTGGCCAGCTGTTGCGCCATGATTCGCACCGGAACGTCGTCTCTCCCAGCACATCGCGAGCAGTGCTCTGTCCGCCAGGCAAACCCTGCAATGCACGGGTCTTGCTCGTAGCGGGTGAGGAGCGCCGAGGTGGGGAACGTGTCGTCGGGAATCGCGGCTCGGAGGTCCAAAGCCGCCGCCGTACCAACGCTAGTGAACAGGCGGTACGCTGCCTGGCGTCCTGCTGTCGATCCTGCTGCCGCGAACCGCCGACCTTCGGGCTCCAGAAGCGGCCAGAGATTCTCGCCAGCCGTCCGAATCACCCATCGGCACAGCTCAGCAACGTTGGATCGATCGTCGAGTGCATCGGCCAAGTATCCCGTCGCAAGGGCGTGTGCGAAGGGGCGACGATCGGTCGTCGAGATGATCGCTAGAGCGAGTCGGGAGAGGCGGAGGAGCCCGGGGTCCGAAACCACGGTGAGTGTCGCCCCGCCATGCTGTAGGGGGCCTGAGGTCACTTCGCGTCCAAGTTCTTCCGACAGCTGGGCCAGGCGGGATCTGTACGTGGCCCCACGATCACGGGTCTCGTCATGGTCGAGTACAAGGCCCATCCAGCGCTCGAAAGCAGGAACGAGGTGAGCCAGAACCGTCTCGGAGGACGCGACTCGTTCGAGTGCGTCCTTGAGCACTTCTTCGGCCCAGGCATCATCGATGTCATCAGACCAGAGTGCCTCCGCCGCGGACAAGAACGCAGCCGGATCCAACAGGAAGTAGGAAGCCGTTGCGGTCCCCAGCCTCGCCTCTTGATTCCGCATGCCAAGCCATTTCGCTATCAGCAGGCTTCTGATTTCGGTTGGGCAGGTCGAGGACCGAAGGGAGTGAATTAACGCGTGTTCGACGATGCTTGCTTTTAGATCGACGTCTGGTGCCGGTTCCAGCCACGACTCCAGTACCTCTGACGGCTGGCGGCCCTCGTTGTCATGGGAGAGCCGCTCGACGAGCAGCAGCCCTAGACCGAGTGCCAGACGGGCTGGCTCCACCCTCCAGTGCCGCCCCTCCGGAACGAGGACTCCGCTAGTCTGCAGTTCGCCGAGTAGCGCGCCATACTCGCTGCCGGCCGTCGCAACCTGAAGATCTGCAGCCTCAAGGCGCTGACGCTCCCTTTGAATTCCGGCCAGC
This sequence comes from uncultured Bifidobacterium sp., assembly GCA_964386715.1. GTDB lineage: Bacteria > Acidobacteriota > Vicinamibacteria > Vicinamibacterales > CAVVIG01 > CAVVIG01. Next base: position 23,341 of record CAYLTD010000032.1, read on the forward strand.
GTAGCGATCGCTTGCTGGAATTCTGCCTCGGAGGCCAGGCCGGCCCGCCGAGACTCCCGGTCACGCCAATCCTCATAGATGAGCCTGGGGACAGTAATGTCTCCACTGGCGACCATCGCGGTCCTGTGCTGAACGGCGAGTTCAAGGTATCGCGGTCTGCGGACCAGAGGGTAGATCTCGGGCGGCAAGTCCTTGCGCGTCAGGCCCCTCTGCGAGAGTGCCGTGTCAAGCTCCGATTCGTCGTATCCAGAGACCTGCACCTGGAGCCAATTGATGTGCGAGTACCCGGCGACCTTTGGCCAATAGCTGGGGCGCGTCGTGACGATTGGCGCGATGGCGCTTCCCCATGGCTCCGCAGCTAGTTGTTCGATCACTCGACGCCACCACTGCGGGTGATGGCGTTCGTTGATTCCGTCGAGGACGAGAAGCAACAGCGGCCCGTTGCTGTGCCCGGACTGGGCCCACTTGATGACCCTGTCGCGCCACCGCTCTGAACTTTGCCCTAGACGCCGTGAAAGGTTCTGTGCGATGAGGTCTGGAAGTTCGTCCGCCGTGGCATCTTTGGACGGCACCCACAAGGCGATTGGCCCATCGCCGTTCGGCTTGATGCGCGAAGCGAGCCAAGTAGCGAGCGCCCACGTCTTTCCGTCGCCTTCGTCTCCGACCAGGGCTATTCCTGTGCGGTGCACGGACCACGATGTGAACCATTCTTCGAGCCGAAGCGCCACGGCACTGCGACCAACAAGCAGCCCGCGTGCAGCTTGGCCCTCGACGTCTAGGGCCTGACCAAATGCTGCCCTGGACTGCGGTGCGGAGGTAAACGCACTGTTCAGCGCCGTCGCCAGCCGTCTGGCAACAGACGCACGGCCGATACCACCGTTGAGGCCCTTCGCGAGCTCATCGCGCTCGCTACTGAATTCAGGCCTAGCCCGAGCGCGGTCGAGCAGCTCACCCACCGGACCTGCCGATGCGATGCCGGAGCGCTGTAGCGCCTCTGCAACCACACCTGGATCGAGGGCGCAGATCGTGGCGAGGTTTCCTCCATCCGCGCCGTTCAGAGCCAGTACCAGAACGTCAACATTCAGACGCTCGGCCGTTTCTTCAAGGCCGCGATGAAGCTGGTCGCTCACAGTTCGAGTCGCGGCCAGGACCCAGAGGTCAAGGTCCGGAATGTCGGTGGCGGCAGTCGCAAGCTTGCCCTTGATCTCCGTTTCATCGAGGTCCGAATCTTCGGAGTACCGCTTGCACTCGACAGCGATCCTCGCGTTGCCGTCTCGGGACGACGACATGTCCCGTCCGCCCTGCGTTCCAGAACGGGCCAAGACAAACTCCGTTCCGGTGGCGAGACTGACAAGCCGTCGCACCAGTCCCTCGAGGCCATCGAGTCCCGTTGCCCGTAGCTGGCGCAGGCTCGTCGCAAGAAGCTCGTACTCGGATCTCGTCAGCATTGGAAGGGGCATCGCCCGGGTTGAGTTGGCCGGTGCCGTGAATGCGCAAGGGTAGCCTACCCTTCTTCACCCCAGCTCTGCCTCACCAACTTCTCGAGACGTTGCTGCCTCTCTTTGACCCACGGCGCATAGTGCTTCGCCACCACCTGCGGCGTGTTGCCAAGAATCGTGGCGACGTCCTCGACCGACGCCCCGGCGAGCAGCAGTTCGACGGCGCACGTGTCGCGGAACCGGTGCGAGTGACCATCCTTGACGTCCGCGAGCTCGAACACGCGTCCGAGGTACCGCGACCAATTCGACACGGCCGATCGGATGTTCGCGCCCGTCCAGAAGTACCGCTCCGAACCGCTGTCCGCCTTCTCGAGGGCCTGGACGACCTGCGGCGGCACGGGCACGGTGACCGCCTGGCCCGTCTTCGCGGTCCGCACGAACACGGTGCCGTTCGACACCTGGCTCTTGGACAGCCGAATCGCATCACCGATCCGGAGCCCCGTGAAGCGCATGGTCAACACGAACGCGCGAATCCGATCCTTGTTGCCGCCGTACTCGTCGCAGGCGGCGATGATGCGCTTCATCTCGTCGCGTGAGAACGGGAGCGTCGGGCTTGCCGTGACCTTCGGCGGCTTCACCGACGTCGCCGGGTTCTGCTTGATCCAGCCGGCCTGCTGGCAGAAGCGGAGGAAGGCGCGGAGGCGCTCCAGATTCTTCGTGGCGTAGAGCGGGCTGTCCTTCCACGACTGCCGGAACTGGCGGAGGGCATCGACCGTCAGCTGGCGCAGGTTGGAGAGCCCCTTGGACTCACACCAGCTCAGCAGTCGATCCTCGAGCAGGTGGCGGTACTTCCGCTTCGCTTCCCACCCCAGGTGCCGGGCGTCGAGGTCCGCCAAGAACTTGGTGATGGCGTCGCGGACGCTCGGCGCCTCGGCCTTCACGACCCCGATCTCGCCAGACGCAGTCCAGCCGAGGATCAGTTCAGTGGCGGCCTCCCAAGACGTCTGGTCCAATGCCCGGCGAATGGTCTGGCCGCCCAGCGTGCCGTAGACGTGAATTGGGCACTGGCAGCGCCGGTACCTCGTGGACGTGTGCGGACAATCCTTCAGGTGACGCCTGATCAGCCTCAGCGCCATGCCAGAAGCTAGCACGAAGGGCACGTATTGAGCACGCGTAAGTTCGCGCTCAACGTAAGTGCTTTATTTTCAGCGTTTAAGTTATGGCGGAGAGGGTGGGATTCGAACCCACGTGCCGGTTACCCGACAAGACGCTTTCGAGGCGCCCCCGTTACGACCTCTTCGGTACCTCTCCGTTGCCGTGCGCGGCAGGTCGTGCAGAACACGAATTGTAGCAGTTCCCTCACGGCTCAGGCTACCCCGGTCGTCGAGCGCCCACAGCCCGCGACGCGCCGTCCTGCAAGCAAGGCGGCGACCGCCGTCTCCTGCACCACCGGCCACGCGGCATCCTGCACCACGCCGACACGCGGCATCCTGCACCACGCCGATGCGCGGCATCCTGCACCGCGCCGACGCGCGGCATCCTGCACCGCGCCGACGCGCGGTATCCTGAGCCCACCATGTGCCAGCGCGTCACCTGCCCCACCTGCGGCAAGCCGTCCTGGGCGGGGTGCGGCCGTCACATCGAGCAGGTCCTCGGCGACGTGCCGCCCGCGTCCCGCTGCCAGTGCCCCCGCACGCCCCCACGCAAGGGGCTCCTCGCCCGGCTCTTCGGCCGCTGACCACCCTCGCAACACGTCAGCCCGAAGCGTGAGGGCCGAGGCCCGAGCACCGACCACTGAGGACTGCCGCATGAGGACTCCTCGCGAGGCCTGCCCTCCGCCGCCTTCCCGTCACCACCCCGCGCCGCGCAGCCAAACACCGGCCCGCGCGCGTGGCACCAGCCATGCTGTTCAGATGCACGGAAGGCGCATGGAACGTATCCGCATCGAACAGCACGGCACCACCGGCACGCTCTGGTTCGCCGGATGGCTCTTCACCATCGGCTACCTGCACCTGCCGTTCTTCAAGGGGCTGCTCGCGCTGCTGCTCTGGCCGTACTACCTGGGCCTGGACGTCGCGGCCATGACCGGCTGATACGCGGCGCCCGATCCAGCCCGCGCGCCGCGCGCCTCCGGAAGCTGAGGGCGTCATGCGTCTGCGTACCCGTCTGCTCCTGATCGCCGCCACCCTGGCGCTGCTCGCCGCGGCCTGGCCCGAATCGCTGCTCGCGCAGCGCGCGCGCCGTGCGCCACCCCATCGTCCGCCCGACCGGGGCGCGGTGGTGTTCGTCGGCGGCTACTTCTACGACCCGTTCTTCGGGCCGTATCCCTGGTGGGGCCGCGGGGCCTACCCGCATCCCTACTACCCGGTGTACGACAACCGCGCCATCGCCCGCATCATCGCCACGCCGAAGGATGCTGGCGTGTACGTCGACGGCTTCTATGCCGGCACCGTGCACGACTTCAACGACTGGTTCCAGGGTCTGCCCCTGCCGCCCGGCGGCCACGAACTCGTGATCTACCTCGAGGGCTACCGCACCGTGCGGCACGCGCTGTACTTCGCGCCCGGGTCGACCCACAAGGTCCAGACGACGCTGGAGCGGCTGCCGGAAGGGGAGACGAGCGAGCCGCCGACGCTCGCCGAGCCGGTGCCGCCCCCGCCCGACGGCACGTACCTGCCGCCGCCGAGACGGCCAAACCCCTCGTAGGCGACACGGACGGCGGTCCCGTGCGCCACGGGTGACCGCACTTCGATCGATCGTCGTGGGCCAGACCCCGATCGTCGTGGACCAGACCCCGATCATCGTGGGCCAGACCCCGATCCTCGTGGGCCCGACCCGCGCGGCGCCCCGCCGGCGCGGGTGGGCCGGCACGACGCCGCCGACATTCCGCCGGGGACGCTCGTCCCGCGTCCGCAGCGCGCCTGCCGCTTTTTGCTTGCGGCGCGGCCCGCTCGTCCGGTCTACTAGCAGCCCGGCGTCCGGCCGGTCTACTTCTGTCTCTCACTGCTGAGGAGGCACATGTCCACGTCACGAATCGCACTCTCCCTTGCTGGTGCCGCCGCCGCGGTGTCGCTGGCCGCCTACGGCGCCGGCGTGTCCGCCGCTCCGGCGCAGGGCTCCGGCGCACGCTCCGCCGCCAGCGGCAACGTTGTCTCGGGCGCCGGGTTCCCCAACCCGAACCCCACGGTCACCAAGAACTGGGGCCAGCTCCCGGCCGGCCGTCAGTGGGGCACCACCGCCGGCATCGACATCGACCCGACCGACGGCCAGGTGGTCGCCTACGAACGCTGCGGCGCGGGCGCATCGGGCGGCGCGGGCGGCGGCCCGGTGGACTGCGAGTCGAACCCGGTCGATCCAATCTTCAAGTTCGACCGCAAGACGGGACGCGTCCTGGCCAACTTCGGCAAGGGCGTGATGGTGACACCGCACGGCATCTCGGTGGATCGCCAGGGCAATGTCTGGGTGGCCGACTTCTCCGGCAACAAGGCCGGCACGAAGGGGCACCAGGTGCACAAGTTCTCGCCCAAGGGCGAGAAGCTCCTCAGCCTCGGCATCGCGGGCAAGCCCGGGAACGCCGACGGCCAGTTCAACCAGCCCAACGACGTCGTCGTCGGCCCCGACGGCAGCATCTACGTCGCCGACGGGCACGATGCGCAGGGCTGGGTGACCAACCAGCAGATTGCCGAGGGCGTCAAGCGCGGCGGCACGAGCCGCATCAGCAAGTTCTCGCCCGACGGGAAGTTCATCAAGTCGTGGGGCAAGGTCGGCACCAAGCACGGCGAGTTCCGCACGCCGCACGCGCTGATGTTCGACCCGCGCGGCCGCCTGTGGGTGGCCGACCGCGGCAACCACCGCCTGGAGATCTTCGACCAGGAGGGCAACTACCTCGAGTCGCGCTACCAGTTCAGCCGCATCAGCGGCTTCTTCATCAAGGGCGACCTGCTCTACGCGATCGACTCCGAGTCGGGCCCGCTCAACCACCCGAACTGGCGCAACGGCGTCCGCATCGGTCCCTGGGCCGAGGACCGCGTGATCTCGTTCATCCCGCCGTTCGAGCGCGAGGATCGCAACCAGCAGGGCGTGGCCGGCGAAGGCATTGCCGTCGACGCCGACGACACGGTGTTCGCGGCCGAGGGCCCGAACTCGTTCACGCAGGCGGGCGGCGCGTTCACCCGCTACTCCAAGTAAGGCTGCCGGCAACGGGCATCCGGGCCTCCCGCCCGGGTGCCCTGCCCGTTCCGCCGCGCGCGGCCTCTTGCGTGGCGCCACGCTCCTGCGTCGCGCGACGCTCTTGCGTGGCGTCCGGCCGTTTGCGTCGCGCCGTTCTCTCCGACGCGCCCGACCCGTTCGGTCGCACCTGCTTCGGCAGGCCCATCCCCGCTCCCGTTCCCGGCCCGTCTCTCGCTCGGTTCCCGCATTCCCGGCGGCGCGCTCCTGCCCGCGGTTCGCCGCCCCCCCCGCCCGCTCCCCGCACACGCGTGTCGTTGCACCCGCGTCCCGCGTCCGTCAGGATGAGGGCATGCGTGCGGACTTCGTCATCATCGGCGCCGGCATCTACGGCGTGGCCACGGCGCTGGCTCTGGCGTCGCGCGGCGCGTCCGTCGTCGTGCTCGAAGCGCGCGATGTCGCTGCTGAAGCCTCGGGCGGCGTGGGCAAGCGCGGGGTACGCGCCAACGGGCGCGACCTGCGCGAACTGCCGCTGATGCGCGAGGCGTATGCCCTGTGGCCGCGCCTGCACGAGAGGCTCGGCGCCCCGACCGGCTACGAGCAGGTCGGACACCTGCGGGTGTACGAACGTCATCACGACGTCGGTGACGCCGACGCGCGGGCCCGGGTGCAGACGGCGCTCGGCATCCCGACGAAGCACCTGGACGCCGCGCGGCTGCGCGACCTCGAACCCGGCATCGCACCGCGCGTCCTCGGCGCACTGCACGCGCCCCTCGACGGGGTCGCGGACCACGAGGCCACGACCCGCGCGTACGCCGCCGCCGCGGAGCGCGCGGGCGCGACGATTCGGACGGGAGCGAAGGTCGTGGACGTACGGCGGCACGCAACCCGTGTCACCGCCGTCGTCCTCGCGGACGGCACCGTCGTTGAAGTGGAGCGCGACCTGGTGCTGCTGGCCAACGGCGGCACCGCGGCCCTTGTCGAACGCCTGTCGGGGTGTGTGCTGCCTGTCTGGACGATCTATCCGCAGGTGGTGGTCTCCACGCCCGCTGAGCACGCGCCGTTCCGCTGCTACGTCGGTCACGCGAGCCGCCCGGTGGCGCTGAAGATGGTGCCCGGTGGACGCGTGATGCTGTCAGGTGGATGGCGCGGGCGGTGGAACCCGGACACGGGCCGGGGCGAGACCAGCGAGGCCAGCGTCACCGGCAACTGGGCGGAAGCCGTCGCGTTGTTCCCCGCGATGGCCAGCCTCTCGGTGGCAGAGGCCATGTCCGACCGCGCCGAGACGAACGCGCTCGATCACGTGCCGATCGTCGACCGCGTGCCCGGCACCACGAACACGCTCGTGGCCTGCGGCTGGACGGGCCACGGCTGGGCACTCGCGCCGGCCGTGGCGCCACTCCTTGCGGCCTGGGCGATCGACGGTGAACCGCCCGCGGCGCTGCGGCCCTTCACCCTCGGTCGGTTCCCACCCCTCGCGCGCTGAGTGAGGCCGGCCACAGCCATGCAGCCAGCATGGCGGCCGTCGTCACCGCGAGCATCGGCACCACCCCGAACTGCACGATCAGCATCGGCATCGTCGCCGTCACGAGCCCGCCACCGAGCAGCGGCGAGATCACCATGGATCGCGCGGCAAACGCCGGCGCGGCGCTGGTGCGCTGATGAGGGTCGGCGATGCGCAGCAGCATCAGCCCCACCGCAGCCACGCCGGTCAGCGTGCCGTAGGTGACGATGGCCTGCTCGAACCAGTCGTCGGGCAGCATGCGCGGAGCCAGCCACACCACGGAACCGACGCACCAGGCGATGGCCGCCACCATCAGGATCGAGAACGGGACGATGTTCTGCACGAACAGGTCGAGCCGCATGGAGGCCACCGCTGCCGCCACCAGGAAGTCGAGCGCCAGCCCGGTGATCCGCTGGAACGTGGCGCGGTCGAGCCACGCCGACGCGCCGGCCCGGTCCACGATCTGCTGCAGGGCCATGCCGCCGATCATGGCAAGCGGGAACAAGGGGAAGCTGTCGAACGCCGGGTGTATGCGCTGCAGCAGCGCCAGGAGCGCCCACCCGATCAGCACGGCGATCATCGCCACCGCCACGTGCAGCGCGAACGGCTCGATCACCGAGGCGCTCACGGTGCCGACCGCAACCGGGCGCCGCGCCTCGGGGGCCAGCAGGCCGGAGCGGCTCTCGACGCGGATGCCGCGTGCGTCCACCGCTCGCGCGTAGCCGTGCCGCACGGCCCACTGGATCAGGGCGACGCCTCCCAGCACGCCGGCCAGGATCCCGATCGTCGCGGACATCTGGCCGAGCGGCCCGCCCGCGGGAAAGCCGAGGCCGGCATACACGCTCGTCATCGCGCTCGCGCTGCCGTGGCCGCCGGAGAACCCCACCTCGATCAGGCACGCGAAGAGCGCGTGCACCCCGAACACGGGGCCGAGCACGAGCCATGTGAGGGCGAGGCCGATGACGTACTGCCCGATGGCGTTCACGAGCGAGAACCGCACGAGCGGTCCGGCGGTGCGGGCCACCGCGCCCAACGAGGGGACCGGCGCCCCGAGGAACAGGCAGGCGAACACGATGCTGATCAGCATCCCCGGCAGCGACGCCCACATCGTCGTCACCGCATCGGGCACCAGTCCGAGCCCATACGGGCCAGCGGCCAGGCCGACGAAGCCGCCAAGCAGCGCCGCCGGCAGCATCAGCGCGCCGAGCACGGGGATCGCGAGGCGCAGCGCGAGCCCGCAGGCGAGCAGCACGCTCAGCCCGCCAACGGCCGCCAGGAAGGTCATGCGCCACGCAGTATACGTGCGCCCCGGGCGGCGGCGGGACGCGGCGGGACACCGAGGGCACGCCGCTGTGGTTCAATCTGACATGCGCAGGACGCCCCCGCTGGCCATGCTGGCCGCGACCGCCGCAGCATGGCTCGCCGCTGCCCCCGTAGACGCCCAGCCCTCCCGCCCGCTCGACAGGCTGCAGACTCGCGCCGAACGCACCGGCTTCGTGGAAACGAGCCGGTACGACGATGTCGTGTCGTTCCTCGGGCGCGTGGACGAGGCGTCGGCGCTCGTCCACATGACGACGTTCGGCTACTCGTTCGAGGGGCGGCCGCTCCCGCTCGCGGTGATCGGACGGGTGCCGGACGCGCGCCCGGACACCGTACGGGCCTCGGGCCGGCTGCGCGTCTACATCCAGGCGAACATCCACGCGGGCGAGGTCGAGGGCAAGGAGGCCATGCTCGCCCTCGCGCGAGACCTCGCCAGGGGCGCCCACGCCGAGTGGCTCGATTCGATGGTGCTGCTCATCGCCCCGATCTACAACGCGGACGGCAACGAGCGGGTCACGCTCACCAGCCGTGGGTTCCAGCACGGACCCCTCGGCGGCCAGGGCACCCGCGCCAACGCGCAGGGCCTGAACATCAACCGCGACGACATGAAGCTCGAGACACCCGAGGCGCGGTCGATGGTGACGCTGCTGAACGAGTACGACCCGCACGTGATGCTCGACCTGCACACCACCAACGGGTCGCGGCACGCGTATCACCTCACGTTCGAGACACCGAACAATCCCGCCGTGGACCCGCGCATCGTCCAGGCGTCGCGTGAATGGATGGACACCGTGACGCGCCGTACGCGGCAGGCAGACGGCTGGGAGATTCACGCGTACGGCAACGTGAGCGGCCGCGCGCCGGACCGCGTGTGGACGACGGTCGAGGATCTGCCGCGGTACACGCACAACTACTGGGGCCTGCGGAACCGCTTCGGGATCCTGAGCGAAACCTACTCCTACCTGACGTTCGCGGAGCGGGTCACCACAGCGCGGCGGTTCGTGGAGGAGGTCCTCGCGTACGCGCATGCCAACGCGGCGCGTCTGCGCCAGCAGACGGCCGCGGCGGACGCCGCGCCGCTCGTGGGCCAGCAGCTCTCGCTCCGTTCGCGCGTCGCGCGCGCCGCTCAGAAGGTGCAGATCCTGATGGGTGACGTCATCGAGGACACCAACCCCTACTCGGGCCGCACGATCCACCGTCGGGCCGACGTGAAGACGCCCGAGATGATGTGGGAGGAGGCGGCCTTCGAGAGCACGGAGTCCGAACGGGTTCCCTCTGCGTACTTCGTGCCGGCCGAGCAGAAGGCGGCGATCGAACGGCTCGCGGCGCACGGGATTGCCACGGAGCGGGTGGCGCAGCCGCTTCGGGGCATGGCTGTCGAGGTGTTCCAGATCGCCGCCACCGAGACCACGCCGGAGGCGTTCGAGAACCACCGCGAGCGGACGGTGACGGGCCGCTATGCAGCCGAGACGCGCGACATCCCGGGCGGCTGGGTGCGCGTGCCGATGACGCAGCCGCTCGCACGGCTGGCGTTCTACCTGCTCGAGCCACGGTCGAACGACGGCCTGCTCACCTGGAACGTGCTGGACGACGCCATCAAGGACAACGTGTATCCGATCCTGCGCACACGCGACTGAGGGAGTTGAGGATGGCGACGAAGCACATTGCGTTCGGCGGGCTGGCCGCGGCCCTGAGTCTCACGGTCACCCTCGCAGGTCAGGACGCGCGCACGCCCGCCGCTGCGCCGCTCGCCGACGTGACCGAGCGTTCGATCGAGGACCTGCAGCAGGCGATGGCCGCCGGGCGGACGACGTCGCGCCAGCTCGTCGATCTGTACCTGGCGCGCATCGAGGCGTACGACAAGCAGGGTCCGGCCCTGAACGCCATCGTCACGATCAACCCGGAAGCCCGGGCGGCTGCCGATGCGCTCGACGCCGAGCGCGTGGCGCGGGGTGCGCGCGGGCCGCTGCACGGCATCCCGGTCGTCGTGAAGGACAACTACGAGACGAAGGAGATGCCGACCTCGGCCGGCTCGATGGCGCTCATGGGCTTCCATCCCGACCGCGACGCCTACCAGGTGGCGCGGCTGAAGGCGGCCGGCGCCGTGATCATCGCCAAGACCAACATGCACGAACTCGCGGCCGGCATCATGACGGTCGGCTCGCGCTTCGGACAGACGAAGAACCCGTACGACCTCGAACGTAATCCCGGCGGATCGAGCGGCGGCACCGGAGCGGCGGTCGCGGCAAGCTTCGCCGCGGCGGGCATGGGCAGCGACACGTGCGGGTCCATCCGCATCCCGTCGTCGCACAACAACCTCGTCGGTCTGCGAGGCACGCAAGGCCTGTCGAGCCGCACCGGCATCGTGCCGCTCTCGAGCACGCAGGACATCGGCGGCCCGCTCGCACGCACCATCGCCGACCTGGCCATCATGCTCGACGCCACCGTGGGTGCAGACCCGGCCGATCGGTCGACGTCGGCCAGCGCGGGGCACATTCCGGCCTCGTATCGCACCGCGCTGTCGGGCGCCGCCCTCGAAGGCACGCGCCTCGGCGTGGTGCGCGCCCTCTTCGGCGACGCGCCAGACGACCGCGAGGTGGGCACGGTCGTGCAGAAGGCGGTCGATGCCCTCAAGCAGGGCGGCGTCGAGGTCGTCGACATCGTCGTGCCCGGCCTGGACGATCTGCTGCGCGACAGTTCCATGATCGACGCGGACTTCAAGTTCGATCTGGCGGATTACCTCGCCGGTGCCGGCAACGCTCCGGTGCGCTCGCTGGGCGAGATCCTCGATCGCGGCCTGTACCACTCGGCGCTCGAAGCGACATTCCGCGGGCGCAACGCGCCGGCGAGCCGGGACACGGATGCGGCGCGGCGCGCGCGGATCAAGCAGGCCGCGCTCCGGCAGGCCCTTGAAGCGGTCCTCGCGGAACACCGCCTGACGGCGCTGCTCTACCCCACCCTGCGGCGCAAGCCGGCGCGCATCGGCGATGCCCAGCCCGGCTCGAACTGCCAGGTGAGCGCGCACTCGGGCCTGCCCGCGCTGGGGCTGCCGGCCGGCTTCACCGCCGACGACTTGCCGATCGGCATGGACCTGCTCGGCACGGCATGGTCGGAAGCGGAGCTGCTGCGCCTGGGCGCCGCCGTCGAGCGCCACCTGCACCTGCGACGTGCGCCGTTCAGCACGCCGCCGCTGGTGTCGGGCAAGCCCCCCGCCGCCCGCACCGCCACGGCACGACTGACACACGCGGCCTCACCCAGCGCTGCGGGCTCGGCCGCGGGCCCTGCGCGTCATACCACGGCACCGGAGACGAGCGTCAGCGCGACCTACGACCCGACGAGCGCTCGGCTGTCCTACACCGTGCGCGTGGGGGACGCCGATCGGCGAGGGCTCGCGGCGGTCTGGCTCCACTCGGGCACGCCCGAGAAGCCCGGCGCGGCGCGTCATCCGCTGCTCGGCGGGTCGGCGACACCCACAGGCACGCTGCTGCTCTCTGCAGCCGACCGGGCGGACCTCGCGGCGGGCCGCCTGTTCGTGCGTTTCCTGCTCGCCGACGAGCGCCCGCGGTACGTCGATGCATCACTGGTGTTCGGTCCCGAGGCCACGTCGCTCACGGGCGCGCCGCTCGTGCCGCCCGTGCTGCCCGCCGCCACCGCACAGAAGCTCGAGGCAGACCTCGCGGCGGCGCAGGCCTCGCTCGCCGCACAACCTGACGATCCGGAGGCGCACATCTGGCTCGGGCGACGTCTCGGGTATCTCTGGCGCTTCCAGGACGCGATAACCGCTTTCACCCGGGGCATCGATCGCTGGCCCGACAACCCGCGGTTCTACCGGCACCGCGGCCACCGCTACATCACGGTCCGCGAGTTCGCGAAGGCCGAGGCCGACCTCGCGCGGGCGGCAGCGCTCGTCGCCGGGCAGCCGGACGAGATCGAGCCTGACGGTGCGCCGAACCCGTCGGGCCAGCCGCGCAGCACGCTGCAGTTCAACATCTGGTACCACCTCGGGCTCGCGCGCTACCTGCAGGGCAACTACCAGGGTGCGTACGACGCCTACGTCGAGTGCATGAAGGTCTCGACCAACGACGACTCGGTGACGGCGACGACCGACTGGATGTGGATGACCCTGATGCGCCTGAACCGGAAGGCGGATGCAGCCCGCGTGCTGGACCGCATCACGCCGCAGATGGAGATTCTGGAGAACCAGTCCTATCACCGCCGCCTGCTGATGTACACGGGCCTCGCGAAGCCTGAGGACCTGCTCGACATCGCGAAGGCGGACGACACGACGATCGCCACCCAGGGCTACGGCGTCGGCAACTACTACCTCGTGACGGGCAACGGCGCACGGGCCCGCGACACCCTCCGAAGGGTCGTATCCGGCAACGGCTGGAACGCGTTCGGGTTCATTGCCGCGGAAGCCGACCTGCGGCGCCTGCGCTGACTGGCCGCGGAACGGCATCGCGTGCGCCGAGCGCCGCGTGTCCCGTGGCACGTGTCGGGCGCATGGCGTGGCGCGGGGCGCGTATCGCGTATTCCGTGTCGCGTGGCGCGTGGCGGGCGTGTGGCCTGGCGAGTGTCGAGTGTCGAGTGTCGGGCGGTGGCCGGGGCGTGGCAGCGGCGCGCCCCGCCGCGGGCACGCGTGTCCCGGCTGCGCGCGTCAGGAACGCAGCACGCGGCTGAGGAACCGCTGCGTACGCTCGTAACGCGGGCGCTCGAACAGGTCGGCGGGGGGCGCATCCTCGACGATCTGCCCCTCGTCCATGAACAACACGCGGTTGGCCACGTGGCGCGCGAAGCCCATCTCGTGCGTCACCACGATCATCATCATGCCGTCCGCCGCAAGGCGGCGCATCACGTCGAGCACCTCGCCCACCATCTCGGGGTCCAGCGACGATGTCGGCTCGTCGAACAGCATCACCTGCGGCTGCATCGCGAGCGCCCGCGCAATCGCGGCGCGCTGCTGTTGGCCGCCGGAGAGCTGGTTCGGGTAGGCGTGGGCCTTGTCGGCGATGCCGACGCGTGCGAGCAGCGCGTGGGCACGTGCCTCGGCCTCGGCGCGGTCCAGGCGAGCGACGCGGCGCGGCGCGAGCGTCACGTTGTCGAGCACGGTCATGTGCGGGAACAGGTTGAAGCGCTGGAACACCATGCCGATGCGCTGGCGCAGCGCGTCGAGGTCGGTCCGCGCATCGTGCACCGGCACGTCGTCCACGTAGACCTGGCCCCCGCTCGCCCGCTCGAGCCCGTTGATGCACCGGAGCAGCGTGCTCTTGCCCGAGCCGGACGGACCGATGATGCACGTCACGCCCGCACCCTCGATGCTGCACGTGATGTCGCGCAGCACCGGCAGCGCGCCGAAGCGCTTGCTCAGCGCCTCAACGCGAATCGCCGCGCCCATACCGCGACTCCAGCCGGCTGACGAGGGCCGCGAGGCCGAGCGTCAGGACCCAGTACATGACCGAGATGGTGAGGTAGGGCTCCCAGTAGCGCGAATACGCGCCGGCCACCGTGCGTGCGGCGTAGGCCAGTTCCGAGAGCCCGATGGCCGAGACGAGCGACGAGTCCTTCAGGAGCGCAATCGCGTTGTTCCCGAGCGGCGGGAGCATGCGCCGGAAGGCCTGGGGCAGCACGACGTGCCGCATCGCCTGGCTCGACGAGAGGCCGAGCGACCGCGCCGCCTCGGCCTGGCCGGCGTCGATCGACTGGATGCCGGCCCGAAACACTTCCGAGATGTACGCGCCGGCGTTCAACGTCAGGGCCACGACCCCTGACAGCAGCGCGCCGTAGTCCTGCTTCAGCGTACGCGCCGCGTCTCCGTCGATCAGCAGCCCGCCATCCGGGTTGATGAACACCGGCATCACGGCAAAGTGGATCAGCAGGATCTGCACGAACAGCGGCGTGCCGCGGAAGAAGCTCACGTACACCGACGCCGGCCAGCGCAGGAGGAACCGGCAGAGCTGCCGTGCGGGGGCATGCTGCGCCCGTGCCAGGCGAGCGAGCCCCACCAGGAGGCCGAGCGCCGTGCCCTGCACGATGCCGATGATGGTGATGACGATGGTGGTCTGGAGCCCGCGCCAGAAGAGTTCGGCGTACTCCGCAATGATGTCGGCCCTGAACCACCCGAACCAGAGGACCGGCTCCATGACAGGCGCGGGGAGCGTTCGTTCAGCGGGCAGGCAGCGGTGGCGGTTCCGCCTTGAACCACTTCCGGTAGATCGTCGCGTAGGTGCCGTCCGCCTTGATGGCGGTGAGCCCGGCCGTGACTTTGTCGAGCAGATCCCTGTTCCCCTGCTTGACGACGATGCCGAAGTACTCCTTGGGGAAGGAGGGATCGTCCACCGTCTTCAGCGACTTCTGCTCCTGCACGCGGTACGCAATGACGCCGTTGTCGCCGATCGCCGCGTCGAGCCCCGACGCGGCCAGCTCCTGAATCATCACCGGCGTGCTCTCGAACCGGCGGATGTTCGGGCTCGTCTTTCCGAAGGCCGCCGACACGATGTCGTCGGCGGCACTGCCGACCACGACGCCAACCTTCCTGCCGGCGAGATCCTTCAAAGTCTGCACCCGGCTGGAGGCGGGCACCGCCATGAGCTGCCGCGCCTCGAAGTACGGCGGCGTGAACGCGTACGACTGCCGCCGCTTGTCGGTGATGGTGACGCCGGAGACGATGAGGTCGATGTCGCCGTTGTTCAGCGCGGCGAAGATGCCGGTCCACGGCGTGTTGATCACGCGCACCGTCAGGCCCGCCTTCTGCGCGACGGCGGTGATGACATCCACATCGAAGCCAACGATCTGCTTCGCGGGGTTCTCGTAGGCGAACGGCGGGTACGTGGCGCTCGAGCCGACCACCACCGTGCGGGTCTGCGCCGCGACGGGCCCGGCGACACCGGCCCACAGGAGAAGTGCCAGGGCATGGCGGGCCAGGCGGACGACCGTGCGGCGGGTAATGCGCATGCGCTTCAGCTTACAGCACTCACTGCGCGAGCCACGCGCGGACGGCCGCCCAGTCGAGCGTGTCGACCAGCTGGCGATTCACCACGCACCCGCCGCGGGCCGTGTCGCGCATCGACTCGGGCGTGAGGCAGCGCGTGAAGGCGGTCACCATCAGGACCTGCGGCGTGGAGCGCGGGAGCGCGCGATCGAAGTAGTCCCAGTTCGGTTTCACGATCGGCCGGCACGTGGCCGGCCCGCCCGCGAGCGGCCGGAACCTGGTGGCCGGCTTGTCGGAGTACTCCTCGATGTAGCAGGACGGACCCGCCTGCTGCGCCGGCGAAAACGCGGCGGCGGCCGCCTCCGCGGCGCGCAGGTCGCGCTCGGCCTCCTGTACGCTCCGGTCTTCAGGCCCGCCCGGCGCGAGCCGCGTCCTGTTGAACGCCTCGAGTTCGCGGTCGGTCTTCTCCATGTTCGCGAGGAACGCCTGCCCGTCCGGAACGACCTTCGCGGCCTTGTCCCAGTCGGCGCGGCGCGCGGCGCGTGCGGCCGGCGTCTGCCAGGCCTGGAACTCGGCGACCTCCTTCGCGTAGATGTCGCGGCGGTTCTCGTACGTCGCGCGCACACCGGCAATGAAGGGCTTCAGTGCCTCTCCGAGCGAGACCGGGATCCACAGGGGCTTGTCGTGCCGTTTCAGCACGAACAGGTCGGCCACCCGCGGGAGTCCCTTGTGCGGGGGGCCCGAGCGGGGCTCGAGGAAACCCTCCACGTCGCCCTTCCACTCCGCGGGTTGCCCGGCGCTGAAAACCCCGCGGCCGATCTCGTTGATCGCGAACATCAACAGCTGGGTCTCGCCGCCCTTCAGGTCCTCGTTCATCAGCCGCCCGTTGCGCATGAACTCGATCAGCGGGAATGCGCCGAACGTGACGTATCCGGCCAGCGGGATGGACGCGCCGCGAGGCTCGCCAGGTGCGGTGGCCGTGTAGCCCTGGAGGTTGCCCCAGACCTCACCGGCGAACCCGACGGGCTGGGCCACAGCGGGCGCGCGCTTGAGGATCGCGGCGAGTTCCTGCAGGCGCGTGTCCCAGGCGCGCAGCTCCACCGGGGTCACGCCGCGTTCCTGCCTCGCGGAGGCGATGGCGGTCAGGTGCCAGGGCCGCCACGGGCCGTTCTCCGTGGGCCGATACCGCACCTGCGCGGACATCGTCACGGCGCAGGCCAGGAGGGCCGCGGCGGCACACAACAGCGGACGCATACGCATGAGCCATTGTCGTGCGCCCCCCGAACGCCGCGCAACGGCTCCGGTACACTAGCGGGCACATGTCCGCGCCGCAGATCCTCGTGTTCACCGACGGAGCGTCGAAACGCAATCCCGGCCCCGGGGGGTGGGGCGCCATCATCGCCACGCCGGACGGGCACGTCACCGAACTGGGCGGCGGGGCGCCGATGACCACCAACAACAAGATGGAGCTGACGGGCGCCATCCGCGCGCTCTCGCACCTGCGCGACACGCCAGGCCGGATCGCGCTGCACACCGACTCGACCTACGTCATCCAGGGCATCCGGGAGTGGGTGGCCGGCTGGAAGCGCCGCGGGTGGAAGACGGCCGCCGGGGCGGACGTGATGAACCGCGACCTCTGGGAGACGCTGGCCGACCTGGTCGCCGCGCGCGGTCCCCGCGCCATCTCGTGGCACTACGTCCGCGGGCACGTCGGCATCCCGGGCAACGAGCGTGTGGACCGGATCGCCGACGCGTTCGCAACCGGGCAGCCGGTGGACCTCTACGACGGCCTGCTCCTGGGATACCCCGTGGCGATCTTCGACCTGCCCGACGACACCACCGTGCCGGCCCGCAGCGACTCGAACGGCGCGGGGCGCACGAAAGCGCCGGCGTACTCGTACCTGAGCGTGGTCGACGGCGTGCCGATGCGCCACGCGACGTGGAGCGACTGCGAGGCGCGCGTGAAGGGGCGCTCGGGGGCGCGCTTCAAGAAGGCCACGACCGCCGCGGAGGAAGCCGAAATCCTGCGGGCGTGGAACGTCTCGCTCGGTTAGCCGGCCGCGTGCCGGGTGGCCGCCACGCGCGCGGGGGTCGACCCGTGGGCGATCTAATCGCCATCCGACGGCCGGGTTCCCCGTATAATCCCGCCCTCACGATCGTTTTCCGGAAAAGGACCAGGAACATGCGTGCACACACGCGGATGCTGACGGCGCTCGCCGGCGTCGTGGCCACAACGACACTCGTCCTCGGCCAGAGCCAGGGCTACAAGCTGACGGTCAGCGAGGACCGCCTGATCAACGCGCAGAACGAGCCCCAGAACTGGCTGCTGATGAACGGCGACTACGGCGCCACCCGCTACTCGAAGCTGACGCAGGTCAACCGCGAGAACGTCAGGAATCTCCGCATGGTGTGGGCGCTCGCGCTCGGCGGCATGCAGGACGTCGGGCAGAACGGCCCCGAGAACGAGGTCAATCCGCTCGTCGACAACGGCATGATGTACACGACCGACGGCTGGGGGACGGTCTACAAGATCGACGCGAGCCGCCCGGACCACGCGCGGTTCGTCTGGATCGCGAACCCCGGCGTGCGGCACCAGGGCAACGCCCCGCGCACCCGCGGCATCGCCCTCTGGGAAGACCGCGTCGTCGCCAACCTGCCCGACGGCCGCGTCATCGCGATTGACAGCAACAGCGGCGAGATCGTGTGGGACAAACGCGTCGCGGGCCGCAACGAGTTCGGCGGCCAGGAGGAGTTCTTCACGGCGCCGCTCGTGGCCGACGGCAAGGTGCTCGTGCAGAACGGGGCCGGCGACGGCGGCACCCGCGGGTGGATTGCCGCGCTCGACATCAAGACCGGCGACGAGCTGTGGCGCTTCTATACCGTGCCCAAGCCGGGCGACCCGGGCAGCGAGACGTGGAAGGACGACCACAACGCCTGGAAGACCGGCGGCGGCGGCATCTGGCAGACCGGCGCCTACGATCCCGAAACGCACCTCTACATCGTCGGCACCGGGAACCCGTACCCGATCTACGACCCGCAGTTCCGCCCGGGCGACAACCTGTACACGAACTCGGCGATTGCCATCGACGTGCGCACCGGCAAGCTCGCCTGGCACTTCCAGTACACGCCCAACGACTCGTGGGACTTCGACGAGGTGGGCGTGCACATGCTCTACAACATCAAGATCGACGGCGTGATGCGGAAGGTGGTGGGCCACTACGCGCGCAACGGCTTCTACTACACGCTCGATCGCACCAATGGGAAGTTCATCCGGTCCGAGAAGTACGTGAACGACCTGAACTGGACGAAGGGCATCGACCAGAAGACCGGCAAGCCGTTCGAGTACAACCCGAAGCTCGACGTGCAGTTGTACAACCCGGCGGCACGCGCGCTGCGCGGTGACGGCAAGAAGCGCAGCTGCCCGACCTGGCACGGCGGCATCGCGCACCAGCCGCTGGCGTTCAACCCGGTGAAGAACATCGCGTACGGCGTCGGCACCGAAGGGTGCTTCACGCAGAACGGCGCGGCCGTGGCGTCGCTCGGTCCGGAAGGGGGCGTCGATCCGAAGAAGAGCGAACCGCGCCAGTACTCGAGCGACCTGTACTACGGCGCGGTGACGGCCTTCGATGCCGCCGGCCACAAGGTGCTCTCGAAGGTCGCGACCGACATCGAGATCCGGTCGGGTGTCGTGGCCACCGCTGGCGGGCTCGTCTTCACGGCGCTGCAGGACGGCTGGATCGTCGCCTACAACGATGAGACGCTGGAAGAACTCTGGCGCTTCAACCTCGGCACGCCGCTGAAGGGCTCGCCCGTCACCTACCAGGTCGGCTCCAAGCAGTACCTCGCGGTGCAGACGAGCGGACGCCACCTGCATCCGGTGAAGTTCGACAACCTCGAGAACTCGTCCTACCTGTTCGTGTTCGCCCTGAACTAGACCACGGACGCCCTGGGGACGCGGCGCGGCGCCCGGCGTCGGCGCGCGTTCCCAGGCCCGCTCCGCTCCTCCCGTGTGAGCCGGTCGATGCGGATCAGCTCTCCCAGCGACCAGGCCTGGAACGGACAGCCGCGCGGCGTCCACGGCGCGTCGCCGTCGGCGATCTCCGAGACATGATCGAGCCCCGCTTCGTCGAGGTGCGCCAGGAGCGGCTCGACGAAGCGTCGCCGCGCTTCAGCGCGAGCCGCCGGTTCGTTTCCACGCACCCGCAGCCATGCGTCCACGAAGGGGCCCAGCAGCCACGGCCACACGGTGCCCTGGTGATACACCGCATCGCGATCGGCCGGCCCGCCCTCGTAGCGCCCGACATACCGGCGGTCCGCCGGTGCAAGTGAGCGAAGACCGAGCGGCGTCACCAGCGTACGCTCCACCACGTCCACCACCTGCCGCGCAGCCTCGCCCGACAACGCGGCCACCGGCAGTCCACCGACGGCCAGAATCTGGTTCGGCCGGAGCGTCTCGTCGAGTAGGCCTGGCTGGTGGTCGACGTCCACGACATCCGCGAGGTAGCCGCGCGAGTCGGCCCAGAAGCGGTCCGCGAAGGCGCGCCGCGCGGTGCGCAGGGCCGCGCCCCAGCGGCCATCCAGCCGCACCGCCAGCGCGAGCGCGTTGATCCAGAGCGCCTGGACTTCGACCGGCTTGCCGATGCGGGGCGTGATCTCGCGGTCGCCCACGCGCGCGTCCATCCACGTCAACTGCTGCCCTGCTTCTCCGGCACGCAGCAGGCCGTCGGCGTCGGCGCGGATGCCGAACCGGGTGCCCGCGTGGTAGCCGGACACGACGGCCAGGCTCGCCTCACAGAGCTGCCGGCGTTGTTCGGCGTCGAGCAGGCCGGGCCACGCGGAGGCGGCATCGAGGAACTCGCCGACCGCCACCACGAACCACAGGGAGGCGTCCACCGAGTTGAACTCGATGGTGCCGCCGGCGTCGGCAAACCGGTTCGGGACCATGCCCGCGGACACGGTGGTCGCCCACTGCAGCAGGATGCTCCTGGCGTCGTGCATGCGTCCGGTGGCGAGGCACAGTCCGCGGATGGCGATGAAGGTGTCCCGTCCCCAGTCGGTGAACCACGGATAGCCGGCAATCACGGTCGTTCCCGCGCCGCGCGTCACCAGGTACCCGTCGGCCGCGCGCGCGAGCCTGCTGCCGAGCGCCGCGCGTCTGGCGGCTTCTCGATCGAAACAGGCCGTCACGGCGCGTACGGCGTCGGTGGACGGGTCGGTGCGCGCGTTCATGCCCGCGGCGATGGCGGTGTCGATGCCGGCAGCGATGCCGGCGTCGGTGCGGCTGTCCTTGCCGGCGTCCTCACCGTCGGGTTCGCCGTCGGGTCCGCCGCAGCCGAGCAGCATCACCGCGGCACCGCTCCCGTCGAGCGGGAAGACCCACTCACCCACGGTCGCCAGATCCTCGACGGCGTCCAGCCCGCGCTCCACTTCCGCCGCGTAGACGAACTGGCGATACCAGTCCGGTGAAACCACGAGCGTGCCGCTGCTGGAGACGATGAGAGGCGGCACACCCTCGTAAGGTCGAACGAGGCTCAGGCTGCCGCGCTGCTGCACGTCGAACCGGAACGCGGCGTTCTGGTGCTGCAGGCTGTGGTACTCGCGCGCGGCAATGAAGGGCCGGACGCGCAGGACCAGCGCGCCGTCGCGCGTGCCTGCGGTCCAGCGCAGGGCCGTCGAGCCCGACTCCCGATCCACCACCAGTTCATGCACGAGACGGCTGCCGTCCGGGAGCGTGAACGTCCAGGTCGGCCACGGATCGGTGGTGAAGCCCGAGAGGCGAGACGCCCCGTCCGGGTAGACGACGTCGGGCGCATACCGCTGCGACGACAACGCGACGCTGCCCCACGGGCCATCCACCCACACGTCGAGGCCGCTCACGAGCACCACACGCCCCGTCGGCGGCGTCGTGGCGGGGAGCAGCAGGGCGTGGTAGCGGCGCGTCCGGATTCCGGAGACGGTGCCGCTGGCGAAGCCGCCGCGCCCGTCTGGCTCCAGCCACTCGCGCAGGTCGCCAGCGTGAACGGTTTCGTCAACGCGCATCGGCGTACCCCGTGTGTGCGGCCCGCACGCGCCGGGCCGTGGTCCCGCTCTGCGTGGTCGTCATCGGACCGCCCCCGCTTCCAACATGTCCTGAACCTCCGGCACCGCCCGCACCACCATGTCCGGCGGGGCCGGCGCACGCACCGGCATGTCCGGCAGGGCGGGCGCCCGCACCGTGAGGAACTGGACGAGATCCTTGGCGAAGATCAGGTCCAGCGTCCAGTCGATGGCGACACGCAGCTTCTTCTCGATCCGCGGCAGCTTGCCGAGATAGATCGTTCGCCAGAGCCACCAGGCGAAGAAGCCGGAGAAGCGGACGCCGAGCACCCGTGCGACACCCGTCCGGCGCCCGATCGCCGCGAGCTGCCCGATGGTGCGGAACGTGAACGGCACGCACGGCTCCCCGCGCAGCGTGGCGGCAATGTTGGCCGCCAGCGTCCTCGCCTCGCGGATCGCGTGCTGGGCGGTGGGCGGGTGCGACCCGCCGTTCCGGATGTCGGGCACCACCGCACAGTCGCCGAGCGCCCACACGCCGGGGAACCCGGGCACGCGCAGCATCGGGTCCACGTGGATGCGGCCGTGGTCCAGCGCGCACGGCAGGTCGTGCAGCAGGGGATGCGGCGAGGTGCCCGCGGTCCAGACGACCAGCCGCGCCGGGATACGGCTCCCGTCGCTCAGCACTACGCGCGTGGCGTCCACGTCCTGCACCCGGGCGTTGACGCGGATCTCGACGCCCCGCTCCCCCAGCCTGGCCTGCGCGTACTCGCCCAGCTCGGGTCCGAGTTCCGGCAGCACCACCGGGCCGGCGTGCACGAGCACCATCCGCACGCGCGCGGGATCGATGCCGGGGTAGAACGCCAGCGCCTCGCGCACGAAGTCGTTGACGGCGGCAATCGTCTCCACGCCCGCAAACCCGCCGCCCGCCACGACGAAGGTCAGGAGTCCGTCATCGCCGGAGGCGCACTCGTTGTCGGCCTCCTCGAGCGTCGCGATCACGCGGTTCCGAAGCTCGATGGCGTCGCCCAGGCTCTTCATCGTCAGCGCGTGGCGCTCCAGGCCGGGCAGGCCGAAGAAGTTCGTGATCGATCCGAGCCCGATGACGAGCTGGTCGTACCCGAACGTGTGCACGTGGTGTTCGAACCCGTGGCGCACGCGGACGCGCCGCCCCACGAGGTCCACCGCCTCCACCTCGCCGATCACCACCCGCGTCCGACGCAGGAGCGTCCGCAGCGGGCTGACGATGTGGGTGATGTCGAGGTCGCTGGCGGCGACCTCGTGCAGCAGGGGCGTGAACAGGAAGAAGTTGGTCTGGCTGACCAGCGTGATCTGCGCCTGCGGGTGGGAGGCGAGCCGGCGCTCGAGTTCCATCGCGGTGTGCACGCCGCCGAAGCCCCCACCGAGGACGAGGATGCGCGTCGGGTGTTCGGTGTCCATTGCGGGGTTCGATGTCACGGCAGGCGCGAGGTTACGCGCCGCGTGAGCGGTCGCGTGCAGCGCGGGGCCAGGCGCGCGTGGCCAGGCGCCCGGTACCGCGCAGCCCGGCGCCGGCCGCGTAACCGGGCAGGCCCCGGCGCATCAAAGGGCCGACATGCTCCCACGACCCGAGCACTGGCGTGAGTACGCGATCGAGGCGCTCCTCCTGGGTGCGTTCCTCGTGTCGGCCACGTGCGTGGCCACCCTGCTCCAGCATCCCGGCTCGCCGGTCTCCGGCCTGCTCGTCACCCCGCTGCAGCGGCGCCTGCCGATGGCGCTCGCGATGGGGCTGACGGCGGCCGGCCTGATCTACTCCGGGCCCGGCCGGCGGTCGGGCGCACACATGAATCCCGCGGTGACGCTCGCCTTTGCGCGGCTCGGCCGGGTGGATCCGCGCGACGCCGTGGGCTACCTCGCGGGCCAGTTCGCCGGGGCCATCACCGGGACGCTGCTGACCGCGGCCCTGCTGCGCGGCCTGCCGGCGGACCCGGCCGTGAACTACGTGGCCACCGTGCCCGGCCCGGTCGGCCCGTGGGCGGCGTTCGCCGCGGAGGCCTGCATCTCGTTCGTGATGATGGCCACCGTGCTGGCCTTGGCGAGCCGTCCGTCCGTCGCCCGGTACACGGGCCTGGCCGCTGCCGCCCTGGTGGCGGTCTACATCGTCGTCGAGGCGCCGCTGTCGGGGATGAGCATGAACCCGGCGCGTTCCTTCGGCCCCACCGTGCTGGCCGGCACGTGGGGGTCGCTCTGGATCTACTTCACGGCGCCGGTCCTCGGCATGGCAGGCGCCGCCGAAGCGTTCACGCGGCTGGGAGCCCGCGCGATGCGCTGCGCCAAGCTGCACCACACCGGCGTCCCCTGTCCATTCCGCTGCGGTTATCAGCATCTACCTCCGGAGGCCGGCACATGAGCACCACCCATTACGACGTCATCATCATCGGGAGCGGCGCCGGCGGCGGCACGCTGGCCTACCGGCTCGCGCCGTCGGGCAAGCGGATCCTGATCCTCGAGCGCGGCGAGTACGTCCCGCGGGAACCGGCGAACTGGGACTCACGCGCCGTGAACGTGGAGAGCCGCTACCAGACGCGCGAGGTCTGGCGCGACAAGGACGGCAACCCGCTCCATCCCCACACCAACTACAACGTGGGCGGCAACACGAAGTTCTACGGGGCGGCGCTGTTCCGCCTTCGCGAACGCGATTTCGGTGAACTGGCGCATGCCGCCGGCATCTCCCCGGCGTGGCCCATCTCGTACGCCGATCTCGAGCCGTACTACACCGAGGCCGAACACCTGTACCGCGTGCACGGCGAGCGCGGCAGCGACCCGACCGAGCCGTGGGCCAGCCAGCCGTATCGATTCCCGCCGGTCTCACACGAGCCGCGCATGGCCAGGCTCGACGCCGATCTGCGCAGGATCGGCTGGTCGCCGTTCCCGGTCCCGCTCGGGGTGATGCTCGACGAGTCGGATCCCCAGCGCAGCCGCTGCATCCGCTGCGGGACCTGCGACGGGTACCCGTGCCTCGTGTCGGCCAAGAGCGATGCGCAGGTGGTCTGCGTCGATCCGGCACTCCGGCATACTGGCGTTTCGCTGCTGACGGGTGCGCGGGTCCTGCGGCTCGACACCACGGCGTCCGGGCGCGAGATCGCGGCGGTTGTCGTGGAACGCGGGGGCGAGCGCGAGCGCTACACCGCGGACATCGTCGTGGTGTCGTGCGGCGCGATCAACTCCGCCGCGCTGCTCCTCAGGTCGGCCACCGACCGCCACCCGCATGGCCTGGCCAACGGGTCCGGGGTCGTCGGCCGGCACTACATGGGGCACATCAACTCGGTGCTGCTCGCGATCTCCACGACACCGAATCCGACGGTGTTCCAGAAGACGCTCGCCGTGAACGACTTCTACTTCGGCGACGAGGAGTTCCCGTTCCCGATGGGGCACATCTCCTTTGTCGGCAAGCTCGATGCGGTGGCGTTGTCGGCCGGTGCGCCGTCCATCGTGCCCGGCATGACGCTCGACCTGATGGCGCGCCACTCGCTCGACTTCTGGCTCACGTCCGAGGATCTGCCGCACCCCGACAACCGGGTGGAACTCGATCGCGAGGGCCGCATCGTCCTGCGCTACACGCCGAACAACGGCGACGGACACGCCCGCTTGATTCGCCGGCTCGAGCACGCCCTGCAGCACCTGGACATGCAGCCCCACCTGATCCCGCGGCACCTGTTCGTCGGCAGCCGCATCCCGCTCGCCGGCGTGGCGCACCAGAACGGCACGATCCGGTTCGGCACCAGTCCCGACACCTCGGCGCTCGACGTGAACTGCAGGGCTCACGAGGTCGACAACCTGTACGTGGTCGACGGCAGCTTCTTCCCGTCGAGCGGGGCGGTGAACCCCGCGCTCACGATCATGGCCAACGCCCTGCGCGTCGGCGATCACCTGCTGGAGCGGCTGGGCGCGCGGGCGGCCGACCGCGCCGAGGTGGCGCTGTGACCCGCGCAGCGCGCACGGGCGCTGCCGTCGTGGCGGCGATCGGCATGCTCGTCACCGGCACGCGCGCCGGTGGTGGTGGTGCCTCGGCGGTCTCCGAGTTGACGGCCGGCGCCGGGCCTGCTGCCCGCACCGCCGTTGCGGCCCCCGCCCCGATGCCGCTCGTGCCGGTGGACGGCGTCGAGGCCATTGGCATGACGGTGGCGGACGTGGACCGCAGCGCCGCCTTCTACACCGGCGTGCTGGGATTCGAGGAGGAGGCCGATCAGGAACTGTCAGGCCGCGGCTTCGAGCTGGAGTCGGGCGTGTTCGGCGCACGGGCTCGCCGCGTCACGCTGCGGCTGGGCGCGGAACGGCTGCAGCTCACCGAGTTCCTCGCGCCGCGCGGCCGCGCGATACCGGACGACCTGCGGCCCAACGATGCCTCGTTCCAGCACGTGGCCATCATCGTCAGCGACATGGACGCTGCCTACGGGCGGCTGCGCGCGGCGGGGGTCCGCCACGCGTCCTCGGGCCCGCAGCGGCTGCCGGACTGGAACGCGAACGCCGCGGGGATCCGTGCGTTCTACTTCCGGGATCCTGACGGACACTTCCTGGAGATCCTGCAGTTCCCGCCCGGCAAGGGGCGCGACACGTGGCAGCGGCGCCAGCCGCTGTTCCTGGGCATCGACCACACGGCGCTCGTCTCGATCGACACGGAGCGGTCGCTCGGCCTCTACCGCGACCGCCTCGGTATGCACGTCGCCGGCGAGAGCGAGAACTACGACACCGAGCAGGAGCACCTCAACGGCGTCTTCGGGGCGCGCCTGCGGATCACCACGCTGCGCGCGGCGTCCGGCCCGGGCGTCGAACTGCTCGAATATCTCGCGCCCCACACGGGGCGTGCGGCGCCCCCGGACCTGGCCTCCAACGACATCGTGCACTGGCAGACCACGCTGACGGCAGCAGATCTCACCGGCGTCCCCGCGCTGGCTCGCGCGCATGCCCTGGCGCTCGTCTCGCCGTTCAGCGTGCAGGCGGATGCGGCGGCGCGCCGGTCGATGCTCGCGCGCGATCCCGACGGCCATGGCCTGCTGTTCGTCGCACGCGGTCCTGACGCCCGTAACCCACCACCCGCGCAGGAATCAAAGCGGTGACCGGGTGGCCCGGAGAAGACCGGGCACCCAGGACTTACAAGGAGACACGATGATGATGCGCAACACTCTCTCGGTGATGATCCTGGCCGTGGCGATGCTCGCGACGACCACGTCGTTCGCGGCCGCGCAGGGACGCACGACGAAGAAGTTCAGCGGTGCCAAGGTGAATGCGGGCACGGTCACCTACTCCGTCCAGAACGGGAAGGGCATCCTGACGCTGTCGAGCGACTTCCAGGTGCCGGACACGCCGGACCCGCACTGGCAGATCGTGGACTCGAAGGGCCGCGTGTTCCTGCTGCAGCGCCTCGGCGTGAAGAGCCTCGGCGGCATCGCCAAGGACCGCGTCAACATGTCCATCACCCTGCCGGACTACGTGAGCGACGTGACCAAGGTGCAGATCTACTGCTCGTGGGCCGAAGCCGTGCTCGGCGAGGCACCGTTCGACGCTCCCCAGATGACCCACTAATCCCCTGCCTCCGCGCAGCGGCCCGTGCACCTGTGCCGGGCCGCTGCCCCGCCTCCGCCGGTCACCCTCACGTCGCCTCCACGTCGCCCCCACACGCTGCGGTAACCGCCGCGCCTCCCGCGGAATCCAACCCACACCATGACCGCCGATCCGTTCGACATCGGGACGTGGGGCGATACGACCGCGGCGCGCCTGGCGCTGCGTGCGGCAGCCCCGCTCGTCGAGCGCCTGCTCGACCTGCGTGAACTCCGACGCCTCTACGCCGACGCGCGGAGCCGGCAGGACACCACCTTCGTGCACGCCGCGCTCGACGCGCTGCGGGTGTCCGCCGCCTGCCCGGCGCCGGATCTCGCGCAGGTGCCCGCGGCCGGACCCGCCGTCGTGGTGGCCAACCATCCACACGGCGCGCTCGACGGCCTGGTGCTCGCGTCGGTGATCGGCCACGTGCGGCAGGATGTGCGCCTGCTGGCCAACCGCGCGCTCGCGCACATCCCCGAGCTGCACGACCTCTGCTTCTTCGTCGACCCGTTCGACGGGCCGGCCGCAGCGGCCCGCAGCCGCGCGGGCCTGCGTGCGGCGCACCTGTGGCTGCGCCAGGGCCACGTGCTGGTCGCCTTCCCCGCGGGCGAGGTGGCCCATCGGCTCGGCAGCCGCACGACGCCGTACGAGGCGGCCTGGCACGACACGGCCATCGCGCTCGCCGCCCGGACAGGGGCCAGCGTGGTGCCGGCGTTCATCGAGGGTCGCAACAGCCGGAGGTTCTACGCACTGGGCCGGCTGCATCCGCTGGTCAGGACCGTGCTGCTGCCGGCGGAACTCACGGCGGCGGCCGGACGCACCGTGCCGGTGCGCATCGGCGCTGCACTGTGCGTGCCGGATCCGGTCGACGCCGCAGGCGTCACGCGCACGGCCAGGCGTCGTGCCGAGGAGCTGGGCTCCGACGCAGCGGCACTCCGCATGGAGATCGCCGGCCTGGACCATGCCGCGCTGCTGCTCGAGAGCGGCCCGTACGCGGTGTTCTGCGCCCGCGGACGCGAGGTGCCGGCCGTGATGCGCGAGATCGGTCGCCAGCGCGCTCGCGCCTACCGTGCGGCCGGCGAAGGTACGGGCACGTCGAGCGACTTCGACGCATTCGACGACGACTACACGCAGCTGTTCGCGTGGGATCGTCCTACGGAACGGGTCGTCGGCGCGTACCGCCTGACCGACGTGGCGGAGGCCACCCGCACGGCGGGCGTGAAGGGGCTCTACACGAGACAGCTGTTCGACTACGACCGGCGGTTCCTCGACGCGCTCGGACCCGCCGTGGAGCTGGGACGATCGTGGGTCATGCCGGAGTACCAGAAGCACTCCAGCGTGCTGTTCCTGCTGTGGCGCGCCGTCGGCACCTACCTCGCGGAGCGCACCGATGCCCGCGTCCTGCTGGGTGCCGTCACGATCAGCCCGACGTACTCGGAAGCCGCCGGGTCGTTCCTCCGGACGTTCCTGCTCCGGCACCACGCCGCCACGAACCTGGCCGGCCTCGTGGCTCCGCTGAGGCCACCGCTCGACTCGACGGGCGAGCCCGCAACGCCGGCAACCGTGGAGGGCGCGGACGCCCTGGTGCGGCGGCTGGAACCCGACGGCAAGCGTATGCCGGTGCTGCTCCGCCACTACCTCAAGCTGAACGCACGCGTCGTCGCCTTCAGCATCGACCCCGCGTTCGGGAACGCCGTCGATGCCCTGATGACCGTGGACCTTGCCACCCTCGATCCCTCGCTGCTCGCGCGCTACTTCGGCGCCGACGCTGCCGCGCGCTTCGTCGCCCGCGCCACCGGGCCGGCCCGCTCGCAGGCAGCCTGAAGCCGGCGGACCCTGACCAGCGGAATCTGTCTACGGCCCGACGACGCCGCGGCCGCGTTCAGGCGCCGCAGGACTTCGTCGGTGAGACGTCCGCCTGGTTTCGGGGGCTGTGCGCGCCGTCGCGCGGCGTCAGTCCGAGAGCGGCAGCGGCGACCGCGACGTGAGATGGCACACGACCAGGTGCAGCAGCCGGCGCAGCGAGGTCGGCTGCGCGCCGCGCCGCACGTTGGCGGCGCCGACCGCGAACACCAGCCACCACTGATGGAAGAGCGTGCGGTAGGCCGACCAGAGTGACGAGTCCGGGTCGTAGATGTTGGTCGATTCGGCAGTCGCGCCGTTCAGTTCGACGATCGACACGTCGGTGCCGGCCCTGAAGCCGTCGACGGCTGTGTAGCGCACGTCGAACCGGCCGATGAAGAACCCGGGCACACGCCGGGCGATCTCGTCGAACCGCGACTCGAGTGCCGGCGTGATCAGGTGTGCGCCGTCTCGGAAGGTGGTGCCCTGCGCGTGATTGCCGGCGACGGCGAGCCGGACCCGCTCGCCCGGTGCCGGCACCACGCACGACGCGTCGCGGCGGCGGCGCAGGAAGAGGTCGGCCTGCAGCCGAACCCGGGGATGCCGCAGGATCAGCTGCTCCAGCGTGGACACGCCATCGCCGACGACTTCGGGGAACACCTTCTCGGTCATCGACAGGATCCGCCCCCGTGGCCAGTGGGGGAAGCGGCAATAGAACACGCCCGCCTCGAACGGACCCGGGTGGTAGGGCTGGGCGACGATGTCGGCTGCAATCGCCTGCAGGTAGCCCCGCGCCTCGTCCCAGCTCTGAATGCGGCGCACACCGGTGCCCCGTTGACCCACGTCGGGCTTCAGCACCAGCGGCAGCAACCAGCCACGCGCGTTCGCTCCCGCCTCGAGGTCCGCCAGCCGGCGTTCAGGGTCCCCCGCAGGTACAAGCAGCGACGGGATCGTCCACGCACGCGGCAGCCCTGCGAGGATGGCCCACTTCGACTCTCCGACCGTCCCGCCGTCGGCCATTCCCGGATTGGCAGCCGTGAGGGTGGTCAGGCCCCGGTACCACAGCGACAGCAGCGCCACCCAGACGGCCACCGGGGCGTAGAAGATCCAGGCGGGCCAGAACTCCCAGCGCCGCCAGCGCGCCAGGCGGGCGGCGAGCCTCAGGCGCCCCGTGTCGTCGGCCCACACCGGCAGCATGCGCAGCGGCAGCATGCGCACCGCCAGCAGCGCGGCTCCCACCACGACGGCCTGGATGAGGAACGACTGGAGGGCGACGTGCGGCACGGTGTCAGCTCCCTGGTGCACGGCCACGGTCAGCAGCACCACGGCGGGCACCCATACCGCCGCGGCGAGCGTGGTCGCGGCGGCGAAGGTGGACAGGCTCACCCCGAGTGTTCCGGCCGTGAGGTAGATCGGTACCCGAGTCGCGGGGACGAATCGACTCGCGGCGATGGCCCGCGCCGCGTGGCGCCTCAGGCCCGCCAGGACGGCTTCCGTGCGTGGCGATGCGGCGTCGTACCAGCGCGCCGCTCTCGGCCACATGCGCGTGACGCGCGACGCGACGCGTCCGAGCCACCAGAGGCCGATGTCGCCGGCGACGATGCCCGCGACGCAGGCAGTGAGGCCGGCAAGGGCTGACACCTCACCGCGCGCGATGAGCAGGCCGGCCGCGACGCACGCGAGATCCTCGGAGACGAACGTGGACACCGCGAGCGCCAGCCAGCCGACCATGCGTCGATCCTTCGTTGCGACAGCCCGCTGGTTTCGCGCCGCGGCTCACGCCGCCTGCAGGTAACGTGCGACCAGCGCGATCTGGCTGCGGCGGATCAGCAGGACGACCGCGCTGGCCACGAACACGAACACGGCAAGGCCGAACAGCAGGCCGCCGTCACCCTTCACCGCGATGCCGAGGAACGCGAGGTGGCTCATGATGGCGCCGGCCATCACCGCCATCGCCAGCGCGGCGCCGTACGGCGCGAGTGCGGGGACGAGCAGCATCGCCGCCGCGACGAGTTCCACGACGCCGGAGCCGATGCGGCCCCAGGGCTCAACGCCGAGCGTGGAGAAGATGTAGACCGACTCCTCAGCGGCCGTGAACTTGAAGAAGAGGGTCTGCAGCAGGACACCGGCGGCCGCCAGCTGCAGGACCCAGCTGACAGCGGCCTGACTTCTCGAGAGGTTCGTCATCATGCCCGCTTGGATGTCGGGCGCCGTGCGCGGTTACGCGGCGCCGCGTGAAACGTCCGTCTTCCTGCGGCATCCAACCGGCGTCATGCACACCAACAGCGAATCGCGGCGGCTCCAGGAAACGGCCGACCGCACCAAGCACTGGCGCCGCTGGGGCCCGTACCTGAGCGAGCGCGCGTGGGGAACCGTCCGCGAGGACTACAGCGAGCACGGCACCGCCTGGGACTACTTCCCGCACGATCACGCCCGCTCGCGCGCCTACCGGTGGAACGAGGACGGCCTCGCCGGGCTGTGCGATCGCCACCAGCGGATCTGCTTCGCGCTGGCGCTCTGGAACGGCCGCGATCCGATCCTGAAGGAGCGCCTGTTCGGGCTGACCGGGAACGAGGGCAATCACGGCGAGGACGTCAAGGAGTACTACTTCTACCTGGACAGCACGCCGACCCACTCGTACATGAAGTTCCTGTACAAGTACCCGCACGCCGCCTTCCCCTACGCGCAGCTGGTCGACGAGAACCGGCGCCGCGGCCGCAGCGAGCCCGAGTTCGAGCTGGTGGACACGGGCGTCTTCGACGACGACCGCTACTTCGACGTCGTGGTCGAATACGCCAAGGCATCGCCCGACGACGTGCTGATCCGGATCACCGCGACCAACCGCGGTGCCGACGAGGCGTCGCTCACCCTGCTGCCAACCGTCTGGTTCAGGAACACATGGTCGTGGGAGCACGTCCAGCCGAAGCCCTCGCTCCACCGCGTCTCGGACGGCTCGATCGAGCTGCGTGAGCCGAAGTACGGCCTGCGCTGGCTGCACGCGGACGCCCCCGACGCGCTGCTCTTCACCGGCAACGACACCAACACGGCCCGCCTTTTCGGCGTCGAGAACGCGACCCCCTTCACCAAGGACGCATTCCACCGGTTCGTGGTGGACGGCGACGTGGACGCCGTCTGTCCCGACGAATGCGGCACGAAGGCGGCGGCGATGTACGGCCTGCGCCTCGGTGGCGGCGAGACGCGCACGGTCCGCCTGCGCCTGACGGATCTGCCGCCGGGCCCCGGCCTGTTCGGTGACGGCTTCGACCGCACCGTCGACGACCGTACCGCCGAGGCCGATGCGTTCTACGACGAGGTCCTCCCCGCGACCCTGTCGGCCGACGAACGGCTCGTGGCGCGGCAGTCGCTGGCAGGGCTGCTTTGGTCCAAGCAGTACTACCACTACGTCGTGAAGCGGTGGCTCGACGGCGATCCGTCGCAGCCGACACCTCCGGGCCGGAGGAGTGCGGGCCGCAATCACGAGTGGACGCACCTCTACAACGCCGACGTCATCTCGATGCCCGACAAGTGGGAGTACCCCTG
>CAYLTD010000033.1:0-53502 GCA_964386715.1 uncultured Bifidobacterium sp.
TGGTGGCCATCGTATTCCTCTTTCGGAAGATGTCCACCGAATCGGATCAAGCGCATTCCTCCTCTCCGCGGTTGAAGAACCGCGGCCTCATTGAAGCAATAAGGGACTGCGTCGGCCGGGATGGTCAGCGGGCTCTCCGCGGTTGAAGAACCGCGGCCTCATTGAAGCATGATGGCCTGCGCCGCCCGCGCCGCCATGGCGCCTCTCTCCGCGGTTGAAGAACCGCGGCCTCATTGAAGCCAGCGCGACGCGCACGGCCACGAACGGCCGCGCCACTCTCCGCGGTTGAAGAACCGCGGCCTCATTGAAGCCATCCCGCAGCGCGCGGGGTCATACGGCGTGCCGCTCTCCGCGGTTGAAGAACCGCGGCCTCATTGAAGCAGCGCCCCGCCGGAGCTCTGGAACGCGTACGCCTCCTCTCCGCGGTTGAAGAACCGCGGCCTCATTGAAGCGTGCTGCCGCGTCCGGCGAAGCTCCCAAAGGGCCGCCTCTCCGCGGTTGAAGAACCGCGGCCTCATTGAAGCCGCGAGCAGTGACACCCGCGAATCCAGAGCGACGTCCTCTCCGCGGTTGAAGAACCGCGGCCTCATTGAAGCCTGGCGGTCTTCAATCGCCTGTGCGTGGCGCTTCGCCTCTCCGCGGTTGAAGAACCGCGGCCTCATTGAAGCACGCTGCAAGGTAGCTCGCATGATGGCCGTAGGTGCTCTCCGCGGTTGAAGAACCGCGGCCTCATTGAAGCTTCATCTGCCTCTTGCCGGGCGTACTTGGCGTAGCCTCTCCGCGGTTGAAGAACCGCGGCCTCATTGAAGCTTATGCAGGGTATGGTTCTGGCGACGGCGGCAATCCTCTCCGCGGTTGAAGAACCGCGGCCTCATTGAAGCGCCGTGCGGTCGTAGACGATCGGCCGGTGGATGAACCTCTCCGCGGTTGAAGAACCGCGGCCTCATTGAAGCCGCACCCCAACCCACGGTCATGCCCTGCACGACACTCTCCGCGGTTGAAGAACCGCGGCCTCATTGAAGCATCCCGACATCGACGTGAAGGCTCTGGCGCGGGCAGCTCTCCGCGGTTGAAGAACCGCGGCCTCATTGAAGCTGAATGTGTCTGATACGTGGGTGCGTCGACAAGCTACTCTCCGCGGTTGAAGAACCGCGGCCTCATTGAAGCGTGTACCCCAAGGGCGACGGGTCGCTGCGCGTCGAGCTCTCCGCGGTTGAAGAACCGCGGCCTCATTGAAGCACGGCCGACTCACGTTCGTCGGCGAGACCGCCCCGTACTCTCCGCGGTTGAAGAACCGCGGCCTCATTGAAGCGAGTTCTTCGAGCCTTTCACGAGTCGCAGTGTGGTCCTCTCCGCGGTTGAAGAACCGCGGCCTCATTGAAGCACGAACACGCGGTACTTGTCGGGGTCTTTCTCGCACTCTCCGCGGTTGAAGAACCGCGGCCTCATTGAAGCCAGGCGTGGGCCTCGTCGGCAATAACGACCGTGCCCTCTCCGCGGTTGAAGAACCGCGGCCTCATTGAAGCGACGCCACGAAGCTGCAGGAGCTCGCGGCCAGCATCTCTCCGCGGTTGAAGAACCGCGGCCTCATTGAAGCAAGGCGCGCGGGCCGGAGCCCTCGCGTGGACGCGGCGCTCTCCGCGGTTGAAGAACCGCGGCCTCATTGAAGCCCAGAGTTTGGTGTGAAGGGGCTCTCGGGGCGGCTCTCTCCGCGGTTGAAGAACCGCGGCCTCATTGAAGCGACCTCAGGCGTGACTCAGGGATCCGTGCGATCAGGCTCTCCGCGGTTGAAGAACCGCGGCCTCATTGAAGCGTCGACGGCCTCTT
Source organism: uncultured Bifidobacterium sp. (assembly GCA_964386715.1). Taxonomy (GTDB): domain Bacteria; phylum Acidobacteriota; class Vicinamibacteria; order Vicinamibacterales; family CAVVIG01; genus CAVVIG01. The sequence goes on from CAYLTD010000033.1 coordinate 1,828, forward strand.
CGGGCCGATCAGTCAGGACGCGGTCTCTCCGCGGTTGAAGAACCGCGGCCTCATTCCGACAGACGCATCTGCGTCCGTTCCAGCCGCGTGACGATCGCGACCGCCTCCTTCAACTCGGCCAGCGGCGCCAACTGCTCGTACACGTACGACCAGTCCAGCAACCGTCCGGAGCGGATCACCACCCCTTCGATGTCCACCCAGTCCTTCGGACGATCCGCAAACGCCTTCAGCACAATCAGGTCCTCGGCCGAGCAGGTGCGCAGCCGGAACTCCGCCGCATAGGTGAACACGCTGGATCGCTCGACCGCACGCGCCTCGAACGGCAGACCCGCCAGCGCGATGTCCAGCCCCACACCCGACGCAGCCCGCAGCAACAGAACCCGGTTCTCGCGCGCGAATGCCGCAGCGTCCGGGATCCGTGACTCGAACGCCTCGAGCAGCGTCGCGATGAAGTCATCCTCGCCCGTGAAGCCGGTCAGCAGCGACAGATCCACGTCCACCGTCTCGCGCGGTTCTCCCCACCGCAGCACCGCAAGCCCCCCGATGATGCAGTGCCGCCAGCCGTGGCGGTCGCAGAGCGCCTGCAGGTCCACCGCGGCCTGGAACAGGGGAGTCATCGGCCGCGCAGTCGGGCGAACCAGCGCTGCTGCTCGACCAGCCCGGACGTTGGCCGTGGCGAGCGCGGACCGTCGTGGTAATCCCAGTCGCCGCACAGCCTCTCGATGGCCGCGTGTATATCCAGTTCACGCAATTCGCGAACTCTGATCGCATCCAGCCGCGGAGCCGCACGCTGCCAGGTCCGCACCCAGCGCTGCCCGAGCGCGCGCTCCTCGGGCGACCAGGAATCGAGCGCGGATGGACGCGGCATGTCCTGATGTTACGACAGCAGCAGCTCCAGATCCTCCCGGTTCAGCATCTGCACCAGCCCCGCATCCGCCGTCACGATCGCGTCCGCGAGCGCCTTCTTCCGCCGCTGCAGTTCGACCACGCGCTCTTCCACCGTGTCGCGCGCGATGAGCCGGTACGCGAAGACCCTGCGCGTCTGCCCGATGCGGTGCGTGCGATCGATCGCCTGCGCCTCCGCGGCCGGGTTCCACCACGGATCCAGGATGAACACGTAGTCGGCCGCCGTCAGGTTCAGCCCCACGCCGCCAGCCTTCAGGCTGATGAGGAACAGCCGGCACGACGGGTCGCCCTGGAAGCGGGACACGCGCGCCTCGCGGTCGCGCGTGCGGCCGTCGAGATACTCGTACACCAGACCGGCCTGCTCCAGCCGCGTCCGCAGCAGCGCCAGGAAACTCGTGAACTGCGAGAAGACCAGCGCCTTGTGCCCCTCGTCCACCGTCTCGACGAGGCGCGGCATCAGCAGATCCAGCTTCGCCGACCCGTCGTCGCTGCGCGCCGGATCCACCAGCGCCGGGTGGCACGCCGCCTGCCTGAGGCGCAGCAGCGCCTCGAGTACCTGCAGCTTCGACTGCTGCCACGTCGCGCCGCCGGCGAGCAGGCGACGGCGGAAGTGATCGCGCAGTTCGTTGTACAGCGCGCGCTGCGGCTTCTCGAGGTCGCAGACGATCGTCTGCTCCGTGCGCTCCGGCAGGTCCCGCGCCACCTGCTCCTTGGTCCGCCGCAGGATGAACGGCCGCAGTCCGCGCGCGAGCACCGCCCGCTGCGCCTCGTCCGAGGCACTGGCCGTGAACGCACGCGCGAACGCCGTGGAGCCGCTGAGCAGTCCGGGATTGAGGAACTCGAACAGGCTCCACAGGTCGGTCAGCCGGTTCTCCACCGGCGTGCCGCTCAGCGCCAGCCGGTGCTGCCCGCGCAGCAGCCGCGCGGCCTTCGACGCCGCCGTGTTGGTGTTCTTGATGGTCTGCGCCTCGTCCAGCACCACGTAATCGAACTCGATGTCGGCCAGCGCCGCGGCGTCGCGCCGCAGCGTCCCGTAGGTGACCAGCACGAGATCGCTGGCGCCGATCTGCCGCATGCGCTCCGCGCGGTTCGAGCCTGAGAAGTCGAGCACGCGCAGCCGCGGCGCGAAGCGCGCCGCCTCCTGCTGCCAGTTGAACAGCACGGACCGGGGCACCACCACGAGCGAGGGGCGCGGCTCCTGCCCGTCCGCCTCGCGCGCCACGCGGCGGGCATCGAGCAGCGCCAGCACCACGACGGTCTTGCCGAGCCCCATATCGTCGGCCAGGCAGCCGCCGAACCGGAACTCCCGCAGGAATGCCGTCCACCCGAGCGCGTCCCGCTGGTACGGGCGCAGCTGCCCCGTGAAGGACGGCGGCGGGTCGACGGGCGTGATGCGATCGAACGCCCGCAGCCGATCGCGCGCCGCTGTCGCCGTGTCGTCCCATGCCACCACAGGTCGCGCCGCCAGCAGCGCGTCGAGCAGCGCCACCTGCGAGCGCTGGAACCGCAGGTGGTCGCCGTGACGTGCGCCGATGGCCAGCGGCGCCAGTTCGGCCGGCAGCGACTCGGGCAGCAGGCCGATGCTCCCGTCGGGGAGCATCACCGTGCTGCGGCGTTCCTGCACGGCCGCGAGCAGCGCGGGCAGGGCCACGCGCTGCTCGTCGAAGGCGACGTCGCCGTGCAGTTCGAACCAGTCGATGCCGGATCGGATCTCGAACGTCGGCGCAGAGCCCGCCACCCGCACCGCCCGCCCATCGGCCTCGACGTGCCAGCCCTCCTCGATGAGCGGACGCGCGATACGCGGCAGCGCGTCGGCGCCAATCTGGATCCGCTGCGTCCGGGTCCACGGATCCCACGCCGTCCGTACGCCGAGCGACGTCAGGCGCTCGTGCGCCCGCTGTTCGGCGCTGAACTGGCGGCGGGCGAGGATGTCCGCGTGCCGGGTGGCCACGAGGCGCCCCTCGTCGCCCCGCACGAGCGGGCCCCCGTCGTAGCGAAAGCCCACCTCGCCCGTCAGCGTCCGCGCCAGGCGCTCGTGCAGGGCGAGCACCAGGTGCGGCACCGGCTCCACCGCGACCAGCGACGTCCGGAGTTCGTCGGGCAGCGACGGCAGGTCTGAGCCGCCCGTCGCGATGAGCACCGCGCGCAGCCGCTCGGCTTCATCCAGCGGGACCTGGAGGGGCGCGCGGTCGACCTGCGGCGCCCAGCTGAGGAGCGGACCGGGTGCGAAGCGGCAGACGCGTCCGGAGATGCAGGCCACGCCGTCGGGCAGCAGGAGGTCGATGGCCTGCATCGGCACGCGCTCGTCCCCGCGCACCAGCACCAGTTCGATCCGGTACACGCCAGCCGCCTCGTCACGTGTGACGTCGAGGGAGCAGCGATACCACTCGGTGCCGTCCCACGTCAGCGGGACGAGTGGGCCATCCTGGGGACGTGCGCTCGGGAAATCGGTGCGCGCGAGCAGCAGGCGACCGGTGGCGCACAGCCGTTCGAGCAGATCCACGAGCTGAGCGCCCCCCAGCTGGAAGGGCGACGGCACCTCGCCGGCACCGCTCCACTGCCAGCTCGCCGCGCCGTGCGCGCCGCCCACGCGCTCGACGATGTAGCGGTCGGCCTCGGAGAGGGCCTGCACGTCCCGGTACTGCAGGCGCGCCGGCTTCGGCACGCTCCACTCGCCGTTCGCCTTGATGTCCTGGCGCAGCAGCCAGGTGAACAGGGCCCCGTAATTGCGCGAGGCCGCGCGATCGACGATGTAGAGCAGGCGGCCCGTGAAGGTGCCGGTGTCGGCGACCTGGAAGGCGAGCGAACTGGCGGCAATACGCTCGAGAGCCTCCACCCACGGTCCTCGTCGCGCGGGACGTCCCGCCCGCATCGGGGTTGGTGGCGGAAGCCGGCGCGCGAACTCGGGATCGTCGAGCGGCGACCAGAGCTCGATGGGCTCGCCGTCGGCGTCGAGCCGGATCGGCATGAAGCCGACGCCGGTCGGGGCGATGGAATCGGGAAGGCTGAGAACCCCGTGGGCATCACACTCGAGCGCGACCGCCCAGATGTGTTTGCAGGGTTCGAGCCGGTCCGAGAAGTACGGGCACGAGCAGGTGCCCCGGATGGTGGCCCCGTCCACCTCGATGCGCACGACGTAGTCGTCGCCGCCGCGCACCACCGCGTAGACCAGCGACCCCTGCGGATCGAAGTGGACGATCGCCTGGCGCTCGAAGTAGGCCGCGCCTTTCTGGCGGCTGGCGCTGGCGAGGTGGGGCGACAGGGCGCGCGTGAGGAGCATCTGCGTTCGGTGGCCGGCACTGCGGAACGGTCGAAAGGCCGGCCCTCGGCCGTCCTCACGGGACAATCCTGCACGATGCCGCAGGGCTCGCGGGCGCGTCAAGGGTGAACCGGCGCGCGAACCCGGAACCACAGGCCTCCGGCCGTCGTCTATCATCAAGACTATGGCCCTGATCGAGACCGTGGACCTGTGGAAGTCCTACCAGATGGGTGACGAGCAGATCCACGCCCTGCGCGGCGTCTCCATCCAGATCGAGCGCGGCGAATACGTGGCGATCATGGGGCCGTCCGGCTCGGGCAAGTCCACGCTGATGAACCTGATCGGGTGCCTCGACACCCCGACCAAGGGCAGCTACCTGCTCAACAACAAGCAGGTCAGCAACATGGACGACAACGAACTGGCCCGCATCCGGAACGAGGAAATCGGGTTCGTCTTCCAGACCTTCAACCTGCTCCCCCGCGCCACGGCGCTGCGCAACGTGGAGCTGCCGATGGTGTACGCGGGCATTCCGGCGAAGGATCGGGAGCAGCGAGCCAAGGCGGCCCTCGACAAGGTGGAACTGTCCACGCGCATGGGGCACCGGCCGAACGAACTGTCGGGCGGCCAGCGTCAGCGCGTGGCGATTGCCCGCGCGCTGGTGAACAACCCGTCGATCCTCCTGGCGGACGAGCCCACCGGCAACCTCGACTCGAAGACGGGCGTGGAGATCATGGCGCTGTTCGACCGTCTCCACCAGTCCGGCAACACCATCGTGCTCGTCACGCACGAAGCCGACGTCGCCGCGTACGCACACCGGACCATCCACATCCGCGACGGACGCGTCGAGCAGGACGTCAAGCGCGCCGCCTGACGGACCGGCCGCTCACCGCGGGTCCGCGGTCGCAAGGCCGCCGGTCGCATTCGGGCCCCCGCCCTCCCGAGCCGCCGACCTGACACGCGCAGCGTCGCGATCCCCGGCCGAGGACTCGAGACTGGGGACCGCGTACCCCTCAGTGGGTCATCGCATACAGCAGCACGTTCACACCCAGCGCGTAGCCGTGCACCGAAAAGGTGAGGAAGTACTCGCGGCTGTCGCCCTCCCGCTCGAACGCGTCCCCGATGTCCGTGTTGTGCGTGATGAAGACCATGACGCGCTGGTGGTCGTCGAGGATGGCGCGCGCGTGTACCTCGGCGCTGTCGCGCCCGCGTTCCGACGTGCCGCCGCCACTGCCGGCCCAGAAGTTGATCGAGGGCACCTGCGGCACCTCCTTCAGCGGCATGAGCGAGTGGAAGATCGGGTGCTCGATCGGCAGGTCCACGATCGGGTAGGTGCCGGCTGGCAGCACCTTCCGGATCTGGGTCTCGAACGCGTCCCACGCATACTCCCCCCAGAAGTCGTCCACCCAGAGGAAGCCGCCTTTCAGCAGGTAGTCGCGGAGCGCCTGCGCCTCCTCCTCGGTCAGGAACATCGTCCCGACCTCCGTTGCCATGACGAAGGGGCACCGGAACAGCACCGGCTCGGTGAAGTTGACCAGCAGGTGGTTGGGCTCGCCGTCTGCATGCCGACCGACCGGCGTGCGGGTGAGCTCCGACAGGCGGGTCGAGAGGTTCTGGTCGGCGCGCGGGAAGTCGACGCTCCAGCTGCCCCCGTCGCCGTTCATGTTGCGCCGATACACGGCGCGACAGAACTGGAAGCTGCCGTCGACATCGTCCACTGTCGCGTAGCGGAGCGGCCGCTCGGCGTACCCGCCGCGGCGTCCCCCGCGAAACTGTGCAACGGTGACCGCAGAGGCGAGCAGCACGAGGGCAGCGACGACGGCGAGGCGCGTCCGCATGAGGCCAGTCTACGGCAGGTGAGGGGCGCCTGCGGTGCGAACGCCCGGACGGTCGCGTTATGATGCGGGCTCAACCATGCTTGTGCGCTTCTGGGGAGTTCGAGGGTCCGTTCCGTGGGCGACGCCGAGCGCGATCGGCTACGGCTGCAACACTCCCTGCATCGAGGTCCGCGACGATGCGACCGGCGCGTTCCTGATTTTCGACGCAGGCTCCGGCCTGGTCGGGCTGAGCCAGACGCTCGGCACCGAACCCCGGCACGCCCCGGTGCTGCTGACGCATTACCACTGGGATCACACGCAGGGCCTGCCCTTCTTCGGGCCTTTGTACTCCGCGGGATGGTCGGCCGAGCTGTTCAGCCCGCAACTGGACAACACCCCGCGCGACTGGGTGCAGACGATCTTCCAGTCGCCCAACTTTCCCGTGCCGTACGAAGCGCTGCCGAACCGGCCCCAGGTGACGCTCATCGGGGCGGCGCCCTTGCAGGTAGGGGGCTTCTCACTGCGCATCCAGCCGCTCACCCACCCCGGCGGCGCGTTTGCCTACCGCGTGCAGGGTGCCACCGGCGACCTCTGCTACGTGACCGATCACGAGTTCGGGAACCCGGCGGTGGACGAACAGCTCGCCGACTTCTGCCGCGGGTGCGCGGCGATCATCTCGGATGCGCACTTCACGCCGGAGGAGTTGCCCCACTTCAAGGGGTGGGGTCACGGCAGCTGGCGGCAGGTTGCGGAGTTCGCCTCGCAGGTCGGTGCGGGCCAGCTCTGGTTGTTCCATCACAAGCCGGGTCGCAGCGACCGCGAGGTGGCGCTCATCGTCGCGCACGCCCGTCGCGTGTTTCCCGCCACGGCCGCCGCCCGGGAAGGGCTTGCGTTCGAAATCTGACGCGCCGGCGCGCGGATTGAGGGAGAAGCCATCGTGCGCAAGGCGATCGCGGGACTGCTCATCGGCGGAGGCGTCGCGGTCGGCGTGCTCGGCCTGGCGTACCTCCTCGTGTGGCTGTCCGGCGGCGTTGCACTGGATCTGCTCAGCACGGCCGAGTTCAAGACCTACGACTGGCGGCTGACCCGCACTGCGAAACCCGAAACCGCCCGCACGGACCTGGCACTCGTCGAGATCGACGAGTACTCCCTCCGCAACCTGCAGCCGAATGCCGGGCGATGGCCGTGGCCCCGGGCCGTGCACTCGATGCTGATCGACTACCTGCGGCGCGCGCCCGCCCGGGTCATCGCGTACGACGTCGCGTTCGCCGAGGCTGACACCCGTACGGGCTTCGAGTTCGGCGGCGACACGTGGTCCGGGGCGGAGTCGGACCAGGCCTTCATCGACTCGGTCCGGGAAGCCGGCAACGTGGTGATGCTGGCCGACGCCACGTACGAGGGCGAAGCCATCGGCGGCGCGCCGGTGGTGCCGCCTACGCCGTTTCGCCTCGACTCGCCACTCGTGGCCGAGCGCAAGGTGATCTTCCCGCCGTTCCAGGGGCTGGCCGAGGCGGTCGGCGGATTCGGCCACAACCTGTTCGTCCTCGACCCCGACGGGCCGCTCCGCCATACGGTGCCGTTCGTCCGCGTCGGCGACCGTGCGGTGCCCTCGCTGGGGCTGGCGGCGGCGCTGCGCGCGACCGGGACCGACCCGGCGTCGGTGCGCGCCACGGCGCAGTCGCTGCGTGTCGGCGGCCGCGACATGCCGCTGGCCGTCAAGGCGACCCGCAGCGCCGACGGCATCCGGCGATACCAGTGGGGGCTGGTGAACTTCCGGGGCCCGGCGCTCCTGGCCGACCTGAAGAGCCGGCCCTATCCGAGCTACGCCTTCTTCGACCTGCTGTATTCGGAGGAACAACTGCTCGCGGGGCAGACGCCGAACGTGGATCCGGCGGTGTTCCGGGACAAGATCGTGTTCGTCGGCGTGACCGCGGCCGGGCTCTACGACGTGTTCGAGACGCCTTTCGCCGGCGGCAAGATGCCGGGCATCCAGGTGCACGCGGCGGTTGCGGATGACCTGCTGAGCAGCCGGTTTCTCGCCCCGGCGCCCGACTGGGTGCGGGTTTTCTCCGTCGTTGTCGCGAGTATAGCCGTCGGCGTCGTGGCCGCCGTGCTGCACGCACCCGTCGCCGCGTTCATCACGGTGCTGTCGGGCGGCCTGTTCGTGTGGGGGGCCACCGTGCTGTTCGGGGCGGGCACGTGGATCAACGTGACCCAGCCGCTCCTGTCGGCGGGCGTCGCGCTGTTCGGCGGGGTCATGTACCAGTACTTCTCGGAGGGACGCGAGAAGCGCAAGATGAAGCGCCTGTTCGGCCAGTACGTCTCGAAGGACGTCTACGCCCAGCTCGTGTCGAACCCCGACCTGGCGCGGCTGGGTGGACAGCGGCGCGACATGACGGTGCTGTTCTCGGACATCCGCGGGTTCACGACGATCACGGAGAAGGCCTCGCCCGAGCAGATCGTCTCGATGCTCAACGAGTACTTCACGCAGATGGTGCAGATCGTCTTCCACCACAAGGGCACCGTCGACAAGTTCGTCGGAGACATGGTGATGGCGTTGTTCGGTGCGCCGCTGGACGACCCCCTGCACGCCGACCACGCGGTCGAGGCGGCGCTGGACATGCTCGACGCCCTGCGCAAGCTCAACGACAAATGGATTGCCGAGGGAAAAGACGTGAAGGTGGACATCGGCGTCGGCATCAACACCGGGCCGATGGTCGCCGGCAACATCGGCTCCGACCAGATCATGAGCTATACCGTGATCGGTGACGCCGTGAACCTCGGTTCGCGGCTGGAGTCGCTCAACAAGAACTACTCGACGCACATCATCATCAGCGACGAGACGAGGCAGCGGCTCACGGGGCGATACGTGTTCCGTCCCCTTGGGGATGTCGTCGTGAAGGGCAAGACCAGGCCCGTGGCCATTTTCGAGGTGGTGGGCCGCGCGGCTCCTGATACGATTGCCGGGTTCTCGGGCGAAGACCCGGCCGTGGCGAAAGAGGCTCGTGTATGAAGAAGGTGATGCTCGTGATCGCGTTCGTCGCCGTCTGCGCGCCTGCGTGGGCGCAGATTGGCGGGCTCGGTGGCGCGCTGCGGCGCGCGCAGCAGGTGCAGGACACCAAGAAGAAGATCGACGACCTCACGTTCACCGAGGAAGAAGAGCAGACCATCGGTGCGGACGTGAGCGCCCGCGTGCGTCAGCGCTTCGGCGTGGTGCAGGACCCTGCCGTCCACAAGTACGTGACACTGGTGGGCCTCACGCTCGCGAAGCAGTCGGAGCGCCCGAACCTGCCGTGGCGGTTCATCGTGCTCGACACCGACGGTGTGAACGCGTTCGCGTCGCCCGGGGGGTACGTCCACATCACGCGCGGAGCGCTCGGTCTCATTCGCAACGAGGCCGAACTCGCCGGCGTGCTCGGCCACGAGATCGGGCACATCGTCAGGAAGCACACCATCAACGCGCTCCGCAAGAACAGCGCGGTGTCGATGGGCGCCAGCGCGGCGTCGGACCGGTCGGCGTTCCTGTCGTCGGTCGGGACCGCCGTCTACGCCAACGTGCTCGAGAACGCGTACGACCGCGGCGACGAACTCGACGCCGATCGGCTCGGCGTGGAACTGCCGCAGAAGGCAGGCTACGAGGCTGGCGCGCTCGGCGCGTTCCTCGCGCGGCTCGCCGAGCGGAACCAGGGGCAGGCCGAGAAGAACGGGCTCTTCGCGTCGCACCCCGAGACGAAGGAGCGCATCGACAAGGTGAAGTCGATGGCGTCTGCCTCGAAGACGAGCGCCGTCGTGGAGCCACGCTACAAGAGCAACATCAAGTACGAGCCGACACCCATCACGGCGATCGCGGCCGTCGAGGACGGCGCCGCGGGCCTGACGGGCGGTGGCAAGAAGGAAGAACCGAAGAAGAAGGGGTTCGGCCTCGGCTCGCTGAAGCAGACCGTGGCGCCCGAGAAGCAGAGCGCACAGACCACCGCTTCGGGAGGTGCCCGAGGAGTGGGCCCCGACCGCGCCGCCAAGGGCGGCAGCAACGCGAACGTGGTGAGGACGACCGTCACCGACGCGGAGGTGGCGGAGTTCAGGAAGGGCATCGCCTAAGGGACACGGTCTCGAGTCCTCGGGGCCCTCAGGGACAGGTCCTGGGGCAGGTCCCCAGGCGCAATCCGGCAGCCGACACGAGGGGCGGGGCGTTCATGGAACGGCCCCGCCCTTTTTCGTTTCCACGCGGCCCGGGCAACCCGACGCCAGCCCTGCCGCGCCGCCCGGGACTTGAAACTGAGGACGGGAAGATGACGGCCGGAAACTCAGGACTTGGGACCCCAGGACCGGTGGCCGAGGACTGAGGACTGAGGACTGAGGGCTGAGGGCTGAGGACTACTTTCCCTCTCGCACCCAGTGCCCCTCCCCTACGAGCCGTAGCGGCGCCTGCGGATCGAAACTGGCCGTGTCCAGCCCGTGCCGCCTGGGCGGCGCGTCCGGATCGAGCCCCGGGATCGCCTCGAGCAGCGCCTGTGTGTAGGGATGCCGCGCGGCGGCGAACAGCGATGCCGTCGGAGCGATCTCGACGATGCGGCCGTGGTACATGACGGCGACACGGTGACACAGGTGCTGCACCAGCCGAAGGTCGTGGGCGATGAACAGGTACGCGAGCCTCATGCGCGCCTGCAGGTCGACCAGCAGGTTCACCACCTGCGCCTGCACCGACACATCCAGCGCCGACACTGGCTCGTCGAGCACCAGGAACTCCGGCTCGAGTGCCAGTGCGCGTGCAAGGCCGATCCGCTGGCGCTGGCCGCCGCTGAACTGGTGCGGGTAACGCGAGAGGTGCGACGGCGACAGCCCGACCAGGGAGAACAGCTCCTCCACCCTGGCGGCGCGCATGGTGCGTGAGCCGATGGCGTGGATGACCAGCGGCTCCTCAACGATGTCTCGCGCCCGCATGCGGGGATTCAGCGACGAGTACGGATCCTGGAAGACGATCTGCATCTGCCGACGCGCCAGCCGCAGCCGCTCCGTCGACAATGTCAGGATTTCCTCGCCGCGGAAGCGGACGGACCCGGAGGTGGGCTCGATCAGCCGAAGGATGCAGCGGCCGGTCGTCGTCTTGCCGCTGCCCGACTCGCCAACGAGGCCGAACGTCTCGCCTTCCTCGATGGAGAAGCTGACGTCGTCCACGGCGGTGACCGCGGTGCCCCGACCGACGATGCCGCGGCCGCGCGTGAACCGCTTCGTGAGGTGGGCGACCTCAAGGAGCGGCATCGGCGTTGGCGGTTGATGGGGTCCGCACATGCGGGTCGTACGTGTAGCAGCGCACCTGCCGCCCTGGCGCCGTCTGCGCGAGGGCGGGCACCTCGCCGTCGCACGGCGCGAACCGGTCGGGGCATCGCGGGTGGAACGCGCAGCCGCGCGGGAACGATCCCAGCGGCGGCACGCTGCCGTCGATCGCCTGCAGGCGGGCGCGGTGCGGGCCGGGAAGCGAGCTCACCAGCCCCCGGGTGTAGGGGTGCTGCGGATCGCCGAGCACGGTGCGCACGGGGCCGGTCTCGACGATCCGGCCGGCATACATCACCGCGACGCGATGCGCCGTCTGCGCGGCCACGCCGAGATCGTGCGTGATGAGGAGCATGGACAGGCCGAGCGTGCGCTGCATCTCGCGCAGCAGGTCGAGGATGTCCGCCTGAATCGTGACGTCGAGCGCCGTCGTCGGCTCGTCTGCGATGAGCAGGGCCGGCTGGCAGGCGATTGCGAGTGCGATGACCACGCGCTGGCGCATGCCGCCCGAGAGCTGGTGGGGATAGTCGTTCAGGCGTCGGTCCGGATCGGGGAGACGGACCGCGTCGAGCAGCGCGCGGGCGCGAAGGCGCGCCTCGCGCACGCTGCCGCGGCCGTGCACGCGCAGGGTTTCGGTGATTTGATCCCCGATCGTGTAGACGGGATCGAGCGCCGTCATCGGCTCCTGGAACACGAAGCCGATCCCGCCGCCGCGGACACGCTGCATCGCAGGTTCATCGAGCGCCAGCAGGTCGAGATCCCTGAACCGGACCGACCCGTGGCTGATTCGCCCCGGGAGGCGCAGCAGGCGCAGCAGTGACAGTGCGGTGACGGACTTGCCGCTCCCGGACTCGCCCACCAGGCCAAGTGTTTCCCCCGCCGCGATCTCGAAGCTGACCCGGTCCACGGCCGTGGCCGGGCCCCCGGGCAGGTCGAACGTCACCGTGAGGTCTGTGACTGTCAGGAGCGGGGACACGTACGCCCGTCGTCGTCCACTAGATCGTCGTCGTCTCTTCGTGGACGCCGAAGACCTGCCGCATGGCGTCCGAGATTTCGCCCACCGTGGCGCGGGCCTCGACCGCCTGGAGGATGGCCGGCAGCAGGTTGTTCCCGTCGCGGGCGGCCACCGTCACGCCATCGATCGCCTGAGACCAGGCTGTGGCGTCGCGCGAGGCCCGGACGGCCCGCACCCGTTCCACCTGTTGCCGTTCGACGTCGGGGTCCACCCGGAACACGTCGATCGTCGGGGCATCATCGGTGGTGAACCGGTTGACACCGACGACAACCGCCTCGCCGGAGTCGATCGCCTTCTGCGCGAGGTACGCCGACTCCTGGATGTCGCGCTGAACCAACCCGCTTTCGATCGCGGCCAGTGTGCCGCCCGCGGCATCGATGCGGCGCAGCAGCGCCTCGGCGTCCGCTTCGATCTGATCCGTCCTGGCTTCGATCACGTACGACCCGGCGACCGGGTCGACCGTGTTCGCGACACCGGTCTCGGCGGCGATGATCTGCTGGGTGCGGAGCGCAAGCCGCGCTGCGTCCGCGGTGGGCAGCCCGAGCGCTTCGTCACGACCGTTGGTGTGAAGCGACTGGGTTCCGCCGAGAACTGCCGCCATCGCCTGGACCGCCACCCGCACGATGTTGTTGTCGGGCTGCTGCGCGGCCAGCGTGCTGCCGGCTGTCTGTGTGTGGAAGCGCAGCTGCTGGGCCCGCGGGTTCGACGCTCCGAAACGGTCGCGCATGATGCGCGCCCACAGGCGGCGCGCCGCGCGGAACTTGGCGATTTCCTCGATGAAGTGGTTGTGTGCGTTGAAGAAGAAGGAGAGCCTCTGGCCGAACCGGTTGACGTCGAGCCCCGCATCGACCGCGGCCTGCACGTAGGCAATCGCGTTGGCGAACGTGAAGGCGACTTCCTGGACCGCGGTCGAGCCGGCTTCCCTGATGTGGTAGCCGCTGATCGAGATGGTGTTCCAGTTGGGGAGGTCGCGCTCGCAGAACGCGAAGATGTCCGTGATGATCCGCAGGGACGCACGAGGCGGATAGATGTAGGTGCCGCGCGCCACGTACTCCTTCAGAATGTCGTTCTGGATCGTGCCGGCGAGGCGGTTGGCCGGGATCCCCTGGCGCCTGGCGACCGCGACGTAGAGCGCCAGGAGGATCGCCGCGGTCGCGTTGATCGTCATAGAAGTAGACACGCGGTCGAGCGGGATGCCCTCGAACAGCGTGGCCATGTCCTCGATGGAATCGACGGCGACGCCCACGCGGCCGACCTCTCCCTCGGCCAGCGGGTGGTCCGAGTCGTAACCCATCTGCGTCGGCAGGTCGAAAGCGACGCTCAGTCCTGAGACGCCCTGGCTGAGCAGGTAACGGTAACGGGCGTTGGACTCGCTGGCGGTGGCGAACCCGGCGTATTGCCGCATGGTCCACAACCGCCCCCGATACATCGTTGGCTGGATGCCTCGGGTGAACGGAAAGTCGCCGGGGAAGCCGATACGTTCCATGCGCCGTGACGGATTGTAACCTGTCCGGCAATCGTGGGTGGCCGTAACTCCTTGACACATCGGAGATTTGGGCCGTACACTCGACCTACCGCACTCGACACCACACTGATCGGGCAACCCGGGCGACTCCGAGGCCGTGCTGATGCGGCCGGGCTGGCGTGTCGGGGAAGCGTCTTCGAGCCATCGGCCGGAGGCGTGGGAGGAGCAACGATGGACGACGCCGCCGTCAACCGGTTCGCACGCGAACTGGCCGACGCGATCGCCGCCGCGGTCGCAGAGAGTCCCGAGGTCGAGGCGTGCCGCGAGCGCGCCCGGGCCGCGGGCTATGAAATGAAGGTGTCCCTCGAGGCGGTGATCGGCTTTGCCAACCGCGGCGAGACCACCCGAACCCTGGCGCGCGTGGCCGCGCCCTCCCGACTGGTGCCCGTACGACGGGGTTTCGAGGTGACGGCCAACGACCGCCGCTTCCTGCGGTCCCTCCGGATCGCGGCAGACGAGACGACCGAGCGTGTAGAGTAGGCCCACCAGCGCCGATACACCAGACACCGTGACGGACCTCGGAAGGCCGGCCGCTTCGCGCGAGCCGGCCTTTTTTTGTGTGCCGTGCGGTTCGCCGGCGCGCGCGTCCCGTCCGTCGTCACGGCATCGTGATGTGCGCGTCACGCCGGAGTGACAGGCGGCGGAGGCATGACGACGGCCGGCACGTTCGAGCAGAACGACGACGAAATTGACGCTTGATCCGGTGGTCGCTTCGCAGAATGATCCGGAAGCACACGCGGGTGCATTTGGATAGAATCCAGAAGCCCGTTCGCGCTGAGGCGGCCCGGCCGTTCGCGCGGCGGCGTCCTGCGGGAGCGCAGGCCCCCGCGCGGCCCATGGCCGGGACGATCGGTGAGTTCGCAAACAGTTCGAGGCAGGCAGCGGCGATACGCGCGTCGCAACCGCCTGCGGGGCCCCTCTTTCCAGCGCGCACGCAGGCCGAAGCATACTCATGGCGCACAAGACCGGCCACTTCGCCATCATCGAGCAGTTCCTGGCTGACGGCATCACCCACATGTTCGGGAACCCTGGCACGGTGGAGCAGGGATTCCTCGATGCGCTGCGGGCCTACCCGCAGATGAAGTACATCCTCACGCTGCAGGAGTCGATCGCCGTCCTCGCGGCCGACGGTCACGCGCGTGCGACGCAGAAGCCGACGCTCGTCCAGCTGCACTCCTCGCCCGGCATCGGTAACGGGGTCGGCGCCTTGTACCAGGCCAAGCGTGGCAACTCGCCCCTGGTGGTGATCGGCGGCGACGCCGGTATCCGCTACACGGCCATGGATGCACAGATGGCGGGCGACCTGGTCGGCATGATGCGCCCGGTCACCAAGTGGGCCACGGTCGTACAGCATCCCTCGTCGCTGCTGCGCGTACTGCGCAGGGCGATCAAGATCGCGGCAACGCCGCCCATGGGGCCGGTGTACGTCTGCCTTCCCCAGGACATCCTCGACGCCCCCTGTGAAGAACCGGTGCGCCCGACCTCGATCCCCTCGACCCGCGTGGCACCGGCGCCCGACCTGGTGCAGGAAGCCGCCGCGATGCTGGCGCCGTCCGAGCGGCCCGTGATCTTCGTCGGCGACGGGGTTGCCTATTCGGGTGCGCAGGACGAACTGACGCGGGTGGCCGAACTGCTCGGCGCCGAGGTCTGGGACGCGGATGCCGGCGAAGTGAACATGGCGGAACGGCACCCGCTGTACCAGGGAATGACCGGGCACATGTTCGGGGAACACAGCCTGCCGATCCTCCAGAAGGGCGACGGCGTGCTGGTGGTGGGCACCTACATCGTCCCGGAGGTGTTCCCGCACCTCGGAGACGTCTGGTCGCCGGGCGCGAAGGTCGTGCACGTCGACCTGAACGCGTACGAGATCGCCAAGAACCATCCGGTGGACCTCGGCGTGGTGGCCGATCCGAAGTTGACGCTGAGCGCCCTGGCCGAGGCGCTCGATCGGACGATGACCGATGCCGCGAAGCAGGCCGCCCGGGAGCGCCTCGAGGCGGCACGACGAGCCAAGGCGGCGCAGCACGAGGCCGCGCTCGAGGCCGACCGCCAGGTCCGCGACGCCGTGCCCATCAGGATGACGCGCTTCATGGAGGACCTTGCGGCCCACCTGCCGGCGGGCACGATCGTCTTCGACGAGGCGCTGACCAGTTCCCCGGCGGTGTCCCGCTACCTTTCGCCATCGCGCACCGGCGAGTACTTCCTCACTCGCGGCGGCTCGCTGGGCGTCGGGTTCCCGGGCGCGCTCGGCGTGAAGGTCGCCCGTCCCGATCGGACCGTCGTCGCATTCAGTGGCGACGGCGGCTCGATGTACACCATCCAGGCGCTCTGGACCGCCGCGCGCCACAACATCGACGTGAAGTTCATCGTCTGCAACAACGGCTCGTATCGCCTGCTCCAGCTGAACATCGATCAGTTCTGGAAGGAGCAGGGGATCGAGAAACACGATTACCCGCTGGCCTTCGACCTGTCGCACCCCCCGTTGAAGTTCGCGGAGATGGCGCACGCGATGAGCGTGCCCGCCCTGCGCGTCGAGAAGCCCTGGGAGATCGAGGGCGCGATCAAGCAGGCCCTCGCGAGCCCCGGTCCGTTCCTCATCGACCTGGTGCTCGAAGGCAACACTCACCCCGAGCGGGTGGGCAACACGTGCGGCCAGTAGGGCCCAACACCGGAGAAACCGACGACCATGAGCATCGACATCAACAACCTGAAGGCATTTGCCGCAGCCTGGTACCTGGCGCTCGACAACCACGCGCCTGCCGAGGAACTGACCGCGCTGCTGACCGATGACGTGCAGATGATCTTCCCGGAGGCCACCCTGCCGGGCCTCTCCGACTTCAAGGCGTGGTACGCCGGCGGCAAGTATTCCAACGGCACCGAGGCGCCCGGCGTCATCAACATCTTCTTCGACGAGAACCACAACGTGGTGTCGGTGGACGTGGTCGGCGGCACTGACGAGGAGCCGGAGCTGAAGGTGGTCGTGGCCTGGCAGGCCAGCTGGTTCGAGAAGCCGGCGACCAAGGCGAAGCGCACCTCGCTCGACGCGACGCAGGCCTGGACCCTGCGCAAGTCGTCGAAGAACCGGTTCGGCTGGGCCATCAGCCGCTACAACGCGGTTGCCGCGCCGTTCGCGTACGCGCCCGGGTTCGCGCGTCTCTAGGTTTCCTCAACCGTCCATACGCCGGAGCAGACAACGATGGTCAACGTTCCCGATACGAAGCTCGGTCGCATGTTCAAGGAGCACATCCAGTACGTCATCGACAAGAACATCGATGCGCTCCTCGACCAGTACACGGACGACTGCCTGCTGATCAGCAGCTTCATGAAGACACCGAAGTACTACCGCGGCAAGGCCGAACTGCGCGAGCACATGCAGGGGATCCTCGGCATCGAGGGGCTCGAGGACGAGGTCGTCTTCTGGGCCGAAACCGAGAACCCGCAGACCCTCATGGTCACCGAGAAGATCACCATGAAGACCGCCGCCGGCGAGGCGAAGATGCGCTTCGCCGACAGCTGGGTGCTGCGCGACGGCAAGATCGCCATCCACTTCGCCGGCATGGTCCAGCATCCCGACGGTTCGCTCGCCTAGGCGCGCGTCCTCCACGGAGACAACATGGCCGCCAAGAAGAAGATCGGCATCCTCATCGAGGGCGACTTCTACGAGAAGGAAATCTTCTACTACGAGCACCGCTTCGCCGAGGAGGGGTACGAGGTGCACTGGCTCACCCGCCTCTGGGGGCAGTCGTCGCTCACCTTCACCGGGCACGAGTACAAGGTGCCGTTCGAGTGTCGCGAGAGCTTCGAGAACATGAGCGACGAGGAGCTGCGCAGCTACGACGCGATCATCGTGCCCTCCGCGTTCGTCTCGGATCGCCTCCGCTACACCGAGGACATCCACAAGCTCGCGCCGGCGACCGCCTTCGTGAAGCGTGCCTTCGCCGAGCCCACGGTCCTCAAGGGCATCATCTGCCACGGGATGTGGCTCATCTCGTCCGTGCCGGAGCTCGTGAAGGGACGCCCGGTTGTCGGCCACATCAACCTGCTCGGCGACATCCGCAACATGGGCGCCATCTACACCGACCAGGACGTCGTCGTGGACGGCGACCTCGTCACGGCACGCACCGGCGGGCATTGCCACCTGTTCGCCCGCAGGATCATCGACATGCTCGCGGCCGGCTTCCCGGCGGCGGCGAAGGCATAGGCGGGGGCAGCCATGGCCAGCATTGCGTTCCATCACGTCGCCATCTCCTGCGGCGACCTGAAGACGACCGAGGCGTTCTACACGAAGCACTTCGGGTTCACGCGAGCCCGCGCCATCCCGCTGGGCGGCGGCAACGAGATCGTGTTCCTCAAGAACGGGCAGGCCTACCTGGAACTCTTCCAGGCCGAGGGCGAACGACCCTCACCGGCGGTCGGTGCCGACGGTCCGCATTACCCGGGCTGGCGCCACATCGCCGTCAAGGTGGACGATGTCGACGCCACGCTCGCGGCGATGGGAGCGGATGCTAAAGTAACCCTCGGTCCGCTGAGCTTCGACGCGTTCATTCCGGGATGGCGCACCGCCTGGGTCGCCGATCCCGATGGCAACATCGTCGAGATCAGCCAGGGGTTTGTCGACCAGGAGTCCCTGTGAGCACACTGACCAAGGCGAGCCCCGCATCGCGCTGGGCCGTGGCCGCGCTGCTTCTGGCTTCGGCTGTCCCAGCGGGGGCGGCCACCGAACCGCCGAGTACCACAGCGGCCAGGGCGGCAGCGACCGCGACGACCACGACAGCGACGACCACGACCACGACCGCGGCCGCGCCGGCGACAGCCACCGAGGCCAGGACAGCCACCACGGCCCCCTCGGCCGCGACGGCACCCGCGCCAGCGTCCAGTGAACCGGCGGGCGAGACGACCCTCGCCGCTGCCGGTGTCGAACAGGGGGCCCCAGCGCCGAGCAGCTGGCCTCCGCCGATGTACCAGGATCGGCGCTTCGACGAGAACTGGACGCCGCCGGACTGGTCGAAGCCGCACCAGGGCGCGCGCGACATCTTCGACAACATCAAGGCCATCAAGCTGAGTGGCAATGGCGGCGTCTGGCTTGGCATCGGCGGCCAGGCGCGGGGCCGCATGGCGCGCCAGAGCACGGTCACCTTCGGCGGCCCGGGCGACTTCCAGCCCACGATGTGGACGTGGCGCTTCCGGACGCACGCGGACCTGCACCTCGGGAAGCACGTACGGGCGTACGGCGAGGGCATCTACTCCTACTCGGTGATCAACGAGTTCCGCCTCGGCAGCCTCAGCGCGCCGAACCTGAACGGCGACGTGCTGAACGCCTTTGGTGAGTACCGCGGGAATGTCGGCAAGGGCCTCGAACTCGGCCTCTGGGGCGGTCGGCGCGAACTCCAGATGGGACGCGAGCGGGTGCTGTCGCCGGGCAACTGGCTGCTGAACCGCCGGTCCTTCGACGGCGGCGGCGGCTGGCTCGGAAACGGCCAGAATCGCGTCGAGTTCTTCGTGGTCCGCCCGCGCATCGTGGTCCCGGACATGTTCAACCGCCGGGACGATCGGACGACGTTCTGGGGCGCGTATTACACGACCACCGGCACGCGCCGGCCGGACCTGATCTTCGGCGACATCCGCGTGCAGGGCCGGCCCCAGAAGATCACCTTCCAGCCGTACGTGCTCGGCATCCACCGGAAGGACTTCACCTTCGTCCAGGGCACCGCCGACGAGGATCGCTACACCTTCGGCGGCCTGCTGTACGGCGATCTCGGTGGAACCGGATTCGACTTCGAAGTCGAGACCATGTACCAGTACGGCCGGTACAAGACCGGATTCGACACCGGCACGATCCACGCCTACTCGAGCACCACGGAGCTGGGCTACCGGTTCCAGAAGGGGCCGTTCTACCCGCGCGTCATCGCCAGCTTCGACTATGCCAGCGGCGACAAGGATCAAAACGACTCGCGGCTGAACACCTTCGACCCGCTCTACCCCCTCGCCTACGTGTTCTTCGGCTTCCACGCGGCGTTCGAGCGCAAGAACCTCATGATCCCCGGCGCCCACCTCGAGGCGGTGCTGCGCAAGAACACCTACTTCCGGGCCAACTACCTGCCGGCAATGATGCGGGCGCGGACGCAGGACGGCATCTACAACACCTTCGGCGACATCACGCGCCGGCCGGAACCGCAGTCGCGCGGCGGCAGCACGATCGACCTGCAGTCGGCGTCGCGCAACTTCGGCCAGCAGTTCGATTTCGGTATCGCGTGGCTGCCGACGCACCACCTGCTGTTCTACGGCACGTACCTTCGGTTCTGGGCGGGGCAGTTCTATCGGGATACGCAGACGGCGCCGCCGGCGAACATGAACGGCGTGATGGTGCTGACGCAGGTGAACTTCTAGGATCGCCGCGGCCGATGCGCGCGGCCCCCGCCTGAACGCCGGGGCGGACCGCGCTCGGGTCGAGGTCGGAGCAAAGAAAAAGGCCGGGCCCCCGCAGAGGGGACCCGGCCTTTTTTCATGTCCGGCTGACGCGCGCCCTAGCCGAGTTTGTGGCAGAAGCCGTAGTGGATGGCGATCTGCCCGTTGCGCATGTACCACGCGTCGCCCACCACCCAGCGGCCGGTGTTCGACGTGAAGATGGCCTGGAAGGTGATCGAGTTGTCGGTTTCCGCGAAGTCGTACAGCGACTCGATGTTGATTGAGCCCTGGGCCGCCATGTAGATGTGGAAGAACTTCTTCAGTTCCTCGCGGCCCCGAAGGATATGCGGGGGCGGCGTGCCCGGCACGATGTCCCAGGGGGAGATGTGCAGGCAATCCGCGGTGTACTGCGTGTCGATCATTTCATCGAGCTTGCCGGCGCCAATCAGCGCCATGTGCTCGTCGAAGAACTGTCGTCCTGGTGTGCTCACGCCTGCTCCTCCTCTGGGCCCGTGCAATGGGCTGGGCCACCCGCGGCCCCGCCATCAACCTGCGTCGCGTCAGTTCGCGACAGCCTGACCCGAACCCGCCACTGCCTTCGACACGGCGCGAGCCGCGAGTACCGACGCAAGGTGCGTCCGATACTCGGCCGAGCCGAACAGATCGCTGCGCACCGGGACGCCCTTCAGGTCCGCGGCCACGGCCGCCTTGATCGCCGCCGCGTCCGCGGCCTTGCCCTGAAGCGCCTTCTCGGTGGCTGCGAGCCGGACCGGCTTGTCCGCGAGACCGACCGCGGCCAGCCGGCTGCCGGTGACGACGCCGTTGGCAACGGTCACGGACGCTGCGACACCGCAGAGCGGCGCCAGCGTCGCCGGGTGCCGCTGCGACTCGTAGCTGACGCCGGCGCCCGCCGGTGCGGGGACGGCGACGGCCGTGATCACCTCGTCCCGTCCGACGCCGGCTGCGAGCAGGCTGCCTGCGTCGATCGTGCGCTCGCCCTTTGGCCCGGCCACGGTGACGGTTGCGCCCAGCGCGATGAGCAGCGCAGGAAGGTCGGCGTCACCGGCGTTGGTGCTGGCCAGGCAGCCGCCGAGCGTGGAGCGGTTGCGCATCTGGGCGTCACCCATGAGCAGGGCCGCATCCGCAAGCACCGGGCAGACCCCGCGCACCGCGGCGCTGCCGGCGATGGCGTTCAGTGTGGCCGTGGCACCGATGGTGACGCCCCCTGCGCCGTCGGTGATGGCCTTGAGGCCGGAGATCCTGCGGAGGTCGACGAGCAGGCCCGAGGTGGCCTGGGCGCGCGACGGGCCTGTCAGCAGGCCGCTGCCGCCGGCGATCACGCGGGCGGAAGGGTTGCCGGCCAGGAGCGTGACCGCGTCGGCGACACTGAGCGGTGCGGCGTATCCAGCGGAACTCATCGGCGTACCTCAGTCTGCATCAGGCGCCAGACCTTCTCCGGCGTCACGGGAATGTCGATGTGCTGCACGCCGAGATCCGACAGTGCATCCACGATGGCGTTGACGATGGCCGGGGCCACCGCCGGCTGGCTCACATCGCCCGCGCCCTTTGCGCCCATGGCGTTGATCGGCGTCGGCGTCACGGTGCGTTCGAGCTCGAAGGTGGGCATCTGGCTGGCCCGCGGCAGCGGGTAGGTGCGCAGGTCGCGCGTCAGCAGGCTGCCCGACTCGTCGTACACGACCTGCTCCATCAGCGCGGGACCGAACCCGAAGGCCACGCTGCCGTGCATCTGGCCCTCGACGATTCGTTCGTTGCCGACGTTGCCCACGTCGTCCACGCACACGTACTTGACGACCTCCACCTCGCCGGTCTCCTCGTCGACCTCGACGATCGCGACGTGCGTGCCGAACGGGAAGTTGAAGTCGGCGGGGTTGAAGTACTCGGTGGCCTCCAGGCCAGGCTCGACGCCGGGCGGCAGGTCCCACGCGAACCACAGCCAGGACGCGATGTCGGTCAGCGACCTGTTCTGCGACGGGTCCTTCTTGAGCGACACCTTGCCGTCCTCGAAGACCACGTCGTCTTCGCCGGCCTTGAGCATGTAGGCGCCGACCTTGAGAGCCTTCTGCTTGATCACCTGGGCGGCCTGGAAAATCACCGCGCCTTCCACGCTGAAGGTCCGGCTGCCGTAGCTGCCCTGGCCGAACGGCACACCGTCGGTGTCGGAGTGGCGGATTTCCACCCGATCGAGCGGGACGCCGAGCTCCTGCGCGATGATCTGCGAAAACGTGGTCGTCTGGCCCTGGCCGTGCGGCTGGCTGCCCGTGACGACCGTGACATCCCCCGTCTGGTGGACGCGAACGACCGCGCTGGCCCACGTGCTGCCGATGAGGCCTTCGCGGCCCATGCGGGGCGAGGGACCGACGCCCGCCACACAGACGTAGGAGCCGATGCCGAGGCCGAGCCGCTTGCCGCGGGCCTTCGCATCCTTCTTCATGTCCGCGAGGGAGTTCGCGCCGGCCTTCTCCAGCGCGCGTTCCAGCGCCGGCACGTAGTTGCCGGTGTCGTAGGTCCAGCCGAGGCCGTTTTCGTACGGGAACTGGTCGGGTCGGACCATGTTCTTCTTGCGCACCTCGGCGGGCGACATCCCGATCTCGTGCGCATAGGTGTCGATCAGCCGTTCGATCAGCAGGATCGCTTCCATGCGCCCGGCGCCGCGCGCGGGTCCGAGCGACACGGTGTTGGCGAAGGCCAGGTTCGCCTCGTAGAACGGGTTCGGGATGCGGTAGGCGCCGGTGACGCTCCGCCCGGTGAGCACCAGCGGGGCGCCCGGCCCGTTGCTCGCCGAGTAGGCGCCGAGGTCGACGTTGTTGGTGACCGAGAGCGCCGTGATCGTGCCGTCCCTGGTGCCGGCGAGCGTCGCATGCTGCTGCTGCCCGCGGCTGTGCACCGTCGTCACCGACAGGCCCTCACGCGTGTCCACCCACTTGACCGGACGGCCCACCTCGCGCGCGAGGAACAGCATGAGCGGCGCGTCCTGATAGAGGTAGCCCTTGGAACCATAGGCGCCGCCGATCGCCGGGACGATCACGCGCAGCTTGTTGTAGGGGATGCCCATGACCAGGTTGCAGATCATGAACTTGTTGCCGTGCGGGATCTGCGTGTTCGTGTAGAGGGTGAACTCGCCGGTGCCTTCATCGTACGAGGCCATGGTGGCGCGGGTCTCGAGCGGCTGGTGCAGCTGGCGCGGGATCGTGATGTCGAGGTGCACCTTCACCGCGGCCTCGTCGATCGCCTTCTGCGTCGCCGCCTTGTCGCCGTACTCCACGTGCGCGCACAGGTTGCCGGGCACCGTGTCGTGCAGCTGCGGGGCGCCGGGCTTGAGCGCCGCTTCCGCGGTCGCGACCGATGGCAGGATCTCGTAGTCCACCTTGACGGCCGGCAGCGCGGCATAGGCCTGCTCGCGCGTTTCCGCGACGACCGCTGCCACCCATTCGCCCACGTAGCGCACCCGGTCGGTGGCCAGCGCGGTCTGCGAGCCGGGCAGGCCGTAGGGATGCGGGCCGAAGTGGCTCTCGACGCCGGCCGGCTTCCAGATGCAGACCATCGGCATCATCTTGCCGGCAAGGTCGGCCCCGGTGAACACGCGCACCACTCCCGGCATCTTCAGCGCCGCCGAGGTGTCGATGCTCCGGATCTTCGCGTGAGGCACGGGGCTGTGCAGGATGGCCACGTGCGTGGTGTTGGGCAGCGTGATGTCTGCCGTGAACTTCGCTTCGCCGCGGAGGAACTCGGGGTCTTCGCGACGCTTGAGGGCGGCCCCCAGGATCTGAGTGGACATGTGTCGGCGTCCTCTGGTCAGCGCGTTAAACGATGCTCTGGACGGCGCGCACCACGTTCTGGTACACGCCGCAGCGGCAGATGATGCCGTCCATCCAGGCGCGGATCTCGGCTTCGGTCGGGTGCGGATGCTGCTTCAGGAGGTCCGTCATCGAGACGACCATCGCCGGCGTGCAGTAGCCGCACTGCACCCCGTGCTGCTCCCACAGAGCGGTCTGCACGGCGGTGAGCTGGCCGTCAGTGGCCAGCCCCTCGATCGTGGTGACCTCCGACCCGTCCGCCTGAACGGCGAGCACGGTGCAGCCCTTCACGGACACGCCGTCGAGCAGGATGGTGCAGGCCCCGCACTGGCCGGTCTCGCACCCGACCTTCGTTCCGGTCAGCCCGAGGTCTTCGCGCAGGAAGTCGACCAGCAGCCGCCCGGGCGAGACGGTGGCCTGCTGCGCCTGGCCGTTGACGGTGATGGTGACGGAAACAGCGTCAGACTGTGTCGCCATAGGTATGTGAGTGACCCGGCTCCTGCCGGCCTAGTTCGAAGGATTGTTGCCCCGGAACTGGAGAATCCAGCTCCGGATTTCCGAGATGGTGAAGAGGCGCAGTTCGTCCCACGTCTCCTCCGGAATCAGGTCGGGCACCGGCCGGAGTCCCCGGCTGGCCTCGTTGCCCACGTACACGCGGTCGCGGAAGACGGCGAGCCCCGACGGCTGCATCAGCCCCTCGGGTGCGCCGGCCCGCGTCATGCCTTCGAAGACGCCGATCTTCGCAATCACCTGCCCGCTGCGGTTGATCGCGACCACCCGGTCGTT
This sequence comes from uncultured Bifidobacterium sp., assembly GCA_964386715.1. Classification (GTDB taxonomy): domain Bacteria; phylum Acidobacteriota; class Vicinamibacteria; order Vicinamibacterales; family CAVVIG01; genus CAVVIG01. Next base: position 26,624 of record CAYLTD010000033.1, read on the forward strand.
CTGGCCCGACGCGACCCACAGGATCCCGTTGTCGTCGAAGAAGATGTTGTCGGGCCCGTTGATGCCGCGTCCCGGCGGGGTGAACACGTTCAGGAACCCGGGCCGGCAGCCGCTGCTCGTGTTGCAGCCCGTAATCTCCATCCGGTAGATGACGTCGCTGCTCATGTTGGCCATGTACAGCTCGCGCCCGTCCCGGGAGAACGCCACGCCGTTGACCCCGAATTCCGGGAAGCCCGCAATCTGCACGTCCAGTTCGCGGCGCGTGTCGCGATCGAACCAGACCCCCGACGACCCCGTGCGCGGGTCCAGCACCCAGATCCGGCCGTTGCGGAAGTTCTCGGAGAAGACGAAGCTCGGGCCGGCACCGTTGTCCGAGATATACAGGCGGCCGTCGGGGCCGAGGTCGTTGGCGTTCAGGGCGCAGAACGACGACGGCGGGCCGCCGATGCCGAAGGCGGCGAGGAACCCGCCGCAGATGTCGTAGATGACCGGCCGGCTGGCCGGCGTCAGCGGCAGGTCGTACCGCATGATGTCGCCGTTCAGCACGTCGTTGACGAACAGGTACCGGTCGTTGGTGACCATCCCGAGCGGCGCCTTGCCGGTCGGGACCGGCAGCGCCACCAGCAGGCGGCCGGCGGGGTCCCACACGTAGATCGTGTTGTCGAAGTTCGTCTCGAAGGTCGCCGCGTAGACGTTTCCGAACCGATCGACGGTCAGCCCTTCGGGGTGGCCAATCGGCAGCACGCGGCCCGGGGTGTTCGGGTCGGGACCCGAGGCTGCCGGCAGCACGGCGAAGGTCCGCACGTCACCGTCGCGTTCCGTCGCCTGGGCGTGCGCCAGCGCCGGCAGCAGCAGGCCGGCCGCAAGGGTCAGGGGCAGAACTGTTCTGAAGGATGTCCACATGGTCAGGCGTCTCAGGGTCCCCGGTTCGCGGAGGGGTGTTCGGTCCCGCCGTCGTGCACGGTGCACGTAGTCTTCTATCGGACGATGGACCGCGATCGTTGGGGGGACCGTGGCCGCGGCAGTGTCGTCGCGATAGTGTTCCCGACCTCCAGCGTCATGAGGCGTGGCAGGTGCTATGTCTATCACAAAACCGCATGCGCCTCGCGCCCAAACTCGGGGGCGCACGGCGAAGTGACGGCGTTGTATCCACCGATCGTACAGGCGCGCCGCCGCCCGTCCTGAAGGCCGGATGCTCACGCGCCGATGTTCTCCGCGACGCCGTCGGCCTGGCCTCGAGAGACCAGCCCAGCCGGAATTGACGGCTGCGCGGGGCCGACGGTAGAGTGACGCAGATTTCCCCAAGGAGAGCTATGGCCCCCCAGAAACCCGCGACCTACGACTACATCGTGATCGGCAGCGGCATCGGCGGCAGCGTTGTCGCGAGCCGGTTGTCCGAAGAACCTGGCGTCCGCGTCCTGCTGCTCGAAGCCGGCCCGGTCGACGACGACCAGGACATCCACGCGACCGAGCTCACGTCGCTCTTCGCGATCTGGGGCAAGCCTCAGTTCGACTGGGGCCTGAGCACCGTGGAGGAACCGGGGCTGGACGGTCGCCGCATGCCGATCATCCAGGGCAAGGTGGCAGGTGGCGGCACCTCGGTCCATGGCCGCATCTTCATCCGAGGCCACCGGCGCGACTTCGACCACTGGAACTACATGGGGAACGAGTTCTGGTCGTTCGACCACGTGCTGCCGTACTTCAAGAAGTGCGAGGACTACATGGGCCCGGCCTCCGAGTACCGGGGCGTGGGCGGGCCGCTCCCGGTGATGGATCTGCCGAAGGAACGCCGGAGCCTGGCCTCGCAGGCCTTCGTCGCCGGCGCGGGCGAACTCGGGTTCGAGAAGGACTGGGACTTCAACGGCGCGAAGCAGGAAGGCGGCGCCGGCTACATCCAGACCACCACCACGCGCGACTTCAAGCGCGCCAGCGCGTACTCCGCGTACGTCGCCCCGCACGTCGGACGCCGCTCGAACCTGACCGTCGAGTTCAACGCGTTCGCCACGCGCCTGCTGTTCGAGGGCAAGCGTGCGGTCGGCGTCGAGTACCAGCAGAACGGGCAGACGATGCAGGCGCGCGCCTCCGCGGAGGTGATCGTCAGCATGGGGCCGCTGAACACCCCGAAGCTGCTCATGCATTCGGGCATCGGTCCGGCCGACCAGCTCCGCAAGTTCGACATCCCGGTGCTGGTCAACCTGACGGGTGTCGGCGAGAACCTCCAGGATCACTTGAACGTCCGGATGTGCTGGGCGTCGAAGGTCGAGCAGCAGATCCCGATGGTCATCTGCGAGAGCTCGATGTTCACCTTCACCCGTGACGGCGTGCCCAATGCCTCGCCAGACCTGCAGCTGTTCTTCGGCGGCTTCGCGTTCCCGGGGCTCGGTGCCGACTTCAACAAGGGCTTTGCGCTCGTGCCGGTCGTCTGCCGGCCGCAGAGCGTCGGCCGTGTGTGGCTGAAGTCGTCGAACCCCCTGGACTCGCTGAACATCCAGACCAACTACCTCACGGCCGAGTACGACATGCAGGTCCTGCTCGCCGGTATCCGCCTCGGGCGCGAGATCGTCGCCGCGAAGGCGTTCGACGACATGCGCGGCGCCGAACTGCTGCCCGGTCCGGCCATCGGCAACGACGAGCAGAAGCTGCGGAAGTACATCCGCGACACCTGCATCACCGACTGGCATCCTTCGGGCACGTGCAAGATGGGCCTGGGGAGCGACGCGGTGGTGGACCCCCGCCTGCGGGTCTACGGCGTGGACGGCCTGCGGGTCGTCGACGCCTCGATCATGCCGTCGGTCGTCAGCGGCAACCTGCAGGCGTCGATCTTCATGATCGGCGAGAAGGCGGCGGCGATGATCCAGGACGATGCGGCGGGCCTGACGCGGCCGATCATCTTCCATCACGACATGCACGCGCACATCTCGGCGGCCGGCGTCTAGGCAGGACGCCGCGACGCCGCAGACACACCGCCCGGGCAGCACGCCCGGGCACACCGTGAACACGAAGGGGCCGGCAGTCAGCGACTGCCGGCCCCTTCTGCGTTTCGTCCGCGAGACCGACGCCGAGGCGCGCGTGCGTGCACCGCAGCGGTCGTCCCGGCCTCCGCTCCGCGGCGGCCCCGGTTGGGTCGCGCTTACTTGAACGCGCCGGCGTTCGCCTCGGCCCACTGCGCGAACGTGCGGGGCGCGTGCCCGGTCAGCTGCCGGACGCCGTCGTTCGGCTCGATTCGCCCCATGCCCCGGACCCCCGCGATGAAGTCGATCATCGCGTCCACGTCCTGGACCGGCATGCCCATGCCGAGCATCGACTCGCGGGCCGCGCTGTCGGGCACGTTCACGTAGGTGAGCGGCTTGCCGATCGCCTTGGCCAGGATCTCGACCTGCTGCGCCGTGGTGAGCGACTCTGGGCCGCTCAGGTCGTAGGCCTTGCCGGCGTGTCCGGGCGTCGTGAGGACGACGGCAGCGGCGGCCGCGATGTCGGCCGGATCGATCACCGGCAGGGCGGCCTCGCCGAGCGCGCCGTACACCGTGCCCTGCGCTTTCACGGTCTGGATCCAGCCGAACGCATTCGTGTCGAACGCGGCGGGCCGCAGGAAGGTCCAGTTCAGGCCAGACGCCTCGAGCCGCTCCTCGCCTGCCCGGTGCCAGCGCCCGAGTTCGAGCGCCTTCCACTGTGCGCCAGCGACCGAGTGCTTCACGACGTGTTCGACGCCCGCTTCCTTCGCCGCCCCGATGGCGTTGGCCTCGTGCGCCGGCAGGTCGTGCCCGGCCGAGAGCAGGTACATCTTCGAGACGCCGGCCATCGCCCGGCGCAGCGACTCGATGTCCGTGTAATCGCCCTCGACCACTTCCACCGACGGGGCGAAGCTCGACTTGTCACCCTTGCGCGTGAACGCGCGAACCGACTGGCCGAGTTCGACCAGTCGCTGTACGAGGCGGGACCCGACATTGCCGGTCGAGCCCGTCACGAGAATTTTCGACATTTCCCCTCCTGGATGGTGCGCACGCCTGCTGCGCGAGGCGTGAACGACCGACAATCCTGGTCAGCCCCGGGTGCGTGCGCCAACCGAGAATACCCCACGTTGCCTCACAGCCCTGTAACCTCGCGAAGCCTGCCGCAACTTCGTGGTAGAGTGCCAGACGTTTGCGCCTAGGAGCGCCGCGAGGCAAGGAGCGTCAAGACCATGGACGTGAAGACTTCAGTTTCTGACACCATCACCGGCGTGAACTTCGCCTTCTCCGATACGATTGCGGGCTACGTCACGGCCGTTGACGCCGATCGCAACGGCTTCCGGCTGGCGACGTCGGATGGACGCGAGTTCTCGATCCGGTTCTCCGCCGCGTGTTACGCGGAACTGGCCCGGAATCTCGGTGAGAGCTACATCGACTGCACCGGCCAGATGCGCGACATGCTGCAGGCGGGACGTTTCCTGTATGCCTACGGCGTCTTCTATCCGGATGCGGCGGGCCTCGAGGCCGAACACATCATCTTCGTGGGCCGCGGCCCGACGGAGTTCGTCTTCGAGAAGCCGGACTGGTGGGTCCGCCAGATCCAGGAACTCGGCAACTTCTACTTCCGTGCGCAGTTCGGGGACGGGCCGGTCGACTATCGCGGCTACCGCACGATGCTCGACCTCTACGGGCGGAAGATCGATTCGACGCGCCAGGAAACCGACACCATCTCCCGTCTGGTGTACGGCTTCGCCTCCGCCTACCTGCTGACCGGCGACGAGCGGTTCCTCACCGCGGCCGAGAAGGGCAGCGAGTACCTGCGGGAGCACTTCTGCGCGGTCGACACCGTCGAGGACACCTGCTACTGGTACCATGCGGTCGACTTCGCCACCGACAAGGGCAAGAAGGTGCTCGGCACCGAGATGGCCGACATCCCCGGCATGCGCCGGTCGGGCCAGTCGACGCTCCGCCGCCGCATGGCGCAGACCGAGACCCGCGCCCGCAAGATGCTGTCGTCGGAGTTCGGCGACGACTGGGACGCCATCCCGGCCTACGAGCAGATCTACGCGCTCGCCGGCCCGACCCAGACCTACCGCATCACGGGCGACCCGAAGATCCGCAAGGACATCGACCGCACGCTGAACATGTTCCAGCGGTACTACCGCGACTACGAGCAGGGCGGCTACTTCTCCCACATCGACCCGGTCACCTTCGACCCCAAGGCGGAATCGCTCGGACGCAACCGCGCCCGCAAGAACTGGAACTCGGTCGGCGACCACGCACCGGCGTACCTGATCAACCTGGTGCTGGCGACCAACGATCCGCAGCACGTCGAGATGCTGATCGACACGGCCACCACGATCGCGACCCGCTTCCCGGATTACGAGAACAGCGCGTTCGTCCAGGAGAAGTTCCACGAGGACTGGAGCCCGGACCGTGAGTGGGGCTGGCAGCAGAACCGCGCCGTCGTCGGGCACAACCTGAAGATCGCGTGGAACCTGATGCGGATGCAGAACGCGCAGGCCGATGAGCGCTACGTCGCGCTCGCCGAGAAGATTGCCGGCCTGATGCCGCAGCACGGCGGCGACCCGCAGCGTGGCGGGTGGTACGACGTGGTCGAGCGCGCGCTCACGCCCGGCCAGCAGGTGCACCGCTTCGCGTTCCACGACCGCAAGGCCTGGTGGCAGCAGGAGCAGGGCATCCTCGCCTACCTGATTCTCCACGGCATGCTCAAGAAGCCGGAGTACCTGAAGCAGGCGCGTGAGTCGTCGGCGTTCTACAGCGCGTTCTTCCTCGACCACGACTCGGGCGCCGTGTACTTCAACGTGCTCGCCAACGGCCTGCCGTACCTGCTCGGCACCGAGCGCAACAAGGGCAGCCACTCGATGAGCGGCTACCACTCGTTCGAGCTGTGCTACCTCGCGGCCACCTACACGAACCTGCTGATCACGAAGCAGCCGCTGGACCTGCACTTCAAGCCGAAGCCGGGCGGGTTCAAGGACAACATCCTGCGCGTCGCACCCGACCTGCTGCCCAAGGGCAGCATCCGTATCGAGTCGGTGACGGTCGACGGCAAGGAGTACGGCGAGTTCGATGCCGACGAACTGACCGTCACGATCCCGACATCCGACGTCCCGGTAAAGATCGTCGTCCGCATCGTCCCGACCGAAGGGCTGCAGCACTTCACGGCGAACGTCACCTTCAGCGGCAACAAGGCGACGCTGGTGCTGACCGGCGATGCCGATCACGTGTCGCTGCCGCACCTCATGGCCAGGCTGCAGGAGGTCATCGCCGCGCAGCCCGATACGCTGGTGGTCCGCGCCAAGGACCTGCAGCGCCTCACCCCGGCAGCGATCCGCGCGCTGATCTTCGGCAAGCAGAAGCTGAAGACCGACTGCGACGTGCAGTTCGTCGGGGCCAGCCAGTCTGTGAAGGATGCGCTCCACGCGACCGAGTTCGGCGAGAGCGTCAGATTCGTCGACTGAGTCGTCGAGTCACGCCTGAAACGGCAAGGGGCCGCCGGATCCTGGTGATCCTGCGGCCCCTTTGTTCGTGATGCGCGTCCGCCTGGCGTGTTGGTGATGCGGGTCGTTTGTCCGGCGACGCCGTTCGCCGCGCGGACCGGCGCCCGCGCGGCCACTCTCAGGGCGCGCCTTTGGCCTGCTGCCTGACCCGCTCAGCCGCGGCAGCCGCTGCCGCGGCGTCGCCCAGGTAATAGTGGCGGATCGGCTTCAGGTCGGCGTCGAGTTCGTAGACCAGCGGGATGCCGGTGGGGATGTTCAGCTCGACGATCTCGGCCTCGGAGACGTCGTCGAGGTATTTCACCAGCGCCCGGAGGCTGTTGCCGTGGGCGGCGACGATGACCCGCCTGCCCGACCTGATGGCCGGGGCGATGGTCGAGTGCCAGTAGGGAAGGAAGCGCGCGACGGTTTCCTTGAGGGACTCGGTCAGCGGCAGTTCCTCTGGCGAAAGTCCCGCATACCGCGGATCCCGCGACGGATGGCGCTCGTCATCCGGGGCGAGGGGCGGGGGCGGGATGTCGTAACTGCGCCGCCAGATCAGCACCTGCGCGTCGCCGTGCTTCGCCGCGGTCTCCGCCTTGTTCAGGCCCTGCAGGGCACCGTAGTGCCGCTCGTTGAGCCGCCAGCTCTTCTCGGTGGGAATCCAGAGCAGGTCGAGTTCGTCGAGCGCGATCCACAGCGTCCGCAGCGCGCGCTTGAGCACCGATACATACGCCTGGTCGAAGACGTAGCCGGCCTCCTTCAGGAGTCGCCCGGCCTCCACCGCTTCCTGGCGCCCCTTCTCGGAGAGATCGACGTCGGTCCAGCCGGTGAACCGGTTCTCCTTGTTCCACGTGCTTTCACCGTGCCGCAGCAGGACGAGTTTGTACATGTAGGCACACCTTCACGGCGCGCGCCGCCAGGTCAGGCTCACAGGCCTCCCTCGGCGCGGCGCGGCTGTCCGAATCGAGAATCGACGTCAGCGGTTCGCGAGCGCGCGGATCGCGCTGCGGCCGGCATACCGGGCTGCGGGGCCCAGTGCCTCTTCGATGCGCAGCAGCTGGTTGTACTTGCACGTGCGGTCGGTGCGGCTAGCCGACCCGGTCTTGATCTGCCCAGCGGCCGTACCCACCGCCATGTCGGCGATCGTGGCGTCCTCGGTTTCGCCGGACCGGTGCGACATGATGGTGGCGTATCCGGCGTCGCGCGCCATGGCGACCGCGTCGAGTGTTTCGGTGACCGTGCCGATCTGATTCAGCTTCACGAGCAGGCCGTTGCCGACCTTGTCCGCGATGCCCCGCTTGAGGATCTCCGGGTTGGTGACGAACACGTCGTCGCCCACGAGCTGAACCCGGTCGCCAATGGTCCGTGTTAGCAGCTGCCAGCCTTCCCAGTCACCCTCGGCCACGCCGTCCTCGATCGAGACGATCGGGTACTGGCGGATCCAGTCGGCGTAGAGCTCCACCATCTGCGCGGACGTGCGTTCCGGCTCGCCCGACTTCTTGAACACGTAGCGGCCGCCGCCGGCCCAGAGTTCGCTCGATGCGACGTCGAGGGCGATGAAGACGTCCCGGCCTGCCTCGAGGCCGACCTTGCCGATGGCCTCGAGGACGACCTCGACCGCCTCGCGGTTGCTCTTGAGGTTCGGCGCGAAGCCACCCTCGTCGCCGACGCCGGTCGACTGCCCGCGCGACTTCAGGATGCCGCGCAGCGCATGGAAGATTTCCGCGCCAGTCCGGAGCGCCTCGGCGAACGAGGGCGCGCCCACGGGCATCACCATGAACTCCTGGAAGTCGACGCTGGAGTCGGCGTGCGCCCCGCCGTTCAGGATGTTCATCATCGGGACGGGCAGCGTGTAGCTCGTATTCCCGTAGAGCGATCCGATGTGCTCGTGCAGCGGTACCTGCCGGGCCAGGGCCTCGGCCCGCAGGGCAGCCATCGAGACGCCGAGCAGTGCGTTGGCGCCCAGGCGGCTCTTCGTGGGCGTGCCGTCGAGCGCGATCATCGCCGCATCGAGGCCGCGCTGGTCGAAGGATCGGCCCTGCAGGGCCTGGGCGAGTTCGCCGTTGACGTTTGCCACGGCCTTGCGGACGCCTTTGCCGAGGTACCGGCCCTTGTCGCCGTCGCGCAGCTCCAGGGCCTCGCGTTCCCCGGTGGACGCACCGGAGGGGACGGCCGCCCGTCCCATGATGCCGCCCTCCAGCGTCACATCCACTTCCACCGTCGGGTTGCCGCGCGAATCCAGGATTTCGCGGCCGTGTACTCGAGTGATCTTCACGTGTCAGGCTCCTCCGCCGCGGCGGTCAGCGTCCGCCTCGTAACGGAGCGCTTCCTCGCTGAGCGGCGCGATGAACGGTTCATCGTCGGCAGTCACCACCACGACCCCGCTCTCGGTGACGGTGTGGCGCCGGCGATCCTCTTCCAGGTTGTAGCCGATGAGCGCGCCCCGGGGGATCAGCAGGTCGCGGTCGATGATGGCCCGGCGGATACGGGCGTGCCGCCCGACGCGGACGCCGGGCATGAGAATCGACTGTTCGATGTGACAGAAGCTGTGGACCCGGACGTTCGGGCAGAGCACGCTGCCGTAGATGCTGCTGCCCGAGACGATGCACCCGGGCGAGATGACCGAGTCGAGGGCCTGGCCGCAGCGGCGCCCGGTTTCGGCGAAGACGAACTTCGCCGGCGGCGCCTGCGGCTGGTAGGTGCGCAGCGGCCACTCCGGATCGTACAGGTTGAACTCCGGGTTGACCTGGCACAGGTCCATGTTCGCCTCGAAGTACGCGTCGAGCGTGCCGACGTCGCGCCAGTACTTGGAGGCCTTCTTGTTCTCGTCGTAGAACCGGTAGGCATACACCGGCACCTGGTGGATGAGCGCCGGGATGATGTCCTTGCCGAAGTCGTGTGTGGTGGGCTGCACCGCGTCCGACTCCAGCGCGCGAATCAGGACATCCGTGTCGAAGATGTAGACCCCCATCGAGGCGAGCGCCAGGTCGGGCGAGCCCGGGATGCACGGCGGATCCTTCGGCTTCTCCTGGAAGCCGGTCACGCGCTCCTGCTCGTCGATGGCCACCACGCCGAACTGCCGGCCTTCCTGCAGCGGCACCTCGATGGCCGCCAGCGTTGCCGCCGCGCCGCGCTCCTGGTGGAAACGGAGCATCCGGGCGTAGTCCATCTTGTAGACGTGGTCGCCCGACAGCACGATGAGGTGCCGCGGGTTCTCGCGGATGATCGAGTAGAGGTTCTGGAACACCGCATCCGCCGTGCCCTGGTACCAGTGCTCGCCGACGCGCTTCTGGGGCGGCAGGATCTCGATGAACTCGCCGAGCTCCTCGGACACGATGCTCCACCCCATGCGGATGTGCCGGTTCAGGGAGAGCGACTTGTACTGCGTCGCGATGTAGATGCGGCGCAGCCCCGAGTTGATGCAGTTGCTCAGGACGAAGTCGATGATGCGGTACGGCCCGCCGAAGTACACCGCCGGCTTCGCCCGGTCCTTGGTGAGCGGGGACAGGCGCTCTCCGGCGCCGCCTGCCAGGACGATGACGAGGCTGTCATCGAGCAGGGCTGCCATGGGTCAACTCCGGCGCAGGATGACGCGGGCCGGCGCGCCGTCCGAGCCGACCACCGGCAGCGGCAGGCAGAACATCTCGTAGCTGCCCGGATCCACGTCGCGCAGGTTGAGTCCTTCGATCACGATCGTGCCGGCTCCGAGCAGCACGTGGTGCGCCGGGGCTCCGGGCGTCTTGTACTGTTCCACCGACAGGTAGTCCACCCCCAGCACCTTCACGCCGCGATCGACCAGCACGCGGGCGGCGCCCTCGGTCACGCCGATGAAGTCGGTGTGGAACGCCGGGTCGCCCCACAGCCGGGAGTTGTAGGTCTTGATCAACAGCCGGATATCCTCCCGGAGGTCGACGTCGGCCAGGTCCTCCGCGGTGATGCTGTACCGCGTGGTCAACTCGATGACCCGCGTGCGGCCGCACAGCATCTCGAGAGGTAACCCCTCGACGCCTGCCCCGTCGTCGAAGAAGTGACGCGGGGCGTCCACGTGGGTGCCGGCGTGGGCGCTCATATGGATCGTCGAGACGTTCGAGCTGTCACCCCGATCGAGGCGCTTCATGGCCTCGAGGGCGAAGGGGGTATTGCCGGGATAGGTCGCCAGGCGCGAATCGATTGGGACGGTGACGTCGATGAGCTTCATGTAGGGGGGAGGGAACCAGAGTATACCGTACCCGTTCGCGGTGTTTTCGGCCAGAAATACTGTTGTGTCAGGCGTTTGACTTGGTTTCTGGTGCCGCCTATCATGGGCTGCTGTTTTCGTCGGGACGGAACTCTTACTGGAGAAGACCTTATATGACGAACTGGCGACGCAGGCTCGCTCTCGCTTCTGCCGCGGCCTTCATGGTGGTGACCACCGCGACACACGCCGCAGCGCAGCAGCGCCAGCTGACCAAGGATGAAGAGCGCGAGGCCAAGGCCATTTCAAGCGCACTGACCAACGCCTTCCAGGGCAAGCCGGTCACCAACGATCTCGGGTTGGCGTGGGTGCGCAACGACGCGCTGCAGGCCCAGGCAGACAAGAGCATCATCGCATTCGGCCTGACGCTCGACCCGGCCAAGGCCCCCTCCAAGAAGGTCTTCCTGCTGTGGCGCGTGCTCCCGGCCGGCGCCGACCCGAAGGACAAGAAGCTCGCGCCGATCTTCGAGAACTTCAGCGTCGCGACCGTCGAGGGGGAGAAGCCGTTCCTCGGCCGCCTGTTCCTCGCACCGGCAGGCAAGGTGGATGTCCTCATCGGCGCGCACGAGTTCGTCGAGGGGAAAGCGAGCAAGACGCCGATCTCGGTGATCCGTCAGAGCATCGACGTGCCCGCTCTGAATGGCGGCGAGTTCATGGTGTCCGGGCTCTACCTGTTCAAGCCGCGCAAGTATTCCGAGCCGCTGACCGACATCATGGAACACCCCTACGGCACCCCCGAGGAGGAGAACCTGCCGCTGACAAACCCGAGCCTGACCAAGGCCGACGGGCTGCACGTGAACGGCATGGTCTTCAATGCCACGGGGCGCGTCGGCGTCGAGTACGCGGCATTCAAGGAAGGCTCGAGCGAGCCGTTCAAGCGCTGGGCCGCGTCCGACATCGACCCGGCCAGGCAGGGCATTCCCGACCGGGTGCCGCTGACCGATTTCGAGCCCGGCAACTACCGCCTGGAGATCAAGCTGACCGACAAGGGGTCGAACAAGACCCTGACCGAGACGCTGCCCTTCTCGGTGTCCGGCTCCTAAGACTGCGCTGCGACGGAGCGCGCCCCGCCCCGCCGGCTGGGCGGCGCTCCGTCCGGTGCGGGTATCGCACTGGGGTACTGTCCTGTATGGTGATCTGGCGGCGCGCGCCGTTCCTGGCCTGCCTGGCGCTCGTGCTCACGGCCTCCCCGCTCGTCGCGCAGGGGGGCGCGCAGCAACCGCGCAAACTCTCGAACGACGAGAAGAAGGAACTGCAGGTCATCTCAACGCTCCTCTCCGGCATCGGGACCGGATCGCCCGCACCGAACGACTTCGCGCTCGCGTGGTCTGACGACGACCTCCTCAAGGCTCAGGGCAACAAGCAGTACGTGCCTTTCACGGTGACGCTCGATCCGTCACGGGTGCCCGGCGGCAAGGTCTCCCTTTACTGGCGTGTCGTCGCGCGCGACGCCGCCCCGGCCGCGGCTGACACCGAGAGGGCCGACAAGGACAAGAAGGGCGACAAGAAGGCCCCTCCGCAGTACGCGTTCGAGAACCTGCACACGATCAACGTGTCCGGCCCGGCGCCAATGCGAATCAGCCGCTCGTTCGTGGTCCCGGCCGGTGCCTACGACGTCTTCGTGGTCGCAAAGGAACCCGGTGCGCCGCGCAAGAACCAGCCGCTGAAGAGCGCGGTCCTGCAGCACGCCGTCACCGTGGGCGACCTGTGGAACGGGGAACTCACCACCAGCTCGGTGATGGTGGCCGAGCGGATCGACCCGCTGCCCGCGCCCCTCAGCCCAGGCCAGCAGGAAGAACGTCCCTACGCCCTCGGCAACATGGAAATCGTGAAGGCAGCCACGGCCGCCTTCACCAAGAAGCACGACCTGTCGGTGTTCCTGTTGATCTACAACGCGAAGACCGACGCGGCCAATGCGCCCGATGTGCAGGTGGAGTACAACTTCTACACCACCCAGGGCGGGTCCGAGAAGTTCTTCAACAAGACCCAGCCACAGGCGCTGAACGGCCAGACGCTGCCGGCCGGGTTCGACCCGGCTGCGGGCATCACCAACGGCCAGACCGTGCCGCTGGCGTCGTTTCCGGAAGGCGACTATCGTCTGGAGATCAAGGTCACCGACAAGCTCGCCAGCAAGTCGCTGACCCGCGACGTGAAGTTCTCCGTCTCAGGCGGTTCGTAAACGCAGTTCGCCGGGGACCCGCCCCGGGGTTATCAGCATGACGACAACCAGAACACTGACGTCGGCGGCGGTCGGCGGCATCGTGGTTGTGGCATTGTCGGCGGTCGTGTCGGCACAGAGCGCCGCGCGCCCGTTCTCGTTTCCCGTGTCGCGACAGGTCACGTCCGCACCCGGGTCCATTGCCGGGACCGTCGTGGACGAGCGGGGCCGTCCCGTGGCCAGCGTCGTCGTGTCGGTGCTGGGCGCCGTGACGACCGTAGCCGTGACCGATGCCGAGGGTCGGTTCGACATCGGCATGCTCGCGCCAGGGCCCTACCTCGTCCGGGCGCACCACACCGGCTTCTCGGCTCCGCGCGCGCAGCTCGTCCAGGTCAACCCGAGCGCCCGCGCCGGCGCCAGCATCGCCCTGCGGCGCGAAGGGGCGGCGCCCGTTCTGGCCGCCGGCCTGGGGGTAGCCGGCCTCGTCGGTCAGCCACTCGAGTCGCCCGAACCCGCGCCCGCCACGCCGGCCTCGGCCCGCGACGATGACGAGACGTCGGGCACGGCGTGGCGCATCCGGCACGGACGCCGCAGCGTGCTCAAGGACGTGACGCTCCCGGGCGACTGGGTGCCGTCCGACGACAGTGCAGACGACCTCTTCGCACCGGTGGCCCGCAGCTTCGAGAGCGCGGCCCGCGAGGGTCTCAGCTTCTTCGCCGACGCCGACTTCAGCGGTCAGGTCAACCTGCTGACGTCCGGTTCGTTCGACTCGCCACGGCAGCTGTTCAGCCCGGGTGGAATGTCGCGCAGCATCGCCAACGTCCGGCTCGGAGCGCCTGCGGGACAGCACGCGGATTGGAGCGTGGCCGGGGCCCTCACCGAAGCTGATGTGTCCTCGTGGGTGGTCGCGGGGTCGTACTCCCTGAGGGCACCGGCCCGTCACCGCTACGACCTCGGCGTGTCCTACAGCACGCAGCGATACGGCGGGGGCAACCCGCTCGCGCTGCGCGGCCTGACCGACGGCAGCCGCAACGTCGGGACGGCGTATGCCTATGACAGCTTCACCATCTCGCCGGCAGCGACTCTCGCGTTCGGCACCGAGCTCGGACGGTACGACTACCTCGCCGACCGACTCCTCGTCAGCCCCCGCGTGGAACTGACGATCACGCCAGAAGAGAACGCCCGGGTCACGGCGTCAATCTCGCAGCGGTCCTGGGCGCCTGGCGCCGAAGAGTTCCTGCCGCCGTCGGACGCCGGCATCTGGCTGCCTCCGCAGCGCACGTTCTCGTCCCTCGACCGCGACGGCGCGTTCCGCGCTGAACGCGCCGTGACCACCCGGGTGCGGCTCGAACGCGACCACGGGCCGATCACGGTCGTTGCCGGTGGGTTCATCCAGCAGGTGAGCAACCAGCTCGTCACCGTGTTCGGCGGTGAACTGCCAGGGCAGCCGACGGCCAAGCTCGGACACTACATGGTCGGCAATGGGGGAGACGTCGCCCTCCGCGGCTACACCGCCGAGTTCAGGGCGCTGATCGCCAGCCGGGTCCATGGGTCCGTCGAGTACTCCTTTGCCAACGGGCGGATCATGCCCAGCGGCAACAGCTATCTCATGCTCCTGGCACCGCTGACCGTCGGCCTGGAGCCGCGGTCCTTCCACGACGTGACTGCGCGACTCGATGCCCAGGTGCCGGAAACGGCCACCCGTGTCGTGGTGGTCTATCGATTCAGCAACGGGTTCATTGCCCCTGCTGCCGCACCCGCCGGTCAGGCCCCCCTGCTCGGCCGGCGCTTCGACGTCCAGGTGCGTCAGTCGCTGCCGTTCATGAACTTCAGCAGCGCCAGGTGGGAGATGCTCGTGGCGGTCCGCAACTTCTTCAGGGACGCCACCGCAGACCAGTCACTGTTCGACGAACTACTGGTCGTCCGGCCGCCCAAGCGCATCGTCGGCGGCGTGACGCTGCACTTCTGAGGCGTGGCCTGCGCCCCGCGCGATTCATCCAATCCTCTGGATTGACACGCCAAAATTATGAACACGGCGCGATTTTGGCCTGAACTCGCGCTCGTGGCCCTCGCACGGCGCGTTCCGGCGCCGTACCATGACTCGACGCCACGCGCACGCTCCCGCGGCTGGGTCTGACCGGCCGGAGCCGCGCCAGCAGTCCCATGTCCCACACCGCATCCGCGTTCACCGGTGATCGCCAGCGACCCGTCGCGTCGACGCGGCCGGACGCGCGATGGCGTACCTGGGTACGCGGCGCCGTCGTCGTGGCCATCGTCGCGGTGCTGGCGGCGCTGGGCATCGCGAACGTCGTGCTGCGGGCGCGCTACCACGAAGTCGAGGACGGCGTGCTGTGGGGCTCGCGGCCGGAGGGTGTCGTCGCCGTCGATGTGGCTGGCGACTCACCGGCGGCGCTGTCGGGTATCACCGCGGGCGACGTGCTCCTTGCGGTCAACGGTGTTCCCGTCGAGTCGCCTGCCGACGTCATCGAGTTCCAGCATCGGGGCACCGAAGGCACCACCCTCACCTACTCGATAGTCCGGCTGGGCAGCCGTCAGGCATTCGAGCTGGCCCTCGCGCCTGCCGTGCGCCACTCCTCCATGTACTTCGTGCTCGCCGGGGTGGGCCTTTTCACACTCTTCGTGGGCGCCTCCGTCCGCCTGCGTCGGCCGCGCGACCCGGCCACACTGCACTTCTTCTGGCTCTGCGTCGCGTTCTTCGGCGCGTTCACGTTCTCGTTCAACGGACCCTTCGACCGCCTGGACTGGGTGTTCTACTGGGGTGACGCGGTCGCGATGGCGCTGCTGCCGCCGCTGCTGCTGCACTTCACCCTCGTGTTCCCGGAGCGGCCGAACTCTCGCGGGTCTATGCTCTCGTCGCGCATCGGGCTGACGGCCCTCTACCTGCCGGCCCTCCTGCTGGGGGCGCTGAGGATCGCGGCGGTGGCACGAGGCGTCGGCCAGGGCGGCCCATGGCTCATGGCGGTGCTCGATCTGCTGGACCGCCTCGAGCCCGTCTATCTCTTCGTGTGCGGCGGCGCGGCAGTCGCAGTGCTCGTGCGCGGCTTCGAGGCGATCTCCTCGGTGACCGCGCGGCGTCAGCTGCGCTGGATCGCGTGGGGCTCGGTGCTCGGCGTTGGCCCCTACGCACTGTTCTACGCGCTGCCCTGGGCCTTTGGCGCCAATCCGCCGCTGGCGCTCCAGCTCACGGCTATCCCGCTCGGCCTCGTCCCGCTGGCGTTTGCATCGGCCATCGTGCGGTACCGCCTGCGCGACGTCGAGGTGATCATCAAGCGCGGGCTGGCCTACACGGCGTTTCTCGCCGCCAGCGGCCTCCTCTATCTGGCGATGCAGCGTGCCGCGGGCGCCCTCTTCGGAGACGAGAACGACCCGCACAACTGGGTGGTCGCGCTTCTGGCCACGCTGGTAGTGGTGCTGCTCGCGCAGCCGGTGAAGGAAGCGGTGCAGAATGCGCTGGATCGCGTGTTCTACCGCGATCGCTACGACTACCGCCGTGCGCTCGTGGGATTCGCGCGCGATCTCAACAGCGACCTCGACGTGGTGAGGCTCAGCCAGCGACTCGTGAGCCGTGTTGTCGAGACGCTGGTTCTCGACCAGATGTCGCTGCTCCTCGCGGACGAGCGCCGCGGCGACTTCGAATCCATCGGCGACTTCGGCTTCCAGCAGTCCGTGCCACGCCTGCCTCGCACATCGTCCTTCGTGCCCCGCCTCGACCTGGGGCGCACCATCGCGCTGGACGACCCGCTCGCGGCCGCGCGCTTCTCGGCGGAGGAGGTGGAGTTCTGGCGTGACCGCGGCATCTTCTACTTCGTGCCGTGCGTGTTCGAGGAGGTCGCCATCGCGGTGCTCGCGCTCGGCCGCAAGGAGTCCGGCGAACCGTTCAACAGCGAGGATCTCGCGCTGCTCAACGCAGTCGCCGGGCAGGTCGCGACAGCGATCGAGAACGGGCGCCTCTACCGTCAGCTCCACCTGAAGGCCGAGGAGATCGGCCGGATGCGCGAGTTCAACGAGAACATCCTCGAGTCGCTCGACGACGGCCTCGCGGTCTTCGACGACGACGAGGTCGTCGTCCGCTGGAACCAGGCACTCGTCCACATGTACGGCCTCTCCCGCAACGAGGCCGTGGGCCACAGGCTCGCGGAGATCTTCGACGGCCCCTTCGTGGAAGCGGTGCGTGCCGCGCGGCACGAGAACCCCCTCGGCACCACGTTGTTCAAGGTGCCGCTGCACCCGCACCCCGACGGTGACGGCGCCGTGCACTCACTGATGGTGAACGCGACCATCGTCCCGCTGCAGAGCCACAATGCCGATCTCGAGATCGCGGGGACGATCCTGCTGATCGAGAACGTGACCGAGCGGGTGCGCCTCGAGGAGCAGCTGCAGATCTCGGAGAAGATGGCCTCGATCGGCCTGCTGGCCGCCGGCGTGGCCCACGAGGTCAACACGCCCCTGACCGGCATCTCGAGCTACACGCAGATGCTCCTCGAGAACGCCGATCCGGCCGACCCCCGCACGCCGATCCTGGAGAAGATCGAGCGGCAGACCTTCAGGGCTGCGAAGATCGTCAACGGGTTGTTGACGCTGTCCCGTCCGGGCACTCCCGGCGGCGAGCGGGCGCCAGTGGACCTGAACGCCGTGGTGAACGACGTCTACTCGCTGCTCGAGCACCAGTTCGAGGCGGGCCGCATCAAGGTGCGTCGCGACCTGCACCCCGACCCGGTCGTGGTGCTCGCCATCGAGCACCAGATGCAGCAGGTCTTCCTCAACCTCTTCCTCAACGCCCGTGATGCGATGCCAAAGGGCGGCTGGCTCACGGTCACGACCAAAGTGGAGCACGGGAACGCTTCCGCCGTCGTCGCCGACACTGGCTCCGGCATCCCGCCGGAACAGCTGGCGCGCATCTACGACCCGTTCTTCACGACCAAGGCGATCGGACGCGGCACCGGTCTCGGGCTGTCGATCTCCTACGGCATCATCCGCGAACACGATGGTACGATCCGGTGTGACAGCGCCGTCGGTCAGGGAACGCGCTTTGCCGTGACGCTGCCGCTTGCCGCCGCCTCCCAGCCGCTCCTGCGGAGCACGGCCGGCCACTGACGCATCTCGGACACATGGCTCCAGGCAGACATGGATCGATCCTCGTCATCGACGACGAGGAGATCATGCGCGAGATCCTCGAAACCCTCCTCACCCGGGAAGGTTACGAGGTGCGGCTCGCGTCGTCGGGCGAGGAGGGACTCACCCTCGCACGCTCGCTGTCGTTCGACGCCGCTATCGTGGACATCATGATGCCCGGCCTCGACGGTATCGCGACGCTCGACGAGCTGAAGCGGATCGACGAGGACCTGGCCGTGGTGATGATCACGGCCTATGCGTCGGTCGAAAGCGCCATCTCCGCCATGAAGGGCGGTGCATTCGACTACATCACCAAGCCGTTCAAGAACGACGAGGTACTCGTCGTCGTCCGGAACGCAATCGAGCGCCGCCGGCTGGTGCACGAGAACCGCAACCTGCGCCAGAACATCCAGGAGCGGTACCACAAGTTCGCCAACATCATCGGCCGCAGCCAGAAGATGCGGCAGGTGTTCGACCTGATCATCCAGGCGGCGCCGAGCCGATCGAGCATCCTCATCCAGGGCGAAAGCGGCACCGGCAAGGAACTGGTCGCGCGCGCCATTCACGCGAACTCGTCGCGCGCGGAGCGGCCGTTCGTCGCGGTCAACTCGGCTCCGCTCTCGCCAGACCAGCTGGAGTCGACGATCTTCGGACACGTGCCTGGGGCGTTCACGGGGGCCGTGTCCGCAAAGAAGGGGCTGCTGGACCTGGCCGATCGCGGCACCATCTTCCTCGACGAAATCGGTACCGTGCCCCTGGACACCCAGGCCCGCTTGCTCCGGGTGATCCAGGAGCGGGACTTCGTGCGCACCGGGGGCGTGGACACCATCAAGGTGGACGTCCGGCTGATCGCGGGAACGACGATGAACCTGCGGCAGCTGATGGACGAGGGACGCTTTCGCGAAGACCTCTTCTACCGCATGCACGTCGTGTCGATTCAGCTTCCGCCGCTGCGCGAGCGCAAGGAGGGCATCCCGCTGCTCGCACAGCACTTCCTGCGCAAATACGGCGACGAGAACCGGAAGGCGGGGCTGGAGTTGACCCCCGACGCCATGGACCTGCTGCAGGAGTACGCGTGGCCCGGCAACGTGCGTGAGCTCGAAAACGTGATCGAGCGGGCCGTGGTGCTTACGTCGTCGCCGCGGATCGGCGCTGACCTGATTCCAGACCAGGTTCGCCGGGCACCGAGCTTCCACATGCCGCAGTTCGTGGTGCCGCCCGAGGGTATTTCGTTCAAGGACGTGATCACCGACTTCGAGAAGCGGCTCATCGAGTCGACGCTGGAGGCTGCGGGCGGCGTGCAGAAGCGCGCGGCGGAGCTCCTGCACATCAAGCCCACCACCCTGAACGAGATGATCAAGCGCTACGACATCCGGCCGAGGCGACGGCGGCAGGGTGCGGGCGACGCCGGGCCGGAAACGCCCCAGGGCTGACCCGTCTCGCCTCCTCTAGCGCGCGTTCCGGACCTTCGCAAAGATCCGTTCGTACTTGCCGAGCACCACGTCCCACCGGTAGTTGCTGCGCACGTAGTCGCGGCCGTTCCGCCCCAGCGCCGAGCGCAGCCGCGGGTCGGCGACGAGCAGCTTCAGGCACTCGACGAATTCGTCGCGATCCGCGTACCAGAGCCCGCCGTTGCTGCGCACGCAGTGCTCCACCAGCACCTCGCTGCGGGCGTTGACGAGGATCGGCGTCCCGACCGACAGGGCCTCCAGCGCCAGCAGGGACAGGCTCTCGTACGGCGACGGGCAGACGACGACCGTCGCGGCCTCCAGCGCCTGCGTGCGTTCGCTGTCGCTCAGCAGGCCCGCGAACCGCACGGATGGATCCTCGGGAAGCGGCATCAACTTGGCGCCCATGAGGGCCAGCGACGCCTCTCCGCCGTCCTTCACGTACGTCGAGAAGTACTCCAGCAGTTCCTCGCAGCCCTTGCCGGGATCGATTCGCCCTCCGTAGAGGGCAAACGGGCCATGGAGGCGGTGCCTGCGCCGGAACACGGACCCGCGTGCGAGCAGGTGCGACGGGTAGTCGCGGACACCCCCGTCGTCTTCCTCGCCCTGCGCATCGCGTGGGGCCGCGGCTGCGGACGGCTGACCCTCGGTGGCCGCCGGTTCGTCATCGGAGACGCTGGGCATCCGGGGGTACGGTTGCTGCTGCGGGATGTCGACGCCGACTCCGATGAGTTCCTCCAGCAGCGGGCGATCAGGGAACTGGCGCTGGACGAACTGGCGTTCGCTGTCGGTCAGGTACACCAGGGCGCCGACCTTGTTGAACACGTCCTTGTATATTTCCAGCCTGATAGCCGGCTCGTCGTGCGCCGTGGACACGAGCACGCTGCGCGCGGGATTCACCTCGATGCCCAGGACCGATGTGGCATAGAGGTATGTGAAGAACACGATGACGTCGTACTGCTGGTTGTGGCGCTTGAGGTGGTCGATCAGCCCAGGGCACCACGGGCCTTGCTGCTTCAGCCACTCCACTTCGTCCGCGCGCGTGTGCGGCGTGTTGAAGATCCAGTCCGAGTAGCGGTTGAAGGCGTCGATGTCGCGCGTACGCGCGGTGGCGAAGCGACGGACAGTCACGCCGCGCACGCGGTCCGATCCCTCCGCGTATTCGTTCTTCCACGTGACGTAGTCGCGCGCGCAGGTCGTGAGCACCTCGACGTCGTGCTGTGCCGCGAGGCGCTCGGCCACCATGCGGCAGAGCTGCTCCGACCCCCCGAGCACCTCGGCCCCGTAGCGCTGGATCACAAAGGCAAGTTTCATGACGGATAGCGGCCACCGGAATAGGAAATCAACGACTGCAGCCCGCGCTCGATGCGCGCGTCGCTGAAGAACGCCAAGCGACGCCGCTGGCCGGCGATCACCGCCGCCCGGAGGTCGTCGTCGAATGTCAGCAGGCCCAACAGCTCCGCGGCGTACTCCATGTCCTTCGGGAAGAACTGTACGCCACTGTCGCCCAGCGTCTCCGGTACGGCGGCGGCGGCATAGGCCAGCACCGGCACGTCCGCGGCCATCGCCTCGAGAAGCGGAGCGCAGAACCCCTCGTGCTCACTGAGCGAGATGTAGACCGCCGCGTGGCGGTAGTAGACCGCCAGATCCTCGTCGGGGACCGGGCCGGTGAAGATGAAACGCTCGTTCAGCAGGCGGAACTGCGTCATCATCGCGCGGATGCTGGCGTAGTACTGAGGAACGGCGTCGTGCCTGCCGACGAAGATGAAACGATAGTAGGCGTCGACGTACCGCTTGTAGTGCTCGGCCAGCCTGAGGTGGTCCTCGATGCGCTTGTTGGGCGCGATCCGGCCGACGAACAGGAAGTTGATCATGTCGTCGCTCGACAGGATCTTCTCGAGGGCCGGCCGGCTCACCGGCCGCGAGACGCGGGATACGTCCACCGCGAGCGGCAGGACACCGGTGGGGTCGAAGCCCAGCTCGACCAGCTCCGACCGGTTGAACTCCGACACGGCCAGCGCGAGGTCCACCCGCCCGACCAGGGACGCCAGCTCCGCACGCGCCAGCGAGGCCAGGCGGAAGAGGGCCGGGTCGTAGGGCGCGAAGAACCGGGCAGGTGTCACGTTGTGGTACTGCAGGACCCGCCCGTGCGGCAGCCGTGCGAACGCCTCGGTCATCGGCGACGGCAGCGCGTAGTGGAAGAGCGTGACGTCGCCCGCACGCGCCTCTGGATCCACGAAGGGGCGCACGTCTCCCCTGAGGTCGTCGTCGATGGTGAGGGCGAAAATCTCCGAGTCGTGCCCGAGTGCCCGCACCATGCCCCGCATCTTCCTGGCGCTGTCGCCGATGGCGTCGCCGGTGTGAGCCGCCGGGACCCATTGGTGCAGCTTCACGCCGGCGCCTCCGGCAACGCGAAGAACGCCGAGGGGCGATAGCGCCGCACCTCCTCGAGAACCTCGAGTGCATCGAACTGCTGCCAGAAGTCGAATGCTACGTGGGCGGTGCCGACCCGCGGCCCCGCGAGGATCTGCTCGACCAGTCCAAGCAGCGTGCGATCGAAATCCTTCGCCTGCAGACGCTGGACCGCCTCGAGCTGCCCGTCGACGATGCGGTCCTGCAGCGCGGCGTCGGAGAGGACGGCGTCCATCAGGCTGGCGACGTACGCGGGGTCCTTGGTGTCGAACAGGACCCCCGCGCCGTCCATGGTCGCTGGCACCGCGGTCGCGGCGTAGGCCAGCACCGGCACCTGCTTGTAGAACGCCTCGATGAGCGGCACGCAGAACCCCTCGTGCTCGCTCGCGCAGAGGAACAGGTCGGCGAGTTCGTAGTACGCGATGAGTTCCGCGTCCGACACGTGGCCCGCGAAGTGGACGTGCGACAGCCCGAGCTCGCTCACCAGGTGCGTGAGCGCGGCGAAGTACTGCTCGAAGACGCTGAACACGCCCGCGATGATCAGGCGGCTCCTGGGGTTGTGCCGCGTGTGGTAGGCGTGGAAGCAGCGGATGACGTCCTCGATCTTCTTGTTCGCAATCACGCGGCCGACGAACAGGATGTTCGTCCACTCGTCGTCGAACTGCTCCGCCACGAACCAGTCGGCAGGATCGTCGAGGTGCGACAGGTCCGGGATGACCGGCAGCACCGCCGTCCTGGGGAAGCCGAGTCCTTCGAGGTCCTGCCGGTTGAACTCCGAGTCGCCGAGAGCGATCTCGCAGCGTCCGACGTAGGCGTGGATCTCGCGCCGGCCGCGGAAGCACTGGCGCGCCAGCGTGCGGTGCACTCCCGCGAAATATTCCGGCGGCGTGATGTTGTGGTAGATGAGCGCCATCCGGTCCGGCAGCGCATACGCCGTCCTCGAGGCCTTCGAGCCGATCGAGAAATGATGCAGCAGCAGGTTCTCCGGATCGGTGGCGTCGACGAGCTCACGATAGTCGCGCGTCAGCGACTCCAGCCGCGGGTCTGCCGTCTCGACGAAGATGTCGGATTCGTATCCGGCCGCGCGCAGCACGCGCTGGATCCCCAGCACCTCGTGGCCGATGGCATCTCCGTACCCGAGCGTAGCCAGGACCTGATGGACCGCGGGACGCTGCCGCTTCATCGGGAGGATGCACCGGAAGGCCGCCGCCCGCGCCCGGACTGCTGAGAGCCTCGCGGGCCGCCGCCGCGGTGCGGTGTCGACCGCGGGAAATCAGGCGCGTGCGCCGATCGCCGTGGTGGCAGGGGAGGCGAGACCGGACCCGTGGGTCGGGGCACCGTCATCTCTGGTGCCGACGACGGGCCGGCCGGCACGCTGTCGACGATCTGCGAGGCCGGTGGACAGGTCGCCTTGCGGCGGTCCATCCAGCCAGGCAGGGGCTCGAAAGGAGCAGCCGGCGCCTCACGGGTCGAGAGCAGCGTCATCATGTCGAGGTACTTGCGCTCGATGACCGGCCAGTCGTAGTTGTCTCGATAGTACTGGCGGCCGTTTCGGCCAAGGCTTCCCGCGATCCAGCGGTTGTGTTCGAGGGCGCGCAACGACTCGACGAATTCACGGCCGCTGTCGTAGTACAGGCCGGCATTGCTTCGGATGCACTGGCCCTTCAGCACGTCGCACTTCGCGTTCGCCAGCACCGGCTTGCCCAGTGCCCACGCTTCGAGCGCCACCATGGACAGGCTCTCGAAGAACGACGGCATGATGAGCAGCTCCGATGCGGCCATCGCATCGAACTTGTCCGCGTCGTCCAGGAAACCCAGGTGGCGGATCCGCGGATCCGACGGGATGTCCAGGATCGAGTTGCCAATCAGGACCAGTGAGAGGCGGCCCGCGCGCTCCCGTAGGTACGACTGGAAGTGGGAGAACAGCTCGCGGCAGCCCTTGTTCGCGTCGATACGCCCGACGTACACCGCGAAGGGTCCGCGAACGGCGTGCTTCTGGCGGAAACGCTGCGGTTGCGGGTTGGGCGGAACCTCGGACCCCACGCCGACGACCACGGACGGCACCTGCTCGTTGCCCGCGACCCCCTGCAGCAGCGACCGCTCCTCGGGCGAGTTGTACATGACAGCGCGGACGCCACGGAAGACCGGCCCGAAGATCGAGAGCCCGGCCGCCGGGTCGCGCTCCGCTGTCGGGACGAGAATGGCGCGGCCTCCCGCGGCCCGCGTCCCGTGGAACGCGTGGTAGTAGCGATAGCTGAAGAAGATGCAGTAATCGAACGCCGCGGCGTGTCTGGTGATGTGGGCGATCAGGGCGGGACTGGTCGGCCCCTCCGCGTCGAGCCACTCGAGCTCGTCGGCGATCGAATGCGTCTGGTGGAACACGCGCTCCGAGAGCCGGCCGAAGATCAGCGGGTCGCGCTCGTGCTTCACCGGAAAACGGAGCACCCGGATGTTGTTGACGCGGTCCTCGCCCGCCGGCAGCGCATTGCGCCACGTGACGTAGTCGGTGGCGCACGTGGTCCACACCTCCACCTCCGCGTGGCGGGCGAGGTGCTCGGCGACATACCGCGCGTGCAGTTCGGCCCCGCCGTTGATCGAGGGGCCGTAACGCTGGACGATGATCGCGAGCTTCACTGCTCTGGCGTCGTGGACGGACGGTCCGGCGACGGCGCGGCAGCCGCTGACGTGTCCTGTGGCGCGTCGGCGGGTGTTGCCGCGGCAGCAGGGGGCCGCCCCATCGGCGACGGATCGCTCGCGGTTGGCTCCGCGGGATGCGTCTGGGCACCGAACGTGTGTTCGAACGGCTCCGGCCGGGCCGATCGACTGTCGGCCACCGGCGTCCGATCACTGGCTGATCCGTCGGCCGCCGCCGGCGTGGGCGGCGTCGGCAGGCTGGCGTTCGCGTCGGTCACGGTATCGGGGCCGTCCTCGGCGTCGCCGTCGGCATCGCCCTCGGCGTCGTTGTCCGTCGTGCCGGGCGAGCCCATCGCGGCCGCGGCGCTGCCGCTGCCGCGCCGGCCGCGCCGGCGTCGCCGCCGGCGGCTGCGCGTGCCAGGGCCCTCGGCCGTCGGCGCCACCGAGCCATCGGCCGCGGTCGTCGCCGCCTCCGTCGATTCAGGTTCAGCCGTCGTGGGCGCGGCTGCGCCCGGCGGCTGCGCCGGTTCGCGCACCGCCGGTTCGCGCGGCGTTTCCGGTCGGCGCCCTTCCTCGCGCCGGCGGGCCTCCTCCCGGCGCTCGTCGCGGCGTCCGTCCTCGCGCCGCTCGTCGCGGCGCCCGTCGTCTCGGCGTCCGTCCTGACGTCCCGCCCGCGGCTCTTCGCCGGCCGGCTTGTAGACCACGACACTCTCCAGCGCCCGGGCCCGCCGCTCGTTGAATTCGAGCCGGCTCGAAAGCGACTCGATCTTCATCTTGAGGTTCTTCACCTCGATGCCCAGCCGGGTCGTCTCGACGACCAGGTTGTGCATGACCTCGTAGTGGAGCTGGTCGAAGGCGTAGCGAGCCGCGTCGCGCTTGGCTTCGCGTTCGGCCGCGCTCGCATTCAGCTTCGACTGGATGTTGAGCGCCTGGATGAGCGGGTTGGGGTTGAAGAACAGCTTCAGGATCGGCAGGAGCAGCCGCCGGATCATCCGCAACGGTCCGCGGGTGGACTCGAACAGCGTCTGGTCCTCGAACGCGAAATTGGGCAGTTCGGGCGGGGCATACGGCGGCTGGGCCCGCCGGTACTGTTCGAGGAGATCGGAGCGCACGCCGCGCGGGTCCAGGAACTTCTCGAGCTTCACGCTCGCCAGTTCACGGATCTCCTGCTCGGTGTAGTCCACGCCGCGCTTCTCGCGAATGCGCGCGCGGATCTGCTCCATGATCTGCTCGACGTTGACGGCATCGGATCGCACGTTGAAGTCAGACATGGTCAGGGCACGAAGGGGTGGTAGATGATCAGCACCACCGCGACGACCCAGAGGGTGACGCACGCGAGGAGCGGCCGGTCGTTCAGCAGCAGGTCTGCCGGGCTGCCACCTTCCTCGCGCCGGTGCACGAGGTACAGGTAGCGGAAGATTCCGTAGAGGGGAAACGGAATCGTCAGGCCCAGCCAGGACGTGCCGAACTTCTGCTCGGTCTCCGGGCTGATCGTGTAGAAGATGTAGGCGATCAGGGTCGATGCCGTCACGACGGCAATCATCTGATCGAGGAGGTACGCGGAATACTCGCCGAGAATCGGTCGATGGCTGGTCGCGCCGTCCGCGAGCAGCACCAGTTCGTGCCGCCGCTTCGCGAGCGCGATGAAGAGCGCGAGCAGGATCGTGCAGACGAAGAGCCAGTGGCTGATCACCACGTCGATGGCGACGGCGCCGCCAATGGCACGCAGGACGAAGCCGATCGCCAGCGTCAGCGCGTCGATGATGACGATGTGCTTGAGCGACAGCGAGTAGAGTGCCTGCAGGACCACGTACAGGGTGGACACGGCGCCGAATCGCCAGTTCAGGAGGAAGGCGCCCGCGAGGCCGCCGGCCCCCATCAGCGCGGCCGTTGCCAGTGCGGCGCCAATCGAGACCTCGCCCGCGGCGATGGGCCGCGTGCGTTTCAGCGGATGCTGCCGGTCGCCCTCGCGATCCAGGACGTCGTTGATCAGGTACACCACGCTGGACAGCGCACAGAACACGACGAACGCCCAGGCCGCCCGCGTCACCGCGACCAGGTCGAAGAGCTTCACTGCGAAGAGGAGCGGCGCGAAGACCAGGAGGTTCTTGGTCCACTGGTGCGGCCGGAGCGAGAGCAGGAGGCTCAGGACCGCGGGACGCGCACCCGATGCCATCACGGGACGCCGTGGAGCATCGGGTATCGCCAGGTTGGAAGGGGTGCTGCGCGCCATCTAGCGCGGGAGACGAACTAGACCTTCGCCGAGGAGAAACTCTGTACCGCGTCGTTCTCCGACTCGTACGTCTCGAACACGGTCAGCAGCTTCGTGATCGCCAGCAGGTCCGTGATGCGCTTCGTGAGGCTGAGCAGCTTGAGGCTGCCGCCCTGACGGCTCACGGTGGTGTAGGT
>CAYLTD010000034.1:0-50907 GCA_964386715.1 uncultured Bifidobacterium sp.
GACGCGGAAGCGAGCTACTCGCCAGACGGCCAGTGGGTCGCCTTCTCGTCCATGCGCGACGCCTACAACCGGACGCTGAACGACAAGGAGAAGAAGGCGCTGGAGGAAAACCCCAGCAACTTCGCCGAGATCTACATCATGAAGGCCGACGGCTCGGGCCAGCGGCGGCTCACGACCTCCTGGGGCTACGACGGCGGTCCGTTCTTCACGGCTGACGGCCAGCGCATCGTGTGGCGGCGCTTCGACGAGATGGGCCTGATTGCCGACGTGTGGACCATGAAACTCGACGGGTCGGATCAGAAGCAGATCACCGACTTCGGTTCCATGAGCTGGGCACCCTACCAGCACCCATCTGGCGAGTACTTCTTCTTCGCGTCCAACAAGCTCGGGTTCGAGAACTTCGAGGTCTTCATCGTGGATGCCAGGGGCGAGAAGGAGCCGGTCCGCGTGACCTACTCGGACGGGTTCGACGGCCTGCCCGTGCCGTCCCCGGACGGCCGGCAGCTCGCCTGGACCTCCAGCCGTTCCGGCGGCGGCGCGGGCCAACTGTTCCTTGCCCAGTGGAACCACCAGAAGGCGCTCGAGGCGCTGCGCAACGCACCCCCGCGCCAGCCAGGGAAGAAATCATGAAGACACGCGCGCTCGTCGTCACCGCCGCCCTGCTCGCCGCCGCGCCGCTGCATGCCCAGGCACCCGCGACGGCGTCGCGGACGCGCGCGCACGTCACGACCCTCGCGGCCGACCAACTGGGCGGCCGCATGTCGGGGTCCCCGGGCGAGCAGGGGGCCAGCGACTACATCGTCCAGCAGCTGCAGCGCATCGGGGCCAGGCCTCTGCCGGGCGCGACTGCGTTCACCGCGCCGTTCGAGTTCACGGCCGGGACCCGCGACGGCGGTTCGTGGGTGCGCCTGGGCGGCCCCGCCATGCAGCGGTTCGACCAGGCCAGGGACGTGCAGGCGCTCTCGTTCTCGGACAACGGCGACATCAGCGACGCACCGGTAATCTTCGCGGGCTACGGCATCGTCGTCCCCGACTCCCAGGGGTTCGGGTACGACAGTTACGCCACGCTCGACGTGAAGGACAAGGTGGTGCTGGTCCTGCGGTACTTCCCGGAGGACGCGGATGCCCAGACGAAGGGGATCCTCGCGCGCTACTCGGCGCTGCGCTACAAGGCGATGGCGGCGCGCCAGCGCGGGGCGAAGGCCCTGCTGGTCGTCACGGGGCCCAGCTCGCCCAATGCCGGCGAAACCATCCCGATGTCGTTCGATACGGCGCTTGCCGGATCGGGCATCGTGGCGGCGAGCATCAGCAGCACGGTCGCCGAGGCGATGTTCCGCACCTTCAACGACCCCAGCAAGACACTCGCGGCCGCCCAGAAGGCGCTGGACTCGGCCAACCCCCACGTCGCGGGCTTCGACATGCCGAGCGTCGCCGTGACGCTCCACACCGACGTGCTGCGTGAGAAGCGCACCGGGCACAACGTGCTCGCGTACCTGCCGGCCACCGGGTCGGCCCCGGCGAACAAGCCCTGGATCGCGCTGGGGGCGCACTACGATCACCTCGGTCGCGGGGAGGCGGGCAACTCACTGGCGGACAAGGCCGACGCCACGCAGATCCATCACGGCGCCGACGACAATGCCTCCGGCACTGCGGCGGTACTCGCGGTCGGCGAACTGCTGGCGCGCCAGCCGCGCCCGCGCCACGTGCTGCTGCAGTTCTGGTCGGGCGAGGAACTGGGGCTGATCGGCTCGAACGCGTACGTCACAACGCCGCCGATCCCGCTGGACCAGCTTGCGGCCTACGTCAACTTCGACATGGTCGGCCGCATGGTGGACAACAAGCTCACGGTACAAGCGACCGGTACAAGCCCCGCATGGTCGGCCCTGCTCGAGCGGGCGAACGTCGCCGCCGGCTTCGATCTGCTCGTGCAGCCCGACCCGTATCAGCCGACGGACGTGGCCTCCTTCAACCAGGCCGAGGTGCCGAGCCTGAACTTCTTCACCGGTACCCACACCGACTACCACCGGCCGTCCGACACCGCCGACAAGATCAACTACGAGGATCTCGACCGCATCGTCGAGTTTGCCGCGGCCATCGTGAAGCGCCTGGCGGAGACCCCCGAGCCGCCCCAGTTCACGAAAGTCGAGCAGAGCAGCCAGCAGGGTGCCCGCAGCGGCGTGCGCCTGTTCACCGGTACGATTCCGGACTACTCCACGGAAGTGAAGGGTCTGCTGCTGAGCGGGGTGATTGGCGGCGGGCCTGCGGAGCAGGCGGGACTGCAGAAGGGTGACGTGATCGTCGAGATTGCCGGGCAGACGATCGCCAACATCTACGACTACACCTACGCGCTCGAAGTGCTCAAGATTGGCGAGCCGGTGAAGGTCGTCTACCAGCGCAACGGCGAGCGTCGGGAGACGACGCTGACGCCTGGCGCTCGCAGATAGCGGGGTCGAACGAGAGCCGCCGGAGCAGCCAGTCTTCGCGAACGCGACGGCTGCTGCGACCGGCGACTGTCGGTCAGCGAGGTTACTCGGGCCGGACGTTGCCCGCGCGTGGTCCCTTCGGCGACTGTTCCTCGTCGAAGCTGACGCGCTGCCCTTCGCTCAGGGAGTCGAAGCTGCCCTGCACGGCACTGCGGTGGAAGAAGTATTCCTGACCGCTCGTGTCGCGGATGAACCCAAACCCCTTGTCACGCTGAATACGCTTGATCGTACCGCTCGCCATCCGAGACTCCTTCCCGTCACGGCCGCTCGTGTGCGGACCGTGTGTCCAGAGACTGGACAATAGTCACTATACAACGGCCGCGGCCGATTACCCGAACGCCGTTGCAAGTTCTGCCTCAGCCGCCGGACAGGCACTACCCGGAAGGTAAGACGCAGCCTGTCCCGCTTTGGTCCCACTCGGGTCGGCCTCCCGGCCGCGCCCCTACCCCGCCGCGCGCCGCTGCCGGTGAAAGACGATGAGATCGACGCTCCGGGCGGGCGCCGCCCCCAGCTGGCGCAGCATGGTGGTCACCTGGCCCCGGTGGTATGTCCCGTGGTTCACGACGTGCTGCACCATTTCCCAGATGGCCGAAGCATTGGGCTGGCCCTGGAGGCTGCGGTACTCGATGACACGCAGGATCCCGGCGTCGTCGAGTGTCGCGAGGTAGCCGCGGAGCCGTGATTCGTGCTCGACCCAGGCCGTCCGCAGCGAGGCGACGTCCGGGAAATCGGCGGGGTCGAGCATCGCCTGGGGCGAGACGCCGTTCCAGCGCTGCAGCCAGTTCCACTCGGACGAGTACACGTGGACGAGCGTGTCCCGGATCGACCGGAAACTGCTGCCCATGTCGCGGCCGTATTGCTCGGGGGTGAGCGCCTCCGCCGCGTCCAGCACGCGGTCGCGCGCCCAGTAGTGGAAGTCGATGAGAAGCGTGAGATCGGAGAGGGTCATGGGGCACATGGTAGTCCCAAGTTCTCGGTCCCAAGTTCTCGGTCCCAAGTTCTCGGTCCCCAGTCCATCGGTCCCCAGGCCTCCATGTGCAGGCGCACGACAAGAGCCGCGAGGGTGGGATCCCTCGCGGCCCTGAGCCTCCAGTCGGCGGCGCCGCAGGAGTGCCGCGGCCAACTGGCTCGCTGCGAAGTGGAACCGGCGACTACTCTGGCCTGACGGTCACGAACAGGTCCTGCCCGTCCCCGTTCGCCGACCGACGCACCAGCAGCAGCGTCGGCTTGCCGGCGGCCTGGCGAACAGCCGCGCGCAGCTGGTCGACGGACTGGACCGACTGGCGATTCACCTCGAGGATGATGTCGCCCGGCTGGATGCCGGCGTCCGCGGCGCGCCCGTCCGGATTGACCTGCTGCACGACCACGCCCTGCGTGTTGCGCGGAAGGCCGGCGCGCTCTGCGGCCTCGGGACCAAGGGGCGACACGGCGATGCCGAGCGCGCCCTTGTCTTCGGGACTCTCATCGCCGGCGGCACGGGCCTCGCGGGACACGGCCGCCTCGTCGAGCTTCACCGACAGGGTCTTCTGCTCGCCGTTCCGGAGAACCACCACCGAGGCGTTCGACCCGGGTGTCGAGTCGGCCACGCGGTTGCGCAGCGAGTTGAAGTCGCGAATCGGCTGACCGTTGAACGAGGTGATCACGTCGCCGCGCTTCACACCGGCCCGCTCGGCGGCGCTGCCCGTCGCGACCGAGGAGACAATCGCGCCGGCGACGTCCTTGAGCCCGAGGCTCTCGGCGATCTCGGATGTGACCGGCTGCACGGTTACGCCGAGCTGCGAGCGGCGCACGCGGCCGTCGGTCTTCAGCTGATCCATGACGTGCCGCGCCATGTTGGCCGGAATGGCGAAGCCGATCCCGATGTTGCCGTCGCCCGGCGAGAGGATCTGCGAGTTGATGCCAATGAGTTCCCCCCGCATGTTGACGAGCGCTCCGCCCGAATTCCCGTGGTTGATGGGAGCGTCGGTCTGCAGGAAGTCTTCGTAGCTGCCGTCACCGGTGCCCGTGGATCGCCCCTTGGCGCTCACGATGCCCATCGTGACGGTCTGGCCGACGCCGAGTGGATTCCCGACGGCCAGCACCACGTCGCCCACCTGCACGGCGTCCGAGTTGCCGAGGGGCAGCGTCGGGAGCCCGGCCTGATCGACCTTCAACAGGGCCAGGTCGCTCGGCCGATCGGCTCCGACCAGCTTGGCCGGTGCGCTGCGGCCGTCCGTGAACTCGACGCGGATATCGTCGGCCGAATCGATCACGTGGTTGTTGGTCAGGATGTAGCCGTCGGGCGTCACGACGACACCGGAACCGAGTCCGCGCTGCCTGGGCGTGCGCGGCATCTGACGCCCCTGGCCGAAGCGGTCGCCGAAGAACCGGCGGAACATCTCCTCGTCGGGACCCAACTGCGTCGGGGAGACGCGTGCCTTCCCCTCGGTGCGAATGGTCACCACCGCGGGCGCCACATTCTTCACGACGTCTGCATACGAGTCGCGCCCGCCGGCCACCACCGCGCGGGGTGCCGACACGCCCTGCGCTTCGACCGTGGCGGCGGGGTTGACAGTCGGTTCGGCAGCGGATCCCTTCCAGGTCGCCCCGGCCACGAGGAGCGCTGCCGCTCCAAGCGCCACGGCCCCCCTGACCGTCCGCTGCTTCAGGCTGTTGGGAGTCGTGTCCATGTGTGTCCTCACAAGTCCGGGCGGGTGCTTCCGCCCACACCCGATTAGACGGGAACCCCCATGACACGGACGTGTCGCGGACATTACATCGGTGAAAGGGTGGGTCGGGTGGGTCGGGTGCGTCGGGTGGGTCGGGTGCGTCGGGTGGGTCGGGTGGGTCGGGTGGGTCGGCTGGAACAGGTCGGGCCGATCAGGCGGGCGAGGCCGTCGCCACGGAGGGTGGCGCGGCGGGTAACCACACGGTGAAGGTCGATCCGCTCCCCGGCGTGCTGGTCACCTCCACGGTGCCCCCGTTGGCTTCCACGATCGCCTTGACGAGACTGAGCCCAAGGCCCAGGCCCCGCTCGGTCCGGCTCTGGTCGCCCCGGAAGAGGCGGTCCCAGATCCGCGGCAGCTCATTGGCCGGGATGCCGACCCCGGTGTCGCGCACGCGCAGCAGCGCGCGTCCCCCAGACGCCGCCACGTCCACTGTCACCGTTCCGCCCTCCGGCGTGTACTTGACGGCGTTGTCGATCAGGTTCGCCGCCACCTGCTCGAGCCGCACGCGGTCGGCGTGCACGCGGCCCGCTCCGCGCTCGCCCGACACCAGCGTCACGCCGCGGGCGTCGGCGACCTCGCGGTAGAGGTCGACGGCCCGATCGGCCACCTCCACCAGGTCGACCGACTCGCGCTGCAGCGGCATGGCCCCACTCTCCGCCTCGGTGATGTCCATCAGCGTGTTGAGCATCACCAGGACCCGGTCGGACTCCTCCACGCAGTCCGCCAGCGCTTCACGGTAGCGTTCGAGGTCAGGCGGCGAGGCCAGCGCCAGTTCCGCGACGCCGCGCAGGCGGGTCAGCGGCGTGCGCAGGTCGTGCGAGACGTTGTCGAGCGCGCCGCGCATCCCGCGCACGAGCCCCTCGATGCGGTCCAGCATCGCGTTGAACAGCAGCGTCAGCTCGCGAATGGCGTCGTCCTCGTCCGGGGCGGCTACCCGTTCGTCGGTACGCCCGGTCGCGATGATGCGGCGTACGGCGGACGTCAGGCGACGTATCGGCTGTGCCGCCGACTGCGTGAGCAGCCAGCCTCCGGACAGCGCAATCAGCATGATCGAGACCGTGACCACGCCGAGCGTCGCGCGGAAGCGGCGCAGCAGTTCGGTCCGCGCCTCCGTGCTCTTGCCGATCTGCATGACCGTCCCGTCGCGCAGCGCCGCCGTGCCGACCTCGAGGGCCGAGGCGTCCCACCCCTCGGCGTTGCTCAACAGGACCGCCTCGGAACCCCGGTCGAGGACGCGGACGAACAGCCGCTCGCGCGAGGTGCGCTGCTCGGCCTCGACGGTCGCCGCGAGCGCCCGCAGGCCACCCCGCGCGTACACCGTCGCATACTCCCCGAGCTTCTGCTGGATGATGTCGTGATCCCGCTGCGCCAGCGATGCGGACGTCAGGACGTAGGTCAGCAGGACGATGGCGAAGGCACTGGCGACGAACAGGGTGGCGTACCAGATCGCCAGGCGCAGGCCGAAGCGGCCCGACGCGTCGGGCGGCCCGTCACCGGATGACATAGCCGACCCCGCGGACGGTGTGCAGCAGTTTCGTCTCGAACGGCCGGTCGATCTTGTCGCGCAGGCGGCTCACCAGCACGTCGACGATGTTGGTCTGGGGATCGAAGTTGTACTCCCACACGTGCGACAGGATCATCGTCTTCGACACCACCTTGCCGGCGTTCCGCAGGAGGTACTCGAGCAGCGCGAACTCGCGCGGGCGCAGGTCGATCGACTCCCCGCCCCGCGTCACGCGCCGCGACAGCAGGTCCATGGTGAGATCGCCCGCCGTCAGTGTGGTGGCGTCCGGCGTACGGCTGGCCCGGCGCACGAGCGCCTGGACGCGGGCCAGCAGTTCGGCGAAGGCGAAGGGCTTGGTCAGGTAGTCGTCCCCGCCGGCCTGGAGGCCGCGGACGCGATCGTCGACCGAACGACGTGCGCTCAGGATCAGCACGGGCGTGGCGCGGCCCCGGCGCCGCAGTTCGTCGATGAGGCTCAGGCCGTCGCGGCGCGGCAGCATCAGGTCGACGATGGCGACGTCCGGCTGCTGATCGAGGGCCGCCTCGAGACCCGATTCCCCGTCGTGAGCGACGTCCACCGCGAATCCCGCTTCACGCAGGCCGCGGGCCACGAAGTCCGCGATCGCGGGATCGTCCTCGATGATCAGCGCACGCACTCGCCCCCCTGACGCAGCGCCTCGTGTACGCGCCTCGCTACCGTCCAGGCGAATTGGGCGGCGCGGCCCGCAGGTACTGTGACGGCCAGCTCACCTCGTGCCCGAGCACGCCGGCCGCGCGCAACGGCCAGTAGGGATCGCGGAGCATCTCGCGCGCCAGCAGCACGAGGTCGGCCTGCCCGCCGCGGATGATGGCATCGGCGTCAGCAGGGTCGGTGATGAGTCCGACGGCACCGGTGGCAACGGCGGCAGCCTGCCGAATCCGCTCGGCAAAGGGAACCTGGTAGCCCGGCTTCACCGGAATGCGGGCACTCGCCACGTTGC
Organism: uncultured Bifidobacterium sp.; assembly: GCA_964386715.1. Lineage (GTDB taxonomy): Bacteria > Acidobacteriota > Vicinamibacteria > Vicinamibacterales > CAVVIG01 > CAVVIG01. The sequence goes on from CAYLTD010000034.1 coordinate 7,675, forward strand.
CTCCGGACGAACAATCCACCAGATCGACGCCCAGCGCTCCCAGCCGTCGCGACAGTTCCACCGCCTCGTCCAGGTTCCAGCCCCCGTCGGTCCAATCGGTGGCCGAGATGCGGACGAAGACCGGCAGCGCCTGCGGCCACACCTCCCGCACGGCGGCGACCACCTCGAGGCAGAAACGCATCCGGTTCTCGAGCGAGCCCCCGTACTCGTCCGTGCGCTCGTTGCTCAGGGGCGACAGGAACTCGTGCAGCAGATACCCATGGGCCGCGTGTACTTCCACCACGTCGAACCCGATGCGGCGGGCGCGCGACGCGGCGCGCCGGAACGCATCGACGATCCCGGCAATGTCGTCGCGCGTCATCTCGCGGGGCGTCGGGTAGTTGTCAGCGAAACGGACCGCGGAGGGGGCGATCGGCTCCCACCCGCCCTGCTCCGGAGCCACCGCTCCCTGCCCCTCCCAGGGGATGTGCGTGCTGGCCTTGCGGCCCGCGTGCGCGAGCTGGATGCCGAAGGCCGCGCCCTCGCCCTTCACGAACCGTGTGACGCGCTCGAACGCACCCGCGTGCACGTCGTCCCAGATGCCGAGGTCGGCCGGGCTGATTCGGCCCTCCGCGGCGACGGCCGTTGCTTCCGTGAACACGAGGCCGGCGCCACCCACCGCGCGGCTCGCGAGGTGCACGAAGTGCCAGTCATTCAGGAAGCCGTCGTTCGCCGAATACTGGCACATGGGCGAGACGGCGACTCGGTTGCGGATCGTGAGCTCGCGAAGCTGGAGCGGTTCGAAGAGGTGCGGCATCGGCTCCATTCTGCCAAATGCCGCCCCCAGACGACCACGTCAGTGCAGGCACCCGGTCCCCCGCGTGGCCTCCTGGGCCGCGCGCGCGGCGTGGCGCGCGTAGGTCAGCTCGAACAGCGGCGCCGCCATGAGGGTCGTCACGACCGCCATGATCACCATCATCGTGAAGAACGCCGGCTGGATGAGCCCCGCCTGCAGGCCGATGTTCAGGATGATGAGTTCCATCAGGCCACGCGCGTTCATCAGGCTGCCCACCGCGGCGGCCTCGCGCCAGCCCTCGCCGGCCGCCCGGGCAGCGACCGCGCAGGCCACCGCCTTTCCCGCGACGGCGCAGAGCACGACCAGCAGCGTCAGCGCCCACAGTCGCGGGCTGTCGAGCAGCCCCATACGCGTGTTCAAACCGGAATAGACGAAGAACAGCGGCACGAGCAGCGTGCTGGTGAGGTGCTCGGTCTGCGTCCGGACCAGCCGGGCAAACGCACCGCGCGGCATCACCAGGCCGGCGACGAAGGCGCCGCCCACCGCGTGGATGCCGATGTAGTCGGTGAACGCGGCCGACGCCATGAGCACCAGCAGTACGACCAGCAGCGTGGACGCGGTGACGTCGTGGTCGCGCTCGACACATCGGGCGAAGGCCCGGAACGCTCGGCGCCCGAGCAGCACCATGACGACGGCGTAACCCATGCCGCCGCCCAGGGCGAGCACTGCGATCGATGGCTGCGCGTGCAGGCTGGCCAGCAACCCCGCGAGCAGGCACCAGGCCAGGATGTCGTTCACCGATCCCGCCGCGAGCGCCATCGTGCCCACGTGTGTCCGCGCGATGCCTTTCTCCTGGATGATACGCGCCAGCATGGGGAACGCCGTGATCGACATCGCGGCAGCGGTGAAGAGTGCCGCGTGCCAGCCGCCCACGTGCGGCGGGAACAGGTCGGGATCGCCCCGGAGCGACCGGGCGAGCACCACCCCGATCGCGAAGGGCGCCACGATTCCCGCGGCCGCGATCGCGCTCACGCGGCCCGCCCGGTTCCGCAGCAGGTCCACGTCGACGTCGAGCCCGACGAGAAACATGTAGAGGACGAGACCGAGCTGGCTGAGTGCGTAGAGGATCGCCATCGACGGGTGCGCGACGGTGGCCGTGGCTGCGCCCACGGCAATGGTGGCCGTCTGCGGGAAGAGCCACTGTTGCGCGTCCGGCACGAGTGCTCCGAAGAGCGACGGGCCGAGGACGATGCCGGCGACCATCTCGCCGACGGCCTGGGTCTGGCCGACGCGGCGCCCCAGGACGCCAAGCACACGCGACACCGTCAGGATGACGGCAATCTGGAGGAAAAGACGGAGGAGGAGGTCCGCGGTCGTCACGGCCGCTATCGTACGAGCCCCTTGCCCTCCTCGATGACGATCGCCTGCCGCGCCGCCACGTTGACCAGGCGGTCGCGGGCGCCGCTGGGCCACTCGACCTCGATGGCGGCCACACTGGAATCGCGGCCCAGCCCGAAAGTCAGGGCGAGGTCGCTCTGCGAGGCGTAGCTCGACCCGCTGCGGACCATGCTCCACTGCCGGCCCGATGCGCTCGTGACGCGGACGACCGCGCCGATGCCGTCGCGGTTCGATTTCGTGCCCCGCGTACGCACGGTAATCCAGTTGTTGGCGTCGCCGCCGTCGTTCCTGAACAGGTAGGCCGGGCCGTGGTTGCTGGTGATCAGGACGTCGAGGTCGCCGTCGTGGTCGTAGTCCGCGTACGCCGCTCCCCGCGCGACGATCGGGCGCGAGAACGCCGGGCCCACCGAGGCCGTCGCGTTGTCGAAGCGCTTCTGGCCGTTGTTGCGGAACAGGAGCGGCGGCTGCTTGTACTGGACGCGCGGCTGGACCCGCCCGATCTCTTCCTCGATGTGCCCGTTGGCCGCGAGGATGTCCGGGAAGCCGTCGAGGTCGTAGTCGAAGAAGAACACCCCGAAGGCGAGCGAGAGCAGGCTGGCCCGACCCACCGTGGACTTCGGGGCTTCGTCCACGAACAGCCCCGTGCCCTCGTTGTGATACAGGCCGAGCATCTGGTTCGAGAAGTTGCCGACCAGCAGGTGCGGCCTGCCCGAGCGGTCGTAGTCCGCGGCGTCGACCCCCATGGCCCCGCGGGCGACGCCGTCCTCGCTGTAAGCGACGCCGGCAATCATGCCCTCTTCCTTGAACGTGCCGTTCTTCTGGTTCCGATAGAGCTTGTTGGGCTGCGTATCGTTGGCGATGAACAGGTCCGGCCAGCCGTCCACGTTGTAGTCGAGCACGGCAACGCCGAGCGACTTGCTCGTGGGGTCCGCGATGCCAGCCTTCCGGCCGGCATCCTCGAACGTGCCGTTGCCCAGGTTCCTGAACAGGCGAGAGGCCGTGCCCTTGTAGGACTCGGGCGTGCAGTACGACTTGGTGCTGCCATCGAGCGAGCACCACAGGTCCGTCTTGGCCGTCCACTGCACGTAGTTCGCCACGAAGAGGTCGAGCCGGCCGTCCTTGTCGTAGTCGAACCACGCGGCACTGGTGCCGAAGCTGGCGTTGGCGATCCCGGAGGCTTTCGTCACGTCGCGGAAGCGGCCATTCCCCTCGTTGTGAAAGAGGCGGTCGCCTTCGAGGGCGGTGACATACAGGTCCTGCCGCCCGTCGTTGTCGTAATCGCCGGCCGCCACGCCAATCCCGTACATCTCCACATCGAGGCCGCTGCCGGCGGTGATGTCGGCGAACGAGCCCTTCCCGGTGTTGCGATAGAGAGCGCCGAGGCTCTTCCTGCCGCCGGAGGTCCAGGCCCTGCTGTTCACGAGGAACAGGTCGGGCCATCCGTCGCCGTCCACCTCGAAGAACGCGGCTCCCGACCCGAGCGTCTCGGGCAGGTACTTCTTCCCGGCGCGGCCGCTGTTGTGCGTGAAACGGATGCCGGCGGAAGCCGTGACGTCGGTGAAGGTGACGCCCGCCCCCGACACCACGGTCGTCGCGAGGGCCGCCACGAGGGCTGCCGTCATCAGTCGTGTCATGGGTCCCTCAGTTGGCGACCGGTGCCCGGGAGCGCGACTCCGCTGGCACTGGCGCGGGGATCGGCAGCGCCACGCTCTCGTGCTCGTGGATCGCCTGCCGCTCGTTGTTGTCCTCGGGGCTGACCCGGCGGCGCGTGCCGGTGATCGCCTGCGCGGCCTCTTCGGCCTTGAAGCGGGTGAAGAGCTGTTCTTCGCGCGCCGCGAGTTCCTCCTGGCCAAGGCCGCGATGGCACAGCATCGCCGTGTAGTGCATCTGCAGGTCTTCGGGATCGATGCGCGCCACGCGGTCCAGATACGTCAAGGCGTCGCGGTAGCGCCGCTCGAGGAACAGGATCCGCGCGATCTGGTTCAGCACGACACGATCGCGCGGGTACCCGGCCGCGACCACCTCGAGTGACGCAAGGGCGGCTGCGTAGTCACCATCGGCCTTCTCGATCATGGCCTTGAAGAAGTTGATGCGCCCGAGCGACGGATCACGCGCGAGCGCCTCGGTGATGTACGGCTTGGCGGCGTCCGTCTCGCCTTCCTGGATCAGCGCGCGGGCCACGTTCAGCCAGCCGTCGGCGTATTCCGGTTCGGCGGCCGTCACCTGGCGGAAGGCGTACTCCGCGGCCTTGATGTCACCCTGCAGCAGCAGGCCGATCCCCCAGTCGTTCCAGCGCTCGCGATCCGCCTTCTGCACCACCGGCGTCCAGACCGTCGGCTCGCCGGCGTCGCCAAGAGGCACGGTTGCCTTCGCCTGCGCCAGCACGACGATGGGCAACGCGGGGATCTCGTCCTTGACCGCTCCCGAGACGTTCTTCGGGATGTTCGCGGGCTCGAAGGAGTACTGCAGGTCGTTGTGGGCCCGTCCGAGGGCCGCCGCGTCCTGCCCCGGGACCGGCTGACCCGCGTAGGCGAACTGCGTGTAGTAGTGCGCGAACTTGCGGTAGTTCAGCTTCGCCGTGAACGTGATGGGGCCGCGTGCGTTCTTCGGAATCCGCACGCGGTAATGGGCGACATCCGCTGCGCCCGGCGGAATCAGGCGCACGTAGAGCACGCTCCTCGCCTGCCACGCATTGCGCTTGTTGATGGGGTTGCCGTTCGCGTCGAGCTGGTACGACTTGTAGAAGTGCGCGCCAGGCTCGACCGGGCCGCGGCCGTCGTCCGCGACCTGCCCACTCCAGTAGATCACCCGCCCATCGGCGTCGCGCCCTTCGAGTTCCAACCAGATGTCGAACGCGTCGACGGTGCCGCCCGGGAAGAAATGACCGATCCGGCGCGTGCGGACGACGACGTCCACGCGGGCCGTGGAGCCTGGCTGCAGCCTGGGCTGGGCCTTGTCGATCGGGGCCGCCACCTGGCCGACGTCGCGGATCACGACCTGCTGCTGCGACTCCGCCTCCTCGCCCACCGCGAATCCGGACATCGCCTGGGGCGCGTCACCGACGCGCCGCACCATGCGCGTGCCCTCGCGCTGCTCGTCGATCGGCGAGACGGCGAAGATGTCGACGCTGATGAAGCCCGACTTGAGGAACTGCTCGGTCAGCGCAAACTGCTCGCGATCGTGGTTCACGAACGGCACGGCGGTGTTCGCAGCAAGGAACCGGTGCGAATGGACCGTCCCGTCCGCATGTCGTCCCGGGTCGGTCGACTTCACCGGCGTCATGTGGCAATCGACGCACGTCTGCCCCTTCGGGGGGTAGTAGAACGACCGGGCACCCTCACCGAATCCGCTCGCCTGCCAGTTGTCGTAGTCGTTGAAGCCCCGGAACCAGCGGTAGTCGTTGACGGGCACATCGAGGTGCACCTTGTGGCAGGCGGAGCAGTACGCAGACTGGTCCTCGCGCATGAACGGCTTCATGAACGCGCGGCGGTGCGGCTCGGGGTTCAGGTAGGTCAGGAACCGATCCAGGCGCCGCATCAATGGATTGCGGCTGGCCGCGAGTTCGTGCAGCGGCGGGTACTCGATCGTGAACCCACCGTTGCCCATCGTGCCCTCGACGTGCGTGATCGAGTGGCACGACGTGCAGGCCAGCCCCGCCTGCGCTTCGGGTGTGTCGATCTGCTCCTTGATCGGCTGGTCGAACCGGCCGTTGAAGAAGACCGCGTGATCGTGGCAGCCCGCGCACCACTTGCTCGGCTGCGTGCCCGCCACCTCCTGCATGTACTCGATCGACTTCCGGTAGAACTGGTTGTTGAAGGACGCGAAGTGGTGCATGGAGCCCTTCCACTGCTCGTAGACGTCCTTGTGGCACTCCCCGCAGAGTTCCGAGTCGAGGAAGAAATTGCTCGGGATCGTGCCGCCGACGTTGGTCCGGGCCGAGGACGGAAAGAACGGCGACGACGGGCCGCCCCCCTCGTGCGACGGGGTCAGTGGAGGCACCAGCGGGTTGACGATGCGGTCCGCCGGGTTCGGATGGGTCCGTGCCCAGATCTCACTGCTCACCGGCAGCACCGCGAGCAGCACGAGACCGGCCTGGAGTCCGATCGCGAGGCGGAAAGTCGGCGGCGAGGCGGTTCGCGCCCGCCACGCCCAGAACGCCAGTGTTGCCACGCCCGCGGCGGCGGTCGCGATGTGCGCCACGAGTGCCCAGCGCTCCTCGCGCAGGTTGCCCCTGCTGATGAGGTAACCCGCGAGTCCGGCCGCGACCGCCAGGAGCACGGCGCCACCGACCACCGCCACCTGGCGACGCAGCCACCGGTCACGCGCCAGCAGCCACGCGCCGACCACCACGAGCGCGGCGCCGGCGACCGCGTGCGCGAGGACATTGCCCATGTACACGATGGTCGGGGCCGGGAACGCCCACACGTAAGCAGCATTCACCGTCAGTCCGACCAGCAGGACGGCCACGACCGTACGAAGCATCTTCATTCCCAAGCCCTGCGGGTGATCCGGCGACGCGCGCCGTGAGCGCCAATCCTACGGGCCCCGCCGAAGCTGGACCAATAGTACGAACAGACTAGTAGCGCGAGGGCGCGGCGTCCCTTACGGACCACTACGGCTGCGTAGTACTCTTGACGATGCGTTGCCCCGCAACCGTCACGCCTGACGCTCTCGCGCCCGAACGGCAGCTTCCGTCGCGCCTTTCTCGTCGAGCCGAAGGTCGGGCGAGAAAGGATCCGGAGTGAAGTTCGTCCTGCCGACCGCCGTGCTGCTGATCGGCACGGCGGCTGCCGTGCCCGCGTCTGCCCAGCCCCTGCTCCTGACGGCGACAGCCACCGCCGGCAGGACGGCCGGGAGCCCGGCCGCGACGACGCTCAGCCAGTCCGCGCCGGCCGTGGCCATCTCGCTCGTCGACGCCCTGGGGCGCGCCCTCGACCACAACCTGGGCGTGCTGCTGGCCGAGGAACGCGTGCGCAGTGCCGAGGGAACGCGCTGGACGGTGCTGGCCGACCTGCTCCCGAACGTCAGCGGGCGTGTCACGGAGAACCGGCAGAAGATCAACCTCGCGGCATTCGGGTTCCCGCTGCAGCCCGGCATGCCCGCACTGGTCGGTCCCTTCAACGTGTTCGACGCGCGGGTCAGCGTGTCGCAATCGGTGCTGGACCTGCGCGCGCTCAACGACGCCCGGGCGCAGGCGCACCAGGTTGCCGCCGCACGCCTCACCGTGCAGCGCGCACGCGACCTCGTCGTGCTCGTGGCCGGCAACCTGTACCTGCACGCGCTCGCATCGGCGGTGCGCGTCGAGTCGGCAGACGCGCAGGTCAAGACTGCGCAGGCGATCCTCGACCAGGCGAACAACATGAAAGCCGCCGGGATGGTCGCCGGGATCGACGTGCTCCGGGCCGAGCTGCAGCTGAGCACCGAGCGCCTGCGCGCCACGGCCGCCCGCAACGAGCTGGAGAAGACCAAGCTGCAGCTGGCGCGCGTCATCGGCCTCGAGCCCGGGCGGGCGTTCACCCTCAGTGACGCGCTGCCGGAGCTTCCCGCGCAGGACCTGTCGCTCGACCAGGCGATCGAGCGGGCGTACCAGTCGCGACCCGACTACCAGGCGGCGCAGGAACGGCTCCGTGCCGCCGAGGCCACGCGGCGTGCCGCTCTCGGCGAGTTCCTGCCCTCGGTGCGCGTCAATGCCGACTACGGGCGGATCGGGCTCACGCCTGGCGAGGCCGAGGGCACCTACGCGCTCACCGGCATCGTCAACGTGCCGATCTTCAACGGAGGCCGATCCCGCGGACGCCTGATCCAGGCGGACGCCGACATCCGCTCCCGGCAGGCGGAACTCGACGATCTCAAGGCCGGCATCGACACCGAGGTGCGCAGCTCGTATCTCGACATGGACGCCGCGCGCCAGCAGCTCGAGGTCGCCACCCGCGCGCGGGACATCGCGGCCCGTCAATTGACGCAGGCGCGCGACCGTTTCGCGGCGGGTGTCGCCAGCAACATCGAGGTCGTCCAGGCCCAGGAGGCCGTGGCGACCTCGGCAGACCAGTACATCACCGCGCTCTACGCCTACAACTCGGCGAGAGCGGCGCTCGTGCGCGACCTTGGCCTGGCCGAGGAGACCGCGCGCCAATTCCTCGGAGGCGTTCGCTAATGGCTGCTTCGGAAGCCACCTCGTTCACCAGTTCGGGCCGGTTCCGCGCGGCCCTCGCTCTCCTCGTCGTCCTCGTCGCGGCCGCTGCCGGCTACTGGTGGATGAGCCAGGGATGGGAGTCGACCGACGACGCGCAGGTGGACGCGCACGTGACGCCGATTGCCTCGCGCGTCGGCGGCACGGTCCTGCGCGTCGCGGTTGCCGACAACCAGACGGTCGAGGCCGGCACCGTACTGGTGGAAATCGACCCGCGCGATTACCAGATCGCGGTGGAGAAGGCACAGGCCGAACTGGCCGACGCGGAAGCGGCCGCGATCGCCGCGCAGAGCACGGTCCCGATCACGACCACGACGACGCAGAGTGGCGTCAGCACCGCCCAGAGCGGACTGGAGCAGGCACGCATCGCAATGGACGCCGCAGCCAAGGAAGTGGACGCGGCACGCGCGCGACTGACCGCGATGCAGTCCCGCCTGCGCGAAGTGGAGGCCAACCTCACGCGCAGCCGCCGCGACGTCGAGCGGCTCAAGGGACTGCTGGCGAAGGACGAGGTCTCGCAGCAGCAATACGATGCGGCCGTTGCTGCCGCCGACGCGCAGGGCGCCGCCGCGGATGCGGTCCGCGCGCAGATTGCCGAAGCGGAGGCCGGCGTGCGCATGAGTGAAAGCCGCCAGGCGCAGGCCGCTGCCGGCGAACAGGCCGCGCGCGCAGGCCTGCGATCGGCGCAGACCGGGCCCGAGCAGGTCACCGCCACGCGCGCACGCGCATCATCGGCCCAGGCGCGCGTGGAACAGGCGAAGGCGACGCTCGCGCAGGCCGAACAGAACCTGCAGTACGCGGTGATCAAGGCCCCGTCGCGCGGCGTCGTGTCGCGCAAGAGCGTCACGCCGGGTCAGGTGATACAGCCCGGCCAGCCGATGCTCGCGCTCGTCCTGACCGACGATGTGTGGATCACCGCCAACTTCAAGGAGACGCAGCTCGGCGCGATGCGCCCGGGCCAGCGCGTCGACGTGGAGGTGGACGCATACGAGGGCCAGACCTTCCAGGGCAAGGTCGAGAGCATTGCCGCGGCGACCGGCGCGCGCTTCAGCCTGCTCCCACCGGAAAACGCGACCGGCAATTTCGTCAAGGTGGTCCAGCGGGTCCCGGTGAAGATCGTGCTCGACAGCGGCCAGGACCCCGAGCACCTCCTGCGTCCCGGCATGTCGGTCGTGCCCACCGTGTACCTCCGGTAGCGGGCACACCGTCCGCCACTTTCCGCCCCGGATGAGGCTGCGTGTCCGCTGAACGCCACGTCAATCCCTGGATCATCGCCGTCTCGGTGATGTTCGCCACCTTCATGGAGGTGCTCGACACCACCGTGGTGAACGTGTCGCTTCCGCACATCGCGGGCAGCCTGTCGGCGTCGATCGACGAGGCAACCTGGGCGCTCACGTCCTACCTGGTGGCGAACGCGATCATCCTGCCGATGACGGGATGGCTCGCCGCCACCTTCGGCCGGAAGAAACTGCTGATGCTGTCGGTGGTGGGGTTCACCGCCTCGTCGTTCCTGTGCGGCCTCGCCCCGAACCTGCCGGCGCTCATCGTGTTCCGGATCCTGCAGGGAGCAACCGGAGGGGCCCTGCAGCCGCTGTCGCAGGCCGTGCTGCTCGAAGCCTTCCCTCCGCAGGACCGCGGCAAGGCCATGGGCTTCTGGGGCCTCGGCATCGTGGTGGCGCCGATCCTCGGGCCGGTCCTGGGGGGCTGGCTGACCGAGGCGTACAGCTGGCGCTGGGTGTTCTACATCAACATTCCGATCGGGATCGCGTCCATCGTGATGACACAGCTCTACATCTTCGATCCGCCCTATCTCCGGGCGGAATCGAAGGGGGTGGACTACTGGGGCATCGGGATGCTCGTGGTGGGCATCGGCGCGCTGCAGGTGGTACTCGACAAGGGCCAGCAGGAAGACTGGTTCGCGTCGGGCTTCATCATTGCGCTGTCCATCCTGAGCGCGGTGTCCCTCGTCGCCCTGGTGGTCCACGAACTGCGCACGGATGACCCGATTGTGGATCTTCGGGTGTTCAAGGAGCGCACGTACGCCATCGGCGTGTTCCTGATGAGCATCGTCGGCTTCGTGCTGTACGGCAGCATGGTCCTGCTGCCGATCATGCTGCAGACGCTCCTGGGTTATCCGGCCCTCCAGGCCGGCATCGCCCTGGCTCCTCGCGGCATCGGGTCGTTCATCATGATGCCGGCGACCGGCATGATGACCGGCCGCTTCGACGCGCGGAAGCTCCTGGCGTGCGGACTGCTCACGGGCGGCGTGACCCTGATCTGGCTCGCGCGCATCAACCTGAACGCCGGCTACTGGGACATCTTCTGGCCTCAGCTGATCCAGGGCGCCGGCCTGTCGCTGCTCTTCGTGCCGTTGACGACGGTGGCCATGGACCGCATCCCGCGAGAGCGCATGGGCTACGCGACCAGCCTGTTCAACCTGATGCGGAACATCGGGGGCAGCGTCGGCATCGCGGTCACGGCGACGATGCTGTCGCGCGAGCAGCAGGCCACCGCCGTGCTCTACGGGGCCAACGTGACCGCCTACGACGCAACGACGCAGGCCCTGTTCACCCAGTTGCAGAGCGGCTTCCTTGCCGCCGGCGCCGACATGACGACGGCCACCAACCGCGCCTACGCGGCGCTGTCAGGCATCGTCCGTCAGCAGGCGGCGATGGTGTCCTTCGTGTGGCTCTTCCAGCTGCTTGGCGTGCTGTTCCTCGTGCTGCTGCCGCTCGTGCTGCTGATGCGCCGCCCCAGGGCCGGCGGCGCAGCGCCCATGGCGCACTGAGGCCGGTTCCGGCCGTTCGATCCTGCAGGGCACGCCGACCGCGGGCCACCGGGCGCGTCGCCCCCGAGGCGGGAGCAGTGCACGGCGCGTGAAGGAGCGAGCGCACGATCGGATGTACACTGCGGGCGTGAAACTGGCGTTGGTGCTGGCGCTGCTGCTGGGAGCAATGGTTGCGGCGCAGCAACCCGAACAACCGACGCCAGCGTCGCGTCCGCCGTTCGCCGAGTGGCTCGACGGTGTCCGGACCGAGGCGCTCTCGCGCGGCATCCGCGCCGACGTGGTCACCGAGGCGCTGGCAGACATCGAAGAGCCGATGCCGGTGGTGCTCGAGCGCGATCGCACTCAGGCGGAAACCGTGTTGTCGCTGGAAACCTACGTTCAGCGCCAGCTCACCGCGGCCCGTATCCGCACCGGCCGGCAGCGGATCGAACAGCACCGTCAGGCGCTTGACACGGTATCCGCCGCGTACGGGGTGCCCGTGAAGATCATCGCGGGCATCTGGGGCATGGAGTCGAACTTCGGCCGCTTCAGCGGCATCCGACCCACGGTGGCCGCACTGGCCACGCTGGCCTACGACCCGCGCCGCGCCACGTACTTCCGCGGCGAGCTGTTCAACGCCCTCGAGATCCTGAACCGCGGCGACATCCCCTTCGAGCAGATGAAGGGCTCGTGGGCCGGCGCGATGGGACAGCCGCAGTTCATGCCGTCGAGCTATCTCCAGTATGCGGAGGACTTCGATGGCGACGGCCGCCGTGACATCTGGTCGACGCCGGCGGATGTCTTCGCGTCGATTGCCAACTACCTGAAGGGGCACGGGTGGGTGGCTGGACAAGCCTGGGGTCGCGAGGTGCGCGTGCCCCGGGAAGCGGCGACACGCATCGCGGCCACGGTGGCGCGGCGCGAGGGCCGCTGCCGCGCCGTCCGCGACATGACAGTAGTTCTGCCGCTGGGCGAATGGCAGCGCCTCGGCGTGCGCACCACGGGTGGCGGCGCCCTCCCCAAGGCTGACGTCGAGGCGTCGCTCGTCTCGGGCAGCACCCGCCACTTCCTCGTCTACCGCAATTACGATGCGCTGCTCGAGTACAACTGCGCGCATCCCTACGCGCTCAGCGTCGCCCTTCTTGGCGAGCGGCTTGCGGCCGCGCCTGCGGCGCAGCGCAAGGCAGGCGGGCCGGCACGAGGCCGGCGCCGCTGACCCGCGCGCCATCCCTGTAGAATCGAGGCATGGCCTCGTCCCTCCACGTCGACGACCGCGGGCTGGTGGTCAGCTGCGCACACTGCGGGAAGAAGAACCGCGTCACCTTCGAGCACCTCGGCGACGAGGCACGGTGCGGGCAGTGCAAGTCGGCTCTCCATCCCGCGTCGGAACCGCTCGAGGTCGGATCGACCGAAGACTTCGAACGCCTGGTCCGGTCATCGTCGGTCCCCGTGGTGGTGGACTACTGGGCGCCCTGGTGCGGGCCGTGCCGGATGGTGGCGCCGGAACTCGAGAAAGTCGCGCGCCGATCCGGTGGGCAATTTCTCGTCGTGAAGGTGAACACCGACGTACTCACCGAACTCGGGGCCGCTCACGGCATCCGGTCGATCCCGACCCTGGCGGTGTTCGCGAACGGCCGCGAGGTGACGCGCACCACTGGTGCACGGCCTGCTGCCGACATCGAAGGGTTCATCGCGCAGGCGGCGGGACACTAGGGTCCGCGGGACGCGCCAGCCTGCGGGCACGCGCACGCCCGGCCCGCGGGTCCGGCCGTCGGCTGCCGGCCGTCTCTGACGCCGAGGGGCGCATCCAGTAGTACCGCATCAGCCAGCGGCTCAAGCCGTCCAGTCCCGGGAACAACACGCGCTCGTTGATGTTCAACTGATCCAGCTTGTCCCGCACCTCCCACTTCAGCGACGCGGGGACGATCACCTGCCTCGCGAGATGCGGCGTTGCACCCAGCCAGTCGCCCAGTGCAGCAGAAGCGCTCGACATCAGCGAGAACAGCGCAAACTGGTTGACGATCCTCGGGTCGATGGAGGGCGGCTCGAGAAACACCACGAACGGCCGCCGCGAAAGGCGATCGAAGTGCGCCAGCGAGTCGAAGCGGGTCAGCATCTCGATGGTCATCGTGTCCGAGCCTTCGGCGTCGAGAATCCGGCGCAGCCGGGTCGGCAGTGCCCGGTTGGCCTCGACGAAGTTCATCGCCCAGACGGCTCCGTCCTCGCCCATGTGTATCAGGTTGCTGGTGGCGAAATGGAGGGCCACGAAGGGCGAGTAGGTCCAGTCGAGCAGCCGCGTCGGCAGGCCACGATGCTGGCCGAGCGCGAGCCACTGCCAGACCGAACCGCCGGTGCCAGCCTCGCCGTGGGCGTACTTCCGGAAGTTCCTGAGCAGGTGCTGCTCGAGCGCCACCGCGTTCCGGCCGGCCGCGAACCGCAGCAGGCTGCTGGTGAGTGGTTCGTCAGCGCACGCGTGCCCGCGAAACGCGAAGGGCGAGCGGAATCGGCCGATGTCGCGGTTCCACGAGCCAGCGAACAGCAGGTCGACGAGGTGCAGCCAGCTGGTGGCCCTGACACTCGGGATGTCTCCCGGCCCCCGCCGCAGCATGGTCACCTGCCTGAACGGCCCCCGTGTGCCGACATCGCCAGCCCAAGGCTGACGCCGGCCGCGATCGCGGCGCCGAGTGCAACAGCGCCGCGGTCGAACCCGCGGCGTGGCGGCAAGTGAACGATGCCCCGTTCGTCAGCCAGTGCGGGTTCCCGGACGTACCGGCCATGCCGGGGCATCACCTCGTCGAAGCGACGCGCGAGGTCGCGCAACGCGTCGCGCATGCCGCGGCCGCGGAGCGGAGTGCCGTGGCCTGTCGCCGCCACGTCGGGCTCCAGGTCCGCGAGCCGCTGCACCGAGCGGCGGGCCGCCTCCCAGTCTGCCGTGAAGTACGCGGGCGGGCGCCACACCACTTCGCGCTGCGTCAGGACGTCGACGAACGACTCCTGCCGGGTGGTCACGAACGCGTCGCCTGCGACGAGCACCCGGTCCTCATCTCGGAAGAGCGAGACGTGCCCGGCCGTATGGCCAGGCGTGTGTATCCAGCGCCACCCCGGAAGGGTGGGTACCCGGCCATCGGAGGGCAGCATGGACACCATCGGGCCCAGATCGGTCGGCGCCTTCGGAAAGGCCGCCGAGAGCCGCGACCACAGCCCGCCGCCCACTGTCGGGTCGGGCGGCGCATAGGAGGAGCGCCCCGTCAGGTACGGCAGTTCGAGTGGATGCGCGTACACGGGCACGCCCCAGTCCCGTGCAAGCCGCGGCAGGGCGCCGACATGATCGAAGTGCCCGTGTGTCAGCACGATCGCGGACGGAGGCCGCGACCCGAAGAGCCGGCGGGCGGCGCGGCGGATCGTGCCCGCGTACCCCCGCATGCCCGCATCGATCAGCGTCCACCCGCCGGTTCCGTCGTCGACGAGGTACACGTTCACCATCAAGGTCAGCAGCCGGTGCACGCCCGGCGCGCACGTGTCCGTCTTCGTTTTCGCCATGCTCGGGCTCCCGCATCGACGCGAGCAACGCATGTGCCGCTATGATCCGACGGTGGACAACCTGCGCGTCTACTCGTTGAGCGTGCATGCCGAGTACGCGTGCCGCCACTCGGGTGCGTGCTGCACGGCTGGCTGGAGCATCCCCGTCGAGGTCCACCTCCGCGGCCGGATTCCGGCAGAGTGGCTGCACCCGGTGAACGGCGCCTGCCCGGAGTACGACCGGACGGTCCTCCGATGCCGCATCCACCGCTCGTACGGGGAAAGCGCACTGCCAGAGTCATGCGTCCACTTCCCGCGGCGGGCGCTTGTCGACGAGCGCGGTACGTTCATCACCCTGTCGCACTTCTGCCCGACCGCCGCCTCGATGCTCCTCGACGACTCGCGGCCCCTGCACATCGTGGCCGACCCGCAGGCGTTCCCGCGGGATCGCCACTACGACGGCCTGGATGCGCGCGGCGACTGGCCGCCGCTCGTCCGACCGGACGTGCTGTTCGATCCGCCGTCGTTCGAGTTGTGGGAGCGCTTCGTGGTCGACACGCTCGCGACCTCGTCCACCGGACCTGAGACGACGCTCTTGACGATCGCCGAGGCCGCTGAACGGATCAGGCAATGGCGGCTCGACGCCGGTCCGCTGCTCGACTGGGTGGCTGGTGCCGTGCAGGCACAGGAGCGCACTGCCGTCGACCTGCCACCGGCCTCGGTCCGCACCGGATCGGGCGACGCGTACCGGCTTGCGCAGAGCTGCGTACCCGAGGGGTTGACGGCGGAGGCGATGCCCGACGACCTGGACGCACGGGATGCCGAGCTGGTGGCGCCGTACTGGGAGGCGCATGCACCGCTCGTGCTGCGCTACGTGGCGGCAAAGGCGTTCGCCTCCTGGTCGGCGTATCAGGGCCGCGGCGTCCGCACCCAGGTGGCCGAATGGTGGCTGAGCCTCGGGGTGCTCCGGGTCGAGTGCGTCCGCGCCGCGGGTTCACTCGCGCGTGCGCTCGACCGCCAGGTGCTCCACGCAGCGGTACGGCAGGCAGACTGGCTGCTCATGCACCTGGTGGACCGCTCGCTGTTGATGCACGCGCTCGGCACGGTGGAACATCATGCGACGGCCGGGGCCTCCGCGTAGCAGGACACGCGCGCTTGCCGCGGCGGCCGCCGTGGCGTGCTCGGCCCTCGTGTTCGCACAACGCCCGGATCGGATGCCTGACGTCCCGGCGATGACGGTGCGGGAACTGCAGCAGGCCATGGCCGACGGTCGCCTCACTGCTCGCCGCATTGTCGAGGCACTGCTCGCCCGGATCGACACGCTCGACCGCCGCGGCCCGACGTTGCGGGCCATCGTCGAGGTCAATCCGGACGCGCTCGCCACCGCTGACGCGCGGGACGCCGAACGCCGATCGGGGCGGGTGCGTGGACCGCTGCACGGCATCCCGGTGCTCGTGAAAGACAACATCGCCACCGGCGACCGCATGTTGACCACCGCCGGATCGCTCGCGTTCACGACGCCCGCACCGCGCGATGCCTTCCTCATCCGCCGGCTCCGCGAGGCGGGGGCAGTCCTGCTCGGCAAGACGAACCTCAGCGAGTGGGCGAACTTCAGGTCCACCCACTCGTCGAGCGGATGGAGCGCACGCGGCGGGCAGACCCGCAACGCGCACGCGGCGGATCGCAACCCTTCCGGCTCCAGTTCCGGCTCGGCGGTGGCGGTGGCCGCCGGGCTCGCGCCGCTGGCGGTGGGCACGGAGACCGATGGCTCGATCGTCTCGCCCGCGAGCGTCAACGGCGTCGTTGGAGTGAAGCCGACGCTGGGCCTGGTGAGCCGCAGCGGCATCGTGCCTATCGCCCACAGCCAGGACACCGCAGGCCCGCTGGCGCGCACGGTGGACGATGCGCTGCTGCTCCTGGCGGCGATGGCCGGCCCCGACACCCGGGACGACGTCACGAAGGAGCAGGCCGGCCGGCGTCCGCTGCCGTCACGCCTGGATGCCGGCGTCCTGCGCGGCGCGCGAATCGGCGTCGTGCGACGTCCCTTCTTCGGCGACGACGAGGAAGTCGACCGCCTCGCCGCGAACGCGATCAGCGTCCTCCGGGCACAGGGCGCCGTCATCGTCGACCCGGTGGCCATCGCCACCATCGGCACGTTCGAAGAGGATGAGTTCACCGTGCTGCTGCACGAGTTCAAGCACGACATCGCGCGCTTCTTCGACTGGTGGGGCCCGTCCGCGCCGCTCCGCAGCGTGGCCGACATCATCACATTCAACCGGGTGCACCGGGCGGAGGAACTCCGGCACTTCGACCAGGACCTGCTCGAGCGCGCCGACGCCGCCGGGCCGCTGACGAGCCCGGTCTACCTCGCGGCGCGCGCGAGGGCCCGGACGGCGGCGAGGGAGGATGGGATAGATGCCGCGTTCGCCCGGCATCGGCTGGACGCGCTGGTGGCGCCTACCGGCGGCCGCGCCTGGGTGCTGGACACGGACGGTGGCGACACCGGAAGCGCCTTCCGCGCATCACCGGCATCGATCACGTCGGTGGCGGGGTACCCACACGTGACGGTGCCGATGGGTAGCGTGGCGGGTCTCCCGGTCGGGCTCTCCTTCTTCGGACCGGCGTGGAGCGACGGGCGGCTGCTCGGTTTCGCCTACGCGTTCGAGCAGGCCACGCATCACCGTGTGACGCCGACCTTCCAACGCTGACGCGGGCTACTGCGCGCTCTGCCAGAGTGCCCGGCCCACGAGGAACGGCCCGAGACGTTCCAGGTACAACGACGTCTGCTGCGTCTTGCGCATCGTCTGCACGATGGCGGACAGCGGAAACAGGTCGGGCCCGATGAGGCCGACCACGAAGTCGTTGTCGTTGGTGTCGAGGCCGTGGCACGCGAGGCGGATGTCGTGCGCGTAGTCCGCAACCCCAAATGACATCCCGATGGCCCCGTGCTCGGCCAGGATGACGCGCTGCTCGTCGGCGGGCAGCTGGGCGAAGCGTCCGCTGCGCCGGAGGGGATACCAGACGGCCCAGCGCCAGTTCGTGTTCAGCACGGTTCGCCGGGGTCGGTGCAGCAGCACGTCCTCGAGGTCTGGTTCATAACCGAGCGAGTAGGTGCGGCCGAGCATCGTGTACGCAGGCTTCTGCGCGAGCGATGCGAATGGCTCGACGCTCAGCACGCGGTGTCGGATGTGGTCGATGAAGTCGTTCGGATCCTCGGCCAGGGTCAGCAGCGCGACGCCGTGCGGGTCGTTGACGTCCTCATACAGCACGCCGTTGACCCCCGCGTCCTCGAGCGCCGCCGCCAGGGGCCGCGCGTCGTGGCACTCCCCGAAGGCCATGAGCTGCATGAAGAGGCGCCGATCCGAACGCTGCGGCTGCCCGTTACGATTGCCGCCCTTCTCGCTGAGATCGGGTGGCTCGGGTCCGCGGCGTCGTTCGGGGCTGTCAGGAGTGTTGGTCATGCGCCGAGTATAATCTGCGGTCCACGATGGCGACCTACACCGTGCGGCGGGCGACGCTGGCCGACCTCGACGCCCTCGTCCACCACCGCGTGCGCATGTTCGAGGACATGGGCGTGACATCAGCCAGCGAGGAGGGCGCGGCGATGCCCGGCGCCTACCGCCGCTGGCTCGAAGAGCACCTGCCTCGCAACCAGTACGTGGCGTGGGTCGTGGAGGACGCGGGGTCGCTGGAACGCGCGGTCGTGGCAGGGGGCGGCGCGACGGTGATCCCGTGGCCCCCCGGTCCCCGGTATCCCGGCACGCGCCTCGCCTTCGTCTACAACGTGTACACCGAGCCGGCGCATCGGGGCCGCGGCGTCGCACGGCTGATCATGGACGCAATCCACGCGTTCTGCCGCGCCGAGGGCATCCGCTCGGTCGCGCTCAACGCAAGCGTGTTCGGGCGGCCGCTCTACGAGTCGCTCGGGTACGGCGTGACGCCAAGCCCCATGATGTTTTTGTCCCTCGACTGAGCCGCAAGGTATAATTCCCCGGTTGTGGCCCCGCTGCGGGCCGCCGGTCTATATCCTGACGCCGGTTACCCCCGACGGAGATTCGCGAAGCATGCCGTTCATCATCACCGACCCCTGCATCGAGACGAAGGACACCGCCTGCGTGGACGTGTGCCCCGTCGACTGCATCCATCCGCGGAAGGACGAACCCGAGTTCGCCTCGACGACGATGCTCTACATCCATCCCGAGGAGTGCATCGACTGCGGCGCGTGCGTGCCGGCGTGCCCCGTGGCAGCAATCTACGAGAGCGCCGATGCCGTGCCATCGCACCAGAAGGCGCTCGTCGATGCCAACGCGGTCTACCGCAACGGCGACGCCGACTCGATGGCGAAGGCCGAGGCCATCGTGAAGCAGCACGTCGCCGAGCATCCCGACATCATGGCGGTGCCCGCCGCCGAGCGGCAGGCGGCACACGCCCGCTTCTGACCCCCGGTTGAAGATCGCCACCTGGAACGTCAACGGCATCCGGGCGCGGCAGGCTCAGGTCCAGGCCTGGGTCGAGCAGGAGCGCCCGGACATCGTCTGCCTCCAGGAGATCAAGGCGTCCGCAGACCAGGTGCCCGCTGCCCTCTGTGAGATGGAGGGGTATTGGTGCTACTGGCACGGCGCGAAGGGCTACTCCGGCGTGGCCCTGCACGTCAGCAAGGCGTTCGCTCCGGAACGCCCGGCCTTCACTCACCCCGCGTTCGACTTCGAGAACCGGATCGCCCTGACGACCGTGGCGGGCGTCTCCGTCGCATCGGTCTACGTTCCGAACGGCGGCAAGGACTTTCCCGCCAAGATGCGCTTCCTCGAGGCGCTTGCCGAGTGGGCCGCGGACGTCCAGTCAACCAGCGGTTCGCTCGTCGTCTGCGGCGACCTGAACGTGGCGCGGGCGGACATCGACGTGCACCCGAAGGAGCGGAAGCCCCGCGCCATTGGCCAGCTGCCGGAAGAGCGCGCGCTGCTCGAGCGCATCATCGGGCTGGGCCTGGTGGACGTGGGGCGATCGCTGGCACCCGACGATGCCGGGCTGTTCACGTGGTGGGCGCCCTGGCGCAACCTCCGCCAGCGCAACATCGGCTGGCGCATCGATTACGTGCTGGCCAGCATGAGCCTCGCTACCCGGGCCGTGAGCTGCCCGGTGCAGCGCGAGGTGGGCACCAGCGATCACGCGCCGGTCGTCGCCACCTTCGGCTGACGCCGCGGCCTGCAAACAACAGCCGCACGGCCCGATCTCGCATTAGCATGGGCGCATGCCCGTGCTCGAACGCTTCCTGCGCTACGTCCAGTACGACACCCAGGCCGACGAGACGTCCACCACGTATCCCAGTACTCCGGGCCAGCTGGTGCTCCTGCGAGCGCTCGTCGAGGAGTTGCGCGCCATCGGACTCGCGGACGCGGCCATGGACGAGCACGGCTACGTCATGGCGACGATTCCGGCGACCACGACCAAGCCCGACGTGCCCGTCATCGGCTTCATCGCCCACGTGGACACGTCACCCGAGATGCCGGGCGCCGGCGTCAAGCCAATCGTTCACAGACACTGGGACGGGCGCGACATCGTACTGCCCGATTATCCGGGCGCCGTCCTCCGGCAGGCGGACATCCCGGCGCTGGCCGAGCAGGTTGGCCACGATATCGTGACCGCGTCGGGGACGACGCTCCTTGGGGCCGACAACAAGGCGGGCGTAGCCGAAATCGTCACGGCTGCGGAATACCTCGTCCAGCACCCCGACATCCCCCACGGCCCCGTCCGAATCGCGTTCACCCCCGACGAAGAGGTTGGCCGCGGCACGCAGCACTTCGACGTGCGGAAGTTCGGCGCGCTCTGCGCCTACACGATGGACGGCGGCCTGCGCGGCGAGGTGGAAATCGAGAGCTTCTCTGCCGACGCGATGACCGTGACCTTTCACGGGCACAACACGCACCCGGGCTATGCCAAGGGTCGAATGGTGAATGCAATCAAGGTCGCGGCACGGTTCATCGACAGCCTACCGGCTGAAGGGCTCTCGCCCGAGACCACCGAGGGCACCGAGGGGTTCGTGCATCCCTACGTGCTGGACGCCTCGGTGGAACGCACGAGCGTGCGGCTCATCATCAGGGACTTCGACACCGCGGGCCTGGCCGCGAAGGAAGCACTGCTGGAGCAGCTCGCGCGGAAGGCGGTCGCCGGCTTTGACGGGTCGCGTGTGGAGTGCACGATCCAGGAGCAGTACCGCAACATGAAGGAGGTGCTCGACCGCATGCCGCAGATTGCGGCCTACGCGGACGAGGCCGTCAGGCGCGCCGGACTGGAGGTGCGTCGCCGCTCGATCCGCGGCGGCACCGACGGCTCGCGGCTCTCGTTCATGGGGCTGCCGACGCCCAACATCTTTGCTGGAGAACACAACTTCCACTCGAGGCTCGAGTGGGTGTCGGTGCAGGACATGGAAAAGGCGGTCGAGGTGATCGTCCATCTCGCCCGCATCTGGGAAGAGCGCACCGCGTAAGGAGCGGCGCGCGCCAGCCGCAGAGAAGGAGGACACATGCGACGGTTCGTTTGGGCGGCTCTCCTGGTCGCCGTTGCCGGCACCCCGCTGATGGCGGCGCTCTCCACCAGCGAACAACGCCGGATCGCGGATGCTGCCACGGTCCTGCGCGAGCTGCACGCTGCCCCCGACCAGGATGTCCCGCTGGATCTCTGGAACAAGGCATCCTGCGTGATCGTGATCCCAGGTCTGAAGAAGGCCGCGTTCATCGTGGGCGGCGAGTACGGCAAGGGCCTGATGAGCTGTCGCCGCAGCGGGCAGTGGAGCCCGCCCGTGTTCATGCGGCTCGGGAAGGGCAGCTGGGGGCTGCAGATCGGCGCCCAGTCGATCGACCTCGTGCTGCTCGTGATGAACGACAAGGGCGTGGACAAGCTGCTGCGCAACCGCGTCTCGCTCGGCGCGGAAGCGTCAATCGCCGCCGGGCCGGTCGGACGCGACGCACGCGCGGCGACCGATGCGCAGATGCAGGCCGAGATCCTGTCGTACTCCCGCACACAGGGTGTATTCGCCGGCATCAACCTGTCGGGAGGTGTCGTGCGCGACGATGAGGACGACAATGCCGACCTGTACGGCAAGGGCATCAGCACCCGCGCCATCCTGCTCGAGGGGCGGGTGCAGTTGCCGGGTGTGGCGCGGCCCTTCGTGGACGCGCTCAGGCGCTAGGACGACTGAGGCGGGTCCGGCCGGACCCGCCTCGTACCTGCCGCGGCGGCGCGCGCCGCGCGCACGGCTACCTGGAGCGGCCGCGGCCGCGGGCACTGCCGCGATCGGCGGCCACCTGGCGCGCGGAACCCGCGCCAGCGCGCCCACGCTGGCCCCGACCGCGTGACATCGGCGCCTCGGCCTCCTCCATCTCCCCTTCTTCGTCGTCTTCGTCCGCGGCCGCCTGGTTGACTGCGCTCTCCGCGATGCTCGTCAGGTTCTGGTCGGTCTCCTTCTCCTCCTCGAGGGTTTCCTCGAAGAGTGCGGCCACCTCGCTGTGCCCGAGCAGGTTCGCCCACACCCGCAGGGTCCCGTAGGACGCGATCTCGTAGTGCTCGATCTTCTGGGCGGCCGCAATCATGAGCGCGTCGCGGGTGTCGTCGTCTTCTGCCTCGGCCATCATTTCCTGGCCTTCCTTGATCAGGTTCTGCATGCCGAGGCACTTCTTGCCGCGGGCGGGCATCTCGAGGTGTTCGAACACCTGCTCGAGCCGCTCGATCTGCTGTTCGGTCTGCTGCAGGTGTTCCTGGAACGCGGCACGCAGTTGCTCGTTGCCCGCTTTCTTGATCATCTTCGGCAGCGCCTTCGTGATCTGCTTCTCCGCGTCGTAGATGTCCTTCAGTTCGTCCTGGAGCAGGCTCTCGAGCGAATCAATACCGGCCATGAATCGTGCCTCCTGGTTGTGGGGTGCGTGATCGCAAACGCACCTGCTGAAGCAAGAGTCGTGCGCGGCATGCCGGACACAGCCGTTGAGCGGCGAACTGAGCCGGCTCGTGAGTAGCGGTACGTGTCCTGCACCAGCGGCCAGTGAAGCGCGAGCACCGGGGTGCACGTGAGGTGAGAACAGATGACCATTCCCGAGGAGGTACGATCATGCGTGCGTTTCGAGCACTGTGCTGCGCGGTCGCTATCACGGCGTGTCTCGCGCCCAGCGTCCGCGGCGACGAGTACACCAAGCAGACCTTCCTGACCTTCAGCGGACCGGTGCAGTTGCCGGGGCTCGTGTTGCCGGAAGGTACCTACATGTTCAAGCTGGCGGACCCGCAGTCGGGCAGGAGCACGCTGCAGGTCTGGGACAAGGAGGGCACCAGGCTCTATACCACGCTGCTCACCATTCCGGACCAGCGGCTCGAACCGAGCGACCAGCCTGTCGTGATGTTCAGCGAACGGCCGAGCGGGGAAGCCCAGGCCATCCGCGCGTGGTTCTATCCGGGCGACGTGATCGGGCAGGAATTCGTCTACCCGAAGAACCAGGCGATGAAGATCGCTCAGGCCACGCGGCAGCCCGTCCTCTCGTTCGACGACGATGAATCGCGTGAGGCCGAGCAGATGCACTCCGCACGGGTGGGCCGCATCGATGCCGGCGGCCAGGTCGCGGAGAACACGGCGACGCAGTCGAACACGGCTCAGGCGACGGCATCGACCAGCACGGCCGCTGCGGCGACGACCGGCAACGCGACCTCGCAGCAGGCCGCTGCCACCAGCGTGACGAGCGACACCGCGCAGTCCGGCCAGACGGCCCTTGACACGACGCAGACCGTCCCCCCAACGCCGACCACCGCGTCCGCGATGCCCTCGTCGTCCACCCGAACGGACCGTCCGGTCGGCACGTCGGGCACGTCGCAGTCGGTCCCCGGGGTGCCGCAGGCCAAGCCTGGTGCCAGCGCGGGTGCCGCGGCAACGACGCAGGACCGGAGCGCCAACCAGACGCCGAACCAGGCCGCCAGCACGCAGCGCCGCGAACTGCCCCGCACGGCGAGCGCCATGGGTCTCGTACAGCTGATCGCCGCCCTGTCGCTGGTCAGCGCGTTTGTGATCCGCACGCTGCGGGTGCGGCGCGCCGACCTTCGATAGACCATCGACCGCGGGTCCGGCGCGTCGCGGCGCCGGACCGTTTTCCTGTCGAGGCTATCTGACATGCGATACGTCCTGATCTTCCTGGCGATACTCGCCTCCTGGTCGCTGGCGACGAACGCGCAGGAGCCGGCGGAATCCCCTCTCTCCAGGCGGGAACAGGCCCCACTGTTCCGCAGCGCCCCCACCGACCTCGTGGTGCTTCCGGTGACGGTCTCGGACGAGGCGGGCCGACTGGTCGACGGTCTCGAGGCGCACCATTTCGAGGTATACGACGAGGGACGCCGCCAGGCCATCCGGGCCTTCACCAATGCGGATCATCCGGTGAGCATTGCGCTGGTCGTGGACAACTCGGGCAGCATGGTCACGCGCGTGGGGGAACTGCGGGCCGCGACACTCGCGTTCGCTCGCCAGAGCCACCAGTCGGACGAGCTGCGCATCATCAGCTTCAACGACGTCGTCCGTGATGCCCTGGACGGTCGTGCGGTGTCGGCTGGCGAGACCGCAGTGCTCGATCGCGCGATCCGCACGCTCAGGCCCGAGGGCCGGACCGCACTGTACGATGCGCTCGTCGCTGGGCTCGAGTATCTCGACGATGCTTCGCATGCCCGTCGCGTCCTGATCCTGGTGAGCGACGGCGGCGACAACGCCAGTTCGGCGACCCTCGATGCAGTACTCGCCCGCGCGCGGCGATCGAATGTCACCATCTACGCAATCGGCCTTCACGACCCCGAGGCCCGGGACCGCAATCCACGTGTACTGAAGCGCCTGGCCGAAGAGACGGGCGGCGTGCGTTACCTGCCTCGCTCACCCGGCGTGCTCATTCAGCTCGTCGGACAGATCGCGAGGGAGATTCGGCAGAGCTACACCCTCGGTTTCGAGGCTCCGGAACGCGATGGCCGTTTCCATCGCCTGCGCGTTCAGCTGCAAGGCCCGGACGTGCGCGGTTTGCGTGTGCGGACTCGCCCCGGCTACCTGGCCGACGGGGGCGAGCCGTGAGCGTGCGCGACGTGCTCTCCTGGCTCGAGCGGCTGTGCGTAGCGACGGCGCTGGTGTCGGGCTCGTGGGTGTTGCTTCATGTGGCGCAGGCGGACTTCTATCGCAGGCTGCCGGTGCCGGTCCCGCCTGCTACCGCCGATGTCATGCCCGCCGACGCGGCCGTCCTGCCTGGCGATGGGCGCGGGGCTCTCCCGGTGGGCGATTCCCGAAGCCACGTCGCGGCAGGAACGTGGGTGGCGCGGCTCGAGGCGCCAACCGTGCGGCTGGTGGCCACGGTGATTGAGGGCAGCACGGACGACATGCTGGCCCGGGCCGCGGGCCACATCGAGGAGACTGCACTTCCCGGCATGCCCGGCAACGTCGGCATTGCAGGCCATCGCGGTACGACCTTCCGGCCGATCCAGCACCTGCGTGTTGGCGATCCGCTTCGCCTGTCGACGCGGGACGCCACGTACGAATATCGGGTCGTGCGCACCTTCATCGTCGACCCGCGAGACGTATACGTGCTCGACCCCACCACGGTGCCCTCGCTCACCCTGGTGACCTGTTACCCGTTCACGTTCATCGGGCCCGCGCCGCGGCGCTACATCATCAGGGCGGAGTTGACGGAGGCTGCGGCGCCGTAGGCCTTGCATGGGCACGTGGGGCGGCCCGTCCTGCCAGGGCCGCCCCGTGTGGTCGCCGCCGGTGCAAGCGAGCGTCAGCGGCCGAGCCGCGAGATCGACACCGAGAAACTGCCGGTGTTGTCCTGCGGATTCGGATCGTTGACGCCGAGCATCAGGCGCCCGTTTGCCGGCATCGGAATGGGGGACGAGTTCGACCCGATCAGGAACGGCTGGCTGTTCCCGATTCGCGCAATCAGCGCGCCGACACCGGCACCAGCGAACGGCAGCCGGCCATTGGGAGCAACGGGCGAGCCGCCTACGCCCGAACTGGCCCCCTCCTGCACCATGATGTCGCCGCTCGAGTTGAACTGAATCCGTTCCCCACGCGCCACGATGATGCCGGTATCGGTCCACGCCTGGTTGGCCGGGACGTTCACCGACTGCGCCGGGCCGAGCGCCGGCGCCGTCTGCGGTTGCTGACCCGAGGTGGCTACTGCCTGATTGCCCGGGTTGCGCAGGTAGATGCGCGCGACATCGCTCGACGAGTAGTCGCGCGAGCCGCCGCCGGTGTCGATCGTCAGCCGGAGCGGGCGGGTCCCACCGACGTCGGTCAATCGCCCGTCGATCGTCTGGCCATTGCGCAGCACCACCACCGGCTGACCTGCCGACACCTTGGCTTGCGCGTCCGCTGGCACACCGCCGCCGGCGAACTCGACGACGGCTACGTCGGCCATGCCGTAGTTCTGGTCCTGCCCGTTGACCCGCATGGCGAAGCCCGACCCGTTCATGTCCACCAGCTCGCCGCTGATACGCTGGCCGTTGATCAACACCAGGGTTGCCTGCTCCTGCGCCATCACCGCGACGGTTCCACACACCCCGAGGGCAGTCATCACGAGCATCTTCTTCAGCATTTGCGTTCTCTCCTCGCTGAAGCTGAAGTGTGCAACCGGAATGCCAGCCTGAAAGTGCTATCCTGATCCGGACCCGTATGGACGACAGGGCCTTCAATTCCGCCGACGCGGTGCCCCAGGGTGCGGCCGGCGCCTTCGTGCCGCCGCCGCAGGAGGCTTCTCAGGCCGACGTGCTCCCGGCCCAGCCGGCATTCAACGAGTCCTCTGCGGAGTTCACTGATCCGCAGCCCCTGAAACCGCCGCAGGACATTGCGCCCGCGCTCCGCCCGAGTACCTGGCGAAAGGTGGGCG
Organism: uncultured Bifidobacterium sp.; assembly: GCA_964386715.1. Lineage (GTDB taxonomy): Bacteria > Acidobacteriota > Vicinamibacteria > Vicinamibacterales > CAVVIG01 > CAVVIG01. The sequence goes on from CAYLTD010000034.1 coordinate 34,209, forward strand.
CGGAGCTGATTTCCGGCGTCCAGACGCTGTTCTCCGCCGCAATCTACGCCACCCTCATCGTGACCTTCGGGTTCCAGGTCGCGCGGGTGGACGGGCTCAGCATGGCCCCCACCCTCGAGGACCACGATCGGCTGATCGTGAACAAGCTGGTCTACGAGATCGGCGATCCGCGGCCCGGGGACATCGTGATGCTCTACTACCCGCTGAACCCGGACAAGATGTTCGTGAAGCGGGTTATCGCCCGCGAGGGAGATGTGGTGCGCATCGTCGACGGGCGCGTCTACGTGAACGACATTCCCTTGCACGACGAGTACGTGCCCGAGGAGTTCCGCAGCCACGATGACTGGGGCCCGACGGTGATTCAGCAGGGCTACTACTTCGTCATGGGCGACCATCGGAACAACAGCTCCGACAGCCGACACTGGGGGCAGGTGCCGAAGAAGTACATCGTCGGCAAGGTGAAGCTCCGCTGGTGGCCGCTGCAGGACGCGCGGATCTTCTGACGCCCTCGTGAGTGCCGTCGCCGTCCTGATTGCCTCCGGCGAGCTGCTGCCGGTGCTCCAGTCGCGCCTTGCGGCCGACTTCGAGCTGCTCGCCTTCGCGGACGTGGACGCGCTGCGGGCGCTCGAGACCATCACGACCCGCAAGCCGGACACCGTGCTCCTGGAAAAGCGGTTCGCCGCCACGCCCCGGGGCTCTGCGCTCATCAACCGGGTCAAGGCCGACCCATCCCTCGCGCCGATCCGGCTGCGCCTGATCGCGTCGGATGCGACCAGCGCCGAAGCGGCGGAAGAACTGCCCCAGCCGGCCGCACCCGAACCTCCGACCCCGTTGGTCGTTCCCGCCCCGCTCGACCATCGTGGGACGCGGCGTGCGCCTCGGTTCCGCACGGCGGCCGGGCCGGAGATCCTCGTGGACGGCAAGCCTGGCGCCGTCGTGGACATCTCGACGCTTGGCGTGCAGTTGCTGACACCGGCGGTCCTGAAGCCCACGCAGCGCGTGCGTGTGGTCATCCCCGAGGAACAGGGCGCCATCCGGTGCGCGGCCGTGGTGATGTGGGCGGCGTTCGAGATTCCGAAAGGCGCGGCCCCGCGCTACCGGGCCGGCCTGGAATTCCTGGATGCGGACGCCGCAGCGGTGGACGCCTTTGCGCGCCGCCACGGCGTACCGGACTGACCGTCAGACGTCGAGGCGGAATCCGGGAAGGCGGGCGGCGAGGATATCCGACCGCAGGATCGTGTCGTGCCGCTCCGAGCCGGTGGAGATGAGCGCCGCCGGAATGCCCGTGACCTCCTCGAGCCGCGCGACGTAGCGCCGCGCGTTCTCCGGCAGATCCTCGAAGCGACGGATGCCTTTCGTGGCCTCCGACCAGCCAGGCATCGACTCGTAGATCGGCTCGCAGCTGGCCAGACGGGACACGTCGGAGGGGAACTCGGTGAGGGTCTCGCCGCCGCACCGGTAGGCGGTGCAGATGCTGATGGACTCGAGCCCGTCGAGCACATCCAGCTTGGTCAGCGCGAGCGTGTCGAGGCCGTTGATCCGCACGCCGTACCGCACGGCGACGGCGTCGTACCACCCGCACCGGCGGGGACGCCCCGTCACCGCTCCGTACTCATTCCCACTGTCGCGGAGGCGGTTGCCCATCTCGTCGTGCAGTTCAGTGGGCAGCGGCCCTTCGCCCACGCGGGTCGTGTAGGCCTTCACCACGCCCATCACGCCGCCAATCGCGCGCGGCCCCACGCCCAGGCCGGTGCACACGCCCCCGATCGACGCATTGGACGAGGTGACGAACGGATAGGTGCCGTGGTCGATGTCGAGAAGCGTGCCCTGCGCACCCTCGAACAGGATCGACTGGCCTCCGGCCATCGCGCGCGCGAGCATCAGCGACACGTCGCGCACCATGGGCGCGAGCCGCTCGCCGATCTGGAGCAGCTGCGCCAGCACGGGCTCCCACTCCATCGTCGTGTCGTGCACGAGGTGGTTGCGCGCCAGGACGTTGGCTCGCACGTTCTGCTCCAGCGCGGCCGGGTCGGCGAGGTCGGCGACGCGGATGCCGCGTCGCGCGATCTTGTCCTCGTACGCCGGGCCGATGCCGCGTGAGGTAGTGCCGATCTTGCGCTCACCGCGGCGTGCTTCCGACAGCAGATCGAGATCGCGGTGATACGGCAGGATGACGTGGGCCTTGTCGCTGACGAACAGCCGCCCCTCGACGCTGATGCCGTTGCGAGCCAGCTCATCGACCTCGGTGAAGAGGGCCTGCGGGTCGACGACCACGCCGTTGCCGATGACGCAGGTGACGCCAGGATGCAGGATGCCCGACGGGATGAGGCGGAGCACGAACTTCGCGCCGTTGACGTAGACCGTGTGTCCCGCGTTGTGGCCACCCTGGTAACGCGCGACGAGATCGAAACGGGGAGTGAGCAGGTCGACGATTTTGCCCTTGCCTTCGTCACCCCACTGGGCCCCGAGCACAGCGAGATTCATAATCAGTGTGACGATTCTACCCTCAAACCTTGGTACGTCCCCGGTCGTGCAGCGGCCGCACGCGCGTCGATGCTGCAGGCGCATGCGCGCGCTGCGCGCGCACGCTTGACGCGCGTGTCGTCAAGCAAAATTGTGCGTGGGATTTTATTTGACAACCTCCGCGGCGCTTTCTAAGGTTCTAGTCTTTCTGGACATCCGTATGTTGACGCCTCGCTCCACGCTCACCCGCCGCATCACTGCTGCCCTCGACGCTACGCCCTCACGCATCCCGGTGCTGCTCGGTGGATGCGGCACGGGGCGGTCGACGCTCCTGCAGCAGGTGCGCGAGCGCGTCGGGCGCTCGGCAGCGCAGTACATCGACGTCGAGCGGACCGCGACCACTCCGGAGCGCTTCCTCAAGGCGTTGTACGCAGCCTCGTCGTTCGCGTCGGCGGCGCAACCACCTGGCGCGCGTGCCGCGTTCGACGCCGCGATGGCGTTCTTCACAGGCGTGAGGGCTGCCGGCAATGCGCCCGCCACCTTCCTCCTGGACGAGTTCCTCGAGCTGCGCACTTTCGAGAGCTTTCCCGGCCTCCGGCGCGTCCTCCACGACTTCATCGACGGCATCGGCGACAGCGGGAACCGCTTCGTGCTGAGCAGCCGGTACACGGCGCGCACGCTTCGGCTGCTCAAGGAACGCTCGGGCCGCTTCGAGGTGATTCACGTCCCGCCGCTGACCGCCGAGGACACGCTGGACATGCTGGGGCTTGGCGACGACCAGGGGTCGCACGACGCCGAGTTCACGGCGCGCACGGTCCACGCGCTCGCTGACGGTCGTCCGGTGTACGTCGAGGCGCTGGCTTCCGAGCTGCGCCACATGCGGGAGCGCGGGGGCCCCGGCGCGGACGATGCGGTGAGCGCGCTGGCCGGGCTGATGGGACCTGGCGGCCGCCTCGCCCACCACTGCAACTCCTGCTACGAACTCCGGCTGCACCGCGCGCGCGGGTACGGCGCGTTGAAGGCGATCCTGGAAATCCTCGCCGACGAGGAGTCGCTCACGCTGACCGAAATCTCGCAGCGCCTGCAGCGGACCCCCGGCTCCACCAAGGATTACCTGTCGTGGCTCGAGGACGTCGACCTCGTCGTGTCACGGCAGAAGCGATACAGCTACACCGACCCCCTGCTGCGTGTCTGGGTGCGGCTGCACTGCCGCCCCATGCCCCCGACCGACGAGGATCTCGCCCGAGAGGTCCACCGGTACGCCCTGCCCCGGCTGCCGCAGCAGCCCGAGCCCGCCCAGGTCCTCGCATCCGCAGGCGGCGCCGCCGGCGAGGACGATCGCAAGGGCTGGGGCATCATCGAGATCGACTGACCCGGGCGGCTGCCCCTCACCTGCCGTGTTCACCCTCGCAGACGTCGTCCCCTGGGGACGCTCGTTCGATGAGTACCAGCGGATGTTCGCCCTGGAACCCGCCGACCTTCGCGGCCGCATCCTGGGCTGCGGCGACGGCCCCGCGGGGTTCAATGCGGAGGCCACGCGCCGCGGGCTGACGGTGGTCTCGTGCGATCCCGTGTACCAGTTCGACGCCGACGCGCTGAGTACACGGATCGAGGCGACACGCGCGCAGATCGTCGAACAGACGCGCCGCAACGCCGACCAGTTCGTGTGGACCCACATCCCCTCGGTGGACGCGCTCGAGCAGGAGCGCATGTCCGCCATGCACATGTTCCTTGCCGACTACCCGGCGGGCCGGGTTGCTGGCCGGTACGTCGCGGGTGAACTGCCGGTCCTCCCGTTCGACGATGCCTCGTTCGACTTGGCACTCTGCTCACATTTCCTGTTCTTGTACAGCACGCAGCGCGACGTGGACTTTCACCTGGCGTCAATGCGCGAGCTGTGCCGTGTGGCCGCGGAGGTGCGGGTCTTCCCGCTGCTGGCGCTCGAGGGCTCCCGGTCGCCACACCTCGACAGCGTCATCGACGCATGTGGCCGTGGCGGGTTCGACGCATCGGTTGAACGCGTCCACTACGAGTTCCAGCGGGGCGCGAACGAGATGCTCCGCGTACGCCGCGCGCGGGCCTGACCGGCGAAGACAGCGTCTGTCCCGGGCCAGCGAAGACCACGTCCCTCCCTGGCCGGCGACGACCGCACGGGTGTGGGGACCCTGGAGCCGGCCCGCGCCGTTCCCGCCTACACGCTCCCGTCGCCGCCGCGCAGCCGGTGCAGTGCAAGCCGCGCCGCTTCCTGTTCCGCCTCTTTCTTGCTCGGCCCGACCGCTTCGGCCAGCACATCGCCCCCGACGACGACGGCCACCTGGAACTGTTTCCGGTGGTCGGGTCCCATGGTGCCGGTCAGGCGGTACTCGGGCAGCGGCCGATCCCGCGCCTGGAGGAACTCCTGCAGCGCCGACTTGTGATCGCCGGCGGTGACCCCGTGCGCGCGGATCTCGGCCACCAGCGGCGTGAACTCGCGCAGCAGGAAGGCGCGCGCCTGCTCGATGCCGCCGTCGAGGTAGACCGCGGCAATCAGCGCCTCGTAGGTGTCGGCCAGGAGCGCCTGCTTGCGCCGCCCGCCCGTCTTCTCCTCGCCTCTGCCGAGCAGCAGGTGATCACCCAGGCCGAGGCGTTCCGCCTGCCGCGCGAGCGTGCCGGTCGAGACGAGCGAGGCCTTGATCTTCGACTTCTGGCCCTCGTCGGAGCGGGGAAACTCGCGGAACAGCAGGTCGGCCACCACGAAGCCGAGGACCGCATCGCCGAGGAACTCGAGCGACTCGTTGTCCACGACCCCGCCGCTGACGTCCTCGTTGGCCCGGGAGGTGTGCGTCATCGCGTGCTCGAGGAGGCCCCGGTCGCGGAACCGGTAGTCGATGGCGCGTTCGAGGCTGTCGAACTCGTCCCGCAGCCGGACGACCTGCCCCGTCTGCAGTTCGGTGCGGTGCGACTCGATGACGCGCCTCGCCTCGTCCGCCTCGTCCGGGTGCACCGTGATGCGGACCTCGGAGATGTCGCTCACCGTCATCGGGAAGAACGCCTGCAGCGGCGAGGCCGAGACGATCGGCATCAGCCCGTTGGCCTCGAGGAGGCCACGCACGATGCTGGCTTCGACCGTCGAATGCGTGCGGAAGATCGTGACGAACTCGCTCACAGCCTCGCCATCTCGACAACCGGCCGGGTGGCCGCCGAGGGCCGGGCGGCATCCTCGACGCGCAGCAGGATCATCGTCATGTCGTCGTGCTGGGGCGCGTCGCCGACGAACGCCGCGATCTCGCGCAGGATGCGCTCGCGCAGCTGGTCGGCGGGCAGGTGGGCGTGCTCGCGCACGATCTCGCCGAGACGGGTCTCGCCGAAGCAGTCGTCGGCGGCATTCATCGCCTCGCTGATGCCGTCAGTGAAGAGCAGGAACAGGTCGCCCTCGTGTATCGGAATCGTCTCCTCCTGCAGCAGCCGCTCGAACATCTGCCCGCCGTCGATGTTCAGTCCCAGCACCATGCCGTCGGGCGCGAGCAGCCGCAGGTCCTGCGACGGCGCAGCGGGTCCCGGCAGGCACAGGAGCGGCGTGTGGCCGGCCCTGGCGTAGGTCAGCGTCCGCGCGCGCACGTCGATGACCGCGTAGATCATCGTGATGAAGCTGCGCGAGTTCAGGTGCTCGGCAATGATGCGGTTGGCCTGGACGAGCAGTTCGCGCGGCGAGGTGTGCATGCGGCTGAGGGAGAGCATCAGCCCTTTCATCTCCGCCATGTACAAGGCCGCCGAGGTGCCCTTGCCGGACACGTCGGCGATGAGCACGCCGACACGATCCTCGTCGAGGGGGAGCAGGTCGAAGTAGTCGCCGCCGACCTCCCTGGCCGGCACGCACGTCGTCGTGATCGACAGGCCCCGGAACCCGAGCGGCCCCTGCGGCAGGAGCGACATCTGGATTTCGTGCGCGATGCGCAGCTCCTCCTCGAGCCGCTTCTTCTCGGCCTGCTCGATGAGGAGGGTCTCGATGCTGGTGGTCATCGTGTTGAACGACTGCGCCAGCTCGCCGAGCTGATCGCGGGCACGAATCTGGATCTTGTGGGTGAAGTCGCCGAGCCGGACGCGCTGCGTGCCCTCGAACAGCTCGTGCACCGAACCCGTGATCGAGCGCGCAAGCGCGAGCCCGGCGAGCAGGGCGATGCCCTGGATGATGAAGAACAGCACGCCGATGCCGAACAGCACCAGGAGCAGGCCCTGGCCGATCGAGCCCTGCGACGCCACGAGGCGGTTGTACATCTCGCCGATGCTCAACTGCATCGCCGCCACCACCGTGTCGCTGCGCGCCTCGCCCGTGGCCCAGTCCACCACCTCCGGGAAGCTGGCCGACACGCCGGGGATCGCGGCCATCGACGTGGACCGGGCTTCGTCTTCTGCGGTGCGACGGGCGCGCAACACCGGCGCGGTGTTGCGGATCGAACGGACGGACGTGAGCTCGACCCCGGTCTCGCGCCGCAGCTCGTCGCGCACCGCGTCGTCCACGAGCAGGTCCACGACCACCGCGTAGCTGGGCATCGACCTGTCGGGCATGGCGATGGCGCGCGCCACGAGATCGACGGTGCGGCCGACGGGCTCGCCGCTCACCGCGAGCGACTGCCCGCCCATTGCTGATGCCGGCGCATCGAGGTTGGCATACGCGAGCAGGCCCTGGAAACCGTTGCAGGTGATCCAGGTCGGCAGCTGGCGCGGGGGTTCGACATGGTTCCACGGACCGGCCAGCACGGGCGAGCGCAGCTCGGCAGCCGGCGTATCCGACGGGCTTGGCGGCTGATCGCAGGGCCGGTCCAGCGGCACGATGGCAATAGAGGCGCCCGGGAACTGCCGCCCTGCCGCCGCCTGGCGCCGCTGCGCGATGGACGCGATGCCGCGGCCGCCCGCTCGCTGCATCTCGACCGCGGTGGTCGACGCGATCGCCGCCGCGCTGCCCGAGAGCGCCTGGAGCCGCGTCTGCAGCAGGTACGAGCTGAAGTTGGAGAACAGCAGCAGCCCGCCGAGCAGGAAGAACGCCGCGATGAGGATCGCGGGGATGAACCCGATGAAGATGTAGGAGATGACCAGCTTGCGCCGCACCCGCCACAGCAGGCGTCGCTGCGCGAGCGCAAGGCCCTGCGCCAGGAAATAGGCGCCACCGGCCACCAGCACGACGGACGCGAGGGTATCGAGGGCGCGCAACAGGCCAGGCGGCTCGGCCACCAGCGCGATCAGGAACACCACCAGCTTGACGACGGCGCCGATGACGATCGCGCGTCCCGGCAGCGTGCGGAGCAGCGCGTGCTTCATAGGGGCGTGGTCTGGGCGATCTTAGACCATGCTATCGTGAACGCATCGTGAAACTGCCCGAGCACGCACGATTCTCCACCATCTGCCTGCACGCGGGGCAGGAGCCCGATCCTTCCACCGGGGCGATCATCACCCCGATCTATCAGACATCCACCTACGTCCAGGAAGCGCTCGGCCAGCACAAGGGCTACGAGTACGCCCGCACGCAGAATCCGACCCGCGCCGCACTCGAAGGCAACCTCGCGGCGATCGAGGGAGGACGGGCTGCATTCGCGTTCGCCTCCGGGATGGCCGCCATCGGTGCGATCACCTCGCTCCTGAAGAGCGGCGATCACGTGGTGGTCTCCGACAACGTGTACGGCGGCACGTACCGCTTCTTCGAGCGGGTGCTCTCGCAGTACCAGCTGTCGTTCACCTACGTCGACACGGGCGACCTCGACGCCACCGCACGGGCCTTCACGCCGTCGACCCGGATGCTCTTCGTGGAGACGCCGAGCAACCCGGTGATGCGCCTCACCGATCTGGCGGCGGCTGCGGACCTCGCGCACCGCCGCGGGGCGCGACTGGTCGTGGACAACACCTTCGCCAGCCCGGTCCTGCAGCGGCCGATCGCCTTCGGGGCCGACCTGGTGACACACAGCACGACCAAGTACCTGAACGGCCACAGCGACAGCGTCGGCGGCGTGGTGGTCGCGACGCACGACGCCGACATCGAGTGGCTGGCGTTCTACCAGAACGCGGCCGGCGCGATCCTGAGCCCCTTCGACTCCTGGCTCGTGCTGCGCGGCACCAAGACGCTGCCCCTGCGCATGGCGCAGCACTGCCGGACCGGGCAGGTGCTCGCCGAGTTCCTGGCGGCGCACGCAAAGGTGCACAAGGTGTACTACCCCGGGCTGCCCGCGCACCCGCAGCACGACCTCGCGCGGCGCCAGATGAACGGCTTCGGTGGCATGCTCGCGTTCGATCTGGGCTCCCTCGACGCGGCCCGGCGCGTGCTCGGTGCCGTGCGGCTCCTGGCGCTCGCCGAGAGTCTCGGCGGGGTCGAGTCGCTGATCTCCCATCCGGCCACGATGACGCACGCCTCGGTGCCCAGGACGAAGCGTGAAATGCTGGGCATTACCGACGGCCTGGTGCGGATCTCGGCGGGTCTCGAGGACATCGAGGACCTCAAGGAGGACCTGGCTCGCGCCCTCGAGGCTGCCTGATCACCCAACCCCGGGGTTCGGCCGAAGCCGCCCCGTTCCCGCAGGATTCCTGACTTCTCGCACCGACCCATAGACCACGGACGAGCAGCGGTCGATAGTCTGTCCATGGAGGACGTGAGTTGCTCATGGACGCAACAGCGACGACCGTAGATCTGGGTCCGGACTGGCTGACGGCGGAGATGCCCCCGGGTTACAGGAACCGGATGGCGGAGGTTCAGCGCCTGCTCGCGGAACTGCGGGAGATGGGCCGTCTCAGCCGGCTGCTCTGCGAGGTGGGAGAGCCCCTGCGCGACCTGCTGCAGGACGTGTTCGTGTCACTGAAGTTCCCGACCGAGGCCATCGACGACCTCGACGCGCCGGCGCTGGCCGTACGGCTCGATGGGGGGCGTCGTATCCTGATGAGCGTTGCGCTGGAGGACGACCCGATCGAGAAGCGCAGCCGCGAAATCGCGTGCCTGTTCCAACTGCTGCACGAGCGGGCCGAGGACGCCGACCGCGTGACCCTGGTGACCAATGTCGATTCGGCCAGCCCTCCGGCATCGCGGCGGGCTGCTGTCACCGCCGATGCGCTCGCCTTCCTGCAGCGCATGGGCGGCACGCACGTGGGCGGGCCCGCCCTGTTCGACATCTGGAAGCTGTCCCTGCAGGAGCCCGCCCGCGCGCGCGAGCAGGTGCAGCGGCTGTACGCCCAGGAGAGCGGCTCGTTCGTCCCGCTGGTCTAGCCGGGCGCCGGTCCCGCCGCCGCGGCGGTCCAGCCCGGTGCCGGGCCGGGCGCCCCGCGCGTCAGCCGCGCCCGAGTGCGGCGGACCGGTGGCGCAGGAACTCGACCACCGCCGGCGCCACCGACACCAGCACGATCCCGATCGTGACCAGGGAGAAATTCTCCTTCACGATCGGGACGTTGCCGAAGACCACTCCGGCTCCCAGGCACAGGCCGACCCACGCCACCGCGCCTGCCACGTTGTAGAACACGAACGACGCCGACGTCATCTGCGCCGCTCCCGCGACGAACGGCACGAAGGTCCGCACGATCGGGACGAACCGCCCCATGATGATCGCCTTGCCACCGTACTGCTCGAAGAAGGCGTGCCCGCGATTGAGGTACTCGCGGTTCAGGAGCCGGCCCCACGTTCCCTCGGTGGTGGTGGCGGTGAAGACACGCGGGCCGACGAAACGGCCAACCGAGTAGTTCACCGCGTTGCCTGCGAAGGCGGCAAACGTGAGCAGGGCGAAGCAGACCCACGGGTTCATGGCGCCGGCGGCGGCGAGCGCCCCGGTGGCAAACAGCAGCGAGTCGCCCGGCAGGAACGGCGTCACGATGAAGCCGGTTTCCGCGAAGACGATCAGGAACAGCAGGGCGTAGACCCACGGGCCGTACGTGCTGACGAACTCGAGCAGGTGCGTGTCGCTGTGGAGGATGAAGTCGACGAGACTGGGCATGCCGTCGGCTATTGTGTCACACGGCCCCGGTCGGTCCGCCGGCGGCGCCGCGCGCGCCCTCGAGCACCCAGGCCAGGTAACGCGCCGACCCGTCAGCGACGGACACGACGATGAACTCCGGCAGGTCGTACGGGTGGAGCTGCGAGATGCGCTCCTGCAGGGCCTCCACCCGATCGCGGGCGGTCTTGACGATGAGCAGGTGTTCGACGTCCTGCTGCAATTCGCCATTCCACCAGTACACCGACGTCATCGGCGGAAGGATGTTCACGCAGGCCGCGAGCCGCTCCTCCACCAGGCTCCGGCCGAGCGACTGGCCAACCTCGGCGGTCGGAACCGTGGTCAGCGCGAGCACGACCTCCCGCTCAGACATCACGGGACCTCGACGGTACCGACGTTTCCCCGTTGTACGACGATGTGAGTTGGTGTACTGTCGACAACCGTGCCCCCGCAGGTTTCCCAGCCCTCGCCACGAGTCCGTCCGCCGCAGGGACGGGGCTTGCGCGCCAGGCGATTCTGGCGCCTGGGGGTGATCTTCTTCGCAGGCGCGGTGTTTGTCGATGCCATCGTGGGCGAGCGCGGGCTGCTGGCCACGCTGCGTGCACGGGACCAGTACGCCGCGGAGGTCGCGGCGCTCGAACGGCAGCGCGCGGAGAACGCGCGCCTGCAGGAGAGGCTGGAGCGTCTGACGAGCGACCCCGCCGCCATCGAGGAGATCGCCCGCGGTGAACTCGGGCTGATGCGGCCCGGCGAGAAGCTCTTCATCGTGAAGGACCTCCAGCCGCCGGCCGCACGCTGACGCCCTACGCGCTAGACTTCTTTTTCCCCCGTCCGGATCTTGTAGCTCTCGCTCACGGGCAGCACGAACACCCGTCCGTCGCCGATCTCGCCGGTCCGCGCCGCCGAGATGATGGCCTTGATCGCATCGTCGGCCATGGAGTCGGGCACGACGACCTCGACCTCCATTTTCGGCAGCAGGCTGACGTTGTACTCCTGCCCGCGATAGATCGCCGTGTGGCCCTTCTGCTTGCCGTGGCCGCGGACTTCCGTGACAGTCATCCCCGAGATCTGGAGCTTCTCGAGCGCTTCCTTCACTTCATCGACTTTGTTGGGGCGGACAATGGCCTTGATCAGTTTCATGAGCGTCCCTCCAGAACGCGTTGCAGGTTACCGGTCACGATCGTCTGCTGGTCCGGCGTCAGCTTCACGCCGTCCCTGGTGAGGTGGAACACGTCGATGGCGCGGCGTCCCTCGGTGCCGATCAGCACCAGGTCGACGTCGCACCCGGATTCGGAGATCGCGCGGCTCACGCGATAGAGGAGCCCGAGCGCGTCCTCGGCGATGATCTCCACGATCGTGTAGCGGCGCGACGACTCGTTGTCGCCGTACACCACCGGGGCGAAGCCCGGCAGCTTGCGCCGGAAGGCTCCCTCTTCGCGCCCGCGGAGACGGGCGGCGATGTCCACCCGTCCGTGGATGACATCGTCGAGCACGGCCAGCAGCTGGTCGCTGCCCTCGCCGTTCAGCTCGAGGAAGCGCTCGTTGTCGGTGAAGTGGAACATGTCGACGATCAGGCCGTTCGGCTTGGTGAAGGCGAAGCCGCGCAGGATGTCCATCCCGAACGAGGACAGGACGCCGGCGATGTTCGAGAAGAGGAACGGCCGGTCGTGTGTCACGACGGTCAGCTCCCATCCCGAGGCGGTGCGATCGAGCCAGGCATTGACGGCGTCGGGCGCGAGGGCCCGCGCCACCCGCACGTGCCGGTACACCGCCTCGGTGGAGAACAGCTGCAGGTAGCGGCGCGGGAGCCCCTCGAGGAACGCCCCGAGTTCGTCCTCGGAGATGTCGTCGGGGCGCTGCTCGTACACGGCGGAGTGCAGCGGCTGCGCACGGGCGATGACCTCGTCACCGTAGCTGAGGGTGAGGTGGTTGTAGGTATCGACGTAGAGCCGCCAGAGCAGTTCTTCCTTCCACGGCGTCATCGTCTCCCGGCTGACGGCGGCGACGTCGGCCAGCGTCATCAGGCAGAGCATCTTGAGGCGTTCTTCCACGCCGATGAAGGAGGCAAACTGCCTGACGATTTCCGGATCCTCGGTGTCGCGGCGGAACGCGACGAGCGACATCTTGATGTGCTCGCGCACCAGGAAGTCGACTTCCGCCCGCTGCTCGTCGTCCAGTTCAAGCCGGTCGAACATCTGTCGCGCCATTCGCGCGCTCTCGGCCGCATGGTCATCGTCGGACCACTTGCCGACGTCGTGATACAGCAGCGCGAGCACCAGGAGTTCGGGGGCGTGCACTTCGGTCAGCAGGCGCGCGTAGCGCTCGCGCTCCGGCCGCGCCGCGAGCCGCTCGAGGTTCCGGATCGTCAGCAGCGTGTGCTCGTCCACCGTGTACTTGTGGTAGAAGTCGCGCACCACCCGGCAGTTGATGGCCTTGAACTCCGGGAAGATCTGCCCGAGCAAACCCGAGTCGTGCATCTGCGACAGCCGCGCGTAGAGCCCGGGCCGCGGCTTCAGGAACCGCAGCAGCGCCTTCTTGTGGCTCCTGGCGGGCACGAACGCTTCGGCGGAGAACCGGCCGGCGTTCTGCTGCACGCACGCGAGGGCATCGTCGGCCACCGGACAGCCTTCGTTGAGAGCGGCCTCGAAGAGTGAGAGCCATGTTTCGGGGCGCTCCGCCGCCTCCCTGGCGTCGATGAAGCGGATGCCGTCGGCCCCCTTCACGAGGTTCCGGCCAATGGGCTCGGGAGCGGCCCGCAGCGCCCAGCGCAGGGTGCGGTCGATGGTGCGCGCGTGGCGGAAGTAGTCACCCATGAAGCGCTCGACCCGCTGCCGCGGCGAGGCGCCCGAGTAGCCCAGGCGCTCGGCGGCGCGCTCCTGCAGTTCGTGGCCGAGGATGTTGTGGTGCCGGCCCGTCTCGAGGTGCAGGACCGACCGCACGCGCAGCAGAAACTCCTCCGCGTCTTCCAGCGTGCGCGCCGGCGGACCGCCCTGGGTGAGCAGCGCGGGGTCCGTCAGTTTCGCGATGGTCTGCGCGCCGAACAGGTCGCGCAGGCCGCCGGGGGCGTCCTTCACGTCCGGCTCGAGCTGGTACAGCGTGTCGTTGTAACGCGCGTGGCGATCGGCGATGAGCGACTTCAGGGCCTGGAGCGTGCGCGACTTGGTCAGCGGGCGGTTCGAGGCCTCGAGGAACTGATCGAGCAGCGTGGCATCGCCCACAACCGGCCGGGCATCGGTCAGGGCGAGCAGGAACTCGGCGTTGTCCTCGGCCAGCCCGGCGCCTTCGCGCACTTCGCGGACGTGATGTCCGATGCTGAGCCCCAGGTCCCACAGCGGATTCAGGAAGTTGTGCAGGAACCGCTCTTCCTCGCGCTCGATTGCGCCTGAGAAGAGGATCAGCACGTCGACGTCCGAGTGCAGGCACAGTTCCCGGCGGCCGTAGCCGCCGAGTGCGAACACGGCGACGGGCTGCGCCACGGGACCGGCGTCGGCGAACAGCTGCTGCACGAGGGCGTCCATGCGGTGCGAGTACTGCCGCATCGCGTGGCGGCCGCCGTGGCCTCGCCCCGATGCCTCGGCAAGCTCGGTCCGTGCGCCCGCGAGACGTGACGCGCGGACTACTCGCGCCTCCTGGCGCGCATCAGGCTGGGTCCGTGGCTCTGGCATGTGTATGAACGGCGATTCAGCCGCTGCGACGATCCTACCTTCCCGCGCCGCAGCGCGGGGAGGTGCCGTGCCGCCGCAGGGTGCGCGCCGGCGGCGGTACCGGGCGTCACCCGCGCGGTCGCGCGCCTGCCTCAGCGGGAGCAAGAGCGACGCCAGACGAGACGACCTGGGGCGGCCCCTCAAAACGTAGGCTTTTTCGCAGGAATCCGGCTGCGCGGCCGTCCCGCACCCCGGCCCCACGCAGCATGCGACAAGCCGACACATTTGTCTGTGCCAGCGCCCTGAAGACCAGGAATGTAGGGACGAGATGGCGACGACAGGGCCGGCGGCCCGACGCATGCCCCCTGACACTCGCCCGGAGGGCCATCGCAGCCCGCATGGAGGCCCTGGCGGCGCCCCCTGCGCGGGCACACCGACGCACGCCGTGAGGAAGCCGGAGGCGTCGGGGCCCCTCGGGCCTGCCCACACGCCGGTTTCAGCGCCTGACCGCGTGGCGTCGCCTGACTGACTCCCGGCGACAACAACAAGCTTGTGCCCGAATACGGCGGTGACTACAAAACTGTCGGCCCACCGCAGCGAACGCCTCAGGGCCTATCCCACGACAGCACAGCGAGTTGCGGCAAGAGCTCCAGCCCAGCAGGCGTGGCGTACTGCTTGCCTCTCTGCGGTGCAGTGCATCAGGGCACGACCTCACTGTAGAAGGGACACAAGGATGAACGCTGCGGATACGAGTTGGATGCTGGTTTCGACAGCACTGGTGCTGCTCATGACGCCGGCGCTGGCCTTCTTTTACGGCGGGCTGGTGCGATCGAAGAACGCCCTGAACACGATGATGATGAGCTTCATCTCGCTCGGCTTCGTCGGCGTGCTCTGGGCCGTCATCGGGTACTCGCTGGCATTCAGCGAGGGCAGCAACTTCATCGGCGACGCCTCGTTCGCGCTGCTGCGCGGGGTGGGTCTCGACGCCAAGGGCACGATCCCGCACCTGCTCTTCATGTGCTACCAGGGGACCTTCTGCATCATCACGGCGGCGCTGATCTCCGGAGCCATCGTCGAGCGCATGCGCTTCCCGGCCTACGTCGCCTTCATCACGCTCTGGGCGCTCTTCGTTTACGTGCCGGTGGCGCACTGGGTGTGGGGCGGTGGCTTCCTCGCCGACATGGGCGCCCTCGACTTCGCGGGCGGCACCGTTGTCCACGTGAACGCGGCCGCTGCCGCCCTGGTGGCCGCCATGGTCATCGGCCCGCGCCGCGACTACAAGAAGATGGCGCTGGCCCCGCACAACGTGCCCTTCACCCTGCTCGGCACGGGGCTCCTGTGGTTTGGCTGGTTCGGGTTCAACGCCGGCAGCGCGCTTGCCGCCAACAACATCGCCGCCCTCGCGTTCACCACGACGATGCTCGCGCCGGCGGGCACGCTGGTCGTCTGGGCCATCCTCGACATGGTCCGCCTGCAGAAGACAACGGCTGTCGGCGCTGCGACCGCGATCGTGGTCGGCCTGGTGGCCGTCACCCCCGCAGCGGGGTTCGTCGGACCGATGAGCGCCATCATCCTCGGCGGGCTCGCGGCCATTCCCAGCTACTTCGGGCTGCTGTGGCGGGCCAAGACGACCCTCGACGATTCGCTGGACGTGGTCGCGGCCCACGGCGTGGGCGGCACCTTCGGGGCGCTGCTGACCGGGGTGTTCGCGCAGAAGGCGCTGAACGGCGTGGCCGACGGCCTGCTGTTCGGCAACCCCGGGCAGCTGGCCACGCAGGCGATTGCCGTGGTCGTTGCGCTCGTCTACAGCATGGTGGCCAGCTTCATCCTGCTGAAGGTGGTCGGGGCGGTCTTCCCGCTGCGCGCCAACGACGACGACCAGTCGCTGGGCCTCGACGTGGCGATGCACGGCGAAGAAGCCTACGTCCACTCCGGCGGCTCGGAAGTCGCCGTGCACTAGACCGGCTGTTTGCACAGAAAGTGCGGCCGGGACATGCGTATGTCGTGTCCCGGCCGCCGCCGCGCGCGATAATCCGGCCTCAGTGGCCGACCTCTCCTTCACCCACGTCTACCAGCCCGCCCCAGGCACCGACCGGCGCACGCTCCTGCTGCTGCACGGCATCGGCGGCGACGAGCGGGACATGCTCTCCCTCGCCCGACTGCTTCAGCCGACCGCGGGTGTGCTCAGCCCGCGCGGGCAGGTCGAGGATCGCGGCATGCTGCGCTTCTTCAAGCGCCTCACCCAGACCGTCTACGATCTCGAAGACCTGCCCCGGCGCGCCGCACAGCTCGCCTCCTTCGTGGCCGCTGCGGCCGCCCACTATCAGTTCGACGCGCGAGAGGTCATGGCGGTGGGGTTTGCGGAGGGCGCCATCTTCGCGGCCACCGTGCTGCTGTCATGGCCGGAGACGCTGGCGGGAGCGGTGCTGTTCCGGGGAGACGTCCCGATGATGCCCGAGCGCATGCCGAAGCTGCCGGGCACGCCGGTGCTGGTGTCCAACGGGCGGTTCGACCGCATTACGGCGCCAGAGGACACCCGGCATCTGGTCGCGCTCCTGCGCGCCGCCGGCGCGGATGTGACGGTGCTCCTGCATCAGGCTGCCCACCAGCTCACCCAGGCCGACGTCGAGCAGGCGCGCGACTGGCTTACTTCTT
>CAYLTD010000035.1:0-48699 GCA_964386715.1 uncultured Bifidobacterium sp.
CGCTGACCGGGCGCCACCACACGTCCTGGTGCACGGCGGGCATCGTCTGCATCGGCGCGGTCACGACCAGGTCCGGGGCACCGTACCCGTCGCGTTCGCCCTGCCAGAACAGGTCCTTGTTCACGGGCTTGGGCTTGAAGTCGGCCGGGTTGCCCTCGAGGGCGCCGCCGTCGACCCAGGCCACGATGGTCGCGACCTGTTCGTCACTGAGCGACATGTCGTTCTTGAACTTCGTCACGCCGACCGAGCGGTCGATGTGCCACGGCGGCATCTGCCGCGTGGCCACGCGGTTCTTGATCGAGCGGGCCCACGGCCGCGCGTCCTGGTAGGTGACCAGCGACATCGGGCCGATCGAGCCGGGCTCGTGGCACGACTGGCACTTGGCCTGGAGAATGGGCGAGACGTCCTTGTTGAAGGTGACCTGCTTCGCGGGCGCCTGCTGCGCAAACGCGGTCCCGGTCAGGGCGAGGACGGCGCCGAACGCGACGGCGCCTGCTCCCAGATGGAGCGTCGAACGAGGCATCAGTGGCTCCTTTCCAGCTGCATCAACGACGACACACGTGACCCGCGGATGTGCCCACTGCCCGACGCACGCGCCGAGAAGTGCCGAAAAACCGGCCGCTTCGGGGAGTTCGGCGCATATCGTTGCCGTGGGGAATATTCCCCGCAGGGCGCAGATTATTTCCCTGCTCAGCGGGTACGTCAAGAGTGTCGGACGATGTCGGCCGGCGCGCCACGGACGAGGTGCCTCGCGCGCCCCGGCGGGTCGGCGGCAGGGCCGGGCATGATAAAATCGTCGGTCGGTACCGTGCCGGCACCGGGGTGCCGTGCCGATACCAACGACCGGGACAATTGAGCGACCAGCCCGCGACAGCGGGCGGTGACTTTCTGAGAGGCGGTCGCACGAGGAGGGCACCCGACGCCCTGCGCCGCGTGGCGGCCGGCTCACGAGCGCCCTCCCCGTACAGCGCGTGCCCTGGTGTCGGTTGCGGCACGGGTGCGCCGCGGCCACATCCGCATGGAAGGTAGGATCAGAAGGGTATGACGAGCTGGCAGGGGTTCAGCGGCATCAACCGCGGGTACGTGCTGGAGTTGTACGAGCGCTACCTGACCGATCCACACGCGGTGGACGCCGAAACGAGGGCGCTGTTCGCGACGTGGACGCCACCGCGTGAGGCCGACGCCGAGCCGGTCTCGCTGGGCGAAGGCGCGTTGCAGAAGGCCGTGGGCGCCGTCAACCTGGCCCAGGCCATCCGGCAGTATGGGCATCTCGCCGCGCAGCTCGATCCCCTGGGGACGCAGCCACTCGGCGACCCCGCCCTCCTCGCCGCCACGCACGGCGTGACCGACGACGACCTCCGCTCCCTGCCCCCGACGCTCATCCCCTCCCCGCTCGCGACTGGCGCTTCCAACATGCTCGACGTGGTCGAGCGGTTCCGGCAGGTGTACTGCGCCTCGTCGGGGCACGACTACTCCCACGTCTTCGTGCCCGAGGAGCGGCAATGGCTGCGGACTGCCGTGGAGCAGGGCCGCTTCCGCGCGCCGGCCGACCCGATCGACCCCGTGGCGCTGCTCGATCGGCTGTCGCAGGTGGAGGCGTTCGAGCGCTTCCTGCACCGCGCCTTCCAGGCCAAGACGCGCTTCTCGATCGAGGGGCTCGACATGATGATCCCCATCCTCGACGAGATCATCGGCGACGCGGCGGAGGCAGGCGTGGGCTCCATGCTGATCGGCATGGCGCACCGGGGCCGCCTGAACGTGATGGCGCACGTGCTGAACAAGCCCTACGCGCAGATCCTGGCCGAGTTCAAGGACCCGCTGACGCGCTTCAGCGAAGACATGGCGTGGACCGGCGACGTGAAGTACCACGCCGGCGCGCATCGCGCCATCAAGAACGGCCGTGAGATTCGCATGATCGTCGCGATGCCGCCGAACCCGAGCCACCTCGAGGCCGTCGACCCGGTGGTCCTCGGCATGGCCCGGGCTGCCGGCACCACGGCCGAGCGGCCCGGTGCGCCCGAGTTCGATCCGGCCCGCTCCCTGCCCGTGCTGATCCACGGCGATGCGGCGTTCCCGGGGCAGGGCATCGTGGCCGAGACGCTGAACCTCGCGCGGCTGGCGGGTTACAACAACGGCGGCACAATCCACATCATCGTGAACAACCAGCTCGGGTTCACGGCCGTCTCGCGCGAGTCCTACAGCACGTCGTACTCGAGCGGCCTCGCGCGCGGCTTCAAGATCCCGATCGTGCACGTCAACGCCGACGACCCGGAGGCGTGCGTCGAGGCGGCCCGCCTGGCGATCGCCTACCGCAACACGTTCCACCGCGACTTCCTGATCGATCTCATCGGCTACCGCCGGCACGGTCACAACGAGGGTGACGAGCCGGCTTTCACCCAGCCGCTGATGTACCAGACGATTGCCACGCACCCGACCGTCCGCGAGATCTTCGCCAAGCGCCTCGTCTCGCGCGGCCTCGTCACCGACGCGTCGGCCGCCGAGATGACCAGGAAGTACGGCGACGAGCTGCAGCAGGTGCTCGAGGCGCTGGAGCCCGAGAAGGACTTCGTCGAGCCGATCCCGCCCACGCCGCCGGCCGGTGCCGCGGGTCGCGTGGACACGTCCGTGCCGCTGGATACGCTCGTGGCGCTCAACGGGAGCCTGCTGGCCGTGCCCGACGGCTTCAGCGTCCACAAGAAGCTGGTGCGTGGCCGCGAACGGCGCGCCCAGATCTTCGCGCAGCCCGACGAGCGCACGATCGATTGGTCGGCTGCCGAGGAACTGGCCTACGCCTCCATCCTTGCGGAAGGCACGAGCATCCGCCTCACGGGCGAGGACGTCGAACGCGGCACCTTCAGCCACCGTCATGCGGTGCTGCACGATCCGTCCACCGGCACGCGCCACGTGCCGCTGCAGGCGCTGCCGCAGGCCAGGGCCGCCTTCGAAATCCACAACTCGCCGCTCACCGAGCTGGCGACGATCGGGTTCGAGTTCGGCTACAACGTGCAGGAGCCGTCGCGCCTCGTGATCTGGGAAGCCCAGTACGGCGACTTCATCAACGGCGCGCAGATGATCCTCGACGAGTTCGTGCTGTCGGCGCGCAGCAAGTGGGGGCAGCGCCCGTCGATGGTCCTGCTGTTGCCGCACGCCCACGAGGGAGCAGGCCCCGAACACTCGAGCGCACGGCCCGAACGCTTCCTCCAGCTCGCGGCCGACATCAACGTCCGCATCGCGAACGTCACCAGCGCGGGCCAGTTCTTCCACCTGCTGCGACGTCAGGCCCGGCTGCTGCTCGAGGATCCGCTGCCGCTGGTCGTCCTGACGCCCAAGAGCCTGCTGCGCCACCCGATGGTGGCCTCCACGCCGCGTGAACTCGCCGAGGGCCGCTTCCGCCGCCTGATCGCCGACGAGGAGGCAGCGGCGCGGGCGCCGCAGGTGCGCCGCGTGCTGGTATGCACCGGCAAGATGTACGTGGACCTTGCCGGAAGCGACAAGCGGGCGGACGCCCGCCACGTGGCGATCTGCCGGATGGAGCAGCTCTATCCCATCGCCGCGCCCGACCTGCGCGCGATGCTGGACCGGTACGGCGCAGCCGAGGAGATCGTCTGGATTCAGGAGGAGCCCGAGAACATGGGCTATTGGGACTTCCTGCGTCCGCACCTGGAAACGGCGGCCAGCGGCCGCCCGGTGCGCCTGCTCGCGCGCCCGCGCAGTGCGAGCCCCGCCGAGGGCTCGGCCTCGCGCCACTCACGCAACCAGCAGCTGCTCATCGAGGCGGCCTTCGCACCCGTCGCCAGGAAGGCGCCGGGTCGCGCCCGGGCCGGGACGCAGCCCGCGCCCGAGAAGGTCGCCGGCTAACCGCACAGACAAGGACTACATCGACCGATGCCTGCAAATATCGTTGTGCCCGAGGTCGGGGAATCGATCGTCGAAGCGCGTGTCGCCCGCTGGATGAAGAACGTCGGCGACGCCGTCGCGATCGGCGACCCCGTCGTCGAACTCGAGACCGACAAGGTGAACCTGGAGGTGCCGGCGCCCGTGGCCGGCGTGCTGAGCCGCGTGGACCATGCGGCGGGCGCCGACGTGAAGATCGGCGAGGTGCTCGGCGTGATCGACGAGTCGGGGACCGTGGTGGCCGCCCCCGCGGCAACACCGGCGGAGCCGGCCGCAGCTCCCGCTGCTGCCGCGGCGGCCAAGGGAGCCGAGGGCGAAAAGACCCGCGCCACGCCGACGGCGAAGAAGGCGGCCGAGCAGAACGCCGTCGACATCGCCGCCGTGAAGGGGACCGGCGTCGCCGGGCGCGTCACGAAGAGTGATGTCGAACGCGCTGCGCAGGGCAGCGCGCCCACCCCCGCCGCGCCGGCCGCGGCAAAGGCTGCTGCCCCGGCACCGCGTCCCGCCGTCGCGCGGCCCGCGGGCGACCGCTCCGAGGAACGCGTGCGCATGTCGAAGCGCCGCGCCACGATCGCCCGGCGCCTGGTGGAAGCACAGAGCACCGCGGCGATGCTCAGCACGTTCAACGAAGTCGACATGTCCGCCGTGATGGCGCTGCGCGAGCGGCGCAAGCAGGCGTTCAAGGACCGGCACGGCGTCAATCTCGGCCTCTCCTCCTTCTTCGTGAAGGCGGCGGTGGGCGCCCTCAAGGAGATCCCGCGCGTGAACGCGGAACTCCAGGGCGACGAGATGGTGCTGAAGCACTACTACGACATCGGCGTCGCCGTCGGCGCGGCCGAAGGGCTCGTGGTCCCCGTGCTGCGCGACGCGGATCGGATGTCCTTCGCCGAGATCGAACAGCAGGTGCGCTACTTCGCGAAGGCGGCCGAGGACGGAACGCTGTCGCTCGCCGACCTCAAGGGCGGCACCTTCACGATCACCAACGGCGGCGTGTTCGGCTCGCTGCTCAGCACGCCGATCCTCAACCCGCCGCAGGTCGGCATCCTCGGCCTGCACGCCATCAAGGATCGTCCCGTCGCCATTGGGGGACAGGTGGTCATCCGGCCGATGATGTACATCGCGCTTACCTACGACCACCGCATCATCGACGGCGCCGAGGCCGTGAAGTTCCTCGTGAAGATCAAGGAGCTCGTCGAGGATCCGGGCGCCCTCCTCGTCGACTGAGCAGGCGCGGCCCTTCGGGCCCGAGCTCGAGGCCGACAATATCCCCGGGCAACATCCGCTGGCCGGCTGTGGTTCTCCGCAGCCGGCCTTTTTCGTCAGTCAACCGCGTGCGGAGCCCACGCGCGTCAGAAGCCGCCGTACGTGCTCATCAGCCGCGGCCAGACCCGGAACGCGACATCGAAAGCGAGGACCAGCGCCACCGCGGCATGGACGTGTGCAGGCGACAGCTCGCGCCCCGCGATCGACCAGCGCGTCCGGCTGATCGACGGGCTCGTGAGGAACCGCGAGATCGCGAAGAGCAGCGGCGCGAGATGGGCCAGCAGGAAGCGGGCGGTGCCGGTGCCTGACGTGGGGTGGTAGAACGCCACGAGCAGCAGGTACGCCGCGCCGTAGGCGGCGAGGAACGCCGCCAGGCCGGCGTGGCGTGCCACCAGCGCGCCGACCTCCCGGGGCCTCGAGACACACACCACGAGCGTCGCCGCGCTGAAGAGGACGACGTAGTGGAGGTAGTTGAACATCGAGTACGACTTCTCGGCCATGTCCCGGAAGCCGCCGGCCAGTCGATCGCCGATCTGTGCCAGGGTGTGCGTCCGCCAGTACCTGGCCGCGCTCGGCAGCTGGTCGTCGGGCAGACGCGGCCAGCCCTCGCCGTCGCCGTGGGCATAGGTTCCGAGGCTGGCCTGCGCCCAGTTGTCGTACCAGACGTAGAAGGTGCTGTTGACGTTGTAGAAGTACTGCCCGAACACCCGCTTGCTGGTGAGCAGGTACGGAGACAGGACCGCGAGGAACACGAGCGCGAATACCGTGATTGCCACGGTGCGCTGCGCCAGAAGCCTCCACCGATCGGCCCACGAGCGGCGCACGTCGGCTTCCACCAGGGAGGCGAGCAGGTAGACCGCGGCGAAGATGGCGACGTAGGGCGGCATCGCCGCCTTGGTCAGGTGCGAGACGCCGGCCAGGGCTCCCGCAAGCGCCGCCAGCCAGAGGGCACGGCGCCCACGGGCGGAGAAGAGGTGCCAGCACGCGATGAACGTGAACAGGAAGAGCGTGTAGAACAGCAGCTCGGACTGCGAATACCCGGCCTTGAAGATGAAGCAGCCGAAGGCGAGTACGCCGACGACGTTCACCGCCGGCACCGGCGGCAGCTGCCGGCGCAGCACGGCGGCCAGGAGCGCCAGCAGGCCGACCGACAGGTAGATGTTCGCGCGCTTGGCCACCTCGAAGTAGTCCGGGTCGGTCATGCCGCGCCGGTAGAACAGCGCGAGATACCCGGCATACAGGGGCATGCGGTTGCGCTCCCCGATGAGGAACGGCGGACGGTAGCCGCGGAAATTGCGGTACACACGCTGTGCGTCCCACAGGTAGCCGCTCTGGTCCCCGCGCGCCTTCACGGTGTTGACGCGGCGCGCATGCTCGGTGGCCGCGGCCACGTAGAACCACGTCAGGCCGGCGACAGCCATCGCTCCCAGCAAGATGGCGACCGCGCGGCGCAGCGTGCGTCGTGCGTGCGGCGGGTCCGGAGGCGTGAGCATCGGTGCAGGGGCGGGCCCTCAGTATACGCCCCCAAGTGCGGGCGGGATGGCCGCACCCGGAGCGGGCTGGAGGGCCGCCGGCTGCCACCCAGGGGCGGGGCGTCAGGGGGCCTTGGACGGCGCGCCGAGGCCCGTGTACAGGAACTTCTGGACCCGCTTGCCCTCGTAGGTTTCGGTGACGAACAGATCCCCCTTCGAGTTCACGGCGATGTTGTGTGCGCCGTAGAACTGTCCGGCCCAGTGGCCGTGGCCGCCGAACGTGCTCACGATCTCCAGGGTCTGCCGGTCGAGGACGTAGATCAGCTGGTTCGTGCCGTCGTTGATGTAGATGAACGCCTGCGCCGGGTCGGTCGAGAACGCGACGTCCCACACGGAGCCGCTGCCGAAGGTGTCCTTCGCGATGACGACCTCCCGCACGAACGTGCCGTCCTTGCGAAACACCTGCAGGCGGTCGTTGGTCCGGTCACACACATACACGAGCCCGTCCTTCGCGATGCGCACCGCATGGACGATCCGGAACTGGGGGGCGGGCGGGCCGTTCGGATCGTACTGGCTCGGCCGGTTCTCGTGCTGCACCGCACCGCTGAAGGGGCCGGGCAGTTTCTCCCCCTGTCGTGTGAACCACCCATCGTCGGGCCGGTTGCCGTAGGCGCCCCAGTGCCGCTTGTAGGCCCCGGTCGTCGCGTCGAACACGATGACCCGGTGATTGACGTAGCCGTCGGCGACGTAGATCTCGCGTGCGGCCTCGTCGATCGTGATGTTGGCCGGTGCGCCGAGGTTCTCGGTGTCGTTGCTGCCCTGACCCTTGCCCTGGCGCCCGATCTGCTGCAGGAACCGGCCGTCGCGGGTGAACTTCAGGATGTGGGCGTCCTTGTCGCCCCCCGCGCCGAGCCAGACGTCGCCGCGAGCGTCCACGTGGATGCCGTGTTCGAGCTGCGGCCACTCGTAGCCCTCGCCTGGCCCCCCCCACGCGGACAGCAGCGTGCCGTCCGCGGCGAACTCGAGCACTGGCGGGGCGGCTTTCCAGATGGCGCGTGTCTCGTTGGGCTGGAGCGTGGACGGCCGGTGCGTGATCCACACGTGGTCGTTCGCATCGACGGCCACGCCTGCCACGGCCCCGATGATCCACCGGTTGGGGAGCGGCCGGGGCCACGCGGGATCCACCCGGAAGGTGGGCACCCGGCGCGCCCCTCCGCCCGACTGGGCTCTGGGGGCCGCGGCGGCGGCCAGGCCGGCCAGCAGGGCCACGGCGAGCACTCGAGTCACACGGTTCTGCACACGATCAGCCTTTCGACAGCGGACGCGGGCATGAGCATAGCCCGTCCCGCCGCGGTTGGGTAAGGTGACGGCCCGTCCCGCCGATAAGGACGGAGACTGAACACCACCCCCAGCCTATCCCTCATGACCACTTCAGCTTCCGACGCCATGCCCCCTGCCGCGGCCGACGACCGCCTTTTCGGCGCCCCCGCCGCTGCTCCCTGGACGACCGAAGCACTCGTGACCGCAATGCTGGACTCGGGCAAGGGCATCAGCGATCTCGTGTTCTCGCCCGGGCGGCCCCTGCAGGTGGAGCGGCACGGCGAACTGTCCCCGGTGCTCGTGCCCGGGCTCGACCTGCTGACGCCCGAGGACACCGCCCGCATCGCGCGCGACCTGATCGGCGGGCACGGTCCGTCGCTGCATGCCCTGGAGCACGACGGCGCGGCGGACTTCGCGTATTCGATTCCCGACCGCGCCCGCTTCCGGGTGAACGCATTCCGGCAGCGCGGGTGCTTCGCGATCGTGATGCGCGTCATCGCATCGCGTATTCCGACACTCGAGGAGCTCAAGCTGCCCGCGTCGCTGGCCGAGGTCGCGCGGCTCAAGACCGGCATCGTGCTCGTGACCGGGCAGACCGGGTCGGGAAAGTCATCGACCCTGGCCGCCGTCATCGACCTGATCAACGAGTCGCGCGCCGAGCACATCATCACGATCGAGGATCCGATCGAGTTCCTGCACACGCACAAGCGGGGGACGATTCACCAGCGCCAGCTGCACGCGGACACGCCCAGCTTCGCGTCGGCGCTGCGCGCGGCCCTGCGACAGGCGCCGAAGGTGATCCTCGTCGGCGAGATGCGCGATCGCGAGACGGTCGAGATCGCCCTCACGGCCGCGGAAACGGGGCACCTCGTGCTCTCCACGCTGCACACGATCGATGCATCCAAGACCGTGGAGCGGATCATCGGCACGTTTCCCGCCTCGGACCAGCAGATCGTCCGGACCCGCCTGGCCGGCGCCTTCCGCTATTTCATCTCCCAGCGGCTGATTCCGAAGAAGGCGGGAGGGCGGATTGCGGTGCTCGAGATCCTGAAGTCCACCATGCGCACGCGTGAGTACATCGAGCAGGGCGAACGCGAAGGCAGGTCGCTGCTCGACGCCATCCGCGACGGCGCGCTCGACGGCATGCAGTCGTTCGACGGCGAGATCGAGCGGCTCGTCCGCGAGGGCGTGATCACGATGGAGACCGGGCTGCTGTACGCCACCAACCCCGGGAACCTGCAGGTCGGGCTGGCGGACTACAACCCCGGCGACGCGGAACTGGAATCGCTCATCGAGCGTTGACGTCAGGCTCCGTGCCTCCGACTCAGCGCGGTTCGTATGCGAGCTGGCGGGCGAGCGCGGTCACCGTCAACGGCGACGATCCCTCCGCTTTGTTGTTCACGAGCACGAAAACGCGCCGGCCGTGGGCGAGCGCCCGACGGGTCACCGTCACGACGTCCGCCCGCATGGCGGGATCCGGTTCGACGATCCGGTCAAAGGGCATGAACCGGTCGCGCTGGTCCTCGTACCAGGTACCCGGGCGCAGCAGCAGCCGGATCACGACGACGTCGGCGCCCTCCGGCGGCACGATGGCCGCCTGGTCGGCCGGCATCGGCATCGCGGTCCAGTAGTTGTACGTGTGCGCGACGCCGTAGCGACCGATGATCTCCCGGTACTCGGGCGTCAGCAGGCGCGCGTCGCGGAGTTCCACCGCGTAGTCGAACCCCGCCGGCAGGTCGCCCAGGAAGCGGTCGAGGCGGGCCAGGAAGGCCGCCGGCTCCATGCGCATCGACCGCGGGAATGGCGGGAACTCGAGGATGATGGGGCCCGTGTGGGACCGGAACACGGCGTCGCATGGCTCGAGCAGATCGGCGATCAGCCGGTCCGCCGACAGGAAGTCGGGATTCGGTGCCGGCCGGGCCGTCGGGCCCAGCGCCACGGCCGTGACGGCAGCCGGCGCCTTGAAACAGCAACGGAAGCCGCCGGGCAGTTGCTCCGCATACGCCCGCAGGTCGTCGGCCGGCATCGGCGCGTAGTAGCTGCGGTCCACGCCGACGGTGGTCAGCAGCGGGTGGCGCGCATACTCACGCAGACCCTCCTTCGCCAGCCGGCTCTGCGTCTGCGCCCGCGAGTACACCAGGCCCTTCCACCCCGGGAAGCTCCACGAGCTGGTCCCGAAGTACACACCCTCGGGCAGGCGCGCGGCGATTGCGCCCGCCTCGCGGTGCGCGCGCTCGAGCTGCAGCGCGACCGGGTCGGGCTCCTGTTCCGGACCCACGTCGAAAAGCGCGAGCTGGTCGGTCATGGGGTGCCGGTGCCGCGCCTCAGTCTTCCTTCCACGGGTTGTTGGCGAACACCGCGTATTCGGGCAGCAGCACGCGGCGTGGCATCTCCAGCGTCGCCATGATTGCGGCGGCGATGTCCTGTGCGTACAGCTTGTTCGGGTTGTTGCGCCCGCCGCGCCCACCAAAGTTGGTCTGCACTTCCGATGGGCAGACACACGTGACCCGGATCCCGTGAGGCCGCAGCTCGGCCTGCCAGCACTGCGAGATGCCGCGGACGGCCCACTTGCTGCCGCTGTATGCGGTGCCGGTCGGTGCGCCCTTCATGCCGGAGGTCGACGCGAGGTTGACGATGTCGCCCGCGGCGCGGGCCTTCATCCCGGCAACCACGCGGTTGGTGAGATCCACGAGCCCGAAGACGTTGGTCTCGAACATGCGCCGCATGGCACCCATGTCCATGGCGCCGATCTCCGCCCGGTAGGCGTAACCGGCGTTGTTGACCAGCACGTCGATGCCGCCCATCTTCTCGTCGCAGAACGCCACCGCACGCGCGTTGTCGTCGGCGCTGGCGACGTCGCCGGCACACGCCCACGCGCCGGTGCGCACAGCCACCGCGTCCAGCAACGCCTGGTTGCGGCCGGTGAAGACGACCTGGTGTCCGGCGGCCCGGGCCAGGTCGACCAGTGCAGCGCCGATGCCCTGGCTGCCGCCGGTGATGAGGAAACGGCTGCGCTCCATATGCGGGTACCTCCCCGAGGTGATTCCCGGCTATTGTAGCGGCGCCGCGTCAGACAAGCAGTTGGTACCCGCTGCCATGGACCGTCACGAGGTAGCGGGGTGCGTGCGGACGCGGCTCGATCTGGGTGCGCAGCTTCGCCACGTAGTTGTCCACCGTGCGAGTGATCGACAGTTCGTGGTAGCCCCACACGTCGCGGAGCAACTGCTCGCGGCTCACCACCTGGTTTCGATGCGCGAGCAGGTAGCGGAGCAGCTCGAACTCGCGCGCCGACAGCGGCACGCGTCGCCCCCGGCGCAGCACCAGCCGCTGCCGCGGCCGGATGCTGACGTCGCCGATCACCACCTCCTCGGGCGTACTGCCGAGCCAGGAGTGCCGCCGCACGATCGCGCGGACCCGCGCCAGCAGCTCCATCACGCTGAAGGGCTTCACGATGTAGTCGTCGGCGCCGGCGTCGAGGCCGAGCACACGCTCGAACTCCTGGGAGCGGGCCGAGAGCATGATGACCGGCACGTGCTGCCCTCCTGCACGCAGGTGGCGGCACACCTCGACGCCGGTCATGCCAGGGAGAACCACGTCGAGCAGCACCAGGGCGTAGTCGCCGCGCGTCAGCTGCCGCAGGGCGTCCTCGCCGGAGGCGACGCCGTGCACGTCGTACCCGCCAGCTGCAAGGGCTTCCCGCAGCAGCCTCCTCACATCCTCATCGTCGTCGACGACCAGGACGGTGTGCCGCGCCGGGCCGGGTGACGCGTTGTACGTCGCGCTGGCGGAACTGGACATGGCGTCGTGCGAGGGCGCACCTTACGCCCGTCGGCCGACGCGTGTCAACCGGTGCAGGCCTGCCCAGGGCCAATGACAACCTGGAGACAACATCGAGACATCCTTTGACATCACGGACACGACCCGGCGGGTAGGCTCACGCCACCACGTACGACTTGTGGAGGAGGGCTCCATGCCGACTGTCCTGCGTCACGTGCTCGCCGCCGCGGCCTGCGTCCTGCTGGCCGCTTCCGCCTTCGCGCAACAGCGCGCCCAGATCGAAGGGCGTGTCGTGGATCCGGATGGCCTTGCGCTTCCCGGCGCCACAATCACCGTCGTCAACCAGGCCACCGGATTCACCCGCGATGTCGTCACGGCGGAGACGGGCGCGTATCTGGTGCCCAACCTCGAACCGGGCACGTACACGGTGAGCGTGGTCATGCCCAGTTTCAACACGGTGAAGCGGCCAGACCTGCAGCTGACCGCCGGCGCCACGGTCAACCTCGAGTTCAAGATGCAGCTCGGGGGCCTGCAGGAGGCGGTCGACGTCACCGGCCAGGCGCCGCTGGTCGAGAAGACAAGCAACCAGCTGGGTGGCAGCCTGTCGGCGCAGGAAATCCAGGACGTGCCGTCGAACTTCCGCAACTTCACCGCCCTGACACAGCTCATCCCAGGGATGACGCCCAACCCGGCCGCCTCGTCGTTCGAAGGCGGCCAGGTCGTCGCCAACGGGACGCCGTCGCAGTCGAACGTCTACCTGCTGGACGGCATGTACAACAACGACGATCGGCTCGGCGGCAGCCAGGGCACGCAGGTGCGCGTGGTGCTCGACAACATCGCCGAGTATCAGGTGCTGTCCAACCAGTACAGCGCCGAGTACGGAGGCGGCGCCGGCGCGATCATCAACATGGTGACCCGCGGCGGCACCAACGCGTATCACGGCCGCGTCTACAACTACTTCCGCGACGAGCGCTTCAACAACCGTAACGCGTTCCTCCCGCCGAGCGTTCCGAAGCCGGATGAGTTGACCCTGCAGACCGGTTTCGCGCTCGGTGGGCCGATCCTGCGCGACCGGGCCCACTTCTACTTCACGATCGAACGCGACTACGAGAAGATCGCGGGCCAGAAGCGCTTCCCGGCAATCGCCGCCCCGCTGGCCAAGGACATGGTGGGCCAGTTCACCGTCAAAGCGCGGAACTACTTCGGTCGCGGCGACCTGCAGATCAACGAGCGCAACTTCCTCAACGTGCGCTGGGTCCTCGAGACCGCCCCGACCCGCGGGGAAGGGTTCAACACCAACACGGAGACGATCGACGCGCAGGGTTGGGAGAGCGACTGGGATCAGCTGTTCAGCGGCAGCTACACGTCCGTCCTGACGGACCGCGCGTCGAATGTCCTTCGGGTGGGCCGCATCGGCGAGCAGCTGGGAACGGGGGCCCAGACCTTCTTCGACGACGACGTGAAGTTCATCGGGTTCGGCGGGCGCGACCCGTTCTCTCTCGGCCAGCGCAACGTGCACCCGAGCTTCATCACCGGGCGCGGCGGCGAAGGACTGAACACCCGGATTCGCACCTACACCATCGATGATTCGTTCAGCTACTTCCTGCCGAGCCTTGCCGGGGAGCACACGTTCAAGTTCGGCGGCGGCCTCAGCTTCAACCAGTCGCCCCCTCGCGGCGCGGTGAGCTCCGGCACCTACCAGTTCCGCAGCGATCTGCCGTACGACCCGGCAAACCCCGCAACCTATCCCTTCCAGTTCGACGTCACGGTGGGTCCGCTCGACGTGAACTCCTACGATATCTTCTCGCGCGACCGCCGCTTCTACGGGTTCGTCGAGGACAAGTGGCGCCTGAACGGGCAGCTCACGCTGAACCTCGGCCTTCGTTACGACCGGCAGCGGCAGACGCCTGATGCGCGGATGAACTTCGCGCCGCGCGCCGGCTTCGCGTGGGATGTCAACGGCCGCGGCACCACCGTGATTCGCGGCGGTGTCGGCCGCTTCTACTCCTACGTGCCCGTGTCGATCGACCTCGCGCACCAGCAGAGCGGCGTCGTCACGCGCTACCCGAACATCACGATCAGCGATCCGAACAATCCCATCCTGCGCCCCGACGTGATCCGGGACTCCGAAGGCAACCTCGGCGTCGCGGCCCTGAGTGCGGCGGGCCGCGCCGAACTGGCCCGGCTGCGCGACAGCGTCCTGGCGGGCACCACGTTCAACCGCAACCCCCGCATCGACGACCCGAACCGCCAGATGCCCTACCAGTGGTCGTGGAGCATCGGGCTGTCGCAGCAGGTCGGACCGGTGTCGGCCATCGGCATCGACTACGTCGCGAACGTCTCGAAGAACCAGGTGGGGATCATCGACATCAACGAGCCGGTCAACGGCGTCCGGCCCGGCGTCACCGGCTTCGATCCGGGCGGCATCTACATCCCGGCCATCGCGCGCGGCACGAACTTCCAGCGTGTCCTCCTGACGACCACGCGCCCGGAATTCGACGGCAACTACAAGTCGCTGCAGGTGTCGTTCAACAAGCGGATGTCCAACCGGTGGAGTGGACGGCTGGCGTACACGGTCCAGCGCAGCAACTACGCCGGCCTCGGCAACCCCGACGTCCGGCGCGTGTGGCTGGACAACGATCCGCGCGCGGACTACGGGCGGTTCGCGTTCGATCGGCGCAACGTGCTCGCGGCCAGCGGCACCCTGAATCCGTGGCGAACCTTCACCGTCGCCACGGTCGTGAGCGCCATCGGCGGTGCGCCCGTGAACGAAACCGTGGGGCGGGACGTCAACGGCGACCAGGACAACAACGACCGACCGGTCCGGGGCGTCGACGACCTCACGCGGCCCATCCAGTCGGCGGTGGACGGCGCCGGGCGCGCGGTGATCAACGGCCTGCAGGGGCCGGGGTCCCTGCTCGTGGACGTCTCGTTCCGGTACTCGATCCCGGTGAAACTGGGCATCCAGAGCGTCGATCTGTTCTACGACATCTTCAACATCACGAACCGCACGAACCTCGTGGCGCCGACCGGCAACCGGTCGTCGGCCAATTTCATGATTCCCACGGCGGCGCAGTTCCCGAGGCAGATGCAGTTCGGGATCCGCGTGATGTTCTAGGAGGCGGTCGATGACTCGCGGGCGGGCGGTCTCGGGATGGGTGTTCGCGGCGGCCATCGTGGCCGGTGTTGCCGACGAACATCGCGGCGGGCACGCGGCAGCGGCGCAGATGGAGCTCGCGGTGATGCAGGGTGTCGTCACCGACGACGCCGGCAAGCCGCTGGCCGACGTCACGTTCAGGATCAAGGACACCGAACGCGGCAGGGAAGTGGTCGTGAAGAGCGACAGGAACGGCCGCTTCTACCGGCGAGGCCTGCAGGCGGTGGAATACGAGATCGCGGTGGAGAAAGAGGGGTACCAGCCCATCCGCGATCGGGTGAAGCTCACGGCCGGCATGGATCGGCGGTTCGACTTCAAGCTTGCGCGGGCGGCGGCTGCCGGGTCGACGGAGTTCGCCGAGGGGGTCAGGGCGTTCACCGCAGGAAACTTCGCGCAGGCCGCAACGCTGTTCGAATCTGCCGTCCAGAAGGCGCCGTCGGTGCCCGAACTGCACGTGAACCTCGCGCTCGCGTACTTCCGCCTCGGTCGAGCGGCGGAAGCGGTGAGCGCGCTGGAAAAGGCGGCCAGCCTCGCGCCCACCGACCCGCGCGTGCAGTTCCAGTTGGGCAGCGCGTACGTGGACATGAAGGACCTGCCGAAGGCGGCCGCGGCGCTGGAGGCCGGCCTGGCCCGCGTGTCCGACCCGAAGGACCCCGTTGTGTACGAAGCGCGCGTCACCCTCGCCGGCGTGTACTTCGCTTCCAACGCGCCGGACAAGGCCGAGCAGCAGTATCAGCAGGCGCTCGCCGTCCAGCCCACCGGTGCGTCGGCCCTGCTGGGACTCGGCCGGGTGTTGTTCAGCCGCGGCAACACCGCCGATGCGATTGCCACGTTCCAGAAGGTCGTCGCGGCGCATCCCGGCACGCCGCAGGCCACCGAAGCCGCGACGTTCATCGCGGAACTCACCAAGCGCTGATCTGTACCCCGGGGCCCAGGGCCCCGGGGACCGCTCGCCCGCGATTCCACCGGACGGGGGCGGCGCTCGGGTCCCTGCAGGGCGCCAGGAGAGCGGAACCACCGGGCCTGGCGCGTCCGTGTATCGGGCCAGAGCAGGGGCACGGGCAGGCCCTTGGCCGTATGCCCCACGCGTCTCCTGCTCCGCCCTTGACCCCGCATTTCCGGCAGTCCATCCCAGCTGGGTCGTGGTGTCGAAATCGGGCACGCCCGTTCGACCACTGTCCGTGCGCTACCATGCGGATTCAATTCCGCCTCAGAAAGGACGCTCATGAGTTCCGTACGTGTGCTGGTCGGCACCCGCAAGGGTGCCTTCATCATCTCGGCCGATGGGACCAGGAAGGACTGGTCCATCAGCGGGCCGTTTTTCGGGGGCTGGGAGCTGTACCACCTCAAGGGATCGCCGGCCGACCCGAATCGCATCTACGCCTCACAGGCCTCGGGTTGGTTCGGCCAGGTCATGCAGCGGTCCAGCGACGGCGGACAGACCTGGGAGACCATCGGCAACAAGTTCGCGTATGACGGTGTCCCGGGCACGCATCAGTGGTACGACGGCACGCCGCATCCGTGGGAATTCAAGCGGGCCTGGCACCTCGAGCCGTCGCTGACCGATCCCGACGTGTGCTACGCGGGCGTGGAGGACGCGGCGCTCTTCAGGACGACCGACGGCGGACAGACCTGGGCGGAACTGCCCGGCCTGAGGGGCCACGGCTCCGGGTCGTCCTGGGCCCCGGGAGCCGGCGGCCTCTGTCTCCACACGATCATCCTCGACCCCGTGAACGCCCAGCGCATGTTCATCGCCATTTCGGCTGCCGGCGCCTTCCGCAGCGACGACGGCGGAGCCACGTGGAAAGCCATCAACAAGGGCCTCCACTCGAACCACATTCCCGACGGCACGGCGGAGGTCGGGCACTGCGTCCATCACGTCGCCCAGCACCCGGCGCGGCCCAACGTGCTCTTCATGCAGAAGCACTGGGACGTCATGCGGAGCGATGATGCCGGCGAATCGTGGGTGGAGGTGAGCGGCAACCTGCCGTCCGACTTCGGGTTCCCGATCGACGTCCACGCACACGAGCCCGACACCATCTACGTCGTGCCGATCAAGAGCGACTCGGAGCACTACCCGCCTGACGGCAGGCTTCGCGTATACCGCAGTCGGACCGGCGGGCACGAATGGGAGGCGCTCACCAACGGGCTCCCGCAGCGCGACTGTTACGTCAACGTCCTGCGGGACGCGATGTCGGTCGACCGGCTGGATCGGTGCGGCATCTACGTCGGCACGACGGGCGGGCAGGTCTACGCATCCGCAGACGCCGGCGACACGTGGACCGCGATCGCTCGCGACCTGCCGCCCGTGCTGTCGGTGGAGGTGCAGACGCTGCCATGATCCGTGTGGTCCTGCCGGCCCACCTCCGGACGCTGGCGCGCGTGCCGGGTGACGTCGACGTGGAGGTTGCCGCTCCGGTGACCATTGCGGCGGTACTGGACGCCCTCGAGCAGCGGTACCCGGTGCTCGAGGGCACCATTCGCGACCATGTCACGCGTCGCCGACGTCCCTTCCTGCGGTTCTTCGCGTGCGAGCAGGACTACTCCCTGCTGCCAACCGACACCGTGCTGCCAGAGCCGGTCGCGGTCGGGGACGAGCCGTTCTACGTGATCGGCGCGATCGCGGGCGGGTAAATCGCCGCGCGCGCAGCCCGACCTCCCGGCCATGAGGCGCGGGTAGACGCCTTTCGTGCTGCCCGCGCTCCCCGGCGCGACGATCCCCTGCGGCTGGGGAAGCCCCTGCAACGGTGTGGCCGCGGCGCGTGGCGTTATCCCCGAAGGCCCGGCTCGTTCAGCGGAGCCAGCGGCAGGGGATGCGCACTGGTCGTGTCGCCCGTCAGGCACCGTCGCAGGTAGCCGGCCTGCCCGAGGTGAAAGGCGGTGTGTGCGACCAGGTGCATGAGCCACAGATCGGTGCGCACGGTGAGGTCGTTCACAGGCGCCGGATACGGGGCGCGGAGTGTGTCGTCCGCAACACCGGGCAGGATGCGCCGCACGGCGTCGGCGGCCGCCGACAACTCGGCGGTCACGCGTTCGCGTGGGAGATCGCGTACGGCGAATTCCGCGGGGCGGTCCCGCACGTACTCCGTTCCGCCGAGCACCGCACCCACGAAGTGCTGCAGGTTGCCGGCGATGTGCAGCGCGAGCGTCCCGGCGGGGTTCGAGATGCCCGGCAGCACCGCCCAGATCGAGGCGTCGTCGGGAAACAGGTCGATTTCGCGTTGGAACGCGTCGAGTTCGCGCAGGAGCAGGCGTGTCAGGTCGGCAGGGAGCGGCATGGCGGCCCTGAGCATATCGTGGCCGCTATAATCCTCGCAGCCTTTCCGATCCTGTGGCTGCTGGGACATTCCCGACCCGGACCGTTCCGCGGTTCCGCACCGCGCGCGCCCGCCTGCGCCTGAGGGCTCTGCTGGCAGGCGCGCTGATCGGCGCAGTCTTCGTCGCCGGATACCAGCGTACGGCGCCGGCCCGGGAGCAAGCGCCGCCGATCCGCGCGTCGGCAGCCGACTACCGTGACGGCACCTACAGCGGCTGGGGACGCGCACGCCACGGACGTATCCTGGCGACCGTCGTGATCCGGCGCGGGCGCATTGCCTCGGTCAGCATCACCGACTGCCGGATGAAGTATCCCTGCTCGATGATTGGCGTCCTGCCGGCGCGGGTTTCGTCGGTGCAGAGTGTCGACGTGGACATCGTGTCCGGCGCGACCAACAGCTCCGAGGCCTTCGTGCGGGCCGTCACCGCGGCGCTGGCGCAGGCCTCACGTCAGGGTGCGGCGCGGTGATCAGGGCTCGACGATGGAGCCGCAGTCCGAAAGGGGTGCTGACCCTCGTGCTGCTCGCATTCATCCTCATTGCCGGGAGGGTCGAAGGTGCGCGGATGGTGGCACCCGGCGTGGTGGCCGGCGCTGCGACAGCCGTCATCCTGGATTCGGCGCTCCGTCGGTTGCGCGGGCGTCGCTGGGCATCACCGACCGGCGCCCTGCTGACAGGGCTGCTGGTCGCCATGGTCCTCAGCCCCCGCGAGCCGACGGCGGTCGTCGCCGGGGCCGCCGCGGTGGCCATCCTCGGCAAGCATCTGCTGCGCATCCAGGGCGGGCACGTCCTGAACCCCGCGGCGCTCGGGCTGGTGGTCGTGTACTACAGTGCGGATCCCGGCGAGAACTGGTGGGGTGCCCTCACGTCGATCGAGCCGGTGGCCGCAACGCTGTTGCTGCTGGCCTGCGGCGCACTGGTGGCCGACCGCGTACACCGGCTGCCGCTCGCCCTCTCCTTCCTGGGCACCTTCTTCGCCCTGTGCACCGCGGCGGCGTTGGTCGGCGACCGCGCTACTACTGCTGACGTGTTCGTGGCGCCCGACCTCTATGCCGTGCTGTTCTGCGCCGGCTTCATGCTCACCGATCCTCCGACTTCTCCCGCGGGGAGCCGAGCGCAGCTGGGGTGCGGCGGCGCGTCGGCGGCCGCCGCTTTCGCCGTGTTCCTGTGGGTCGGCGCGGCGCACTATCTGCTGAGCGGCGTCCTTGCCGGCAACGTGTTGGCGGCCGCACACCGAACGGCTCGCCGACCGCTCGCCCGCTGATACCAGTGGCCACTGCTTGCAGGCGGCCCGGCTCGTCCAGACCTCTGTTCACAGGCCAGGCTCGCCCGTGAGCCGTGTACGCCGCCGATTTCGCACTCCTGGACAGAGGGATGCGAGATGTTGGTTGCGAGAGCGTGGACCTTGACAGTCCTGTTCCTGGCCGCCGCACCACACGTGAGTGCGCAGGTCGTGGACCGAACGGGGGTGCCGTATCGCCTGTGGGACGTGCACGGCTCCTTCGGATTGCACGTGATCGCCGCGGACGACATCGGGATCGAGGGCCGGGCCGGATCGAGGGACGATGTGACCGCCGCGCCGGCCTTCCTGCTCGACATCGGCCGCTACTGGAACAGCCACCTGAAAACGGAGGTGGGCGTGCAGCTGCGGCCGGACATCCGGGAGTACGGCGGCGCGTCGATTCGCCTGCCGTCCGGACAGGTGGCGAGCGGCCTGGTGGAAACCCGGACGGCACTGACGCTGGCCTCCGGTGCGGTGACGTGGCAGTTCCTGGACAACACCTTCGCCCATCCCTACCTCTCTGGCGGGCTACGCGTCATCCACGCCGACGCGCACATCCAGCGTGAGCCCACGGCGTGGCTCAACGGCGGCGGACGCTTCGTGCAGGTGGAGGTGCCGCCGGACGAGTCGCGCCGGACCCGCGTGCTCGTCCGCCCGTTCGCCGCGTTCGGGTTCAAGTCCTACTTCAACGAGCGGGTCTTCGTCAGGCCCGAGATATCCGCGGCCGCCAGCGGCAGGGGCGTCGGCCAGCTGACGGTGCGACTCGGGTTCGGTGTGGATCTATGAGTCCGGGAGGAGTCGTCATGTCGAGACAGACCGTCATCGCCGCCGCGTTGATTGCCGCACTGTCGCTCGCATGGCCGGGTGGCGCGGACGCGCAGCCAGTGCCCCTCGCGGCGCAGTGGCAGGCGTTCGCGCAGCGACTCCCACCAGGGTCGTTCGTCGCAGTTCGGCTGACCGACGGTTCGCGTTTCCGGGGCACGGTGGTGTCGGTCACGGACAGCGGGCTGAGCGTGATGCCGCGGACGCGGATTCCAGCGGGCCTGCGGACGGTGCCGTTCGAGGCCGTCGCCGAAATCGAGCCGCAGAAGCGGCCGATGAGTGCCGGCCGCAAGGTCATTACCGGCCTGGCGGTGGGAGCGGGCGTGTACACC
The DNA here is from genome assembly GCA_964386715.1 of uncultured Bifidobacterium sp. GTDB lineage: Bacteria > Acidobacteriota > Vicinamibacteria > Vicinamibacterales > CAVVIG01 > CAVVIG01. The sequence goes on from CAYLTD010000035.1 coordinate 20,634, forward strand.
TCACTGGTGATTGCCCTGTTGGCCACCGCCATCGACTGACGGGGGGTGAGCCTGAGGGCGCCGTACCGGGCCTGCCGACGGGGCCGGCGGACGGCCGCTGTCGCGGCGGCCACCGGAGACTGCCGCCGGAGACTGGCGCCGGAGACTGCGCCGGGGACCGTCGCCAGGCCCGCGGGTGCGGACATCCGCCGGCACGTGCCAGACCCGCAGCGTTTCCGACCGCCCCCTCAGGCGCGGGAGATGCAGGAATTCCTGTGGAGAGCTCCTGACTGCCGGAAAGCCGGCAGGGAGCGGACGCCATGACCACGAAGTCTGGCGTCATCGAGCGGCTGGGCGAAGACGCGCTCCTGCTTCCTGACGCCATCAACGACGGCCTCTCGGCCAACGACCGCCTCAAGTACTTCCTGACGCTGCTCCAGGCAGCGGCCGCGCACGCGCAGTCTCCCGGGCGCAGCTGGCCCACCCTGCGGGTCGAACGCGAGGCGAGCGGTGTCGCCGACGCGGTGTTCGACGAAGTCGTGGCGTCCAGCCAGCTGAGCACCGATCGGCAACACGTGGCCGTGCCCGAAGCCCGGAGGCTTCGACGCCTCGTGATGGACGACCTCGCGTGCATGATCCGCCCCCTCGAGATGGCCACGGGCACGCCGCCACCCGCCGGAAGCCACTACGCGCGGCGGCTGGACGCGCTCCGTCTTCGTCTCGGCGCCTGGGACGCCGACCTCGTCCCGCTGTCCGACTTCGAGCTGCTGACCAGGCCGGCAAACGGCGACGACACGGTGCACCAGCTGGTGATGGATCTCCACCGCGACCTGAATCATCTGCAGGCGGCGATCGCACGCGAGTCGATCGACGGCGCCAAGGCCTACGGGCTGACGGATGCCGACCGCGAACTGGTGCGGGTGTTCATGGCGGGACTGAACGAGACAGCACCGCTCAAGGGGGACCACCCCGGCCTGGCGACGACGGCAACGCGCAACGGCGCCCGCCTGACGATCCAGAACGATCTCGGCACGACCGACGCGCACGTGATCGTGCTTCACGTCCAGGACCGGACGGTCACCATCATCTACACCGACGTCCACAGGCGCCGGAGTGCCTTCTTCCGCAGCCTGCTCGAGCCCTGGACGGTGGCCTGGCAGCAGGGCGCCTCACCGGCGGATGCCGACTACGAGATGATCGTCGGCGTCTACCACGCGCCGGACGACGTGGCGCTGCGCCGGTACCTCGCGCTCGTCGGATCCAGGCTGGTGTTCCTCATCGACTGGAACAAGGCGCGGAAGCGGTTGTCGCGGTTCCTGAAGCGCACCGACGCGGTCGCCGTGCTGAAGTGGGCGGCAGACAACAACGTGGGCCACCGGGCGTTCCTCGAGGCGGGGGAGAATGCGTTCGTCGCCGCGGCGCTCGAGCGCAGCGCCGGCGGCCAGCTGCGGTACGGCATGCGCCTCGACGAGATCATCGGCGCAGAGGCGGCGCGCGCCTTCTTCGAGGCGGCGCTGCGGATTGCGTCCGAAGGACAACGCGCGGGGCGCTCGCGGCGGCTGATCGTGGACGAGATCGAGGCAGAGCTGCTGTCGCACATCGACACCACGGAGCGGGTGACCCTTGCGATCGCGTCGGAGCACGCGGCGCTGCTCGGGTCGCTCGGCGACCGCCTGCGGCGCGCCCTGCTTCGTGCCCGCGCGCGCGACGCACACGCGGAGGTCGAGCGGGCTGCGGCGCTGGCCAAGGGCCTCGAAACCAAGGCCGACGACCTTGTGCGCCGCGCGCAGGACGTGCGCCACCCCTCAGGGCGCACGGTCCTCGCACCGCTCCTGGCCGAAGCGGACCTGGCGGTGGACGCCCTCGAGCGCGCCGCGTTCCTGCTGACGCTGGCGCCGCAGAGCACGCCCGGAGGGACCGTGACGGCGCTGGCACCGCTCGCGGACCTCGTGAGCCTGGCGACGCGCGAGTACGTGCGCAGCCTCGAGTGTGCCCGCGACCTGCCCCGCGAGCCCGTGCGCTCCGACGTGGAGTCGCTGCTGGTCGGCGTCGATCGGCTGCAGCAGATCGAACATGAGGCCGACGCCGTGCAGCGCGCGGCCGAGGCGCAGCTGCTCGGCACCTGCCACGATTTCCGCGAGCTTCACGTGCTGTCTGGAATCGTGCACGCGCTCGAGGAGGCCGCCGACGCGCTGGGGCGGTGCGGACGGCTGGTCCGCGACTACGCCATGCAGGGCGTGCTGGTGACGCCATGAGCGACATCTACTTCATCGGCGCACGCCAGTCGGATGCGCAGATGACGGCCAGCCGTGTGGGAGGGAAGGCGGCGAACCTGGCCCGGCTCGACGCGTTGGGCCTGCGCGTGCCCCCTGCCCTGGCGCTCGATACGTCGGTGTCGCGGGAATTCATGCGGCTGGGACACCTGCCCGAGAGTTTCGCCGCCCACCTCACCGCATCGCTGCGCCAGCTCGAACAGGCAACCTCGCTCGCGCTGGGCGGCCGGAGGCCATTGCTGCTGTCCGTCCGGTCGAGCCCCCCGGTGTCGATGCCGGGCATGCTGGACACCGTGATTGATGTGGGCCTCACCGGGAAGACGGTGCCGGGTCTGGTCGGCCGGACCGGCAACCCGTGGCTTGCGTGGGACGCCTACCGACGGGCCATCCGCTCGTTCGGAGAGGTCGTCGTCGGGGTCCACCCTTCGGCATTCGATGCGATCGAGGCCCGCTGTCTCCGCCTCGCGGACGTGCGCGGCGTCGACGAACTGGACCCGTTGACGCTCCGCGATCTCGCGCGTGCGATGGCCGACCTCCTGCAGGTGCGGCGCGAAGGAGGGCTGCCGGCGGACCCGTTCCGGCAGGTGATCGAGTCGGTCGAAGCGGTGCTGCGCTCGTGGGGGGCACCACGCGCCGTGGCGTACCGCGGCCTGACCGGCATCAGCGACGACACCGGCACGGGGGTCGTCATCCAGGCCATGGTCTTCGGCAATGCAGGGCCGCGCTCCGGTTCCGGTGTGGGCTTCACCCGCAATCCTGCGACCGGCGCCAACGAGCTGTACCTCGACTTCGCGTTCAACGCGCAGGGAGAGGACGTGGTGGCGGGACGCTCGGTCATCGAGGACAGCCTGCTGCTGCCGGATCTGCTGCCGCAGGTGTACGCGGAGCTGCAGGCGGCGCGGCCGCGGCTCGAAGGGGAGTTCGGCGACATGCAGGACTTCGAGTTCACCGTAGAGGAAGGGCAGCTGTACTTCCTCCAGACGCGCGACGGCAAGCGGACGCCGTGGGCGGCGCTGCAGACAACCGTCGATCTCGTGGCCGAGGGCGTGGTCGACATGGCCACCGGGCTCCGCCGCATCGCCGCGCTCGACCTCGACGCGATCGCGCGTTCGAGCGTCGCGCCGCTGCCCGGCATCAGCCCCCTGGCGACGGGCGTGGGTGCGGCACCCGGTGTCGCGAGCGGTGTCGTGGTGCTCAGTGCGGACCGGGTCGAACGCGTGGCCCGCACCAGCCCCGTCGTGCTCGTGCGCCCCGAGATCGCGACCGGGGACATCGCCGGCCTGTCGCATGCAGCGGGCATGCTCAGCACGACCGGCGGGCGCACGTCTCACGGGGCGGTGGTGGCGCGGCAGCTGGGTCGGCCGTGCGTGGTCGGGTGTGCGGACCTGCGCGTGGACGAACTCGCCCGGTCGTGTGCGATCGGTGGCCAGGCGGTGCACGAAGGCGACGCGATAACGATCGACGGAGATACCGGACAGGTGTTCCCGGGTGTGGTGCCGGTGATCGTGGAACGGCCCGACGCCCTGCTGCGCATCGTGTCGCAGTGGCGCGCGACCCTGGCGGCCTGACGCGAGTGGACGTGGATCATGCGTGCCTGGCTGAGAACATGCGGCGCGGCGCTCGTGCTCACCCTCGCGGCCGACCGCGTGGGCGCGCAGGCCGTGCCCGCGCCCGGAGCGGCTCCCTCAATCGAGACGCCGGCCACGCCTGGAGTCGAGGGCGCGATGTTCGAGGAGCCGCGCCTGCTCCGGCTCGTGATGGACGCCGCGGCCCCGATGCTGGCCGACGGCACCGAGGAGCGGCAGACCGGGCCCTATCTGGCGATGGGCAACCTCATTACGGGAGCCGGGTGGCTTTCGGCAGGGCCGGGATACCGCCAGTGGCTCGGGCGCCGTGCCTTCGTCGACGCGTCGGCCGAGGTGTCGTGGCGTCTGTACAAGCAGGCGCAGGCGCGAGTGGAGATGCCGGCACTTGCCGGTGATCGGCTGGCGGTTGGTGCGCAGCTGCTCTGGCAGGACCTGACCCAGGTGCGTTACTTCGGGCGCGGACCGAATCAGCCCGGGATCGAGAGCGAGTACCGGGCCAAACTCACCGACATCACGGCGTTCGCGACCTGGCGCGCCACGACCTGGCTCGCGGTGGATGGTCATGCGGGCTGGCTCGACCGGCCCACCATTTCAAGTGGCACGGGCTGGTACGGCACCCGCCGGCCGCCTCCAGAGGTGGTGTTCCCGAACGAACCGGGTGTCGGCGTCCGGCCGCCCAGCTACGTACACGGCGAGGTGTCACTGACGGCCGACACACGCGATCAGCCAGGATACCCGGCGCGCGGCGCGATGTACCGGCTGGCGGCCGCGAAGTACGCGGACAAGGACCTGGGCACCTTCGCCTTTGCCCAGTACCAGGTGGAGGGTGTCCAGTTCGTCCCGCTGCTGCCGGGCCGGTGGCTCGTCGCCCTGCACGGCTGGGGCGTGTTCACCCAGGTCGCCGACGGGCATGAGCTGCCGTTCTACATGCTGCCGTCGCTCGGTGGGGCCAACACGCTGCGCGGCGACCGCAATTACAGATGGCACGATCGCCACCTGCTGCTTACGACCATCGAGTCGCGGTTCGGTGTCTTCGAGCACATGGACGCGACGGTGTTCGTGGACGCCGGGAACGTCGCACCGAACCCCGGCGCCCTGAACCTGGCGCGTCGATCGCTTGGTGCCGGTGTCCGTATCCACACGCGGACTTCTACGCTGCTTCGCCTGGACGTGGCGCACGGCCGCGCGGAAGGGTGGCGCGTCATGCTCAAGCTGAACGATCCGCTTCGGCTGTCACGGCTCGGACGTCGGGCCGCGACGCTGCCGTTCGTGCCGTGAGGGGGCGGGCCGTACATGGTTATCCGGAGCGTCGTCCTGATCGTCCCAGCAGTCGTGGCGCTGTACATGCCCTCGTGCCGGACGCCGGCCGTCCATCCGTCGCCGCCGGCGCTGGCCCACTCGCGCATGTCCGAGCTGTGGCAGCCTCCGGACGATCTGGCGTCGCGCGACCTCAGGTACGGCCGCTGGGGCGCGGCCCACGCACCTGAGCCGGGCGCCACATACACCTTCGTCGAACTGAAGAAGGGCGGTACCAACCCCGGCATGAAGGTTCGCGATCCGCAGGGTCGCAGGTGGAGCGTCAAGCAGCGCGATCCGGTGCGCGGTCCCGAAGGCCCGGCCGAAGTGACACTCGCACGCATCCTCGAGGCGGTCGGCTATCACCAGCCGCCGGTGTACTACCTTCCGGCCTTTCGCCTTCACGGCGCCGGTCCCACGCACATCGAACCCGGCGGCCGATTCCGTCTCGAGGTGCCGCAACTCGAGAAGGTGGGTGACTGGGCCTGGCAGGAGAACCCGTTCGTCGGCTCGCGTCCGTACCAGGGGCTGCTGGCGATCCTTCTGCTGTTCAACAGCACCGACCTCAAGAACGCCAACAACACGCTCTACCGCTACACGGCGGAGCCCGGCGCGGCGGAGCAGTACTGGTATGTGGTTCGCGACCTGGGAGCAGCGCTCGGCGCCACCGGACGTTTCGAGCCGCGGCGCTCCAATATCGACGCGTTCGAACGTTCGCGCTACGTCCTGCGCGTGGAGCACGGCTTCGTGCGGTTCGGCTACAGCGGCTTCCACCAGGAACTCGTGCGCGACCGGATTACGCCGGGCGACGTGGCCTGGGCCGGCGACCTGCTGGCAGGCCTGTCGGCGGAGCAGTGGCGGCACGCTTTCGGTGCGGGCGGCTTCGGGCCGAATGAGTCCGAGCGTTTCCTGCGTGCCGTTCACGACCGCATCCGACAGGGTCGGTCGTTGGGTGGCGGTGCCTCGTAAGACCGATGGACGCGCCGTGCCAGGAACCGGCACATGGCACGGCCGCGAGGCTCCAGGCAGGGTGCCGGAGGGAAGGAGGCGCACGGTGCCTCGCGTGTTCGCAGGTTTCATCGCACTGGTCATCGCGTTGGCGACGATAGCGGCGCCCGCGGCGCAGGACGTGGCGCTCGGCGCCCGCCCCGGCTCGCTGAAGCTCGCCGTCATAGGCGACAACGGCACGGGCGACCCTGCGCAGTACGAGACGGCGCAACGGCTCGTGACCGCGCGGGCGCGGTTTCCCTACTCGGCCGTGCTGATGCTGGGCGACAACATGTACGGCCGCCAGGACCCGCCGGACTTCGTGGACAAGTTCGAGCGGCCCTACGCCCCCCTGCTTGCGGCGGGCGTCACATTCAAGGCCGCACTGGGCAATCACGACCGGCCGGAGAACAGGGACTACGCCCCGTTCGGCATGGGGGGACAGCGCTACTACAGCTTCGTGCTGCAGCAGGTGCGGTTCGTGGTGCTCGACACCAACCAACTCGATCCCGCGCAGCTGCGCTGGGCGGACGAGACCCTGGCGTCCGCCACGGAGGCATGGAAGGTCGCCGTCTTCCATCACCCGCTCTACTCGGACGCCAGGCGGCACGGGTCCAACGTGGACCTCCGCGTGCTGCTCGAACCGATCCTCGTGAAGAACGGCGTGCGCGTCGCCCTGTCCGGGCACGAGCACGTCTACGAACGGACCCATCCCCAGAAAGGCATCACCTACTTCGTCAACGGCATCGGCGGGCAGCTGCGGAAGGGCGATCTCGACAGACGCGCGCCGACGTGCGCCGCGGGCTTCGACACCGATCGAGCCTTCATGCTGGTGGAGGTCGGCGATACCGAGTTCGCCTTCCAGGTCGTCTCGCGTACGGGCGTGACGGTCGACTCGGGCGTCGTATCCCGCCGGTTCACGACGTAGGGGCGGAATGAGGAGCGTGTCATGGCACCGCATGTGTTCGGACGTGTCGTCCACTTCGTGTTCGATCGATACCTGCTGCTTCCGCTGGGCGCACTGATCGCGTTCGTCTGGGCGCAGGTGGCGGCCGAGAGCTACTTCGGCTTCTCCATCCGCGCCTCGTTCCTCGTGAACGAGGTAGGCATGGCCCTGTTCCTGGGACTCGTGACCCAGGAGATCGTCGACGCCACCAGGCCCGGCGGCGCGCTGCATCACTGGCGACGGTGGACGCTCCCCGTGGTGGCCTCGGTCGGGAGCGTGCTGGGCGCCTGGCTGGCGTACCTGTTGTACGTCCAGTTCAAGTACGAGACCGTGCTGACCTCGGGCTGGCCCGTGGCGGTCGCGGTGGACATCGCCGCGGCGTACTTCCTGCTGAAGCTGATCTTCCCGAGGCATAGCGCCGCCTATCCGTTCCTGCTGTTCACCGCGCTCGTGTCGAACGGGGTCGCGCTCGTGGCGATTGGCCTCACGCACGCAACAGCGGAGACCACGGCGTGGGCTCCGGGCCTGCTGCTGCTCGCGCTCGGCCTCGCGGCGGTACTGCGTGGCTGGCAGGTGAACAGCTTCTGGCCCTACCTCGTCGTGTGCGCGCCACTGGCCTGGTTCGGTCTCGAGCGCAGCGGCCTGCATCCGGCGCTCGCGCTCGTACCGCTCGTGCCGTTCCTGCCCCACAGGGCGCGCGGCATGAACTTCCTCGAGGACGCGCCCGACGCCACTGGCCACGTGCGGCGCATCGAACACGAGTGGGCGTTCGTCGTGCAGCCGGTCGTGTTCCTCTTCGGCCTGGTCAACGGAGGGGTGCAGCTGTCCGCGTACGGCACCGGGACCTGGGCCCTCCTTGTTGCGGCCCTCGTCGGAAGGCCGATTGGGATGCTCGCGGCCATCGGGGTTGCGTGCGGTGCCGGCTGGCAGCTCCCGAAGCGCATGCACTGGCGGGAACTCGTGGTGATCGCATGGGCGACCTCGGCCGGATTCACGATGGCGCTCTTCGCCGCCACGGGCATGTGGGCGATCGGGCCGCTCCTCGGTGAAGCCAAGCTCGGCGCACTCCTGTCGGCGCTCGGCGCGCCGGTGGCACTCGTGCTCGCGCGGTCGCTGCGCGTGGGCCGCTTCGCGAAGCCGGGACAGGTGCTGCCGCATCAGCGCGGACGCCACATCGCCCGGCCGGCGACGGCCCTCGCCGGAGCCGCCCTCAATCGCATGGCGTAGGGAGGGCGAGTTGCTGATCAGGCAGGGCGCCGTCGTGCTGCTCGCCGGCCTGTTGGTTGCGGTCGGCCGGGAGGCGGGAACCGGTTCTCGTGACGTGGCGCCGCCCGTGCGGGAGGCGCCGCGGGTGGTGTCCGCGGAGGACGGGGCGGTGACTGTTTCGCCCACCGATTCGGCCACGCTGAGTGCCTGGGAGCATCGCTACCGCGTGTCCGGCAAGGTGCGCCTGCTGCTGTTCTGGGCCGGCGCGAGCGATGTTGGAGGCGCGCGCATGCGGGTGGTCCAGGGCGCCGGGGCACGCGACATCAGCTTCTTCGGCGGGTCGGATCCGGCCCGCGCCCCACGGCGGCTCAACATGTGGGGCTACGCCGTCGAGCATGCCAGCCCGCAATCGGGGCGGGTGTTCATGCTGCGCCGCATGGGGGAGCCCGATCCGGCCTCCGTGGAGGCGAGCCTGGCGGACGGGGGCGCCGATGCGCTCTTCGGCGCTGCGTGCGGCGCCATCGACGGCGCCGGGAGCCTGTCCTCGATCACCGGCGTGCGCGTGGATCCCTCGATGACGTACCGGGCGTTCGACCGCGTCCTGTCGGCGGTCGGGGCATCGTCGCGCTGGCGCCTCGAGACCGCGCGCTACGACACCCGCACCTATCCGGGTTTCTTCAGCGCGCTGCAGGACACCATGGCCGACGCCATCGGCGCGCTGCGCGCGGGTGCGCCGCTGCCGCGCGCCGCGCGGAAGATCTATCTCTACAAGGGCCTGCCCTACGAACTGCGCGTGCTGAGGATGGAGCAACGGACGTCCGCCGTCGTGCGGGCCCAGTATCGCTACGTCAATCCGCAGACCGGTGACACCGGCGACTTCGTGGTCGTGTTTGGCGCGGCCGGTCCGCTCGCTGGTGTACCGCTGCACTTCTCCGTCCAGCCGAACTGGTGGCTCCGGCTCGAGCTCGAACTCGACGACGAGGTGGACGTCCCCGCGGATCCGGGGAGCAACGAGGCGGTGGCGCGGTCCATCGGCGACATCTGCGATCGTGCGCTCGCACAAGGCGCGTCGCACCGGTCGGAGTGAGGCCGTCTGGTACACTGCCCGGCGATGCTGAGGTTGGCTCCCGCGCTGCTGCTGTTCTTCGTGTCGGGCTTCGCCGCCCTGCTGTATCAGGTGATCTGGCAGCGCCTGCTCGTGTTCTTCTCCGGTGCGGACGTCCATTCCGCCACCATCGTGGTGGCGGCGTTCATGGCGGGCCTGGGCTGCGGCAGCTTTGCCGGCGGACACGTTGCCGATCGCGTGAGCCGAAGGACGAGCCTCGCACTGTTTGCCTGCGCCGAGGTGGCGGTCGCGGTGTTCGGCTTCTTCAGCAGCCGCCTGTTCTACGACGTCCTGTATACGCGCCTCGCGCACGTGGACCTCGGCACGGTGCCCACGGCCCTGTTGCTCTTCGCCGCACTCCTCTGGCCGACCTTCCTGATGGGTGCGTCGCTGCCGCTGCTCTCGCGCGGCCTGACGCGCGACGTGGACGGTGCGGCTTCCACGATCGGCTTGCTGTACGCACTGAACACGCTCGGGGCCGCGGCGGGCGCCTTCGGCGCGACGTGGATCCTGCTGCCGCAGGCGGGCCTCGAGGGCAGCCTCCGCTATGCGGCCCTGCTCAACGCCGCCTGTGCCGCGGGCGCGATTCCGCTGGCATGGCGCGGCGGAGATTTCGCCGGCACGCGTCCGGCGCGCGCCCCACGCGTGTCGGCCGCGGTGCCGGCCGACGCAGGGGGGATCTCCCGCTGGTCGCTCCTGTTCGCGATGTCGGGCTTCGTGGGGCTCTCGCTCGAACTCGTCTGGTTCCGCCTGCTCGGCGTGATGCTGAAGTCCACCTCGCTGACCTTCGGCACACTGCTCGCGGTCTATCTTGCCGGCCTCGCGGCAGGCAGCGTGGCCGGCAGCGCGCTCTCGCCGCGCGTGCGGCGGCCGGCGGTGTGGTTCCTCCTGCTGCAGGCGGGGGCAGGGGCCTATGCGGTGGCGGGCCTCGCCCTCTTCATCCGTGGGTTGGACGGAACCGGACCGATCGCCTGGTTCCACGACTACTTCCAGCAGTACGAAGGCGTCGACCTCCGTGTGGCGCTGGCGTACTGGGCTGGCGCCCCCGTGGACCCAGGTTCAGCACCCGGCGACGTGCTGCGGCTGTACGTGGGGCTGCCGCTCCTCCTGATCGGCCCGCCGACGGTGATGGCCGGCATGAGCTTTCCGCTCCTGCAGCGCCAGGTGCAGACGGACCTCACGCGGCTCGGACGGCGCGTGGGCCTGCTTCTCACGGCGAACGTGGTCGGGAGCACCGTCGGCGCGTTCGTGACGGGGCTCGTCCTGCTCGACTGGCTCGGCAGCGCCGGCACCATGCGTGTCCTGGCGGTCATGAGTGCGATGTTCGCCGTGACGGCGGCACTCAGCCAGGGCCTGCGCCCGTCGCGGCGCACTGCTGCCGTGGCGGGAGTGGCGATCGCCGCCGTGCTGCTCGCCGTGCTGATGCCTGACGCCCAGACGTTCTGGGCGCGCCTGCACGGCACCTCATCGTCTTTCATCATCCAGGGCGAGGACGGCACGGGCGTGTCGGTGCTGCGTGGGGAACGGCAGGATTTCCGCCGCACGGTCGTGTATGTCAACGGACTCGGCCAGAGCTGGGTGCCGTACGGCGGGATTCACACGGTTCTTGGCGCGCTGCCGGCGTTCATTCATCCTCACCCGAAGCGCGCAGCGCTCATCGGCCTCGGATCGGGAGACACGCTCTTCGCGATGAGCGGCCGCTCGGAGCTGGAGCGCGTCACCTCCATCGAGATCATCGCGCCGCAACTCGGGACGCTGCGTGAGCTGGCGAAGTGGCAGGGATACCCGGGGCTGCAGCGCATCCTGCAGGACCCGCGCATTGCGCACGTGTCCGGGGACGGCCGGCGGTTCCTCGCGAGGTCGACCGAACGCTTCGACATCATCCAGGCCGACGCTCTGCGTCCACACAGCGCCTTTGCGGGCAACCTCTATTCGGACGCCTACTTCCGCCTGCTGCGCGATCGTCTCGCCCCCGGGGGCCTGGCGGTGAGCTGGGCGCCGACCGCGCGGATCCTGCGGACGTTCACGACGGTGTTTCCCTACGTGGCGCTGCAGGGCCAGGTGGTGATGGGCAGCGACACCCCGATCGCCGTGGACGCGGGGGCCCTGCGAGCCCGCCTGGCCGATCGGCAGGTCCGCGACTATTACAGCGCGGCGGGCATCAACATCGAGGACCTGCTGGCGCCGTACGCAGCGGGCTGGCAGTTCTTCGGCCCCGACACGGCGCGGCCGGTGGGGGACATCAACACGGATCTCTACCCGCGCGATGAGTTCGAGCTGCCGGTGGTCTTCCGGGTGTCGCTGGCGTCGCGTGCTCCTGCCGGTGGAGCGGACACGGCCGACTGACGCGGTGCGTTGGGAGTGCGTGCGGCGTCAGATGGCCGCGTGCATGATGGTGAAGGCTTCGATCCCCACTTCGTCCGAGGCCGTGAACTCGATGCCCGCGCGGCACGCGGACGGGCCGTTGGCGCCCTGCGTCTCGACACGAGCCCAGACGACACGCCCGGCACAGAGCGTGGGCGGGTCGCCGGGGAGCTCGATGCGGACCTTCTGGTTGGGACGCAGTCGCTTGCCTCCTGGCGTGAGCACCTGGCACCCACCCGTCGAGAGGTCGCACAGGACGGCGTCATGTCCGTTGACGGACACGATGATGCGGGTGGGGAAGCGGTAGCGGGTGGACATCCGCACCCCTTCCCAGTGTTCGCTGTCGGTCGCCGCGTCGGTGGCGCCCTGTGCCGTTGGCGCCTCCGTCTCCGCAACAGCCGGCGCATCCGCCGAGACGACCAGGGCCGGTGCGCCGACGGTGTGGTGCAGCGCCTCGAGTTCGAGTCGGAGGGTGTCGCGCTCGTGCTGGGCGACGCCCAGCAGCATCTGCGCCTCATCGCGGGCGCGCTCGATGTCGGCCCGCTCCGCTTCCAGACGCTCGACGCGGTGGTTGGCGGCTTCCCGGTCGGCGATCAGCGTGCGCAGTTCCGCCTTGACCGCGATGAGCTCGCGCTGCATCTCGTCGTCCCTCGCGTTCGCCGCAGCCGGCGCCCGGGCCGCGGCCTGCCGTTCACGGACGCGCGCTTCCTCGGCGGCGGCGGCCGCCGCGCGGGCCGTCGCCAGCTCGGTCTCGAGTTCCGCAGCGGCCCCTCGCGCCCGCGCCAGCTCCTCCTCGAGCGCGGCGGCTGCCGTGCGTGCCCCGGCGAGCTGCTCCTCTGCCGTGCGGGTGGTCGTGCGGGAGCGGGCGAGTTCGTCCTCGAGCCGCGCGGTTGCTGCGCGTGCATCAGCCAGTTCCTGCCGGGCGGCGTCGGCCGCCGTGCGGGCTTCCGCGAGGGCGTCACCCGCGGCGGTCGTCGCCCCGCGGGTGTTCGCGAGTTCGCGCTCGAGGGCAGCGGCGTCGCTGCGCGCCTGCTGCAGCTGACGCTCGTGGTCCGCGAGCGCTGCGCGGGCCGAATCCAGCTCCCGCGACAGCGCCGCGCGCGCAGAGTCGACCTCCCCCGAGGCCGACCGAAGCTCCGAGAGCGCGCTCCGTTCTGCCTGCAGCTGGGCGTGGAGGTCGGCGACGGCGGCGTTCAGTTCCGTGATCCGCTCATTCGCGGTCGTCAGCTGACCGAGCAGGACCGTGTGCGTGTCGCGTGCTTCGGACTCGCCGACGGCCACGGCCGTCAGCGCCTGCTCCGCGTCGGCCAGAGAGTCGCGGAGACGGCGAGTGGTGGCCTCTTCGGCGGCGAGCAGGCCGGCCAGCCGGTCGCGGTCGGCACCGGTCGCTTCCACCTCGCGGCGCAGGCTCGCCTGCTGGAGCGAGAGGCCGTCGAACTCGCGCCGCACCACCTCGTGCTGGTGCGTGGCGGCTTCGAGCTGCCGCCGCAGGGCGAGGACCTCTTCGCGCACCTGTGCGGAATCCCGTTCGAGGCCGGTGCGAGCGGCACGGGCCTGCTCCAGATCGTGAAGCAGGGCATCGCGCTGCGCGGCAAAAACCGAGCGCTCCTCCGCGATTTCCGCTTCCGACGCCGTGGCCGCCGCTGCGCGCGTCTCGAGGTCCGTCAGCTTCGACTGAAGCGCCGTCAGCTGCTCCTGCAAGGGGCGGATTTCGGCGCGTGCCGCATCCCGCTCGGCCTGCGCAGCCGCGAGCTCGCGCCGGGCGGCACCGCGTTCACGGTCGAGGGTGTCGCGCTCGGCGCGTGCGGCATCGCGCTCGGCGCGCGCGGCGTCCCGCTCGTGCGAGACCACGTCGAGCAGCTCCCGCGCCGTCTCGAACTGCGCCCGGACCTCGGCTGCCGCCGCTTCGGTGCGGTCGCGATCCGCCAGCGCGGCGGTGCGCACCTCGTCGGCCCACGCGAGGGCCGCCGCGTGCGCCGCCGTCCCCTGTTCCCACTCGGCGCGCGAGGCAGACGACTGGGCCGACAGGTCGGCCAGCCGCGTTTCCGCATCGGCGAGGGCGCTGCGCAGTCCCGCGGCGGTCGCCCGCTCCGCCTCGAGCTCAGACACCGCGGCTGCCTGCGCCGCACGAACGGCCGCGGCGCCTTCGCGCTCGGCGGCAAGTGCCGCCTGCGCCTCCGAGAGCGCGCGATCGAGGCGGGCGCGCTCGTCCGCAGCGGCGGCGGCCGCCTGGGCTGCATCGGCCAGTCTCCGTTCGAGGCTCGAGCGTGTCTCGCGTTCGTCGCCGAGGGCCTTCGTGGTCGCATTGGCCGTGGCCGTCAGCTCCGCGATCGAGTTGCCCATCTCCTGCCGTTCCCGTTCGGCACGTGCGAGGGCACGCTCCGCCTCGCTGCGGGCCTGGCGCTCCCGCGCGAGGTCGGCCTCGTGGCGCTCGAGCAGCGACTGGTGCTCGGTCTCTGCCGCCACCACGCGGTGCTGCAACTGCTCGATGGTTCGGCGCAGTTCCGCTGCGGTCGCGCGCTCGCGGTCCAGTGACGCCGCGCCAAGGGTGCGGGCATCGTCGACCGCGGCCTGGGCCTGAGCGGCGGCCTGTGACGCCGCCGCGGCCGACGCCTCCAGGGCCGCCAGTTGCGCCTCGGTGGTGGCGAGCCGGGCGAGGTCCAGGATCAGCGCTTCCAGCGACTCACCGCTGGTGGGGTCGATGAGGAGCGCCTCGAGCCGGACGAGGCGTTCGTCGATGGTGTGGCGCAGGGCAGCGAGGGACTGGTGCTCACGCGGCGGCATGACCGCGGCGGCCCTGTCAACGGACGACCTATCCATCGTGTCGTTTATCGGCTGACGACCGATAAAGAGATAGGACATGGAACGTCACCCGGAAGTGGTTGCCGCCGCCGAGGCGCTGAGGACGTGGGTGCGTGCGCAGCGCGCGACGTGGCCGGACGTCGACGACCGGGCCTCGGCCCAAGCGACGGCCGCTCGCGTCCCGCCCATGTTCGGCGAGTCCGGTGTCGCGTTCGCCGAGCGCGCCGGGCTCGAGGCGGGTGGGGTCGGCCCCGAACCTCGTGCTCACGATTTCGAACCGGTGGTCCCGGCTGCCCCGGTCTTCGCACCGGCCGAACCGATCTTCACACCGGCCGCCGCGGTTTTTGCGCCGGCCGAACCGGGCTTCACACCGGCCGCGCCGGTCTTCACGCCGGCCGAACCGGGCTTCACGCCGGCCGAGCCGGTCTTCACCCCGACCGAGGGTTTCGCGCTCGACGCCCAATCCGACAGTCTCCTCGACGCGCCGTCCCAGCTCCCGTCCGACCCGGCCGCATTTCCGCGTCTCACGGTCCCGTCGGTTGCGGCCCAGGCACCGGATGCCACCGGCGCGCGGAGCCGGATCCCGTGGTCCCGTCTTCGCGACGCGGGCGTGCGCGTGGCAGCCGTGCTCGCCGTGGTGGCTGTCCTGGCCGCGGCGGCATCCTGGGGGCGCGCTGCGTGGCAGCGTCAGGCATCGGCGCCCAGGACGGGTACCTTGCGCCTGGTATCGGTGCAGGGCCCGGCAGAAGTGATCATCGACGACACTCCCATGGGCACGACACCGCTGGAACTGACGATGGCCGCCGGCCGCCATACGGTGCTGTTCCGGCGGCAGCGGGCAACGAGGACCCTGCAGGTGGATGTGGTGAAGGGGGAGTCCACGCAGGCGCGGGTGGACTGGAACCCGAAACGGTTCGGAGGGCTGCAGATCGAATCGACGCCGTCGGGAGCAAAGGTGTCGGTGGACGGCAAGGTGTTCGGCACCACGCCGGTCACGCTCGACGACCTCCCGGTGGGCACCCACACGCTGGTGCTCGAGAGCAGTGCCGGCACGGTCCGGCGGCGCGTGCAGGTTGTCGAGGGGCAGACCGAAGTGGTGAACGAATCGATCTTCTCGGGCTGGCTGCGTGTCTCTTCTGCTGTGGACCTCGTGGTGAGCGAGAACGGCAAGCCGCTGCGGCTGGACAGCAGCGGTCGGGTGCTCGTCGCACCCGGGCACCACGTCGTCCGCCTCGAGAACGCCGCGCTCGGCATCGCGGAGGTGCGGGAGTTCGACGTCGAACCCGGCGCCACGGCGACGGTGTCCGTCGACACGGGCGAGTCCACCCTGACGGTGACCGCGAGCACCGACGCGGAAGTCACGATCGACGGTGTCCGTCTGGGGCGCGCCCCCGTGACGCAGGGCGCCGTACGGGTGGGGCGGCACGAGGTGATTGCGGTGGACGCATCCGGCAGCATGCGGAGGCGAACGGTGCGGGTGACGTCGCAGCCCACCGAGGTGCACATCGACTTCTCGCAGCGGTGACGTCGCTCACGCGTGCCGCGCTCGGCGCGGCGACGTCCGCGCGGCTTGACCAGCGCTCGAGGGCGAAGGTCGGCTTGATTCCGCGGGCGCATCCGCACCGGCGGAACGCGTGGTAGCATCGCGCCCACACTACAGCCCCGCTCCTGGAGGACCCATGAAGCACCTGCTCCTGCTGTCTCTTGCGGCCGCTGCGCTGCCGGCCGGCCCGTCCACCGCCGCCGCGCAGACCGGCGGCGCCGCTGCGCCGGCGGCTCCCCGTCCGACGC
Source organism: uncultured Bifidobacterium sp. (assembly GCA_964386715.1). Taxonomy (GTDB): domain Bacteria; phylum Acidobacteriota; class Vicinamibacteria; order Vicinamibacterales; family CAVVIG01; genus CAVVIG01. Next base: position 36,969 of record CAYLTD010000035.1, read on the forward strand.
CGCCCTGCGGGCCGAATCTCACGACGGTGAAGAACGTCGACCCCAGGTCCCGGTGCTTCGAGATGCGGACCTACACGGTTCGCGAAGGCAGTTCGATCGACCTGCTGCACTCGCGCTTCCGCCAGCACACCACGCGCCTCTTCGCGAAGCACGGCATGACGAACATCGGCTACTGGCAGCCGGTCGACCGGCCCAACCAGCTGATTTACCTCCTCGCGTATCCGGACGCGGCCTCGCGCGACAAGGCATGGGCGGCCTTCAGTGCCGATCCCGAGTGGGTGAAAGTGCGGACCGACACGCAGGTCAGCGTCCAGGTGGACAGCGTGTTCATGAGTGCGACCGACTACTCGTCGATCAAATAGCGGGAGGTCGCACGTCCGGCTGTCGCCCGCGCCCGTGCGGCCGCCCGGATGACGTGCCGTAAGCCTGCACGGCCGAGCACCGCGCGGGGGGCCGTGCGGCCGAGTTCGAGAGTGCCGACGCGCGGGCGTATGATCGCCGGCGGAGGTTTGCGATGACACATCGACTCCGACGGGCGGCAAGCGTCTGCACCCTCGCGTGCGCGTGGGTGGCCATGGCGGCAACGCTGCTGGCCCACCACGGGTGGGGAGAGTACGACTCCCGCAAGCCGGTGACGCTGAGCGGGATCATCAAGACCTCGGGCTACGAGAACCCTCATGCCTTCGTGGATATCGAGGTGGACGGCACCACGTGGCATGCGGTGCTGGCGCCTCCGTCCCGGATGCAGGCCCGCGGCGTCGGCCGCGACCAGCTGCAGACGTCCGCCACCGTGACGGTGATCGGCTTTCCGCACAAGACGCGGTCGACCGAGATGAAGGCCGAACAGATTCGCGTCGGGGGCAAGACCACCTATATCCGCTGACCGGGCCGTCGCGCCGGTGCGGCGACGCATCGGGTGCGGCGGCGCGTCCAAACCGCCTTCCTCTTCGCCTCAGCAGCCGCATCCACGAGCGACGCCGCTCAAAGGCGCCCCTGTTTGTCCGCGCGCCCGACGTCTGCCGGGATGCCGCCTGGACCCGTTCCGCTCACGAACCTGCGGCGCAAATTCGGACTTGACTGGTCGCATATCTGATAGCTATTGTGGGCTAGCTTTGAGACTGAGTCTCAATATCGAAAGGCGCCCGGCGGTGCCCACGGAGCCCGAAGTCATGCGTCAGACCGTCATCCTCGCCCTCCTCATCGCGTTGCTCAGCCTGCCAGGCACACCGGCCAACGCCCAGCCAACCCAGCGAATCCATGGTTCAGTCGTGGACCCCAGCGGCGGCGCCCTCGTTGGCGCCCTCGTCACCTACCGCGGCTCCGTCCAGCGCGAGGTGTCGACCGACCGCGATGGGCACTTCTCGCTCGAGGTGACGCCCTCGCCCGGTGCCACCCTCACAATCAGCTTCCCGGACTTCCAGGCGGTGACCCAGCCGGCCACGAGCGGCCACGACCTTCGCGTCACCCTGCAGCCCTACATGGTGACCGAGACCGTCGAGGTAAACGCCACCCGGGCCGCGACGCGCCGCGTGCAGAGCGCCACACGAACCGACACCCTGCTTCGCGACGTGCCGCAGGCCATCAGCATCGTCCCGCAGGAACTGATCGCCGACCAGCGGATGCAAAGCATGGCGGACGTCGTGCGCTACATGCCCGGGGTCGGGATGGCACAGGGCGAGGGCCATCGTGACGCGCCGATTCTCCGGGGGAACGCGACGACCTCGGACTTCTTCGTGGACGGGGTCCGCGACGATGTCCAGTACTTCCGGGATGTGTACAACGTCGAAAGGGTGGAGGCCCTGAAGGGCCCCAATGCGATGATCTTCGGGCGCGGGGGAGTCGGCGGCGTGATCAACCGCGTGAGCCGCCAGGCGGACTGGGGCACGCCGCGCGAGGTCGGCCTGCAGGTCGGCTCCTGGGGCGAACGCCGGCTGACGACGGACCTCGGCACGGCGTTCAACACGCGCGTCGCCGCGCGCGTGACCGGGCTCTACCAGGAGGCGGACTCGTTCCGCCGTGATGTCACGAGCGAGCGCTTCGGCATCAATCCGACAGTCGCGGTCCAGTTGTCCCCGCGCACGCTGCTGCGAGCCGGCTACGAGTACTTCCACGACGACCGGACGGTCGACCGCGGCGTGTCGTCCTTCAACGGCCGGCCCCTTGACGGCTTCCGTTCGACCTTCTTCGGCGACCCGCAGGTCAGCACGTCGGCCGCGCGGGTGCACATCACCAGCGCACTGGTGGAGCATCGGTTCGGCAGCGGCGTCACTGTGCGTAACCGCGTGAGCTACGCGAATTACGACAAGTTCTACCGGAACGTGTTCCCGGGTTCCGTCAACCCGGCGGGAACGCAGGTGTCGTTGTCGGCCTACAGCAACGACACGCAGCGAACCAATCTCTTCAACCAGACCGACGTGACGCTGGCCACCCGCACCGGATCGGTGTCGCACGCCCTCTTGGCGGGCGCGGAGTTTGGCCGGCAGGACACCGACAACATCCGGCTCACCGGCTACTTCACTTCGCTCGGGCCTAGCGTGACGACCGTCTCGCGCCCGCTGGCCAGTCCACGGCTCTCGATAGCGGTGGACTTCCGCCCCAGCACCACCGATCCGAACAACCGGGGTCGCGCGACCATCGCAGCCGTCTACGCGCAGGATCAGGTGACCCTCACGCGTCACCTTCAGGCCGTGGTCGGACTGCGCGTGGACCAGTTCAACGTCGACTTCCGCGACAACCGGACGCTGGGCGACCTCTCGACCAGCGATGTGCTCGTCTCACCCCGCGCAGGTCTCATCGTGAAGCCGGTGCAGCCGCTGTCCATCTACGGCAACGTGAGCCTGGCGTACCTGCCGCGCGCCGGGGAGCAACTGGCGTCGCTGTCGGTGACCAACCGGACGCTGGAGCCGGAGAAGTTCACGAACTACGAGATGGGGGCCAAGTGGGACCTGTCGCCGTCGCTTGCGTTCACCACGGCGGTGTATCGGCTCGACCGGGGCAACGTGGCGGTGCCCGACCCGCTCGACGCGACGCGTTCGCTGCTGGTCGATGGCCAGCGCTCGCAGGGCCTGGAATTGGAACTCGTCGGCGCGGTGACGCGGCGCTGGAGCATCGCCGGCGGCTACGCGTTCCAGGACGGATTCCTGACCCGGACGCTCTCGGCGACGGCGCTGCAGGGGGCCGCGCTCGCGATGCTGCCGCGCCACGCCGTGTCGTTCTGGAACAAGGTCGTGCTGACGCGTCAGCTCGAGGCGGGGTTCGGCATCATCCACCGCGGCGACAGCTTCACGTCGGTCGACAATTCGGTCAGGCTGCCGGGCTATACGAAAGCCGATGCCGCGCTCTTCTACAACGTCACCCCGAGAGTGCGCGCTCAGCTGAACGTCGACAACGTCCTGGATACGGTCTACTTCCCGATGGCGCACAACAACACGAACATCACGCCTGGCACGCCGCGTGCGCTGCGGCTCTCGCTGACCACCCGCTTCTAGTCAGGCCGCCCGTTCGGCGGCGGCACTGAGCGCGTCGATGCGCGTCACCATCTGCTCGAGGGCCGTCCGGGCGTCGCGCCAACGGCCCTCTTCCGCGCGGACGAATCGCCCGTAAGGGGCCACCGCCTCGTCCAGGCGCTGACGCGTGCGCGCCTGCGCCTGGTCGAATTCGCTGCGCAGCGCCACGCGGAGGCGCTCGGTCAGCGCCGCGACCCGCTCGGTGAGCACACGCTTCGCCGCGCGGCGCCTGGCCGGAATCACGAGGAACCCCACACCGAGCAGCGCGCTGGCGAGCAGGATTCCGGTCACGTCCGCCGCCATCGTGGTCGCGGCGGCGGTGACAATCGTGCCGAGCCCGAGCGCTGCGCCGCCTGCTGCGGCGGCTGCGGCCACCGCAACCCGCGCCTGATCGGCGATCAGGCTGGCTTCCCGATCCTTGTCGTAGGTGTCCACTGCGCGCTGCGCCTCGCCACCGACCGACGCCATCAGCCGTGAGCGATCGCTGTGGAAACTGCCGACGTCGGGCGCCCCGAGCACGACGCCCGCGCCGTCCCGCTGGCGGCTGGCCAGCGCCGCGGTGACCACCTGCCACTCGCGGAACTCCTCGTCCACCATCCAGTCGATCAACTCGCCGACGCGGCGCTCGATCTGGAGCGGCGTGTCGGCGACCACGACGTCCGTGAATTCCTTCTGCATGCGCGCACGGTTGAGCAGATCGATCACCCGGCCGAGACGCAGCGTCTCGTCGAAGTAGCGCTGCCCGCGCGCCTCCATGTCGCCGAGCAGTTTCTCGATGCTCACCATCCGCAACTCGAAGCCGCGCCGCAGATCCGAGGCGTACGTCTCGACCTGACGCTCGATCGCCCCCAGGAGGTCGAGGTCGCCCCGCAGCAGGGTGTGGCGTTCGTCCGCGATCCGTCCATAGCGGTTGGCGAGCGCCCGACCCACCCCGAGCGGATTCGCCAGCTTCAGCCGGAACTGATTCGCGGGCGCCAGCGCGTCCCGAATCATGTGCTCGAACGCCTCGAAACCGCTCGCTGCCCACAGTGCGGGCTCGCCGCGCTTGGCCCGCAGCCCCAGGCGTCCGCTCACGCCGATGACGCGAGGCGTCGAACCCAGTTCCTGCGCCGCGGCCCCGCGCACGAACTCGAGGACCCGCTCCCGGTCGCCCTCGGCGTCGAGGATATCGATCTTGTTGACGACGACGGCCACCTTCTTGCCCCAGTCGCGCAGCATGCCCAGGAAGGTGCGCTCGGTTTCGGTGAAGGGACGATCGGCGCTCGTCAGGAAGATCACGAGATCCGAGCGCGGTACGAAGTCGGTCGTGAGCTGCTCGTGCTCGCGGATGATCGCGTTGGTGCCCGGCGTGTCGACGATGTGGACGGAGCGGAGCAGGTCCACCGGTGCGCTGACAACGTCGATGCCGCGCGCGTCTGTGCGACGCGTCACGGTGTCGCCCCAGTTGAGCAGCGTGATGCGCGCGGTGGTCGGCGTAACCCCCTCGTCGAGGTACGGGCCGCCGAGCAGCGCATTGATGAGCGCGCTTTTGCCCGCATTGAACTCGCCAACCACGACGAGCAGGAAGAAGTCGTCGAGCTGGCGCAGGGACTGCTGCAGCGCCTGCTCGTCTTCGAACGTCGCGCCAAACGTGCGAAGGGACGTGGCCAGTTCGAGCAGCAGCTGGCGTGCGTCAGCGATCTGCTGCTCGTGGACAGGCGCGAGGACGCGAAGCACGCTTCGCGCCCTCGCAAGAAGGAGACCTACTTTGCGAGCGGATTCGGCCTGAGCTGGAAGTGCGCCGCGAGCGGGCGCGAGCCCTTGCCCCCTTCGATGAGCCACGGCGTGCGGTCACCATTGGCCGCCCACAGACCGCGCCCCTTCCACCCCGCCCCGGGATCGTCGATGCGGCCGTCGAAGCCTTTCGCGTAGAACCCCATCGGGTACGGCACGCGGAGCACGACCATGCGGCCGCCGGCATACGCGATCAGCCCGTCGTTCAGGTTGCCGGTCGACATCGGAACGTCACGGCCGAGCCCGAAGGTATCGTGCTGGTCGACCCACGAGTAGTAGCTCGACTCCGCGCTGTTCTCGCCGAGACCGCTGAAGCCGGGGCCGGGATATGGATGGAAGGACCATCCCTCGGGACAGTGAGACCCGGTCGCGGTCGGGCCGTTGAGCGGCCCCTTGCACTTCCGCCGGTCGAAGCTGCCCAGATGGCCGCTTCCGAGCGACACCCAGACGACTCCCTGGCTGTCGATGTCGGCGCCGCGCACCCCGAAGCCCGGCGGTGGCACGTTGTAGATTTCGGCCAGCGCCGTGGCCGGCGGGTTCGCGCCCGGTGCGAGGCGGACAACGGCACCAGGAACGCCCATCACGGCGCCCCAGATGGAGCCGTCGGCCGGGTTGGGCATGACGGCGTAGAAAGGCGCGTTGATGCGCGTGTCCTTCGACGGATCGGCCGGCGCGCCGGCCTCCACGAACGTGTCGCGCCTGCCATTTCCGTTCGTGTCCAGCACCAAGGCAGTCCAGCCCTGCGAGCGGGCCGCATCGCCCGTCTGGTCGAACAGCTTCGTGTTCAACCACCCAACGACCGGGCCGCCGCCACTCGTCCAGAGCGTGTCGTTGGCGTCGTACCCGAACTGCAGGTGATGTGTCGAGAAGCAGGTGTCGACGAAGGTGTACTTCCTGGTCTTCGGGTCGTAGACCGCGAGGTGCCGGACCGCGCGGTCCACAGGCGTGACCCTGGCCGAGGGATGCGCCGAGCCCTCCCGGCAGAAATTCGGCTGCTTCTCCGGCGCGCGCACTGACGCCGCCAGCCACAGCCGTCCCTGGCGGTCGAACATCGAGTTGTGGTTGTTGACGCGCGTGTCCCAGATGGCCTCATCGCTCCAGTAGGGTGACGGCTGCAGGGGCTTGAGCGCGGCGGCATGACCGGGGCCGAGGCTCGGTGGCATGTCCGCATCGCGCACGGGCGCCCTGAAGGTGGTCGCCACGTTCTTCACCGGGTCGAGCACTGGAATCTCATCGGAACTGTACTCGGGCGATCCGTAGAGCGGCCCGTACGCGTTGACCGTGGGATAGCGACGATCGCTGGCGATCAGGTCGTGCAGGTAGTGTTTCTCGGTCATCCAGTCGCGCAGCGTGACGACGATGTTGCGCTCGACTCCCTGCGGGCGCGGTGGCTTCGCAAACGGCAACTCGCCCTTGGCGATCCGATCGGTCCAGTCGCCGAAGTTCGCGAACGACTGTTCGCCGAGGTTGTTGAGCTGGCCGAGCATCATCTGTCCCGCCTGCCCCGACTGCACGCGCCGCCGCCAGGCCTCGTGCCCGGACGGAAAGCTCCCCAGGGCGGTCGGTATCGTGCGCGTGGACAACTGGCCGAGCTGGTGGCAGCCGACGCAGCCCGTGTTCTTCATTCCGCTGATCCACGCGGCCTGCGTCAGCCGCGAAGGGATCGCGGGGTTCGCGCCGCCGAACTGATCGGCGGCAGGCATCCGGAGCATCGCGTACCAATAAATGGCGGGGTAGTAACGTGCGGCATCCGCCTCGGTTGGTGCCGGTTTCGCCGCGATCGCGAGCCGCTGGCCCGGTCGGCTGGGCTGCCTGTCGCTGTCGACCAGCCCGTACCCGCGTGCCCACACCTGATAGGTGGCGGCCGGCAGATCCGGGATCACGAACCGACCGGCATCGTCGGTGACGACGCTCTTGATGAACCGCACGGGAAGGTCGCGAGTCTCGGCGATGACCCAGACGCCTGCCTCAGGCCCGTTGACGCCGCGGACGACCCCGCCGATGTCATCGGGATCGATGGCGACATCGCCGGCGGGACCTTGCGCGGCAGAGCCGGCTCTCACGCCAGACCAACAGAGAACGCCGACAGACAGGATGCCGAATGCCACGGCGAATCGTCGATGCTGCATGAAGCCTCCGTGTCTGGCGATGCTAGCACCCGCGCTCCTGCGCGCGGACGCCGAACTGGCGCTCCCCAGCCGAGGAGAGTCGGTGCGCCGAACCGGTCTCGTCTTTCCGCTCGCGTAATTGCGTACGGGAATAGAATCCGGGAGCCGGGGGTTCAATTGGCGTTACGCGCGCAAAACCGGCGTGCCGCCTGACGGCACTGCCTTTGCCCTGCGTCTCGTGTTCTGCACAGTTCATTTCGGAGGAGACCCGATGCGCCAGACTCTCGCCGTTGCTGTCCTTGCTTCCCTCTCACTCGCGGTGCCCACACTGGCGGCCGCCCAGGCGGTAACGCTCACCGCGACCCTCAACGGTAATGCCGAAACCCCGCCGCCCGGTGTCAACACCGGTGCGTTCGGCACGGCCACGGTCGTCGTCGACGTGGCGGCGAGGACCGTCAGCTACAGGATCGACGTCTTCAACATGCCAAGCGGCACCACGGCCTCACACATCCACGTCGGCGGCGCCGGGACTACCGGGCCGGTCATCGTCAACTTCGCGCCGCCGGTCAACGCCTCGAACGACTACGGATTCGCCGGGACCGTTCCCGAGGGGCAGTTCCTCCTGCGGCCCGAACTCGGGATCCGCTCCGCAGACGACGTGTTCCAGGCCATCCTGGCCGGCAACGCGTATGTCAACGTGCACAGCGCGGCCAACCCTGGGGGCGAGGTCCGCGGCCAGTTGACGCGTCAGCCCTGATCGATCGGCCCTGCACTGGTGGTCCCGCCCTGCGGCGGGCCACCGGTGTCCCTCTGACGAACCTGCGGTATGCTGCGGGCCGATGGTCCGGTTCTGCGTGAGCCTGTTCGCGCTCATCGTACTTACCCTCCAGGCCCGACCCGCCGGCGCCGCCTGGCGCCAGTTGACCACCGAGCACTTCCGCTTCGTCGGTGACGCCTCGGAGGCGGACATACGGCGTATCGCTCTCCGGCTCGAGCAGTTCCGCGGCGTCGTGGGGCGCATCTTCGGCGCGGGCGTGAACGGCTCGCCAGTGCCGACGGTCGTCGTGGTGTTCCGCAACGACGCCGCGTTCGCCCCCTACCGTCCGCTCTTCCGCGGCAAGGCGGTGGCGGCCGCGGGCTACTTCATCCCGAATGACGATGTGAACTACATCGCGCTGAACGCCGAGCAGGACTCGCAGGCCTACGGCGTCATCTTCCACGAGTACACGCACTCGCTGGTCCACCACGTCGTCGGCGACGCACCCGTCTGGATCAACGAAGGACTTGCCAGGCTGTACGAGACCTTCGAGGCGCGCGACGGTGGTCGCAGTGCCGTGCTCGGCATCATCAACCGTGAGGACCGGGAGGTGCTGCTTGGCTCCACGCTGATGAGCACCGCCGAACTCGCCGCCGTCACCGAGCAGTCGGCGACCTACCTGGAAGGTCCGCGGCGTGCCCTGGTCTACGCGCAGGCGGGTGCCCTGGCGCACTACCTGACGTTTGGCAGCCCCGAACGGGCACGGCAGCTGACCACCTACCTGTCGGCGCTGCGGGTCGGCGTACCGCATGCGGACGCCTTCGCCGAGGTGTTCGGGCCCGACCTGGCGGCCCTCGATCGCGAGATGGCGGCCTACATAGGGCGACTGAGCTTCGCGGCTGTTCAGGTGACCTTTCCGGACCGGGTCGCGGCGACGGTGCAGCGCGCGATGCCCCTGACGCAGCCAGACGCGGAGGGATACCTCGGCGACCTGCTGGTGCGGCTCGAGCGTCATGCTGACGCACGGGCGCTCCTGCAGCGCACCATCGCGCAGTCGCCGGCCGCAGGCCGTGCGCTGGCGGCGCTCGGCGTGCTCGAGATGGTGGAACAGCGGCCGCAGGCCGCCGTGCCGCTGCTCGAGCGTGCGGCGTCGGCTGCCCCAGAGGATGCCCTCGTGGTAGGCGCCTACGGGCGTGCGCTCGTGCGGTGGGCGGAGCAGGGTGGCCAGGACCAGGAGGCCGGATACGCGAAGGCCCGCGAGGTACTCCAGCGGGCGCTGACACTCGACCCGGGGAGCGTGTCGACGGCCGTGATGCTTGCAGCACTCGAGCTGTCGCAGCAGGGCGACGTCGCGCGTGCCGTGGCGCTGCTGCGCGGGGTGGTCGGCCGGGTGCCGTCGCGCGAGAACTATCGCCTGATGCTCGCCCGCGCGCTGGCGGCGCACGGTGACTACCGCGAAGCCGCCAACCTGCTTGGGCCGCTCGTCGCACGCGCCGCATCACCCGAGATGCGGGACGCCGCCCGCGAACTCCTCGGACAGGTGTCCTCGGCGCTGCGCGCGTCCGGCGCGGCTCAGCCCGCCACGCCGTGAGTATGGTTTGTGCAGGACGCGCGGGCAGGAGGTCGCATGCCGCGAGGAGCCAGTCCGAAGCGCGAACGTGAGTACCGCGAGCTGAAGCACGACTTCAAGCAGGAAGGACGCTACAAGGGCCGCGAAGACGAGGTGGCGGCGCGAATCGTCAACAAGCAACGCGCGGAGGCGGGCGAGACGAAGTCGGCACGCAAGAAGCGGTAACCCCGCCGTCACCGTTCGTGTGGCGAACGGTCCGCGCGATGTGCCCCGGGCGGTTCGCTACTGCCAGCTGCCGTACATCGGGTTCGGCAGCAGGAAGTAGCGCACGCCGAATTCAGTGAAGGCGGGCGCCCCCTGCGAGCGGATTGCCTGGCTCTTGCCGGGAAAGTCGAGGATGTTGTCGCCGACGAAGGCCACGATGGTCAGGGGCGCCGCGCCGGCCGGGGTGCGCCCGTCCGCGACGTCGGCGAAACGCGGGTTCTTGTCGGACGGTCCCCCGTCTGGCCGGCACAGCATCGCATCGTAGGCGAGCTGGAAGCGCTCGAACACCGCGCGCGTGTCGTCACACTCGGACTGCAGCCGGTTGGTGACGATGGCAATCTTGCCGCCGAGCCGACGCACCCGCGAGAGGAAGGCCTCCGCGCCTGGCAGCGGTGTCGCCTCGCGCCGTTTCACCCAGGCATTCCAGCTCTCGGCCGAAAACGCCAGGCCCACACGCGCGCGCTCCTCCTGGTATCGCGCGTTGTTGAGGACCGTTTCGTCCGCATCGAGCACCACGGCCCACGACCCGGCCGCCCGGCCGCGAGCCGCGGACTCCACGGCCGACGTGGCCAGGCGATAGGTCTGTTCCAGGGCGGCGACGTACTCGGCCGACTGCTCGACCCAGCGGATGCTGTCGGGGAGCGGGCGTTCGGTGGCAGCCGTGGACGGGCGCGTGGCGGTCGCGGGCGGCGGCGCCTGCGCCGTCTGGCAGCCAGCGGAGGCCAGCGCCAGCAGGAGCGTCGCGAGCGACGCTCCACGGGAGAACGCGTTCGTCATGGTTGGGGAGCCTGCTGCTCGCGGCTGTGCCGCGCGATGACCTCGGCATAGAAGGCGCGCGTCTGCCGCGCGATGCTCGTCCAGCTGAATCGCTCCTCGACACGCGCTCGCGCCGCGCGTCCCATGCGTTCCCGGAGGTCAGCGTCCGCAAGGAGCGTATTGACGGCGGCGGCCAGCTCGCGGCAGAACCGGTCGGGATCGGCCGGCTCCACGTCGGACGGGCTCCGCGGCCGGGTCGGAACGAGAAGACCCGTCTCGCCCGGCTCGACGACCTCAGGGATGCCGCCTACGGCCGAGGCCACCACCGGCGTCTCGCACGCCATCGCTTCGAGGTTGATGATCCCGAAGGGCTCGTAGACCGAGGGGCAGACGAAGATCGCGGCGTGGGTGTACAGCGTGATCACGGCGTCCTTGGCCAGCATCTCCGCAATCCAGATCACGCGATGCGTGCCCCGGGCCTTCGCCCGGTCGACCGCCTCCGTCATCTCGCGCGCGATCTCCGGCGTGTCCGGGGCGCCCGCGCACAGCACCACCTGGACGCCGGGATGCAGGTGCTCGATCGCGCGTACGAGGTGGATGATCCCTTTCTGCCGCGTGATCCGCCCCACGAACAGGACGTATGGCTGCGTCGCATCGATCCCGTAGCGTTCGAGCACCGCAGGGTCCGGCTTCGGGCGGTACTGCGACAGGTCGATGCCGTTGTGAATCACCCGGATTCGGTCCAGAGGCACGCCGTAGAGTTCGTGCACGTCCCGCTGCATGGCCTGCGACACCGCCACCACGCCGTCAGCCGCCGTGTACGCCGTCCGTTCGATCCAGGTGGACGCGTCGTACGCGCGTCCGAGCTGCTCGGCCTTCCAGGGCCGGTGCGGCTCCAGGGAATGCGTCGTGAGGACCAGCGGCACGCCCTGGAGGTGCTTCACCAGGCAGCCGGCGAAGTGCGTGTACCACGTGTGACAGTGGACGACGTCGATGT
>CAYLTD010000036.1:0-47623 GCA_964386715.1 uncultured Bifidobacterium sp.
GCTCCAACTGGCACTCGCACGACGCGGGTCAGGTGCTGATGGTGCAGGAAGGCCGTGCGCTCACGCAGGAGCGCGGAGGCTCGGTGCGCGAAATCGGCCCGGGGCAGCCGTGGTGGACGGGCCCTGGCGTGGAACACTGGCACGGCGCCGCGCAGGACGTCGACCTCGTGCAGTTGACGATCTACGACGGCCAGGTGAAGTGGCTCGAGCCCGTCACCGACGCGCAGTACAAGGTCGCCCCGAAGAAGTAAGCAGGCCAGACGCAGGCATCGGGGCCCCGGACTCTCGGCGCTGGCGAGGGTCCGGGGCTCGACGCGGCCGACTTGGAGCCTGAAGCATCAACGCCCAACCCCCAGCGCCCGAACCCCTCCCCATGCGCCCCACGATGCGGTTCTCGACGTGCACGATCGGGCTGGTGCTGCTTGCAGGCGCGGCCCTCCACGCCCAGGCGCCGGACGGCGCCGAGGTCTTCAAGCGCGAATGTGCCTCGTGCCACACCGGCGCGGCAGACACGCGCGCACCGTCGCCGGAAGTGCTCCGACGCCGGGCGCCCGAAGGCATCCTGTCCGCGCTGACCGCCGGAGCGATGCGGCCGCAGGGCGGACGGCTCACCGGCGCCGAGCGCAGGGCCGTCGCGGAGTACCTGACCGGGCGTCCCCTCGGGGGTGACGTGACCGGCGCGGCGTTCGGACGCTGCAGCACGGTGCCACCGCTCGTCGTCGCTCCCGACGCTCCCGGGTGGACGGGCTGGTCTCCCACCAACGCGAACACACGGTTTCAGCCCGCGGAGGCGGCGCGGCTGAGCGACCAGGCGGTGCCGAAGCTGCGCCTGAAGTGGGCGTTCGGGTTCCCCGACGCCACGTCCGCGTGGTCGCAGCCGACCGTGGCCGGCGGGCGGCTGTTCGTCGGCAGCCAGAACGGTACCGTCTACGCGCTCGACGCGAAGAGCGGCTGCATCATCTGGACCTTCGTGGCCCGCAGCGGTGTGCGCAACGCGCCCGTGTTCGGGGCGCGGACCGGCGGTGGGTATGCCGTCTTCTTCGGCGATACCGGCGCCAACGTGTACGCGCTGGACGCCGGCACCGGCGCCCAGCTGTGGATGACCAAGGTCGACGAGCATCCCTTCGCGAGGGTCACCGGATCACCCACCCTCGAGGGCGCGCAGCTGTTCGTGCCGATCTCCTCGCTCGAGGAGACGGCGGCCAGCCAGCCAGGCTACGAGTGCTGCACCTTCCGTGGGAGTCTCGCCGCCCTCGACGCGGCGACCGGTGCGGTCACCTGGAAGACCTACACGATTCCCGAGGCGAAGCCGGTCGGCACGAACGCCCAGGGCACGAAGCTCTTCGCCCCGGCGGGCGTGGGGATCTGGTCTTCGCCAACCATCGACCGCAAGCGCAACCTCGTCTACGTCACCACCGGCAACACCTACGCGGGCACGACGGCCGAGCCGAACACGGATGCGCTGCTGGCGCTCGACCCGGCAACCGGCGCGATCAAGTGGGCGCGGCAGTTCACGCAGAACGACGTCTTCGGATGCCGGGCCGGCACCGCAAACTGCCTCGAGAAGGCCGGGCCCGATCACGACTTCGGCACACCGGCCATGCTGGTGACGCGCAAGGATGGCAGGGACGTGATCCTGCTGGGGCAGAAGTCGGGCATCGCCTATGCCGTGGACCCCGACCGGCAGGGCGAGATCCTCTGGCAGTATCGGGCCGGAGAAGGCTCGATCTGGGGCGGCATCCAGTGGGGCATGTCCACCGACGGCGAGCTGCTCTACATCCCGGTGTCGGACATTCGCACCCCGAAGCCGGGCGGGCTGCACGCGGTCGACATCATCACCGGGCAGCGCGCCTGGTACCAACCCCCGCCCGCCCTCAAGTGCACGCCCGGCACCGCCACCTGCAACGCCGCGCTCATCTCGGCGCCCACGCTCGTCCCCGGTGTGCTCTTCTCGGGCTCCAACGACGGCGGCCTGCGGGCGTACGGCACGCGCGACGGGTCGGTGCTCTGGGAGTTCGACACCAACCAGGACTTCACCACGCTCAACCGCGTGCGCGCGAGCGGCGGCGCCATCCAGGGCCCCGGCCCGACGATCGCAGGCGGGATGATGTACCTGAATGCCGGCTACGGCGATCACATGGGTCGCCCGGGCAACGTGCTGCTCGCGTTCTCGGTGGAGTAGCACCGGGGTTCCGGCTCCGCGGTGGTCACCCGGAGCTTCCGCGTTGTGAGGCGGTCGACCGCAGGCAGGGCGTGGTCGGCCGCACTCGATGGACGTCGGACTCAACAGGCGCCGCTCGATGGGGCGCCAGTCGCGCGCCCCCCACCCGCCCTGCCCGCCCTGCCCGACCTACCCGACCTACCCGACCCTCCCGCCCTACCCGCCCTACCCGCCCTACCCCCACATGCTACGATCGCCGGGATCATGGCCCAGCGTTCCTCCCGCTCAGCACGACAGCCTGCGGCCATTGCGGCTGCCTCGAAACGCATGGTCCGCGTCGGCCTCACCCAGATGGCATGCAGCGCGGATCCGGAGGCGAACCTCGCACGGCAACTGCGCATGCTCACGCGAGCCGTCGAGCAGGGCGCCCGAATTGTCTGCACCCAGGAGCTGTTCCGCAGCCAGTACTTCTGCCAGAGCGAGGACCACGGGTGCTTCGGGCTCGCGGAAACCATTCCCGGCCCGTCCACCGATGCACTCTGCGCCTTTGCAAAAGAGCACGAGGTGGTCGTCGTCGGCTCGCTCTTCGAACGGCGCGCCGCGGGGCTCTACCACAACACCGCCGTGGTCATCGATGCCGACGGCTCGCTGATGGGCATCTACCGCAAGATGCACATCCCCGACGATCCGCTTTACTACGAGAAGTTCTACTTCACGCCCGGCGACACCGGCTTCAAGGCGTGGAAGACACGCTACGCCACGATCGGCGTCCTCGTCTGCTGGGACCAGTGGTACCCGGAAGCCGCACGGCTGACGGCACTCCAGGGCGCGGAGATCCTGTTCTACCCCACGGCGATTGGATGGCATCCGTCCGAGAAGGCGGAGTACGGCAAGGCGCAGCACGACTCCTGGGAGCTGATCCAGCGCAGCCACGCGGTGGCCAACGGCTGCTACGTGTGCGCCCCGAACCGGATCGGCCACGAGCTGGTGCTCGGCGCCAACGGCCGGCCCGTCAGCAGGGACGGCATCCAGTTCTGGGGACAATCGTTTGTGGCCGCACCGAACGGCCAGGTCGTCGCCCGCGGCAGCGTCGGGAAGCCTGAAACGATCGTCGTGGACTGCAATCTCGACCTCGTCGAAGCAGCGCGCACGCACTGGCCCTTCCTGCGCGACCGGCGGATCGACGCCTACGGTGCCCTGACACAGCGTTTCAGCGACTGATGCCTGCGCGGACGCCCCGACGCTCCCGCGTGCTCGCCGGCACGCCTGCCGAACACGGTTTCACGTTTCCCGCGGAGTGGGTGCCGCATGCGGGCACGTGGATCAGCTGGCCGCGGCCGGAAGGGATCTCGTTTCCCGGGTTCTATCACCGCTCGATCCGTGACGTCGTGCGCGTGATCCGCACCATCGCGCAGTTCGAGCCCGTGCACCTGAACGTGCCGAACGAGAACTACGCGCGCATCGTGCGCGACACGCTCCGGGCGGAGGGCGTCCCGCTCCGGCGCGTGGTCCTGCACGAGATCCTCACCAACGAGTGCTGGACGCGCGACCACGGGCCGGCCTTCGTGCAGCGCACGCGGCGCGGCCGCGTCGAAACGGCCGTCGTGGACTGGGGCTTCAATGCCTGGGGCGGCAAGTATCCCCCCTGGGATGCCGACGATGCGGTGCCGACGAGGGTGGCGGAGTCGCTGGCGCTCCCGGTGTTCAACGCGCCGATCGTCATGGAAGGCGGCGCGGTCGACTTCAACGGCGAAGGCACCGTGCTGACGACCACCTCGTGCCTGCTGAACAGGAACCGCAATCCGCAGTGCTCGAAGAACGAAATCGAAGGGCTGCTGAAGGCGTACTACGGCCAGCGGCACGTCGTCTGGCTCGGTGAAGGCATCGAGGGCGACGACACGGACGGCCACGTGGACGACCTCGCACGCTTCATCGACGCGCGCACGATCGTCACCACGATCGAGCCGGATTCGCGCGATCCGAATTTCGCGGTGCTGGCGGAGAACCGGAAGCGGCTCGCGCGTGCGCGCGATGCGGCGGGGCGCCCGTTCGGGATCGTCGAGATCCCGATGCCGCGTCCGGTGGTGCACAAGGGCATGCGCCTGCCGGCGACCTACGTGAACTTCTACTTCGTGAACGGGGCGCTCCTCGTGCCGACGTTCGGCGATCGCGAGCGCGATGCCGCGGCGCTGCGCAGGCTGCGCTCCGTCGTGAAGGATCGACGCGTCGTCGGCGTCGACTGCCGCGCGCTCATCTGGGGGCTCGGCGCCATCCACTGCCTGACGCAACAACAGCCGCGCGGATAGCCGTCGCAGCAGCGGCGGCTCGACTCGCTGGGGCTGGGGCTCACCACCTGAGGCGGGTGGAGCCGTGCCTTCCCGGCGTCACGCTGCGCCGATCGACTCCGGCGGCCGCTGCCGGCGCCTCCCTGCCGGCGACCATGCCAGCCACGCGCGTGCCGCTGAGGAACCTGCCGGCCCGAGGGCAGCAGCCGCCTCGAGTGCCCGCCGCTCTCGCCTGAATCCGTCCGGCCACACCGCCCGCGCGCGTCGCAGGTCGGCACGGCACGCCTTAACGTGGCCGGATGCCAGGTGATACAGCGCGCGGATCACCAGGGCTCGCGCGAGTTGCCGATCGCGCAGCTCTTCGAGACCGGTTCCAGCCATCGGAAATTGCTCGAGCGAGGCGATGCCCACGTCCGACGATGGGATGCCCTGCCGGGAGAGCTGCCCCTCGTGCCACCGGTAGACCACCAGCGGCGCGTCCACGAGCACGTGATGCCAGCCGGCAAGCGCCACCGACAGGTTCACCCACATGTCGGGCGCGACTCCGTCCGGCATCGGTCGAACGCGGAGCGCGGCGTCGAGCGCCGATCGCCGGATCAGCATGTGCGACGGCGACACGGTCCATCCCGCGCGCAGCATCGCGTGCGCGGCGGCAGGGATTCGGCCGGCCGGCCGCCGATCGATCGGCGACGACAGCCGGCCGCGCCACTCGAAGGTGGAGCGGCAGAATGCAATCCCGGCCGCCGCATCGCCGTCCAGCACCGCCGCCAGCCGCTCCACGAACTCAGGCCGGTACTCGTCGTCGTCGTCCAGCAGGCCGATGTACTCTCCGCGACACGCGGCCACGGCCGCCAGAAAGCGCCCGCTGGCGCCGTACTTCGCCGGCGCACGCACGTAGTGCACGCGGGGGTCGGCGGCGGCGGCGACGTCCCCGAGCGAGCCTTCGTCGTCATACAGGACGAGTTCGAGGTCGGCGTACCGCTGCGCCAGGACACTGCCGACGGCGGCGTCGAGCCAGCGTCGCCGATACGCCCGGATGGCCACCGAGACGCGGGGCACCACGCCGGTTACCACTCGCGCAACGTGGCGACGCAGGCTTCCAGTCGCGCGTGCGCGGCCTCCAGCGCGGAAGCGGGGGCCTGCCTCCATTCAGCGAGCCTCCGGAGTGCCCGGGCGACGTTCGCGGGACCCGACGTCGAACTGAAGCCGAACGATCGCGCGATGAGGGCACGGGTGGCGCCCGTGCGGGCGTACTCGGCGTACACGAGGTCCGGGGGAACGGGGAGCGTGTCGTCCTCGGGACGGGCGATGCCGCCGAACCCGAACGGCCGCCCCGCCTGCCGCACGCAGGCGGCGGCGTCGCTCAGGAGCGTACCCGCGAGCACGGCCCACCGACTGGGCAGGCGCAGCGAAAGGGCGAGGTCGTTCAGGCCGATGTGGACTTCGTCGATGCCCGCAACCCCGCAGATCTCGTCGAGGCGCGAGAGCCCGGTGGCGGTTTCAACGAGTGCAACGGTCACCGCGCGGCCGTCCACGATGGCCGCGGCCTCGGCCGCCTCGGCCTGCGACTGCACCATCGGCACCATCACCACACGCGCCCCCGCGGCGAGCACCCTCTCCACTTCACCAGGCGTGCCCGTATGCACCGGGTTGATCCGCGCGAAGAGCTGCGCGCGCGACAGCACGGTCCCCAGGTGCTCGAGGTCGCCGAGCGAGTGGGGCGAGATCCACGTTCCCAGGCCTGCCTGGCGTGCGGCCTTGCCGATGCGCTCGAGGTCCACGCCCACGCGGTGCACGCCGGCCCTGTCGGCCGCGCGTGCGACGGCGGCATCGGCGGTCCAGAGCGTGAGCAGGAACGGCTCAGGAGAACCGGTAGGGGATGTCGGCGCTGTCGGGAGGCAGCCGCCACTCGTCGGGGTCATCGTAGTCGTAGGGACGGTCGAACATGTTCACGAAACACGACACATCCGTCGAGAGGTTCTGCACGCCGTGCCAGACCCACGGAGGCACGGCGAGCAGCATGGGCCGTGTGGGGCTCAGGTGAAAGACATCCACCTGTCCGCGCGTGGGCGAGCCCTCGCGCGGATCGAACAGGACGATCCGAAGGTGGCCGCCGACGACGAAGAGGAAGTCCCAGCGGTGGCGGTGCTGGTGCCAGGCGCTGATCGCCTGGCCGCGAAGGGCGACGTGGATGACCTGCTGGACCGTCCCCGCGACGACACCCCAGTCTGGCCGGTACAGCTCCGTGGTGATGCCGTTTCCGGTGACGATGTTGCGCACTTCGCGGACGGACACGCCGTCGATGAGGCGCCTGGTGACGACCCAGTCGCGGTTGATGTGGGCGGCGTCCTTGGCGCCCGCCGCATCGGGCTGCGTGCCGGGTGGCGGGTCTGCTGGTGTGCCTGATGACGTGTCCCGTCCTGCGTGCGGCGGGGTGCCCTGTCGTGTCTGCGGTCGGTCCGACATCCCTCTCTCCTACTCGCCCGGCACTACGAACCGCACCGTGGCGAGGACGTTGTCCCAGCGGAATGCGATCGTGCCGCCCGCGTCGGTCACGTCGAGGAATTCCCAGGTGAGCTGCTCCGTGACATACGGCGTCCGTGTCACCGTCATCGGCGCGCGGAGGACATCCTTGTCCCGCGTGTAGCCGAACGCGCCCCAGAGTTTCGTCCTGTCACCCGGATTGAATCGCTGCTGCGGCTGCCAGTCCGAGACGATGAAGGTCCACTCGCGCTCGGACTGCAGTTCGATGAAGAGTGTGTGCCCGCCCGGCGGAACTGTCTTGCCGCCGATCGTGAGGGGCACGTCGCTCATGAGGAAGGTGGAGATGTCGGCGCCCGCGCGCCAGACGGGGGCACCGCGGTACAGGTACTTGCCGTAGGCGGCGCCGGAGCCCCAGAGATCGCGGCCGCGCTTCAGCGGCCGGCCGTAGCTGATCTCGATCCACTTGCCGCCGACATAGACAGGGTCCTCGGCTCCCTGGTAGCGCCCGCGAATCTCGGCGGCCGCATGCCCGTCCGGGCTGGTGATCCGGCGCTGTGCCGAGAGGGAGCCCAAGGCCAGACCGGCCAGCACGACGAGCACTATCACGATGCGGCGCATGCACACTCCATCGGCACCGGGCAGCGGCCGTTGGTCCTGCGACGTGGGCGGGTCATCTCGCATCGACGTCGTCACCGCTTCTCTTCCGTCGCGCGCGAAAGAAGTCCTGCATCATCGCACGGCAGGCGTCCTCGCGCACCCCGCCGACCACCTCGAAGCGGTGGTTGTGCCCGGGAAGGTCCCCGCCCCGTACGGTCGATACCACGGCGCCGGTGCGGGGTTCGGGCGCGCCGAACACCACGGTACCGACGCGGGCGTGGACCATGGCGCCCACGCACATCAGGCACGGCTCCACCGTGACGTAGAGCGTAGCCCCCGTGAGCCGGTAGTTCCCGACGCGGCGGGCCGCCTCCCGGATGGCCACGATCTCGGCGTGCGCGGTCGGGTCGCCGGCACCGATTGGCTGGTTGAACCCCCGCCCGACCACTTCTCCGTCGAGCACCAGGACGGCACCAACCGGCACCTCGCCGGCCTCGGCACCCCGGCGTGCCTCGGCGAGGGCCTGGTCCATGAAGGCTTCGTGCGGCAGGGTCATGTCCAAAGGGCAGGCCCGGAGACGACTCTCGGGACCCTGCGACACGCGGGTCGCCCGGGGGTCGCGGGGTCGGCGCACGACTTAGGGCACGTACCGTACCTGCCACGCCTGCAAGCATTTGGCTTGAAGAGGTCGGTTGCGGTGTTGACCCCGCTGTGATGCGAATAGATCATGGATTGGATACGATGATTGTATTTTACTTCTGCGTCTGTACTGAGCGATAACTCTAACTCCTCCTGCCGGCTTCCCGGCAGCGGAGACCAAGGACATCATGCAGGCACAAGGTCTTTACGATCCCCGGTTCGAGCACGACGCCTGCGGCGTCGGGTTCGTGGTGGACATGAAGGGGCGCCGCACGCACGCCATCGTGCAGCAGGGGCTCCGGATTCTCATCAACCTTGCACACCGCGGCGCATGCGGGTGCGAGGAGAACACCGGTGACGGCGCGGGGATCATGGTGCAGATGCCGGATACCTTCCTGCGGAAGGTCGCCCCGGCGCCGCTGCCCGCGCCCGGCGCGTACGGCGTCGGCCTGGTGTTCCTGCCCCACGACGCGGCGGCCCGCGCCGCCGTCGTGGACCGCTTCGGGGCCATCGTGGCCGAGGAAGGCCAGTCGCTGCTCGGGTGGCGCGACGTGCCGACCGACGACAGCCTGGTCGGCCCGAGCGCCGTGGCCGTCGAGCCCCGCTTTGCGCAGATCTTCATTGGCCGGGACGCGGCGCTCACGGGCGCGGACGCGGCGGAGCGCTTCGAGCGGAAGCTGTACGTCATCCGCAAGCGGATCGAGAACGCGGTGGACGGCTTCGACCTCGATCCCGCCCAGAAGAAGCTGTTCTACGTCTGCAGCCTGTCCTGCCGGACCCTCGTGTACAAGGGGATGCTGAACGCCGACCAGCTCGGCCCGATGTTCCCCGACCTGGCCGACCCGGACTTCGAGTCCGCCCTGGCGCTCGTGCACCAGCGCTTCAGCACGAACACGTTCCCGGCCTGGCCGCTCGCGCATCCGTTCCGCTTCGTGGCGCACAACGGCGAGATCAACACGCTCACCGGCAACATCAACTGGATGCGGGCGCGTGAGGGGCTGCTCCAGTCGAGCGTGTTCGGCGACGACCTGCAGAAGATCCTGCCCGTCATCCGTGAAGGGGGCAGCGACACCGCCACGTTCGACAACGTGCTCGAGTTCCTGCACATGACCGGGCGCTCGCTGCCGCACGCGATCCTCATGATGATCCCCGAGCCGTGGCAGAACCACGAGTCGATGGACGAGGAGCTGCGCGCCTTCTACGAGTACCACTCCTCGCTGATGGAGCCGTGGGACGGCCCCGCGTCCATCGCGTTCACCGACGGCACGGTGATCGGCGCGGTGCTCGACCGCAACGGGCTGCGGCCCTCCCGCTACTACGTCACGAGGGACGACATCGTCGTCATGGCGTCGGAAGTGGGCGTGCTCGACTTCCCGCCGGAAGACATCGTGATCAAGGAGCGGCTGCACCCGGGCCGCATCTTCCTGGTGGACACGGCCCGTGGGCGCATCGTCTCGGACGAGGAGGTGAAGCGCGAGCTCGCCGCCCAGCATCCGTACAAGGAGTGGCTGAACCACGTCATCGACATCGACGACCTGGCGCCGGCGCCCTACCTGCCGCCGCCCAGCCACGAGACCGTCACGCAGCGCCAGCAGCTCTTCGGCTACACGCACGAGGAGCTGCGCATCCTGATGGCGCCGATGGCGATGAACGGCGAGGAGGCGATCGGGTCGATGGGCACCGACACGGCGCTCGCCGCGCTGTCGGACAAGCCGCGCCTGCTCTACGACTACTTCGCGCAGGTGTTCGCGCAGGTGACGAACCCGCCGCTCGACGCGATCCGCGAGGAACTGGTCACGTCGATGGAATCGACAGTGGGCCCCGAGGGCAACCTGCTCGACCCGCGGCCGGAGTCGTGCCGGCAGATCTCCCTCAAGTACCCGGTGATCGACAACGACCAGCTGGCGAAGCTGCGGCACGTGTACGACCCCGGGTTCCGGTCGATCCGGCTGCCGATGCTCTTCGATCCGAGCCAGGACGGCGTCGGGCTCGAGCGTGCGCTCGAGGATCTGAAGCGGCGCGCCAGCGACGCCGTCGAGGCCGGCTACACGATCCTGATCCTCTCGGACCGCGACGCGGACCGCGTGCGCGCCCCGATTCCGAGCCTGCTGGCCACGGCCGGCGTGCACCACCACCTGGTGCGCAAGGGCACGCGCACGCGCTGCGCGCTGCTCGTCGAAACCGGCGATGCGCGCGAGGTGCATCACTGCGCGCTGCTGCTCGGCTACGGCGCCGGTGCGGTGAACCCGTACCTGGCGTTCGAGACGCTTGACGACATGATCCGCCAGCGGATCCTGGTGGGCATCACGCACGAGCAGGCGGTGAAGAACTACATCCGCGCGCTCAACAAGGGCATCCTCAAGGTGATGTCCAAGATGGGCGTGTCGACGCTCCAGAGCTACTGCGGCGCGCAGCTGTTCGAGGCGGTCGGGCTCGAGAAGGCGTTCGTGGACAAGTACTTCACGCGCACGGCGTCGCGCATCGGCGGGGTTGGCATCGGGGTCGTCTCCGAGGAGGTGCGGCGGCGGCACCAGCACGCCTTCCCCGCACGTCCGGTGGCCGAGCCCGATCTCGAATGGGGCGGCGAGTACCAGTGGCGCCGTGACGGCGAGTACCACCTGTTCAACCCGGAAACCGTGTTCCGCCTGCAGCACGCCACGCGCAGCGGCCAGTACTCGATCTTCAAGGAATACACGCGCCTGGTGGACGACCAGAGCCAGCGGTTGGCGACGCTGCGCGGCCTGCTCGAACTGAAGAACGCCCCGCAGCCGATCCCGATCGACGAGGTCGAATCGGTCGAGTCCATCGTGCGGCGCTTCTCCACCGGCGCGATGTCCTTCGGCTCGATCAGCCAGGAAGCGCACGAGACGCTCGCGATCGCGATGAACCGCCTCGGCGCCAAGTCGAACACCGGCGAGGGCGGCGAGGATCCGGCGCGCTACGTGCCGGACGCCAACGGCGACTCGCGCCGGTCGGCCATCAAGCAGGTCGCGTCGGGCCGCTTCGGCGTCACCAGCGAGTACCTGGTGAACGCCGACGACATCCAGATCAAGATGGCCCAGGGCGCGAAGCCCGGCGAGGGCGGCCAGCTGCCGGGGCACAAGGTGTATCCGTGGGTGGCCAAGGTGCGGTACGCCACGCCTGGCGTCGGCCTCATCTCGCCGCCGCCGCACCACGACATCTACTCCATCGAGGATCTCGCGCAGCTGATCTTCGATCTGAAGAACTCCAACCCCGAGGCGCGGATCCACGTGAAGCTCGTCGCGCTCGCCGGCGTCGGCACGGTGGCCGCCGGTGTGTCGAAGGCGCACGCGGACGTTGTCCTCATCTCGGGGCACGACGGCGGCACCGGCGCCTCGCCGCTCACCTCCATCAAGCACGGCGGCGTGCCGTGGGAACTCGGCCTCGCCGAAACGCAGCAGGTGCTGCTGCTGAACGGGCTGCGCGACCGCATCACCGTGCAGGTGGATGGCCAGATGAAGACCGGCCGCGACGTCATCGTGGCCGCGCTGATGGGTGCCGAGGAATTCGGCTTCGCCACGGCGCCGCTGGTGGTGGAGGGCTGCGTGATGATGCGCGTGTGCCACCTGAACACGTGCCCCGTCGGCATCGCCACGCAGGACCCCGAACTGCGGAGGAACTTCACGGGCAAGGCCGAGCACGTCGTGAACTTCTTCCGCTTCATCGCGCAGGAGGTCCGCGAGTACATGGCGGCGCTCGGGTTCCGCACGATGGACGAGATGATCGGCCGGGTCGACAGGCTGAACTTCCGCAAGGCGGTCGATCACTGGAAGGCGAAGGGGCTCGACTACTCGGCGATCCTCCACCAGCCGCAGCTGCCTCCGGGGACGCCGCTGCGCAGGGTGAAGGAGCAGGACCACGGGCTGGCAACGATTCTCGACCAGACGCTGATCGGGGACTGCGCCGACGCCCTCGAACACGGGTCGCCCGTGTCGCGCGAGTACCGGATCACGAACGTGAACCGCACCACGGGCACGATGCTCGGCTCACGGCTCACGAGGAAATGGGGCGGCGCCGGCCTGCCCGACGACACGATCCAGCTGAAGTTCGTCGGCCAGGCGGGCCAGAGCTTCGGGGCGTTCGTGCCGCGCGGCATCACGCTCACCCTCGAAGGCGACGCGAACGACTACATCGGCAAGGGCCTGTCGGGCGGCAAGCTGATCGTGTTCCCGCCGAAGACCGCCTCGTTCGTCGCCGAGGAGAACATCGTCATCGGCAACGTGGCGCTCTACGGCGCGACGAGCGGCGAGGCCTACTTCCGCGGCGTGGCGGGCGAACGTTTCGCCGTGCGCAACAGCGGCGCGGCCACGGTCGTCGAGGGTGTGGGCGACCACGGCTGCGAGTACATGACGGGCGGGCGCGTGGTGGTGCTCGGCAAGACGGGGCGCAACTTCGCCGCCGGCATGAGCGGCGGGGTGGCTTACGTGCTCGACACGGCCGGCACGTTCCAGCGCCGCTGCAACATGGCGATGGTCGAACTCGACCCGCTCGACAATCCGCAGGACATCGCCGAGGTGCGCGCCCTGATCGAGCGCCACGTGCAGTACACGGGCAGCCAGCTCGGCGAGCGCGTCCTGCGCGACTTCGACGCGCTGCGGTCGGTGTTCGTGAAGGTGATGCCGCGCGACTACAAGCGCGTGCTCAACGCACAGGCGCGTGCCGCGGCCGCCGGCCGCGAAGCCACGTTCCTCGAACTGACAGGGGCTGCCGTCAATGGGTAAGGTCACCGGATTCATCGAGATCCAGCGCAAGAAGCAGCCGGCGCGGGACGTCGCGGAGCGGCTCAAGGACTGGAACGAAGTCTATCTGCCGTATCCCGACTCGGCGCTCAAGGACCAGGCGGCGCGCTGCATGGACTGCGGCATCCCGTTCTGCCACCAGGGCTGTCCCCTCGGAAACCTCATCCCCGACTGGAACGACCTGGTCTACCGGGATCGGTGGAAGGCCGCGATCGACCGGCTCCACGCCACGAACAACTTCCCCGAGTTCACCGGCCGCCTCTGCCCCGCCCCGTGCGAGGGCGCCTGCGTGCTGGGCATCAACAACGACCCGGTCACCATCAAGTCGGTGGAGGTGGCGATCATCGACCGCGCGTTCGAGGAAGGGTGGGTTGCGCCGATCCTGCCCGAAGCGCGCACCGGGCGCAGCATCGCCGTCGTGGGCTCCGGGCCTGCGGGACTCGCCGTCGCCCAGCAGCTGAACCGCGCCGGCCACACCGTGACGGTCTTCGAACGCGACGACCGCATCGGCGGGCTGCTCCGCTACGGGATCCCCGAGTTCAAGATGGAGAAGCGGGTCCTCGACCGCCGCCTGAACCTGATGATGGCCGAGGGTGTGAACTTCCGCACCAACGCCAACATCGGCGTCAACATCCCGGTCGAGGAACTGCGCGCGCAGTACGACGCCATCGTCCTCGCCGGCGGCGCGACGCGGGCCCGCGACCTCCAGGTGCCCGGACGCGAGCTGAAGGGCATCCACTTCGCGATGGATTACCTCACGCTGCAGAACCGGCGTTGTGAAGGCGACCAGGTCGAGGACGCCGCGTTCATCACGGCGAAGGACAAGCACGTCGTGATCATCGGCGGCGGCGACACCGGCGCCGACTGCCTCGGCACGGCCCATCGCCAGGGAGCCGCAAGCGTCGTCCAGCTCGAGCTGCTGTCGCGTCCGCCCGACAACCGCGTCGATGCCAACCCGTGGCCGCTGTGGCCCCAGATCTTCCGCGTCTCGAGCGCGCACGAAGAAGGCGGCGAGCGCCTGTACTCCATCTCCACGCAGAAGTTCTCGGGCGACGCCAACGGCCAGGTCACGACGCTGCACGCCTGCCACGTCGAGATGGTCGCCGCCAACGGGCGCACCGAGTTCAGGCCGGTGCCCGGCAGCGAATTCGAGATCAAAGCCGACCTGGTGCTGCTCGCCATGGGCTTCACGGGCCCGGAGACCAACGGGATGCTGACGCGCCTCGGCGTGAAGCTGACCGACCGCAGCAACGTCTGGCGGGACGAGCGCTGGATGACGAGCGTGCCGGGCGTGTTCACCGCCGGCGACATGCAGCGCGGCCAGTCGCTCATCGTCTGGGCAATCGCCGAGGGCCGATCCTGTGCGCGTGCGGTCGATGAGTACCTGATGGGCCGCAGTACCCTTCCCGCGCCGGTCGCGTAAGGCTCCCGCGGCCGCTGCCCACGGACGACGGGCCTCGGGCCTCGGCTTTCGGGCGGTGGGTTTCGGGCGGTGGCGAGCGGCGAGCCACAGGACAACAGGCGGGAACTCGAGTCCAGCCGTACGGCACAACGGGCACGGGAACGGACGTTCCCCGTGCCCGTTGCGCTTTTCGGCCTTGTCCGATCCTGCCGTGGCGAGGGCCGTCGGCGGCTGCCGTACGTGTGTCGGAAGCGACGTACCCGCTCCCGCCACGGGCACGGCGCGCGCAGTCGTTTGGTGTTCGCGCACCTCTTCGATAAGGTAGGCGCTCAAGGAGCCGCCGATGTCCCGTTCCTTCACCGTTGCTGCCGGTCTTGCCTTTGCTCTCGCCGCGCTCTCCCAGTCCGTCCCGCAGACCCAGGCGCCGCGCTACGACGTCGTGATCCGCGGCGGCCGCGTCGTGGACGGCTCCGGCTCGCCGTGGTTCCTCGCCGACGTGGGCATCAAGGGCGACACCATCAGTGCGGTGGACACGCGCCTCGACGCGACGGGCGCGCGCATCGTCGACGCCGCCGGCCTCGTCGTGGCGCCTGGTTTCATCGACGTGCACTCCCACGCGGAGGCGCGCGAGGACGGCCAGGACATGGTCGGCAATCCGGCCGCCGAGAACAACGTACGGCAGGGGGTGACGACCGTCATGGCCAGCCCGGACGGTGGCGGCTCCGTGCGCGTCGGGGAATACCTCGCCCGGGTGGCGGCCGCGCGGCCGGCCATCAACGTGGGCACCTTCATCGGCCACGGCGCGGTGCGCGGCGCGGTCGTGGGCCAGGCAGACCGTGCCGCCTCGTCCGAGGAGTTGCAGCGCATGAAGGACCTCGTGCGCACGGGCATGCGCGAGGGGGCGTTCGGCCTGAGCACCGGGCTGTTCTACGTGCCGGGGAGCTACGCGCCGCTGAGCGAGGTGATCGAACTCGCCGCCGTCGCCGGCGAGTCCGGCGGCATCCACCAGTCGCACATGCGCGACGAAACCGGCAAGGTGCTCGACAGCGTGCGGGACACGATCGCCATAGGCGAACAGGGACACCTGCCAACCCAGGTGACGCACCACAAGATCATCGGCAAGGCCAATTGGGGCCGCAGCGTGGAGACGCTGCGGCTCATCGACGAGGCTCGCGCGCGCGGAGTGGACGCGACGATCGATCAGTACCCGTACACCGCGTCCAGCACCTCGATCCAGGGCGGCCTCCTGCCCGCGTGGGTCCAGGAGGGCGGGCGCCAGCGGATGCTCGAGCGGCTGCGCGACGAGACGCAGCTGCGCCGCGCGCTCACAGCGATCACCAGCGCCATCGAGAACGACCGCGGCGGCGGCGACCCGGCGAACATCGTCCTCGCCGCGTGTCCGTTCGATCCGGGCCTCGCCGGAAAGAACCTCGCGCAGGTGCTGCGCGAGCGCAAGCGGCCCGCGACGCCCGATCAGGCCGCCGATCTCGTGATCGAGATCGTGCAGAAAGGCGGCTGCAGCGCCGTCTATCACGCGATCAGCGAGGACGACCTCGTCCGCATCATGAAGCATCCCGCGACGATGATCGCGTCGGATGCGGCGCCGGGTGTCCCGACATTTGGCAAGGACGTGCCCCACCCGCGCGCGTACGGCACGTTCGCCCGCGTGCTGGGCCTCTACGTGCGTGAGAAGAAGGTGCTGTCGCTCGAGGAGGCGGTCCGGAAGATGTCGGCGTTCCCCGCGCAGCGCATGGGGCTCAGCGACCGCGGCCTGGTGCGCCCGGGGCTCAAGGCAGACCTCGCGGTCTTCGATCCGGCCACGGTCATCGACACGGCGACCTTCGAGAAGCCGCACCAGTACGCGGAAGGCATGGTGGCCGTGCTGGTGAACGGGCAGTTGGCGCTCGACCGCGGCTCGATCACTGGCAGCCGCGCCGGGCGCGCCCTCACGCGGCGCTGAGCCGGGGGCCCCTGGTCCACGTTCCAGGATTCTGCCTCCGGGCTTCCGTCTCTGGTCTTTGAGCGCTGGTCTTCGGGCTCTGAGCTCCAGGTCGGCCCGCGCATCCTCCGGGCGGTGGGCCGACATCTGCGGCCGCGCCCGGAGCATGAACGGTGTGCTTGGAGTCCCGGGAGTGGCTGGATGAGGACCACTCCCGGGGTGGGAGGCATTGTTTGAATGCCGACTGTGGAGACGCCTGGGACAGGAGCAAGCGGAGCGCCACGCTGTTCGTCTGGCGCCCTGGCGCGCAACTGATTGCGGGCGATGGACTTGTACCGGGAAACCGACGGTGGGTCCCGCTTGAGGCCAGCCGACAGGAATGTCCCTGAGTCCAAGGAGAGCCTACTCGCGCGTAGGAGTCCGCGGCGAAGGGCAACGGGAGACGAGTCAGGCACCGGGCACGGAGCCGGGCCTGGCAGCCCCGAGCCCGTGCACCGGTGCGCCTGCGGGTTGATCAGCGCCGATCCGGCAGTTCGAACACGTACACCGCATGGCCCGTGTTCGGATGCCGCACTTCGGGGGCGATGGCCCGCGGCACCTGCCTGGGGCTGCCGCCTCCGAGACCGGTCGTCACCGCGATGTACTGCTTGCCGCCGGCGGTGAACGACACGGGGAATCCCTGCACCGACGTCCCAAGCCGCGTCTGCCACAGAATCTGCCCGGTCTTGACGTCGAACGCGCGGAAACGGCGATCGAGATCGCCCACGAACACCACGTTGCCCGCCGTAGACAGGGCGGCGGTCAGGAAGGGGACGCGCTGCTGGTAGCTCCAGAGCTCCTTGAGGGAGCCTGCATCGTACGCAGCGAGCTTGCCGATGTTGCCGTCGCTGCCCGGCATTTCGTAGAAGCGCCGGTCTGCATTCACGCCGCCCGCGCCCTCGCGCAGTTCCGTGCGGCGCCCGGACATCTCCATGCAGGACTGCTGCAGCGGGATGATGAGCGCATTCGTCGGCTGGTGATAGCTCATCGCCTGCCAGTTGTGCCCGCCCTCGGTGCTCGGGCAGGCCTGCAGCCACTGCTCGACCGCCTGCTCGACGATGTCGTTCCGGTAGGTGACGAGCCCGGTCTGGGCGTCGATGCGGTCGTAGACGTTCTGGAACACGGTCTCCCTGGCGCCGAGGAACTTGCCGGTCCGGCGGTCCAGCTTCCACAGGATGCCCGACTTGCCGATGGAGAAGACAAACTTGTCGGGACCGTTGTCCACCAGGACACGTTCGTAGACCTCGTCGAGGTCGAACGACTCGCCCGGGATGTGCTGGAAGTGCCAGGCCAGCTTCCCGGTGTCCACGTTCAGGGCAACGGTGGAGGCCGAGTACAGCGCCTGGTCGAACACGGTCGTGCCGCGGCTGGCGGGCATCCAGGGCTTCGCCTGCGCGATCCCCCAGTAGGTGAGGTTCAGGTCGGGATCGTAGCTGCCGACGATCCATGTCTCGCCACCCTGGCGGAAGTTGTCGGCCAGCTTGCCCCAGGTGTCGCCACCCGGCTCGCCGCTGTGCGCGATGGTGTTGAACTTCCAGAGCTGCGCTCCGGTGTTCACGTCGTACGCGCTGATGAAGCAGCGGTCCGGGCCGTACCGGGTGCAGCCCTGCAGCCCCTGGATTACCTTGCCCTTCGCGACGATCGGACCGCTCGTGTTCGAGTAGCCTTTCGTGCGATCGGCGATCGTCGTCTCCCAGAGCTTCTTTCCGTTGATCGCACTCAGCGCCACCAGCCGAGCGTCGGTCGTCGCGGCCACGATCTTGTCCTCGTAGATCGCGATGTTCCGCATCGAGCCGAAGCCGATGTGGTTGAGCGGGCCGACCTCATGCTCCCAGATCAGCTCGCCGGTCTTCGCGTCGAGCGCCTGGATGACGTTTCCGGTATTCCACAGGTACATCACCCCGCCGTGCACGAGCGGCATCGTCTGGTTGGCGCCGCCCTCGTTCATGTTCCAGACCCACGCGAGCCGCAGATCCTTCACGTTCGCCGCGGTGATCTCGGTGAGCGGGCTGTAGCTCCACCCCTGATAGTTGCGCCGCGCCATCAGCCACTCGCCCGCGGGCGGAGTGCGCAGCATCTCGTCGGTGACGGGCACGTAGTTCTTCACCTCGCCGGCCACGGTCAATCCGCGGGCCTGCGGTGTCTGGGCGCCGCCGCGTCCGCCGCCGCCCGCCGCACCTGCCCCAGGGCCGGCGCCCCGGCCCGCGGCTGGACCCGCCGCGGCTTGCGCGGCCGCAGCCGGACGCTGCCCCGTCGCGATGGTGCCGATCGCCACGGCCTGCGCGCCGGTGAACGCGGTCGCGCTCGGGGCCGCGCTGTTCTGCTGCAGGATGTAGGCGACGATGCTGGCGTACTGCTCGGGGGCGAGCGGCGTCCCGCCGGGCGGCATCGTGGCCGACATGTAGTCGAAGAGATCCTTCGTGGTGCGGTTGCGCCACGTGTTCATGAAGTCGCCGCCCGCAAGCTGCGGCGCCTCGTTGCGGCCGCCGAGGTCGGCGACATGGCAGCTGGCGCAGTTCGCCTGGTAGGCGGCGCGCCCGGCCGCGGCCTGTTCGGCGGTGTACGGCGCCGGGCCCGGCTGCTGCCCGGAGACCAGCGCGATCGCACAGCCCACGGCGGCGAGGGCGATGCCGGCGGCATGACGTGAAGCGCTCCTCATCGACGGTTCTCCTGCGGCTGCAGCCATCCCCAGAGGTTGCCCTCAGCCGCCTTCTCGCTGTGCAGCTGGACGTAGTAGCGTCCGGCCGCGAGTTCCTGCACCTGGGCCGGTGTCAGATCGAGCCGCCCGCTGATCGTGCCGCTCGTGCCGCCGCTCACCTGCAGGTCGAACACGGCGTTTCCGCGGACGCCCGGCTTCGTGCTCTTCCGGATCTTCGCCTGCGTCGCAGCACTGGCAAGCCCTTCGTAGGTACCGGTGATCGACAGCGTGCTGCCGGCCAGCGTCGCCGTGACGGCGCCCGAGCCGACCACGTTGGGGCTGAAGGCCGCGACGGGCATCGGGGACAGCCGCGTGCGGTAGGTCCTGGCACCCTGCGCCCCGAGCGGCGCGGCCACCAGCAGGCCCGCGATGAGCAGGCCCGTCGTCCATCGTGTCATGAAGGTAGTCCTTGGCTGGCTGCCGGCTGTGGGCCGTGCAGCTGAACAACGTCGCGGGATTCGATTCTACCGCCGGGACCGCGCGCCCTGCTACGATGACACGGTGAAGACCCGTACGCCCTCTATCCTGCTGGCGACGCTGGCCGTCGCGGCGTGGTTCGCGGCCGGCTGCACCGCCAACGGGACACCGCCGCAGGGGTCCGAGGTGGCGGCCGGCGCTGGCGACACGCACGCCCACGACGGCGAGGTGCTGCACCTGCTCCGCGATCCAATCGAGGCGCCGTCGTTTTCGGTCACCGACCTGGACGGCCGGACGATCCGATCCGAGGAACTGCGCGGCAAGGTCGTGCTGGTGAACTTCTGGGCCACCTGGTGCCCCCCGTGCCGCGCCGAGATCCCGGATCTGGTCAAGCTCCAGGACCAGTACCGCGACAAGCTGGTGATTCTCGGCATCTCGGAAGACGAGGTGGGACCCGAGGCGGTCAGGCAGTTCGCGACCGAGCAGAAGATGAACTACCCGATCGCGATGGCCACGCCCGAACTGCGCAAGGTCTTTACCGGCGTCGCGGCGCTGCCCACCACGTTCGTGATCGACCCCGAGGGCCGCATCCAGATGCGCC
This sequence comes from uncultured Bifidobacterium sp., assembly GCA_964386715.1. Taxonomy (GTDB): domain Bacteria; phylum Acidobacteriota; class Vicinamibacteria; order Vicinamibacterales; family CAVVIG01; genus CAVVIG01. The sequence continues at coordinate 20,023 of CAYLTD010000036.1, forward strand.
ACGAGGGCATGCTCGACGCCCACACCACCGCGCTCGAAACCGAGGTGCTGGCCGGCCTGCGCACGGACGTGCCGATCGAGCGGGTCGAGGACTCGAAGAAGGCGCTGCTGGCCAAGGCGGCGCAGGCGAAGGAGATCCCCGGAGTGGACCTCGCCAGCCTGACGCCAGAGCAGCGCACGACGGCATTGAAGCGGCTCAACGCAGAAGACTGCACGTGCGGCTGCGGGCTGACGATCGCCGCGTGCCGCATCAACGATCCTGCCTGCGGCGTCAGCCTGCCGCTGGCGAAGAAGATCGTCGACGAGATCGCCGCGGCGCCGAAGATCTAGCGGCGCCCCCCGAGCTGCCGGCAGGCTCCGCGCGCCTAGCTCCGCGGGGGCTCGGGCCTGGGCTCGGCCGCGGGCTGGTCGCCCAGCGCGGATGCGAGCTGCCGCGCGTTCAGCGTCTGCACCTTCACTTTGCGGATCGTCGCGTCCGCTTCCTTGATCAGGTTGTCGAACAGGTCCGGCAGCTTCTCGACGGCTTCGATGCGCAGTGAGCGCGGCGCATCGTTGAAGAGCCACTCCTCGACGGTCGCGTCCTCGGGGGCGTTGTTGTTCCCGGTCACCGTCCTGAGCGCGATGCCCCAGCGGTTGTTGACCTTGGCGTACCCCAGGTACCGGCTCGTGTAGTTGCCGACGGCGTCTTCCCACCGGTCGAGCCGCGACCACGTCGAGATGCCCAGATTGAGCTTCTTCAACGCGGCATCGAGCACGTTGATCGACTTGCCCAGTTCATCCGACACCAGATTGAGGTGCGAGGCGGCCAGCGAGAGCTGCCGGTAGGAGGAGGAAACGCGCTCGGAAAACGAGCCGTCGTCTTTTCGAGGCATGAAGTCTCCCTTGGCCGTACGGGCCAGGTTGCGCCCCGGTCAGGGGCGGTACGTCGCCAGCAAGCGACGGGGTGTGGCCGGCTTCCGCCGGGCGGCGCCTCGCAGGGCGCCTGCCCCTTTCAGCCAGACTACCACAGCCCTGCTGTACGTCCTTATCGGCCCGCGCGGGCGGAAGCTCGATGGTCCGTGCAGCCTCGTGCAGCCACCGCCGCCGCTACGTGAGCCGGAACGCGAGCGCCGCAATGAGGGTCGGGATGAGCGCCCCGGCCAGCAGGCCGATCGGCGAGATGCTGCCTCCGAAGAACCGCGCGAGCAGCGCCTGGCCGGCCGGGTTCGGCGCGTTCGCAATCACCGTCAGCCCGCCGCCGACGACCGCGCCCTCGACCACGGCGACACGCATCGACTCGCTCAGATCCGGCACCAGTGTGGACAGATAGGTGATGAGCGCATTGTCGTTGAAGGCCGTCATAAGGCCCGCCCCGATGAACAGCGGCGTTTCGCCGAGGCCGGCGAGCACCGGAGCGATCCACCATCCCTGGAGTCCGCCGTGGATGACGAGCCCGCCCAGGAAGAAGCCGACCAGCAGCGGCGTGCGCAGTTCGAGCCGGCTCTGATACGGCGCCGTGGCCCGCGTGAAGCCCAGGAAGAACAGGAACCCGCCGAGGAACAGGGCCGGATAGTGCGAGTTGAAGACCGTCCAGGCCATGAAGAGGACGTGTACCAGCGTCACCCACCCCGGCACGGCGAACGGACCGTCGGGCCGGGGCGGTGCCGTCTCATCGGGCAGGTCGGTGTCGGCCACGGCCGGTCGTTCCGCCAGGCGTGTGAACTCGGCGCGGAACAGCATGAAGTAGAGGCCGGTGGACACGAGGATGCCGATGAGCGACCGCCAGCCGAAGTGGCCGATCATGAAGGCGGTGTCCCACTCCCACGGACGCGCGACCATCAGCACGGGCGGCGCGGCGAAGTGCGTGAGCGTGCCGCCAATCGAGACGTTGACGAACAGCAGGCCGAGCGTCGCGTACTTCAGGCGCGTGCCCGGCTCGAGATCGAAGAACTGCCGCTGCAGCAGGAGCGCGCAGATCGTCATCGCCGCCGGCTCCGTGATGAACGATCCCAGCAGCGGGCCGACGACGAGGATGGTGAGCCACCACGCGGCCGGCGTACATTGCCCCAGATTGGCCACGCGCCGCAGCACGGCCTCCGCGAGCCCGACGATGGGCCTGGTCGACGCGAGCGCCATGATCACCACGACGAACAGCGCCTCGGTATAGACGACCGAGTCGTTGATGTAGTGCTTGGCCGTGTCCCACCCGCGCAGCACGGTCAGCACCACCAGCAGCACGACCGCCCACAGGCCGAACACCACCTCGACTTCCCCGAGGAAGTGCAGCGCCTCGGCGCGAATGCTGGGTGTCTCGGGGTGTCCGAGTTGCCGCTGCCTGGCCTCGTGCTCGTGCTGGGCGTCGTGCGCGAGGCGCGCGAACCACGACGCCGAGAACGTGTGGAGAATCGCCGCCACGAAGATCGCCGTCGCCACGAGGTTCAGCGGTTCCGCGTCGATGCGGGCAAGCAGCGTCGGCCAGATGCCGCCGTCCACGGGCGGATAGGAATCGAGTGGCGGCGGAAACGGGGCCGCCGGCAGGTCGGCTGTCATCACCTTACGTTACCTGATCACGTGAACGGCACTCAGTACGGCGGCACGGCCGAGTCGGCCGTGCGCACTGCATGCTAGGGTGAGGCATGGACCCCCTGTCCGGCACACCGTGGGGCGCGCCGTCGACGGTGGAGGGCTTCGTCCGGGCTGCGCCGAACGCCGTGCTGATGGAGTACGCCGCCCAGGCGTACCGTGCGGGTGGACGTCTGCTCGTCGACATCGGCTGCGGCGCTGGCCGCAATGCGGTGCCGCTCGCGGCGCAGGGCTGGCACGTGCTCGGCACCGACCTCTCCGCCCCAATGCTCGCCGCCGCCGGCGGGCGGACACGAACCCTCGACGCCCGCCTGCGGCTGCACCTGGCGATGGCGCCGATGGAGTCGCTGCCGGTCCGTTCGCGCTGTGCCGACTTCGTCGTGGCACACGGCATCTGGAACCTTGCACGCTCCGACGATCAGTTCCGTGCGGCGGTACGCGAGGCGGCCCGCATCGCGCGTGCGAACGCCCGGCTGTTCGTGTTCACCTTCTCGCGGCACACCCTGCCGCCCGACGCCCGGCCCGTCGAGGGCACACGCTTCGTCTTCACGCAGTTCTCCGGCGCACCGCAGTGTTTCCTCACCTCCGACGATCTCATCGCCGAACTGGCGGCCGCCGGGTTCACACGCGACGCCGCGATCCCGCTCTCCGAGTACAACCAGCCGAAGCCGGGGCAGTTGTGCGGAGGAGGGCCGGTCATCTACGAGGCGGCCTTGGTCGCGACCGGCACCGGAGCCGGGAACCGGTGACGATCGACCGTGTAAGAACGTCCCTCCTCGCTCTCCCCTGACCAGCACCCGCGTGCGCGATTCGCTGGGTGTTCATGCGGTTGCGCACCTCACCGGTTCGGAACGGGGTTTGCTCAGCCGTTTCCTGAGACGCCACCTGGCGAGTCCGCGCGGGGCGCTTTCGTAACGCACCGCCCAAAACCGTCACAGGAGAAACAACGCGATGCGACCGACCCTGAAGACTGCCCTGTGGTCAGCGGTACTGACTGTCGCCGTGGCCTCCGCGGCGTGCAGCGGCAACGGCTCCAGCGCGTCCCTGCTGGCCCCGACGCCGGCTGCACCGTCCGCTGCGGCTCCGCCGCCCGCGTCCTCCGTCGCCGGTGCCACCATCGACGGCGTCGTCGTCTCGAGTGCGCCGGGCACCGGCACCCGCTCCACGTCCGCCCTGACCGCGTCGGTTGCGCCGCTGTCGACCGGCGGTCAGTACACGATCACCGTGAGCGGCACCAGCATCACGGTCGTCAGCGGAGCCGATGGACGATTCGTCCTCCAGAACGTGCCGCCGGGCACCATCACCCTGCAGATCAGCGGCAACGGAGTCCTCGCGCAGGTGACGGTGGCGGACGTCGAACTCGACGAGCGGGTTCGGCTGACGGTGCGCGTGAACGGCGGCAGCGCGGAGATCGAGGACGAAGAACAGGTCAGCGACACCAGGGCCGAGGTCGAGGGACGCATCACAGCCGTCAACGGCAACGCCCTCACAGTGGGCACCCGCCAGGTCATCGTCCCCGCCGGCACGCCGATTAGGCACGGCGGCACGGCCCGCGCCTTCGCGGACCTCGTGCCTGGCGTGCGCGTCCACATCAAGGCCACACGTGCGGGCGAGGTGTTCACCGCGATGGAGGTGAACCTGCAGAACGACAACCTCGCCCCCGCACCGGGCAGCGGCGGGAGCTCGCCGTCAGGCGGCGGTGAGGCCGAAGTGTCGGGGGCCATTGTGGGTCCCATCACAGGAAGCTGCCCTGCCGTCAGCTTCACGGTAGGCACGACCGTGGTGAAGACCAGCGCCAGCACGAAGTTCGACGACGTGCGCTGCGAATCACTCTCGAACGGAGACGTCGTCTCGGTCGAGGGGACGAAGCAGGCCGATGGGTCGCTGCTCGCCACCGAACTGGAGAAGAAAGGAGCCACCGGCAACCGCAACGGTGACCGCGAAGACGATGATGGTGATCGAAGCGAAGTCGAACTGTCGGGTGCCGTTGCGGGCGCGATCTCAGGGGCCTGCCCCGCCATCAGCTTCACCGTGGGCACGACGCTCGTGAAGACGAATGCCAGCACGAAGTTCGACGGCGTGACCTGCGGCACGCTGAAGAGCGGCGATTCGGTCTCGCTGGAAGGCGCGCGACAGGCCGACGGGTCGATCCTGGCCAGGGAGATCGAGAAGAAGTCCGCCTCGACCTCCAGCGGTTCCTCGTCGAAGAACGGCAAGCGCTAGTTCCGCGCGCATGGGGGACAGGCCGGGCGCCGCGCGCGGCCTGTCCCCGTTGTTCCAAGCACCGCGGCTCCTCAGGCGCGCTCCTCGCCCTTCAGCATCACCAGCAGCATCCTGGCCGGAGATGCCGCCTCCACCGCGTGCGGCACGTTCGCGGGCATCCGCACGAGCGCACCAGCGGGAGCGTCGACACGCGTCCCCCCGATCGTGAGCACGAACGTGCCCTCGAGCACCTGGACGTAGGCCTCGTACGGTGACGTGTGCTCGGTGAGCGCCTGGCCGGCATCGAACGCAAACAGCGTCAGGCTGCCACCCGCGGTTCGTCCGAGGACGCGGCTGGCGATCCCGTCTGGCGTGGGAACGATGAGGGACTCGACGGGAAGGGCGGTGGCGGCGGGTATCGGCATGCCCGGTAGTGTTGGCCGGTGCCCTCGAAAGTGCAACGGGCAGCGCCTGCTGCTGAGCTTGGCCGAGCTGGGCTGAGCTGGGCTGGGCCGCGGCCGGGCAGGCGCGCCGCGACCCGGCGTCTCGTCAGAACGACGCGTTCCGACGCCGCTGCCGCGCACGGCGGCGCATCACGTAGAGGGTGGTTGCAACGAACAGGACGGCGGCGAGATTGAGCAGTTCCATGGCCCGGTTATCGGTCCGCGCCACTTGCGCCTTTACGCGGCGTCCCTGCCCCCGTGTCACGTTTGCCGAAACGTCGCATCCAAACGGACATGACGTTCCAGCTTCGTTCCCTCGCCCTGGTCGCCGCGGCCGCGCTTGCGGGCCCGGCCACTGCGTCCGCCCAGCACCAGCCCGGAGCCGCACCACAGGGCGACCACTTCGAGCATCGTTTCGACAACCCCACGGAGTTGGCCAGGCGCTTCGACGACCCGGCCCGGGACCAGTGGCAGATGCCGGACCGCGTGCTGCAGGCGCTTCGCATCGCGCCGGGCCAGGTCGTGGCCGACATCGGCGCCGGCACCGGCTACTTCTCCGTGCGTCTCGCCCGGCTGCCGGCCCGCCCGAAGGTCCTGGCCGTCGACGTGGAGCCCTCGATGGTCCAGCACCTCGCGCAGCGCGCGCGCACCGAGGGGCTGTCCGCCATGACGGCGGTGCAGGCCGACCCGGATCGCCCCAACCTGCCCGAACCGGTGGACCTCGTGCTGATCGTGGACACCTTCCACCACCTGCCGTCGCGCGTGTCGTACTTCACCAGGCTGAAGGCGCAGCTGAAACCCGGCGCGCGCCTGGCCATCGTCGACTTCAGGAAGGACTCGCCGGAGGGGCCGCCCGTGGAGTTCCGGTTCACACCGGAACAGATCAGCGGTGAACTGGCGCAGGCGGGGTTCGTGCTCGCCGAGACGCACGACTTCCTGCCGCGGCAGCACTTCCTGGTGTACCGCGTGCGCTAGCCCCGTGTGCCGGCACAGGCGGGTGGCAGTCGGCTCGGGTCGAGCCCGAGCCGGGCAGGACTCCGCGGCTGGACAAGGAGAGAGACCGTGCAGGAATCACGATACGGGCTGCGCGTGACGACGCCGCTGGGATTCGAGGCGGCGATTGCCGCGACGACCGCTGCCCTCAAGGAACAGGGGTTCGGCGTCATCACGACCATCGACATGCAGGCCACGCTGAAGGCGAAGCTGGGCAGGGAGATGCGCCGCTACACGATCCTGGGGGCCTGCAACCCGGTGCTGGCCGACCGGGCGCTGGGCGCGGAGCCCGAGGTGGGGCTGCTGCTGCCCTGCAACGTCATCGTCTACGAGCCGGAGGCCGGCGACACCGTGGTGAGCGCGATGGCCCCGGTAGCGGCCCTGGGTGTGGTGGGTGACAACCCGGCGCTGGCGGCGGTGGCCCAGGAGGCGGATGCGAGACTGCGGCGGGTGCTGACCGCCGTGGAAGCGTCGCGGTAAGCCTGGTGCGGTGACCCGCAAGGGTCCGGCACATGAAGAAGGAGGCTCCGACGAGAGTCGGGGCCCCTTCTTTGTTTCGTCAGGACGCCGAACGGTCCCGCACTACCGGTTGGCGAGCTTGCTGAGCAGCGCCTGCGCACGCTGCTGCGCAGTCGCCAGGTACTCGCGCAGGTCGTCGTAGACGAACTTGTGGCCGGCCTGGATGGCGCGCGTCAGCGGCACCTGCGCCTGCTCGAACTCGTCCTGCAGGGCCGCGCGCCGCTGCGCGTCGGTGACCCGCCGAATGAGGTCGCGCGCTTCCTGCATCTCCTCGCGCACGGTGTGCAGCGCCTCGTACTGCGCGCGCACCTGCTGGGCCCGGTCCGAACGCGGCGCGGTGCCCTTCGGGCCATGGCAGGAATCGCAGCGCGCCGCGAGCGATTTCGCCGAGAGCAGGTGGCCGTCCACCGACCCGTGGCAGGTGGAGCAGGTGGCCACGCGCTGGTCGCCTCCCTGCATCAACTCGTAGTGCTTGCTGTCCTGGAACGCCACGAACGGGCCCACATGGCAGCCGCCGCACGTCGTCGGCAGGTTGTTCCGGTGCACCTTGCTCTGGCGGTTGGAGGAGTTCAGGATGCCGCGGTGCGCGAGCCCCTTCTCGAAAGTGGACGCATCGCCACCGTGGCACTTCTCGCAGCCGACATTCGCCCGGTCGTGCGGCGAGTTGTCCCACGCCTGCAGGTGATCCTGCCGCGGCGCGCTGGGATTGGCGTAGTGGCACGACGCGCAGCGGCTTTCCTGGGCGTGTGCGGGCGGGGCTGCGAGCAGGCCGGCGACCAGCAGGGCCGCAACCGTCAGGGCGTGGCGAAGGAGGCGGGTGATCACGGGAGACTCCGGGGTTAGGACTGCTGCCTGCATCTTAGCCGAAGCTCAGCGGGGATGAACGAAGGAAGCAGGCGCCGACGGCGGCGTCCCGCTGCGTCGCGTCGAGCTGCGGCGGTTCGCGCTGCGTCGCGTCGCGCCGCGCCTGCTCCACGATTGTCGCTGCCTATTCGTCGGTGACGCACCCCTCGCTGGCGGTCCTCACCAGGCGGATGTACTTCGCGAGCGTGCCGCGCTCGGCCTTGAAGGGCGGCTGCACCCAGGCCGCCCGCCGCGTGGCCATCTCCTCGTCGGAGATCTCCACGTCCATGGCGTTGCGTTCGGCGTCGATGCTGATGATGTCGCCGTTGCGCACCAGCGCGATGGGGCCGCCCTCCTGCGCCTCTGGCGTGACGTGCCCCACGATGAAGCCGTGGGAGCCGCCCGAGAAGCGGCCATCGGTGAGCAGCGCCACGTCCTTGCCGAGGCCCGCGCCCATGATCGCCGAGGTGGGCGTGAGCATCTCGGGCATGCCCGGTCCGCCCTTCGGACCCTCGTAGCGGATCACGATCACGTCGCCCTTGGAGATCTGGCCCTGCTCGAAGCCGTGGAGCATGTCCTCCTCGGAGTCGTAGACGCGCGCGGGGCCGCGGAAGCGCAGGCCTTCCTTGCCGGTGATCTTCGCCACCGATCCGCCTGGGGCGAGGTTGCCCTTCAGGATCTGCAGGTGCCCCTGGGCCTTGATCGGGTTGGACAGCGGCCGCACGATCGGCTGCCCCGGGGTGAGGCCGGGCAGGGCCTCGAGGTTCTCCTTGTGGGTCTTCCCGGTGACCGTCAGGCAATCGCCGTTGAAGAGGCCCTCCTCGATGAGCATCTTGATGACGGCCGGAGTACCTCCGACATTCTGGAGATCCTCCATCACGTACTGGCCGCTCGGCTTGAAGTCGGCCAGCATGGGCGTGCGGTCGCTGACCCGCTGCATGTCGTCGAGCGTGAGGTTGATGCCGACCGACCGCGCGATGGCCATGATGTGCAGCACCGCGTTGGTGGATCCGCCGAGCACGGTCATCAGCACCATCGCGTTCTCGAACGCCTCGCGGGTCATGATGTCGCGCGGCTTGAGGTCCAGTTCGAGCAGCCGCTTCAAGGCGAAGCCCGCCTGGCGGCACTCTTCGAGCTTGCGCGGGTCCTCGGCCGGCGTCGACGAGCTGTAGGGCAGGCTCATGCCGAGCGCCTCGGCGGCGGAGGCCATGGTGTTGGCGGTGTACATGCCGCCGCAGGCCCCTGCGCCGGGGCACGCATGGCGCACGATGGCCTGCCGCTGCGCGTCGGTGATGGTGCCGGCGATGAACTCGCCGTAACTCTGGAAGGCGGAGATGACGTCCAGCTTCTCGCCGTGCGCCCCGTGGCCCGCGCGGATGGTGCCGCCGTACACCATGATCGACGGCCGGTTCAGGCGGCCCATGGCGATGAGGCAGCCCGGCATGTTCTTGTCGCAGCCAGGCAGCGAGATGTTCGCGTCGTACCACTGCGCGCACATCACGGTCTCGATCGAGTCGGCGATGAGGTCGCGCGACTGCAGCGAGTAGCTCATGCCGTCGGTGCCCATCGAGATGCCGTCGCTCACGCCGATCGTGTTGAAGCGCAAGCCCACCATGCCGGCCGCCACGACACCCTGCTTCACGGCAGCGGCGAGGTCGAGCAGGTGCATGTTGCACGGGTTGCCCTCGTACCAGACGCTCGAGATGCCGACCTGGGGCTTGGCCATGTCGGCCTCGGTCATCCCGGTCGCGTAGAGCATCGCCTGCGAGGCGCCCTGCGATTTCTGCTGCGTGATACGGCTGCTGATTTTGTTCGTCTGGCTCATGGACGTCGACACGCTCACTGGTGGGTGCGCCGCTGGACTGCCGCGCACGCCTCAGTGTAGCGGATCGTCGGTTGAGCACATGCAGCCCGTGTGCGACGATACCGACACGCCTCATGCGAGTCCCTCTTGCGCCACTGCTGTCGATCGTCCTGGCGCTGGCCGGCGGCTGTACCGCATCGCCCGCGACAACGGCCTCGGTCACCGATCCGTCCGCCCAGGCACGCGTCGAGGCAGACGGGGCCGGCCCTGCGCCGGGCGAGTGGTTCGTGGACCGTGCCCGGGAAGCAGGCATCGACGTCGTGCATTTCAACGGCATGTCGGGCCGCTTCTACCAGCCCGAGATCATGGCCCCCGGCGTCGGCCTGCTCGACTACGACAACGACGGCGACCTCGACGTGTACGTGGTGCAGGGACACGCGCTCGACGCACGGCCACCCCTCATCCCGCCCGCAGCCGGTCAGCCGCTCGAGGACCGGCTCTTTCGCAACGACCTCGTCGTGCAGCCGGACGGGTCGAGGGTCCTGCACTTCACGGACGTCACGGCCACGAGCGGCATCCGCACGCGCGGATACGGCATGGGCGTCGCCGCGGGCGACATCGACAACGACGGCTGGGTCGACCTCTACCTGCCGGGATTCGGGCGGAACCAGATGTTCCGCAACAACGGCAACGGCACGTTCACCGACGTGACGAAGGCGTCCGGCACGGACGACCCTCGCTCGTGGGGCGTGTCGGCGTCGTTCTTCGACTACGACCGCGACGGCTGGCTCGATCTCTTCGTCGGCAACTACCTCAGTTACTCGGTGCAGACGCACGTGGACTGCCTCGGTCCCACCGGCGCGCCGGACTACTGCCGCCCCGAGGTGTATCGCGCTGAACCCAACCGCCTCTATCGCAACACGGGCCGCGGCCGCTACGAGGACGTGACGATTCCCGCTGGTGTCGCGCGCCCGTACGGCCCGGCGCTCGGTTCGTCCACCGCCGACTTCAACGGCGACGGCTGGATCGACCTGTTCGTCACCAACGACCAGCAGGAGAACCAGCTCTGGATCAACCAGCGCAACGGCACGTTCACCGACACGGCGCTCATTGCCGGCGCCGCCCTCGGCGCCTCGGGTGAGCGCAAGGCCAACATGGGCGTCGACGCCGGCGACTTCGACGCCGACGGCGACGAAGACCTGTTCGTCACCGAACTCGTCGCGCAGGGCAGCACGCTGTTCGTGAACGACGGCACCGGCGCTTTCGAGGACCAGAGCGTGCGGCGCGGCATCCACCAGGCGAGCCTGCCCTACACCGGGTTCGGCACCGCGTGGTTCGATGTCGACAACGACGGCTGGCTCGACCTGCTCGCCGTGAACGGCGACGTGAATCGTACCGTAAAGAGCCTGGCCAACCGGGACGACCCGTTTCCCCTCGGGCAGCGTCGGCAGCTGTTCCTGAACGTGAACGGCCGCTTCGAGGACGTGAGCGCCCGCGCCGGGCGCACCTTTGCGCTGGTGGAAGCGGGCCGTGGCGCCGCATTCGGCGACGTCGACAACGACGGCGACACCGACGTCCTCGTCGGCAACGGCGCCGGGCCCGTTCGCCTGCTGATCAACGACATCGGCGCCCGTCACCACTGGCTCGGGCTTCGGCTCGTCGGCGGCGACCCGCGGCGTGACATGCTCGGGGCCCGCGTCGAGATCCGCCGCACCGACCGTCCGTCGCTCTGGCGGCGGGCCCGTGCGGACGGCAGCTACGCGTCGGCGAACGACCCACGGGTGCTGGCCGGCCTCGGCGACGCGGCGTTGCCCGTCTCGCTGCGCGTGCTGTGGCCGGATGGTCGCGCGGAGACGTTCGAGGGTGTGCAGCCCGATCGCTACACCACCCTCACGCAGGGAACCGGACGGCCATGAGGCGCTGCCTGCCGCCTGCCACGCTGTGGCTGTGCATGGCACTGGGATGTTCCGGAGCCGACCGGCCGGCTGCCACGCCGGCAGCGGCGTCAGCACCCGCGTCTCCTGCGGCCGCACCGGCGGCACCGGACCCGCCCCGGGCTGCGCCTGCGGCACCCCTGCCGGCAGTCACGCTGCCCGACCTGTCCGCGCTCGCACCCTCGGTCCGCGAACAGATACGCAGCGCCTTCGAGTCGGTCGACACGAACCGCGCGGACGCGGCTGAGCCCCCGCATACACGCGCGCTGCGCTTCGCGGCCCTCGGGCACGTGCTGATGGCCGCAACGTTCTTCGACGAGGCCGTGCTCTGCTACCAGCACGCCGAGGCGGCTGAACCCGCGGAGAAACGCTGGCCGTACCTGCGGGGGCACGCCCTCCTGAAGCGTGGCGATCGCGCGGGGGCGATTGCCGCCTTCGAGCGGACGCTGGCACTGCAGCCCTACGTACCGGCCCTCGTCTGGCTCGGCGACATGTACCTCGACACGGGGCAGGTGGACCGGGCACAGGCCGCCTACGCCCGGGCCGTGTCGATGCTGCCCGCCTCTGCGGCGGCCCATTTCGGCGCAGGCCGCGCGGCACTCGCCCCCGGTTCGCACGCGGAGGCCATCACGCACCTCGAAGACGCGCTGCGCCTCGCCCCGGATGCCACCGCGATCAACTACCCGCTGGCCATGGCATACCGCGCCGCCGGGAACCGGGCACAGGCCGAGTCGCTCCTGCAGCGCCGAGGATCCCGCGTCCCCGCGCTGGACGACGAAGTGCTGCGCGAGGCCGACGTCACCCTCGCAAGCGCCGTGTCGCTCGAAGGGATCGGCATGCAGGCCCTGCGCCGGCAGGACTGGAAGGCGGCCGTCGAGGCGTACCAACGCGCGGTGGATCTCGCGCCGGCCGATCCGTCACCCCGGTACTGGCTCGCCACCGCACTGTTCGCCGCCGGTGATGCCGCGGGAGCCGAGCGCGAGTTCAACACCGTCGTCCGGACGTCGCCGACCTTCGCGCGCGGATACTTCAGCCTGGCCGTGATCTACGAACGGCGCGGACAGCAGGCGGAGGCGCTGCGGGCCTTCGAAGCCGCTGCCCGCTACGCGCCCAACCTGCCCGAGGCGCGGCTGCGGCTCGCCGAAACCCGGCGGGCCCTTGGCCGCGTGGCCGAGAGTGTCCCCGAATACGAAGCGGCCGTCGCCCTCGACCCGGCCCTGGGCGACGCCTGGGTGGGCGGCGCGCAGGCACTCGTCGCCCTCGGCCGGACGGCCGACGCGCGGCAGTGGATCACGCGGGCCCGCACGCTCCATCCGGAACGGCCCGAGCTGGCCGCGCTCGAACAGCGCCTCCGATAAACAGGCGCCGGCGGCGTCAGCGCGGACGCGCGATGATGCTGGCCGTCAGGTCGCCGAGCTGCGCGGCGGTGAACTGGTTCCCCTCGATGTTGGCCACGAGGCGTCCCTGCCGATCGATCACGGCCGTATGCAGCGAGTGATCGAGCAGCCCCTCGTTCGAGAACGCATGGACGCCGAAGAGCGCGCACGCCCGCCCCACCTCGGCGTCCGGACCGGTGAGGAACCGCCACGTGTCCGCGTTTGCCTTCCACTGCTGCGCGTAGCGCGCGAGGACCTCCGGGGTGTCGCGCGTCGGATCGAAGGTGATCGTCACCAGCACCAGATCGCGGCCGAGCTGCGATGCGAACCGCTGCTGCAGGACACCGAAATGGTTCGCGAGCCGGAGACAGAAGTTCGGCAGCGCGCAGGTGGTGTAGACGAAGTTCACCACCACCACTTTCCCGCGCAGCGAGGACAGCGATACGGGACGGCCCCGCTGATCGACCAGCGTGAAGTCGGGCACCACCTCCCCGGCGGCAACCATCGGTGAGGGCGACGTTCCCCGGGCGAGATCCGTCAGCAGCTTGAGGCGGCTGGCGTTGAACGGGTCCTGTTCGCTGTTCTCGAACTTCACGACGCTGACGCGCTCGGCCATCGACCTCGTGCGGTCGACCCTCAACGTGAACGACACGACGATGCCCGGCGCAAGGCCGTCCAGCTCGGACGGCTCCTTCACCTCGAAGGGCATCGTCATCGCACCCATGAGCCCGGGAATCGCCTGGTGCGACACGGTCAGCGTCTTCCCCGCCCGGTCCACGCGAATCACCATGCCCGTCACCGCGTACTCGCGCACCTGCGCCGCGAGCGTCGCGCTCGCCAGCCACGTACCGAGCACCACCGGCATGATGCGGAGCAACAGCCGCGTCACTGGCCTCTCCGCGCCCCGCCGAGCTTCACGGCCTGGCGCGTGACCGTCGTGACGCCGGTCATCCCCTCCGTGACCGCAATCACCTGGTTCGCCGGCACCTCGCCGAGGTGCTGCCGCGTGTTGCTGGCCGGCCACCAGATCTCCACGTCGACGATGCGCGCGTGCGGGCCCAGGCCGATGTGCTGCTCGAGCGGCGAGGCGCCGAAGGACCCGCCAGTCCCCACCTGCCGGTGGATGAAACGACGACCGCGGCCCTCGTTCTCGACCGTGACCGTGAGGCGCGCACCGATCGCCGAGCGGTTCGTCGTCCTGCCCGTCAGCTTGATGGCGATCCAGTCGTTGCCGTGCCCGGGGTTCTCGAACACGCGCATCGCGTGGCTGTCGCCAGGCGTGGCTCCCCCGATCTCCGCGATGATGTCCTCGTCTCCATCCGCATCGAGGTCGGCAAAGGCGATCCCGTGGCCCTTGTGGATTTCGCCCGTCCCGGACGACTGCGTCACGTCCACGAACGACCGCCCGTCCTGGTTCTTCAGGAGCACGTGCGGCAGCAGCGACGCGTACGACGGGCTGCCCATCCCGAGGTACATGTCGAGGAAGCCGTCGTTGTCGATGTCGCCGAAGTTGGCGCCCATCGGCATGTAGACCCTGTCGAGGCCGGTCTTCCCGCTGACGTCTTCGAAGGTACCGTTCCGCGCGTTGCGGTACAGCTTCATCGTGGTCGCATTGTGCGGCAGCTTCAGGTACGTGCGTGCTGCATCATCGACCGACATGAAGTAGCTGGTGACGAACAGATCGAGCCATCCGTCGTTGTCGTAGTCGAAGAACCAGGTGGCGAAGCCCCGGCCCGGCCCGGGAACGCCGGCCTGCTGCGCGCGCTCGGTGAAGGTGCCGTCGTGGTTGTTGCGGTAGAGGAAGTTGGGGCCGTCGTAATTCGAGACGTAGAGGTCGCCGAAGCCGTCGTTGTCGTAATCGCCGGCGGCGACGCCTTTCGCGAAGGAGCGGCGCGCCACGCCCGCCCGTTCGGCGACGTCGGTGAAGTGCCCCTTGCCGTCGTTGAGGAACAGCTGCGTCCGGGTGTCCTCGTTGCCGACGAACAGATCGAGCCAGCCGTCGTTGTTCACGTCCACCCAGGCCGACGTCTGGCTGCTCGTCGGCATCGACAGCCCGGCATCCACGGTGACATCCGAGAACCCGCCGGCGCAGCTGTTGCGAAGCAGCGATCGGCGCTGCGCGACCTCCCATCCGCCACGCATGACGAGCACGTCCGTGCAGCCGTCGTTGTCGTAGTCGGCCTGCGCGAGGTTCAGCCCTCCCACCTGGCCGCGGATGCCGACGGCCGGCGTCCGTTCGGCGAACGTGCCGTCGCCGCTGTTGCCGAAGTAGCGCACGGGGCCGCAGCTGTAGAAGTTCGACGTCATCACGTCGAACCGGCCCGTGTTGAACAGGTCGTCCACCACCACGCCACCGGCGCTGGCGAACACGTTGAGCCCGGCTGGCGCCGCCACGTCCTTGAAGCGCCCCACGTCCACCGCCGACGCGAATGTCTCTGGAGCGATACGCTGGGCCGCCGGCACGCCGTCCGGATAAGTGCCGAGAACCATGTGGGAGAGGTTGAGCAGCCAGCGGACCTCGAGCGACTCGGGACGACGCTCCAGGTATCGCGCGAACAGGGCCGATGCGCGCTCCGCATCAGCCGTGCGGGCATACGCGCGCCCCGCCGGTGGCGGCAGCAGGCACAGGTCGGTTGGCTGCCGGAAGACGCCGCTGTCCATGCCCGACTTGTGGAGGTGCGCCACGCCGAGCATCTCCTCCACCTGGGGCAGCACGGCGGGAACGGCCTGCGCGAGCTCGTAGGCCTTTCCGTAGTGCTCGACCGCACGCGCCATGGCGCCCTGATAGGCCAGCAGCTGCGCGAGCCCGAGGTGCGCCTGCACCAGCTCGAACGGCGGGCGGCTCGCCTCCGCCCGCGCGGCCTCGCGTGCGAAGAACCGCTCGAACACCTCGACGCCGGTCGTCAGCGAGTCCTGTCGCGCCTGGCAGATGGTCTGCGGGTCCTCGTTCCAGCGCGCGACCTTCGGGAAGTCGCGCAGCACCGCCTCGGCCTCGGGCAGCCCCCCGATGTCCGGCACGTATTTCACGCTGCCCACTGCGCTGATGGAGGCGAGGCTGGCCGGGTTGATGGCCGACGGCGTGCTGCCCGCGTCGGCAACGACGTCCAGCACCGCGAACCCGGTGGCCACCGGCACGACTGGTGAGAGCTGACCGGGCGCGAGCCCGGCGACCGCGTCCCGCACTTCGCGCCTGAGGGTCGAGACGTCGATGCGCCCGAGCAGTCCGCCGTCCGACGCACTCGGATCGATGGACAACCTGCGCGCGGCGGCGGTGAAGTCTTCCCCGCTCCGCAACCGGACAGCGACCTGCTCGGCCTCCTCGCGTGTGCTGACGACGATGATGCGGAGCGTGAGGGTGGTCGAGGGGGGCGTGGCCTGCGCCACGAGAACGATCCCTGCCAGCAGGGCCAGTGTCAGCGCCGCGGCCAGGCGTCGCAGGGGCATGCTGGGGAGGAAGTGTACCTCAGTCCTCGACGGCGAAGGCCTCGACGGCGGACTGCCGGCCTCGCAGCGTGAACGAGCCGAGCGGCGTGGTCGCGAACGCGCCGCCGCTCTGCTCGAGCGTCTCGCGCGAGATCACGATCTGGCCGGGCTGGCTGACGGAACTCTCCATGCGCGACGCCGTATTGACCACGTCGCCGAGCACGGTGAAGTCGCGCCGCTTGGGCGAGCCGATGTCGCCGGTGAGCGCCCGGCCGGTGTGCACGGCGATCCGCATCTCGAGCGGTGCGTCCTGCCGCCTGGCGTTGAGGTCGCGCAGCACCTTGCGCATCCCGATGGCAGCGCGCACGGCGTTGGCCGCGTGATCCTGCTGCGGGAGCGGTGCCCCGAACACGGCCAGCAGGCCGTCGCCCAGGAACTTGTCGAGCGTGCCGTGGTGGTCGAAGATGACGTCGGTCATCTCGCTGAAGAACTCGTTGAGCGTGGCGGCGACCAGCGAGGGTTCGAGCGACTCGGACATGGCGGTGAAGCCCACGAGGTCCACGAACACCACCGTCACCTCGCGCACCTGTGTGTCGAAGCCGGCGCCGTCCGTGTCGGCGCTCAGGATCCGGTCCACCACGCCCGGCGAGTGATACCGCTGCAGGCGCTCGCGGCGACGGGTCTCCTCGAGCACCTGCTCGGCGAGCCTGGCCTGCTCGATCGCCACCGCTGCGCAATTCGCGAGCGCCGAGAACACGGCCAGGTCGTCCTCCGAGAACCGACGCGAACGCGGGTTGTCCACGTACAGCACGCCGATCACCCGATCGCGGTTCCACAGCGGGGCGCACATGAACGAGCGGATGTTCAGCCCGACGATGCTGTGTGCCATGTCGAGCCGCCCGTCGTTGAGGGCATCGTCGGCGAGCATCGCAACCCGGTCGCGCATCACCGTGTTCACGACCGTCTGGCTGAGGCGCGCGTCGGTCAGCACGCGGCCGTCGGAATGGCGCGCGACCCGCGGCGCGAGCGTCTCGGGCGAGGCCGCGTCCTGCAGCAGCAGGAAGGCGCGTTCCGCCACCACGGCATCGAACACCATGTCGACGACGCTCTCGAGGACATGGGGCAGGTCGTGGATGGCCATGAGCGTGCGGCTGATGTCGGACAGCAGCCGTTTCAGGCGCGCCGACTCTGACGCATCGGTCCCGGGCCGTTCGTGCGGCACGCCGTCGATCGGGCGGAAGATCGTTCCCGAAAAATCCTCGAAGCCCGTGTCCGGGACAAGCGGCGGCGAGGCCGGCGCCTTGCGGCCCACGCGGAACGCAATCGCGCCGAGCATGAACGTGTCGCCCTCGTGCAGCTCCGTTTCCGCCGAGATGCGCGTGCCGCGGACGGTGGTGCCGACCGTGCTGCCGAGGTCCGACAGGAAGCAGCGCCCCTGCCGCACGATGATCCGCGCGTGCTGCCGGGAGATGGTCGGGTGACTGATGACGAGGTCGTTCGAGGAGAGGCGGCCGATGGACAGCGTCGCGCCGTCCGGCGCGGCCAGGTCGCGCGTGCGGTCGGTCCCATCGTCACCCTGGAACGTGAGGGTGAAGCCGCCGTGGGTGGCCGGCTGTGACGGAGACGACGGGCGCATCCCGCAGTTATAGCAGACGGCGATCGGGGAAGGTCCCGGGCGATACCCCCGGGAGCTTCTCGGACGGCCGTGCGGCGGCGCGGACCGACGCGAACGGGGCGTCCCCGCGCGCCCTACTTGTCCTGCGCCCAGAGCCGCAGCAGGGTCGCCACGACGAGCGGCGAGACCGGCGGCACGGCGTCGGGCGAGGAGACCGGCTTGCGGTCGCGAGGAGCTTCCCAGAACAGAGCCATGCCCCCGACACAGGCAAGCCCGATGCCCGCCTGGCGATGCGCAGACGCGTGCAGCGGTGCGATCGCGCGGCGCCAGCGGTTTGACGACGGATGACAGAACTGAAACCGCACGTCCGCGCAGGGCATGCCCACGGTGTCGGCGCAAGCAGCCTGTCAGGCGGCCAGGTGCTGCACGCCGCGCTCCCGGGCCAGCCGTTCAACCTACTCGAGCCGTGTCGAGCCGATGCCGAGACCCTGGTGCGTCGATCGACGGCGAACGGCCCGACGCGCGCGACATTCGGCTGGTCACCGCGCTGGATGCGGGTGCTGCTGGTAGTGCTGCCGCAGCAGATCCGTGCCGTAGTCGTTGCCGTTCGGCGTTCGGACGACCGTGTGCACGTGTGCGACGTTGGGACGGGACGGGTCCATCAGGTGTCGCAGCGCGACCGGATTCTGATGATCGAACTCGATCAAGAGCACGGGGCTGTGGATCCGGTAGTAGAACACGCTGCCCGGCTTCGTGTCGCCGATCCAGGCGAACCACGTCCGATCCAGGTGGGCGCGCACCTCGTCCATCTTCACCCGCGCGTGCCCGTCGTCCATGTTGTTCACGTAGAGGGCTACGAGGTCCAGGAGCTGCTGGCGCTGGCCAGCCTCGAGTTCCCCGGCCGGAACGCCGGCGTAATCGAGCACGACATTGTCCTTCCATGCCTCGGTCAGGTTGTCGTTGCCGGTCTTCGACACTCTGAGGATCGCCTTCTTGCGCTGTGTGTCGTTCAACGCGTTGATCAGTGCCAGTCCTTGATTTTGCTCCTCCTGCAGGACCGACGTGCCCCGGTCACGGGCGGCGACCTCGTGGGCCCTATAGCTGCTCCGCCTGGTGCTTGAGCAACAGGAATACCGCCAGCGCCGTTTGCAGCACGAGACCAGCCACCCACACGATGCCCGACGGTCGCCCACTGGCCTGCGCAGCGAGAGCGGCGACAAACCAGCCGGCCACGAACCATCGCACGCGCCGCGAGAGTTCGTCCCGGAGGCAGAGCAGCAGCAGCAACGCGGCAGAGGCGACTGCCGGCACCCAGAACAGCTGGAAGTACGTTTTCAGATCCATCGATCGGGTACGCGGGGGGAGCGTACACCAATCCACGTGAGGCCTTGCCCATTGTGACGGATCGCTCGGCACTCGAGTGCCCCCGCTGGTCGCCTGCGCTGGTCTCCGCGCTCCCAGAGCCCGAGCCCCCCGGCACCGAACAAGGCACACCACCTCGCAGGCAGAAGTCGATCCCCGGGACTGAACGTCGCGCCGGATCCGAGACCTGGGCGATGCCAGACATGATGGAGCCGCAGGGGCCAACGGGCTCTCCGGATGCGGGATCTCCGCCGGCAGAAATCCTCGGTCAGCGCATATAATCCAGCAAACTTTGCCGCTGATCTCCGGCGCGCGCCTCGGGCCGTACGAGATTGGTGCCCTCATCGGTGCAGGGGGTATGGGCGAGGTGTATCGGGCCACCGACGTCAACCTGAAGCGCGGCGTCGCCCTCAAGGTGCTGCCCTCCTCAGTGGCGGCCGACGGCGATCGGCTCGCGCGCTTCCAGCGCGAAGCCGAGGTGCTGGCCGCGCTGAACCATCCTCACATCGCCCAGATTTACGGCCTCGAGCGCACCGAGAGCGCCACCGCGCTCGTCCTCGAGCTCGTCGATGGTCCCACGCTCGCCGACCGGATTCGCCAGGGCCCGATTCCCGTCGACGAAGCGCTCGCGATGGGCGCGCAGATCGTCGATGCGCTGCAGGCCGCCCACGAGCAGGGCATCATCCATCGCGACCTGAAGCCGGCCAACATGAAAATCAAGGCCGACGGCACCCTGAAGGTGCTCGACTTCGGGCTCGCCAAGGGGCTCGCGCCCGCCCGCAGGGTCGCGCCCGGATCGTCCGAGGCGCCGACGCTCACCACACCACCGCTCTCGCCTGCGATGACGCAGGCCGGCGTGATCGTTGGAACGCCGGCCTACATGGCCCCTGAGGTCATCCTGGACGGGCATGCGGATCGACGCGCCGACGTCTTCGCCCTCGGTGTCGTCTTCTACGAGATGCTGGCCGGCAGGAACCCCTTCATCGCACGCAGCGCGATGGCCACGTTCGATCAGGTCCTCCATCACGTTCCCGATCCGCTCGAGCGGATCGACCCGCGCATCCCTGCGGAACTCGGCGACCTCGTTCGCCGCATGATCGAGAAGGAGCCGTCGAAGCGATGCCCGAGCATCGCCGATGTCGGCCGCGACCTCGCCCGTATCCGCGCGCGGGCCGCTGTTGTGGACGCTTCCCGTCCACGCACGACCCGCACTGCGCTCGCGGCCGTCTTACTCGCGCTGGCCGTCGGCGGCGGATTCCTGATGTGGCCGAGCGCGACAGGCCCCGGGCGTCGCCCGGCCGACACCACGGCCATGCCGCAGACCATGCACCTCGCCGTCCTGCCGTTCGTCGAGGCGAATGGGACCGGTGGGCGGGAGTTCTTCACGCAGGGTCTCACGGCGGCCGTGAACGAGCGCCTGTCCCAGCTGACGATCAGCCGGCCGATTCAGGTCAGTGCTGCCGGCGACGTGCGCGCGCGGGCCGTCAGGACACCGGCGGACGCACGCCAGCAGCTCGGCGCGACGCTTGCCGTGACAGGCTCGCTCGTCTTCGCCGACAACCGGGTTGACGCCACGTGCGTCCTGATCGATACGAGGACCGGTCAGCCGCTCCGTACGGAAACGGCCAGCGTGGCCGCGAGCGACCCGCTGGCCCTTCAGGACCGCGTGGTCGACATCGTCGTGCGCGCGATCGGGCTCGATCTCACGACGGACGAGCGACGGGCGATGGCCGCGCACGATACCGCGCAGCCGGGCGCCTACGATTTCTACCTGCAGGCGCGCGGATACCTGCTCAACTTCGATCGCATCGAGAATCTCGATAACGCAATTGCGGTCTTCCGTCGGGCACTCGAGGCCGATCGGCGCTACGCCCTGGCGTATGCGGGGCTCGGGGAAGCCTACTGGCGGAAGCACGAGCTGACCGGCTCATCGACGTGGGTTGAACCGGCACGCGGGGCGTGCGAGGGGGCCCTCGGCCTCGACTCGAACCTCGCTGAACCTCACGCCTGCCTCGGCATGGTGCTCGCCGGCACGGGCGAGTACGAACGGGCCGCATCGGAGTACGCCGAGGCGCTCTCGAGAGAGCCGACCAACGATGTGCTGTACCTCGGCCTGGCAATGGCGTACGAACAACTCGGCCGACGCGATGACGCCGAACGTGCCTACCGACGCGGGATAGAGCTGCGGCCGCACTACTGGGCCGGCTACAACCTGCTGGGTGCGTATTACTACCGGGCGGGCAGGTTGGACGATGCGCTGAAGATGTTTCAGCGGGTCACTGAGCTGGTGCCGGACGGGTTCCGTGGCTACAGCAGCCTCGGCGCCGTGCACTTCATGAAGGACCAGACCTCCGAGGCCATCGCCGCGTTCGAGAAGTCGCTGGCCATCCGGCCGAACTACGCCGCCGCCTCGAACCTGGGCACCCTCCTCTACTTCATCGGCGAGTTTCAGCGGTCGGCCGACTCGTTTCGCCAGGCGCTCACGCTCGAGAAAGGCAGCTACCAGGTGTGGGGCAACCTCGCAGCGGCACTCGACCGCACCGGTCCCGCCGCCGACGCGAAGGCGGCGCATCAGCAGGCACGGCTCCTCGTACAGGAACGCATCAGCGTCAATCCGCGCGACGCGGGTCTGCATGTGGCACTGGCCGAGCAACTGGCGGCGCTCGGTGCACAGGCAGACGCGCGCGCCTCACTGGCCCGCGCAATCGCACTGAAGCCTGCCGACGCGCACACGCTCCTCCGGATCGCGACCTTCTTCGAAGAGCGGCTCCACCAGCGGACAGAGGCGTTGTCGTGGCTGGAGCAGGCGCTGGCGCGGGGGCAGACGTGGCGGGAGATCGACAACGAGCCGCTGCTGCGCGAGCTGCGGCAGGACCCGCGGTTCGTCGCACTGAAGTCCAGGCATACCTCCTGACATGACGCCGCCGTCGGCAGCACCACCGTGTGGACCTGAATGCGGGAGTGCCCTCTCCCGCGGAAACCAGGGTGTGGCATGACCCAGGATGGAAATAGTCCGGAACGCCGGCCCTCGAGGTACGAGGACACGTTCGTCGATGCGCACCCAGCCGACGTGGTGTCCTTCAACGTGATTTGCGCGCCCCGGGCGGGCTGGGATCTCGAGGAACTGCGGCGTCGCGTCTCCCTCGAGACCATCGAACAGAGCACTCCAACCGGTGACACGCTGGCGGCGGTGCGTGACCAGCTCCGGACCCTCGGGTTCCAGCCCGTGGACATACCGGGGCCCGTCATCTGTGCGACGGGCAGGGTTGCGCTGTTCGAGAGGGTGTTTGACACGCACGTCGTGAGGCGCGTCCGCACGTTTCGGGTCTCACCGCATGGGGAATTCCGTTCACCGCACGGCGAGGGCGGACCGGCGCACGTCGAGACGTCCATTGTGCTGGCACCCGGTGCACCCGCGCCGTCACCCGGTGCCCTGCCTCGCGCGCTGGCGGTCGTCGTTACGGACAGACCCATCGCTGCCGTACCACGCCTGCCGCCGACCACCCCGCAGTTCCGGCTTCACGTACCGGGGGACATCGCGCAGTTGACCGCGGCTTCATTGACACACCGGCGGTTGACGCCGTCTGCGGCCCCGGCGACCGGCCGGGGCATTCGAGTGGCCGTGGTCGACACGGAGTTCGAGGATCACCCGTTCTTCAAGGCGCATGGCTATCGGATCGGACGCCTGATGCCGGGCGCTGCTCCGTCGTTCGGGCCTCCGCCTCCTCACGGCACAAGCACACTGGCCTGCATGCTCGCGTGTGCTCCAGACGTCGAGTCGATTGGCGTCGGGATCGGCGAAGACTCGGTGCTGGCGTTCCTCGTGGCCCTGGACAGTGGCGCGAGGGTGATTTCCTTCAGCTTCGTGTGGGACCTCGACGGCGAGATCTCGATTCCCTACATCCATCTGCCCCTGCAGATCAGCATTCTGTCGGCGGTGTCCCTTGGCGTGACCGTGGTCGTATCGGCCGGGAACGGAGAAGTGGAGGCGTTTCCCGCGCTGATGCCGGAGGTCGTCGCGGTCGGAGCGGTCAGGGTCGATGCACCGTCCGACACCACATCCCCATGGCCCGGCTCCTCGAGCTTC
The DNA here is from genome assembly GCA_964386715.1 of uncultured Bifidobacterium sp. Taxonomy (GTDB): domain Bacteria; phylum Acidobacteriota; class Vicinamibacteria; order Vicinamibacterales; family CAVVIG01; genus CAVVIG01. The sequence continues at coordinate 43,185 of CAYLTD010000036.1, forward strand.
GTGAGCAGGATCAGCCCGGGCCGGGTGGTTCCGGATCTATGCGGGATGGGCGAGGCGATCCTGGCGCCCTCCGCAGCCCCGCAGTACTGGATGGCTCTCGACGGGACGTCCTTCGCGACGCCCCAGGTCGCTGGCGTCACCGCTCTCCTGCTCCAGAAGAGGCCTCAACTGACGCCGCAACAGGTCCGCGATGCGCTTGTCTCTGGCGCGGTGCCCGTCCCGCCCGGTTTTCCGCCAGGGCCAGGCACGGGTGCCGGCCTCGTCAACGCCTTGAACTCATGGAAGGCCGTGTAGAACCACGCGTAAACCTGGCAGTGCTTCGATGTGGGGAGGACGACATATGGCTGGAAGGAAGACGCCGCAGCAACAACAGATCGTGGCCACCACTCCGGGCACCACGGTGCTCTCGTTCGGGTGCCTCGGGGGCGTGTGCGTGGCTACCGAACAGTATCCGCTGCACCTGGGCATGCCGGGCGATCACGTGTACATGGTGGCGCTCAATACGGACATCACGATCAAGTTCACGGCGAAGTCGCCGTTCGTCTCTGGCAGCAAGAAGTTCACGATCCTCAAGGGACAGTCGTCCGCCGTCGAGACGGTGGCCAACTTCACGAACGGCACGAAGTTCCGCTTCACGCTGAGCTGCGCGTCGGGTTGCCCCACCCCGACGGCTGGACCGGAGATGATCATTCCCTGAGCCGGGACGACCACCACGCGACGACCGCGGGCGGTTCGCCACGGTCGTCGCTGCGTTCGCAACCCGTTCGGCACACTGCCAGCGGGCTGCGCAGGCAGGTGCGTTGACACGTCGTCACCCGAGGCGATCGACGCGACGGGCCAGCTGTCGATCTGTTTCGGCCGAGGGTGCGCCGTGTGGACGAGGGCGGTCCCGCTTCGTGTGTGGTGTGAGGAGGCAGTTGCTGCTCTCGAGCAACTTGTGGCGCACCCTGGAGGACTCGAACACGCTCGCGCCGAGCTGAGCGAGGGGCGGTGTGAACTGGAGGCTGCAGCTGACGTCACACCCACCCCGCGCGGTTCTTGTACACGCGCTGAATGCCGCTCGGGAGGAGTTCGGCGTGGTCTTGCTCGCTTACACCCAACGCATTGGCGGCGGCCTCGTGAACGTCTCTGGCGGCCATGCCCGCCGGGTGTGCCGCAAGGCACCGAAGAATCGGCTCGATGAACTGTTCGTACGTTGGCACTGCCATCCGACTGGTCCCGATGCTCCTTCAGCTGGCTAACGCCCGCCTTCAGCCGCGGCGCATCGAGCCGTGACCGAGACCATTCCTCTTGCGCCGTCGGCCGCAAGGCGATGTTGGACTGCGCCGATTCTCAGCGATGGCCGGCCGTGTTCTTGTCCGTAGCGAAGCAGGTCGGCTCTCGGTAGCCCTTCGAGACGGTCACGATTGTCGGATGCTCGTCTTTGATGGCCTGGAAGATAGGCTCCGTCGGCCTCCAGAGATTGTTGTAGGGCACGTCATGGTGGGCCGGCATAAAGACGCTCGGCCTGGACGTGTGCACATACTCCAACGCCTGTCCGACGGTCAGAGCAGTCACGTAGGATGCGGAGGTCGCAACGAGCGCCAAGTCAACGGGGCCGACTCGCTGAGCAGCCGCCCTTTCGTAGTCCGTGACGCTGCCCCCGCTATCTCTGTGGAATGCGAAACCCGCTGTCGAGCGTAATCAAATAGGCACGTAGGCCCTCAAGTACCCTTCCAGCCACGGCCGCACGGCTGCCTTCCCATCCATGACCGGTTCCTGCGGCGCCAGGAACACGACGTCCTCAGTCAGAACACCGAGCAATGTGTCGAGGTTGTTCGAGTTGATGGCGGTCACATAGGCCTCGTGCGCCTGGTGAGCGGCCGGGTCGTCGCCTGCGGCATGTGCGGCGGACTGCGACCCCCCGCTGCCACACGCTCCACACATCACCGCGAACACGACAATCGAAACACCTCGGTACATCCCACACGCTCCTTCACGGTCGGTTGGCTAGCGTCTCCGCTGAACTGATGCGGCCCAACGTCAAAGCTCAGTAGCGTGCCAAGGCCGCAGGCCGTAGCACGTCGGCTGGAGCGAAGGGTTAGGCCGCACTGGCGTGGCCCAGCTGCTTGAGACCGGCCAAGTTGTCCCACTCTGCCCAGGTTTCCACGATTCGCTGGCCCTCCAGTCGATAGATCGCGATATATGTGGCTTCGAGCACCTTGCCGCTGGGTGGATAGCTCCCCAAGGGCCCGAGCTGCGTACCCCGAAAGTGATGCCGCGCGGCCACTCTGTCTCCCTCCGCCACGAGGTCGAGCAGCGTTTCACAGGCGTCTGGGAAGGTGACGAACTCTGCCTGAAGGAACGCCACAAGGTCCTTGGCCGAGTTGACCGCCGGCTCTCCTGCTGCGGTGCTGTGGCGCTTGAAGTCGACTGCGAGGAGACCAAGGACCCGCTGCCAATCCTGGGCGTTGATCGCGTCAACGAACGCTCTGACGAGTGACTTGTTCCGTTCCGGCATTGCGGTCGAGGCGCGTTCTGGGCGGCCCAACGCCCGGCGCTCAGCCGCGAGCCGTCCGCCGTCGAGCGCGGCTCGCCGGCTGCAGCGCCTTGTTAGACCGCGTGTTCCCAGTCGTCTCGCTGGTCACCCGCTCTGCCAGATAGACCTTGAGCAGGGACTGGTAGGGGACGTCACGCTTGTTGGCCAAGACCTTGAGGTCGGCCAGCAACGCCGTGGGCAGGCGAAGCGAAATGGTTTCCGTCGAAGCCTTGAGGTTCGGAAACACGACGCGACGCGCGCTGGCCCAGTCCACCACGTCACCCGCATCGTGGGTCTCCCAGTACTCCCGCTCGGCTCGCTCCGACGCGAACGTCGGCTCCGCTTTAGCTGTCGCTCGCTTGGCCATATCCCCTCCGTTCCCGCCGGCTCATGGGCCGCACCGAAATGACACGCAGGAGCGAGCCTCGAACGGTAAACACCACCGTGAGCAGTCGCCCCGCGTCCGTCTGTCCGAACGCAAAGTGCCTGGGCTCACGCCTGAACGGTGCTCCACCCACGACGAGCGGGCGATTCAGGAAGACTTGCTCCGCTTCCGTCTGGTTGACCTGGTGGCGGGTCCAATTCTTGGACGCATTGCCGTCGTCCCATTGAAACCCTTCGATATCCGGCCAGAACTCGGGGAGTGAGCCCACGACGGGAGTATACGCCTGGCATATACGCGCGGCAAGTGTCTGCGGAGATTCGGAGAGGGCGTGGATTCAGCGGTCCAACGCGCCAAATGAGCCGCGCGCTGCGGCGACATCATCGCACAGACACCCTTGCGCGTCGGCTCCATTCGGATGTTGGGCTGCTGGTTCAGAACTGCGCCGGGACGTGTCGGCTGCCGTGATGGATCGTGAGCACGTGCACCTGGTCCCCAGCTACCAGCCGGCACACGATCCGGTAGCTCCGTCGAACGATTTCGCGGACCTGCGGATCTTCGAACTCCGCAACGGCACGGCCCGACTCCGGGAATGCGGCAAGCTGATCGACGGCCGCGATCAGTTGGCGAACCGTGACCGAGGCATAGTGCGGGGAGTCTTGACTGATGAAGGCGTGGATGGCGGCGAGATCGGACTGGGCTTGTTCGGTCCAGAGGATCGCGGTCACGAGGCAAACCGCTTCTTCACCTCGTCATGCGGAACGAGTTGGCCCGCATCGGATTGCCTGAGGCCTTCCTCGATCTTGGCGATGAAGCACAGTCGTTCGATCGCGTCCTCGATCGTGGCCTGCTCCGGGAGGCTCTTGATCGCGTCGATAGCCCGCTGCTTCTCTGTGATGTCCATGGCCCGATCCTAGCATCGTCGAGAGGTATGCTGCGGTGATCGGGGGCGGCTCGGCGTTCGTCAGCCCAACGACGCCAAATCAGCCGCGCGCCGCCGGGCGTCACGAGGCGCGTCGGCTGCATTTGGATGTTAGGCTGCGCATCTCAATCTCTGTTCGCCGAGTCACCTTCGAGCTTCCAGACAAGAAGGCCGCACACCACAAGCACAAGAGGTATGAATGCTCGTGCGACGTCCTCGTCTTCCGAGCTGCCGCTGAGAATGGCCGGCAGCCAGAAGAACGCCGTTAGCCCTACCCCGACCCAGATTACTTTCCATTGCCTATTGTTCGGCTGCCGCATGTCTTTCACTCGGAGTCGGGGCCGCTTCGAAGACGAGCATTTTTTCTCCTCCTTCGGCGATGTGACTCAGCGTTACACGGGCGACACTGGCAATGCCGCCCGCCTTGAGACGCGCCGTGGCTTTCGCCGCCCGGCGAGAACTCTGTCAAGGGTTTCCAGGTGCGACACGACGAACACTCCTTGCCTTCCACTCCTTGTCGCGTCGTCACTGCCACGCAAGCTCTCCGTGTTCGTTCAGCAGCCTAACGTTGCCGCTTCAGCCGCGGCGGCTCATCATCGCCCCGGCCGCCGTCGGCT
>CAYLTD010000037.1:0-46753 GCA_964386715.1 uncultured Bifidobacterium sp.
CGGCCGTCCATGATGTCGCGGTGCACCTGCGTGTACTTCTCGGGCGTGCCGATGTCGATCCAGTAGCCGCGGTACACGTAGGCGACGAAGGTTTCGCCCCGCTCGATCAGCGACGGGAAGAAGCTGCGCTCGATGGACCAGGGCTGGTCTTTCGGAATCCGATCGAACGTGTCCGGCTCGAGCACGTAGATGCCGGCGTTGATCGTGTCGCAGGTGATCTCCTCCGGCTTCGGCTTCTCGAGGAAGCGCTGGATGTTGCCGTCGGGGTCCGTCTCGACGAGCCCGTACGCGGTCGGGTTCTCGACCGGCGTGAGCACGATCGTCGCCTTCGCCTTGCGCTCGCGGTGCAGTCGCAGCACGGCTGCCAGGTCGACGTTGGTCAGCACGTCCCCGTTGAAGACGACCACCGACTCGTGCAGCGACTCGCCGGCGTAACGCACCGCGCCCGCCGTGCCGAGCGGAGCCGGTTCGACGACGTAGCGGATGTTGAGGCCGGCGGCGCTGCCGTCACCGAAGATCTCCTCGATGCGGCGCGGCTGGTAGTTGAGGCTGAGGATGACCTCGTCTATCTCCGGCACCTGCTTCAGCAGGTCGAGCTGGTAATGCAGGAACGGGCGCTCGAAGATGGGCACGATCGGCTTCGGCGTGTGGATGGTCAACGGTCGGAGGCGCGTGCCCTTGCCCCCTGCAAGCATGATCGCCTTCATAGGCAATCAGCGATGTTATCATGGCCCGACCGGGCAGCCATGAACCTACCGAACTCCTTGTCGGTCACGCGGATCTTCCTCGTGCCGCTGCTCGTCGTGGTGCTGCTCACGAAGTTCGACGGCCGGATGATCTTCGGCATCCGCAAGGAGCTGGTCGGGGCCGCCATCTTCGGCATCGCGTCCCTCACCGACTGGCTCGACGGGTACCTGGCCCGGCGTCGCGGCCAGGTCACCGCCCTCGGCCAGTTCATCGACCCTTTCGCGGACAAGCTGCTCACGATTGCCGCGTTCATCTCGCTGGTGCAGATGGACCTCGCGCCGGCGTGGATGGTCGCGATCATCATCGGCCGCGAGTTCGCGGTCACGGCGCTGCGTGCCATCGCGCACGCACGCGGCCTGTCGATGCCCGCGTCGCCGCTCGGCAAGTTGAAGATGGTGTCGCAGGTGGTGGCGATCCTGGCGCTGATCCTCGGGCAGGATCACCTCCGCGGCTTCTTCGTGATCGGGCAGATCGCGTTGTGGGTGGTCGTCCTCACCGCGCTGGTGTCGGCCGCGGATTACTTCCGCCGCTTCGGTGCGCTGCTGGTGTCGCGCTCGGAGGTGTCGGTCACGGCCAAGCCGGCAGAGCCCAGGCGCAAGGCGGGCTGACCTCGGCTGCCGCGACTGTGGGATGTGCGGTGCGGCTCAGGAGATCCTGGCCCCGCATGCCCCGGGACAATGCGCGATCGGCACACGCCTGTGCTGCGTCGGCGTGCCGCTACGATGTCTGCTTCGCCGCCTGCGCGGTCTTGATCGTATCGATCCGCTTGTGCGTCTCCTCGAGATACTCGCTCTGCTCGAACTCCTTGAGGAGCCGCTCGTAGTAGGGCAGCGCCTCCGCCTCGCGACCCACCTTCACCATCGCCTCGCCGAGGTAGAAGTAGACCCCGTCGCGGCCGCTGAACTCCGGGTCGTCGCGCAGGATGGTCGTGAGGCGATCGATCGCTCCAGGGAACCAGCGGATGCGGTAATAGAAGCGGCCGACCTCGAATTCGGCCGCGCTGAGCCGGTCCTTGGCCTCCCGCAGCTTTGCGCGCACCTCGGGCATCAGCTGGCTGTTCGGGTAACGAGCCACGAAGGTGTCGAACTCGCGGATCGCTTCGCGTGTCTCGGTCTGGTCGCGCTGCGGGGCGCGCATCTGCTTGAAGTGGGCCATGCCCAGCTTGTACTGCGCGTAGTCGGCCCGCGGATGCGTGGGATAGAACGACAGGAACTCCTGGAACTCCGCGATGGCCAGCACCAGCGCCTCGGGCGACCCTTCGCCCAGGTAGGTGTCGCCGACGCCGAGCTTCGCATCCGGCCGAATCGGGCTCTGCGTGTAGGTTTCGGTGACCTGCTTGAAGAATTCCCGCGAGGTCAGCCAGCGTTTCTTCGCCAGCTCCTCGTTGCCGCGATCGTAGAGGAACTGGTCCGGCTGCGTCGTCCCGGGCGGCACCGCGTTGCGGCGGCCGCTCGAGGCGCAGGCGGTCCACGTCGTGACCGCGAGGATCACGGCCAGCAGGGCGGCACGACGTCGCAGCGCATTCACCATCTCAGAGCAATCCACTCAGCCACGCGCATTCGGCTGCGAGCCCACGCGCCAGATCCACCGTCGGCTGGAAGGACAGGTCGGCACGGGCCCGGTCCGTATCCGCGTAGGTGTGCAGCATGTCGCCCTTCTGCGCCGGGTCGCGCACGACGATGGGCTGACGGCCCGCGACCTGCCCGACCATCTCGAGCACGTGGTTGATCGAGACGCGTGACCCGCCCCCGATATTGTATACGCGGCCTGCGACCCCCTGGACCCCCGCTGCAATCGTCGCGCTCACCGCATCGTCCACGAAGGTGAAGTCCCGCGTCTGCTCGCCGTCGCCGTAGAGCGTGATCGGCTGACCCGTCAGCGTCGCCCTCAGGAACTTGTGGAAGCCCATGTCCGGGCGCTGCCGCGGGCCGTACACGGTGAAGTACCGCAGCGAGACGGTGGGCACGCCGTAGTTCACGAAATACAGGTAGCAGAGCTGCTCGGCGGCCAGCTTGCTCACCCCATAGGGCGACACCGGCTGCGGCAGGGCATCCTCCCGCATGGGCATCTGGACGAGGTCGCCGTAGACCGACGAGCTCGAGGCGTACACCAGCCGATCGATGGGCCGGCCGACGCAGGCCTCGAGCAGCACCTGCGTGGCCTCGATGTTGTTCGTGGTGTAGATGCTGAAGTCCGAGCCCCAGCTCTTGCGCACGCCGGCCTGTGCGGCCAGGTGGAAGACGTGCGTACGATCGGCCAGCAGGTCGCCAAGGGGCGCGTCCTGGATACGGGCCTCCAGGAACCGGAAATTCGGCTGCGCGCGGAGGAACGCGAGGTTGAGCTCCTTCGCCGCACGAGGGTAGTAGTCCACGAAGGAGTCGATGCCGATGACGTCGTGGCCCGCCTTGACGAGCCGTTCTGCCAGCGTGGATCCGATGAAGCCGGCGGTGCCGGTGACGAGTGCTTTCATTGCTCTCGGGGAAGGATGGTGACCACCTGCGGCGGCAGTCGCCGCGGCCGGCCCTGTGGGTCGAGTGACGCGTGAACGGTGTATCCCTCGGCCAGCAGGGTCTCGTCGGCCGCGCGCACGACGCTGTAGTCGAAACGCAGGCGCACCGCCGAGATCAGCCGGCCCGTAGTCCTGATGTCGAGGTCGTCATCGTAGCGCGCCGGCCGCCGGTAGCAGCAATGCGCTTCGATCACCGGAAGCCCGAACCCGTCGGCTTCCATGTCGCGATAGGTCCAGCCGTGATGCCGCAGCAGGTCTGTGCGCCCGACTTCGAACCACACGAGATAGTTCGCGTGATAGACGACCCCCATCTTGTCGGTTTCCGCGTAGCGCACCCGCACCTTCGACACCGAGCGAGGCGCGGTCACCGCGGCAGCGTCCCCGTGGGCACGGCCTCGGAGGCGATCGCCTTCAGGTCGCGTGTTGCCTGCACCGGATCGGCGGTTCCGAAGATCGCGTTGCCCGCCACGAGAATGCGCGCACCGGCTGCCACGAGTCGCGCGGCGTTCGTCGCGTCGATCCCGCCGTCCACCTCGATGGGTGCCGGGTTCCCGGCTCGATCCAGCAACGCCCGCACCGCTCGCACTTTGGACTCGCTGCGCGGGATGAAAGTCTGGCCGCCGAAGCCAGGGTTCACCGACATCACCAGGACGAAGTCGACATCGCCGGCGATCTCCTCGAGGCTCACGACCGGCGTCGAGGGGTTCAGCACCACGCCGGCCTTGACCCCGAGCGCCTTGATCGCGTGCACCGTGCGATGGAGGTGGGGCAGCACCTCTACGTGCACCGACATCATGCCGGCACCCGCCGCCGCGAACGCCTCGATATACCGATCCGGCTCCTCGATCATGAGGTGCACGTCGAGCGGTACCGTCGCGACCTTCTTGAGCGATTTCACCACCGGGGGGCCAATCGTGATGTTCGGCACGAAATGACCGTCCATTACGTCCACGTGGATCAGGTCGGCGCCTCCGCGCTCCACGCGGCCGATCGCATCGCCCAGCGCGGCGAAGTCGGCGGAGAGGATCGACGGCGCAATGCGGACGCTCACCGGCTCACCTCGATCGAGATGGGCTCGCCGGGTGCGATCTGGAACCCGGCCTGCGGGCTCTGCCGCAGGACGATGCCGGGAGAGATGCCGGGATAGGGGGTCGTCGCCACCACGGCTACACGGAAGCCGTGCCCGCGAAGGAAGGTCGCTGCGCGCTCGCCATTCACGCCGATGAGGTCGGGCATCAGGTAGTTGGTCGCCTGCTCACCCCGGTTCACCAGCAGCGCCACGCCGGTGCCGGCACTGTTGCCCGGAGGTTCCTGGGCTACGACGATGTCCGACGCGAAGGCCTCGGAGCGGATCTCCGAGACCGCCGACACCTGCAGCCCGTCCTGCGCCAGGCGCAGTTGCGCCGTGCGATCGCTCTCGCCCGTCAGCACCGGCACGACCGCCGCCCGCTGTCCGGCGCTCAGCCACACACGCACGCTGCGCTGCTGGCGCGACGTGGTGCCAGGGGGCGGATCCTGCGCCAGGACGCGGCCCGCGGGCACGTGCGGATCCACGCGGCGCGTGTCGTCGAGTTTGACCGTCAGCCCAAGTTCACCGGCAATGGCGGAGGCCTCGTTCGCCGTGCGATTCGTGAGGTCCGGAACCTGGACTTCACGCGCCTTCAGGGCGACACGAACCGCCGCCGCCGCAAACACCAGATAGGTCGCGACCAGGGCCCCGGCAAGGAGCAGCAGTTTGCCCGCGCCGAGGACGCGGGTGCGAAAGGCCATCAGCCTGCGGATCGTACTACAACTGCCGGGCCCGCTCGAAGACGGCGCCGAAGAAGCCCTCCAGCCCGTGGCGATCCGGCTCGGTCCGCAGGTAGCCGGCGGAATCGATCAGGTCCGGCGCGAGCGCGGGGTGCGTCACCTCCGCCCGCACGGGGACAAAGTCGGGTCTCACGCCGGCGAACCATCGCGCCACGTGCTCGTTCTCTTCCGGCTCGGTGGAGCAGGTCGCGTAGACCAGTCGGCCGCCGGGGGCGACCGCGTCGGCGGCGTGGCCCATCATCGCCCGCTGCGCCGCCGCGAGCTCCGCCAGGTCCGACTCCCGCCGATGCCAGCGGATGTCCGGATCGCGCCGCAGCGTGCCAAGGCCCGAACAGGGAGCGTCGACGATGATGGTCGAGAACCCGCCACGAAAGGGCAGCGGCCTGGTCACGTCGGCCTGCACCAGCCTCACCTGCGCGGCGCCGGCGGCTTCGACGGTCCGACGGAGCAGGCGCATTCGCCGGTCCCGGACGTCGCAGGCGACCAGTCGAGCCCCTGGGTCGAGCGTCGCGGCGATCGCCGTCGTCTTTCCCCCCGGTGACGCGCAGGTGTCCAGGACGAGCGCGCCCGGGTGTTCGCCCGCGAGCAGGGTGACGAGCTGGGAGGCCTCGTCCTGCACGACGAAGTCGGCAGGAGCGGTGTCTCCGTCGAGACGACCTCGCCGCACCAGGATGCCGTCAGGTGCGTACCGCGTCGGGGCGGCATCGCACTCGGCCTCGAGCAGCCGCCGAAGAAGCGGGTCGCGCGTCGTGCGCAGGCGGTTCGCGCGGATCGTCAGGCTGGCGGGCTCGTTGTTGAACCGCATCCAGGATTCCGCCCGCGCCAGGCCGACCCGCTCCAGCCATCGCGCCGCGAGCCAGCGCGGATGCGACAGCGTGATGCTCAGGTAATCGAGCGCCGCATCCCGGTTCCCCTCGTCGAGCGGACGCTCCGGCCACGGGAGGCTGTTCCTCTGGCGGGAGCAGGTGCGCAGGACCGCGTTGACGAACCCGCTCGCGCTCCTCTTGCCCGCCTTGCGTGTCATCTGGACCGCATCGTCGACGATCGCGGACGCCGGGACGCGCGTGAGGTGGAGCAACTGGTAGAGGCTCAGGCGAAGGATGACCACCACCTCGGGATCGAGTCGCGAGACGGCCCTGCGAGCGAAGTGGGCGATGAGGTGATCCAGCGCCGCGCGCCACCGTTCGGTGCCGGTGGCGATGTCGGTGGCCAGCGCGCGATCGCGTTCGTCGGTCAGGAACCCGCGCGCCCGGGCGACAGCCGACGGCAGGTCGACACCGCCCGACGCGACGCTCCGCAGGATCTCGTAGGCGGCGCCGCGCGCCGGCGCAATCATGACCGGGCCGCGAAGCGTTGGCCCGGGGACAGCCGATGGCCGGCGAGGAACTCGCGGACGCGGCTGGCGCGACGGCCCTCGGCCTGCAGTTCGGTGAGCTGCAACGTGCCCGCGCCGGTGGCGATCCGCAGGTCGTCGCCGTGCGCCGCGACGATGGTGCCGGGCGCCGCGTCGGAGGAGTCGGCCGACCACGCGGATCGAAGCAGGATGAGGCGCTGGTCTCCGAGGAAGGCGAACGCGTGCGGCCAGGGGTGCAGACCGCGGATCTGGTTATGGATTGCGCGTGCCGGCCTTGCCCAGTCCACGATGCCGTCGTCCTTCGTGAGGCGGTGCGCGTAGGTGGCCAGACTGTCGTCCTGCGCTGCCTCTTCGACCGGGCCAGCGGCCAGGCGATCGAGCGTCTGCACGAGGAGCGATGCGCCGAGGGTCGACAGGTCGCGTTCGACCTCCTCGCTCGTATCGTCGGGCCCGATGGCCCGTTCGACGGTGGCGAGCATGCCGCCGGCGTCGAGTGCTTTCACGACCCGCATGATCGTGACGCCAGTCTTCGGTTCACCGTCGATGACGGCCCGGTGCACTGGTGCGGCGCCCCGGTATCGCGGCAACAGCGAGGCGTGCACGTTGATCATGCCGAGCCGGGGAATGTCGAGCACCGTCTGCGACAGGATCTTGCCGAACGCGGCGACCACGCCGATGTCCGCGCCGAGTGCTCGGATCGCGTCGAGTGCCGCGGAGTCTTTCAGCGTGTCGGGCTGGAGCACCGGCAGGCCTGCATCTCGCGCCCGGGCCTTCACGGGGGCATCGGTGGACTTCTGGCCGCGTCCGCGCGGGCGATCGGGCTGGGTCACAACGCCGACGATTTCGTGACGCGAGGCGAGTACCGCGTCGAGCGTCGGCACGGCGAACTGCGGGGTGCCGAGGAACACGACCTTCAGGCCCGGTGCGTCTACCACTTGCCCGCCTTGGACAGCTTCCGGATCTTCCGCACGATGAGATCCCGCTTGATGCCGCGCAGCCGGTCGACGAAAAGCCGGCCGTCTAGGTGGTCCATCTCGTGCTGGAACGCGCGCGCGAGCAGGCCCGTTCCCTCGCGCGTGTGTTCGGCGCCGTCGCGGTCCAGACCCTTCACGACGGCGTGTTCCGGACGGACCACGGTGGCATTGAAGCCGGGCACGCTCAGACAGCCCTCCTCTTCAAGCTGCATCCCGCTGCGCTCCACCCACTCCGGGTTGATCATGACGATGAGCCCGCCCGGGTCGCGCCCGAGGGAGAGGTCGACGACGAAGATGCGCAGCGGCACGCCCACCTGTGTGGCCGCCAGGCCGATGCCGGGTGCCGCATACATGGTCTCGATCATGTCGGTGACGAGGCCGTCGATCTCCGGCGTGATCGCCGCCACGGGACGTGCTGGCTCATGGAGGACGGATGCGCCGTAGCGCATGATCGGGCGCAGCATGGGGGACGTGCTAGTCGCGCCCGAACCGCGCGGCCGTGCGGGCGCGGTAGGTGCGGAGGTTGTCGAGCACCTCGTTCAGCGAGTCGCCGCCGAACTTCTCGAGCACTGCGTCCGCGAGGACGATGGCCACCATCGCCTCGCCGACCACGGCGGCCGCCGTCACCGCGCAGGTGTCGCTGCGTTCGATGGCGGCGGGACTCAGTTCGAGCGTGTTGAGGTCCACCGAGCGCAGGGGCTTCATGAGCGTGGCGATCGGCTTCATGTAGCCCGTGACGCGAAGGTCCTCGCCGTTGGTGATGCCCGCTTCGAGCCCGCCCGCATTGTTGGTGGGGCGCTGCACCGGCACTTCGGGATGCGGCGTTACGCCGGCGAGCGGCAGGATCTCGTCGTGGATCCTGGAGCCGGGCAGGTCTGCCACGCGCGGGCCGATCCCGATGCCGACACCCTTGATGGCCTGGATCGACATGATGGCCTGGGCGAGGCGTCCATCGAGCTTGCGATCCCACTGCACGTGACTGCCGAGCCCGACGGGCAGCCCGCGCACGATCACCTCGAAACTGCCGCCCACCGTATCTCCGGCTTCCTTGGCCGCATCGATGACCTTCATCATCTGCTGCTCGACCTCGGTGCTGACGCAGTGCAGGCTCGAGTCGGCGGGAATGCCCTGCACGTCCTCGAAGGTGACCGACAGCGGGTCGCCGATAGAGGCGCCGCCGATCGAGGCGACGTGACTCACGATGGCAATGCCGAGCCGATCGAGGAACTGACGGCAGACCGCCCCCACGGCCACGCGTGACGCGGTCTCGCGCGCGCTGGCGCGTTCGAGGACGTTCCGGATGTCGGTGTGGTCGTACTTCACCACGCCTGCGAGGTCCACGTGGCCGGGCCGCGGCCGCGTCACGGCCGGACGATCGTGCCCGGGCGTCGTCTCGGTGGGCGGCCCCTCGACCGCCATGGTGCGCTGCCAGTTCTCCCAGTCCTTGTTGGGGATCATCAGCGCGATCGGCGCGCCGGTCGTGATGCCGTGGCGGATTCCGCTGACGGCCTCCGCCCGATCGGATTCGATCACCATGCGGCGTCCGCGGCCGTAGCCGCCCTGCCGCCGCCGCAGTTCCGCGGTGAGTGCCGAGAAGTCGATCTGCAGGCCCGACGGGATCCCCTCGAGGATGGTGACGAGCGCGCGTCCATGCGACTCGCCGGCAGTGAGAAATCGCAGCATGAAGGCCTCATTCTATCCGAAATATTTGCGTCATCCGGCTGGGCGCACGCCGGATCGCCGAGCAAAACGGCAGGGTGGCGTTCTTGCAGCCACTCGTCGCGGAGGCACGCGCGCGTGGAACTCGTGCTCGATCGGTTCGCGGTGAACGGGCAGGACGAAGCCATCGATCTCGCGACGGGCGACGCGGTGCAACTGCGGCGGTCAACCGCCGGCGGCGCGAGCGAGCAGGCGATCTGGGCTGCGCGCTGCGCGCGTTTCGCCGCGCTGCGGCACCCCGCGATCGCACGGCTCGTCGACTACGGCATCAGCGGCGAGATGCGCCGCGTCGAGGCGTGGGCCGCCACGGCGCCTGCGGTGATCGTCGGCGCGGAGCGGGCCGCTGCGATCCGATCGGCCGAGGCGTTCCTCGGTGCCGAAGGCCTGTCACCCCCGGAGCGGGCCGAGGACGCTGTCTTCGTGGCGAGTCATGGGCCGGTGGTCGTACCCGACCCCGCGTGCGGGATCCCGATCGCGCCGGTGCACGGGGCGCCGATCGACATGCGGCCGGCGGACCTCGGCGTGACAATCGAGGTCGGCCCGCGTGTGGCTGCGCTCGGCGACCTGTTCGCCCCATCGTCGTGGCCGCGCACGTGTGCGGCGTCGCTCCACGGACCCGACCCGATGGCACTCGATGCGGCGGCCGCGGTCGTGCTGCGGGCGGCGCGCACGGCCGGACTGGTCCCGGTGAGTCACGCCCTGCTCCGGCTGCCGCGCGTCCAGGCGCTGGTGCGCGGGCGGACACTGCTCATCGTGGTTCGCGGCCACGCGCGGCCACCGTGGACGGCACTGCTCGCATCCGTGTTGCGGGCGCCTCTTCCGCACGTCGTGCTGTTTGTCGGCCCGCAGTGTGTCGAGCGCGTCCATGCCGTGCTGGTGCGGCGGGCGAGCGCCGCCGCACTCGCCGACGGCGTCCGCCCCGCCACCGACAGCGGGGCAGCCGCGCGCCGGATCGCTGCGGCCGCCCGTCAGGCCGACGGCCTCGTGTCGAAGTTCTGCGTCAGGCTGTGGGGTGTCGACCTCACGACTGCCGCGGGCGCTCGCTCGCCGCGCCCTCTGCGCGCGGCCGAGACTGCTGCCACATACGACGCGCAGGAGAACCCATCCGTGACGCTCACCACCGTTGTCGACGCCGGCCCGTGGCCGGCCGCGGGTGAACTGGCCCGGCTGCGGAGCCAGGCTCGTGATGCAGCCGAACAGCTACGCCTGGGGCGTCGCGCCTCCGGCGCCCGCCTCCTGCGCCAGGCCACCGCCGCACTGGCACGACGCGGCGACTGGGGAGCCGCGGCCGACGGCGCGGTCGCCCTTGCCGAGTTCCTGGCAGCGAGCGGTCACTGTGCGTCCGCCGACGCGATGATCGCCGAGGCCCACGGGTGGGCAGCGCGGGTGCCCGACGATGGTCAACTGCTCGCCGTGGCGGTAGTTGCAGGTCGGGTGCGATGCGACCTCGGCCGTCTTGGCGAGGCACAGGCAATACTCGAGGCAGCGTCGACGGTGGCGCGCAGTACCAACTCCGGGCTCACGCTGGCGGCTGGCGTGGCGCTGGCACGGTGCCTGTACTGGCAGGGACGCTACGACGAGGCGTGGGACTGTCTGCAGACCGAGTCGACCCCGGCGTCCGGGAACGCGCATGCCGCCGCGTGGCGGGCGATGCGCAGCCGCATTGCGGCGGCACGGGGCCTGGTGGAGGAGGCCATCGTCGAGGCGGCATTTGCCCGCGACATCGCCGGTGCGCGCGGTGATGCGCGCCAACTCGCGCTGGCGCACTATGCAACTGCGCTGGTACAGCTGGCGGTCGGCGATCTCGATCAGGCCGGTGCGGCCGCGGCGCGGGCGGTGCGTGAGGCACGACGCGCCCACCACCTGATGCTTGGCGCCTGCGCGCGTCTGCTGTACGCGGAAGTGGCCCGTCGCAGCGGCAGACGCGCCGCGGCCGCCCGCATCGCGCTGCGTTTCGCGCGCCTGTCGGGATCACGCCTGCCCATGCTCGTGCGCGTCCGCGCCGAGCTGCTGCGCGACGCGGTCCACGCCGCCGACGTAACGGAGCTGGCCGAACGGCGTGCGGCGGCCAGTGGCCTGCACGCGCTGACGCTGTTCGTGCCGCGCCGGCCGCCGAGGGTGTCACGGCAGGCCGCCGACGAAATCGCCGCGCTCCTGCACTGTGCGCATGCGGCCGAACACGACGTCGCGGTGCTCACGGCCGTATGCGGCCGGCTTCGCGGACGCCTCCGCGCAACGTCCGTCGCCTGCTTCACCCAAGTTTCGGGTCAGCTGGTGATGCTGGCACACGATGGTGGAAGGCCGGATGGGGCGGCGGCGACCCGCGTGTTCACGGCGGGCCAACTCGTGCTGCCTGGCTCACACGCAGACCGCCCGGAAGGAGGCGTGCCGGTCCGGTACGCGGGCCGATGCGTCGGCGCCCTGGTCGTCCGGTGGGCACCAGGCGTGCCGGTGGACCCGGACGACCTCGCCGTGTTGCTCACCGCGGGCGCGGCCGCCGTGGGGCCTGCGCTGACAGCGGCGGCAGCCGCGCGGACCGCGGCTGATGCACCGGGCGTGCACGGTCTGCTCGGCGTCAGTGCCGGCATCCGGGAGGTGCGAGCCGCCGTGGAACGCGCGGCGTCCGCTCCGTTTCCCGTGCTGATCGAAGGGGAGAGCGGCTCGGGCAAGGAGCTGGTCGCGCGATCGCTGCACCGGCTCGGGCCCCGTCGCGATCGGACCTTCTGTCCGCTGAACTGTGCCGCGCTGCCCGACGACCTCGTGGAGTCCGAACTCTTCGGGCACGCTCGCGGCGCATTCACCGGCGCGGCCGCCGAGCGGCAGGGCGTCTTCGAAGACGCGCATGGCGGGACACTGTTCCTCGACGAGGTCGGGGAACTCTCGCTGCGCGCACAGGCCAAGCTCCTGCGCGCGATCCAGGAGGGCGAGATCCGGCGCGTCGGCGAGAACGTCGCTCGCCGGGTGGACGTGCGACTCGTCACGGCCACCAACCGCGACCTGCGCGCCGAGGCCCAGGCACAGCGGTTCCGGCCCGATCTCCTGTTCCGCCTCGATGTCATCCGCATCGTGGTGCCGCCGCTGCGCGAGCGGCGCGAGGACCTCCCGCTGCTGGTCGAGCATTTCTGGCGCGACGCGTCGGCTCGTGTCGGCGGCAAGGCCGTCCTGTCGGCAGCGACGGTTGCCGCGCTGGTGCGCCACGACTGGCCGGGCAACGTACGCGAACTGCAGAACGTGCTCGCGTCGCTCGTCGTGCGGGCAGGTCGACGCGGCGTAGTGACGCCGTCCGCTCTGCCAGCAGCGTTCGCCGGTTCGCCCCCGGCCCCCGGGCTTCGGCTCGACGCCGCCCGCCGGCTCTTCGAGGAGCACTTCATTCGCGCCGCGCTCGTCCGCGCGGGCGGCCGGCGCGCGCTCGCCGCCAAGGAACTGGGGCTCTCCCGGCAGGGCCTGGCGAAGCTGATGTCACGCCTCGGCCTCGAACCCCAGGACGCCTGAGTGGCCGTCCAGGCCACCGCCCGGCTCGCGCTATGATGCCGCTGCATCGTGCCGAGGAACCGACGCGCGTGATTCGCCTGCTCGCAAGACGCGTGCTGCTGACAATTCCCGTGCTCGTCGGCGTCGCAACGCTGGTCTTCTCGCTGATCCACCTCGTGCCGGGCGATCCGGTGCAGGCGATGCTCGGCGAAAGCGCCCCGCCGCGCGACGTGGCCGACATGCGCGCCCGGCTTGGACTGGACCGGCCGCTCATGACGCAGTACGGACGGTTCGTGCGCGACATCGCGCGCGGCGATCTCGGCACGTCGCTCCGCACGAACCAGCCGGTCACCACCATGCTCGCGGAACGGGTACCGGCGACGCTGGAGCTGGCACTGGCCGCCATGACCGTCGCGATCATCGTCGCCCTGCCGCTCGGGATCATTGCGGCCGTCCGAGCCGGCACGCGGGTGGACTACGTCGCAACGATCCTCGCGCTGGTCGGCATCTCGGTGCCCACGTTCTGGCTCGGACCGCTGCTCGCCATCGTCTTCTCGGTGTGGCTCGGATGGCTGCCAGTGTCCGGGCGGGGCACCCTGTCCCATCTCGTGCTGCCGGCCATCACGCTCGGCGCGCCGCTTGCCGCGATCCTGGCGCGGATGACGCGCGCCAGCGTGCTCGAGGAACTGCGGGAGCTGTATGTCCTGGCGGCGCGCGCCCGCGGCATGTCGGAACTGCGCGTCGTCCTCGCGCATGCGTTCCGCAACAGCCTCATCCCGGTCGTGACGGTGATCGGCCTGCAGTTCGGCGGCCTGCTGACGGGCGCGGTGATCACCGAGACCATCTTCGCGTGGCCGGGAGTCGGACGCCTGCTGATCCAGTCGATCAGCGCCCGCGACTATCCGGCCGTGCAGGGCTGCATCCTGTTCATCGCGGTCACCTACGTCTCGATGAACCTGCTCATCGACATGCTCTACGGGCTGATCGATCCGCGCATCCGCTACGACTGACATGCTACGAGTCGGTGCGGGCCTCGTCGTGATCGCGGCACTGGCGGCGGTGGTGGGACCGTCGCTGTCGCCGTTCGATCCAGCCGGGCAGGACCTGGCGCTGCGCCTCGCGGGCCCGTCGCTCAGCCACCCGTTCGGCCTCGATGAACTGGGACGCGACATCCTGGCGCGGGTGCTCGCGGGCGCACGCATCTCGCTGATCGTGGGTGTGACGGTCGTCACGCTGTCTGCAGCGGTCGGCACGCTGGTCGGCGCCGTGGCTGGCTACTACGGTGGCGCGCTCGACGAGGTGGTCGGACGCATCGTCGACACGCTGCTCGCGTTCCCGGGCCTGCTGCTCGCCATCGCGCTGGTGGCGGTGCTCGGTCCGAGCCTCGGGAACGTCCTGTTCGCGCTGACGATCATCGGCTGGGTCGGCTACGCCCGGGTGGTCCGAGCACAGGTGCTGCGCGCGCGCGAGTTCGAGTACGTGCAGGCCGCGCGGGCGCTTGGAGCGACCACCGTGCGCATCCTCTGGAGGCACGTGATTCCGGCCGTCATGCCGGCGGTGGTGGTACAGGCGACGCTCGGGATGGCGGGCGCCATCATCAGCGAAGCGTCGCTGAGCTTTCTCGGGCTGGGCGTGCAACCGCCCACCCCCAGCTGGGGCACGATGTTGAGCGGGGGCCGCGCCCACATCCTCGATGCGCCGCACCTGACGCTCTTCCCCGGCCTGGCGATCGCCTGGCTCGTGCTCGGCTTCAACGTGCTGGGAGACGGACTGCGGGATCGGCTCGATCCACGCGGCACACACAGCCGCGTCTGAGCACCGGCCTCAGGGCAGGAGGCGGGACGCCTGGCGTTGCAGGGCGGTAAGCCTCTGATGCGTGGGCGCAAGGGTCAGGCCCCTCGCCAGCACGGTGCGTGCGCCGTCCACGTCGCCGGCGCGCAGCCGGGCATCTGCCAGTGCCGCCAACGCCTCCACATCATCGGGCGCGGCCTCAACGGCCCGGACGAGCCACGGCAGGGCGCCGGCCGGGTCGCCAGCCGCGAGGGCCAGCGAGCCGACGCGTGCGGCAAACCCCGCGCGCTCTGCCTCGGCAGGTTCGAGCGCGGCGTAGTCGATCAGGGCCGAGCGCGCCGCTCCCGCGTGTCCGAGTCGCTCGGCGACGGCGGCGTATTGCTGGAGCGCCGACGAATCAACCGGGTAGCGTTCGATGGCTTGCTGGAATACTTCTTCCGCGGCCTCGAACTGGCCGGCAAGCGTGAGCGCCCGCCCGTACAGGGCCTTCACCTCGCTCGTCGCGCTGGGTGCCGAGGCGGCGCGGGCCAGTGCTTCGAGCGCGTTGGGCAGCGCGTCGGTCCGCTCGCGGCTCGTTTCGGCGAGCATCAGCCAGATGCGCCCGATGGTGGCGGAGAGCAGTGGGCGGTCCGCGGACCCCTGGAGCTGACCGGTCAGGCTCAGGATGGCGAGGTCGGGCTGTCCTGCACGCGCCTGCGCAAGCGCCAGGGCGGCGTCTCGTACCGGCCGGCGGTCGAGCACCGTGAGCAGCTGGAGCTGCTCGACCTGCGCGGCGCGGCGGCCGGCCGCGACGTACAGGTCGGCCAGTTCCTCGCGGGCGGCGAGAAGGTCGGGCGCCAGCCTGGCTGCGTCCTCAAGCGCCGTGATCGCGTCGTCGGGCTGGCCGAGATCCCGCAGGCAGAGCGCCGCCAGGTAGTGGGCCTCGGCCATTCGCGGGTCGAGGGCGAGCGCCCGGCGCGCTTCGTCGAGCGCCACCTGGGTGGTTCCTTCGCGGTAGCGCGCGAGCGCGAGGCGATACCGGACCAGGGCGGACCGATCGTCCAGCCGGAGGCGCGCCTCGTAGGTTTCGGCCGCGCGCCGGAAGCGGGCCTCCGCATAGAGCACCGCGCCCAGCTCTTCCAGCGGGCGAGTGGCCGTCGGGTCCAACGATGCGGCCTGGCGGAAATCGCGCGCGGCCAGCTCGAGTTCACCGCGCCGTCGATAGGTTTCACCCCGGCGCAGTCGCGGCAGCATGGCGTCGGGCCGGACGGCGATGGCCCCGCTGAAATCCTCGACCGCTTCCAGGGTCTGGTCGCCAGCCAGGGCCGCCTCGCCGGAGGCAATGAGCAGCCGGTAGCTCCGATCCCGGACGGTGGACCGGTAGGCGAACGCGCCAGCGACGGCTGCGACCGCCAGCAGGGCCGTCAGGACAACTGCTCGTTTCACAGGCGGTTATGGTAGCGCGACCCCGCGCGCGAGGGAACTTTCAAGCCCTCCCGGGGTCTAACTCCGGTAACATGATCTCCGTGAAGCAGGCGAGAGCTGTCGACTGGTCGGAGATCGGCGGTCATGAAGCCGCACTGATTCAGCGGTGCGCGGCAGGCGACGAGGCGGCATTTGCCGAGCTCGTGGCCGAACACCAGCGGATGGTCGTGCAACTCGCCTTCAATCTCCTCGGCGACCGGGACGAAGCGCTCGATTTGTCCCAGGACGTCTTCATCCGGGTCTTCAGGACCATCGGACAGTTCCGCGGGCAGTCGGCTCTGCGCACGTGGATCTACCGGATCGCCGTGAACCAGGCGCGCAATCGCCACCGGTTCTGGCGTCGGCGTCGCCGCAGCGATCAGGTGTCGCTCGACGCCCACGTCGAGGCGCACGGCGAGTTCAGGTGCGGCGCCGAGGTCGGGCCCGACCGTATCCTCGCCCAGAAGGAACTGGCGACCCGGCTGCAGGACGCGCTCGATGCGCTGCCGTTCGACCAGCGCACCGCGGTCGTCCTTCGAGAGATCGATGGGCTGAGCTACGACGAGATCGCGTTTTCACTCGGCGTGGCCGTTGGCACGGTGAAGTCGCGGCTCACCCGGGCGCGGCAGACGCTGCGGGTGGGCCTGCGGGAGGCACGCACGCCATGACGGTCCTGATCTGTGCCGAGGCCAGGCCCATGCTCCAGGCCTATCACGACGAGGAGCTCCCGGTCAGCGATCAGATTGCCGTGCACGCTCATCT
Organism: uncultured Bifidobacterium sp.; assembly: GCA_964386715.1. Taxonomy (GTDB): domain Bacteria; phylum Acidobacteriota; class Vicinamibacteria; order Vicinamibacterales; family CAVVIG01; genus CAVVIG01. The sequence continues at coordinate 16,580 of CAYLTD010000037.1, forward strand.
CCAGTGGTGTGACGAGTGTGCGGAGGTGCTGGCCGATCTGCGCCTCATGCGCGGCCTGCTGCGCGCCGGTGCTCCGGGCAGCCACCGGCTCGATGCGGACGAGCAGGGCGCCTTCCAGGCGACGGTGGTCAGCCGTGCCCGCGCGGAGGAAACCCTCTCGTGGTCGGCGCGCCTGCGCGAGGCGTGTGACGACTCGCGCGTGTTCTATGCGGGCGTCGGTGCCGCCGTGGCCACGCTGTTCTGTGTCGTCGTGCTCGTGAGCATGATGCGCTTCGCGACCAGGGAAACGCCCGATTCGCTCGCCTCCATCGTGCACCTGCTGGCTTCGCCGAAGGTGGTCGCGGACGATCCGACCGCCCCGGGGACCAATGCCAATCCGGTGGTGGTGGATGCGCACATGCTCATGCCGCGGACGTTGAACCAGCTCTTCATGTCCACGGCGTCGGCCAGCGACGAAGCGGTGTTCACCCTCTCGGCGGTGGTCACCCGCGAGGGGCGCATCGCCAACGTCGAGTGGCATTCCGCGAGCGGACGCACCCCGAAGGCGGGTAGTCGCGAGGCCGAAGCGGTCAACACCCTGCTGAGCGCCGCATCACAGGCGCGATTCGAGCCGGCCAAGGTCGCTGGCTTCCCGGTTGCGGTCAACATGGTCTGGCTCGTCGCCAAGACCACCGTTCGCGGCACCAAGGGCTTGACCCTTCCCGAGACCGGCGTGCCGATGCCCCGCAAGCGCCGCGTCTAGCGCGGCGCTGCCGATCGCGGATCCAGGCCGCTCCCCGAACCTCAGTCAGCGCGCGGCGGCAGTCGGGGCATCCACCTGCGCCGTGGACACGTTGTTCATCACGTCGATCACACGGATGGTCAGGCCGCGCGGCCCGAGCCGGCCATCGACGGCAAGTTCGTACCGCTCCGACCTGGAGTCTGCGATGCCGTCGACCGGAAACACCGCCCGCCACTCGACGCCGTCGAGCGAGTACTCCACGCGCTGAATCGACGACTGTTCGTCCCGCACATCGAAGGTGACGAGCGTCCGGGATCCGTCCAGGCGTGCGGCCACGCCGCCGATGACGGCGGGCGTGTTGTCGATGTCGAACGCCGCACTTTCCAGTTCGCCGGACACAGCCGTGGCAGCTGCATTGGTCGGCGCATCCGATGCCACGACCCGCACGAAGTAGGTGCCGTTGGCCACCGTCGTGGTGTCCCACACGAAGATGGTGTCGCTGAGCCCTTCCTTCAGCAACTTCCACAGGGCGTCGCCCTCGCGGCGATAGTAGAGCGCGTAGGTGAGCTCGTCCTCGTTGTCGTCTTCCGCGCGCCACTGCAGCGTCTGGAGACCCTTCTGATAGGTCCGCCGCCCGGTGCCGGCCCCGGAGTTCGCGGTCTGGGCCGCCTGCGTCAGCTTGCGCTCGGGCGTGGTCTGGTTCTCGAATCCGGCGAGGTCGGGATCGCCCGTGCTGTACGGCTTCTGGAACACGATGCCCGGCGGTAGCACGGTGACGGATCGGACGACGGGGCGCAGGTTACGCTGCAGGTAGGCGGCGGTGATTGACGTGAGCACGGGCGCGTCGCTGCTCCCGCTGAGCGTTGCCCGCCACTGCAGGTACCGCGCCTTCGGGCTGGTGATGGGGCTGCCGCTCGTGGCATACGCGGTGGACCACGGGCTCCAGGTCTCGTCCGGCGTCTCGACGTTGCCGCTCCTGGTCTGGATTTCGATGCGGCCGGCCGCGCTGGTGCGCCAGCTGATCGTGCCCCACGACGACACCATCTGCGCGTCGCGCACCTCGGACTCGTAGGTCCCGCTGGCGGCCCGCTCGGCCGACAGCCTCCAGGCCTTGCCAGGGTTGGCCGTCGCGAAGGTCAGTCGACCGCGCGCATCGCGGTACAACGAGGTGACCTGCTGCGCACCGGCGCGGGCCAGCAGCACCGCGTGTGCCGGCTCCCCCGCGAGCCTGTAGATCTTGCCTTTGTCGCCGGTGGCAACGACGAGGCGGTCGGGGCCTTCGATGGCGAGATCGTAGGGCAGGTCCTCGCGCGAGTCCCAGACCTGATCCCAGAGCCCGTCCGGCGCGATGCGGTAGATTGCCCCCTTGGAGGCGCCGCTCGATGGGCGAGCGGTATTGCTCGACGGCGCCGCTGATGCCGAGTCCACCACGACGGCCGTGATCTCCGTGGACACCGACACCGATGCGGTCGGCGCGGCTGCGCCGCCGCCGCTGGTCTGGGTCGGCGCCGCATCCGTGCCTCCAGACGGCGGGGCCCCGCTGTTGGGCCGGCCGTTCGCAGCCGCCACGTAGAGCAACCCCCGGTCGTCGAAGCGCATCGCCCGGATCTCCTGATAAGGCGAGTCGAGCACGATGAAGCCGCGGCCGTCTGCGTCCACGCGGAGCACGCGGCCCGGCGACTCGGTGCCCACCATCAGGAGCCCGGTGCGATCGAGCGCCAGCGTCGTCGCATGCATGGCCTTCGTGTTGTAGAAGACCGAACCGGTGCCGTCCGGCGAGATCCGGTAGACAACGCCCTTCTCGCCCGTTGCGGCGTAGACGACCCCCACGGAATCGACGGCGAGCGCCCAGATGTACTTTTCCTGCGGGTCGAAGAACGGCGTCGCGGTGCCGTTGCGGTCGACGCGGTAGATCCGGCCATCCGGCGAACTCGCGGCGTAGATGCCCCCGCCCGGGGCGAGCGCGATGGCGTGGATCTCGAGCTCGGTGGAGTCGAAGAACACCGACCCTCGGCCCTGCGCGTCGACGCGGTACACCCGGCCGTCGTTGCCGGTGCCGATGTAGAAGCCGCCGTCCGGGGCGGGCACGACGGTCCACAGGAAGGGCGAGGCCGTCTCGTAGATCAGCTCTGACGCCGGCCCCAGTGTGAGCTGGCCGCGCGCGTCGACCGAGAGGTTCTCGAGATCGCCCTTGAGGAAGTCGGCCGAGGTGGCCGCGGTGAAGAACTTCGGCGTGGAGGCGTGCAGTACGCCTCCCGCGCAGAGCAGAAGAGCCGCGGCGACGAGGCACCGTCGCGCACGCGAAACAATCACCATCGTTTGTCTCTGGGAATCCGCCGGGTCCGTCAGTTGGCGGACAGCTGAATCGTGAGCGTGCGGGAGCCGCTGACCAGCTGTTCGGTCCGTGACTGCCATTCGCCCAGCGTCGTGGTCTGCAGGAGGCTGACTTGCCCGCCGCTGCGGTCGGACTCGACCACCGCAAGCACCGAGGGCGGCAGCGACGAGAGCACCTCGCCGTTGACGACCGCGCCGGAATCGGAGGCGAGCAGCTTCACGTAGATCGTGTTGTTGCGGCGCTGCTTGTTGAGGGCCCGCACGATCTGAGGCACGGTGCGCGGCTGCGGGAGGCGCGCTTCGCGGTTCTCCGTGGCGTTGAGGCGGGCACCGTCCGAGACGAGCAGTGCGACGCTGCCTCGAGCGGTGGGCGGAATCTCCACCGGGATGGTGCGCAGGATGTCCTCGCCACGGTAGCTGCGCAGCAGCACCTTGAGCGGCACCGTGCGTCCGGGGCGCGGCCTGGGATCGTCGAGCCACACGCGTTCGATGGTGGCGACCTGCGGCTGCTCGGCCGATCGGACAGACAGCGTGATCGACTCCAGGTCGACCGACTCGAACTCGTTGTTCACCATCGCGGTGATGGGGGCCACGACGTAGGCGGAGGCGTTGGCCGCGGCATTCTCGCCCGAGTAGATGTTGTCGAGTGCGATGGGCTCGTGCCCCTTCAGCTTCACCTGCCCCGTGACGGCATACGTGGCCGTGCCGAACTGCCGCTCATACGAGGTGATGGTGTTCACCAGGGCCGTGTAGGTCATCAGCGGGCCGAACAGCTGGTCCTTGACCGCGTTGAATCGGAAGCTCCTCTGCGTGTTTTCGCGCGCGGCCTGCAGTGTCATGGTGACAGGCAGCAGTGAGGGGGCCGGCCCCAGCCGGCCGGCGATGGCGGTAGCGCGATCCTGGTGGAAGGCACCGATCACCTCGCCCGTGCCGGCGAGCTTCGACGAATTCGACAGGCTGGGCAGGAGCGTGTAGACGTACGCCCGCGTCATCGGGAAGTTGATCGGCCCGAGGTTGTACATCGGATGCCCGAATGCGTACACCCGGTCGTCGTCTATGTGGGTTACCGTGCCGGTGGCGCCGAGTTCGAGGTCGCCGCTCACGAACGTGACGCCGACCGCGTCGCCGGGCTTGAGCGGACCGTCGAACGGCATCTCGCCGGGCCGCGTCCCCGCGCCCCCAGCCGCCATCGGGACGAATCCCTGCTCCCGGAAGGTCGACGCCAGTGCGCCGGCCACGCCCGAGTCGAAGCCGGACATGACGAGCGGCACTGCAATTGGCCGGAGCAGCGTGCCGAGTTCGTTCTCGCCGAGCCCCGAGACGCTGCTGGCACCGACGAGGTGGGCGCCGCCCGCACGTTCCGAGAAAGGACGCTGCCAGCTGAGCGCACGGCGGAATGCGGCGAGCAGGGCGTCGCCGTCCGCGCCGATGTCCACCTGGACGCGCGCGCCAGCGGGACGCGGCGCCGTGAGGGCGGTCGCGTCAGTCATCTCGGCAATCGGCGTGATGCCCGCGATCGGCTCCTTCGAGAAGCTGCCCAGCGAATACGAGACGGCGCCCACGAGCTGACCGTCGATGTAGACCGGGCTGCCGCTCATGCCGGCAATGACGCCGGTCTGCGCGAGCGGTCCACCCTCGAGCCGGGCCAGGATCAGATTGCGCTGGGTGCCGATGACGTTCTCGATGACGCCGAGGATGTGGGCCTTGAACTCCTCGACCTTGGTGCCCGTGAACACCGTCCGGCCCGTCGCGACCATGCCCGGCCGTACGTCCGACACGCTCAGCTGCGGCGGTGCGGCCCGCAGAGCCGAGAGCGCGAGAAGCGAGAGGCTGAGCGAGAGCAGGAACCGGCGTCCACGCATTGGAGACTACAGTCGGTTATAGAGGAGAAGTGCTTACTGGTCAAGGAGAAATGGGCTTTTGACGTTGACAGTCCAGTCGGCCTGATGGTATCGTCCGAGTCTCTGTGGCGACTCGAGTGTCAGGTCGGCTGAACCCCGCGAACGGGGCCATCGTGTGCCCGGCGGCGTGGTGGTACTGGTGCACGCACGAAGAGGCATCCAGCCTGGCCTGACTACCAGCCACGCGCACTGTTCAGCCTCTTCAGCCCCCGGTTGAAGAGGCTTTTTTTTTGGACCTGTGACTACGACTCCACTTCTCTGCGTCACCGTCACCGCGCCGACGACGGCCGAACTGCGGCGGCAGCGCGACCTCGTCACCGAGGCGGACCTCGTTGAACTGCGCCTCGACAGCGTCAGCGATCCGAATGTCGCCGCGGCCCTCGACGGGCGCCGCGGCCCCGTGATCGTGACCTGCCGCGCGCGGTGGGAAGGCGGCGGGTTCCAGGGGCCGGAAGAAGACCGGCGCCACTTGCTGCGGCAGGCACTCGACCTTGGTGCGGAGTACGTGGACATCGAGTGGCGTGCGCACTTCGACGACCTGGTCGCGCACGAGCAGGGCGCCCGCATCCTGCTGTCGTCGCACGACTTCACGGGTGTCCCGGCCGACCTCGAGGACCAGGCGCGCGCCATGCGCGCGACCGGCGCGCGCATCATCAAGATCGCGGTGAAGGCCAGCCGCCTCAGCGACTGCCTGCCGCTCCTGTCCCTCGGTCGCACCTTCGACGAGGCAGCTCCGCAGCGTCCGGTCCTCATCGCCATGGGCGAAGCGGGGCTCGCCACGCGGATTCTCGCTCAACGGTTCAACTCGGCCTGGACCTACGCCGGCGCCGTTCGCGACGTCGGCCAGATCAGCGTGAGCAAACTGCTGCAGCAGTTCCGGTACCGCGCGGTTACGGCGCGCACCGACATCTACGGCCTCCTCGGCCGTCCCGTCGCACACTCGGTCTCGCCCGCCATGCACAACGCCGCGTTCGGCGCCGCCGGACTCGACGCGGTGTACCTGCCCCTGCCGGCGGCCGACGCCGACGATTTCCTGGCCTTCGCCGAGGCGCTCGGCGTGGCGGGCGCCAGCGTCACCATTCCCTACAAGGTCGCGCTCTTCGAACGGGCCAGCGAGGTCGACGATCTGGCCAGGCGCCTGGGTGCGGTGAACACGCTCAAGCGCGGAGCGCACGGCTGGGCGGCGCGCAATACGGATGTCGCGGGTTTCCTGCAGCCGCTGTGGGACCGCAGCGTGCCGATGCGCGGCCGCCGGGCGGCCATCCTCGGCGCCGGTGGTTCAGCGCGAGCCGTCGCGGTGGCGCTGGCCGGGGAGGGTGCGCACGTCACGGTGCACGCGCGCAACACGGCGCAGGCCGAGGCCGTCGCCAGGCTCGTCGGCGGCGAGGTGGGGGCCTTCCCGCCTGGGGACGGGAGCTGGGACCTGCTCGTCAACTGCACGCCGATCGGCATGCACCCGCGCGTCGACCAGTCGCCCGTCCAGTCCTCGTCGCTCACGCGGGGCGTGGTCTACGACCTGATCTACAACCCCCCGGTCACGCGCCTGCTGCGCGACGCCGCCACCGCCGGCTGCGACACCATTGGCGGCCTCGACATGCTGGTGGCGCAGGCGCAGGCACAGTTCGAGTGGTGGACCGGCGGGCGCCCGGCCCCCGGGGTCATGCGGAGCGCCGCCCTGAAGCGTCTCTCGGAGTTCAACGCTGATGAAGATCACCTCGTTTGAGGAGTTCAAGGAACTCGCCCAGCGTGGCACGTTCGTCCCGGTCTGCAAGGAGATCGTGGCCGACCTGCTCACGCCGGTCTCGGCGTTCCTGAAGATCGCCGAGGACGCCGACTACGCCTTCCTGCTCGAGAGCGTCGAAGGCGGGGAGCACGTCGGACGCTACTCGTTCCTGGGCAAGGACCCCTTCCTGATCCTGCGCGCGCGGGATGGGCGCACCACCATCGAGCGCGCCGGGGAGGTGAGCGTCAGCGACAGGCCCTGTGTCGACACCCTGCGCGCGCTGATGGCTGACTTCCGCTCCCCGTTCGTGCCCGACCTGCCGCGGTTCACCGGCGGTGCGGTGGGCTACTTCGGCTACGGTGCCGCCTCGTGGTTCGAGCCGGTGCTGGGCGATCTCGGCACGGGGGCCGACGGGGCCGACGATGCCGGGTTCATGCTGTTCGACACGGTGCTGGCATTCGACCACGTCCAGCACCGCATCCTCATCATCGCCAACGCGCGCATCGGGGCGGACGACGACCTCGAGTCGCTCTACCAGTTCGCCTGCGCCAAGATCGGGTTCCTCGAACGCGAACTCGAGCGCAACCTGTCGGTGCCGCGCCGCTCCAGCGACGTGCCGCTGGCGTTCACGTCGAACTTCACCCGCGAGCAGTTCGAGGCGCACGTCCGCGCCGCAAAGGAGCACATCGCGGCCGGCGACATCTACCAGGTCGTGCTGTCGCAGCGGTTCGAGACCGGGATCGACGCCGACCCGTTCACGATCTACCGGGCCCTGCGCCACGTGAACCCGTCGCCCTACATGTACTTCATCCGCATGGGCGGGGTGTCGGTCGTCGGGTCTTCGCCCGAGATGCTGGTGCGCGTCGAAGGGGCGCGCGTCGAGACGCATCCCATCGCGGGCACGCGCCGCCGCGGGCGCAGCGATGAAGAGGACCTGCGGCTCGGCGAGGAGCTCAAGCGCAACGAGAAGGAGCGGGCCGAGCACGTGATGCTCGTGGACCTGGGGCGCAACGACGTCGGACGCGTGTGTGAATTCGGATCGGTGCGGGTGCCGCAGTTCATGGCGCTGGAGCGCTTTTCGCACGTGATGCACCTCACCTCGGTCGTCGAGGGCACCCTGGCATCGGAGTGCGACCGGCTGGACGCGCTGGTGTCCTGTTTCCCCGCGGGGACGGTGTCGGGCGCGCCGAAGGTGCGGGCCATGCAGATCATCCGCGACCTCGAACCCTCCGGCCGCGGCCTCTACGCCGGCGCGGTGGGGTACCTCGACTTCGCCGGCAACCTCGACTTCTGCATTGCCATCCGCACGATCATCGTGTCGCGCGGCCGGGCATTCGTGCAGGCGGGGGCCGGCATCGTGATGGACTCGAACCCGACGGCCGAGTACGAAGAAACGCGCGACAAGGCGCGTGCACTCGTCAGGGCCCTCGAACTGGCGCAGGCAGGACTGTGAAGGCAGCGGGCAGCACGGGCAGGGCATAAGCCGTCGCGCTCGGCAGGAACAGCGGCACGTTATGGTGTTTGTTCTCGACAACTACGATTCGTTTACCTACAACCTGGTGCAGTACCTGGGTGAACTCGGGGCCGATGTGACGGTCCGCCGCAACGACGAGGTGACCGTCGCGGAGATTGCCGCGATGCACCCCGACCGCATCGTCCTGTCGCCGGGGCCGGGCCGTCCGGAGGATGCCGGCGTGATGATGGACGTGATCCGGCAACTCGGGGCGGACACGCCGATCTTCGGTGTCTGCCTCGGGCACCAGGCGATCGGCGCCGCGTTCGGCGGCTCGGTGGTACGCGCCTCGGCGCCGATGCACGGTAAGACCTCGACGATCGAGCACAACAGCCGCGGGCTGTTCACGGGGCTCGCGGAGGCATTCCCCGCGTCCCGGTATCATTCGCTGGTCGTGGCGGAGCAGGGCTTTCCCGCCGACCTCGAGATCACGGCCCGCACGCGCGAGGACGGCACGATCATGGGCCTGCGCCACCGGACGCTGCCGATTCACGGCGTGCAGTTCCACCCCGAGTCGATCCTGACGAGCGAAGGGCGGCGCATCCTCCAGAACTTCCTGGACGGGACGCTGGACTGACATGTTTCCCGCACTCATCGAAAAGCTGATCCGGCACGAAGACCTCACGACGGCGGAAGCCTCTGCCGCCATGGCGGACGTGATGGCGGGCCGGGCGGCAGACGCACACATCGCCGGCCTGCTCATCGGCCTTGCCATGAAGGGCGAGCGGCCGGCAGAGATCGTCGGCCTCGCGAGCACGATGCGCGCCCATGCGGTGCAGTTGTCTCGGCGCTTCGACCGCGTCTTCGACACCTGCGGCACCGGCGGCGATCGCTCCGGCACCTTCAACATCTCGTCGTGCGTCGCCGTGGTGGTCGCGGCGTGCGGTGTCCGCGTCGCCAAGCACGGCAACCGCTCGGTGTCGAGCCTGTCTGGCAGCGCGGACGTGTTCGAGGTGCTGGGCGTCAACGTCACGGCGCCTCCGCCCGTGGTGGAGCGCTGCCTGCTCGAGGCGAACATCGGGTTCTTCTTTGCGCCCACGTTCCATCCCTCGATGCGGCATGCGGGGCCGACGCGCCGGGCGCTCGGGGTGCGCACTGCCTTCAACCTGCTCGGGCCGCTCACCAACCCGGCCGGCGCCACGCGCCAGCTGGTCGGCGTGCCCAGACCGGAGTTCACGGAGCTGATGGCGCGGTCCCTGCTGCTGCTCGGGTCGGACCGCGCGTGGGTGGTGCACGGCGCCGACGGCATCGACGAGATTTCCACGACCGGATACACGAAAGTGTCGGAGTGTCGTGACGGGGCGGTGAAGACGTTCTACCTCCATCCGGGAGACTTCGGCCTGGCCAAGGCATCTGCCGATGCGCTGAAGGGGGGATCGGCCGCGGACAACGCGCGGATCATCGAGGCCGTGCTGAACGGGGAGGCTGGCGCACCACGCGATGTCGTCCTGCTGAATGCAGGATGTGCGCTGTTCGTCAGCGGCGAGGCGCCGTCGGTCGTCGACGGCATGGCGCGTGCGGCCCAGGCCATCGACTCGGGCGATGCCCGGCGGACGCTGGCCCGCCTCATCGAGGTGTCGAACGTGGAGACCACCGAGGGAGCCGGCGCATGAGCGACGTGGCGGCCCACGCCGACCTGCTCGGCACGATTGTCGCCGCGACCAGGCGGATCACCCAGGTCCGCGCCGGCCGCGAGCCGTTCGCGGCGCTGCTCAGGCGCGCCGAGCGGCGGACACCGCGTCCGGGCGCCTTCACGGCCGCGGTGTCGAGGACCGGCGTCGTGAACGTGATCGCGGAATGCAAGCGCCGCTCTCCCTCCCGTGGCGTGCTGCGGGAGGCCTACGATCCGGTGGCCATCGCGCGCGCCTACAGCAGCGCGGGCGCTGCGGCGATCTCCGTGCTGACCGAACCGACCTTCTTCGACGGGGCACTCGAGCATCTCGAGGCGGTCCGCTCGGCCGTGGACACCCCGCTCCTGCGCAAGGACTTCATCGTCTCCGAATACCAGCTGCTCGAAGCCAGGGCCGTGGGGGCGGATGCGGCCCTGCTGATCGTCGCCGCGCTCACCCCGCCGGAGCTGCGCGGGCTGTCACGCACGGCGGCCGACCTCGGCCTCGACACGCTGGTGGAGGTACACGACGCGGACGAACTGTCGATCGCGCTCGACTGCGGCGCGCGCGTCGTCGGCGTGAACAACCGGAACCTGCGTACCCTCGCCGTGGACGTCGCGGCGTCCGAGTTGCTGGTCGGGGGAATGCCGCCGGACGTCGTTGCCGTCAGCGAAAGCGGGCTGAAGTCGCCCGCCGACCTGGCGCGTCTGTCCTCACTCGGCTACCGGGCGTTCCTGATCGGCGAGCGGTTCATGACCGACCCGGACCCGGGCGCCGCGCTGGCGGCGCTCATCGGCAGGCGATGATGCTGGTGAAGATCTGCGGCATCACGCGCCCACAGGACGCGCAGGCGGCGGTCGACCTCGGAGCCTCGGCAATCGGGTTCATCTTCTGGCCGAAGAGCCCGCGCTACATCGAACCCGCGGCTGCGCGTGCGATCGCCGCGAGCCTGCCGGCGTTCGTCACCGCGGTCGGGGTGTTCGTGAACGAGCCGGTGCCGCGCATCAACGAAGTGGCGCGCGAGACGGGGCTCGGGGCGGTCCAACTGCACGGCGACGAGGCACCAGCGGACCTCGCGGGCCTCGAGCGTCCGGTGGTGAAGGCGATCTCACGCATCGAGGAGACCACGGCCGGCCGTTGGCCCGCGCGGGTTCGCCTGCTGGTCGATGCCGACGATCCAGTGCGGCGTGGCGGCACCGGCGCGAGGGCCGACTGGAACGCGGCCGCGGCGCTCGCACGGCAGCGGCCGATCGTGCTCGCCGGCGGCATTACGCCGGAGAACGTCGCCGACGCCCTCCACGCCGTCCGTCCCTTCGGCATCGACGTGTCGTCGGGCGTCGAGGCGGCGCCCGGCATCAAGGATGCGGCGCGGCTGCAGGCGCTGTTCGACGCGCTGCGCCGTACGCAGGAATCCAGTGAAGAACGCGGCCCGGTCCGCGTGAGATGAGGATGATGACCACTTCCGTTCGCCGCGACCCGGATGCGCGCGGCTACTTCGGTCCCTTCGGGGGCAAGTACGTGCCCGAGACGCTCGTGGAGCCGATCGAGGAGCTCGAGCGTGCCTACTACGCGGCTCGCGAGGACGCGGCATTCGGCGCGCAGCTCGCGCAGCTGTTCAAGCACTACGTCGGACGCCCGACCCCTGTCTACGAGGCCGCACGGCTGTCGGCGGCATCGGGCGGCGCCCGCGTCTTCCTGAAGCGCGAGGACCTCACCCATACCGGCGCGCACAAGATCAACAACGCGCTGGGGCAGGCGCTGCTCGCCGTCCGCATGGGCAAAAAGCGCATCGTCGCCGAAACCGGGGCAGGGCAGCACGGCGTGGCGACCGCCACGGCCTGCGCGCTCCTCGGCCTCGAGTGCCACGTCTACATGGGGGTCGACGACATGGCCCGCCAGGCGCTGAACGTGGTGCGCATGCGCCTGCTCGGCGCGCAGGTGATCGGCGTCGATGCGGGCAGCCGCACGCTGAAGGACGCCATCAACGAAGCCATGCGTGACTGGGTCACCAACGTCACGAGCACCTACTACCTGCTTGGCTCCGCGCTGGGCCCGCATCCCTACCCGTTGATGGTGCGCGAGTTCCAGTCGGTGATTGGCCGCGAGGCGCGCGCACAGATCCTCGACCAGGCCGGGCGGCTTCCCGATGCCGTCGTCGCCTGCGTGGGCGGCGGCAGCAACGCCATGGGTATCTTCGATGCGTTCGTCGACGATGCTGGCGTGCGGTTGATCGGGGTGGAGGCGGGTGGCGAGCGGATCGAGAAGGGCCGGCACGCGGCGCGCTTTGCCGGGGGCAGCATGGGCGTGCTGCAGGGGACGCGCACCTACGTTCTGCAGGACGACAACGGAAACATCGAGCTGACGCACTCTGTGTCGGCCGGCCTCGACTACGCCGCGATCGGGCCCGAGCACGCCTACCTGCGTCACATCGGGCGCGCCGAGTACGGCTATGTGACCGACGAGGAAGCCATCGCCGGGTTCAAGACCCTCGCACGCCTCGAGGGCATCCTGCCCGCACTGGAGTCGTCGCACGCCGTGGCCTACGCGCAGCGGCTCGGGCGTGAACTCGGGCCGTCGGCCGTCATCCTGGTGAACCTCTCCGGGCGCGGCGACAAGGACGTCCACACGATGGAGCAGCATGTCGAGAATCAGTGAGACCTTCGCGGCGCTCCGCCGGGAGGGGCGGCCCGGGCTGGTCACCTACACGACCGCGGGCGACCCCAATCTGGCTCGGTCGGCAGACATCCTCCGGGCTCTGGCGCGCGCCGGCGCCGACGTGCTCGAAGTCGGCGTACCGTTTTCCGATCCGCTGGCGGACGGACCGGTGATCCAGCGCGCGACCGAACGGGCTCTCGCGGCGGGTGGCAGCCTGCGCGCGACGCTCGACCTCGTCGCCTCCGTGCGCGGCGAGATCGCGGCACCGATCGTGCTGTTCAGCTACGCCAATCCGATGGTGCGCATGGGCCTCCCGGCGTTCGCCGCGCGCGCGGCACAGGCCGGGGTGGACGGCGTGCTGGCCCTCGATCTCCCGATCGAGGAGGCAGGTGAGTTCCGGGACGTGCTCTCGGGCGCGGGTATCGACACGATCTTCCTTCTCAGTCCGACCACGACCGAGGCGCGCATCAGGCAAGCGGGCGAACTGGGCCGCGGGTTCCTGTACGGGATTTCGCGTCTGGGCGTCACCGGCGCACGCAACACCGTTGCGTCCGGCGCGGAGGAGATGGTGCGCCGCATCCGGGGGCTGACGGACCTTCCGCTCGCCCTCGGCTTCGGCATCTCGCGGCCGGAGCACGTGGCGGAGGTCGGGCGATACGCCGACGCCGCTGTCGTCGGCAGCGCCCTGGTGGCGCTGATCGCGGAAGCGGCGGCCTCGCCCGACCTGATTGCACGCGTGGAAGCCTACGTCGGGTCGCTGCGCGCGGCCTGCGTTCCTCAACGGGCCTAGGACATGACGCTCGACGACTTGCGCAGGGACATCGATCGTGTGGACGAAGTGCTGGTGCGCCTGTTGAACGAGCGCGCCCGCTGCGTCTGCGAGATCGGCCGGATCAAGAAGGAGCAGGGGATCGAGATCTACCAGCCGGACCGCGAGAAGCAGGTGCTGGCGCACGTCCGCGCCATCGCCTCGGAAGGTCCGCTTGGCCCGGACGCCATCGCGCGGTTGTTCGAACGGATCATCGATGAAGCGCGGCGGCTGGAACGGCGCCTGGTTCACGGCGAGGCCGGGGAACAGGCGGGCGCGGGCACGGAAGGGTAAGGGAGCAGGGTCGTCATGGTGGTGGTGATGCAGGAAGGGGCGTCCGAACGGCAGATCGAGGCGGTCGTGGCGCGCCTGGTGGAGATGGGCATGGACGTCCACAAGTCCACGGGCGTCGAACGGACCGTCCTTGGCGCCGTGGGACACGGACAGCCGGAGGCGGCGCTCATCGAGATGATGGACGGCGTCGCCGAGGTCGTGCGGATCTCGACGCCGTACAAGCTCGCGAGCCGCACGTTCAGGCGGGAGCCCACGGTCGTCAAGGTCGGGGACCTGCGCATCGGCGGTGACGAGGTGATCGTGATGGCCGGGCCCTGCTCGGCCGAGAGCGAGGCGCAGGTGCGGGCGACCGCCGCCGCCGTGCGGCGGGCCGGCGCCAAGATCTTCCGGGGCGGCGCGTTCAAGCCCCGGAGTTCGCCCTACAGCTTCCAGGGTCTGGGCGAGGAAGGCCTGCGGCTGCTCCGGGAGGCCGCCCGGGCCGAGAACCTCGCGCTGGTGTCGGAGGTGATGGACATCAGCCAGATCGAACTGATCGAGCGCTACTGCGACATCTTCCAGGTCGGTGCGCGCAACATGCAGAACTTCACGCTGCTGCGGGAACTCGGGCACCGGCGCAAGCCCGTGCTGCTGAAACGCGGCATCTCCGCGACCATCGAAGAATGGCTGCTGTCGGCGGAGTACATCCTGAGCGGGGGCAACACCGACGTGATCCTGTGCGAGCGCGGGATTCGCACCTTCGAAACCGCGACGCGGAACACCTTCGACGTGTCGGCGATCGCCATGGTGAAGAAGCTGAGTCACCTGCCGGTGGTCGCGGACCCCAGCCACGGTGCCGGCCGGCGCGACATGGTGGCGCCGCTCGCGCGCGCGGCCGTCGCGGCGGGTGCTGATGGGCTCATCGTCGAGGTGCACAACGATCCGGATCACGCCCTGAGCGATGGTGCCCAGTCGATGTTTCCGGCGCAGTTCGACCGGCTGATGGCCGAACTGCGCATCATCGCGCCGGCCATCGGGCGCAGCATCTGCCTGGAGCCGGCTCCGCGCCGCGGCTGGGGGCAGTAGGGCCGGCAGGATCAGCCCCTGCACCCGGCGGCTGCCGATCCTGATTCTGCAATTTCCAATCTGCGACCTTGCCGAGACCATCGCATGTCCCCGTCCTTGCCCGTGATTCAGCCGCAGCGACACGACGCTGAGCCGCCGATCTTCGAACGGATCGGCATTGTCGGTCTCGGCCTGATCGGCGGGTCGATCGCGCTCGCGGCGCGCGAGCTGTGGCCATCGGCGCTGGTGATCGGCGTGGACAATCACGACGTCCTCGACCTCGCGATGCGGCGTCATGCGGTGGACGTCGGGGCTCCCGATCTCGGCGTGCTCGCGGAGGCCGACCTGGTGGTGCTGGCCGCGCCAGTGCTGGCGAACGTCGCGCTGCTGCCGCAGCTCGAGCGGCACGTGCCGGGCACCGCGATCGTCACGGACACCGGCAGCACGAAGCGCGACATCGTCGCGGCAGCCGGAGCGCTGCCAGCGCGGCTGACGTTCGTCGGCGGGCACCCGATGGGCGGGGCGGCGGTCGGCGGGCTCGAGCATGCGCGGCCGGACCTGTTCCGACAGCGTCCCTGGGTGTTCACCCCGGAGGCGTCCACTGCGCCCGAGGCAGTCGATCGGCTGCGGCAGTTCGCCGCAGCGCTCGGTGCCATACCGAGCGTGATGAGCGTCCGCGATCACGACCGGGTGCTGGCATTCCTCAGCCACCTGCCGCAACTGACGGCAAGCGCGCTGATGGCCGTCATCGGTGAGGCCGTGCAGGCGGAGGGCCTGGCGTTGGCGGGACGCGGCCTCGCGGATACCACGCGCCTCGCGTCGAGCCCGGCGGGCATCTGGCGGGACATCTCGGCGAGCAACGCCGACGAGATCGGCCGAGCGCTCGACGAACTGATCCTCGTGCTGCAGGCGTTGAGGGCGGATCTGGGCTCCGGCGACCGGCTGGAGGAGATCTTCGGGCGCGCGGCGGCGTGGCGCGAGGCGCTAACCCGCCGGCCGGTATAATCGCCCCATGGACAAGGTGCTGGCGAGCGCCGACGCCGCGGTCGCCCTCGTGCCCGAGGGCGCGTCCATCATGATGGGCGGGTTCGGGCTCTGCGGCATTCCCGAACACCTGATCCGGGCGCTGCACGCCCGCGGCACGCGCAACCTCACGGTCATCAGCAACAACGCCGGCGTCGACGACTTCGGCATCGGCATCCTGCTGCGGGCGCGCCAGGTGCGGAAGATGGTGGCCACCTACGTCGGCGAAAACAAGGAGTTCGAACGGCAGTTCCTGACCCGCGAACTCGAGGTGGACCTGATTCCCCAGGGCACCTTCGCTGAGCGGATTCGCGCAGGCGGGGCCGGGATTGGCGGCTTCTTCACGCCGACCGCCTACGGTACGCTCGCCGCGGAGGGCAAGGAGACCCGGCTGATCGACGGCCGCCACTACGTGCTCGAAGGGCCGCTCACCGCGGACTTTGCCTTCGTCCACGCCTGGAAGGGCGACCGGCACGGCAACCTCGTGTACCGCCGGACGGCGCGCAACTTCAATCCCGTCATGGCCACCGCCGCGCGGATCACGATCGCGGAGGTGGAGCACCTGGTCGAGCCCGGCGACATCGACCCGGACCACGTCGTGACCCCCGGCATCTACGTCAGGCACGTCATCGTGGGCCGCGAGTTCGAGAAGCGGATCGAGAAGCGCACGGTGAGGGACCAGTGAGCGGCGCAGACCTTCGCACCCGCATCGTCCGGCGCGTCGCGCAGGAACTGCGCGACGGCGATTACGTGAACCTCGGGATCGGCATGCCGACGCTGGTCGCCAACCATGTGCCGCCGGGCATCGATATCACGCTGCATTCCGAGAACGGCATGCTCGGCGTCGGTCCCTATCCCCTCGCGGCTGACGTGGATCCGGATCTGATCAACGCAGGCAAGGAAACCGTCTCCGAACTGCCGGGCTGCGCGTACTTCAGCAGTGCCGACTCCTTCGCCATGGTTCGCGGCGGACACATCGACGTGACGGTGCTCGGCGCGCTGCAGGTGGACCGCGGCGGCAACCTGGCCAACTGGATGATCCCCGGCAAGATGGTGAAGGGCATGGGGGGCGCCATGGACCTCGTGGCCGGGGCCCGGCGCGTGATCGTGGCGATGGAGCACACGACGAAGGATGGCGGGCACAAGATCCTGGAGCGGTGCACGCTGCCGCTGACCGGCCTCGCGGTCGTGCACCTGATTGTGACGGATCTGGCCGTGATCGAGGTGACGCCGGGCGGCCTGCTCCTGCGCGAAATTGCCGCGGACACGACGGTTACTGCGGTTCAGGCGGCCACCGGCGCGCCCCTGCAGATTCCCGACAAGGTGGGGACCTTTGCCTAAGGACTTCGACGTCGTGATCGCCAGCGCCTGCCGCACGCCCATCGGGTCGTTCGGTGGGGCGTTGAAGGACCTCTCGGCCGCCCAGCTGGGCGCCGTCGTCGTGCGCGAGGCTCTTGCGCGCGCGGCCGTCGAGCCGTCGGCCGTCGGTGACGTCGTGCTCGGGTGCGTGCTGCAGGCCGGGGCAGGCATGAACGTCGCGCGTCAGGCGGCCCTCGCGGCCGGCCTGCCTGAGCAGGTGCCCGCGGAAGTGGTGAACCGCGTCTGCGGGTCGGGCCTGCAGGCCGTCGTGCACGCGGTGGAAGCAATCCACATGGGGCACGTGGACACGATCGTCGCGGGTGGCACCGAGTCGATGTCCAACGCGCCCTACCTGTTGAAGGACGCCCGGTGGGGCTATCGCATGGGCAACGCCGAGGCCATCGACTCGATGATTGCCGACGGCCTGACCTGCGCAATCCACGCCTGCCACATGGGCATCACGGCCGAAGAGGTGGCGGCGCGGTTCGACGTCACGCGCGAGCAGCAGGACGCCTTCGCGGCGGAGAGCCAGCGGCGCGCCGCGGCCGCCATCGCCGCCGGAGCCTTCAACGACGAGATCGTCCCGGTGCTGGTGCCGCAGCGCAAGGGTGATCCGATTCGCGTTGCCGTGGACGAATATCCGCGCGCGGGGAGCACCGTCGAGAAGCTGGCGGCGCTGAAGCCGGCGTTCCGCAAGGACGGGACGGTGACGGCGGGCAACGCATCCGGCATCAACGACGGCGCGGCTGCGCTCATCGTCATGTCGGGCGAGCGCGCGCGGGCATCGGCGACGATGCCCCTTGCGCGTGTGCTCGGCTACGCCTCCACCGGCGTCGACCCGCGGATCATGGGCATCGGTCCGGTGCCCGCCGTGCGCCGCGCGCTGGACCGTGCGGGCCTGACACTCGAGCAGGTCGACCTGTTCGAGTTGAACGAGGCGTTCGCCGCCCAGAGTGTGGCGGTGGTGCGCGAGCTGCGGATCGATCCGGCGAAAACCAACGTGAACGGGGGAGCGATCGCGCTCGGCCACCCGATCGGCGCCAGCGGGGCGCGAATCCTGACCACACTCATCCACGCCCTGCGCGCCCGTCGCCTGCGCTACGGTGTCGCCTCGCTCTGCATCGGCGGTGGGATGGGCATTGCGATGGCCGTCGAAACCG
The DNA here is from genome assembly GCA_964386715.1 of uncultured Bifidobacterium sp. Lineage (GTDB taxonomy): Bacteria > Acidobacteriota > Vicinamibacteria > Vicinamibacterales > CAVVIG01 > CAVVIG01. The sequence goes on from CAYLTD010000037.1 coordinate 34,722, forward strand.
TGTGAGGCTGCCCGCTGCGGTCGCTGCCGACGTCCTGGCGCACGCGGCGGCCGAGGCGCCGCGCGAGTGCTGCGGGATCCTGCTGGGCACGCCGGACGCCATCACGCACAGCATCCGCGCCGGCAATCTCGCCGAGGGGACCACGCGCTTCCTTATCGATCCGCACGACCACGTCCGCGCCCTGCGGGAAGCGCGCCGCCACAACCTCGAACTCGTGGGCTTCTACCATTCGCACCCGCGGTCCGCGCCCTATCCGTCGGAGACCGATCTCGCGGAGTCGGTGTATCCCGGCGCCGTCCACCTGATTGCCGGTGTGGTCGATGGCCAGCCGCACCTGCGGCTGTTTCGGCTCGACGAGGGTGTGGTGACGGAGGTTCCGCTGCGCGGGTATCCCGGCTAGCGGCCCGCAACGGCCCGAGGCACAGGGCTCAGAACGGCCCGCCCGCTCCGAGGCCGGGCTGAACCTGAATGTTGGTGGACGCGGAGCCGAGCACGCGGTCCTTCTGCTTCAGGTGGATGTAGATGCGAAACGCGCCCGGCCGGCGGAACTGGTGCTGCACGGTGTAGCGCCGCTTGATCTGGCTCTTGCCCGGTTCGTAGGGGTCGCAGTCTACCTTCGACTCCGAGCGCGTGTCGTCGCCCCACTCCCACTCGATTGTGGGGCAGTAGTACTCCTCGAAGTCGTCCGCGCCGCCCGTGAGTTCGGCGGTGAGCGTCACCCGCGCGGGCGCGACGGACACCTGCGGCTGGGCGCGCACCGCCAGCTTCGGGCGCCTGGCGTCCTGGTCCCTCGCCTTGTCGTCACGCTGCGCCGCGGCGACGACCGCGGACGCGAGTGCCGCGCATGTTGCCGTCGTGACGAGGATGCGTCGCAGGTGCATGATCCCTCCAGGCCGGATACGCCGATTGTAGCGGCCGGTCGTGGGCGCGACAACCGGCTTCGGGCGATAATGGCGCAATGGCCCCACGGTCTTTGACGCCGCGTATAACCAGCGTGTTTCGGTGGCTCCCGGAAGTCGAAGCCGACCTGCTCGTGCTCCCGTGGTTCGAGGGGGAAGGCACGGCGGCGTTCGCCGAACTCGATCGGGCTGCCGCCGGAGAGCTGGCGCGTGCGCTGTCGTCGGGCGAGTTCACCGGCCGGAGTTTCGAGGTGTTCGTCACCCCGCTGGTGGATCAGGCGTGGAAGACCGGCCGTGTCGCGTTGGTCGGCGCCGGCAAGGAGGCGGCCTTCTCGCCGGGCGTGGCTCGCCGGGTCGCGGCCACTGCGGCGCTCGCGGCGCGGCAGCGCCGGGCCGCCCGCCTGGCGTTCGTGTTGAGGCCGGGGCTCGGCACGCCCTCGGGCGATTACGACGTCGCCGGCTTCGCCCAGGCCATCGCGGAGGGCCTGACGCTGGCCGAGTTCAGCGGCGGGATCTACCAGACCGGCGAACCGCAGCGCGGCCCCGCGCCCACCTGCTCGATCGTGTTCCTGCCGATGCGCGACATGTCCCCTGAAAGCCCCAGGCGCATCGAGGGAGCCGTCCTGCGCGGCCAGATCCTCGGCGAGTCGAGCAACATGGCGCGGCAACTCGCGAACGAGCCGGGGAACACCCTCACGCCGCGCGAGTTCGCGGAGCGAGCCGCCCAGGTCGTCGCCGACAGCGGTGCCTCCATGGAGGTGCTCGACGAGACGCGCATCGCCGAACTCGGCATGGGCATGCTGCTGGGGGTTGCGCGCGGCAGCGGTGAACCCCCGCGCGTGATGGTCTTCCGCCACGACCCGCCCGGAGCCACTGCGCGCGCCGTGCTGGGCCTCGTTGGCAAGGGCATCACGTTCGACACCGGTGGCATCTCCATCAAGCCGGCCGAGGGCATGGAGAAGATGAAGGACGACATGGCGGGCGGGGCCGCCGTGGTCTGCGCCATGCGGGCCATCGCGATGCTGAACGCGCCCATCCGGGTGATTGGCGTCGTGCCGGCAACAGAGAACATGCCGGGCGGCCGCGCGATCAAGCCGGGCGACGTCCTCCGCAGTGCCGAGGGCAAGACGGTGGAGGTGATCAACACCGACGCCGAGGGACGCCTGATCCTGGGCGATGGCCTCTGGTACGCGCGCACGCTCGGAGCCACGCACCTCGTGGACGTGGCCACGCTCACCGGCGCGATCACGGTTGCACTCGGCAAGCACACGACCGGCCTGTTCGGCACGCCGGACTGGTGGGTCGAACTCGTGCGGCGGACGGGCGACCGCAGTGGCGATCGCATGTGGCAGCTGCCGCTGTTCGACGAGTATCGCGAGCAGTTGAAAAGCGAGATCGCCGACATGGTCAACACCGGCGGCCGGCCCGGCGGCTCCATCACGGCGGCGATGTTCCTGAAGGAGTTCACGGGTGGGCTGCCGTGGGCGCACCTCGACGTCGCCGCAACCGCGTGGGCCGACGAGGCGACGCCCTACATGCCGAAAGGTCCGACCGGTGTGGCCGTGCGGACGCTCGCGGAGCTGCCGTTCACCATCGACCAGTGGAAGTGACGATGCTGGAACTCATGCAGCAGGATCCGCCGGGCGGCACGGTCATCGTCAAGATCATCGATCCACCGAGCGAGATCGAAGGGCTGGCCGATGTGCTCATCGGCGCGCTCGGCATTGCGGGGGCAGGGGTGGCGATCGCGGTGGTGGCCGCCCTGCTGTTCGCGGGGCTGCTCTTCCTCTACCGGCTGAAGTTCAGCGATCCGTTCCCGTCGGCGTCCGGGCAGCGCCCGGGCGAGGAGTCGACCGGCGGGCACATCACGCGCTGAGCCCTACTGCTGGGCGACGGTGGCGGCGCTCTTCAGCGACACCTGGTACTTCCTCACGCCCTCGAACAGCGCCTGCGCGATCCGCTGCCGGTAGGCGTTGCTCTTGAGCAGCTTCGCCTCCTGCGGATTGGTCAGGAACGAGACCTCCGCCAGCACACTGGGCATCGAGGCGCCGATGAGCACGACGAACGGCGCCTTCTTGACGCCCAGATCCCTGATGGTCTTGTTCGAGCCGCGCAGCCCGGCCATCATCTCCCGCTGCACGTAGGTCGCGAAGTCGCGCGACTCATCCAGCTTGTTGTTGAGGGTGATCGCCTTCACGACGTCCTGCAGCGCACCCATCGTCTGTTCAGAAGTGGCGTTCTCGCGCGCGGCCACGGCGGCGGCGCGCTGATTCGAGGCGAAGTCGAGGAAGTACGTCTCGACGCCCCGCACCGAGGCCGCGCTGCTGGCATTGGCGTGGATGGACAGGAAGAGGTCGGCGCTTTCGCGGTTGGCGATGGCGGTGCGTTCCTGGAGCGAGACGAACGTGTCCTCGCGCCGGGTGAGCACAACCTCGACGCCGGGAAGCGCGGCCAGCAGTTTCTCGAGGCGGACAGCGATGTCGAGCACGAGTTCGGATTCGGTGACGCCGCCGCCCTTCGCGCCCGGGTCGTGGCCGCCGTGTCCCGGATCAATCACGATGCGCGACACGCCCAGCCCGAGCTGGCGCGCCATGGACAACCCGCCGTCCAGATTGAGCGATGGCTGCCCGGAGGGCAGCGGTGCCGGCCGGGCTGGCACCGTGGTCGTTGACGGCAGGGGAGGCTGCACACGAGCGCCTGTAGCAGCCCAGGCTGGCCGGCTGGCATCCTCGACTGCGGAGTCGATCGTCTCCAGCACGGACGCGGCCGCGGGCGGCAGTGGCACGAGCAAGGCGGCGGCGCGCGACGGCAGCACCGGCGTATCCGCCGCGGTCGCGGCGGCAGGCACCGGGGCCCTGGGGGCACCGCGCCGTGACGGCGGAGGCCCGGCGACCCTGGCGGCGGCAGGCGGGGCCGGGGCGCGCACGGCCGTGGCCGGCGAGGCCGCGTCTGGCGGCGCCGTGGCGACTTCGAGTGGTTGCTCCTTCAGGCAGTCGATGACCAGCCGGTACGGGCTGTAGAGCGGATACACGCTGTAGCTGGACACGCCGGCGGCCTCGAGCACGACGCGGGTGGTGTTGTTCGGGTGGCGTCCGATGCGCACCTGGCGCACGGGCTCGGAATCCGCATCGAAGCGCAGCGTCTGATCGAGCAGCGGCGCTCCGGCGCGTGTGGACGCCATGTCCACGAAGACACGCGCCGGGTTCTCCAGCCGCTCGTCGTGGAACGCGACCTCGCCGTCCAGCTCGACGACGATCCGCACGACATCGCGGAGCACGGCCCGGCGGATCGCCCGGATCGTCGCAATGGGCGCGTCGCCGGCGCCTCCCGGCGGCGGGTCTGCGGCCGGCAGGGCGGCAGGCGTGGGCGAGAAAGGAGACGCCGCGAGAGCAGCTGCCGTCGTGGTCGGACCGGAGCCGAGCCCCGCGCCGGTGCCGTCCGTCGGGGTGGGCTGCGCGCGCATCGGCGATGGCGAGGCGACCGGATCCCGGCCGTCCGGTGCGGTGGAGGCGCGTACGACCTCTCCCGCGCGCGCTTTCAGCGCGGCGGCCTCGGCAGGTGCAGCCTTCGCCAGCCTGCTCGAGGGATAACCGGACGCGAGCAGCGTGAGCAGGCGTATGGCGGTGTTGCGTTCCCGGCCCTCGTGGAACAGGTCGAACGCGTCGCGCGCCAGCATCGCACCGCGCCACAACGCATCGTCGCTGTAGCCGCTGGCGGGGTAGTGCCGCACGACGGCCTCGTAGTCCGCGATCGTGGTCCGGACGGCCTTGAGGACACTGACCCCCGGGGCAGCCTGTGCGAGAACCTTGCGTACGGCCGTTTCCTCGGCGGCCGCATTGCGGAACAACGCCTCGACGGGAGCCGGCGGTGCGGCTGGCGGCGGCTGCGTGCCTGCCTGCGCCCGCACGGGCAGCGCGACGGCGCCAGCGAGCAGCACCGTCACCGCGGCGAGCGTTCGGAAGGCTCTCGTCACCGTCATCGCAGCTGCGCGTCCACCTCGTCGAAGTAGCCCTTGTCCACCAGGACCTCGCGCGGCTTGCCGCCGGCGGCCGGGGAGACGAGCCCTTCCATCTCCATCATGTCCACCAGCCGGGCGGCGCGGCTGAAGCCAATGCGCAACCGGCGCTGCAGGTAGGAGATCGACGCCTGCCCGCTCTGTACCACGATGCGTGCGGCTTCGTCGTAGAGGTCGTCCTTCTCCAGCTCGATGCCGCCCTCCGCGGCAGTCTTCTCCTCGGCCGTGATGGTCTCGTCGTAGGTCGGCTTTCCCTGCTTCCGCAGGAAACTCGCCAGCCGCGCGCTCTCCTGCTCGGAGATGTAGGCCCCATGGAGACGGATCGAGCGGGACGACGCCGGCGGCAGGAACAGCATGTCGCCCTTGCCGAGCAGCTGCTCGGCGCCGTTACTGTCCAGGATGGTGCGCGAATCGATCTTCGAGGCGACGCGGAAGGAGATGCGCGAGGGCATGTTCGCCTTGATCAGGCCGGTGATGACGTCCACCGACGGACGCTGCGTTGCGAGAATCAGGTGGATGCCGACCGCGCGGGCCATCTGCGCCAGGCGGCAGATCGACTGCTCGACCTCGTTGCCCGCCACCATCATCAGGTCCGCGAGTTCATCGATGAGCACGATGATCATCGGCAGCGGCTTCGGGTACTCGCCGTTCTCCTTCGGGGTCCGCTTCTCCGCGATGGCCTGCCGGACATTGCGGTTGTACTGCTCGAGGTTGCGCACGCCCTCGGCCGCCAGCGTCTTGTAGCGTTCCTCCATCTCGCGCACCGCCCAGCGCAGGGCGTTCGCGGCCTGCTTCGGGTCGACGACGACCGGCGTGAGCAGGTGGGGAATGTCTTCGTACATGCCCAGCTCGAGACGCTTCGGGTCGACCATGATGAGCCGCACGTCGTCGGGCGTGGCCCGGTAGAGGATGCTCGTCAGCATGGCGTTGATGCCCACCGACTTGCCGGTGCCCGTGGAGCCGGCGATCAGCAGGTGCGGCATCGTGGCCAGGTCCGCGACGTAGGGCAGCCCCTCGATGGTCTTGCCGAGGGCGATCGGAAGCTTGGCGGTCGAGCTCTCGTAGGGGTCCGACTCGAGCAGCTCGCGCAGCGAGATCTGCGCGCGCTGGCTGTTCGGAATCTGGATGCCGACGGTGGACTTGCCGGCGATGCGGTCGATCAGCACGGACTCGGCCTGCATGGCGAGGCAGAGGTCGTCGGCCAGTCCGGTGATTTTCGAGTACTTCACGCCGGCGTCCGGCTTGAACTCGTAGGTGGTCACCACCGGACCGGGATGAATGGCGACAACCGCACCTTCGACCGAGAACTCGCGGCACTTCTCCTCGAGCAGGCGGGCGCCGGCCATGAGTTCACGCTCGTCGATCTTGCGCTCGGTCTTCGGCGCATCCAGCAGCGCGAGGGGGGGCAGCGTGTAGTCGCCGACCCGCCGCTCGGCGGGCGCCTTGCCCATCGGCTCGGAGTCGGCGAGGGGCAGCGCCGGGGCTGGAATCACCGGCCTCGGACGGGGCGGGGCCGGGCGCGGCTGGGCCAGGGGCTCCGGCGCCGGCTCGGCGGCCTGCTCCCGCTCGCGCTCCCGGTCTCGCCGGCGGGGCGGGCGCGCGGCGGCCTCCGCGATCGCGGCGGCGGCGGCCGGGTCGGTTTCGGCGACCTTCCTCGTGTGCTTCTCGATCACTTCCTTCCGCTGCTTCTCGCGGCGGCGATCGTCGGCCCGTTCGCGGATCCACGCCACACCGCGCTCGCCGCCCGAGGCGATCGCGCCGCCTATGGCCCCCGCGGCTCGGCCGAACGAGAACTGCGTCGAGATGATGATCGCGATGAACATCAGCGCGAGCAGCACGATCGTCGAGCCCGTTGCGCCGAACTCCGTGCGGAGTTCGGCGCTGAGCCACTCGCCCAGCATGCCTCCGGCGCGCCACCGTTCAGCGCTGGTGTCGATCGTCTGGTCGAGCAGCCCGAGAACCGCGCTCGTGCACGCGAACAGCAGCACAGCGCCGAACGCCTTCGTCCCGGGGGCGTCGACGTCGCGGCACCAGAAGTAGTTCCAGCCGACGATGACGCAGGCGAACGGGATCGCGAAGGCCGCGTACCCGACGCACTGGAACGTCAACTCGGCGAGGAACGCACCGACGCGGCCGGCGAAGTTCTCCGCGGCAGCCTGCCCCCCGGCGTAGAAGAACCACGACGCGTCCGCCCGGTTGTAGCTGGCCAGCGCCACGATCCAGATGAGCGCGGCGGCGAACAGCGCGACCCCGACGAATTCGCTGACGCGTCGGGAGAGGGTCGAAGCCTTCACTGTCTCAGATCTCCATGATGACCGGCAGCACGAACGGCCGCCGGCCCGAGCGTCTGCGGAAGTAGCGGCGCAGTTCCACGCGCAGCTTCTCCTTGATGATGCCCTGGTCGGTGCGCTCCTCCAGGCTGGCCTGGTCGATGACCTCGGCCAGCAGGCGCGCGCCCTCGGCGAGCAGCTCCTCGCCGTTCTCCATGACGAACCCGCGCGTGACGATGTCGGGCACCCCTTCCAGCGCCCCCGTCTGCTTGTTGATCGCGACGACCGGGACGACCAGTCCGTCCTCGGCCAGGTGGCGGCGGTCGCGCAGGACCTCGTCACCCACCTCGCCCGACCGGGTCGCGTCGATGAGGATGCGGCCCACCGTCGTCTTGCCGGCCACGCGGCCGCCCCGATCGTCGAACACGACGACGTCGCCGTTCTCGACGAGGAGGATCTCCGGGGCCGGGTCGCGCCCCGCGAACACCTGCTTCGCAATCCGGGCGTGCTGCGACAGGTGGCGATACTCGCCGTGCACCGGGATGAAGTAGCGGGGCCGGACCAGCGAGAGCACGAGCTTCAGTTCCTCCTGGCTCGCGTGGCCGGACACGTGCACGTGTTTCATGCCTTCGTGGATGACCGTTGCGCCGCGGCGGGCCAGGTGGTTCATGACACGGCCGATCGCCTTCTCGTTGCCGGGGATCGCGCGGGCCGACAGCACGACGGTGTCGTCGTCGGCAATCTTCACGTGGCGGTGATCGTCCACCGCGATGCGCGACAGCGCCGACATCGGTTCGCCCTGCGAACCCGTGGTGAGGCAGAGCACGTCCTGCGCGGGGTAGTTCGCCACGTCTGCGTCGCGGATCTGCATGCCCGCCGGGATGCGCAGGTACCCGAGGCGCTGGGCGATCGTCGAGTTCTCGATCATGCCGCGGCCGATGAACGCCACCTTGCGGTCGAACTGCGCCGCCAGGTCCACCACCACCTGCATCCGGTAGATGCTCGACGAGAACGCGGAGACGATCAGGCGGCCCGACGCGCTCGTGAAGATCTCCTCGAAGGCCTCGACGACCTCCGTCTCCGACCCCGTGAAGCCGCGGCGGTCGACGTTGGTGCTGTCGGCGAGCAGCGCCAGAACCCCTTCGGCTCCGAGCTGCGCGAACCGGTGGAGGTCGAAGTGTTCGCCGTCGATGGGCGTCTGGTCGATCTTGAAGTCGCCGGTGTGGACGATCACGCCGAGTGGCGTGTGGATCGCCAGCGCGACGCAGTCCGGCATGCTGTGCGTGACGCGGATGAACTCGATCTCGAACGGCCCGATGACGGCGCGCTGGCCGGCCCGTACCGTCTCGAGCGCGTGCTCGAGGCCATGCTCCCGCAGCTTCGGTTCGACCAGCGCGAGCGTCAGCGGCGTCCCGTAGATCGGGCCGTCGACCAGCGGCACCACGTGCGGCACGCCGCCGATGTGGTCTTCATGGCCGTGCGTCAGCACCAGGGCGGCGGCGCGCCCCTTCTGTTGCAGGTAGGTGAGGTCCGGGATGATCCGGTCGACTCCGAGCAGGTCGGGGTCGGGAAACATCACGCCGGCATCGATCACGATGGTCGTCTCACCATAGGTGAGCGCCATCATGTTCATGCCGAACTCGCCAACTCCACCGAGCGGAACGATCTCGAGCATCGAGGCAGACACGTCAACCGAGGCACGCGCGTTCCGGGCGGGACTCGCGGGCTGCGGGGACCGCCGTAGCGGTTCCTTCAGGCTGCTGGGCGCGCCTGAGATCCAGAGGCGGGATGGCCGTACAACACTCGTTCGTAGAACGAGATAGCAGGAGAGACTATACCACAGGCGCCCCCGGGCCGGTCGTCGCCGCCCGGCTGCGGACCAGGCCGACGGCGTCGGCCAGGCTGCAGAGTTCCGCGATGCTGAGCGTCTCGGGCCGCCGCGTCCCGTCGATCGCCGCGCGCACCAGCGCCTCGCTGGCCGTGGCGGGCGTCAGGCCGCCGTCGGCCAGGAGCGCATTCGCGACCGTCTTCCGTCGCCGCGAGAACACGCCGTTGACCACGGCGGCCAGACGGCGCTCGTCGACGACGGGTGGAACCGGCCCATGAAACTCGAGCCGCACGACCGTGGACTGCACCTTGGGTGCCGGGCGGAAAGCCCCGGGCGGCAGGTTCAGCAGGCGCGTCACCCGGGCCCTGTGTCCGATCAGGACCGTGAGCACACCGTACTCGCGGGAGCCGGGAGCGGCCAGCAGTCGATCCGCCACTTCCCGCTGGAGCATGATCGTGGCGTCGGTCAGCGGGAACCCGTGCCTGGCGAGATCCACCAGCCGGAACATGATCGGGGACGCCACGTTGTAGGGGAGGTTGCCCGCCACGCGCACCGCAGAGGCGCCGGGGCTGGCGGCGTCCAGCTCCGCGCGCAGCAGGGCCGGTGAGATCGCGAGGAAGTCGCCTTCGAGCACCCGGACGCCCGGAATGGATTCGGCCCTCAGCGCGGCGGCGAGATCGCGGTCGAGTTCGCACGCGAGCAGGGCAGCCGCGGCTTCGGCCAGCGGGCGGGTGATGGCCCCGGGCCCGGGGCCGATCTCGATGAAGGTCTCCCCAGCGCGCGGACCGATGGCGGCGACCACCTTTCTCGCCCACACGGGTTCGAGGAAGTGCTGCCCGAATCGCTTGCGTGCGCGTGGCCTGCCGCGATGGCCCTCAGTCGGCCCTGGCATCGCCCCGCCAGTACTGGTCTTCGATCGCCTCGATCTCTTCCTCGCTCAGCCCGAAGTAGTGCCCGACCTCGTGGATGAGCGTCTCGCCGATCGACGCGATGAGGTCCTCCTCGTCCTCGGCTTCGCGCTCATGCGGGCCCTGGAACAGCAGGATCCGGTCGGGCAGGGTGTTGCCCTGCGCCCACTGCCGTTCGGTCAGCGGGATCCCCTGATAGAGGCCGAAGAGGGTGTCGTCCGGACCGATGCCCATCTCCTCCATCAGGTCGCCTGACGGTTCGTCTTCGACAACGATGGCGATGTTCTGCATCGCCGTGCGAAAACGGCGCGGGATGGTGGCCAGCGCCTCCCGGACGTGCTGCTCGAATCGGGCGCGCGTCACGAGCGTCCCTTCCGCGTCTTTGCCTGCCGCGCATTCGCCTGCCGCTTCTTCACCGCGGATTTCGCCCCCGTCGTCGGTGCGGCGGATCGGGTCTTGGCTGTGCCGGTGCCCCGGTGCCCGGCTGGCGTCCGTGCCCCTGCCGGGGATTTCTTCATCCTTGCGCCTGGCGCCGGCCGGCCCGCGGCCCGGCTGCTGCGAGCGTCGGCCACCTGCCGCTCCTCGGTCGTTGCGCCGCTCCGGTAGTAGTCGCACCAGGCCTGGACGGCGCAGGCTGGACAGCGCGGCTTCGGCTTGCAGACGCGGCGGCCGTGGAGGATCAGGGCGTCGGATGCCCGCGTCCAGCGGTCCTCCTGCAGCAGGGCACACAGCTGCGCCTCTACCTTCTCCGCATCCTCGCCCTCGGCGAGCCCGATGCGGTTGGCGACCCGCAACACGTGCCGGTCGACCGGGAGGCCCGGCACACCCAGCGCATGACCGAGCACCACGTTGGCGGTCTTGCGCCCCACGCCCGGCAGCGCCGTGAGCGCCTCCATGTCGGCGGGGACTTCGCCACCGTGCCGGCTCACGAGCGCCTGCGCCATGCCGATCAGCGCGCGCGACTTGGCGCGGAAGAACCCGGTCGAGTGGATCTGCGGCTCGAGTTCCTCGGGGGTCGCGCGGGACAGGGAGGCGGCATCCGGGTAGCGCGCGAACAGCGCCGGCGTGACCATGTTGACGCGCTGGTCCGTGGACTGCGCCGACAGAATCGTCGCCGCCAGCAGTTCGAACGGCGTACGGAAGTGCAGCTCCGTGTCCGCCCCGGGATGCTGCCCGTCGAGCGCGTCGAAGATCGTACGGGCGTCGGATGGTGTCTTCATGCGGGCACGACTGGAGACCGGAGGCGGAGGGGCGGTCAGTGGATCGGCTTGTCCTTGTTCCACCCGACGTTGGTGTAGCTCTCGGAGTAGAGCCGCCAGTGTTCGTCGAGTGCGGCGAGAAGGTTGGGGATGAACTGCACGGGCACCACGATCTTCGCGCGCACCGGCGCTCGGACGACGTGCTCGGCCTCGGCCTGGCGCACGTCTCGGTCCGAGAGCGGCATCACCTCGCAGAAGGTGAGCGTGAAGTCGAACGGCGTATGCGCGATCGCGCAGAAGTTGGCGTAGGTGCGCGGCGAACCCGATGACGGTTCTTCCGCGGGGACGATCGTGAAGTTGACCTGCTTGGGCTGCTCGGACATGCCCAATACTAATACTTCCGCATCACCCCCACGACCACGCCCTGCACCTGCACCTGGTCGGCGTCCGCGTAGATCGGCTGCATGGTCGCGTTCGCGGGCTGCAGCCGGATGCGGCCGTTCTCGCGGTAGAACTTCTTCAGCGTCACGTCCGACCCGCGCAGCAGGGCAATGACCATCTCGCCGTTGTCGGCCGTCTTGCGATCCTCGACCACCACGAAATCGCCGTCGCGGATCTGCTCGTCGATCATGGAATCGCCGCGGACGCGCAGCACGTACGTGTCGCGCTTGCCGGCAAAATCCTCCGGCACGGCAATCGTCTCGTTCGACGCCACGGCTTCGATCGGGAGGCCGGCGGCCACGTACCCGAGCAGCGGCAGCTCGACCGCCCGGCCCCCGCCCCGCGTGGGGAGCATCTCGACCGAGCGGCTGCGGTTCCACGCGCGCTTGATGAAACCCTTCTCCTGCAGGTTCGTCAGGTGCTTGTGCACCGTCGCGAGCGAAGAGAGACCGAAGCGGCGGCCGATCTCCTC
>CAYLTD010000038.1:0-44612 GCA_964386715.1 uncultured Bifidobacterium sp.
AACCCCCCCCCCCCCCCCCCCCCCCCCCCCCCCCCCCCCCCCCCCCCCCCCGCCCCGGCTCACCCGTCCAACCCGTCCAACCCGCCCACCCGACCCACCCGTCCGACCCGACCCACCCGACCCACCCGTCCGACCCGACCAGCTGTGCTGTCCGTTCCCGGCCGTGTCCTTGCTCACCCTCCCTGCGAGGAGCAGAGATACCCATGGATACGCTCGAGAAGCTGTACGGCCACATCGACGAGATCGAGATCGCGATGCTGACCACCCGCCGGCCCGACGGTCACCTGGAATCGCGCGCAATGGCGACGCAGAAGCACGCGCCGGGGGCGGACCTGTGGTTCGTGACGGCCGCCGACACGGGGAAGCTGCGGGACATCGAATACGACCCGCACGTCAACCTGTCCTACTACAAGGACCGCACGCGGGAGTGGGTGTCGGTGTCGGGCGTTGCCCACATCACGCGCGACCGCGACAAGATCCGCGAGCTGTACGCAGCGGACTGGAAGGCCTGGTTCCCTGAGGAAGGCGACTCACGCCACGGCACGCCCGATGACCCGCGCATGGTGCTCATCGGCATCGACGTACATGCCGCGGTGTTCCTCGAAGTGAACAAGCCGCGGCCCGTGGTGCTGTTCGAAGTGGCGAAGGGCTGGCTCACCGGCACGATGCCGGACATCGGCGAGATGCACCGGGTGAGCGGCCGGGCAGACCGCTAGCTCTCATCGCGAACGGCCGACGGCTGGTGGCCGTTGCTGATCACACGAATCAGCACTCGAGCCACCGGCGGTCGGCCGTTGCCCCAGCCTTACCGGATCGCGGCGGCCCGCGTCTTCATCAGCGACGCCAGCGCGCGCAGGCGCCTGGCGTCAGTCGCGGGCGCCGACGCGGCCGTGCCCTCGAGCTGTGTCGCCGAGGTGTCGAGCTGGCGCGCCGTGTCGTTCGCGCCGGCTGCACGCGGCGCCACGCGCTCAGCCCGATCCAGCAGCTGCCGCAGTTCGCCGAGCCGCGCGGCATCCAGGGCCTGCGTCCGCGCGAGCTGGTCCAGGTAGGCGCGGCCCACGACCGCCCCGGCCTGGAACGAGATCGGCTGCTGCTGCTGCGGGTTGAAGACCTCCGTCCGCGTGAGCACGGCGGCCGTGATCTCGTTCTGCGACAGGAACTCGCTCGGCTTCAGCTTGAACACGTCCATGCCGCGTGCGATCTCGCTCGCGAAGATCTGGCCGTTGAACCAGTACGCGGACCAGTAGCCGCCGAGGTACAGCTGTTTGGCATCGATCGGTCCGCGGTCGAAGTACGCAATCTCGACCGGCTTGGCCGGGTCGGTGAAGTCGAACACCGACAGGCCGCCCTGATACCACGCCTGCACCATGATGTCGCGCCCCGGGACCGGGATGAGCGAGCCGTTGTGCGCAACGCAGTTCTCCTGCTCGGTCTGCGGGGCCGGCAGCTTGAAGTAGCCGCCGAACTTCAGCTTGCGGTCGACGATCTCGAAGATCGCATCGGCGCCCCAGGTCGGCGGGTCGGTGGCGCGGCAGCGCGGGCGCGAGCCGCCGCCCCACTCGTCGGTGAAGATCACCTTGGTGCCGTCGTTGTTGAACGTGGCGGAGTGCCAGTAGGCGAAGTTCTTGTCGAGCACGGCGTCCAGGCGCTCCGGGTTCACCGGGTCGGAGATGTCGAGCAGGATGCCGTTGCCCGAGCAGGCGCCGGCCGCCAGTCCGAGCGGCGGGAACACGGTGATGTCGTGGCAGTGATTGGTGCCGCTCGTGCGCTGCGTGCCTTCCCCGTGCGTGCCGCCCGCCCACAGACCGTTCAGCGCGCCGGTGTTCGGGTCGAGGAACAGCCGCGGCTTGTTGACGATACGCGCGCGCTCGGGCGTGGCGATCGGCACCTCGATGACATCGATGCTGAAGAGCGAGGTGTTCGGGTCGTCCTTGGCGTCGGCATTCGAGCAGCCGGCCAACTCCTCGCCCGAGCGGACGCTCGACGATCCCGAGCCGTAGATGTAGATGTGAGACCCGTCGGCGGGGTCGGGCACGAGGGTGTGCGTGTGCGACCCGCGGCATGTCTGCACGGCGCCCACCTGGCGCGGCTTCTTGATGTCGCTGATGTCGAAGATGCGGATGCCGCGGAAGCGCTCGGCGCTCACGGCCGTCTGCACGCCCTCGGTGCCGCAATCGAGCCGGCCGCGCACCTGCTCGACCGACATGAACAGCAGGTTGCCGTGCACCGAGACGTCGCCCTGCCCTCCGGGGCACACGACGGCGGACAGCAGCTTCGGCTTGCTCGCCTCCTCCACGTCGTACACCGTGAAGCCGTGGTAGTTGCCCATGAAGAGCTGATGCCCACGGAACGCGAAGTCGGTGTTCGTGAAGTCGACGCGGTTGGCCGTCTTCGGATCGAAGGCCGGCGGCGTCTGGACGGCCGGCGTCGCCGCGCCGGCAGCAGCCGTGTCCGCCGCGGCGTTCGCCTGCGGCGCATCGGCAGGCCGCTCGGCCGGCGTGGGCCGCCCCTGCGGCGACTGCGGATCGAAGAACCCGGGCGGCTTGGCCAGCGACGCGACGAGTTCGAGGTTGAGGATGGCCTGCCCCGCGTTGCGCAGGCCGGCCTTGAGGCCGACACGCGGGTCGCCCTTCCCGGTTCCACGCTCCTGCGCCGTAGTCGCCACCACGCCGCACAGCACCAGCACCAGCAGGAACAGTCCGCCGGTCAGGACACGCACCTTCATCGCGACATCTCCTGGAGCATCGCCGCCATGCGCTGGATTTCCATGCGCTGGTCGGCCTCGACATCGGACACGAACTCGAACACATCGGACGCCTGGCCCGCACCGGGCCTGGCCAGCAGGTCTGCCACCATGGCGAGCGCACCCTGGTGGTGGGCGATCATCCCCTCGAGGAACAAACGGTCGAAGGCTGGCCCGCGCGCGTCCGCGAGCCGCTGCATCTGCTCGGGCGTAAGCATCCCGGGCATCATGTGGGTATGGTGCGCGTGCTCGTCGGGCACGGCCTGTCCCCGCGCCTGCAGCCACTCGCGCATCATCGCGATCTCGTCGGCCTGCGAGAGGTCGATCCGCTGCGCCATCCGGCGCATGTCCTCGTTCTCGGTGCGCGTCTTGAGCAGTTCGGTCATCTCGACCGCCTGCCCGTGGTGCGCGATCATGCCCTGCATGAACTCGACGTCGGCGGGCGTGTAGCCCACGCGCGACAGGTCGGCCGCCTCGGCCGCGGTGACGTTCCGGCTCGGCTGGCCGGGCACGCCGGGCCGCACGATTGGGGCCTGCGGGGTGGACTGACACGCGGCGGAGACGCCCGCGGCCAGGATCGCCACGAGCAGGAGCTTCGTCGACATGGACCTTCCAAGCTTACCGCGAGCGCCGGCCGTTGCACGAGTCGAGAGCCCGCCGGGCGCCGCCTGCGGCCCCGCGGCCCCGCACCACCGCAGCCATCCGACAAAGCTGTCGTCAGCGGCCGGGGCCGATCCCCTTCCCTTCGGTGATGTCCCACGATTTTCCGGTCGCCACATTCCGGTGCTCCTCGACGCGGCCGCCCGGCCAGGTGACGACCACGCGGTCCACGACGTCGCGGCGCCCGACGCCGATCGTGAGCGGCAGTTCCGACTGTGACAGGTAGCTGGAACCGCCGCGCACCATCCGCCGCTGGGTGACACCGCCGTGCATGATCACCACCGTCGCACCGATCGCGTCGCGGTTCGACACAGTCCCCTGCAGCCGCAGACGCAGGCTCCGGTTGCCCGACGACTGATCGTTGCGGAACAGCACCGCGGGCCCGTCGTTCGTCGTCATCAGGACGTCGAGATCGCCGTCGCGATCGAAGTCGCCGACTGCCAGACCCCGCCCGACGCGCGGCTGCGCGAACCCGCCGCCGACCGCGCCCGCCACGTCCGTGAAGCGTCCACCGCTGTTCAGGAAGAGGTGCGGCGGCTGTGCGTGCCCGACGTTGCCGGGGATGTTGCGCACCGTGTCGTCGATGTGCCCGTTGGCGACGACGAGGTCCAGGTCGCCGTCGAGATCGAGATCGGCGAACACGCAGCCGAATCCAAGCCGGTTGCGCGAGGGGGCGCCAACGCCGCTGCCGAGCGCCACGTCCCTGAAGCGGCCCGGCGACTCCGCGCGGTACAGTCCGATCATCTCCCCTTCGAAGTTCGTCACCGCGAGCGACAGACGGCCCGAGCCGTCGAGGTCGCCGGCATCCACGCCCATGCCCGCGCGCGCCTTGCCGTCCTCGCTGAGCGCCACGCCCGAGACCAGCGCCACGTCCCTGAAGCGGCCGTTCCGCTGATTGCGGTACAGCCGGTTCGGTTCGGTGTCGTTGGCGACGAAGATATCCGGCCAGCCGTCGCCGTCATCGTCGACCAGCGCCACGCCGAGGGCCTTCGAACTCGAGTCGAAGATCCCGCAACGCGCGGTGATGTCCTCGAAGGTGCCGTCGCCGCGGTTGCGGAACAGCCAGCAGGTTTCGCCGCGGTACGCTTCCGGCGTGCAGTAGGACTTCTGGCGGCCGTCGAGGCTGCAGAAGACGTCACGCTCCGCCGACCAGCGCACGTAGTTGCAGACGAACAGGTCGAGATGGCCGTCGCAGTCGACGTCCACCCACATGGCCGACGTGCTGAACGCCTCGCGTCCGCCGAGCCCGCTCGCGCGCGTCACGTCCACGAACGTGCCGCGGCCAGTGTTGCGGAACAGGCGGTTCTGCCCTACGCAGGTGATGAGCAGATCCGGGAAGCCATCGTTGTCGTAGTCGCCAACCGCGACCCCCATGCCGTACAACTCGACGTCGAGACCCGCCGCCTTCGTGACGTCGGTGAACGTGCCGTTCCGGTTGTTGCGATACAGGCACAGGGTGGAACGGCCGCGGCGGTGGCCGGGCCAGTCCATGCCGTTCACGAAGACGATGTCGGGCCAGCCGTCGTTGTCGTAGTCGATGAACGCGCAGCCTGCGCCAAGCGTCTCCGGCAGCAGCTTGCCGCCGTACGCCCCGCTGTTGTGGCGGAAGGTGATGCCGGCTCCCGCCGTGACATCGGTCAGCCGGAAGCCGGGAGCGGCGGGCGGACCCTGGGCCGCGCACACATCGCACCCGCCCCACAGCGCGCCAGCGGCGCCGGCCGCGACACCGGTGAGGAAATCGCGGCGCCTCACAGTGGATTGATGAGCCCGTGCTGCAGCGCGTACATCACCAGTTCGGCGGTCTTGTGGACGCCGAGCGCGTTCATGATGTGCGCGCGGTGCACGGCCACGGTATTCGCGCTGAGGCCGAGTCTGGCGGCGATCTCCCGGTTCGACAGGCCGTCGCAGATGAGCTGCAGCACCTCGAGTTCCCGCGTCGTGAGACGGGTGCGGTCATCCGGATCCTCGGCCGCGATCACGGAGGGATCCACCACCCGCTCGCCGGCGGCCACCCTCTTCACGGCAGCCGCGAGGTCGAGGTCGAGCGCGCTCTTCAGCACGTAGCCGCGCGCGCCGGCGGCCAGGGCCTGGTGCACCAGCGTCGCCTCGGCGTGCATGCTGAGCATCAGGATGCGTGCCTCGGGGTCCACGTCGAGAATCGCGCGCGTCGCGGCGAGCCCGCTGGTGCCCGGCATGGCCGAATCCATCACCACGATGTGCGGGCGCAGCTCCGTGAAGGTGCGGACAGCTTCCTCGCCGTTGCTGGCCTCGCCCACCACCGTGATGGCGGGATCGTCCTCGAGCAGGCGGCGGAATCCGCGGCGCACCAGGGTGTGGTCGTCGGCGAGCAGGACGGTGATGACGTCACTCATGGCGCTTCGGCATCGGGCGGCTGCGAGAGGGTCAGGTGCACGAGTGTACCCCCGGCAGGCGGCCGTTCGAACACCAGCGTGGCGCCGATGAGGGCGGCGCGCTCGCGCATCGCCACCAGCCCGAGCCCGCGGGTGGCGGCCTGGTCGCTGACGCCGCGTCCATGGTCCTCCACCTCCAGCTCGAGCGTATCGCCCTCCGCGCGGAGCCGCACCCACGCCTCCCGCACGCCCGCGTGCCGTGCCACGTTGCTCAGCGACTCCTGGAGGATGCGGTAGACGTGGATCGCCACGTCGGCGCCGACGCGAGGCTCGCCGGTGCGCGCGTAATGGACGGTGAGCCCCAGCTGGCGCTGCACCGTCCCGAGGTACCAGTCGAGCGTACTCGACAGCCCGAGTTCCTCCAGGATCGACGGGTGCAGCGTCTGCGACAGGCCGCGCACGTTGTCGAGCGCCGCCTGCGCCACCTCGGCGACCTCGCGCAGGTCGTCACGCAGCGGCGCCCCCTCGGGCAGCTGTCGGCGCGCGCGACCGAGCATCGATCCCATGGCCGTCAGCAGCTGCCCGAACTCGTCGTGCAGTTCACGCGACAGTTCCCGGAGCGTGTCCTCGCGCGCGGTGATCAGCTGGCGCGCCAGTTCCTGCCGCTGGCTGGAGAGCGACTGCATCTCCGAGAAGAGCCGCCGGTTCGTGCGCGTCAGGTAGAGGCCCGTGGCGGTGATCACCGCGAGCGTCGCGAGCAGGAACCACTGGCCCTGGCGCTGTACGCGCGCGTAGATGTCGCGCACCTGCTGCGCGGCCTGGTCCTCGGCCTCGTTGTTCTGCACGAGCAGCCGTGCGACGGTCGTGCCCAGCGCCGCCTGCCGCGCCTGCAGCGTCAGCCGGATCTGCGCGCGAGCCTCCTCGTCCCGGCCCGAGCCCGCCAGCTCGAAGATCCGATCGGCCGCCTCCCAGAACTGGCGGACGGTCGTCGCCAGGTACCGGGTCTGCTCCTCGGCCCTCCGCGCCACCGCGACCTGCGCCTGCTGCTCGATGGCGGCGTCGAGGTCCGTCCGGATGCGCTCGAATTGCGACGACCATGCGACGAGCGGATACCGCTCCTCGGGATCGAGCATGTCGCGCATCGCGAGCGCGAGCTGGTTCAGGTCGTTCTGGATGCGCAGCAGCTGCAGCGACTCGCGCCGGTTGCGGTCCGTGAGATCGGTCTGCAGTGTGCGCAGGCCGGTGATCTGGCGGGAGACGTACCACGAGTAGGCCAGCACCATCGCCAGGGTGACGACCAGGCCCAGCAGGAGGGTCGGGGCTGGCGAGCGCGGGGGCAGTGAGCGACCGGACACGGGAGTGGCGGCATTGTATGCCGCGGCTCCCGTCAGCCGGTCACCAGCATTCGGCGTGGACGAAGATCCAGTTCTCCCGCACCCCGTACGGCAGCGGCACGGAGCCGGCCAGGGGGCAGACCCCCAGCGGGTTGGCGCCGATGCTGTACTCCAGCCGCGTATCGGTCCTGGGCACGTCGATCGTCACGAAGCCGCGCCGTTCCGTGGCGTTCACGGCGGACGTGCCGCTGGGCATGCCAGTCAGCGACACCGGCAGCCCCTCGACGGAGCCAGGGCCCGGATCGTCCGTGTAGAAATAGAGCGTGGCCCTGCGGGTGCCTGGTGAGTGATCGCGCCTGAGAGCCTGGTCCGCCGGCGTCGAGGCGCCGTCGGCAGTCGATGACGGTGCGGTGAGCGTGTTGCTGCAGCTGAGGGCCGCGGCTGACAGCAGAGCGAGCACGAGGGTTCTCATGGCGACCTCCCGTCTGGCACCCTCGCCGCACGGGAAGGTCGCAAGACGAAGGCCAGCCACACACGCGGCAATCGCGTGCGGTTCCGCGCGGCATCGTGACGCGGCCCGCCGGAAGTCCGGCCTGGGCCGCCGCACGCTGGCGGACTGGCGTCAGCGGGCGCCAGCGCCCAGGTGCGAACCTCCCGGCGGCGCAGCTGTCAGAGTTCGCGCAGTGCGCTCGGAATCGGCAGGCGCGCCGCCCGCAGGGCCGGCAGCAGGCCGCCGATGAGGCCCATGGTCAGCGCGTAGAACAGGCCCAGCGCCAGCAGGTCGGGCGTCACGCGAAACGCGAAGGCCACCTGGCTGAAGGTCTGGAAGTTGATCGTCGACGTCTGGTAGCCGTTGAAGGCGACGTACGCGGCGCCCGCGCCTATCATGCCGCCGATCGCGCCGAGCAGCATCGACTCCACCAGCACCGACAGCACGACGGAACTCGTGTCGAAGCCGAGCGCCCGCAGGGTGGCGATCTCCCGCGACCTCGTCGCCACCGCCGTATACATCGTCAGGATCGCCCCGAACACCGCGCCGATGCCCATGAGGCCGGCAATGGCGAACCCGATCGTCTGGATGAGCCGCGTGAGCGCCTGCGACTGCCCGGCGTAGTACTCGTTCTCGCGCCGGATCGACACGTTCAACTGGGGGTTGGCAGTGAGCCAGTCGCGGAAGCTGTCGAACGAGTCGGGCGATTCCAGGCCCGCGAGCACGGACTGATACGAGTTGCCGCGGCGATAGGCACCCTGCAGCACGCGGGCATCGCACCACACCTCGGTTTCCGACACGCCCCCGTTCGCCTCGAACAGGCCGACGACCTCCCAGCGGTTCTGCCCGGATACGACCGTGTCGCCGACCTCGAGGTTCATGAACTGGCGCGACGCGCCGCGGCCGGCGATGACCTCGTTGGTGCCGAAGCGGAACATGCGCCCGTCGACGATGGTCACCTCGGGACGGAGCGGCATAGCCGTGGGCTCGATGCCGCGCATCGGCACGTTCGCCGAGGAGGACGGGGCCGACTTCTTGGGGAGGTCGACGATGACGTAGAGTTCGGCCGACGTGATGGCGGTCTGGCCCTCGCGTGCGAGGCCCGGCGCCTGGCGGATGATGTCCACTTCGGTGCCACTCAGCCCGCTGGTGAGCTCGCTGTCGGCGCCGCTGCGCATCACCAGCGCACGGCCGCGCGAGCCGGAGCCCTGCATCGCGGCGTTGAAGCCGTTCGCGATCGACAGCACCGATACGAACACCACCACCACGCCGGCAATGCCGACGATGGCGACGGCGGACGCGCTCAGGCGCGACGGGATCGTGCGGATGTTCAGGAGCATGACGGCCAGCGTCTGCCGGAGCCAGAACACGGTCAGTTCCTCCGGAGCGCGTCGGTGATCTTCAGGCGCATGGCCGCGACGGCCGGCGCCATGCCCGCGAGCACGCCCATGCCGACCATCAGCGACACGCCCAGCCAGACGTCGCGCGGGGGCAGCACGAAAATCGCCAGCAGGCCGTTGGTCGGGTCGCCCTGCTGCACGATCAGCCACGCGAGCCCGAGGCCCAGCCCGCCCCCGAGGCAGGCGATGAAGAGCGATTCGGCCAGCACCATGGCCAGGATGGCTGGGCCGGTGAAGCCCAGCGTCTTCAGCACGGCCAGCTCGCTGGTGCGCTCGCGCACCGACTGCGCCATCGTGCTCGCGGCCACGAGGCCGAACATCACGAGCACGACGGTGGACACGGCAATCATCATGGTGCCGATGTCGCCAACCTGCGACGCGAAGCTCTCGACGAAGCCCTTCTCGGTGGTGGTCTTGGTCTCCGCCGAGGAGTTCTCGAACATCGCATCGAACGTGCGGCTCAGTTCCACGGCGCGCGAGCCGTCCTCGATCTTGACGATGTACCAGCCGACGCTGCCTGCGCCGAACTGGCGGTTCTCGTCCAGGTAGTCGTAGCGGAAGAAGAACTGCGTCTTGTCCACGCCGTCGGCGGCGTCGTAGATGCCCGAGATGTTGAATTCCCAGACGTCGCCGCTCTTCGGGCGATAGATCGTGCCCTGCAGCGGGACGCGGTCGCCCAGCTTCCAGCCGAAGCGGTCCGCAAGGTCGCGGCCCACGATGGCGCCCTGGCGATCGTCGAGCCACGCCTGCATCTGGTCGGGCGGAAGCCGGTACTCCGGGTAGATCTTCATGAACGGCTCGGGCTCGACCGCGATGTTGGCGAAGAAGTTCGCCGGGTCCTGGTAGATGCCGTTGAACCAGGTGTTGTGCGTCACCATCTCGACGCCGGGCACCGCCTGCAGCCGTCCCTGGTAGGAGAACGGCAGCGGCATGATCAGGCTGATCTTGTTGATCAGCACCAGGCGATCGAGCCCCGCGATCTCGACGCCGAACGCAAACGAGTTGCGCACGGTCATCAGGATGCCGAACAGCAGGAAGGCGATGAAGATCGACAGCAGCGTGAAGGTGGTGCGGAATCGCCGCCGCCAGACGTTCTTCCAGATGAGCGGCAGGAACTTCATGCCGTGACCTGCTCCACGAGGACCCCCTTCTCGAGGTGCAGCGTGCGCGTGGCGCGGTCGGCGGCGCGGGGGTCGTGCGTCACCATGACGATCGTCTTGCCGTAATCGCGGTTCAGCGCCTGCAGGAGGTCGAGGATTTCGTCGCCGGCCCGGCGATCGAGGTCGCCGGTGGGCTCGTCGCACAGGAGCAGGGTCGGGTCGGTGACGATGGCGCGGGCGATGCCGACGCGCTGCTCCTGGCCGCCCGACAGCTGCCGCGGATAGTGGTTCGCACGCTCGGCGAGGCCGACCACCTTGAGCGCCAGCAGGGCGCGCTTCTTCCGCTCGGATCGCGAGAGCTTGGTGAGCAGGAGCGGCAGTTCCACGTTCTTCTCGGCGGTGAGCGCGGGCAGCAGGTTATACAGCTGGAATACGAAGCCGACATGGGTCGCGCGCCAGCGCGACAGCGCCGCGCCCCCGAGGTTCCCGATGGACACGCCCGCCACCTCGAGCAGCCCCTGCGTCGGCGTGTCGATGCCGCCCAGCATGTTCAGCAGCGTGGTCTTGCCGGAACCGGACGGCCCCATCAGCGCCAGGAAGTCGCCGCGCGGGATATCGAGGCTGACCCCTTTCAGGACGTCCACGCGCTCCGACCCACGCGTGTAGAACTTGTGCACGTCGCGGATCCGCACCAGGGCTTCGTCGCTCATCTCGACTCCGATTACTGTTTCGTGACCACGGCGGTGCCGGAAGCCAGCGAGGCCGGCGGCGACAGGATCACGCGTTCGCCGCTGTTGACGCCTGCGAGGATCTCGGTACGGTCGCCGTCGACACCCCCGACCCTGACCGCGCGCCGATCCACGATGCCGTTGGCGACGACGAAGACGTAGGACTGGTTGTTCTCGGCACGCACGGCCGCCTTCGGGACGAGCATCACCGGGCGCGAGACGGCGTCCGCGGCCGGCGCCTCGGCCTGCTTCATGAAGGTCACCTTGACGCCCATGTCCGGCAGGATGCGCGGGTCGAGCTCCGCGAAGCCGATGCGGACGAGCACGGTGGCCTTCTGCCGGTCCGCCTTCGGCACCGTCGTGATCACGTGAGCCGGAATCTGCCACTCGGGGTACGCGTTGAGCACGGCCGTGACCGGCTGGCCGTCGGTGACCCGACCGATGTAGCTTTCGTTGACGTCCACTTCGACTTCCAGCGATCGCATGTCGACCAGCGTGCAGATGCCGGTGCGGGTGAAGCCGCCGCCGGCGGAGTTGGGCGACACCATCTCGCCCGGCTGCGCGTCCTTGGACACGGCCACGCCGCTGAACGGCGCACGGATGACGGTGTTCTCGAGGTTCGTCCGTTCGACGTCGATCTGCCGTTCCGCCACGCGTACCTGCTCCCGCGCGGCGTCGATGCGGGCCAGCAGCGAATCGACCTGCGCCTGCGCTGTGTCGAGTTCGGCCTGCGTCACGATACGCTCGGCCGCGAGCGCCTGCGATCGGCCCAGTGCGAGCCTGGCCTCGGCCAGGCGCACCTCGTTTTCACGCACGTTCCGGCGCGCGGCCTCGGCCTGCGCCTCGGCCAGCGCCAGCGACGCCTTCACCTGCACGTCGTCGAGACGCGCGAGAACCTGGCCTTCCCGGATCGCCATGCCCTCTTCGACGTTGACCTCGGTGACCTTGCCGGTGATTTTCGACGACACCGTCGCGCGACGCCGCGCCGTGACGTAGCCAGACGCGTTGAGCACCGCGGCCTGCTGGCCGGCGGCACGCTGTGTGACACCGGCCGTTTCAACCTCGACCGGCCGGGGCCGGGTCGCGTAACCGGACCCCGCGTACGCGAGCACGGCGAGCACGACCAGGAGCACGACCCACTTGATCCAGGGCTTGGGCGTCGGTTCGGCCGGACGCTCGATCTTGAGCGCCGCGAGTTCGTCCTTGAGATCAGGCATAAGAGAGATGCGAGGCAGACGCGACCCTTCGCCCAGGCCGTGTCCAGGTCGATCCGCCCAGTCGGTTCGACGCAGCGGATCAGGCGAAAGTTCCCTCGGGTATGCGACAGTTGACCCCATGCTGACCCTGCTCGTCAATCTGGCCTACGTGCTGATGCTGCTGGCCTTCGTCACGACGAACATGCTGCGGCTGCGGCTGCTGCTGATCGCGGCGCAGATCCTCCTGATGACCTATACCTTCGCCAACGGGCTCCTGCTGCTGCCCGCGTGGAACCTGGTGTTCGTGTTCATCAACGCCTACATGGTGCTGCGGATCCTGCGCGAGCGGCGCGCACTCGCACTGCCGGCAGACCTGCAGCGGCTGCACGACGCGCACTTCGCCGCGCTCACGCCGCGCGAGTTCATGCGCTTCTGGGACATGGGCCGACGTGAACGGCTCGAGGATGCGGAACTGACCACCGCCGGCACGCACCCCGAGTGGCTGTACTTCCTGCTGTCGGGCACCGTGCTGGTCACGCGTGAGGGCGCGCTGGTGCGCGAGCTGCCGTCCGGCTACTTCGTCGCCGAGATGAGCCTGCTCACCGGCCAGCCGGCCAACGCCGACGTCCGCGCGAGCGGCCCGGTGGAGGTGATGCGGTGGGCACGGACGGAACTGCAGCAGATCCGGCAGCGGAACATCGGCCTGTGGACGAAGATGCAGGCGGTGCTGGGGCGCGACCTGGTGGAGAAGATCCACCTCGGCGAGCTGCACCACAAGGGAACGGCGTAACCGCCGCGCGGGTCGTCGGGGCGCGGCCTATGCCGCCCGGCTCGCGGCGCGCGCGCGGACGTGCGCGAGCAGTTCGCTGCGCGTGAAGGGCTTCGAGAGGATGGGACCCGGCGCCTCCCATTCGAGCGCCTTCGGCAGGCCCGACATGAACAGCACCGGCAGCTCCGGGCGTGCGTCGCGGATCGCACCGGCGAGTTCCGCGCCGGTCATGCCCGGCATCGTGACATCGGTCAGCACCAGGTCGACGCCCTGCCCGGCATCGAGCGCAAGCCGCAGGCCTTCCGCCGGTTCCGCCGCGCTGACCACGTCGAATCCATCCGACTCGAGCATCTCGCAGGTGAGCAGGCGCACGCTCTCCTGGTCCTCGACCACGAGAATCCGCTTCACGGCCTGGGGGTTCCGCTCGACGGGCGGCTCGAGGTTCAGCACGCCCTGCGTCTCGAGCGCCGCAACCGGCAGGTCGATGGTGAACGTCGTGCCGACGCCCAATTGCGAATCGACCCAGATGAACCCGCCGCTCTGCTTCACGATGCCGTACACGGTCGAGAGCCCGAGCCCGGTGCCCTGCATGCCCTTGGTCGTGAAAAAGGGCTCGAAGACTTTCGTGATGATCTCGGGCGGGATCCCGTGCCCGGTGTCCGACACCTCAATCTGCAGGTACTGCCCCGCGGGCTGGACCTCGCGGCCCGGGCGCGGGCGCTCCAGCACGTTGTGGCGAACGGTGATGGTGAGGTGCCCCCCCTTCTTCATCGCGTCGCGCGCGTTGAGCACCAGGTTCATCACGATCTGCTCGAGCTGTGTGGGGTCGGCACACACGGGCGGCAGGCCGCCCGGCGCATCGATCTCCACGTGCACGTCGTCGCCAATCAGGCGTCCGACCATGCCGCCGAGACTGGTGACGACGGTCGAGACATCGACGACGCGCGGCTCGAGGCGCTGCATGCGGCTGAAGGCGAGCAGCTGCCTGGTGAGATCGGCGGCGCTCCGTGCGGCATGCAGCACGTGTCGCAGCGAGTCGCGGGGACCGACCTCGCGCTCGAGCATCTCGGCGTAGCCGAGCATGGCCGTGAGCATGTTGTTGAAGTCGTGCGCGATCCCGCCGGCGAGCCGGCCGACCGATTCCATGCGCAGCGCGTGACGCCGCTTCTCGATGCGGGCATCGATGTCTTCGGCGCGGACCGACGACCCCTGGCGGACGACGTCCATCGGCCGGTAGGCGACAAGCCAGGCCTGTTCACCGCCCGCCAGATGGATGGCGTGCATCGAGCGCTCGAAGAGCCGCCCCTCGGCCGACGCGACCAGCTGCGGCGCGGCGTGCGCCGGGGGTTGGGGCAGCTGCGGCGGGTGATCCTCGGCGCCGACCGGCAGCAGCAGCGCATCCACGGACGCCAGCGTGGCAGAACCCACTTCCTCGGCCCGCAGGCCCGCGATGGCGGCAAGGGCCGCGTTCCAGCCTCGCACCTGGCCCGATTCGTCCACGAGCAGGAACCCGTCGGCCGCGCCGTCCAGCACGGCGGCGGCGTCCGCGGCCAGGCCCGACTCCTCGAACGATCCCATCATGACCGTTGTCCGCCCCGGCTCACGAGGCGCGGCACTGGCCGGTCTGCCGCCGGCGTATCGCGCTGCGCCGGGTCGCACGTCAGGGGCTCGCGATCGTCTCCGGAACAGAGGACGCATCGGTTGCGGCCCTGGTGTTTGGCCGCGTACAGCGCGCGGTCCGTGGCCGCGAGCAGGCTCTCGAGCGAATCGAAGCGGCTGGCGATCGCCGCGCCCAGGCTGGCCGTCATCGCCACGTCACCGAACGGGGCCGACGCGATGCGGCTGCGGAGGCGCTCCGCCACGTCGAGCAACTGACTCTCGGAGTCGGTGTCCACGATGGCGAGGAACTCCTCGCCGCCGTAGCGCCCGAACAGGTCGTGCCCCCGCAGGCAGCGTTCCATGCGGCGCGCGGCCTGCGACAGCACGGCGTCCCCTACCGCGTGCCCGTACGTATCGTTGACGGACTTGAAGTGATCGAGGTCGCAGAGCAGCAGGCCGAAGTTGCGCTCGCCGCGCACGTGCCGGTGCCACGCGTGCGCCACCGCGTCGTCGAGGGCGCGGCGATTCAGCACGCCGGTGAGCACGTCGGTGATCGCCGCCTGGTGCAGCCGCCTTGTCTCCTTGAGCAGGACCCGGTTCGCGCTGACCACCTCGCCGTAGGCACGGGTCTTCTGCACGACGACGGACACCTGGGCCGCGACACGCATGAACGTCTCGGCGTGCACGGGCGTGTAGGCCGCAGGCGCCGCGCTCGCGAAGGACAGGAAGCCGAGGGGCGTGCCGTCCGCGATAAGCGGACACATCAGGGTCGAACGGGAACCCTCCGCCACGAGCTGCTGGAACAGATCGGCCAATGGCCTGCGCGCCTCGAGCTCATCCACGATGAGGGGTCGGCCGGTGCGCAGCATGTCGAGCAGCGCGGCGTCCTCGAGCGGCGAGGCATAGCCGCTCTGGTTGTGCGTCGCACCACCGTTCGATCGGTTCCAGTATGCGAAGGTGGCGGCGCCGTTGTCGGACAGGAACCAGCAGCAGACCCGGTCGAAGGGGATGATGCCGCCGAGGCTGTCGAACATCCGGTTCAGCACGGCGTCGAGCAGCGCGTTGCGCTCGACGGCAATCAGATCGAACAGGCGGCTCAGCTCACGCTCGCGGCTCGCCACCGTGGAGGTCAGGGCGGCCAGTTCGTTGTCGAGGCGTGCGACGGGGTCGCTGGCGGGCGTCTCCTGCTGGTCCGGCAGGATCCGGTTCCGGGAGGCAAAGGCCTCGACCGAGGCCGATAGATCCGACGCACGCATGACACCCCGGCTTTAGCACAACCGTTGCCCAGGGTTACCCACCAGAATTGGGCGTGAAATTACGGAACTGGCGGTTCAGGGCGTGTCGGTGCGCCGACACCAGGGTCGGAATCCCGACCCTCTGGTGTCGGCCATCCGGCCGGCGGACGCCCACCGGCTGAGTAGAAAAGGCGGTCAGGGAATGGAAATTTCGCGCAGGTACAGGGGCACCGCCGTTACTCCGATCAGACGTTCCGTGCCATCGAACAGCGTGGACAGGAACGGGCCCGTGGCGGTGAAGGCGAGTTCCTCGACCCGGTCCGCGCCGGCGGCCGTCCTGATCGGGTCCGCGCCCTGGTCGATGCGGTAGGTGCGCTGAAAGTCGGGACGTATCGCCGAGCGCACGACCGTTTCCACGTGCGACCGCGCCACGGGACCCCGGCGATACGTGACGCGCAGCTCGATCCGGTCGTCCGTCGCCGCGGCGAATTGCCAGCGCTCCTGCACGCGCGCCTGCCCCTCGCCCTCTCCCGTCGCCGCACGCTCCACGTGCGCCGTCACGGCGGTCTTGTAGACGCCGTACGCACCTTCCCCCTCGGGCGAGATGCCGCTGATCACGATTGTGTTCTGCTGGCCGGTCTGGGCATGCCGTGCGGGGACGCCGAGCACGACGTAGCGTGACGTGCCGCTCTTGATCGGCTTGCCCTGGGGATCCAGCACCACCTGCCGGTCCATGAGCGTGACGTTGAGGTTGGCGCCGGGGGTTGCGGCACTGGTGGAGGGCGCCGGCTCCCAGCCGGCCGGCAGCAGTTTCCGGAGCGCGTCGGCGCGCACCTGGAAGTTCAGGATCATGCGCGATTCGCTGCTCCACTCCGTGACGTTCTGAGCGTCGCTCGTCGAAGGGACGGCGAGGCCGAGCACCAGGGCGGCGGCGAGGACTCGTAGGACGTGCACGGTCACCTCCGCTTCGCGGCGAACGCGCGGCCCTGCGCGCGCACGATGTCGAGCAGGTTGCCCATGGCCAGGTTCATGTCGACGAGGTGCAGGCCCCAGTTCGCCAGCACCTGCGGGCCGGCACCCAGATCACCGATGATGTCGTCCACCCGCGGGTCGGCCGGGTTGCCGTTGACGGTGACGTCGAGATACGTGGCGTGCTCGTTCGTCCGGCACTCGGCCGTCAGCAGGCCCGGGACGGCGACCCAGGGCGTCTCCACCGCGGCACCCGTCGAGACCCAGGGCTTGAGGGGCGACACGCCAGTGATCGTGCGGCCCTTCGCGTCGAGATAGGCCTTCAGCTCGCCCTTCCCACCGCCCAGGGACGCGGGGTTGGTGCAGGCGGCCTCCTGGGTTGCGTCGGCGACGCGGCCGAAGAGCGAGTTGGCCGGCGGCGGCACCGTGGACCGGAAGCTGGCGAACGTGAGCACGCAGCCTGTGTCGGTGTCCTTGTGGCAGAGCGGTATCTGCTTGAACGCGCCGCCCAGGTCCTTGCCCTTCGCGATCGGCACGGTGGCCCCGAAGAGCATCGCCGACACCAGCCTCGCCTGCAGCGGCGTCCCGTCGATCTCGCGTGCGAGGAGGTTCGTCAGGATGAAGGCGCCCTGCGAGTGCCCGATGAGCACGACACCGCGCCCGCGGTTGTCGTGCTCCATGTAGTAGCGGAACGCGGAGCGGACGTCCTCGTAGGCCGGGCCCTGTCCGAGCGGCGGCAGCCCGCCACCGCGCATGCCCTGCCGGAGGCCGGCCAGCGTGACCTGCCGGTACATCGGCGCGAAGACGCGACAGACCTGGCCGAAGCGGGCGAACTGCTGGGCGATGACGGTGCGCTCCGCGGGGTCGGGCGTCATGTCGCTGTAGACACCCGGGTCCGTCGAGATCGTGGGATACACGTAGAAGCAGTCCACCGGCGCGTTCGCGTCTGCGTTCCAGGCTTCGCGGCGCATGGAGCCGTCGGCCGCAATCACCGTGGTGGACAGGTCGATGTCACAGGCGTCGTGGCGACCTGGCCGGCATAACCAGCTCGTGTCGCTGGCGTAGTCCACCGGCGGCAGCGGCGCGCCCGCCGCCTGGTCCTGGGCCCCGGACGGCAGCGCCGACAACGTCAGCACCATCGCAAGCAGTACAAGCCGTAACACTCTTCCCACCTGAGCCTCCCTCGTGCCGCGATGCTACGTTCGTCGAACGGCTGGGTCAACCGGCGCGTGGCTCGCATCGCCGGACGCGGCACCGCATCGCGAACGGCTCGGCATCCCGGACGATGGCGCAGAACGCCAGCGGGCGGAAGCGCTGCGGCAGGAGACCGACGTGATTCACATCGCGGAGCAGATCCGCGAGCGGATGCCAGATGGAGAATGAGCGACAGTCGACGGTCCTCAGGCGCAGGTCCTCAGCCGTCGGCTGAGCGCCGAGAACCTGGCACTGCGGACGCGGGAGGTGCGTGGCCCGGGCGCTACCCGTGCCAGCCCCGTTATCGCCTGGGCACCAGCTTCAGCACCCGGCCGTTCTGGTTATCGGTCAGCAGGTAGAGGGCGCCGTCTGGCCCCTGCACCACGTCGCGGATGCGCTCGCGCGCCGGCTGCAGGTCGGTCAGCAGGCGTTCCTCGCCGGTCACCTTCTCGCCCTCCACCGACAGGCGCACCAGGTTCATGCTGGCCAGCCCGCCGATGAACAGGCTGTTCTTCCACGCCGGGAACAGCGTGCCCGTGTAGAACACCATGCCGCTCGGCGCGATGACGGGATCCCAGTAGTAGAGCGGCTGCTCCATGCCTTCCTGCTTCTGGACGCCTCCCGTGATCGGGCCGCCGCGGTACTCGATGCCGTACGCGATGGTGGGCCAGCCGTAGTCGCGCCCCTTGCGCGCGATGTTGATCTCGTCGCCGCCGCGGGTGCCGTGTTCGACCTCCCACAGCTCGCCGGTGACCGGATGCAGCGTCGCGGCCTGCACGTTACGGTGTCCGAGCGACCAGATCTCGGGGCGCACCCCCTGCTTGCCTACGAAGGGGTTGTCCTTCGGGACCGATCCGTCGGCGTTGATCCGCACGATCTTGCCCAGGAGCCCGTCCAGGCGCTGTGCCTGCATCCTTCCCTCGGTGATCGACCGCTCGCCCTGTGTGACGAACAGCGTCCCGTCGCGCCCGAACACGAGCCGGCCGCCGTAGTGCAGCGGCGAGTTGAGTGAAGGCACCTGGTGGTAGATCACCTCCACGTTCTCGAGGCGTGGCGACGCGCCGTCCACGAACCGGCCGCGCGCGACGGCCGTGTTGTTCGTGCCGTCCGGCCGCGGCTCCGAGTAGCTCCAGTACACCAGGCCGTTCGACGCGAACTGCGGGTCGAGGGCCAGCCCGAGGAGCCCCCCTTGCCCGCGAGCATCGACCGGCAGGATGCCGGCCACCGGGGTCGACAGGGCGCCGTCGGCCGCCACGACACGCAGCCGTCCGGGGCGCTCGGTGACCAGCATCCGGCCGTTCGGCAGGAACGCGAGGCCCCACGGGTTCTGGAGACCGCTGGCGACGGTGACCACGTCGAACGCCACGTTGAGCTTCTGCTCGGGCGCGCGGGTCTGCCCCTGGAACGCCGGCGACTGGCCGGCGGCATTCGGCGGGCGCGGGTCCGCCCCGCCCTGCTGCGCGTGCCCTGTCATGTCACCCGTACATGCCGCCAGGGTCACTCCCAGCACGGCGATCATCCACCTGTTCGTCATCGGTCCCATGCTCCTGCGCAGGCTCCGCCCACCGGGCGCCTGGCCCACAGCTCGATTGGACGCCGGCGCGCGAGCAAACGCTTCGTCCATCGAGGTACATCGTGCCTCATCACCGGTCGAACGCTCCAGTCGTCCAGGCCGTGGACGACAAACCCCGCGGCCAGCAGCCATCGCGGCAGTTCGTCGGCCGCCCGGCCCGCCGCCTGCTGCAGCAGCGGGTGCCACTCGACCACGAGATGCAGGCCCGCCTGGTGCAACAGCGCGGGCATCCCGCTCAGCACGTCGAGTTCGGCGCCCTCCACGTCGATCTTCACCAGCCTGACCGCCCGGGATACCACGGTGTCCAGCGGCACCACGGGCACGGTGACGATGCGCGTCACCGCCGCATAGCAGCTCTCGGGAAACAGGCTGTTCACCGCGCTCAGCTCGCCCCGCACGAAGAACTGCCGCACGTCTGCCGTCGCTCCGGCAGCCACCGGCAGCACCTCGACCTGGGACAGGCGGTTGACGCACAGGTTCTCCCGCAGCACCACGAGGTTGTCCTCGGCCGGTTCGAGCGCGAACACCCGTCCGCCTGCGCCGACCCGCGCGGCCGCGCACGCCGCGACACAGCCGACGTTCGCGCCGACGTCGACGACGACATCACCCCCACGAACCACTGCGTCGATGAGCTTGCGCACGCGCACCGTCCCCGCCAGCACCGAGGCACGGACGGACACGGGGCCGGGTATCCGGACGCGCATCCCGTCCAGCCGTACGGTGTCCGCGCGTGCAGCTCCCAGCAGGGGCCGCGCGAGTCCGGCATATCCCCGCAGGAGATCCAGGCGCGAGAACGACGGAGGCACGACACCCGACGTGCACGACGCTAGCCAGCCTGGCTGCGGCCGTGTTTCAATGAGGGTTCCGCGTGTCCATGCCCGCCAGCCCGTCGCCCGTCCGCGTCGCGTTTCTCGGCTGCGGGTTCATCACCCGCGTGCACAGCCGGCACCTTCGCAAGCTGGGCGGGCTGTTCGTGCCGAGCTATGCAAGCCGCGACCAGTCACGCGCGGACGAGTACTGTCGCCGGTTCGGGGGCTCGCACAGCTACGCCGCGTACGAGGCGGCCATCGACGACCCCGCCGTGGAGGCGGTCGTCGTGGCGGTGCCGCCCAGGTTCCACCTCGACCTGACCCTGCGCGCGCTCGCCGCCGGCAAGCACGTGCTCGTGGAGAAACCGGCGTTCCTGACGATGGCCGACTACGAGACGGTGCGTGAAGCGAAGTCACGCGCCGGCCGCGTCGTGCTGGTGGGCGAGAACGACCACTACAAGCCGCTCGCCGTGCTGCTGCGCCGCCTGCTGGCCGACGGGGTCATCGGCGACATGGTGTTCGCGCAGTTCTCGACGATTGCCCATCGCCTGAAGGCCGCGGACGACTGGCGCAACGACGAGTCGATGGCGGGGGGCGATGCGTTCTTCGAGGAGGGCATCCACTGGCTGCACATCGCCGGCAGCCTCGGCCCCGCGATCGTCGACATCCACGGGTATCGTCCGTCGGTGTCTCGGACCGGGCCCGACCGACGCGCAAAGAGCATGATGGTCGCGTTCCGGTACGACAACGAGGCGGTCGGCACGATCTACTACTCGCGCGAGATCCCGTCGTTCTTCCGCGGCCTGCGACTCTCGAAGCTCATGGGCCGCGCCGGGGTCATCAGCTTCGAGTCGAACGGGCTGTTCGCCATCGTCCGCGGCGGCGCGTGGCCGCGCCTGCGCCTCCCGGGGCTGCGCGACATCCGTGGATACCAGGCGATGTACCGTGACTTCGCGGCGTGCATCCGGAACGGAGGCACACCCGAAATGACCCTCGAGCGCGCCATCGAGGACCAGCGGCTGATGGACCGGATCTACGCCAGTGTCGGATAGCACGCCGTCACCCCGATCGACGCACTACGACCTCATCGTCATCGGCAGCGGCGCCGGCGGCGGCACGCTCACGCGTGCACTGGCAGACACCGGCGCGCGTATCCTGCTCGTCGAACGCGGCGCCCTGGTGCCCCAGGAGGCGGAGAACTGGAACCCCGGAGCCGTGTGGAAGGACCTGCGCTACCGGGCCGCCGAGCAGTGGCTCGACGGAACGGGCGAGCTGTTCCAGCCCTACACCCACTACAACGTCGGCGGGAACACGAAGTTCTGGGGCAGCGTGCTCTATCGGCTGCGCCGCGAGGACTTCGACGCCGTGCAGCATCGCGACGGCGTGTCACCGGCGTGGCCGATCACCTACGACACCCTGGCGCCGTACTACGACGAGGCGGAGCGCCTCTACCACGTGCACAGCGCAGTCGGCGACGACCCGACGGACCCGCCGCGCGGCCCGTTCCCGTACCCCCCGGTGCCCCACGCCAGCGGCATGGCGGCGCTCGTCGACGAGCTGCGCGCGATGGGGCTGCATCCCTCGCACCTTCCCCTCGGGCTCATCGACCCCGGCGACTCCGGCGGGTGCCAGCTGTGCAACACCTGCAACTCGTTCCCGTGCCGTATCCGTCGCAAGAGCGACGCGGAGGTCTGCGCCGTCGAACCGGCGACGTCGTATCCCAACGTCGAGCTGCTGACGCACGCGTTCGCGCGCCGCCTGCGGACCGACGGCACGGGACGGCGCGTCACCGCGGTCGAACTGGAGCACGGCGGCACGACACACACGGTGCACGCTCCGCTCATTGTCGTCTCGTGCGGGGCGGTGAACTCCGCCGCGCTTCTCCTCCGCTCCGCGACCGACGCACACCCGAACGGCCTCGCGAACTCGTCGGGCCTCGTCGGCCGGCGTTACATGGCGCACCTCGCGACGATGATGCAGGGGTTCCACCCGGGGCGGGTGAATCTGGATGTGTTCCAGAAGACCGTCGCGATCAACGACTTCTACTTCGCCGGGCCGGACACGCCGTATCCACTCGGCCAGATCCAGTCGCAGGGCCGCACCCACGGGGTGATGGCCAAGGTCGTGGGCGACGGGTGGTACGAGGGTGCTCTGAAGTGGATCCCGCTCTGGGCGTACGACCGATGGGTCGAGCGGGGCGTGGACTGGCTGGTGATGTCCGAGGACCTGCCCGACCCCGAGAACCGCGTGGTCGTGCAGCCGGACGGCCGCATCCGGTTGTCGTACCGGCCGAACAATGTGGCCGCGCACGAGGAGCTGGTACGGCGCTTCCGGATCATCCTGGGACGGCTCGGGTTCTGGAAGGTGATGGCGTACTCGCACAAGACGCGCAACACGACGCATCAATGCGGTACGCTCGTCTTCGGCACGGACCCGCGCACCTCGGTGCTCGACACCTTCTGCCGCACGCACGACATCGACAACCTGTTCGTCGTCGACGCATCGTTCTTCCCGTCGTCGGCCGCGGTGAACCCCGGCCTGACGATCGCGGCACAGGCCCTTCGCGTCGCGGACCACCTCCGCCGGGAACGACTGCTGGCGGGGTAAGGCGGGTAGGCCGGGTGGGGCAGGTAGGCCGGGTGGGGCAGGTAGGCCGGGTGGGGTAGGTAGGCCGGGTGGGGCAGGTAGGCCGGGTGGGGCAGGTAGGCCGGGTGGGCCGGGTGGGCCGGGTAGGCCGGGTAGGCCGGGTAGGCCGGGTAGGCACGTAGGCCGGGTAGGCCGGGTAGGCCGGGTAGGCAGGTAGGCCGGGTGGGCCGATAGGCGGGCGGGCCGGCGGCAACCGGCGGGTGCGATCGGAGGTCGCCGCCGTCGAACCACGCAACCCGCCACGACGCGGCGCAGGTTCAGGGATCACAGCATCAGGGTCGGCCACTCGCGAGGGGAGAGACGTCGGTGAAAGCGCGCTCGTTCAGCCATGTCGGCATCACGGTGTCGGATTTCAACAAGGCGGTGAAGTTCTACGCCGACGTCTTCGGGTGTCCGCTCGTCGGCGTGTCCGACGCGCCGCCTGATCGCGTGCGCGCCTTCTTCGGCGTGGACGGGCCGGCACCGGCCTGCAAGATTGGCTGGGTGCGCGTCCCGGGCGGGGGCATCCTCGAGATCTTCTCGTTCGAGCCGAAGCTGCCGCCCGAAGTGAAGATCCCGTGGAACCGCACCGGGATCACGCACTACTCGTTCAACGTCCGCAACACGCAGAAGTGGTACGACTACCTCCAGAGCAAGGGGGTCGAGTGCCTCTCCAGGCCCGAACAGTCGCCACGCGGACACTGGTTCTTCTTCGCGAAAGACATGGACGGCAATCTCATCGAGATGATCGACCTGCGCCGCATGCACTACGTGCTGCAGTGGCTCGGCCCCCTCGGCGGCCTTCTCTTCCGCCGCGGGATGTACCGCAAGTACTACGAGTGACCGCGGCGCCGGCTACCGGCGCAGCGTGAACCCACCGAGCAGGCTGACGCGGATGCCGTGGCGGGACGGCACCACGGCGAAGTTCATCGGCATGTTCAACGCCCCCGCGCGGAACGTCACGCCGGCCGCCATCGCGAGGGCCACGCCCGCGGGCGTGATGTTCGGACCCACGCCGAACTCCGCGCCGTCGCGCGTCCGCAGGCCAACCATCCAGTTCAGGCTGGGCAGAACGATGCCCTGGTCGAGTCCCCCGGCGAGCACCACCCATTCGTTCAGGACCGCCGGTCCGCCGGCACGGCTGAAGAACTGCTTCTCGAACTGCCATCCGAACTGCGACACGGCGTTCCCGACGCGGATGTCACGCTCCGCAAGCGTCTGGACGACGCCGTCGCTGAGGAACGTGACGCCGAAGCGGGGACCGGCAAGGCTGACGGCTTTGGTCATGGGCGGCGGCTCCAGCGTGCCGACGCCCTGCGCGGATGCCGGAAGGGCACTCGTCAGCACGGCGAGTGCAGCCACCATTGCGGGATTGAATCGCATCTGTCACCTCCACTGGCGACAGTAGCGGGCCGTGTCCGGCTGAACCTTCGTTCCGCGCTGAAAAAGGCTGAATTCAGGCAGCGCGATTGCGCAGCAGCGCGAGCACGTCGGCCCAAGGCTCGCGGTCCTGCCACACGCCGAGCAGCGGTTCCACCGGCAGCCACCACAGGACGCTGCCGGCCGGCGCGGTACGCAGTGCGCCCGCCACCGCCTGCTGGACACGCACGGGGGCGCCAGCAACCACGGCCTGCGCGGCCGCGGCGACGAGCGCCTCCGCCGGAGCATCTGCTGCGGGGACGTGCGTCCCCGGGTGCGCCTGCGGAGCCCGCCACACATCGAGCACGGCGTTCGCAAGCGGGTGCGCGGGAACGCGGGCGATCGCCTGCCGGAGGGCCTCGGTCGCACCGGCTCGATCGCCGTCGGCAAGGCGGACGGCGGCCAGGGCGTACCAGGTGTTCGCGCAGCACTCGCGTGCGTAGAGGTGACCGCTGGTCTCGTTGGCGAGCTCGCGTTCGAACTCCCGCACCGCCTCGACGCGCGCTCCTCTCGCGAGCAGGATCAGGCCCAGCAGCCAGTGGAGCGCCACGCCACTGAAGCGGCCGTGTGGCGCGACCATGCCTGCCTCCGCGTCCATGCCGGCGCGCAGGTGGCGCTCCGCTTCGTCGAGCACCTGACGCGCGACGTGGACCGTCGCGGCGAGCCAGTGTGCCAGCGGAAACCCCGGGAGCAGGGCCAGGGTGCGGTGTGCCTCCCGCAGACGCTCCTCTCCCCAGCTCGTATAGGCGAGCCGCACGTGGTGCCGCCAGTTGTCCGGCTCGAGTGCCACCGCGCGGCGCGCGGCTGCGAGCGCGTCGGCATGTGCGCCGGCTCGGTCCAGCACGAATCCCAGCGTGGCCCACGCCTCGCCGTACGCCGGGTCCAGCCGGCACGCTTCCCTCGCATGGTTGAGGGCCGCGGCGACCGCCGCGCGATCCGGCGCGGCGTCCGACCGCGTCATCTCGAACCCCATGATCAGCGCGTTGGCCAGGCCGACATGGACCGGCGCCTGGTCCGGCACCTCCGACAGCACACGGGTGAAGACGTCGCGCGCGTGCAGGATCCGGGATCCCTCGAGCGTCTCGAGCGCGGCACGACCCTCGGTCCACGCACGATGTGGGGCAAGCAGAGCTTCGAGCGCGTCGTCGGTTGCGCGCCGCGCCGTCCGGTGGACGGCGCCCGCGAAGCGGTACCCGCGCCTGGCCTGCGTTTCGATCAGTGGCGCGCCGGTGGGTGTCGACAGGAGGCGACGCAGCGCCGAGATGGCCTGCTCGACGCTGTTGTCAGTGACCGCTACGCCGCCCCAGGCCGCATCGACGAGCAGGTCCTTCGACAGCACCTGCCCCGCGTGGGCGACCAGCAGGTGCAGGAGGTCGAACTGGCGCGGTGACAGGGGCAGCACCTCGCCGTCGCGCCGCACCTGCCGCCGGTCGGGATCCAGATCGAAGGGCTCGAAGACGTACAGGTCTGATGGCATCAGGGGAGCGGGAAGGGTGTCCGTGCGAGGAACGCGTTGACGGCGTCCAGCAGCCCGGTGCTCCGGTCGCGCACGACGAACACCGACTCCTCCCTGCGGCCGGGATCGAGGTCGTGCACCTGTTGCATCGCGTCAGCCTACCCCATCCGCGTGCGGCGGCGCGCACGCCGTCGCCGCCGCGGGGCCGTAATAAGATGCGGCGAGAGGGCCTGCATGATGCGCAACGGGAGACGACCGTGACCAGGGCGCCGGGCGAGGTGGCCGCGGAGCCGTGTGTCGCGCTGGACGGGGCGGCCGGCCCGCTGGAGCGCTTCGAGGGCCGCGAGATGGCCCTCGGTGCGCTGTCGATCACGCGCATCCTGCCGGTGAAGGGCCGCCGTCTCGTCGGGCCGTGGTGCTTCCTGGACCGCTTCGGGCCGCTGGCCTTTGGCGGCGCAAGGCCGATGGACGTGGCACCGCACCCGCACATCGGCCTCCAGACCGTCACCTGGCTGCTGGACGGCGAGGTGCAGCACGACGACAGTCTCGGATTCGAATGCGTGGGGCGTCCCGGCGGGGTGAGCGTGATGACCGCGGGCGACGGCATTGCGCACGCCGAGCAGACGCCCGCGCAGAACAGCGGCGTGCTCAACGGCGTGCAGTTGTGGGTGGCGCTTCCCGACGGGGCGCGCAGGGGACCGGCCGGCTTCGAGCACGTGCCGCAGGTGCCGGTCGCCGAGCTGCCGGGCGGGCTGGTGAAGACCTTCGCCGGGACACTGGCCGGCGTGCGCTCCCCCGCGACTCACCACTCGCCCATTCTCGGGGCTGAACTGACGGTCCGACGCGGCGAGGCCCTGTGCGTCGATCTCGACCGACGCTTCGAGCATGGGTTCCTGCTGCTCGACGGCGACATCACCGCTGATGACACGCCGCTGACGCCCCACGTGCTCTTCTACGCGGGCCGGGGCCGCACGGAGCTGGCATGCCGCAGCCGCGAGGGAGGACGCGTGCTGTGCGTCGGGGGAGCGCCGTTCGGAGAGACGGTGCTGATGTGGTGGAACTTCGTGGCGCGTACGCCGGAGGAGATCCGCCAGGCTGCCGGGGACTGGGCGGCCGGCGTCCGCTTCGGCACCGTGCGCGGGCACGATGGCCCACCGATTCCGGCGCCGCCGCTCGTGAAGCTGGCGACGCCCAATCCCATGAGCTGACCGGGCGCGCTACTCGCGCTGCGCCTTGCCGTCGATGATGTCGTAGATGCGGCGCACGGCCGCCAGGGTCGGCGTCGTGCTCTGCCCGAACACCGTGCTGAAGCGGTTCAGATCCGCGGTGCGCTCGCGCGCCTGCTCCGGCGCCGCGCCCTGCTGCTTCGCGGCGGCAATCACGCGCCATTCCTCGCGCAGGTACTCCTGCATCACGGCAATCTGGGCGTCGATCGCCGCGCGGCCCTGGATGTGATCGCCATGCCCGGGCAGGATCAGGTCGACGTCCAGCTTCTTCAGCGCATCGAGCGTGGCCGGATGCTCGTTCGGGAACGCATCTCCCTGCCATCCGACCGTCGCCTTGAAGAGCATGTCCCCGGTGGCCGCCGCGCGCTCCGACGGCACATACACCACCAGGTCGCCGGCTGTGTGGGCCCGGCCGATCCACAGGATTCGGAACTCCTTGCCGCCGGACCAGACCGACATGGTGTCCTTCACCGTGAGGTTCGGCGGCTGCAGCGGGAAGTTGCCGGAGTAGACGGCCAGCGTTGCCTCGGTAGACGCCAGCTGCTGCTCGAGCGTCGTTTTCTTCTGAGGGTCCGCTTCGGAGGCGACCTGCTTCCTGAGCAGGTCGATGCGCCCCGGCAGCGGGTCGGTGAAGTTGCGGAAGGTGACCCCCTCCCTCGCCTCCGGGCCGGTGAGCATCTTGCGCGCGAACTCGTGCCCGATGATCTGCACCTCCGGGCCGAGCGCGGCGTTCCCGTAGGCGTGGTCGATGTGGAAATGCGTGTTCACCAGGTAGCGCAACGGCTTGTTCGTGACGCTCTTGATCCCTTCGAGCAGCGACCGCATCGACGCCGGTGAGCCTTCCGAGTCGGTGGCGAGCACGTCGGTCTCGTTGATGAACACCCAGGACGTGGAGTTGATGCCCGGCGTCCCCGGCGCATCTGCCCGGTAGATGCTCTCGGTGACCCTGGTCATGCGGTGGCGCGGCGTGCTGCCCTGCGCCTCCAGCGCGGGCGACGGCGCCAGCCACGCGGCGACGCCGCCTGCCAGGACCAGGCCACCCAGGACACCCGCACGCCCACCCGTCCACCCGAACCACCGCCTCATGTGCACGCCTCCGGTCCCGACACACTACCCGAGCGGTCGGTCATCCGCAACGCGTCATCCGCGCGCCCGCAGCGGGGCTCCGTCGAGCCACACCGGGCGCTCGCAGCCCAGCGCGGCGAGCAGCGTCGGTGCGATGTCGAGCAGGCTGCCCGGTTCGAGATGTCCTGAGGCCGGATATCCCGGCCCTGTCATCCAGACGGCGGAGCGCGGGGAATGGTCGCCCGTGCGGCGCCCCCATCGGCTGCCGACCGGGACGTGCACGCGCCCGACACGCGGCGACTCGCAGCGATCGAGCAGCCCGAGGTCCTGACGAAAGCGCACGATGAGATCGGGAACGTCCGGGTGGTGTGCCGGGCCGAACACCTCCTCCGCCGTCACGACGCTCGACACGATCGGCGCGCCGCTCGACGGCTGCCGCAGGGCGAGCAGTTCGCGCCGGAGTTCGTCCACCACCGCGGCGGCCTCGGCGCCGGGAGACACGCACCCGAAGGGCTCGCGCCCGCGCAGGTTCAGGCGGATGGCGCCGATGGTGTTGTTCGGCACGTAGACGGCACGCGTGTCCGGCGACTCGAGCGGAAAGAACATCGCCCCCTGGCTCCGCTGCAACGGGCGCAGCCACGCACGTGCGGCTGCGTTCTCGACCACCGCACGTCCGAGCCGCTCCCAGTGGCGCCGCGGCACCCAGTGCTTGACGGTGTGCTGCAGGTCGCGCAGCCAGTGCCCGCGGCCCGGGGTCCCGGAACTCATGCCCAGTCGCGCCAGCACCTCGGGCAGCATCTGGTATCCGGCCACGTACGGCGCCATGCCGTGGCTCGCGAGCACGACGACGGTGTCGGCGCGAGCGGCCGCGACGAGCTGGCCGACCGCGGCGTCGAGCGCGCGATAGATCGACGCCACGGCATCGCGTAGCGGCTCCGGGGCACGCGGCGCATACCCCCAGTGCTGCTCGTCGTGGTACGCCCAGAACCAGTGGCCGGCGCAGTGCGACTCGCTGAACGCGCACGCGAACAGGTCCCACGGCTCCCGCCCGAGCAGGTCCAGGAGCACGTTCGTCTTGCGCTGCGCCGCAAGGTGCAGGTCCGCGAGCAGTTGCAGGTTCGCACGCGTGGACCCGCCGGCGTGGTCACACGACGCAGTGGGGTACGGCCCGTGCACGGCGCGGAGCTGGTCCAGCAGCGACGGCGGCTGCGACGCACTGCCGAAGTGGCTGTCGTGCAGGCCGTACTCAGTGAGCTGCACGCCAGAGAACCCCGGCGTCGGCGGCGCGTGCGGAATGTCGGCCACGGCCACGCGTCGACCCGCGTCGGCGGCCACCTTCCAGAACGTCGGGTCGTCCGCGACGTCCGCTGCGGTCAGCGGACGCGGCGCGGCCTCGCCGGTGATCACCTGGCGCGGGTGGAAGAACCGCGGCAGCGTGCCGCACGAGACGCCGGACATGATCTCGGGCCACACCGCGCCGGGCAGCGTGAGCATGCAGTTGGCGAGCGAGCCCGACGCCCCGCGCGACGACAGGGCGGCAAGCGCCGGCAGGTCGCCGCGCTCGATCAACGCGCGGAGCAGGCTGGGCTCGGCGGCGTCGAGCCCGATGAACAGGACGCGGGCGGGCATGTCAGCCGATCGTGCCCGACGCGCGCTTCAGCAGCAGGGCGGCCCGCCGCGGGAGCGCCAGCAGGGCCACCGACCGCAGGAGCCCCAGCCAGCAGTCGAGCCGGCCCCAGGTGAAGTGGCGGAGCTGCAACAGGATCCGCATGCGCGCGGCTGGCCCGCGCCTGGAATGCGTGAGCGACCGCGGGTCCTCGACGCGCGTCACGAGCACTGTTGGGAGGTTCGCGCAGGCGAACGTCCGCGCCACCCGCCAGAACAGCTCGTAGTCCTCGCCGAGCGCGTACTCCGCCCCGTACCGACCCACCCGCTCGAACACACCTGCCCGGATCATGCAGGCCGGATGGCTGAACGCCGAGCGGTAGTGAAAGCAGCGCCGGATGTCGTCGGCCGAGACCGGGTAGCGTGTCGTGTACAGCGTCCGCAGGCTGGCGTCCACGTGGCGGGTCCAGGCTCCGACCATCGCCACGTTCGAGTGCTGCTCGAGGAATGAGCGCTGTGCCGCCATGCGGCCCGGCTCGTTCAGGTCCCCGGCATCCAGCCGCGCGACGGCGTCGTAGCCACGCGCGAGGATCCACTCGAGTCCCGTGTTGAGCGCGTGCGCCACCCCGCGATTCTCGTCGTGCCGCAGCACGGTGGTCTCATGACACCCGACCCGCGCCGGCAGGACGACCGGCTCGCGACTCCCGTCATCGACGACGAGCACGTCGAACGACTCCTCGTCGGCCGCAACCGTCGCCAGGGAGCGCTGCAGCGCCGACGCGCCGTCGAACACCGGAATGAGCAGGACGACTCGCACGGACTCGACCGATTATCCGACGAGATCGCGAAACTTACGGAGGTCGTCGCACTCTGACATCCCGCGTAACGCACGGCCACTGCCGGATTTCCGGACCCGCAATTTCGGCCGAATTCGCGGCACGCGCGACAGCGCCGGCGACGCAGGCGGGCACGTCTCTTGCCTCTCTCGCGGCCGTCCGCATGCGCAAGTTGATTCTCCGGAACTTCCAGTCTCCAGGCGACATCGTCATGCTGACGGCCGCCGTCAGGGACCTGCACCGCGCGCATCCGGGCGAGTTCCTGACCGACGTGCGGACGCCCTTCCCCGACCTCTGGGCCTACAACCCGTACCTGACCCCGATCGCAGACGACGACCCTGAGGCGGAGACGGTGGACTGCCACTACCCGTTGATCCATCAGTCCAACGACACGC
This sequence comes from uncultured Bifidobacterium sp., assembly GCA_964386715.1. Taxonomy (GTDB): domain Bacteria; phylum Acidobacteriota; class Vicinamibacteria; order Vicinamibacterales; family CAVVIG01; genus CAVVIG01. The sequence continues at coordinate 30,778 of CAYLTD010000038.1, forward strand.
CCGTGCACTTCCTCCACGGCTTTCCGGCCTATCTGAACGAGCGCCTGGGCACGCGCATACGGGTCACCGACTTCAAGGGAGACATCCACCTCGGCCCCGATGAACGGGCGTGGTTCGATCAGGTGAGGGCGCTGGACCCCGACGACACGCCGTTCTGGCTGGTCGTGTCGGGCGGGAAGCACGACTTCACGATCAAGTGGTGGGACGACCAGCGGTACCAGCAGGTCGTCGACCACTTCCGCGGCCGCATCCACTTCGTCCAGGTCGGCGAGGCCTCCCACCATCACCCAGGGCTCCGGGGCGCGATCGACCTCAGGGGCCGCACGACGATCCGGCAGTTGATCCGTCTGATGCACCACGCACAGGGCGTGCTGTGCGGGGTCACGTTCCTCATGCACCTGGCGGCGGCCGTCGAGGCGCCGGCTGGTGCGCCGCGAAATCGCCCCTGCGTGGTCGTCGCCGGGGGACGCGAGCCACCCCACTTCACCGCCTATCCGCACCATCAGTTCATCCACACGGTGGGCGCGTTGCACTGCTGCGCAGACGGCGGCTGCTGGCGCTCGCGCACGGTGCCGCTGGGGGACGGCGACGAGAAGGATCATCCCGACCAGTTGTGCGTCGACGTGGTGGGCACGTTGCCCCGCTGCATGGACATGATCGCGGCCGCCGACGTGATCCGGCGTATCGAGCTGTACTTCACGGGCGGGCTGCTCGCCGGCGCCGCGCACGCCCCCCTCGTCACACAGGGAGACTGAGACCACGATGCCATCACGCGAACAGACTCCGGGGATCGACCCCGACGCGACACCCGAACGGCGGGTCTCCGACCGCCGCGCCTTCCTCCTCCTGCTGTCCGGTGGCACCGCGCTCGGCGCCTCGGCCCTGTTCACCGCCTGCGCGGACACCACGACGTCCCCAACGGGCGTCGGCTCGTCGTCCAGCAGCCCCACCGCGTCGTCGAGCAGTTCCCCGATCGGCTCGTCGTCGAGCAGCTCGGCCTCGAGCAGTTCCTCCGCCTCGAGTTCGTCGTCCGCATCGAGCTCGTCGTCGAGCAGTTCGTCGTCGAGCAGTTCGTCGTCGAGCAGTTCGTCGTCGAGCAGTTCGTCGTCGAGCAGTTCGTCGTCAAGCAGTTCGTCGAGCAGTTCCTCGGCGGGCTCGTCGAGCAGTTCGAGCTCGGCCGGAGGATCAAGTTCATCGTCGAGCGGATCGGGCAGTTCGTCCTCCGGCTCCGGCGGTTCGTCGAACTCGAGCAGCTCGAGCCGAACGCTCGCGGACACCGCACCGGCCGCTGCGCGCGGCCTGCTGGTCTAGCCCTGACGCCCAGGTTCCCGGCGGGCTATCATGGACACACTCCATGAGCCCGTCGGGACACCAGTGACACGTGCCTGTCCCCCTGCCCCGCTGAGCGCCCTCGCGTACCTCGTCGTCGCACTGTGGGCCGCCCTGGCCACGGCGCCTGTCACGCGCGCGCAGGCCGGGACCACGCGGTCGTCACCTGCTCCCGTGAGTTACAGCGATGCCACTGCCGCGGCCGGTATCGCGTTCATCCACGAGAACGGCGCCGCCGGGGCGAGGTGGTATCCGGAGTTGTTCGGCGGCGGGGTCGCCGTGCTGGACGTGGACGGCGACCGACGGCCCGACCTGCTCTTCGTGAACGGGCGCGAGTGGACGCCCGGCGCGCGTGCACGCCACGCGCTCTACCGCAATGCCGGCAACGGCACCTTCACCGACATCACCAGGGGCAGCGGCTTCGACCAACTGCCCATCTACGCACTGGGCGCGACGGTCGGCGATTTCGACAACGACGGCCGCGACGATGTGTTCGTGACGGCGGTGGAAGGCGGTCGCCTGCTCCGCAATGCGGGCGGCAACCGCTTCGTGGACGTCACCGATCGCGCCGGCATCACCAACACGACGTTTTCGGTGAGCGCGGCGTGGCTCGACTACGACAAGGACGGCCTGCTCGACCTGTTCGTCGGGAACTACGTCGCCTGGTCACCCGCGGCGGAGGCGCAGGTCCGCTGCGCGCAGAACGGCGAACGCGGCTACTGCGGGCCCGATGCGTACAAGCCCGTTGCACCCAGGCTGTATCGCAACCTCGGTGGAGGACGCTTCGACGACGCCACCGCGCGCGTTGGGCTCGACGATCCCGGCGACAAGGTGATGGGGGTCGCCGTACTCGACTACAACGGGGACGGCTGGCCCGACCTGTTCGTGGGCAGCGACCGTGTTCCAGCGCGGCTCTACCGCAACGATCGTGGTGCGCGATTCGTGGACGAGGGTGTCCGCGCGGGGGTGGCCCTGAGCGAGAACGGCAACGCGCGGGCGAACATGGGCACCGATGCCGCCGACTACGACCGCTCCGGGCGCCCCTCCATCGTGGTCGGCAACTTCGTGAACGAGATGCTCGGGCTGTACCACAACGAGAACGGCGCCGTGTTCCGGGACGTGGCACCCCGATCGGAAGTGGGGCGCGCCAGCCTGCTGGCAGTCACCTGGGCGACGTTTTTCCTCGACTCGGACCTCGACGGACATCTCGACATCTTCGCCGCGAACGGAGGCACCGACGAGTCGCAGGGGCGCGATGCGCGGGCGCGCATCAGCCAGGCTCCGCTGCTGCTCCGCAACCGCGGCAACGGGATGTTCGAGAATGCCACGACGACGGCGGGCGCGGCATTCAACCGGCCGGTCATGGGCCGAGGCGCCGCGTATCTCGACTACGACGGAGACGGCGATCTGGACATCGTGATGACGACGCTCGATGGGCCGGCGGTCCTGCTGCGAAACGAGTTGGCCGCAGGGCGGCAGTGGCTGCGGGTCCGTACGTCCGGGACGCCGTCGAACCGCAGCGGCATCGGCGCCGTCGTGCGGGTGACGAGCGCGTCCGGCGCACAGTGGCAGATGGTGCGCAGCGGATCGAGTTACGCGTCACAGAGCGAGCTGGTGTTGACCTTCGGCCTCGGGAGCGACACGCGAGTATCGCTGATGGAGGTCGTGTGGCCCTCGGGGAAGATTCAGCGCTTCACCGACCTGCCGGTCAACCGCGTCGTGCAGGTCGACGAGGCCCGCGGCCTGGTGCCTAGCGAGCCGCCGCGGCCGCCAGCTGCAGTTCCTCCTCGATGAGCCGCTTGAAGAACTCGAAGGGCGGGAGGAACGCCGGCGGCGGCGGTGCGAGCCGGCCGTTGACCAGCAGGCTCGGGCTGCCGCCGATATCGTAGCGGCGTGCTTCGTCCACCGCGCCGCGAACGCGCGCGGCAGTGGCCGGCAGGTCGAGGCAGCCGTCGAACACGTTCGCGTCGAGCTTCACCGCGGCAGCGACCCTGCGGAACCGGGAACGGTCCAGGGCGCCGGCCTCGCCGAGCAGGGCGTCGTGGAACTCCCAGAATCGGTCCTGCGCACTCGCGCACACCGCGGCTTCCGACGCCGCGACCGACGCCGGGTCGGGCGACGGCAGGTGCTTGAACACGACGCGCAGGCGGCTGCCGAACGTCTCGCGGACACGCGGGATTGCCAGCGCGAACCGTGCGTATTCCGCGCTCATGAAGTCGCCGAAGAGCACGAGCTCCACGGGAGCGATCGCCGGGCCGACGGCTGGATCATCCGGCCGGCGCGACACGGTGACCCGCGGCGCCTGCAGCAGCGTATCCGCTCGCGTGGACACCTTGGTCAATTCTTCGAGGTAGGCCATACGCGCCAGCTCCGGTTCGGCCTTGCGCTCCAGCCACGCGCGCAGTGCCGGTCGCAGCTGCTCGAGGCTCGCACCGCGCGTGCGGTCGCCCATGCTCTGGTACAGCGCGGTGACGGCGGTGTCCGGCAACGGCACCGCCCGCTTCTTCAGCTCCTCGGCAAGCAGGGCGTCCACGGTCAGCCCGCGCGTCGCCGCTTCGCGCGACAACAGCTCACGGGTGAGCAGCTCGGTCACCGCCTGGCGGCGTCCCTCGTACAGCTGCCGCAGGGCTGACAGGTAGCCGGCGGGGTCGGTGCGCTGCCATTCGCGATCGACCTCCGCGACGGTGATGACCGTGTCGCCGACCCTGGCCGCAGGATCGGCCGGCGCCGGCACGTTGCCCGTGACGGCGGCCGCGGAGGGCGACGCCCCGGCACCTGTGGCGGCCGCCGCCGGTGCCGGCTGCGCGACGGCCGCGTCGCCGAGTCGCATCTCGATGGAGGCGGACTCGCCGGCACCGGGGCCTCTGGCGACGGTGATGAGGTACGTGCCCGGCGGCATCATCGACAGCGGCGCCACCGCGAGTACCCGCGCATCCATCGCCAGGCGGACGTTCAGCGGCACCAGGTCCATGGTGACGAACGGCCTCGGGCCGAAGTTCGTGCCGGCAACAGTGATCGTGCCGCTCGCCGCGTCCGGGACCGCACTCTCGAGCGTGAGGACGGGCCCTGCGGGCTGCGCCGGCGCTCTCTGCTGGGTCGCGCCGGTCGCGCGAAACGAGGCTGACTGGATCGCGGCCGGCAACGGGGTACCCCGGGTCGACCGGGTTGCAGCCACAGGCGGGGTGCCACCGGCTGCCTGGGGAGCGGCGGCAGGCGGCATCATGCCGCCCACGACCAGGCAGGCGCTCAGGACGACAGCCTTCATGGCATCTCCTCGTCGGTCCACGGGGTGCGGCACGGGTCCGCGCGATCGTACAAGGCCTGCCGCTGTTCGAGCCGCCGCTTCACCGACGCAAGCCCGGCCCGCCCCGCGGCCGCCGTCAGGTCCCGCTGGACCGCCTGCGCCTCACGATACTGGCCCGTCTCGGCCAGGGCCATGGCGTACGTCTCCCCCAGGTCGAGTGAGCGCTCCCGCTGCAGGATCGGCTGGAGCAGCTCCAGCGCACGCGCGCCGTTGCGGACCGTCGCGTCGGGAGAGGTCGCGAGCAGGCGCGCCAGCGCGTGGGCGTAGAGCGTCTGCCCGCGCGATGCACTCACCGCCGCCGTCAGCACGTCGCGAGCCTCGGCGTCGCGACGCAGCTTCGTGAGGGTCATCACGAAGCCCATTGTCGCCTCCGGGTTCTCCGGCTGGCGCGTGCGCACCTGGCCGTATGTCTGGAGTGCCTCCGCCGCCCGACCTGCGCGGCGCTGGCTGGATGCCAGCCGAAGCTGCGCCTCGGTGTAATCGGGCCTCGCCTTGAGAGCGGCCGTGAAGTAGTCGATCGCGTCGCGGTGACGGCCCGCTGCCTGCGCCATGACGCCGAGGCTGAACTGCGCCGGGAAGTAGTCGGGAGAGAGCCGCACCGCGGTCTGGAACTCGGCACGCGCGCTGGCCTGGTCGCCCTTCATGCTGAACACCGTCCCGAGGCGGTGATGCAGCGCGGCGCTGTCGGGTGCCATCTCGAGGCCCTTGCGGAACTGTGCTTCGGCTTCCGTCCAGTCTTCCTTGTTGAGTGCCCGGATGCCGAGCGTCTCGAAGCTCTGGGGGCTCTGCAGCAGCGAGTCGAGTTCCACCATCAGCGGATCCGCAGGCAGGATGACTGTATCGCGCCGCTGGCGCAGATGCTCCTCGGCTTTCACGTTGTTGCCGAGCGTGTTGTAGGCCAGCGCCAGGGGGTAATGCGCTGCCGACGCCTTGGGGTCGCGCCGCAATACCTCCTCGAGGAACTCCACCGCGCGTGCGGGCTCGTTCTTCGCCAGCGCGACGCGCCCCATGCCATACCGCGCCGACACGGACGTGGACTCGAGTTCCAGCGCCTTTGCGAACGCCGGTTCGGCCGCGTCCTGCCGGCCGGCCGCCAGCGAGACGTCTCCGAGCCACACCAGCGCGTCCACATCATCCGGTCGCAGCTGGAGCACACGCTGGAAGAGGCTCGCCGACTTCGTGAGGTCGCCCTGCGTGCGATACAGGTGCGCGAGATAGTAGGGCCAGCGATGATCGGCGGGATTCAGCGTCTCCGCGTTCTGCAACGCGCGCTCGGCAGCCTCCGGCAGCTGCGCCGCCATGAGCAGCTTGCCGAGCTGCCCGTAGGCGTTGGACTGGTCCGGGGCACTCGCCGCGCGGTTCTCGAGCGCGCGCTGCACGGTCGCGTGCTGCTCGCGGATCTGCGACTGCACCGCTGGCACCAGCTTCGAGAGATCGGGCAGCGTCATCACGCTCACGGCCGGCGTCGCCGGCGTGAGCGACGCGGCAGGCACCGTCTTCGGCTCGGGCGAGCAGCCGCCAGCCGTAAAGGCAAGCGCGGCGATCGACGCACGGGCGGCACGTCCGACGTTCACTGCCCTTCACCCTGCCGCAGCGTCGTCCAGCGATCGACCTCCACGCTGGCCCACGTGTCGCGGCGGCCGTCGGGCCAGCGCACCTCGATGCGCGGCCGCTCGGTGGAGGTGCCGAGGCCGACCAGAACACGCGGGTCACTCGCCGAGGCATAGCTCCCGTCGGTCCGCGCCCGCCGCCACACGGTCGGCCCCGACCCGCGCGTCACGCCGACGCGCGCGCCAAGCATGTCTCGTCCTCCGACCCCGACCACTCTCAGGCCCACCCAGTGCTGCCGGTTGCCCACGGTGTTGACGAGCAGGCGCGCCGGCCCTGCGTCGTTGCCGACCAGGATGTCGATGTCGCCGTCGTTGTCCACGTCGCCGAACGCGGCCCCGCGCCCGGCTTCGGTCACCGCGAACGCGGCGCCGGCTTTCGTGCTGACATCCTCGAAACGGCCGTTACCCATGTTCCTGATGAGGATACGGCGCTGATCGTACGGAAACGGCACCCGGTCGTGTCCTTCCAGCGCGATGATCGTGCCGTTGGCCGAAAACGTGTCCAGCAGGCCGTCGTTGTCGAAGTCGAACCAGGACGTGCCCCACCCGGTGAACGGCTGGCTCATCGGGCCAAGACCCGAGGCCGCGCTCTGGTCGCGGAAGCGCCCCGACCCGTCGTTCACGTAGACGTTGAAGCCCTGACTGGTCAGCTCCGTCATCACCAGGTCTTCGTCGCCGTCGTTGTCGAAATCTCCCGCGTCCACGCCCATGCTGGCTTCGGCCTTGCCCTCGGCGGTCAGCGCTGCGCCCGCCAGCAGCGCCGTCTCCCTGAACGTCCCGTCCTGCTGGTTGATCCAGAGCAGGTTCTCCTCGCCGTCGTTCGCCACGTAGATGTCGATCCAGCCGTCGTTGTTGAAGTCCGCGGTGCTGACGCCGAGCGCCGGGCCGTACTTCCCGCCGACGAGCGCACGCGCCGTCACGTCGACGAACCTGCCCTTCCCGGTGTTGCGATAGAGGCGGTCGGGCAGCCCGCCGTAGATCTGCGGCGGACAGTAGTCGCGTGCGCCGGCCGGATTCGGGCAGACGGTCTCCTTGTCGATTCCCCGGTAGTTCACGTTGTTGCCGACGTAGAGATCGAGCCAGCCGTCGCGGTCGTAGTCGAGGAAGGCGGCTGACACGCCGAACCCGGGCACATTCGCCGTCCCGCTCTGCGTCGTGACGTCGACGAACGTGCCCTGCCCCGTATTCCGCCAGAGCCGGTTGCCTCCCAGAGTCGTCAGGTAAAGGTCCACGAAACCGTCATTGTCGACGTCTCCTGCGGCCACGCCGAATCCGAACCCGTCCGCCCCGATGCCGCTCGCTTCGGTCACATCCGTGAAGCGCAGGTCGCGGGAGCCGTCCGCGCGGACCGCCAGGTCATTCCTGAACAGCCGTCCCCGCAGCGGCTGTGCGGCCGCCGGGGGCTCGGGCGCCCGGTCGGTCCCAAGCGCCTTGCCCTGGACGAGGTACGCGTCGAGATCGCCGTCGTTGTCGTAGTCGAACAGCGCGACGCCGGGCGGCAGGATCTCAGGATAGTAGAACCGGCCGCTTGCGCCGTTGTAGTGCACGAATCGCAGCCCGGACGCCTCCGCGCGGTCGACGAACCACTCATCCTGGCTCGTCGGCGCAGACGCGTTGGCAGCAGCGCGGCTGCCCTGGCCTGCGTCCGGCGCCGGCGACTCCGCGCACGCGGCGGCGGTCACCGCCGAGAGCGTGCCGGCCAGCAGCCACATCCGGCTGCGCTTTCCCCAATGCCCCGTGTTACCTCGCGCACGCGGGTCCACGGTCCTGCTCGTCCCCACCCCGCTGTCGTGTCGACCGCTCAACGCAGCCGCGCCTTCCCGCGGGCGATACGCTCGACGTTCTCTTCGAACGACAAAGGCACCGACGCGTCCACGCGCCCCGGATACCCCTGGGCGCGGTACACCTCGTACGCGCCCGTCCGCAGGTGGGCGGCCATGTGGTGGCCGATGCGCGTCGCCCGCTCGTGCCGCAACGCTCCGACATCAATCGGGGCGACGACGATGCGCTCGCCGGGCCCGGGCGAGGCTTCGGCCAGGAGGCGGCCGTCGAAGTCCACCACCTGCGATCCGCCAGGCCAGGAATATGGCGGGTAGTGCCGGAGGCTTGCACCCTGGTTGGCCGCCACCACGTACGCGATGTTCTCGATCGCGCGCGTCCGGTTCACGAGGGTCCACCAGTTCATCGGCTCGGTGGCCCCCCACGGATCCATGTAGGCCGACACCCGCACGAGCACCTCCGCACCGTTTGCTGCCAGTTGGCGGAGCACTTCCGGGAACAGCCAGTCGTAGCAGATGGCGCAGCCGATGCGCCCGATCGGCGTGTCTGCCACCGGAAAGAGCGGCTCATCGTAGCCGGGGATGTCGTGTGGGCTCGCATGGACCTCGAAGGGAATCCAGGGATTGACCTTGCGGTACTTCGTGAGAATCCCTTCCGGCCCGATGAGGCAGGTCGTATTGAACACGACACCCGGCCACTTCGGGTCGTCCTCGATCATCGTCCCGCTCTGGATGTAGACACCGTGCTCGCGCGCCTTGGCCGCCAGCCGCTCGGTGTGCTCGTTCGGAATCGGAACGGCGAGCTTCGCCCGCAGTTCAGGCACCGTGGCATACACGGGGGCGGCATGCGCGAACTCCGGGAACACGATCAGCCGCACGGGCAGGAACGGACTGCTGCCCACGACGGCGGCGTCGACCATGTCGAGCATGCGCGTCGTATTGGCGCGCATGCCGGATCGGTCGGCAGGGTTCGCGTGATCGGTCTGGCACGCCGCGACCGCATAACGCAGGTCGCTCATTGCGTCGCCCTCAGGCTCGGCACGGGCCGGACCACGACGCGCGTGTTGTAGGCGTCGCGGTAGCGGCGGTGCGCCTCATCGTCCGGGTAGTGCTCGCGGGGCCCATAGGGGTATCCCGTCATGCCGTGAAACGGGTACGGCTCAACCATGTCGGGACTGGCCGAGTTGAGGTCCATTTCCTTGCTGTAGCCGTCGCCGCGGAGCAGGAAGGTACGGGTCCATCCCGGAGGCAGCGAGCCGAGGCGCGCGCTGTCGAACGCGAGTGCCACTTCGTCCCCGGGCTTCGAGACGACGAACTGGTCGTCGGTCGTCGCCAGCAGCGGCAGCACGTCGCCGAGCCGCGTATAGCGGCCGGCAAAAACCTTCCACGGCGAGTCCGGCGACACGCGTGCGTAGTCGTACCCGGGCGGGTCCTCGCCGTCCGGCCGTACCTCCCGGGAGAAGCCGCGCTCGCGCAGGGTCGCGGCGGCCAGGCCGAGTTCCGTGTGTGCCAGCGCTTGAGTCGAAACCGTGGTGCCGACGAGCACGCGATCCCAGTAGACCCGCATGTTGGTGGTGACCCGAACTTCATGCTCGCCCGGGCGCAGTACGTTCGACAGGTCGAGTGGAATGGTCTGCGGCCGGCCCACCGGGATGCCCACGGCTACCGCGGCACGGCGCCACGCCCCGCGTACGTCCCGCACCTCCAGGTAGGGTTCGATCGGGGCCAGGCCCGCCTGGCTCGCGGCGACGTTGTCGCTCGAGAAGGCATAGTCGGTCCAGCCGGTCAGCAGCAGCGTCCGCGCCTCGGCCGATGGCCCGAGGTCCAGGGAAAGGCTGTGGGGAGCTGCGTACCCGCGGATCCGCGCGAGCGGAAAGTCGTCGGGATACCGCCGATCGAGACGCGCGACGCGGTCCGTGACGTCATGGCCATGGTCGTCGTGCGCACGCAGCGGCGGCCCGGGATTCCGAACGCCGTGCAGCCGCTCCGGCTTCGGCGGCATCGTCATCCCCTCGTTCGGATACACCTGCACGTCAGCGGGATGCGACACGGCCAGCAGTTGCATGCGGTCCAGGTACAGCACTTCCTCGAGCTCGTTGGTGACCTTCAACTCGAACCGGTCGTCGCGCGGGCGCAGTTGCTCGCTGGTGATGCGCACGTACTCGACCGGGTCCGGGTGGTTGTAGGTGCCGGGCCCTTCCCAGTAGCCCATTTCTCCGCCACCGAGGAAGTCGGTGAGGAACTCGAAGCGCTCTCCGTTCCACGCGTACAGGAACGGGCACGACGAGGGTTTGCGGTCCAGTTCCTCGATCCGGAACGGACTGGGCAGCGCGGCCGGCGGGGTAGCCGCAGTGGACCCGGCAGCGCCTGCTCCTTGCGCTGGAGCGGCCGTTTCCGCCTGGAGAATCCCCGACGGCCAAAGTACGCGGGCGGCGTCGGCGCCGCGACGTGTGCCCAGGCCGAACGTCACATCGGCGGGCGCCACCGCGGGGGAGGCAGCGGAGGTCTCGATGCGTGCACTGAGGCTGCCGGCCCGCACCTGCACCTTGGCACCGACAGCCGAACGATTGGAGACACGGCCGCGAAGGTCGAGTCGAAGGGCGGCACGACGGGGATCGCCACTGTTGCTCCACAGCCACGTCGCACCGCCGACGGTGTGCACCAGGTCGGTGTCGCCATCCCGATCGAGATCGGCAGCCAGGAAGCCGCGTCGCACGGCCCGGGCCGGTCCCGGAGTTGCTGATCCGATCGCGCGAGCCGTAACGTTGGCCCACGACCGGCCCATGTTCCTGACGACCACCGGACCATCCGACGACCACGCGACGAGGTCGAGCAGTCCATCGATGTCGTAGTCGAGCAGCAGCCCCGCGTGCAGTGGGCCGGCCACCCCTGCGAGGGAAGCCACCGCGAAGCGGCCGCGCGTATCGCTTGTGGCCAGCGCCGCGCCGGCACTCGTGGTGAACAGCAGGTCGGGCCACTCGTCCTTGTTGACGTCGCCTGCAGTCACGGCGGAGACGCTGCCGCCCTGGGGCAGCGCGGCGTGGAGCCCGACCTCCGCAGCCACGTCCTTGAAGGTGCCATCGCGCTGGTTCGAATAGAGCGCGGGCGGAGCATCGCGGTAGGCGATTACAAGATCCACGTCCCGGTCGTTGTCGAAATCCGTCGGGGCGATGCCGACGGCATGGCCCCGGCGTTCGAGCCGAGCGGCCGTGGTGATGTCGGTGAAGGTGCCGTTGCCGTTGTTGCGCCAGAGTTGCAGGGGCGCCGGCGCGAGGCCGTCCGGGAATACGGCGGTGCCGCAGCATTCGAGCGTGGTCGCTCCGGGATCGGCCAGGCCCGCGAGCAGGAGGTCCACGTCGCCGTCGTGATCGACATCCACGAGCGCAGCGGCCCCCGGGAGCCACGTGGGCGCCTTGAGTCCCGCCGTCGCTGTCACGTCGGTGAAGTGGCCCTTGCCGTCGTTTCGATAGAACGCGGTCGCTCCGCTGCCGAAGACCACCAGGTCCACGGCACCGTCGTTGTCGATGTCGGCGCTCACGGCTCCGACGCCGACGGCGCCGGGCGGAACCGCCGCGAGGCCGGAGGCTTCGGTGACGTCGGTCCACTGCCCGTCGTCCTGGCGCATCAGCCGCTGCACGGACGGAGAGGCGACGAACAGGTCGAGGTCGCCGTCGCCATCGATGTCCAGCAGCGTCGACCCTCCGCCGAGGGCCGCGGCCAGGTCCCGTGCCCCGTCGCCCGACAGTTGGGTGCGCTGAACCGGCGATCCCAGCGGCGAAGGCGACGGCGCCACTGCTGAAACACCCATGGCGAGCGGTGCCGGCGTGAAGCTGGCCGGCGACGTTTCGGGATCGACGAGATCGGGTTCGGCGCCCGTGGACGCGAGGGCTTCGGCGTACCGACCCTGTTCGAGGTACCCGGTGCCGAACGTGATGGCGTAACTGGCGCGACGCAGCGCCTGCGCGCGATCGAGGAAACGCTGGCCCTCATCGGCATTCCCGCTCCGCGTCAGCGCCAGGCCGTAGACATAGACCGCCGTCACGTTGTTCGGTTCCCCCTGGACGACGGGGCCGAGCGTCGACACGGCGTCATCGAAGCGCTGTCCTTCGAGCGCAATCTGGGCCAGGTTGATGTTCACGCCGACATCACCCGGATCGAGCCGCCTGACGGCCTCGAAGTGCGTGCGCGCCTCGTCGGTGCGCCCGAGGCCGCGGGCGGCCAGGCCGAGGATATAGTGCGGCTGGGGCGCTTCGGGCAGGAGCCGCGCCGCCTCGGCCGCCTCACGGAGCGCTCCTTCGAGGTCCTGCTCGTACAACAAAGCGACCCCGAGGTTCAGCCGTGCGATGGCCAGGGTCGGGTCGGCCCCGAGCGCCCGACGGAAGTTGGACGCCGCGTCCGCATAGTTCAACTGCTCGAGCAGTGCGACGCCGACGTTGTTGGCTCGGTAGGCCAACTCGCGACGTTCCGCGGACGGGGCTGCTCCCGGCGTCTCGCCGGACCGGCTGCATGCCACGGCGCCCAGCGCGGCAATCGCCAGCGCGGCGCACCAGCGGCGGAGAAGCAGTCCCCATCGGAGCGCCTGGATGCGGACCTCCGGACGCCGCCGACCGGACGTCACGTAGGCCTGGGAGTGGGTGTGGCGGCCATCCGGGGCGCCGTTCAAGCGAGGGACATGCATCAGTGGCTTCTGGAGGTGCCGGCGCCGCGGCGCCGGAATCTCCAGCATAAAACAAGAAACCCCACCAGCCGCGCGTGGCGTCTGGTGGGGTTGGCTGTGAGGTAGCTGTCCTGCCTAGTCGCGGCGGGTGCCGAGCGAGGACGGGGTGTTGTCCTCGGAGTTCTGGTCGATCGCGTAGGCAGCGCCCACGAAGGCGGCCGCGGCGCCGATTGCGATCAGCCACTTCGCGCTCTTCCGCAGGCCGCTCGACTGCAAGGTCTTCGGACCTCCCTGCATGGCCGCGGCGAGCGGGGCGGCGACCGGTGTGGCGGCCGTCGTGGTGGTCGACTGCGACCGTGCGATCTGCTGCACCTGCCGGGTTCCCGCCTTGAGCAGGGACTCTTCCGCAAGGGCCAGGGACGTGTTGCCCAGGGTGGCGATGAGGGCAAACACCATCAACCGCTTCATTCAAATCCTCCCGACTGTCAGACCGGACCGGGCTGGCTGGCCTGGCCCGCTTCAGAAAACGGACCCGGGGCGCGCACGCCGCGCCCCGGGCCAGCGGACTAGAACGCGAAGCTCGCCGTCACGCGGGCCAGCCGCGCGTCCATGAACAGCGTCGGACGCAGCCAGCGGTTCAGCGCCGAGTTCGTGTAGGTCGTCGTCACACCCTGGACGGAGTTCGAGTTCAGGGCGTTGTAGACGTCGAACGCCAGGCGCAGCCGGCCGACACCCGTGTCGAAGTACTTGTTCAGGGCCACGTCGAGCTGGTTGAACCGGTCGCCGAAGTAGACCGCCTGCGGGTGCAGGGCGACGCCCTGGGGCAGGTTGCCGGCGAACGTGGTGCGGCCGTTCTTGAACTGAATGCGGCCCGCCGCGATGTCGGCGTTGTTCACATTCCAGGTGGCGTTCAGCGCGGCGCCGGCCGTGTTGCGGAAGACGGCGCTGAGGTTGAGGCCCCAGCCGATCGGCGCGCTGGCGCGGATGCGGAGGTCGAGGTTGTCCTTGAACGCCGTCACCTGGCGGCAGAAGGGACCGCTGCCGTTGAACGCGCCGGTGATGTCGCGCGGGATGTTCGGCACGTCGACGGTGAAGCAGTTGTCGCGCACCTGGCGGCCGAAGTCCACGCCGCCACCGACCGTGATGTTGCGCGGCAG
>CAYLTD010000039.1:0-44040 GCA_964386715.1 uncultured Bifidobacterium sp.
GGCCCTGGTCAATTTTCAACGAGCCGTCCTGGTCAGTTTTCAACGAGCGCCAACATGCAGCGCGACCTTGCCGTCGGACACCGACGTGCAGTCGAGTCCTGCGAGATCGAGGTGGAACTCGATCAGTTCGCGAATCGGTTCCTCGTCCTCGACGAGCAGCACGTGCGCGCGCGCCGCCGGTTGTGAGAGCGACACAGGACCCCTCCCTGAAGAAAACGCGGGGGAGATTCTGCCACGAGCCACGCGCCGCCCGCGGGCCGACCTCGCGCTGTCGCCGGACTGTCACCGCTTTGCCACACACGGGTCGTCCGACTGACCGACGTGCCCGGAAGAACCCTCCAGGATGTCGCGGCGTTGTCACGGCCGGAGCAGGTAGCGTTGCGGGCGGTTCTCTACTTCGCACAAGGCAGGGAAATAGATGCGTCGATTCATCGGGGCTTCGCCCACCGTTGCGCTGCTGCTCGCAGGATGCGGCTTCATGGCCAGCACCCTCACCAGCGCAGGACAGTCGCTCACCTACAACAGCGGTCAGACCGTGGCGCCCGCCTACGAAGGGTGGGAAGTCGACCTGGACGGGTCGCGCTACTTCGTCTTCGGTTACATGAATCGGAACTGGGAGGAGGAACTCGACGTCCCGGTCGGGCCCGACAATGGGTTCACGCCCGGACCCGCCGACCAGGGGCAGCCCACCCGCTTCCTGCCCAGGCGCAACCGCTTCGTGTTCCGGGTGCCCGTGCCGCGGACCTTTGGCGAGCGGGACGAGCTGGTGTGGACCCTGACGACGCAGGGCAAGGTGGAGAAGGCCTACGCGTCGTTGCGGCCAGACTACGTGCTCGATGATGTGGTGAAGGCCTCGGAGACCGGTGCGCTGGGCGCGGGCACGAGCAGCCCGGAGGTTCGCGCGAACAAGGCGCCGTCGGTCCGTATCGAGGGCCTGCGGACGCGCACGGTCGCGGTAGGCGAACCGGTCCAACTGCACGCCGTCATCTCAGACGACGGCGTGCCAAAACGGTCGGTGCTGGTCGAGCCGCGGACGCGGACCGTGAACGGCACGAGAATCACGCGCGAATCGCAGCCGCCGCGCCGCACGACGGTGGGCAAGACCGTCGGCCTGCACCTCTCCTGGTTCGTCTACCGCGGGTCCGGCCCCGTCTCCTTCTCGCCGGCGCAGATCAAGCCCTGGGAGGACACGCGCACGGGCGCGAATTCACCGTGGGCGCCGTGGTGGGTGCCACCCGTGTTGCCACCCGATGGACGGATCGTGACTGACGTCACCTTCCACGCGCCCGGGCGCTACGTCCTGCGGGCGCTGGGCGACGACGGCGCGCTGACGACCGGCGTGGATGTAAATGTCACGGTGGAGCCGCGGGCGCACTAGAAGGCGAGCGGCAGTTGCGCGCCCGCCCGCCGTGTCCGCGCACGCACGCGTGAGATGCTCGTGGCGGTGGGCCAGTGGCGCTCTTCGTGCTCGAGGAGCCAGGCCTTGCGGTCGAGCCCGCCGCCGTAGCCGGTCAGCGATCCGTCGGCGCCAATCACGCGGTGGCAGGGGACGATGATCGCAATCGGATTGGCCCCATTCGCCAGGCCGACCGCGCGCGAGGCGTTCGGGCGCAGAGTCACCTGTCCGGCGATGGTGCCGTAGCTCACGGTTGCGCCTGGCGCAATGGTCCGCAGCGCTGCCCAGACGCGGCACTCGAACGGCGTGCCGTGCGTGGCCAGCGGCAGCGCGTCGATGCCGGCCGCGACGCCGGCGAAGTAGTCGTCCAGCCACCGTTCCACGGCGCCGAGCACCTCGTCGCGCCCGTCTTCGATCGAGGCGTGCGGGACGAAGCGCGCCAGCCGCGCGTCCAGGCGGGTCAGCCGCGCCCCTGAATCGAACTCGAGCGCCACCAGCGCGTCGCCGCTCGACAGCGCGAGCATCGGCCCGATGGGTGTCGCGACGCTCGCCCGGCGGAGGTGCATCGGTCGCTAGCTCGGGAACCGCACGAGGTGCCCGACGATGGCACGCTGCTTCTCCGCCAGCTGACGGATGCCGTCGTCGGCGAGCGCGAGCAGCGTGTCGAGGGCCTCGCGGTTGAAGGGCAGCCCTTCTGCCGTTCCCTGCACCTCGATGAAGCGGCCGTCCCCCGTCTTGACGATGTTCATGTCCACCTCGGCCCGGGAATCGTCCTCGTAGGCCAGGTCCAGCAACGCTTCGCCGTCCACGATGCCGACACTGATGGCGGCCACGGAATCGTTCAGGGGGATGGTCTTGAGGACGTCCCGCGACCGCAGCGTCTCGAGGGCCAGCGCAAGCGCGACGAACGCGCCGGTGATCGACGCGGTGCGGGTTCCACCGTCGGCCTGGATGACGTCGCAGTCGATCCAGATGGTGCGCTCGCCGAGCGCGGGCAGGTTCGTCACCGAGCGCAGCGATCGGCCGATCAGCCGCTGGATCTCCTGCGTTCGACCGCCGACCTTGCCGGCCGTCGCCTCCCGCTGCATGCGCGTGTTGGTGGCCCGCGGCAGCATCCCGTACTCCGCTGTCACCCAGCCCTTTCCCGTGTTGCGCAGGAACGGCGGCACGCGTTCTTCGACGCTGGCGGTGCAGATGACGCGAGTCCGGCCGGCTTCGATGAGCACGGATCCTTCGGCGTGGGCGAGATAGTGCGGCGTGATGGTGGTCTCGCGCAGCTGGTTCGGTGCGCGGCTGTCGGAACGCATGGGGAAGTCCTTCGGTTGGCGTACACGGGCGCGCGGTATCGCGCGGGGTGGAGAGATTCTATCGTGAGACGTTCTCGGCGACCCACTCGTCGGCGCGGGGCAGCGGCCGCTTGATGTCCACGTGCCCGGCGAGCGTGTCGGTCTCGCGGCCGTCCACCAGGAGCTGCACCGACGTGATGGCGGGAAGGTTGGCGGTCAACGCCTGGACGAATGTATAGATCGTCAGCAGCTCGTTCAGCGACCCGCCCGGATGTGCCGCAGCGACCTCTGCGCTGAGGTCGACGAACGCCGCGCCGTCGGCGGTGACGAAGAGGGCTCGCAGCGTCGTGCCCGCGGGTACAGCCGAGACGAGCGGTGGTATGGCCGGCTTCAGTTGCTCCTCGACGATGAGCCGCGCCTGCTCGGCGGTGCGCTCCGCATACGGAACCTCGCGTTCGGCGGGCGTCAGCCGCGTGCCGTCGTCGGAGACGTAGAACAGGCGAGCCTTGATCGTGCGTCGGGTGGTGTCCGCGGGCGTGGGCGCGACAGCCGGTGCGCCGGCAACCGACGGCGGCCCGTACCAGCGTGGCAGGCCGACGAACAGCAGCCAGCCGAGGCCGGCCGCGGCCACGGTGAAGAACACCACGCCGAACGTACGTCGGAACGTCACCAGGCCTGCCCGTCGGCGCCGCTGAGCCGATCCCGGAAGCTGGCAATCGCATCGACGACGAGCTGTGCCAGCGTGCCCTGCAGCTCCGCGCCGCCGAGCGCCTTTTCCTGGCCTGCGTTGGTGAGATAGCCCGTCTCGAGCAGTATCGCGGGCATGTTCGCCGGCTCGAGCACCCGGAGGGGCGCGTGCTCGACGGGGCGCGCCGCCATCGGCACGCGGGGCGCGAGGGCGGAGGCCAGGGTCGCGGCAAAGGCCTCGGACCGTTCGCGGTGCCGGATCTGCGCGAGGTTCCACGGCACGACTTCGATGTCCCGCAGGCCGCCGCCGAATACCGGCAGCCGCTCCGGCGCCAGACCCTCGCGAGCGAGTTCCTCCAGGCTGAACGCGGCGGTGTAGACCGCCGCGCCGCTCACGTCGGGACGGAACGACGCGTTGGCGTGCAGGCTGATGAAGAGATCGGCCTTGTTGTTGTTGGCCATCGCCACGCGATCCTGCAGGGCCACGTCGCGGTCGTCGTCTCGTGTCATGACCACGCGCAGGCCGAGGCGGCTCTCGATCGCGGCGCGGAGCCGCCGCGCGATGGCGAGGGTGACATCCTTCTCTCTCGTCCCGACGGCGCCGACGGCTCCGACGTCCGTGCCGCCGTGGCCGGCGTCGATGGCGACGGTGCGCAGCAGCGAGCCCTGCCCGAGCGCCAGATCGCGCGGCACCGGGTCCGTCGCCGGAGGTGCGACAGCCGGGGAGGGCGCCGCGTCGGTCTGGGCGCCGACCAGTTCGATGCTCGTGCGCGAACCAGCGTCGAGCGGTTGCGTGCTCGACCGAACGCCGCCTGCCCGCGGGCCGAGGTCGATGGCCAGCGTCGTGGCGTCGACCGACCGGAGGGCCTGCACGAACCCCGAGGGCTGGACGGCGACGACATTCAGGTCGAGGGCGTCGGCATCGATCCGGACCAGCAGCCGTGAGCCCTGCTGCGTGACGGCTGTATTCGCGGCGGGCACGACGTCCACCGTCACGCGGGCGGAGCCCGGCAGCGTCTCGGTTGCGACCGCCACACGCGGAACCCGGACATCCCCGACCAGCAGGAGCCTCGACCCGCGCCGCAGTTCCAGGCGCGCGTCGTAGATCGGGGCGAGTGCGCGGCTGACGAAGTCCAGCGGCACCGCCCATCGTCCGCCGACACGGGCGGGCGGGGACGGCAGTGAAATCAGCCGGCCCGCCACCGAGGCGATGGTCTGGTCGGGGGTGAGGACGATTGTGCGGCCCTTGTACCCCACCGTGATTCCGCCCCCGTCGTCGCGCACGGCCAACTGGAACGCCGCGGCGAGGTCGTCCAGCAGCACCATCTCTTGCGAGCCGGAGGACACCACCGGCAGCGCCCGCTGCCCGTCGCGCGTGAGGACCTGCAGGGGTTGCGGCGCTTGAGCCTGCCCGGTGAGCCACGCACCGCTGAAGGCCAGGAGGAGGTACAGCACGAGAGAGCCGGGGCGGCGCATCGAAGGCCGAAGGGGAGGTCGGGAGAGGGTGATGAGGAGATGATGCCGCCGCGCGTGCAATGAAGGACCTCTCGTCCGAGGTCCTCCATTGTAGCCGTAGCGCCCGCGGCCTCAGTCGAGGATCTTCTTCGCCGCGGTGAGGGCGACGACGAGGAAGATCAGGAACAGCACGAGGAACAACCCCGCGATGAACTTCGCGATGGCGAACGACGCGCCCGCGATCGACGTGAAGCCAAGCACCGCCGCAATCAGGCCGATGACCAGGAACACCAGCGCCATATGAAGCATTGCACGTCCTCCTGCTTCATGATGTTTAGCGAATCCCGTGCCGTCCGGCTCCGGTGGCCGTGCCGCCCCTGCGCTCCGGCTGCGCTGGACGCGGCTGTCAGGGCAACGCGGGTCGCAGCGTGGCCCGATACGTGATCGTGCGGCCGGGCTGACTGTTCACTTCGAACGAGATCGGTTCGAAGCCCTGCGAGCGAACCTCGATCCGGTGCGGTCCGGGCTCGAGGGGCACCTCCTGGAACGCGCCGTCGAAGTCGTCCACGATGCCGGCGTAGTAGCCGTCCACGTACACCTCGGCGTCGAGCTGCGGCAGGTCGAGCCTGACGCCACCGCTGGTCCGGGGGGCGTAGCCGTATCCGTATCCGTATCCGTAGGGGTACGGGGAGCCGTAGCCGTAGCCATAGGGAGACGCCCCGTAGTATCCAGGCACACCCGCGCCGAATGCGAAGGGCGCAGCACCATACGTGAAACGGCCGTAGCCGTATCCGTACGGGCCCCAGGTGGTCGGACCCCATGCCCACGGCGCGCCGTAGTAGAAGCCCAGCCCCACACCGCCGAGCCCCACGCCGCCCAGCCCCACGCCGGGAGCCCAGCCACCGTAATAGCGGTAGGAGGGCACCACCCTGACCACGGGGGGCGTGCTGCGCACGATGGGCGGACGCACCGCGCCGCGAGGAACCGCCCGGCCGCGCGGCTGGGCGTCGGCGAGTGCCGGGAGCACCAGCGTGGCCGCGAGGATCGTGACGAGGAGGACTACCCGTGTGGAACGCATGAGGACACTCCAGGGCGATCAGTTACACAAAGTCTGCCACCAGATAAGGCAACTATTCACGGGCCCCTTGTGCGGGGGACCGCGCCCGGAGCCCGGGTCCGTCTCCCGCTCAGGACACCGACACTTCCTGCCTGAGAGCACGGTACAACACCTTGCCCGCCGCCGTCGTCGGCAGTGTCGCGCGCAGTTCGACCTCAGCCGGGACCTTGTAGGGGGCCAGGGCGGAGCGGCAGTGGGCCAGCAGCGCAGCCGCGGACGTCTGATGGCCGTCTCGCAGCACGACGAACGCCCGGACCACTTCCCCGTGATAGGCGTCGGGGACGCCCACCACCGCTGCCGTCCGGACTGCCGGGTGCTGGTGGAGCACGCCTTCGACTTCCGACGGGTAGACGTTGTAGCCGTCCACGATGATGATGTCCTTCTTGCGCTGGACGATGGTCGTGTAGCCGTCCGTGTCGATCGTCGCGATGTCGCCCGTGTGCAGCCAGAGCCGGCCATCGTGCACGCGAAGCGCCCGCGCGGTCTCGTCCGCCTGGTTCCAGTAGCCGGACATCAGCTGTGGGCCGGCGATGCACAGTTCGCCGACCTCGCCGGCGGGCAGCTCGCGTGTGCCGTCCTCGACGTCCACCACCTTGATGTCGGTGTCTGGCAGCGGGACACCGACCGTGCCGAGCTTGCGTCGCCCGAACTGCGGCGTGCTGTGCGTGACCGGCGAGGCCTCGGTCAGGCCGTAGCCCTCGAACAGCGGCCTGCCAAATCGCTGCTCGAACGCGTCGCGCAGACCGGGCGGACAGGGCGCGGCGCCGCTCGTGAAGAGACGGACGCGGTCGAGGCCGTACTCCTCAGCGCGCGGGTGGGCGAGCAGCGACGTATAGATGGTCGGCACGCCGGGCACGTAGGTCGGTGCCTGGTCGCGGATTGCGGCGAGCATCGCCTCGGGATCGAACCGGGGCAGGAGCACCTGCAGCGCGCCCACCCATACGCCCTTCAGCAGCCCGACGGTGAAGCCGAACACGTGCGAGTACGGAATCACCATCAGGTAGCGTGCCTCGCCTCGGGTCCGCACGCGTTCTGTGAACACCTCGGTCTGCACGACGTTCGCGAAGAGGCTGCGGTGGGTGAGCATCACGCCGCGCGGCGCGCCAGTGGTGCCGCCGGTGTACTGCAGCACGGCGAGGTCGTCGGGCGACACGCGGGCGCGAACGCGAGGTGCCCGGACTGCGCCGCCGGTGGTGAGGTCTGCCAGGCGCAGCGTTCCCGGGACGTCTGGAGGCCGGCAACTGGTCGCCGCGTACTCGCCCAGCGAGGTGACGACCACGTGCGCGATGGCCGTGCTCGCCTGCCCGGCGAGTGCCACTTCCGCGAGGGTGTCGAGCGTAATCAGGACGCGCAGGCCCGAATCGTGTGCGATCCCGACCAGTTCGCGGCGGGTGTACGCGGGATTGAGGTTCACCACGACACCGCCCAGTCGCAGCACCGCGAAGGCCGCGATGACGTACTGCGGACAGTTGGGGAGCATGATGCCCACGCGGTCACCGGTGGTGAGGCCGAGGCGAGCCAGCTCGGTTGCAAGGCAGTCCGCCCGCGACTTCAGTGTACGGAAGGTGACGGTGGACCCCATGAACGCGATCGCCGGCCTATCCGGAATGTCGATCGCGACCGCATCCAGAATCTCGTAGAGCGGCTGCTCGGGGTAGGTGAGGTGCGGGGGCACCCAGTAGTCGTAGTGCGCAAGCCAGGGACGTGACATGTCAGGCGGGGATTCCAATCAGGCTCGAGCGCGACGTCGCGCTCCCTGTCATTGTGCCGCAACGAACGCAGCTGAGCTGGCACGCGACGGACTCGACGGCCGCTTCAAATCCAATTGGATGAAGGCCGCCCACCGCCCATGCACTCCACGACGCGCATTCCTGATTGACTCGGACGGCAGGACTCCCGTAGTCTCCCGCCCGGTCTCGGATTTTTCGATTTCCCTTATTGCTCTTGTCAACGGGTCGGTGCCTGGCACCGGGCAGTCCCATTCATACCGTGTCGAATGCAGTACTTCGGTTTCGATGGTGAGTCGATGACAGTGAGGGAGGCTTCGAATGATGCGACGAGTCCTGGGAGTGGCGGCGCTGGCCATGCTCTGTCTGGTCATGCTGCCGGCAGGGGCGCTGGCCCAAAGCGCGATCGTCGGCACGGTCAAGGACACGTCCGGCGCAGTGCTGCCTGGCGTGACAGTGGAAGCGTCGAGTGACGCGCTGATCGAAAAAACGCGCTCGGTGATTTCCGGCGGCGACGGGCAATACCGCATCGTCGACCTGCGGCCGGGCACTTACACAGTCACCTTTTCCCTCGAAGGGTTCCAGACCTTCAAGCGTGAAGGGCTCGAACTGCCGTCCCAGTTCACGATGACCATCGACGGCGAGATGCGCGTCGGGTCGCTGGAGGAGACGCTCACCGTCACCGGCGCCGCACCGGTCGTCGACGTGCAGACGGCCGTGCACACGGCGGTGTTGAACCGCGAGGCGATCGACGCCATTCCCACCGGCCGCACCATCCAGGGCATGGGCCAGCTCATCGTCGGCGTGAACCTGAACCTGCCGGATACCGGCGGCGCCCGTGCGATGCAGCAGACCTACATGTCGACGCACGGCATGACCACGGCGAACAACACGATCATGATCGACGGCATGATCGTCAACGGCCTGCAGGGCGACGGGGCCGTCCAGAGCTACTTCAACGACGCGATGAACGCGGAGGTCAGCTACCAGACGGCCGGCATCGCGCCCGACACCTCGTCGGGCGGCGTGCGGCTCAACATGATCCCGCGTGAAGGCGGCAACCGGTTCAACGGCGACTTCAAGATGGCCTTCCGTCCGGGCGAGTGGCAGGGAAGCAACCTCACGCCACGGCACCAGGCCACCGGACTGACCGCCGGTAACGCGATCGACCGAATCCTCGACGCCACGGTCGCCCAGGGCGGGCCGCTCAAGAGGGACAAGATCTGGTTCTTTGGCTCGGCCCGGTATTTCTCGGTGAACAACTTCATCGCGAACACCTTCTTCGACGACGGGTCGCGCGGTGTGGACGACCAGTTCATCAAGAGCGCCCTTGCGCGCGTCACGTGGCAGATGACGTCGAAGTGGAAGCTCGGCGTCTACCAGGACGAGATCGACAAGTATCGCGGCCACGACATGCAGAGCCGGTACGATCCCGAGACGGCGGCGACGCAGTGGTTCTCGCCGGCGTATCACACCAACCAGGCGAAGCTGACCGGCACGCTGACGCCACGGCTGCTGATCGAAGGCGGCTTCTCGAGCAACCTCGAGTACTACACGAACAGCTATCGTGACGGCATCGAGCAGCCGCGTGGAACGGCCGCGTGGTTCGCCAACACGGCGCAGCAGGAACTGGACCTCGGGGGCGTGCAGCGCGCCTCCCTCGGGCAGACGACGCAGAGCCCGTCCCGCTACAACTGGCAGGCGTCGGCGTCGTACGTGACCGGGGCCCACAACATCAAGGCGGGTGTGCAGTACCAGCGCGGCACGTTCACGCACTCCGTGGATGCGAACGGCGACCTCTATCAGGTGTACCGCAGCTCGCGCACAGGCGTGCCGTACACCGTGCCGGACTCGGTCGTGATCCGCAACACGCCGCTCTCCAAGTACGGGGAGCGGATGAACTACGACGTCGGGATCTTCCTGCAGGACACGTGGACCATCAACCGCCTCTCGGTGAGCGGCGGTATCCGCTGGGAAGCGCTGAATGCCTCGGTGCTTGCCGCGGACGTCCCGGCCGGGCGCTTCGTGCCGGCGCGCAGCTTCGCCGCCATTCCCGACCTCCCGAACTGGCGGAACTGGGCGCCGCGCATGAGCGCCGTGTACGACCTGTTCGGCAACTCGAAGACGGCGCTGAAGTACTCGCTGAACCGGTACAACCAGGCGCGCACCACCGGCATCGCGTCCGACTACAACCCGCTGCTGTCGCAGACCTTCTCGCTGGCGTGGACCGACGTGAACGGCGACAACATCGCGCAGGGGGCGCTCGGCTTCAACCCGGACGGCACCCGGCAGGCGCCGTGCGCGTATCCTTCGGCGGGCTGCGAGATCAACCTCGCGGCGCTGCCGTCCAACTTCGGCATCGCGGCGCCGAACACCTTCGGCAACTTCCCCCGGACCTGGAACCTTGAGCAGGGCATCGAGATCCAGCACGAGCTGCTGCCCCGCGTGTCGGTGACCGGCAGCTGGTTCTACGGCTACTTCCGCAACCTGAATATCTCGCTGAACCAGAGCTGGCTGTACACGGGGGACGACCCGACACAGAACCCGAACTACCAGCTGTTCACGGTGTACAACCCGCTGACGGGCGAGCCGATCCCCGCCTACGGCCGCACCGCGGCGGCGCAGGCGGCGCCCACGCGCAACCTCGACACCTTCGATCCCAAGCGCAAGCAGGTGTACAACTCGTTCAACTTCGAGTTCCGCATCCGGCCGGGCGGCGGGGCGCAGATCTTCGGCGGCTTCGCCTTCGAGCGCCAGCGCAACACGAACTGCACTGCGCCCGACAACCCGAACAACCTGCGCTTCTGCGACGACACGCAGCTCGACATCCCGTTCCAGAAGCAGTTCAAGGTGTCCGGTTCGTACCCCCTCAGGTGGGGCATCCAGGTGTCCGGCTCGTTCCAGAGCACGCAGGGGCCGACGAGCACGCGCACGATGATCGTCACGCGCGGCCTCACCCGCTACCCGGCCAGCTGCCCGTCGCCGTGCCCGGCCGGCCAGGTGATCCTGCCCACCTCCTTCAACCCGCCCACGCTGACGCTGCAGCTCCAGCCGCCGCGTGGCACCTTCGTCGAGCGGATCAACCAGCTCGACTTCAAGGTGGCGCGGAACTTCCGCTTCCGCCGCGTCACCCTGCAGCCGCAGCTCGAGATCTTCAACGTGAACAACTCGGACGCGATCATCAGCTTCATCACGACCAACGCGCTGAGTTCGTCCTACCTGTTCCCGAACTCGATCATGCAGCCGCGCATGGTGGGCTTCGGGATGCAGGTCCGGTGGTAGGGAGGTCCCCGGTCCTCGGTTATCAGTTCAAGGTCTTCAGGGCACTGAGCTGAGGCCTTCGACAGGCACAGGGAACGGGCGGGCTTGGAGCAGGACTCCGGCCCGCCCGTCCTGCGTACAGGTGGGGTCGCCGGCGTGCGTAGGCGAGGGGGCGCCGGATCAGTGACCGAGAATCAGGCGAACCGAGGCGAGGATCGCCTCACGTGCCGCCGGGTCGCGCTCCAGTTCGGCTGCGCGCTGCAGCGCGCGGACCGCGTCACCATATCGACCCATCGACCCGACGGCGTTCGCGAGGTTCACGTAGGCGCCCACATTCGATGGGTCCTGCGCGAGGACCGCCTGGAAGGCGGCCGCCGAGTCCGCGAACCGGTCCACCTCGAACAGCGCGAGCCCGAGGTTGAACCGGGCAGCGGTGTTCCCGGGGTTCAGCGTCAGATAACGCTCATAGGTGGTGATCGCCTCGGGCCAGCGCTGGAGCGCGAGCAGCGAATCGGCCGTGCCGCCCAGCGCGTCGAGGTTGTCGGGCTGGCGCGCCAGTACTTCCCGGAACGCCGCGAGGGCATCGTCGAACCGCTCCTGCGACATGAGCGTCCGCCCGAGCTGATGGTAGGCGCGGAGCACGTTGGCATCCATCGGCCGGAGCCGGATATAGCTCCGATAATGTTCGGCGGCGCGGTCGTACTGCTGGTCGGCCTGCCGCTCGAACCCGAGCGCGTAGTGCGCCTCGGGCGTGTCGACGACCGAACGCTCGAACGCGGCGATGGCGTCGGCGCGCCGTCCAATCCGACGCAGCTCGATCCCCAGGTTGTAGTGCGCGCGCCCGTGCTCCCGCCGGTCGATGACGGTCTGCCAGATCGTCGTCCCGGTGGCGTATTCGGTGTTGCGCTGCAGCGTGAGCCCGCCGAGCACCACCGCCGCCACCGCCACCGCACCCGGCCCGATTCGGCTCGCCCGTTGTGCGGCCGCTCGCTGGAGCGCCCACGTCGCCGCAGCCACGATGGTCACGACCAGCACGGCCAGCGGCAGGAACATCCGGCGCTCGGCACCGACCTCCGTTGCGATCGGCACGAGCGACGATGTCGGCGCAAGGAGGAGGAAGAAGATGGTGCCGGCCATGCCCACCAGCGGCCAGCGGCGCCAGGCGACCGCCACGCCTGCGAGGATCGCGAGCACGGCCGTCGCGGCCGGCCATACCTGCGCCAGCGTCAGCGGTTTCGGGACTCCGTAGTCGAGCACCAGCCCGGTTGGAGCGACGGCGAGCCGCAGGTATCGCAGCAGCATCGGCGCCTGATTGAGCAGGTAGGTCCACGGCGAGACGCCGCTGCTGAAGCCGGCACTGCGAAATCGCGGGCCGGCGAGGTTCAGGACCAGGAGAAGCCCCCACGTCGCGGCGAGCCCCGCGTACAGAAGCCGCCGGCGTCGCAGTGACTCCGCGACGCTCCCGGTGCCGAGCACGGCGTCGAGCAGCAGCAGCGTGATCGGCGCGGTGACCATCGATTCCTTGCTGGCCATGCCCGCCGCGCAGGCCAGCACCGCCGCCACCGACCAGCGCGGCGCGTCGCCGGCGACGGCGCGGATGCCCGCGTAGAGCGTGGCGAGATAGGCCAGCGCCATGAGCGACTCGGTGCGCTGGGTGACGTAGTCCACCGTCTCGCTGAGCAGCGGGTGCACGCCCCAGAGCAGGGCAGCGGCGAGGGCGATACCGCTCGCCCGATCGCGCAGCGTGGCTGGCACTCGCGGCAGCGCCAGCGCGCGCCGGACGACGGCAAGCAGCAGCGTCGCGCACAGGGCGACGATCAGCGCGTTGACGAGGTGATAGCTCCACGGCTCGCTGCCGCTGATGGCTCGGTTCACCGCGAGTGTCAGGTTCACGAGCGGACGACCGGCGGTGGCCGACTGCGGGGGGCCACCCGCGAGGCTCGCCGCGAGGGAGCGGAGTGTCGGGTTGTCGACGATGGTGCTGGCATCGTCGAAGACGAATGGGAGCGTGACGGCGTTCGCGTAGACGGCGAGTACGGCGCCGGCGACGAGCACACCGTGTGGCCACGACCGCCCGGCGGCTCGCTGCGTGGCCGCCGGCGTCTTCGGGTCGCGCGCCGCGCGCGTCCGGCGGCTCATCGGGGCCCGCCTGGGGCGGCGCCGAGCGTGCGCTGCGCCAGGGCCAGATTGTTTCGCGCCTGCTCGTTGGACGGGTCGATCGCGAGCGCGCGTCGGAAGTGATCGATGGCGCCCTGCAGATCGCCGCCCGACCCGAGCGCGATGCCCAGATTGTTGTGGGCGTCCACCGACTGGGGCGCGAGTTCGGCGGCGGCGCGCAGTTCCGCCGTGGCCTCCGGTATCTGCCCGGCCTCCAGCAGCACCACGCCGAAGTTGTAGCGGACGGCGGGATCGCGCGGGTCCAGATCCCGGGCGATGCGAAATTCCGCGATCGACTCCGCGAGCTGGCCCGCCGTCGACAGTGCGTCGGCCAGGTTGCGGTGCGCCACAGCCGACTTCGGATCGACCGCCACCGCGGCCCGGAAGGCGGCCACGGCGTCCGCGGGCCTGTTCTGCGCGGCGAGTGCGATGCCCAGGTTGTTGCGGATGCCAGCGGAGTCGGGAATCGATCGCAGCGCGATCTCGAAGTGTTCGGCGGCCTCGCCGGGCCGGTTCTGCTCGAGCAGGGCATTGGCCAGGTTGTAATGCGCGTCCGGATAATCCCTCCTGGCCTCGAGTGCCCGGCGGTACGTCCCGATGGCCGCATCGAGCTGCCCCTGCGCACGCTGCATCACCCCGAGATTGTTGTACGCAGGAGCGTAGTCGGGCTGTAGCGCGATCGCCCGCTGATAGTGCGCGGCCGCTTCGTCGGTCCGTCCTTCGGCCTGCAGCGCGACCGCCAGGTTCGTCTCGCTGATCGCCTTCATCTGCGGCACGGAGAGCAGGGGCCAGAACGCGAGCACGACGGTCGCGCCGATTGCGCCAGCGAGGGCGGCGCGCCGCGTGAAGTCGGCCGCGCGGACCCAGCCAGGCAGTTCCAGCGCCGCGAAGGCGGCGAAGAGGAGGAGCAGCGGTACGAGCGGGAGGCGATACCGCGCGAAGACGTAGAACATCACGACGCTGGCGGCATAGCCGAGCGTCATCGCGTACAGGATCGCGAGGCGGCGACGCTGCGGCCACGCGAGCACCGCGCCGGCCACCGCAAGCGGCGCGACGAGGCCGAAGTGTCCGAACCAGCCGAGGCCGGCGAGCACCCACGACCATTCCGCGTGGCTCTCCTGGCTCTCGGTGTCGATCATCTCGGTGGCATTGACGAGCAGCGCTACCTTGCGCCCCTGCAGCCGCAGCCAGGCGCCGGGGCGTGACGTGATGAAGTCGAGGGCGCGGTCGGTCCAGTAGCTCGAGACCTCGGCGGGCGACAGCGAACGGCCCAGCGCGTGCTCGGCCAGCTCCGTGGCGTCCACGCGCTCGTATTCGGGCGCGCCGCGGCCAAATCGCAGCGACATGTACGTGCCGTCGGACTGCGGGTTGTTGCCGATGAAGAAGTTGGGCCCGAACTGCGAGGTCGTCAGGTAGAAGCCGCCGCCGACGGCATAGTTGCGGGCCGCCACCGGCAGCAGGACGAACGCCAGGCCGGCGGCGAACAGCGCGACGTGCCCGACGCGCCGCGAGAGGGCCGCGTGCGCATCGGAGCGGAACATCGCCCAGACAGCGAAGATGGCCACGAACACGAGGGCGTTCTCTCGCGTGAGGCTGAGGCCTCCCATCGCCAGCCCGAGTGCGATCCAGGAGCGCCGGTCGTCGGGCTGGTCCACGAGCCGGCTCGCCAGCCACAGGCCGAGCGTGACGAAGAACAGGTCCAGTACCGATTTCTGGATGAGCCCGTCGAAGAAGATGGCGGGCGCGTAGGCGGCCAGCCCGAGTCCGGCGACGAGGCCCACGCGCCGCGAGAAGAGCCGATGGCCCGCGAGGCCGATGAAGACACACGACAACGCGCCCACCACGGCCTGCACGACCCGGAGCGCCACGAGGCTGTGGCCGGCAATCCTGAAGATGCCGCCCAGGAAGTACGGGTAGAGCGGCGCCTGATAGAACACCTCCGTGCCCATCCAGTCGCCGGCGGCAAGCCGCCGGGCCCACTCGTCGTAGCCGCGGGCGTCGCCCATCAGCGCGTCGAAATAGGGCGAGCGGCTCAACAGCCAGACGTGCAGCAGGCGGAGCAGCAGCGCGACGAGGCCGATGCCCGCGGCCTCGCGCACGAACGTCCTTTCCGCGCGGCGGCCCGGGGACGCCGCGACGCCGGACGCGGGCGGCGGCGAATCAGCACGTGGATTGGCGGGGCGGCGACGGCTCATCAGGGATCAGCACGCGGGGTGAAGGACTGTATGTTATTACGGAGATGTTGGCCGCGACCCTTCGGCTCCCCGGGCGCCTGATCCTGCACGCGGCGTGGGTCGTGGCGTGCCTGTGTGCGGGGACGCGCCCGGCCGCGGCGGCCGAGGCGGTGACGTTCACCCGCGACATCGCGCCGATTCTCTTCGCGCACTGCGCGTCGTGTCATCGCCCGGGTGAGATCGCCCCATTCAGCCTCCTGAGTTACCGCGATGCCCGTCAGCGCATGACGCTCATCGCCGACGCGACCCGCCGCCGCGTGATGCCGCCGTGGAAGGCCGATCCGGCGCCCGGGCTGTTCGTCGGCGACCGGTCACTTTCCGACCAGCAGATCGCACTCATCCAGCAGTGGGTCGCCGGGGGCGGCGAGCAGGGTGAACCGACGGACCTGCCGCCCGTGCCGACGTTCGCGTCCGAGTGGCAGATGGGGACGCCGGACCTGGTGGTGTCGATGCCCGAGCCGTACACGCTCGTACCAGAGGGCCCGGATCTTTTCCGTACCTTCGTGATTCCCGTGCCGACCGTCGCCGCGCGATACGTGCGAGCCATCGAGTTCAGGCCGGGCAACCCGCGCGCGGTCCACCACGCGAACATCGGCTTCGATCCCACGCGGTCGTCGCGCCGTCTGGATGCGGCCGATGCCGAGCCGGGGTACGTGGGCGGCATGGTGCAGGACGCCGCCCATCCGGCGGGCTACCTGCTTGGATGGACGCCGGGCCAGCGGCCGCGCCCCTCTCCCGACGGCATGCCGTGGCGGCTCGAGGCCGGGAGCGACCTCGTGGTGCAGCTCCACCTCCAGCCGACCGGGCGTCCCGAGCCGGTGCAGGTGAGCCTCGCGTTCTTCTTCACCGACACGCCGCCGGTGCGCACGCCGGTGGGCCTGCGACTGGGCAGCGAGACCATCGACATTCCTGCCGGCGAGCGGGCGTACGCAATTGAAGACCGCTACACCCTGCCCGTGGACGCGGATCTGCTCGCGATCCAGCCGCACGCGCACAACCTGGGACGGACGATGACGGCGACGGCCGTGCTGCCGGACGGCACCGAACGTCAGCTCATCACCATTCGCGACTGGGACTTCCGCTGGCAGGACGTCTACCGTTACACACGCCCGATTCGGCTGCCTCGGGGGAGCCGCCTGTCGATGCGCTTCGTCTACGACAACTCGTCGGACAACCCCCGCAACCCGTTCAACCCTCCGCGGCGGATTGTCTGGGGCCAGAACACATCGGACGAAATGGGCGACCTCTGGGTGCAGCTGGTTCCGGTCCGCACCGAGGACCTCGGGGTGCTCGCGGCCGACATCGGCCGGAAGACGCGCGCCGAGGACATCGCCGCCTACACGCGCGTGCTGGACGCCGACCCCGGCAACCCGCTCCGATACGACGCGCTCGGCATGCTGTACCTGCAGGACGGCCGGGCGGCGGACGCGGTCGCCCGGTTCCGCGAGTCGCTCCGCCTCAACCCCGACTCTGCGCCGACGCGCTACAACATCGGGCTCGCGCTGTCGCTCCTGGGGCAGTACGCTGACGCGGTGCGCGAGTTCGAAGCGGCCGTCCGCCTCGATCCGTCGCACGCCGACGCGCACAACAACCTCGGGGCCCTGCTTCACGTGAGCGGCCGATTCGACCAGGCCGCCGTCCACTACCGGGAAGCCATCCGGCTGCGGCCCGAGAATGCCGAAGCGCATGCGAACCTGGGCCGGCTGCTCAGCGCGCAGGGCCGGGCGGCCGAGGCGATGCCGCTGCTCGAACGGGCGCTGGCGCTGCAGCGCGACTCCGTCTCGGCCCTGCAGGCGCTTGCCTGGATTCGAGCAACGGCCGCCGACGCGACCCTCCGGCGGCCCGGTCAGGCCGTTGCGCTCGCGGAGCGGGCCCGGCAGCTGACCGGGGGGCGCGACGCAAGCGTGTTCGACGCGCTGGCGGCGGGGTACGCGGCGCTGGGCGACTTCGACAACGCGACGAAGGCCCTCCGTGCGGGTCTCCAGCTGGCCGAAGCCGCCGGCCTCGACGCGCTGGCGGTCGACATGCGCGGGCGCCTCCAGCTCTACGAACAGCGCACGCCGTCTGTACGCTGACGCCGGACCCGCCGGGCCGGGTTTTCCGTAGAATCAGGACATGCGCTTCACGGGGTTCGCCCGCGTCGTCCTGCTGGCCGCACGACTGGCGGCGTGCGCCGGCGCCGCCGCGCTCCTGACCAACGGCTGGCCCTCGGTTCACCTGCGGGCGGCCGCCGTCGGCCTCGCAGGGCCGGCTGCGGAGGGCGCGGCCGGGCCCTCCGTAGCCCTTCGCGATCCCGACGGACGGCTGGTCGACCCATTCCTCGCCGCGGAGGGCCGCGCCGGCCTGGTGTTCCTGTTTGCCAGCGTCGAGTGTCCGGTGTCGAACCGCTACGCGCCGGTCGTCCAGCGCCTGCACGCCACCTACACGGCCAGGAACGTCGCCTTCTGGCTCGTGTACCCGAACCCGGGCGATACGCCCCAGGCCGTGAAGGACCACCTCAAGGCGTACGCGTATCCCGTCCACGCCCTGCTCGATCCCCGGCACGACCTCGTCAGGATGACCGGCGTCACGGTGACGCCCGAAGCCGCCGTCTACGACGGGACGCGCGCGCTGGCGTATCACGGCCGGATCGACAACCGATACGTGAGCCTGGGCGTGGAGCGGCCGGCAGCCACCGAACACACCCTGGCGCTGGCACTCGATGCCGTGCTCGCCGGCCGGCCCGTGGCTCAGCGCGACGCGCCGGCTGTGGGCTGCTTCATCGCGGACTTCGTGCCGTGACGAGTGCTGCTCTGCGCGCCGCCGTTGGCGTGCTGGCTGTCCTGGCCATGGCGCGTGCTGGAGCCGCGGCCGAGGCGCCGACCACCTTCACGAAGGACGTGGCGCCGATCGTGTACGCGAAGTGCGGAACGTGCCATCGCCCCGGCGGCGCCGCGCCGTTCAGCCTGCTGACGTATCCGCTGGCGCGCGCCCACGCCAGCCAGATGGTCGCCGTCACCGCCAGCGGCTACATGCCGCCGTGGCAGGCCGATGCCGACTACGGGGGCGCGTTCCTCGATCAGCCGCGGCTGACCTCCGCGGATCTCGATGTGCTCCGCCGCTGGGCGGCCGACGGCTCGCCCGAGGGCGACCCGCGCGACCTGCCCCCGATGCCGACGTGGACCGAGGGCTGGCAGCTGGGAACACCCGATCTCGTGCTCACGACCCCGGCCTACACCCTGCCGCCCGACGGTACGGACGTGTTCCGGATCTTCGTGCTGCGCATTCCCGTCGACCGCACGCGCTTCGTCCGCGGCCTGGAGTTCAGGCCCGGCAACCCGCGTGTCGTGCACCACGCGAACATCCGTGTCGACCGCACGGGCGCGTCGCGGCGTTTCGACGACGACGAGGCCGGACCAGGGTACTCGGGCCTCATCGCGCATTCGGCGGTCTATCCCGACGGGCACTTCCTCGGCTGGACGCCGGGACAGGTGCCTCCGCTGCTGCCGAAGGGCCTGGCCTGGCGGCTTGAGCCGGGCACCGACCTGGTCGTCGAACTGCACCTGCAGCCGAGCGGAAAGCCGGAGCCCGTGGACACGTCCATCGGCTTCTACTTCGGCAACGACCCGCCGCAACGTGCGCCGGCCATGCTGCGCCTGGGGCGACAGGGGATCGACATCCCGCCTGGCGAGAAGCACTACGTCATCGAGGATTCCTTCGTCCTGCCCGTGGATGTCGAGGTGCAGGCGGTGCAGCCGCACGCCCACTTCCGCGCACGGGAGATCACCGGGTTCGCCACGCTGCCCGACGGCCGCGAGCGGCCGCTGATTCACATCCGTAACTGGGACTTCCGCTGGCAGCACGTCTATCGGTACGTCCAGCCCTTCTCGCTCCCGAAGGGGACGCGGCTGCAGATGCGGTACACGTACGACAACTCGGCGGAGAATCCCCGCAATCCGAACAGTCCGCCGCGACGTGTGTTCTGGGGGCAGCGCTCGTCCGACGAGATGGGCGACCTCTGGATCCAGGTGCTCACGAGGACGCCGGCCGATCTGGACGTCCTGAACGGGCAGTTCGTCACGAAGGTCATGGCCGAGGACGTGATCGGGTACGAGCGCTGGCTCGAGTCGGAGCCTGACAGCGTCCCTCTGCACAACAGCGTGGCGCAGCTGTATCTCGACCTGAAGCGCCCGCGGGACGCGGTGCGTCACTTCAGGGCCGTGCTCGATCTGTCGCCGGGTGTGGCGGCGGCGCCGTTCAACCTGGGAACCGCGCTGACGCTCGCCGGAGACGCGGACGCCGCGATTCCGCAGTTCGAACGCGCGCTCGCCCTGCGACCCGACTACGCGCAGGCGCACAACAATCTCGGCAGCATCCTGCTTCAGCGGGGGCAGTTGGACGCCGCAGCGACGCACCTCGAAGCGGCAGTCAGGGCCGACCCGCTCAACCCGCAGGCGCACTACAACGCAGCCACGGTGGCCCTGCGGCTGGGCCGCACGACCGACGCCATCACTCGACTGAAGCGGACCGTCGAGCTGTCGCCAGAGTCGGCGGTGCCGACCATCGAACTGGCCTGGCTGCTGGCCGCGTTTCCCGATGCCAGCGTCCGGGATGCGGCACTGGCGGTCCAGCTGGCAGCGCGGGCCGTGGCGCTGACGACGCAGCGCGACGCAGGCGCGTTCGACGTGCTGGGCGCAGCGCAGGCGGCGGCGGGCGATTTCCGGCGGGCCGTCCAGGCCGCGGATGCCGCGCTGGCGCTTGCCCCGGCCAACGCCGCGGAAATCCGCACGCGTCGCGAACTCTACCTGCAGAACCGCGCGTTCGTGCTGCAGCGGCGATAGGTCGCCGGGCGGCGATGCGCGTCGGCTAGGGCCGCGACCCGGCCGCTTCCTGCGACTGTCCCCGCCCCGTGAAGAGCGACAACAGCCACAGCAGGAACGCCGCGGCCACGAGCACCATGGCGTAACGCAGCATCTCGGCCATGAAGGCCGCGCCCATCTCCGGCAACTGCACGTCGTAACGCCGGAAGATCTCCCACCGCTCGGTCATCCAGTGCCACGCCGTGTGGGTGACCAGGGCCGACAGAATGACCGTACCCAGCCGTTCGGCCACCACGTGGCGGAAGGCCCAGTTCAGCGCCGGAATGGCGAGCACGAGCACGAGCAGCTGCCCCAGTTCGACGCCGACGTTGAACGCCAGCAGCGAACTCAGGAGGTGCGATCCGGCGAACTGCAGCGTCTGCTTGAGCGCGAAGGAGAAGCCGAAGCCGTGCACGAGGCCGAACCCGAAGGTGATGAGCCACCGCCGGTGCAGGCTGGCGCCGACCATGTTCTCGAGCGCCATGTAGACGATGGAGGCGGCGATGAGCGTTTCGATGAGCGGCGGGAACCACAGGCCGTCGGGGCCGACGTCGTAGGCCGAGGCGATGAGGGTGACGGAGTGCGCGATGGTGAACGCGGTCACCAGGACGACCAGGGAGCGGAAGCGCCGGAAGGGGATCACGAGGCAGAAGAGGAACAGCAGGTGGTCCGTGCCGTCCATGATGTGCTCGAAGCCGAGCTTCACGAACCGCCACGCGGCCTGTATCCAGCTGGGGTCGAGGTCCACGAGGCCGGGGTTGCCTTCGAACTCGAAGGCGCGTACCGCGCCGTCGGGAAGCAGCAGCCGAAGCGTGGCCACGGAGCGCTGCCCCAGACGGGCCCACCGAGGCTCGATGGAGAAGCGCGACGAGGCCGACGTGATGGGGTAGGTGAAGTGGACGTCGAGATAGCCCGTCGGTACCGAGACGTCGACGTCGCGCTGCGGAGCGCTGAGCAGCGACAGGGCGGTGTCGTAGCTCTCGAAGGACCGGTCGTCGGCTGGGGTCGCGCGGACGGCGGCCACCGCCTGCGGACCCAGCTTCGCCCCATTCTCGAAGACCGACACATCGTCGCCCACCCAGAGCGTGGAGGCATCCTGGAGGGCGCTGGCGGAGCGTTCGAGGTCGAGGACATCCTGGGCCTTGTAGCGCCACGTCATGTCGCGCATGGCGATGAGCGGCACCCGGACCAGCAGGTGCAGTTGGCTGCCCTCGGCCCGGACGAAACTCTGGATGAGGACGTCGTTCGGGATCTCGTGCGCCGAGAGCAGGGCCGGGAGCGCGCCGGCCAGTACGAGGCAGAGCGCGGCGGCGAGTCGGCGGAGCGGGGCGCGGCAGCGAGGCATGGTGTCCCTTAAAGCCCACAAGGATAGTGAGATAACTCTTCGCTCGCAAGGCTGTGCAGGTTATGTATACTTACGCCCTCCACCGAAGCTTGGGGAGAGCCGGAGGCAAAGGATGAGGGGATTGAGTCAGCGGAATCTGTACGTGGGTGCCGCCTTCGTCGGCGCGCTTGCGACGCTCGGCGTGGCGCAGAGCATGATGGAGAAGGCTGCCGCCGCGCAGGGTAAGGCGGCCGTGCAGGCGCCGTACTTCGAAGTGGACCCGATGTGGCCGAAGCCGCACGGCAAGGGCCTGTATGGCAACGTCATCGGGCTGGGCGTGGACAACAAGGACCGCGTCTACATCATTCATCGGGGTGCGGCGACGCTCGATCGCAAGGAGATCTACGCGCTGCAGAACCCCCCGATGTCCGAGTGCTGCCAGGCGGCGCCGCCGGTCATGGTGTTCGACGGCCCCACGGGTAACTTCGTGGCGGGCTGGGGCGGCCCCGGCCAGGGCTACGAGTGGCCCGAGTCCAACCACGGCATCACGCCCGATTCGAAGGGCAACGTGTACATCGGCGGCAACGGCGCCAACGACGGGCACATCCTGAAGTTCACCCAGGACGGCAAGTTCGTGAAGCAGTTCGGCTTCGCGTACGCCAACGCCGGCAGCAACGACACCTGGGCCTTCAACAAG
Source organism: uncultured Bifidobacterium sp. (assembly GCA_964386715.1). Classification (GTDB taxonomy): domain Bacteria; phylum Acidobacteriota; class Vicinamibacteria; order Vicinamibacterales; family CAVVIG01; genus CAVVIG01. The sequence continues at coordinate 22,180 of CAYLTD010000039.1, forward strand.
GTCGCGAAGATCTCGCTCGACGAGAAGGCGAACGAGGGCTACGTGGCCGACGGTTACGGCAACAAGCGCGTGGCGGTGATCGACCTCGACACGGGCAAGATCAAGCGCTACTGGGGTGCCTACGGCGAGACGCCGGACGACACCAACATGGGCCGCTACAACCCGGATGCCCCGCTGATCCGCCAGTTCCGCAACCCGGTGCACTGCGCCGATCCGTCGGTCGACGGGTTCGTCTACGTCTGCGACCGCGTGAACGACCGCATCCAGGTGTTCACCAAGGAAGGCAAGTTCGTGAAGGAACAGCGCATCAAGCCGAAGACCCTCGGCGACGGCGCGGTGTGGGACATCGCCTTCTCGAAGGACCCGCAGCAGAAGTACATCTACCTGGCGGACGGTGCGAACGAAAAGGTCTACGTGATGGACCGGCAGTCGCTCGAGATCCTCACCAGCTTCGGCGACGGCAGCCGGCAGCCGGGCGGCTGGTACGCGGTGCACAGCATCGCCACCGACTCGAAGGGGAACATCTACACGACGGAGACCTACGAGGGTAAGCGCGTGCAGAAGTTCGTCTACAAGGGCCTGCGCGCGGTGACGAAGGTGGACCAGGGCGTGGTCTGGCCGACGACGCGCTAGCTCACGCGGGGACACGCCCAGGTCAGGGCATCGGGTCCGCAGCGTCACATCGTTTGCGGCCGCCGGCGCCTTGAAGCCGCGGGTATCTGAAAAAGGGTGCCGATCCGGAAGGGTCGGCGCCCTTTTTTTTCTATATACTGCCTCGGCCTGCAGAACCACCCCGAGCCGGGCGATCCGGTCACCGAACAGGAGGAGGGGTATGAAACGTACGTTGCGTGTCAGCGTCTGGACGGGCGCGCTCGCTGTGGCCGGAGCGATCGTGCTCACGGTCCACGGGCCGACCGTTCTTGCCCAGGGCAGTGCTCCGGCTTACCGCGTCGATCCGCTGTGGCCGCAGCCGCTGCCGAACCACTGGGTGTGGGGGTCCGTCACCGGCGTGGCCGTCGATGCCCAGGACCATGTGTGGGCCGTGCATCGTGGAGCCGACTCGCTCGAGGCGAACGAGAAGGGCATGATGCTCACTCCGCCCACCTCGAGCGTGTGCTGCCAGGCCGCGCCCTTCATCGTGCACCTCGATCCGTCCGGCAAGGTGGCCTCCACCTTCGGTGGACCGGGGCAGGGCTACGACTGGCCCGCCTCGCCGGGCGGCCTGGCCGTGGACGCCCGGGGGAATGTCTGGGTGGCGGCCGCGGGGCTCGAGCCTGCGCCTGCCGGCCGCGGCGGGGCGGCACCCGCGGCGGCGGCCGCGCCACGCCCGGTCGACGCGCACGTGCTGAAGTTCGACAAGGCGGGCAAGTTCCTGCTGCAGATCGGCAAGCCGGGACAGACGACCGGTCCGGAGAGTCTCAATCGGCCTGCGGCCGTCGCGGTCGACAGCGCGGCCAACGAGGTCTTCATCGCCGACACGGGCAACCGGCGCATCGCCGTCTTCGACAGTGAAACGGGCAAGTTCAAGCGCGCGTGGGGCGCGTACGGCGAGGCACCAGGCGCCAACCCCGGTCCCTACGATCCGAACGCCGCGCCGTCGCGCCAGTTCCGCGACGTGACCTGCGTGGACATCGCCAGGGACGGCAACGTCTACGTGTGCGATCGTACGAGCAACCGCATCCAGGTCTTCAACAAGAGCGGCAAGTTCGTGAAGGAAGGTGTCGTCTCGAAGAACACGCTCGGGTCGGTCGTCACCGGCCAGTTCGGCGTGGTGTCGTCGTTCGGCTCCGCGTGGGACGTCGCCTTCTCGAATGACGCGCAGCAGCGGTACCTGTTCGTGGCCAACGGCCAGGACAAGCGCGTGCACATCCTCAACCGCGACACGCTCGCGCCTGTCGGCACGTTCGGCGAGGGCGGGCGGCAGCCGGGACGCTTCCTGGCGGTCGGCAGCATCGCCGTGGATTCCCGCGGCAGCGTCTACACGGGCGAGCAGCACCACGGCAAGCGCGTCCAGAAGTTCGTCACCGGCCGCTAGTCCGGGCTTCCAGAGGAGAACACTGACATGAAACGACGGAACGTGTTCATCGGGGCCGGGTTCGTGGCCCTGCTCGCGATGCTCGGCGTGGGCCAGAGCGTCTTCGAGAAGCAGGCGCAGGCACAGGCGGGCGGCGGCGGAATCCAGGCGCCGCGCTTCGAGGTGGACCCGATGTGGCCCCGCCCCCTGCCCAATGGCTGGTACATCGGCCAGGCGATCGGCGTGTGGGTCGACAACCAGGATCACGTCTGGATCATCCACCGCAACGACTCGCTCGACCCGATCGAGGCCGCAGCCGACCAGAACCCGCCGACCGGCGCCTGCTGCAAGAAGGCGCCGCCGATCATCGAGTTCGACCAGGCCGGCAACGTGGTCAACGCGTGGGGCGGGCCGGGGACCGGGTATGAGTGGCCCGAGTCGAACCACGGCATCTACGTGGATACCGAAGGCTTCGTCTGGATCGGCGGCAACGGCGCCACCGACGGCCTGGTCCTCAAGTTCACGCGCGACGGCAAGTTCGTGAAGCAGTTCGGCCGCCGCGGCGTCAAGGCGGACAGCAATGCCACCGACCACTTCTTCCAGGTGGCGAAGGTGTTCGTCGACGAGAAGGCGAACGAGCTGTACGTGGCCGACGGCTACGGCAACAAGCGCGTCGTCGTCATGGATACGGAGACGGGGCAGTTCAAGCGCTTCTGGGGCGCCTACGGCAACAAGCCGGACGACACGAACCTCGGGCGCTACAACCCGTCCGCACCACCGGTGCAGCAGTTCCGTAACCCGGTGCACTGCGCCGACCTGTCCGCCGACGGCTTCGTCTACGTGTGCGACCGCGTAAACGACCGCCTGCAGGTGTTCACGAAGGAAGGCAAGTTCGTCAAGGAGCAGTGGTACCAGCGCGACTCGCTGGGCGACGGCTCGGTGTGGGACGTGGCCTTCTCGAGGGACCCGCAGCAGAAGTACCTCTACATGTCGGACGGCCGCAACTCCAAGATCCGCGTGATCGACCGGCAGTCGCTCGAGGAGATCTACAACTTCGGCGAGGGCGGCCACTACCCGGGTCAGTTCTATTCGATCCACAGCATCGCGATCGACTCGAAGGGCAACCTCTACACGACGGAGACCTACCAGGGCCGCCGCGTGCAGAAGTTCGCCGCGAAGGGGGTCGGGGCGGTGCCGCGCAAGGAGATGGGCGTGGTCTGGCCGACCGCGACCAGCCGGTAAGCGGCAGTCGCTCGTTGCCGCGTGGTTGAACGTCGATGACCGGTCGTGCCTCCGGGTTGCGCCAGACGGCGCCCCCGGAGGTGGCGGCCGGTCATCTGTGATCGTGGAGCAGGATTTCTGGTGCGTACTCTCGGTGTTCTGACCCTCAGTGCCGTTCTCGTGTTCACCTCGGCGGCGGTTGCCGCCGCCCAGCAGTCGCAATCCCAGCCCCAGGGACGCAATCCGCAGGGGCAGACGCCGACCTTCGGGGGCATCCGGATGGGCGGCCCCGCGCGCAAGGCGCCGGCGAAGCGTGTCGCCACGCCGCCGGTGATCGACGGCGTGCTCGATGACAGCGTGTGGGAGACCGCGCAGGAACTCGTCGACTTCACGCAGGCCGAGCCGTTCGAAGGGAATCCGGCGACCGAGCCGACGATCGTCCGGATCCTGTATGACGACCGGAACATCTACATCGGCGTCCGTTGCATCGACGCCGACATGTCGCACATCGTCCAGGTGGACGCGCGGCGCGACTCCTCGCTGAGCGGGCAGGACTCGTTCCAGATCATCTTCGACACGTTCCACGACCGCCAGAACGGCTTCATCTTCGGGACGACGCCGGCGGGCCTGCAGTACGACGCGCAGGTGCGGAACGAGGGCGAGCAGCAGGCGAACGCCGCGCCCACGCTGGGCCGCACCGGCGGAGGCTCGGGCCTCGGACTCAACGTGAACTGGGACGGAGCCTGGGACGTGAAGACGCACGTCAGCGAGGACCAGTGGACGGCCGAGTTCGCGATCCCGCTGAAGACGCTGCGTTACGGTCCCCCGCCGCAGACCTGGGGCGTGAACTTCGCACGCGCCATCGAGCGCAAGCGCGAACTCGTCTACTGGTCGCCCGTGTCTCGCGCGTTCACCATCACGCGGCTCTCGATGGCCGGCGAGATGACCGACCTGAACGTGCCGGCGCCGCGCAACTTCAAGGTGATGCCGTTCGGCGTCGGGTCGGCCAACCGGAACTTCACGCCCGGTTCGACGACGACGGGCGACACCAGTTTTGGCGTCGACGCCAAGATCGGCGTGACGTCGAGCCTGAACCTCGACCTCACGTACAACACCGACTTCGCGCAGGTGGAGGTGGACGATCAGCAGATCAACCTCACGCGCTTCAACCTGCTGTTCCCCGAGAAGAGGCCCTTCTTCCTCGAGAATCGCGGCATGCTGGCGTCGGGCAAGAGCGGTGAGGTGGACCTGTTCTTCAGCCGCGCCATTGGCATCTCGAACGACGGGTTCGGCACCCCGGTGCCCATTCAGGGCGGCGCGCGCCTCACCGGGCGGATCGGCGGCGTCAACATCGGTCTGCTCAACATGCAGACCAAGGACTTCACCCGCGGCAATACGACCACCGCTGGCAACAACTACGGGGTCGTCCGCGTCGGACACGACTTCTCGAACCGTTCGACGATTGGCGGCATCTTCGTCAACCGGCAGGGCGTCGGCGACTTCGCGAAGGACAACGACTGGAACCGCGCGTGGAGTATGGACGGCCGATGGGCCATCACGCCGAACTGGACGGCCATCGGGTTTGCCGCCCGAACCGAGACGCCGAACGCGCGCATGTCGGAGAGTGCGTTCAGCGGCAGCATCCAGTACCAGGCCCGGCAGCGCCGCACCTTCTACGAGTACACGCAGGTGGGCGGCGACTTCAACCCGGAGGTCGGTTTCCTGCAGCGCCCCGACGCCTACCGTCAGCTGTTCACCGGCTGGTTCGAGAACGTGCGCACGCCCTGGCTGACCCGCCACGGGATGCGCGAGTGGCGGCCGCATTACAGCTACGATGCGTTCTGGGGGTTCGATGGGTTCCTCGAGACCGGGACGCTGCACACGGACAGCGCATTCGAGTTCGAGAACGGGTACACGATCAGCCCGGCCTTCAACATCCAGTGGGAAGGGATCCGGGTGCCGTTCCAGGTGTATCCAGGCGTCATCGTGCCGCCGGGCAGCTACCGCAGCCCGCACGCGGCCGGGCTGTTCAACACGGACCGCCGCAAGTGGATCGCGCTGTCAGGCTCGTATGCGATCGGCGGGTTTCTGTCCGGCACGCAGAACAGCTGGGCGCCGCAGTTGACGATCCGGAAGGGCAGTGCGTTCACCGCGTCGGTGCGATGGACGGTCAACGACATCACCTTGCCGCAGGGGAAGTTCCAGACGAACCTCGGCGCGCTGCGGTTCGCCTACAACTTCACCCCGCTCGTGAACGCGCAGGCGCTCATCCAGTACAACGACCGCACGCGCCGCTATACGACGAACCTGCGGTTCAACTGGCAGCGCGACGCCAATACCGGCCTGTTCGTGGTCTACAACGACACGGAGGCATTCGGCGGGCTCGGACCGATCAACCGCGCGTTCATCATCAAGTACACGCACCTGTTCGACGTGTTCGACTGACGGAATCGTCCTGGGCCCGGGCACCCGCGTCAGTTCTCAGTGCCAGGTCCCGAGTACCGATCATGCACCGCGCGCGGCCGAAGACGGCGCGCGGGCGGGAGGATGGGCGGACCGGGGGCCGACCTCCACCGCGAGGGTCCCCGTGAGTCTCCAGTGCCAGGGCTCCAGTGCCAGGGCTCCAGTGCCCGGTCCTGGACCGCGCGTACAAGACCGAGGACCGAGGACTGTTGAAGCTATTCGCTGTCTTCTCGTCGCTTCAGCCCTCTCCGTGCGCCGTCCTGACGAGCCGCGATGCGTCGTACCCCTGCGCCTCCGCCGCCGCCATCGCCGCCTCGTAGTCGTTCCCGGTCATCGTGCTGGTGCGCGACAGGATCCACAGGTATTTGCGCGACGGCTCGCCGACCACGGCGTAGCGGTAGTCGTCGGCCAGGCCGATGATCCAGTAGTCGCCCCACACCTGGGGGATGAACGACAGCCAGGCGGGTGCGAAACGAACCTCGAGGGTCGCGTCCCGGGGCGGCTGCTCCCGCCACCGCGCGACGCCCACCGCATCCTTCATCGACCCATCAGCCTTTCGGCAGCGGTTCACGACCCTCACTCGGCCATCGGGCCGAAGAGAGTAGGTGGCCGTCGTGTCCGAGACGCAGTCTCTCTGGAAGCGATTGGGGTACTTCGCGATTTCGTACCACCGCCCCATGTACCGGGCGAGATCGATGGGCGGCAGGGCTGTCACGTCGGCCGCGAGCAGGGGCGCGCCGAACGCCAGGGCAAGAGGGAGGGCGAGGATGGGGGACCACATATGCAAGTTCAGGGCGCCGCATCCCCGCCGCCCCTACCAGCGGAACAGCGGCCGGCCGTTCATGCGCCCCGGCCACGGGATGACGAGCAGGATGACGGCCAGCGCGAGCGAGAAGCAGATGAGCCGCCGGCGTTGAGCCGCGGCAACCGTCGGCGCGTTCAGCGCCAGGACGCGCCCGATCCGCACCAGGATCAACGCCGCGAACATCCCTGCGGCGTGCTCGATGGCCCAGAACCGCATGGCCGGGTTGCGCAGGGCCAGGCTGACGTTGGTCATCGCGACTCGCGTCGTCGGGCTCAGGCCGAAGTACAGCACGAGCCCGGCCGCCATCTGGAGGTCGACGCACAGCATGAACAGCGTGTCCCACCACTTGCCCGGCCGCACGCCCGGCCGTTCGGGCGCGCGCTGCGCCGCGCTGACGATGGCGCCGACCGCCATCAGGAGTGTCAGCCAGCGGAGCCAGGAGTGGATCAGGAGGACGGTCTGGTACATGCGCCCGCGATCATAGTTCGTGGACTGTCCGGCCACCGCGGCGGAGGATCCGGAGCGGCCCGAAGGCGCGTCGCGGGCTGGGGGCTGCCGGATTTCCGGCACAACGGCCCCGCGCTTCAGCGGAAAGCTGTCACTGCCGCGTTTCCGGCTTCGCGACCGAGGCCGGAATCGGGTGGTTCCGGCCGGAAAATGCGGCTCGCCGGCCCTGGCTGGCCGATGGTCGAATCTGGTCCACGCCTTGCGAAGCAGGACCGTAACCGCAGGTCTTCGTCTATCCGGCGTCGGTGGGACAAGCGCCTGCGGAGGAGCGATGTTCATGCTGCCGACCCGCAATCACACACGTGCCGGAGTGGCCGCGGTCCTGTTCGGTCTGGCCCTTGCCGCGATCTCGCAGCCCGCTGCCGCCGAGGCAGCCGGTGCGAAGGGACGCGTAGGGGCACCGGCCCAGCAGGCCGGCGAGTACGCCGGCCAGGATACCTGCCTCACGTGTCACGAAGACCAGTCCTACAAGGGGACAGCGCATGCGCTGGCCTCCAATCCGCGCACGCCGGCCGCCGGCCGTGGGTGCGAGAGCTGTCACGGGCCGGGCAAGGCCCACGCCGACGCGGGCGGTGACACGTCCAAGATCACCCGGCTGAATCAGCTGAAGCCCCAGGAGGCAAGCGAGTCCTGCGTGACCTGCCACACGCGCGGCACGCACGCCCTGTGGACCGGCAGCCAGCACGACCAGCGCAATGTCGGGTGCGTCAGCTGTCACAGCGTGCACGAGCCGAAGGGGCCGAAGCTGCTGAAGACGGCCACCGAGACACAGCAGTGCGCGAGCTGCCACAAGAACATCACCAACAAGCAGAACCGGTTCAACCACATGCCCGTGCGGGAAGGGAAGCTCGAGTGCTCCTCCTGCCACAACGTGCACGGGTCGTCGAACCTGCGGCTGCTGAAGACCGGCTACACCATCGACCAGTCGTGTGCGAGCTGCCACGCCGAGAAGCGGGGCCCGTTCCTCTGGGAGCATGCGCCGGTGGCGAATTCGTGCGTCACGTGCCACGACCCGCACGGTTCGAACAACGACCGCATGCTGCAGGCCAAGCAGCCGTACCTCTGCCAGCGCTGCCATGTCACCTCGCGGCACCCTCCAACCGTCTATGAAGGGTTCCTGCTGCAGAACTCGCAGAACGCCAACAAGATCTTCGGGCGTTCCTGCACGAACTGCCACCAGCAGATTCACGGGTCCAATGCCCCCAGCGGCAAGGCCTTCCTGCGGTAGCGAGGAGAATGGACATGCGCAACAAGCTGATGATGCTCACAGCCCTGTTGCTGTGCTCCGCTCCACTCGCGAGCGCACAGCAGGAGGCGACACCCGCCCAGACCGACGCCGTGACCGGCGTGGTCGACTTCGGCTTCCGGGGCGGCGCCCTCGAGCAGGACTACGCGCGATACGAGCGGTATCGCGACCTGCGTGACGGCGCGTTTTCCCGGATCGCCTTCGGGCAGCAGAAGGACTCCTACAAGTGGAGTGCGAGCGCCTTCAACATCGGATACCGCGACCAGAACTACGCCTTCACGTTCGCCAACGCGAAGTCGCGCTTCAACGGGTCGTTCGATGCGGTTCCGCTGAACTACAGCTATCTCACCTCGACGCCGTGGACCGAGACCAGTGCCGGCGTCTTCACCCTGCCCGACGCGGCCCAGTCGGCGGTGCAGAACCGCCAGGCGGGGGTCGTCGGGATCCCGACCAACGCCGCGGCGCTGGCGACGCCGTCCATCTTCCGCGGCCTCGCGAGCCAGTTCGACCTGCGCTCGCGCCGCGACACCATCGCCGCCGGCTATGCCTACGACTTCAACCAGACGCTGGGGTTCAACCTGGCGTTCGCCACGACGAAGAAGACCGGCAGGCAGCCGTACAGCATGTCGTTCGCGTTCAACAACGCCAACGAGGTGCCGATTCCCCTCGACCACCGGACCAACGAGTTTGCGGCCGGCCTCGAGTACACGCGCGAACAGGGCATGCTCCGGCTCGGCTGGGAGTCGTCGTTCTTCAACCAGAACATCGCGTCCATCACGTGGGACAACCCGCTGCGGCTGACCGACACCGTTCCGTTCGATCCGAACGGCTACAGCAACGGGAACGGCCCGGCGACCGGACGCATGGCCATGTGGCCGAGCAACAGCCTGAACGCGGTGAGCCTGACCGGCCTCTACAAGATGCCGGGGCGCACCACCATCAACGGGCTGGTGTCCTTCACGGCGATGAACCAGAACGACGCGCTCATCCCGTGGACGACCAACTCCTTCCTCGCGAACCCGACGGTGCTGGCCGAGTTCCCCGGCCTGGCCGCGCTGCCGCGGCCCACGGCCGAAGCGAAGGTCCACGGCGTCAACGCGCTGTTCAACATGACGTCGAGGCCGAACCGCTACTTCGGCATGCGGATGCGCTATCGCTTCAACGACCACAGGAACCTCACGCCGGCGTTCAACGGCGTGGACTACGTGCGGTTCGACGCCGTCCCGGAGGACGTCGGGTCGTTCACGCAGCGGTTCAACATCACGCAGAACACGTTCGACCTGACCGGCACGTTCAACGTGATCAAGTACACGTCGGTGAACATCGGGTACGTGTTCGACAGCTGGGATCGCACGGGCCGCTCCTTCAGCGACATGCGCGATCACACGCTCCGCACTGCCGTGGACGTGCTGGGCAACCAGTGGGTCCAGGTGCGGGCCAACTACGACTACACCAAGCGGATCGGCTCGGGCTTCTCCGAGGCATCGATCGAGGACGGCGGCTACCAGGGCGGCCTGCGGTTCTATGACGAGGCCGACCGCATCCGTAACCGGGGCACGCTGCTCGTGTCGGTGAACCCGATCGAGATGGTCGACATCACCGCGCTGTATTCGCGCGGCACGGACCGGTACGAGGGGCCCGGCTTCGAGTTCGGGCTGCTCGACAACCAGAACGACAACGTCACCTTCATCGTCGGCATCACGCCGAACGACAACGTGAACTTCGGCGTCAGTTACGGGCGCGACCACTTCGAGTCGAACCAGAAGTCGCGCAACGCGAACCCGCCGCCCGACCCGTCGTGGACCGATCCGGCGCGCGACTGGACGCTGAACAACGACGAAGTGGTGAACAACGTCGACGTGTTCCTGAACCTGCCGAACCTGATTCAGAAGACCAACGTCCGGTTCAACTACGACTACAGCGACTCGGACAACGGCTTCCTGTTCGGGGGACCGCGCATCGCCACGCTGACGGCCGCGCGCACCTTCCTGCCGCTGCCGAACGTGACCAACAAGTGGAACCGCCTGTCGGCGGATATCCAGTACCGATTCGCGCAGCGAGTGGGGCTGGGGCTCGGCTACTGGTACGAGAAGTTCGACGTCTCGGACTTCGCCACCATCGACCTTGCCCCAGCCGTCCCGCGCATCGACTACCTGGGCGGGCTCATGACCGGCTACGGCAACCGCCCCTACAAGGGCAGCACGGCATTCATCCGGGTGCTGTACTTCTTCTGATCGCCTCACGCGGCCGACACCAACGGGCGCGTTCCCTCCAGGGGAACGCGCCCGTTGTCGTGTGAGGATGTGCAGGTCGCAGTTCGTGGCGCGGGCGGCTGGCGAACGCAGGGGGCTCGCGTGGGGCGGGCGCCGCGCCGGTCGGGCGGCCCACCCGGATGTGCCGGGGTCAGCGCCGAAGCAGGCCGCCCAGCCCCTTCTTCACGGCGTCGGACGCGCGCCCCTTCACCTCGTTCGTGAGCGCCCGCTTGGCCATGCTCGCCGTGTCCACCTGAATCTGGTACTGGCCGTTGCGTCCCTGGACCGTTGCGGGGAGCGTGATGCGGCCGCCCTCGCCGGTCAGACGCGTCACGGTGCTGTTGGCCTGCTTCGAGAGCTCCTCCGACAGCTGAACCTGCCCGGTCAGGTTCACGACGCTTCCATCGAGCTTCAGGGCGCCGGCGGCCTCGAGGCGCAGGTCCCTGGAATCGAAGTGCAGGTCCTGGGTGCTGGCCGAACCGCCGCTGATGAACAGCGTGCCCCCGAGTTCGGTGAACGGTTCGTCGGACGGGCCGCGGCCGGACGCCATCACCTTCTGTGGATCCAGCGATGTGGCGGCGACGACGCTGCGCACGAGCGCCAGGTTCTTCACCGTGCCGTCGGTCACCTTCACCGACGCCTGGCCGCGCACCGTCTTCATGGCTGTCGCGGCGTCGACGCCTCGTCCGCTCAGGTCCACGGTGGCGGCGAGCTTGCCTGTCAGGGTGCCCGGGCTTCCTGCGAAACTCGTGACGGCGTTCATGTCGACGTTCGACAGCGCCGCCTTCCACGTAAACGTCGGCTCGCCGACCAGCGTGGCCCCCAGCGCGCCCTCGTACTTGCCGCCGAACAGGTTGAAGGTCACCGGGTCGAGCGTGAGGGTGTCGCCCTTCAGGTGCGCCTTGCCGCTGATGGCGTCGAGTGAGACGCCCGCCATGGAGGCACGGTCGGCGGCGAGGGCGATGGTCAGATCCGCGGTTGAGGGCGCCGGGGCTGCAGTACTCGCCGGCGCTCCGGCCGCGGATGCTTCACCCGGCGACGTGCCTCCCGCCGACGCACCCGGAGAGGACGCCGGGCCGGCGCCCTCGACGAAGTCGGTCGCGAAGGCCATCAGCTGATCGAGGTCCAGGGCTCCCGCCTTCAACTCGAGCGAGCCCACGGGTCCCGCCAGGTTCGTGATCTCGCCGGTGGCGGTGATCTCGGCCGAGTCCGCGACCAGCGCGACCCTGCGGACCGTCAGCGCGGAGGTCCCGTGCGGTACCACGTCGATGTCTCCCTTGATGGTCCGCCCGCGGCTGACGATCTGGATGTCGCTGAGGGTCACCTCGTCGATCGAGACGAGCTGGACCGGTGCAGATCCGCTGTCGCTCGAACTGCTGGCGCTGGCCAGGGTGATCGGCGGCAGCGGCAGCTCGATGCGGGCGCCGTTGAGATGCAGCGCCGCGTGCTCGATGCGGCGCGAGAGCAGCGCCCTGAAGTCGGTGCCCACGTCCAGCGCGGCCACCCGGATCCGCTCCGGCTGCCCGATGCTCACGCCGGTGAGTGTCACCGTCACGCGCGGGTAGACCGTTGCACTGACCCCGGCCACCGCCACCGGTTGGCCGAGCGCCTTCGACAACTGATCGGCCAGCGCACTGCGTACGCTGTCCTGGCCGAGCACCGACCGCGCCCAGAAGAACAGGCCGACCCCGAGGACGAGGACGAGAACCACCACCGCGACTGCGACTTTGCGAACCATCTGAGCTCCCTGCGCCCCTGTGGCGCTCCGCGACGTTCATGGTGTCGGCAGGAGGGGGCCGACGCTGCACCACCCGGCAGCCCAAGTTGTACACCGGGACGCTTGACAGCGCATCCGGGTCGATCGCAACGTCACGGGGTGCCGACGTCCACGTTCACCCACCTCGAATGTTCCGTTCCGTGCGGCGCGCCGACGCTGGATCCGCGGGAGCGGCACCACCTCTGCCGCTGCGGCGCCCCGCTGTTCGCCCGTTACGACCTGGATCGTGCGCGGTCCTGGTCGCGCGAGTCCCTGCGGGATCGGGAGCCCTCGATGTGGCGCTATCGCGAGCTCATGCCGGTGTTCGATGGTGAGGAGCCGGTGACGCTCGGCGAAGGGTTCACGCCGCTGGTCCACGCGCGCCGCCTCGGGGCCGTACTCGGCCTGTCACGGCTGTACATCAAGGACGAATCGGCGAACCCCACCAACTCGTTCAAGGCCCGCGGCCAATCCGCGGCGATCACGCGCGCCCGCGGCCTGGGCGCCGCGACGGTGTCGGTCCCGTCGGCCGGCAATGCGGGCAACGCCATGGCCGCTTACGCCGCAAAGGCCGGTCTGCACGCGCAGGTTTTCCTGCCGCGCGACGTGAAGCCGCCGTTCGTCCGGGAATGCGTGCTCTACGGCGCCAGCGTGACGCTGGTCGACGGCCTCATCACCGACGCCGCGCGGGTCGCCGCGGAGCGGGGAGGTCCCCTGGGCTGGTACGACGTCTCGACGCTCAAGGAGCCCTACCGCGTCGAGGGCAAGAAGACCATGGGATACGAACTCGCGGAGCAGTTCGGCTGGCGTTACCCGGATTGGATTCTGTATCCGACCGGGGGCGGGACCGGCATGGTGGGCATGTGGAAGGCGTTCGAGGAGATGGAGCGGATCGGCTGGATCGCGCCGCAGCGGCGGCCCCGCATGGTGTCGGTGCAGGCCACCGGGTGCGCGCCCATCGTCCGCGCGTACGACCAGGGGCTCGAGAAGGCGCCGATGTGGGAGGGGGCATCCACCATCGCCGACGGGCTCCGGGTCCCGCGGGCGGTCGGCGACTTCCTGATCCTGCGCGCCGTGCGTGAGAGCGGAGGCACCGCAGTCGCCGTGCCCGACGCCGCGATGGTGGAGGACATGATCACGATCGGCTCCACCGAGGGGATCAGCGCGGCTCCCGAGGGAGGCGCGGCCCTGGCCGCCCTTCGCCTCCTCGTCGACCGGGGCCTCGTCGGTCGGGACGAGACCGTCGTGCTGTTCAACACGGGCGGCGCGCTCAAGTACCTCGACGTGCTGCCGGCGCCGGCAACGATGGCCTGACCACCGGCACCGCTTGACACTCCGCAGGCCGACCGACTACAACGTATGACCATGATCGTCCGGTTCGCGTGCGCATGTTGTTGCGGCGGAGTCACCTCCGGCCCGGCATCGCCATGCGCGTGCGACTGAGCAGATCGTTCCGGTTCGTCGCCATTCCAGGCATCGCGATTCCCAGGGGCCCGGAGGTTCATCCTCCGGGCCTTTCGTTTTTCCGCCCGCAGGACCCCGGCCCCATGTTGGAGAGAGAGGACGCTTCATGAAGGCATCAATCCGGCTGGTCGCGCTGTTCGCGCTCGCCACGCTTGCCGCTCCGCGCCCGACCACCGCACAGGCCTCGTCGCCCGTCGGGAGGTGGAACGCCACCGTGAAGGTGTCGAATGGCGCCATCGAGATTCCGTTCGACTTCGAGATCGTCGCGGCCGGGGCCGGCATTCGCGGCCACTTCTTCGACGGTGAAGTGAAGGTCCCGTCGACGGTCGGCACGTTCGCCGGCGGCGCGATCGACCTGCGGTTCGAGCAGTATGGCGCCCGCCTGCAGGCCACGCTCACCGGTGATCGGCTCGAGGGCACCTACGATCGGGGCACGCGCGGCGCCCCCTACCCGTTTGCGGCCACCCGCGCGTCCGCCGCTCCGAAGGCCGTTGCCGGAAAGGTGCCGTCGATTTCCGGCGAGTGGCGCATCCCCGTGAGCAACGCGCGCAAGGAGCAGTCCTGGCGGCTGATCGTCCACCAGACCGGCGCCGCCGTCTCGGCCTCGATCCTGCGCATCGACGGGGACACGGGTGCGCTGACGGGCCGGTATGCGGACGGCGTGTTCCACGTCAGCCACTTCTCGGGCGCGCGGCCCGTGAAGTTCGACCTGACCCTGAAGGCGGACGGGTCGCTGGAACTGGTGCAGAACGGGCGCGACAAGCTGCTGGCCTATCGGGTCACGGACGCGCGCGTGAAGGAGGTCGGGGCGCCGACCAGCCCCACGCAGTTCACGCGGGTGAAGAATCCGAGCGAGCCCTTCAGGTTCAGCGGCAAGGACCTCGACGGCAACCTGGTGTCCAGCACCGATGCGCGATTCAGGAACAAGGTCGTCCTGGTCAACATCACGGGCAGCTGGTGCCCCAACTGCCACGACGAGGCCCCGTTCCTCGTAGAGCTGTTCCGCGACTACAACAAGAAGGGGTTCGAGATCGTGGCGCTCGGGTTCGAGGAAGCCGATCAGCTGAAGAATCCGGTGCGCCCGCGCGCCTTCGTGAAGCAGTTCGGGATGCCGTTCCCGTTCCTGCTCATGGGCGAGCCCGAAGAAGCGCCGGCGAAGCTGCCGCAGGCCGAGAACCTCAACGCGTTCCCGACCAACTTCGTCCTGGGACGTGACGGTCGCGTCCGGTCCGTCCACGCAGGTTTCGCGAGCGTCGCGACCGGGACGGTACACGCCGAGAGCAAGACCGAGATGAAGCGCGAGATCGAGCGGCTGCTGGGCGAGGCGGTGCCGCAGACACGCTAGGAGACAGTCGGGCCCATTGGGGGTCCGATGCGGAAGGAGCAGTGTATGGCAATCAGATTGGGCGACGTGGTGCCGGACTTCGCGGCAGAGACCACGGCCGGGCGCATCGAGTCGTTCCACAAGTGGAAGGAGGGGAGCTGGGCCGTCCTCTTTTCGCATCCGCGCGATTTCACGCCGGTGTGCACGACCGAACTCGGTGCCGTCGCCGGTCTCAAGCCGGAGTTCGACAAGCGCAACGTGAAGGTGATCGGCATCAGCGTCGACCCGATCGACTCGCACACGGCGTGGATTGGTGACATCGGCGAGGTGACGGGGCACGCCCTGAACTTCCCGCTCATCGCGGATCCCGACAAGGAAATCGCGAACCTCTACGACATGATCCATCCGAACGCCAGTGACACGGCGACGGTGCGCTCGGTGTTCGTGGTCGGCCCCGACAACAAGTTGAAGCTGACGCTGACCTATCCCGCCAGCACGGGTCGCAATTTCGCGGAGCTGCTCCGTGTCATCGACTCGCTGCAGCTCACCTCGAAACACCAGGTGGCCACGCCCGCCGACTGGAAGCAGGGGGAGGACGTGATCATCGTGCCGGCCGTGTCGGACGAGGACGCGCAGAAGCGCTTCCCGGGGTACGTGGCGAAGAAGCCCTACCTCCGCGTAGTGCCGCAGCCGAAGGGCTGAGCCGAAGGGCCGAGAGGGGAAGCCGGATCCGAAGGGACCGGGGCGGGGCACCTGCGCTGCCCCGGTCCCTCCCGTGTACGCGCGCTGAGCGCAAGGAGAGAGAGCGATGATGCCAGCCATCCGTTGGTCCCGCGTCGGCGTGCTGATCGGCTCGTTGTACCTGGCCGGAGTCCGGGCCGGCGCGCAGGCGCCTGCGCCCGCTGCCCCGCCGCAGCAGGACTTCAGCAAGGTCGAGATCAAGACCACGCGGTTGGCCGAGCACTTCTACACACTGGAGGGATCGGGCGGCACGATTGGCGTGCTGGCTGGCCCCGACGGCGTGTTCATGGTGGACACGCAGTACGCCCCACTGACCGACAAGCTCGTGGCCGCGGTGAAGCAGGTGTCCGACGGCCGCATCCGGTTCATCGTGAATACCCACGTGCACCCCGATCACACCGGCGGCAACGAGAACTTCGCGAAGCTCGGGGCCACGCTGCTCTCGCGGCCCCAGTTGCGCGCCCGGCTCGCCGCGCGGCCCGCGCCTGCAGCAGCCCTCGCGACCATCACCTACGACAACACCCTCTCGTTCCACATGAACGGCGACGAGGTGGAACTGATACCCGTGCGCGGCGCGCACACCGACGGCGACACGATGGTGAAGTTCGTGAAGGCCGACGTGATCATGTCGGGCGACTTCTATCGCCAGGTCGGCTACCCGTTCCCCGATCGCAGCAGCGGTGGGAGCGTGCAGGGCCTCATCGACGGACTCCAGCAGATGGCCGACGCGGCGGGTCCCTCCACGAAGATCGTGCCGGGCCACGGCATCGTGGTGGACAGGACCGAGGTGCTCGCGCACCGCGCCATGGCGATCGCGATCCGCGACAAGGTGACGGCGCTCGTCAGGCAGGGTAGGACCGCGGACGAGATCGTGGCGGCGAAGCCAACGGCCGAATACGACGCGAAGGTCCCGCAGGGCGCAACGACCTCCGAGCGGTTCATCCGCGCGATTGTCGCGGAGGCCGGCGGCCGCTGACTCGAGCGGCTCCGGGGCCTCGGCGCGGGGCTAGGCCGCCTTCCTGATGTCGGTCGCTCGGGGGCCCTTGGGGCCCTGCTGCGGCTCGAAGACGACGTGCTCGCCTTCGTCGATGTCGTCGAAGACGATGCCGCCGTGCAGTTCGCTGGCGTGGAAGAAGTAGTCCACGCCGTCCTCAGCGCGGATGAACCCGTAGTTGTGGTCGCGGGTGAGCTTCTTGATCGTGCCCCTCATGGCGCTTCATCCTCCTCGGCGGCGGGAAGGTTGATGAGGTAGTGCGTGTTCTCGTGGTTGATCCAGATCCGGTAGTAGTCGTCGCCTGCGAGCCGATCGACCCGGGCGTGGTTGCGGGTGGGAACGGGACCCTTCGCGATGGAGGGCAGGTCTGCCGCCGGGACGATTGTCGCGAGTTCCCGCCCCAGCATCTGGCCGTTTCGGAAGAACTGCATCCAGCACGCGGCGTCGGCGGTGGTGCCCGGCACCGGCGCCGGACGCTGCGTCGTCAGCCGCACGTCGACCGTGCGGGCCGACAGCCGCTTCCCGTCGGCCAGCACCGCATGGGGCAACTGCACCCGGGCAACCGGCGTCGCCTCCGCCGGGCAGGCGGCCATGAGGAACGAGGGCGGTGGCTGTTGGGCGAGCCCGGGAGACACTCCACACAGCACAAGGACGACGACGGGAGAAGCCAGTCGAGGCATGGGACCTCTGGCGCCGGACGGCTACGGTTGGTTCGACAGGATGTCCAGGAAATAGGCCGGGAGCTCAGGCGTTTCCGCTGAGGTCCCGGGAGAGGTCGTTCCTGGCCGTGCGTTCCAGTACGCGCCCGTGCGGCAGATGTCGGTTGACTCGAGCTCACCTGGGCCAGGGGTTCGCGAGCAGGTCCACGGGCGGTCGGCGGCATCCGTCCAGGTCGGGCCGGCGACAAAGATCGTCGGTACGGCCCAGCGGCACGAGGAAGCAGTCTGTGACCGGTTCATGGGACCTCCGCGGAACCGTTGCCGGAAAGCCGACAGGATTGCCGCCGGCATGGAGGTATGGGGCAAAGGCCGCGCCAGCGCGATGCGAGGTTCCGGCCCGCAGGCACGTGCCGCGTGCCCGGCCGGCCAGACGGGGTGGCAGGCAGAGCCCTTGCAGCCGTCCAGAACACGCGTGCCCGATTTCCGGCAATCCGGCACGCGCGCACCATCGGGGGTGGAGGTGACCCAACGATGACGATGCCGCTCACGATCACGTTCCCGAAGAGTAAGCCCAGCCCCTGGCTCGAGGCGGAAATCCGTACACGGGTGGACCGCCTGGCGCTCGTCTGCGCAGACCTCCGGTCGTGCCGCGTGGTGGTGGACATTCCGCACCGCCGCCATCAGCGCGGGAACCGCTTCAGCGTGCGCCTGGAGTTGTCGGTGCCCGGTGAGGACCTGGCGATTACGCGCGACGCGAACCTCCATGCGACAGCGAAGGACATGGACGAGTCGCAGTGGAGCAAGCGGCTCGACGTAGAGGGGACCCGGCGGGACATCCGCCTTGTGCTCGGAGAGACGTTCGACGCGGCGCGCCGGCGCCTGCGCGACTACGTCAAGGTGCGTCGGCATGAGGTGAAGCAGCACGTGGAGCCGCGGCGCCGCGGGCCGGTGCCCCCGGCCGTGGCCAAGCGCCAGGCCCACGCTGTGCCCCTTCGCTGACAGGTTCAGATCCGGCTGCAGCCGCAGGGCCAGTCGGCCCGGCGCGCGACCGCTCGACGAAGCCGCTCCTGCGGCTGCCCGGGGTCTGGGTATCCGGCCCCGGGCCGGCTCAGCCGTCCCCTTCTAGTCCTACCCAGAAATACAGAGTTGAATCCAGCCCCAACTGGGGTTACCTTCATTCGACTATCTGAGGGCGTAGTCTGCCCGAGAGGTGCCTGGCATGGACGACATGAACATGACGGAAGACCACGCGAAGAACCCCTCGCGACGCAACTTCATCAAGGGTGTGATTGCCGCGGGCGCGGCGGTGTCCTCGGCGAGTTACCTGTTTCGCACGAACGCGGCGGGGCAGACCGCGTCGGCGCCGGGAAGCGTGGAGCGCCTGATCACGCTATCGGTGAACGGGCAGGAGCGGCGGGTGGACGTCGCGAAGAACGAGACGCTGGCGCAGACGCTGCGCTACAAGCTCGGTTTGACGGGCACGAAGCTGGGGTGCGACCGGCCGAAATGCGGGGCGTGCACGGTGCTGGTGGACGATGTGCCGCACTATGCGTGCTCGGTGCTGACGCACACGGTGCGAACGAAGAAGATCACCACGATCGAGGGGCTGGCGGCGGCCGACGGGACGCTGCACCCGGTGCAGCAGGGCGTGGTGGACGAGCAGGGGTTCCAGTGCGCGTTCTGCATGCCGGGGTTCGTGATGTCGGCGGTGGGGTATCTGAAGACGAACCCGAATCCGACGCGCGAGCAGCTGGCGCACGGCGTGTCCGGCAACCTGTGCCGGTGCCAGGACTACGACAAGATTCTCACTGCGCTGATGCGTGGTGCTGAGCACATGCGGGGGGCATAACCGTGGCCGATTCCAAGCTGATCGGCCAGAACTACACCACGCCCGACATCGTCGCCAAGGTCACCGGCAAGGCCAAGTACGCGGAGGATTTCCGCGCCGAGGGCATGCTGTTCGCCAAGCTGCTGCTCAGCCCGCTGCCGCACGCCCGGGTGAAGAACATCGACGCCAGCGCCGCGCTGGCGATGCCCGGCGTCAAGGCGATCGTCACGGTCGACGACCTGCCCTCGCCCGTGGCGGGCGCCTCGCTCGGTGAAGGCATCACGGCCAGCACCCTCAGCGAACGCGGCCTGACCATGGAGCCGATGTATCACGGCGAGCCGATCCTCGCCGTGGCGGCGGTGGACGAACTCACGGCGGCGGAAGCCGTCGAGAAGATCGAGATCGAGTACGAGCCGCTGCCCTTCTCGGTGGATCCGCTCGAGAGCCTGCGTCCTGGCGGCTCGAACGCCCGCGAGCAGGGCAACGTGTGGATGCGTCCACCAGCCCCGCCGGCCGCGGCCGACGGCAAGCCGGCCCCCCCGCCGCGTCCAGACGTGCTGCCGCTGAAATGGACCGACGAGGACTTCGCCAGCGCGCCCGCCGGCCAGATGCCCATGGGCAAGCCGGCCGACGAGTGGGTGCTCGGCGACATCGACGCGGGCTTCAAGGAAGCCGCGATCGTGATCGACCGCACGTGGGTCGGCAACAACACGAGCCATCAGGTGCTCGAACCGCGGTCGGCGATGGCCTACTGGCAGAACGGGAAGCTGTATCTCCACGCCGGCACGCAGAGCACCGTGCAGACCGTGCCCAACGTCGCCCGGTGGGTGGGCATCAAGCCTGAAGAGGTCGTGCTCATCAGCGAGTACACGGGCGGCGGGTTCGGCAGCCGCATCCCTGGCTACATCGCCATGGCGATCCCGGCGCTGCTCTCGAAGAAGGCGAATGCGCCGGTGATGATGCGCATCAGCCGCGAGGAAGAGCACTACATCGGGCGGGCGCGTCCCGCCCTGCATTCGCGCGCGAAGGTCGGCTTCGACAAGGAGGGGCGGATCACCGCGGTCGACCTGTTCGTGGTCACCGAGAACGGCCCGTTCGACCAGGTCGGCGACGGCCGCTCGGCTGGCGACGTGATCTCGCTCGCCTACCAGCCCAAGACCATGCGCTGGCGCGGCGTCAACGTGCTCACCAACACGCCGCCTCGCGGCGCGCAGCGCGCGCCAGGCGGGATGCAGGGCCAGGCCCTGATGGAACCGATCCTTGCCGAGGCCGCGCGCAAGCTCGGGATCGACGAGGTGGCCATCCACCGGATCAACGCACCCGAGGGCAAGGCGAAGTTCGGCGCACCGAACCAGCGCGGGCAGCGGCAGTACGTGACCAGCGCCTTCGTGAAGGAAGCGCTCGACAAGGGCGCCGAGATCTTCAAGTGGGAAGAGAAGAAGGCGCGCAGCGGCAAGCGGGTCGGCACGAAGGTGCGCGGCTCCGGCGTCGCAGTCAGCGCGTATTCGGCCGGCTCGGTCGGTTTCGATGGCCTGCTGGTCATCCGGCCTGACGGCAAGGTCCAGATCCAGTCCGGCATCGGCAACCTCGGGACGCACGCCGTCATCGACGTGCACCGCGTGGCGGCCGACCTCATCGGCGTGCCGTGGGAGAGCTGTGAGGTGGTCTGGGGCGACACCAGCAAGCACCTGCCCTGGACCTGCGCGTCGGGCGGCAGCCAGACGACCCATGCCATGACACGCGCCGCGCACGCGGTGGGGACGCGAGCCGTCGCCATGATCCAGGAGGTCGCGGCGAAAGCCAGGGGCGGCAACCCGGCGGCCTACAAGGTGGCAGGCGGCACGGTGTCCGGCCCCGGCGGCAGCATGACGCTGGCCCAGGTGGCCGAGAAGGCGATCGAACTCGGCGGGATCTACGACGGCCATGAGGCGCCCGAGAGCGTCAACGCCTGGACGAAGGCGTCGGTGAAAGCGCTCGCCGGTCAGGGCCTCGTGGTGGCAGCCAAGGACGACTACAAGCGCGACGGACAGACGCGCTCGTACGTCGTCGGCTTTGCCGAGGTGGAGGTGGACGTCGAGACCGGCAAGTACACCATCCTGGAGTACGCCGCGGTGTCGGACGTCGGCACCGTGATCAACCCGCGCAGCCTCAAGGGTCAGACCTTTGGCGGGTCGATGCTCGGGATCGGCCATGCGACGTCGCAGAAGTGGGTGTACGACCAGCACTACGGCGTGCCCCTGGCGAAACGCTTCCACTACAACCGGCCGCCGTCGATTCTCGATACGCCGCAGGTGTTCACCTACGCGGCGCTCGACATCCCGGACCCGGAGACGCCCGTGGGGGCGCGCGGCATCGGCGAGCCACCGGTGGGCGCCGGTTGCGCGGCGATCCTCAACGCGATCGCCGCCGCCGTGGGCGACGACGTCTTCCGCCGCATGCCCGTGCAGGCGGACATGATTCTCACTGCGCTCGAAGCTGGACATCCGGCTCACGAACCGCTGACGGCAAACATCTAGGAGCACGACTATGGCTGTGATTCGCGACATGATGCCGGCGTTCGAGCTGTTCCAGCCGGCGAGCACGAGTG
>CAYLTD010000040.1:0-42009 GCA_964386715.1 uncultured Bifidobacterium sp.
GTGAACGCCGGGCCGGCCTCGGCAAGCGTGCGGGTCGACTTGTGAAAGGTGGCGTCATACGCCATCTTCGGATGGAAACTCACCGGTCCACGTCTCCCATGACAACGTCGATCGAGCCGATGACGGCGATGACGTCGGCGATCTGCCCGCCTACAATCAGCCTCTCGAGCGCCTGGCACGCCAGCAGCGACGGGGCGCGCGACTTGATGCGCCACGGACGGTTGGCGCCGTCGGACACGACGGTGAAGCCCTGCTCGCCGCGCGGCCCTTCCACCGGCACGTAGGCTTCGCCCGCCGGCACCGAGAAGCCCTGGGAGTACACCAGGAAGTGCTGGATGAGCGCCTCCATCTCGGTGTACACCCGGTCCTTGGGCGGCGGCGTGATCCGCGGATCGGCAACGGCGTACTCGCCGACGGGCGGGATGCGCTTCAGCGCCTGGTTGCACAGGCTGATGCTCTCGCGGATCTCGGCGACCCGCACCAGGTAGCGCGAGTACACGTCCCCGCCGGTCTGCAGCGGCACCTTGAAGTCGTAGGTCTCGTAGCCGTTGTACGGGAACACCTTGCGCACGTCGTAGTTCACGCCGGCTGCCCGGGCGATCGGGCCCACGAGGCTGTAGGCAACGGCGTCCTCGGCCGAGATGCGGCCGACGCCCCGGGTGCGCTCGATGTAGATCTCGTTCTGCGTGAGCAGGTCTTCGTACTCGACGATCTTGACCTCGAGCCGGTCGAGGAACTGCTTCACCGAGTCGAGGAAGCCCCGGGGCAGGTCCTCGCGGAGGCCGCCGACGCGCATGTAGCTCGGGAACAGGCGGAACCCGGCGAGCATCTCGTTCAGGTTGAGCAGCAGCTCGCGCTCCCGGAAGCAGTAGAGCATCACCGACACGGCGCCGACCTCCATGCCGTGCGTGCCGAGCCACACGAGGTGGCTGTTGATGCGCTGGAGTTCCGCGATGAGCACCCGGATGTCGCGTACGCGCTGGGGCACCTCGAGGTTCAGCAGCTTCTCCACCGACATCGAGAACGCCATGCTGTTGGACTGCGCGCTCAGGTAGTCCATCCGCTCCACGAGCGGGATCACCTGCTGCCACTTCTTCTGCTCGGCGGTCTTCTCGATGCCGGTGTGCAGGAAGCCGATCGTCGGCGCCGCGGCGCGGATCATCTCCCCGTCAAGCTCCAGGACCAGCCGCAGCACGCCGTGCGTGCTGGGGTGCTGCGGCCCCATGTTGACGGTCATCGTTTCTGTGCGAAGCTCGGGCATCGTCCTTCTCGTGCTTACCGTTCCGAGGTCAACTCGCCTTCCACCAGGTCGCAGATCACGTGCAGCAGCGTGCGGTGCAGCTCCTGCACCCGCGGCGTCGAGTCCGACGGCACGTTCAGGTGCACGTCGGCGAGCCGCCCCGCGGTCCCGCCGTCGCGCCCGGTCAGCGCGATGGTGACGAGCCCGCCGGCCCGCGCCGCTTCGAGGGCGCGCAGGACGTTGGCGGACTCGCCGCTGACGCTGAGCGCGAGCGCTACGTCGCCTGGACGCCCGAGCGCCTCGATCTGGCGCGCGAAGACCCGGTCGAACCCGTAGTCGTTGCCGATGCTCGTGAGCACGCTGGGGTCGGCCGTCAGCGAGAGCGCGGCGTATCCCCGGCGCTCCCGGCGAAAACGCCCGACCAGTTCTGCCGCCGCGTGCTGGGCGTCGGCCGCCGACCCGCCGTTGCCGAACACCAGCACCGTTCGACCCTGTCGAAGCGCCGCCGTCACGAGGGCGGCCGTCCGTACGGTCACCTCGACGCTCGAGGCCCGCACCCGCTCGTGGAGCGCGATGGCCTCGCTCAGCGCCTCGACGACCGTGTCACTTGCGGGCAAGGCGATCCTTCATCAGGTTCGCCTGGAATTCCTCCGCAGTCACCTGCGTCGGCGAACTGGACTGCGGCTTCATCTGGATCTGCACCGGATAGTCCTTGCGCAGCGGGAAGCCCTCCCAGTCCTCCGGCATGAGCAGCCGGCGCGGGTCCGGGTGCCCGTCGAACGCGATGCCGAACAGGTCCCACACCTCGCGCTCGAGCCAGTTGGCCGCGGGCCACACGCCGACGGCCGTCGCGACGTGCGGATCCTCGCCCGGCAGGCGCACCTTCAGGCGCAGCCGCAGGCGGTGCTCGATCGACACCAGGATGTAGATCAGCTCGTAGCGCGGCTCCCGCGGCCAGTAGTCGGCGGCGGTCAGTTCCGCGAGGAACGCGAACTTCAGGTCGGGCCGGTCGCGCAGCGTCTGCAGCGCCGGCACGAGCAGGTCGCTGCTCACGTACAGCGTGTGCTGGGAGTCGATCGAGGGCGCGACCTCCACCTGGAGGCCCGGATGCGCCTCCTGCAGGATCGCCGCGATGGCGGTGGCTTCCATTAGGCGAGTTTCTTCAGCTTTTCCTGGTCAATCTTGCGCTGCAGCTGGACGATGCCGTAGATGAGCGACTCGGGACGGGGCGGGCACCCCGGCACGTAGACGTCCACCGGAACGACCTGGTCCACACCCTGCACGATCGAGTAGTTGTCGAACACGCCGCCGATCGACGCGCAGGCGCCCATCGAGATGACCCACTTGGGCTCGGGCATCTGGTCGTAGATGCGGCGCAGCGCCGGCGCCATCTTCCGCGAGAGGCGGCCGGCGACGATCATCAGGTCCGACTGCCGCGGGCTGCCGCGGAACACCTCGGCGCCGAAGCGCGCGATGTCGTAGCGGCCGCAGCTCATGGCCATCATCTCGATGGCGCAGCAGGCCAGCCCGAAGGTGACCGGCCAGATCGACGAGCGGCGTGCCCAGTTCACCATCTTCTCGACGGTGGTGGTCAGGACGGGAATATCGGGAAGCTCGGTTTCGAGGCCCATAAGAAAATGTCACGTGCCGATGAGATGACGGATGTTCACGAGGCCGCTGCCGGTTGGCGCGCGATGCGGTTTCGCATGTGGCAACCGGCAACTGGCCATGCAGTCTACGCCTGCTTCTCCTCGCCCCAGTCGAGGGCGCCCTTGCGCCAGACGTAGATGTACCCGGCGAGGAGCAGCGCCATGAACAGCACGACCTGCACGAACCCCGCCCAGCCAAGGTCCCGCAGCGCCATGGCCCAGGGGTAGAGGAACGCCACCTCGATGTCGAACAGCAGGAAGATCATCGCCACGAGGTAGAACTTCACCGACATGCGCTCGTGGGCCTCGCCCACCGGCGGCATGCCGCACTCGTACGGCGCAAGCTTCTCGGGCGTCGGCTTCTTCGGCCCGATCAGATTGGAGATGAGCACCGAGGGCGCGGCGAAGAGGACGCCCAACCCGATCATCAGAACAATGGATACCCAGCCCTGCATCGGCCCTCGATTGTGGTCTAGAGTCTCGAGCTTGTGAACGATTTCTCAAGCTCGTCCCTCATGCTAACGCATCGCGTTTGCCCCCGTCTATACATCCGCACCCGGCCTGACGCATCTCCCTTCCGGCACCCACCTCGTGCACAGCCTGCATTCGGGCATCTGACTGAGCCGCGCGTCCACGCCGCCCCGGCCGTTGTCAGAACATCAGGGCTCGTTTAAACTCCGACTCTGCCCGGCGCGGCCGCCACTCCCCCGTCCGCAGACCCAGACAACTCATGGAACACCAGGCCACACTGCTGCTCACGATCGTCCTGGGTCTCGTCGTCGCCTTCGTCTTCGGCTTCCTCGCGACCAAGATCAAGCTCCCGCCGCTCGTCGGCTACCTCGTGGCCGGCATTGCGATCGGTCCCTTCGCCCCGGGCGTGTCGGCCGACGCCGCGATGGCCAGCCAGCTGTCGGAAGTCGGCGTGATCCTGCTGATGTTCGGCGTCGGGCTGCATTTCTCCACGGCCGACCTGCTCGCGGTGAAGTGGATCGCCGTACCGGGCTGCCTGCTCCAGATTGCCTTCACCACCCTGGTCGGTACCGCCCTGGCGATGGCCTGGGGCTGGAGTTTCGGCGCCGGCCTGATCCTCGGGCTCTCGCTGTCGGTGGCGAGCACCGTGGTGGTGTTGCGGGCCCTCGAGGAGCGCGGCTCGATGGCCACCGGCAACGGCCGCATCGCGATCGGCTGGCTCATTGTCGAGGACCTGGCGATGGTGCTCGTCCTCGTGCTGCTGCCGGCACTGGCAGGGCTGCTTGGCGGCCACGCGCCGAGCGGCGACGGGCACGGCGGCGGCGCGGCTGAGACGGGCCTCGCGCTGACACTGGCGCTCACCTTCGGCAAGCTCGCGCTGTTCGGGGTCATCCTCACGTTTCTCGGCCCGCGGTTTGTGCCCTGGCTCCTCGGGCAGGCGGCCCGGTCAGGGTCGCACGAGCTGTTTACGCTCTCGGTGCTGGCAATCGCACTGGGCATCGCGTACGGCTCGTCCGCCTTCTTTTCCGTGTCGTTTGCGCTTGGCGCCTTCGCGGCCGGCATCGTGCTGAGCAAGTCCGAGCTGAGCCACCGCGCGGCGGCCGAGTCGCTGCCGCTTCAGCACGCATTCGCGGTCCTCTTCTTCGTGTCGGTGGGCATGCTGGTGGATCCGACGGTGGTGCTTCGCGCCCCCTTCCAGATTCTGGCCGTGCTGGCGATCGTGCTCATTGGCAAGACCACGGCGGCCTTCACGCTCTCGACGATCCTGGGCTACCCGATCTCGACGGCCGTGACGATGGCGGCGAGCCTGGCGATGGTGGGCGAGTTCTCGTTCATCCTTGCCGCACTGGGCATGTCGCTCGGCCTGCTGACGCCGGAGGCGCGCGACCTCATCCTGGCAGCGGCGCTGGTGTCGATTACGCTGAACAAGCTGGCGTTTGTGTCGGTGGATCCCGTGACGAACTGGCTGCATCGGGCGGTGGCATTCCTTGCCAAGGGCGAGCCGGCGCGAGCCTCGCGGCTCGAGCGCCTCGAACAGCAACTGCAGCAGGCCGCCGCGCACGAGGCTCCCGCGCACGCCAGCCTGCAGCCGGACCAGCTGATGAACAAGTTCCCCGTGTTCGGGGACTTCAACGCCGATCAGCGTGCCGAGATGCTGGCGTTGTTCAAACCGAAGACGGCCGCGCCCGGCGATCGCGTGATCAAGGCCGGGGACATCGGAGACGAGATGTTCTTCATCTCGTCCGGCGCGGTGGAGGTGTCGGTGGCAGGCCGGAAGATCCCGCTGGGGCCCGGCGACTTCTTCGGCGAGATGGCGCTGCTCACCGGCGAGCGCCGGGTCGCGGACGTGACGGCGCTCGACTACTGCCTGTTCCTGACGCTGGAGAAGAAGGACTTCGACGACTTCATCGGCCGTCACCCTCAGCTGCGCGCGGGCCTCGACAGGGTGGCGGCGCAGCGCGCGGAGCAGAACCGCCGGCAGGCGGAGAAGGCGAAGGGCGGCGCCTAGCGGCGCCACCCGGGCTGGTCACTGACCCTTGAGGGCCGTCTGCACGTCGTTCATCCGGCGCTCGAGTTCATCGAGGGCCTGTCGCAGCTGAGCGCGGCGCGCCTCGTGGGCGGTCGCTTCGAGCTGCCGCGCCAGTTCGGTCTTCGCCAGCCGCAGCGACTCGAACGTGCGCACCTTCTCGGGATCCCGCGTGTCCTTCTTCTTCGTCTGCATGCGGTCGCGCTCGAGTTCCTCCATCCGTTCCTGGATGCGCGCGTCCGCGTCGATCAGTCCTTCACCCGCGTCACTCATGAATGCTCCGTCCGATCCCAAAGAGAATGGGCTGCCATTATAAGATGCGACGGTGAGCGCTCGTGTGATTTCGGATCCGCTGGCGCCGTTTCACCCCGCGGTCCGCCAGTGGTTCACGGCCTCGTTCGAGGCACCGACGCGCGCGCAGCAGCTCGGCTGGCCCGCCATCGCAAAGGGTGAGTCCACCCTGATCCTGGCGCCCACGGGCAGCGGCAAGACGCTCACGGCCTTCCTGTGGTGCCTGGACCGCCTGATGTTCTCGCCGGCACCACCGCCGCAGCGGCGCTGCCGCGCGATTTACGTATCCCCGCTCAAGGCACTCGCGGTGGACGTGGAGCGGAACCTTCGCGCGCCGCTCGCCGGCATCGCCCGGGTGGCGGCCGAGCGCGGCGACACGTTCATCCCGCCCGCCATCTCCGTGCGCACCGGCGACACGCCAGCGGCCGAACGCGCCCGCTTCCAGCGCGAACCGGCGGACATCCTCATCACGACGCCGGAATCGCTCTACCTGCTGCTGACCTCGAACGCGCGCGAGGTCCTGCGCGACGTCCAGACGGTCATCATCGACGAAATCCACGCGCTGGTGCCGACCAAGCGCGGCGCACATCTGGCGGTCTCGCTCGAACGGCTGACGACGCGGTGCGAACGCCGGCCGCAGCGCATCGGGCTGTCGGCGACCCAGCGTCCGCTCGACGAGGTGGCGCGGTTCCTGGGCGGGGCGGAGACCGTCGCTGGTCCCGAGTCCCTCATCCTCAGGCCGCAATCCGCAGTCACCGGCCCTCCACCCTCGGATGCCAGTCCCCAGTCGTCGTCGGCCGGCCGTCAATTCTCGGTCCCGGAGTCCGGGTCGGACAGCCGGGCCTCGCGAACGCGGCGGGGCACGCGCCGGCGGTCGGCAGTGTCGTCGGCCCCCGAGTCGTCGGCGGCAGCCTCGGCGGCCACCGCGCCCGCGTCCGCGATCGACGCGCCGGCCGGAGGAGCCCCGCTGGGGGCGGCCGGGATCGGCGATGAGTTCGCTGGGGCCCGCTCGCCCGTCCGCTATCGAGCGGTGACGATCGTCGATGCCGGTGCCCGCAAGCAGCTCGCGCTGCGCATCGAGGTGCCGGTGGAGGACATGGCGCGCCTCACCACCGCGGACGACATCCCGAGCGGCCCGGCCTCCGTGGGTGACACGCGCCCGTCGATCTGGTCGGCGATCCACCCGCGCCTGCTCGACCTGATCCGCGCACACCAGTCGACGCTGATCTTCGTCAACAGCCGACGGCTGGCGGAACGCCTGTCGGGCGCGCTGAACGAGCTCGCCGGCGAAGTGCTGGTGCGTTCGCATCATGGTTCCATTGCGCGAGAGCAGCGCATGGAGATCGAGGACCGGCTCAAGGGCGGGACGCTCCGCGCCCTGGTGGCCACCTCCTCGCTCGAACTCGGCATCGACATGGGCGCCATCGACCTCGTGGTGCAGATCGAGGCGCCGCCGACGGTCGCGAGCGGACTCCAGCGCATCGGCCGCGCCGGTCACCAGATCGGCGCGGTGAGCTCCGGCGTGATCTTCCCCAAGTTCCGCGGCGACCTCGTGGCCTGCGCTGCGGTGACCCGAGCCATGCACGAGGGTGCCGTCGAGGCGACGCGCTACCCGCGCAACCCGCTCGACATCGTGGCACAGCAGATCGTGGCGATGACCGCCATGGACACGTGGCCAGTGGACGACCTGTACGCCACGCTGCGCGGAGCGGCGCCGTTCGCTGAGCTGTCGCGCTCCGCCTACGACGGCGTGCTCGACATGTTGTCGGGCCGGTACCCGTCGGACGAATTCGCCGAACTGCGGCCGCGCGTGACCTGGGACCGCGTGGCGGGCACCGTCACCGCACGCGAGGGGGCCAAGCGGGTCGCGATCGCCAACGGCGGCACCATCCCGGATCGCGGCCTCTACGGCGTCTTCCTCGTCGGCGCCGGACCGGGCGCCGCGCGCGTCGGCGAACTCGACGAGGAGATGGTGTTCGAAACGCAGGTCGGCGAGACCTTCGTGCTCGGGGCGTCGTCGTGGCGCGTGGAGGAGATCACGCACGACAAGGTGCTCGTCTCTCCGGCTCCGGGCGAACCGGGCAAGATGCCCTTCTGGAAGGGCGACCGCGCGGGGCGGCCGCTCGAACTCGGCCTCGCGATCGGCAGGCTGACGCACGACCTCCTCCGTATGCCGCCACCGGCCGCGCTCGATCGGCTCACCCGGGAGCACGACCTCGAACCGGGTGCGGCGGAGAACCTGCTCCAGTACCTCCGCGACCAGGAGGCGGCGACCCGTGCCGTGCCCGATGCGTCGACGATCGTCATCGAACGTGTCCGCGACGAACTCGGCGACTGGCGCGTCTGCGTCCTCTCGCCACGCGGCGGGAGGATTCACGCGCCGTGGGCCATGGCCGCTGTCGCCCGCATCCGTGAAGAGACCGGCGTGGATGTCGAAACCCTCTGGGGCGACGATGGGTTCGTCGTGCGGTTCCCCGATGTGGACACACCGCCGGACCCCGCGCTGCTGCTGCCGGCGCCGGACGAGGCCCATGCGCTCGTGGTCCGCCAGCTCGGGGCCACCGCGCTCTTCGCCGCGAAGTTCCGCGAGAACGCCGCGCGTTCGCTGCTGCTGCCCAAGCGACGTCCAGGCATGCGAGCCCCCCTGTGGCAGCAGCGCAAGCGGGCGGCCGACCTGCTCGCCGTGGCGGCGCGGTTCGGCTCGTTTCCGGTCCTGCTGGAAACCTACCGTGAATGCCTCCGGGACGTCTTCGACATGGGCGCGCTCCACCAGACGCTGTCCGACGTGCGGTCCCGCCGGGTACGCATCGTCACCGTGGACTCCGAGCAGCCCTCGCCGTTCGCCGCCTCCCTGCTCTTCAGTTACGTGGCGAGCTTCCTGTACGACGGCGATGCGCCGCTCGCCGAACGGCGGGCGCAGGCGCTCGCGGTCGATCAGGCACAGCTGCGCGAGCTGCTCGGCGACGCGGAACTGCGCGAACTGCTCGATGCAGACGCGATCGAGGACATCGAACGGCAGCTGCAGCGGCTCGACCCCAAGTACCACGCACGCAGCGTCGATGCCGTGCACGACATGCTGATTTCGCTCGGCGATCTCAGCGAGTCGGAGATCGCGGTGCGCGTGGCTGGCACCGTGCCGCAGGACGCCGCGACGACCCTCACGCGCACGCGCCGCGCCCTGCGCGTCCGCATCGCCGGGGACACACGCCTCATCGCGGTCGAGGATGCCGCACGGTTCCGCGATGCGCTCGGCATCCCGCTGCCGCCCGGCGTGCCCGAGGCACTGCTGGCCCCGGTGGTCGATCCGCTCGGCGATCTCGCGCTCCGGTATGCGCGCACGCACGCGCCATTCACCGCGGCAGAGTTCGCGGCCCGGTACAGGCTGGGCGACGATGCCGCCGAGCGCCTGCTCGTGCGGCTCACGAGCGAAGGTCGCCTGCTCGAAGGCGAGTTCCGACCGTCGGGCACGCGGCGCGAGTGGACCGACGCGAACGTGCTGCGGACCATCCGCCGCCGGTCGCTCGCGCGGCTCCGCAAGGAGGTCGAGCCTGTGGAGCCTGCCGCCCTCGGGCGATTCTCGCTCGCGTGGCAGGGGCTCACGAACCGCAGGCGCGGCGCCGACGCCCTGCTCGATGTGGTCGAGCAGTTGCAGGGCGCTCCACTGCCGGCCTCGGTGCTCGAAACGGAGATCCTCCCGGCCCGGCTCGACGCCTACGATCCGGCCGACCTCGACGCCGTCATTGCCGCCGGCGAGGTGGTCTGGACCGGGGTGGAACCGCTGGGCGAGCGCGATGGACGCGTGGCGCTCTACCTCGCGGATCACCTGACGCGGCTGCTGCCACCCGCCGCGGCGCAGAAAGCCGCCGCACGCGATAGCGCCGAGCAGCCCGGACGTGAACGGGCGATCCTCGAGTACCTGAAGGACCGCGGGGCCTCATTCTTCGCGGCACTGCACGAGTCAGTTGGTGGCGGCTATCCGGCTGACACGGTGGACGCCCTCTGGAACCTCGTCTGGCAGGGCCGCGTCACCAACGACACGTTGCACGCCCTGCGCGCCTTCACCCGGTCGCGTGCGGTGTCCAGGCGCCGCATGCAGCGCGCGGCCACGACGTTCCGGTCGCGCCGCCTGATTCCACCGTCGGCGGAAGGACGCTGGTCGCTCGTCCCGGCCGGCGCCGGCCCCCACAACGCGACCGCGTGGGCCACAGGCGTGGCGCAGCAGCTCATGACTCGCCACGGCGTCGTCACGCGTGAAGCGGTCGCCGCCGAGGGGATGCCCGGCGGGTTCGGTGCCGTCTACCCCGTGCTCAAGGCCATGGAAGAGAACGGCCGCATCCGGCGGGGCTACTTCGTCGCGGGCCTTGGTGCGACGCAGTTCGCGATGCCGGCGGCCCTCGATCGGCTGCGCTCGCTGCGTGACGGGTCGGACGACCCGGCCGCGATCGCGCTCTCCGCCACCGACCCGGCCAACCCGTACGGATCCACGCTCCGATGGCCGGCAACCACGGACGGCGCGACGGGTCGCGGACCGACCCGGACCGTCGGCGCCACCGTGATTCTGATGGACGGCCAGCTCGCCGCGTACCTCGCGCGGGGCGACCGCCAGCTGCTGACGTGGCTTCCTGCCTCCGAGCCGGAACACTCCCGCACCGCTCGAGCGGTGGCCCGGGTGCTCATCGAACGTGCCCGGGGCGGTGGCGAGACTCCGAGGGGTATGCTGATCGAGGAGATCGACGGCGCTCCCGCTGCAACCCACGCCGCGGCGTCGTTGTTCGTCGAGGCCGGGTTCGTTGCCGGCGCGATGGGCCTGCAGGGAACCGGACGGAGCCGCGCCGGTGCCTGAAGGCGACACGATCTTTCGCGCAGCGCGGACCCTCCAGCGTGTGCTGGCCGGCCACACCGTCACCCGGTTCGAGTCGGTGTATCCCGCACTCACGAGGGTCGACGTCGACCGGCCGCTGGTGGGCCGGACGATCGACGGGGTGCGCGCCCACGGGAAGCACCTGCTCATGCAGTTCAGCGGGGACCTCGTGCTGCACACGCACATGCGCATGAACGGCAGCTGGCATCTGTATCGGCCCGGGGAGCGGTGGCGCTACCCATTTCGCGACATGCGCGTGGTCGTCGAGACCGCGCACGCGGTCGCGGTCGGGTTCAACATCCCGGTCGCCGAGTTCCTGACCTCGCAGGAACTCCAGCGCCACGCCCTCCTCCAGTCGCTCGGGCCCGATCTCGCGGGGCGGGATGTCGATCGCGCAGAAGTGGTGCGCCGCATGGCCGCGCACGGCCACGAGCCGATCCACGAGGTGCTCCTCAATCAGCGGGTCGTCTCCGGCATCGGGAACGAGTTGAAGTCCGAAGTGCTGTTCGTCGCAAGGGTGGACCCCTTCGCCCGCACGGGCGACCTGGACGAGGCGGCGGTGTCGCGGCTGCTCGACGCCTCGATCAGGCTGATGCGCATGAACATCACGGAAGGTCGGGGGACCGTGCCGACGGTCGGCCGGCGCACCACCGGCAGCCTCAATCCACGGGAGCGCGTGTACGTCTACGGACGCGCCGGCAAGCCGTGCCGCCGGTGCGGCACGCCCGTGGAGGTCAGCAAGGCGGGACGGGATGCACGGCTGACGTACTGGTGCCCTGCCTGCCAGCCGTCGCACACCGAGCGCCCGCGTGAGGCGACCGACCCTGCGCCGGTCCGCCCGACCGACTGAGGTCCGCGACCGCGGAGACGTACAGTGCAGCATGCACCCCTGCAGCCGGCATCCGTGGCCCGGCGCATCAACGGCGAACGCCTGGTCGTGCTCGGGTGGCCGCGCGCGATCCTGATGCAGGTGGCGCATCCACTCATCGCGGCGGGGGTGGCGGAACACAGCGGCTTCAGGTCCACCGCGCTTGCGCCCGTGCAGCGCCTCCATGCGACTGTCACGGCCATGCTGGGGCTCACCTTCGGTACGCGCGCGGAACAGGACCGCGTCGTGGCGCATATCCGTGGAATCCACGACCGCGTCCACGGCACGCTGCGCGAGCACGTTGGGCCATGCCGGGCGGGGACACCGTATTCGGCGCACGACCCGGCGCTGCTGCTGTGGGTCCACGCCACGCTGATCGATACGTCAGTGCTGCTGTTCGAGGCCGCAGTCGGCCCACTGACGACGGCCCAGCGGCACCAGTACTGTGCCGAGAGCGCGCCCGTGGCCATCGCCCTCGGCGCGGCGCCCGGGTCGGTGCCGCGAACCTGGGACGACATGCAGGAATACGTCGCCAACACGCTGGCGTCTGGCGCGCTCGCCGTGGGATCGGATGCGCGCACGATTGCCCACGCGCTGCTGGCCAGCCCCATCGTCCGGCTCTCCGGACCATTCGCCTGGGCACACCGGCAGCTCACTCTCGGGCTGCTCCCGGCGTCGCTTCGCGAGGCGTACGGATTC
Source organism: uncultured Bifidobacterium sp. (assembly GCA_964386715.1). Lineage (GTDB taxonomy): Bacteria > Acidobacteriota > Vicinamibacteria > Vicinamibacterales > CAVVIG01 > CAVVIG01. The sequence goes on from CAYLTD010000040.1 coordinate 12,106, forward strand.
AGCTGGGGCCCCAACGACCAGCGGCGCCTGGGCGCCCTGCTCGCGACCAGCCGCCGCGTTCGGCGCTGGACGCCGGATCTCGCGGCACGCTGGCGCCGCGCCTGACACCCTGGGCGCGTGCCTACCGGCCGCGGAATGGCGCCAGATCCAGCAGCGAGCCCATCTCGAAGTACCCGCGCGGGCTGGGATGGATGCCGTCGCCGCAGTCGAAGGCCGGCCGGATGCGATCGGGATCGGTCGGGTCCTGCACGATGCGGTCGAAGTCGATCAGGCCATCGACCGGAGCACGACCGCTCCGCAGCCACGCATTCACCTCGTTCCGGATGCGCGTCTTCGATGGGTCCCACGGCGTGCTCGCCCCGGCAGCCTGGTTATGGCGGGGGATGATCGTGGCGGCGTACAGGCGCAGGCCCGCGGAGCGCGTGCGCCGGGCGATTGCAGTCATCCCGTCGATCACCTGCGCCGCAGAGGCGCCGCGGCGGATGTCGTTGGTGCCCATGAAGAGGACTACCGTGTCGGCCCCGTGATGGGAGAGCACGTCGCGATCGAGGCGCTCGAGTCCAGTCGGGCTGTCGGGCGGCGGCAGCAGTCCCTCGCGCGTCACCGTGTTGCCCCCGATGCCTTCGTTCAGGACGGCTCGCCGGCTCGGAGACCCGGCCGCACCGGCGCGCGCGGCATGCTCGAGCGCCAGGCGAACCGCCACGAGGTCCTCCCAGCGATCGTGCGCATCCAGCGTGCTGCACGTGCCGTCGGTGATGGAGTCGCCGAACGCGACGACCGCACCTGCGGGCGTCCTGGCCTGGACGTCGACGGCCTTCAACCACCACGTGCTGGTGAAGGTCGCGGAGAAAGGCGTGGCCGCGACCTCGGCCGCTGCGTCGCCGGCTCCGTCAGGCGTGCGGTACGAGGTCACGACGGCGTTGGTGTGCTGGCTCGGCTGAACTCGGGTGCCCGGCACGAACACGGTGACGGCGAGATCCTGTTGGGCCAGGACGGGCAACGGGATCGGATCGCTCCACACCGTTGCACCGGGAGCCATCGACACCTGCGCAACGCCGCCGAAGGTGACCAGCCTGTTCGACCCGGCGGCCACCTGCGCACCCCGGACGCGGTGCCCCACCTGCACACGCCCCAGCGTCACGGCCTCGCGGCCAAACGTGTTGTCGAACCTGAGGCGGATCGCCTCTCCCGGAATCGTGACGCGCACGATCAGTCTCACCGAGGCGTTGCTGACCGTGGCCTCGCCAAGCGCCTGATGCGACGTGGACCAGCCCGTGACCCACGGAGCATCCTGCGCAGCGGCGCCGGCTCCGAGCAGCGCGGCACACGCCGCCACGCATGCGCCCGTCGCCATCTTCCAGAGGCTGGCCTTCATGAGTCGTCGCACCACGTCTCCTCGCAGCGGCTCGTCCCGCGTCAGCGGCCGGCCGTCGGCCCCGCCATTCACCGCACGCTTCCCACGAATGGGCGCGAGTGTGCCGCGTGTGACCACCCGTGTCAACGCCAGGCGCCGGCACCGGCCCGCGCAGGCCGCCGCGCAGAACACCGGGCGGGGGCCGCGGTATCATGCGCCGCAGATGAGGCCGTTCCTCCTCGCCTTTGCCGTGCTCATCGCTGGCGTTCACCTCGGCGCGCAGCGTCGACCGGATGTCCGCTACCTGCCCACGCCGCAGAACGTCGTGGACGCCATGCTGGAGTTCGTGCAGGTTGGCCCGGGCGACGTGGTCTACGACCTCGGATCGGGCGACGGTCGCATACCAATCACCGCTGCACTCAGATACGGCGCACGAGGCGTCGGCATCGAGATCGACCCTGTCCTGGTGCGCCGCAGCGAGGAGCAGGCACGGCGGGCCGGCGTCGCGGATCGCGTGCGGTTCATCACCGGCGACCTGTTCCAGGCCGATATGAGCGAAGCCACCGTCGTGACGCTCTTCCTGCTGCCGGGCATGAACATCGAACTCATCCCGAAGTTCCGCACGCAGCTCAGGCCTGGCTCGCGCATCGTCGCCCACCATTTCGCCATGGGCGGCCGCTGGGAACCCGAGGCGGAGCGGGACGTGGACGGGTTGATGATCTACCGCTGGACGGTGCCCTGAGTTGGGCCCTGAGCGGGGGCGCGGCCCGTGGTGGACGCGTTCGTCTCCCACATCCGTGCGGTCGCGCTCCGTAGGCTCGGCAGCATGTCGCCAGACTGATGCGGAGCATCGGGCTCGCCGGCCTTCGACGGGCTGCTCAGCGTGGCAGTTCGATCCGGGCGCCCGCGATACTCTGCTCGCCGCAGACGGCGTAGTACAGGAACGTGCCGTCCTTGTCTTCGAACACGAACGGATCGCGGATCTGGCGCGCCGGTTCATCGATGTCGCCGGCGGCCGACGGCACGTCCGGCAGGTGCGTGCACTCGTAGGGCGCCTCCGGCCTGATCACCTCGACGATCTCGTCCGCCTTCCAGTCGGTCCATTCGCCGGCGAGGTCGACGCGGGCCATCAGCACGCGTTCGGGCGCATCACCGATCGCCGTGAAGAACACCAGCAGCCGGTCTCCACGTGGCAGGAGCGCCACGTGGCGCACGCGCCCGGCATAGGGGCCGTCCCTGAACAGGCTCGGCCCGAGCGTGAACGCCGTCAGCGGATCCGGCGAGCGGGAGAGCACGCCGAGCCGCGAGACCCCATAGAACACGCGACCCCGCTCGAAGACACGGAGATAGCTCGTGCGCGTGATGGCCGGACGCATGGTGAAGTGAATGCCGTCGCTCGACTCGGCAACCTGAGTGAACTGCCCGTATCCGCGCTCACGGGCCCACGCCCGCGCCAGCGGGAGCGTGTCCGGCCACCGTTCTCCGTTGGTCCACCACCCGTGCACCCACATCACGATGCGGCGCCGTTCCGTGTCCACCAGGATCTCAGGTGAGGCGACGTGGGTGTAGAAATCGGCGCGCGGCCCCGGCGGATCGGGCTGCGGCCGATGGAATGCCGTGTCCTTCACATGGACGACGGCCGGTTCGTGAATCCTCCACGGGCCGGTCGGGGCATCAGCGTAAGCAAGCCGGACGAACTCGCCCATGTGGTTGGCGAAGTACATGTAGTACCGGCCGAGCGGCCGGGCGACCCAGTCGGGCACCCGCATCACAGTGGCCCCGTTCACGTTCCCGCCGGGTGCCGGGCTGGCAGCCACGCTGATGAGCGGATTGGACGAGAACCGCTCGATCACGGGCTGCGCGCTCGCAGGCGCGGCGAACCCGAGCCACGCCACCGCGACGGCGGCGCGGGCGCCCCTGGGCAGCGGCCACGAGGTGCGTGGAGGGCGCCCCAGGGTCGACGTCATCGGTCTTCCCAGCATGCGGCGACGATACCAACCCTGCCAGGGAGCCGCAACCTCCGGTCGCTGACGCGCGTCAACACACAGAGCATGGCCTCTTACGATTCGAGCGCGGGCGCCCTCCCTCATGCCGGAGTGGCCGTTTCCACCCAGGCGGTGGGCCGGACCTGGCTGGAGGCCCACGTTGCCGGCGCACGTGCGGCCGTGCTGGACCACCAGCTCTATCAGTCGGTCACCACGCTCGATCGGCTGGTGCGGTTCATGGGCTCGCACGTATATGCCGTCTGGGACTCCATGTCGCTGCTCAAGGCTCTTCAGCGCCAGGTAACCTGCACGGACACCCCATGGGTGCCCACCAGCCAGGCCGGCGCGCGGCGACTGGTCAACAGCCTCGTGCTCGCCGAGGAGTCCGACGTCGTGAACGGCCGCATCGTCAGCCACTTCGAGCTCTACCTGCAGGCCATGCGGGAGGTCGGCGCGGATACGACCCGGGTCGAGCGTTTCGTGAAGCTGGTGGTGGCCGGGCACGATGTGGCGACGGCGCTCTCTGCGGCAGGCGCGCCGCCAGGGGCGCAGACCTTCGTGCTCCAGACGATGGCATTCGTCAGGGAAGGCCGGCCGCATGCGATGGCCGCGGCATTTTTCGCCGGTCGGCAGGCCATTGTGCCTGACATGTTCCGGCGCCTCCAGGCAGCAATTCCCGCCACGCCGGCCATGGAGGCGTACCTCGATCGCCACACGGGGCCAGACAACGACCGTCTGGCTGAGCAGGGCTTCGCCCTCCTCGAGGACCTTTGTGGCGACGATGGAGGCCGCTGGCGCGAGGCAGGTGATGCAGCCCTCGCCGCGCTGCGCGCACGGGCCGACCTGTGGTCCGCCACGGCCCGCGCCCTCTAGCGCGCAGCCGGGTCAGTGTCTGCGGCGCCCCAGCAGTTCCGCCTCACGCGCAGGCGTGAGTGCCGGCGCGATTGGGCGTGCCTGCAGCCATCGACGCACCGACTCCACGGTCTGGGAAGGATCGCTCAGGACCAGCCCGGCCCGCAGCGCGCGGTCGGCGCTCACATGCATCAGATTGCTCCGGGGGTGCGCCTCGGCGAGGAAGAGCGGCAGTTCCGCGAAGGTGACGCCCGCGTCGTGCAGCGTCTCCGCGTCGACCCACGTCGGCGTCGCCCCAAGCAGCCGCATGAACGTTGCCCATGTGATCCGGGGCCCCGCCAGGTTGAACGGACCGGCCAGCTGCCGCTCGGCCGCCAGCGCGACGAACCTGGCAAGATCGCCGGCATCGATCACCTGCAGGCAGTCGGTGCCGTCACCTGGCGCGAGCATCTCGCCGCCCTGCGACGCCCGCTGCACCCAGTACGGGTACCTGCCGGTCGGGTCGAACGCGCCTGCCACGATCTGCGGACGAATCAGGGTGGCCCTGTCGGCGAACAGCGTGGACACGATGTCCTCGCACGTGACCTTGAGTGGGCCGTAGGTCTCGCCGGTGATCTCGGTCACCGTCTCGGCTGCGGCCTCCTCCCGTGGGTGCGACTCGACGATGGGCGCAACCGTTGACGGCCTGTAGACGCTCACCGTGCTGATGAAGACGTAGTGTTCGACCACGTCGCGCAGCAGTTCCGCGCTGGTTCTCACCTGTGAAGGCGTGTATCCGCTCACGTCGATGCAGGCTTGCCACCGGCGTCCCGCAAGGGACGCCAGCCCGGCGCGCCCGTCGTTGCGGTCGCCGTGCAGCCGTTCGACGCCCGCGTCCAGGGCATCGGGTGTCTTGCCGCGTGTGAACACCGACACACGCGCCCCGTTGGATACGAGCACGTGGACGATGTGCCGACCAATGAACTGTGTGCCGCCGAGGACAAGAACGTCCATGATGCGCTCCGTGGTTATGCGGCAGGCCCGGGATCCCCGGCAAGGTGCCGCCCGAACGTCTCGTGATCGACGTTGCCGCCGCAGACCACCACGCCGACTCGCCGACCCTCGAGGCGATCGCGCAGCGGATACATCAGTGCCGCCAGGGCGGCGGCGCCGCCGGGCTCGGTGACCAGCTTCGCCGCGCGGAACAGGAGCCGCATCGCCTCGCGGATCTGCCCGTCAGACACCAGCACCGCGTCGTCGAGATACCGCTGGTTGAGTGCGAACGAGTACGGCTCGCAGAACGGCGCGCCCAGGGAGTCGGCGATCGTACGCACCGTCTCGATGCGACGCGGCTCGCCCGCGTCGAGGCTCCGGCGCAGGGAGTCCGCGCCCTCCGGCTCCACCGCGAACACGGAGGTGGACGGGCTCAGCTGCTTTACGTACGCGGCGAGACCCGCCGACAACCCGCCGCCGCCGACGGCGACGATCACCGCATCGAGTGTCCCACCGTCGGCACGCACCTGGTCCAGCAGTTCCATCCCTACCGACGCCGTGCCCAACGCGGTGCCAGGCCCCTCGAAGGGGTGCACGAACGTCCGACCTTCCTCGCGCTCGATCAGGCGCACGCGCTCGAACGCCGCATGCACGTCCTCCACGAGCTCGACGCGCGCGCCCAGTTCCCGGCAGACGGCCACGCGGTAGGCGTTCGCCGTGCGCGGCATCACCACGGCCGCGGTGGTACCCAGCCGCCGCGCCAAGTAGGCCAACGAGATGGCATGGTTGCCAGCCGACACGCCGGTCACGCCACGCGACAGTGAGGCCGCATCGAGCGCCAGCATCACCGTCAACGCGCCGCGCGGCTTGAAGCTGCCGGTACGCTGGAACAGCTCCTCCTTGAGCCACACGCGCGTCTGCCCACCCACCGCCCGCTCGACTGCATCATCGATGAGCAAGCGGGTGGGGGTGGTGACGATGTGCGGCGAGAGACCCAGGCGGTTGGCACGCACTGCGGCCGGCGTCGGCGGCACGAACGTCATGCGCGCTACTGTGGCCGCCGGAACAGCCCGCCGTAGACCGCCTTGCCGAGGATGTGGCCCTGGATGGCCTGCATCACGCGGGTGCGCGTCTCGAAGGCGTCGGCCGACGGCTGCACGTCGATCTTCGTGTCGAGCGCGTACAGCTCGAACATGTAGTGATGCATCGGGCCGTTCGCGGGAGCGCCGGGCCCGCGGTATACCTGCCCCGTGGCGCTGATCTGGTAGCTGCCATCGGCGAGTTGGGCGCCCTTCGGCACCCCCTCGGGCAGGCCGGTCGCCGTCGCCGGAATGTTCCAGACGACCCAGTGCGCCTGATCGTCCGTGGTCTTGTTGCGCACGACGTCCATGTCGCGCATGTTGAGCACGAAGCTCTGCGTGCCAGCCGGCACGTTCGCCCACGAGATTGCCGGCGAGGTACCCTCGCCGGGTGCCGCGCCGGGCGCAGCCTGGGAGAACTTCACGGGGATCTGCCCGCCATCAGGGAACCCGGGGATCGTCAGGGTCATCGGCGGGGCCCCGGCAGGCGCGGCGCCGCGCTGCTGCGCGAGTAGCGGCAACGAGGTCGCGCCGAGCAACAGCGCGAGCGTCAGGGTAGCGGTCGTAGGAACCATGGTGTCCTCCGTCTAGTGGCGCGGGACGGCGCGCCGGTCAGGACCACCATTGTCGTTCAGCCCCGCCTCTTCACGAAGATGTGCTGGATCCGGAGCCGCCCGGCTACTCGGTGGAGGTGGAGGTGCCGGGCGTCGGCGCAGGCACCCACGCCAGCCCCTCCTGGTACGCGCAGTACTCGCGAAACCCGACGCGCGCGTAGACCCGACGGGCCGCCTCGTTGTCCGAGACGATGTTGAGCACGATCGTCGTGATGCCACGGTGCAGCAGCTCGCCGGCCACCGCGGTCGTGACCGCCTGCGCCAGGCCCCGGCCGCGATGATCACGGCGTGTGTGGACGTTGCCAACGGCGGCGACGCCGCTGCGCGCGGACAGGACGTGCGTGCCCGCCACCGAAACCAGGTCGCCCGAGGCGAGGCGCACGCCGAAGTAGACCGCGTGCTCGAGGTGAGCCGGCAGGAAGAACGCGGGCGGTTCTTCCCGGTAGAGCGCCTCGAGCGCGGGCAGATCGGACGGGCCAAGTCTTACGACAGGCATCGACGTCGCGGCGTGGAACCGGTCGGTCTCGAGCCGCATGCGGACCATGGGCCGCGGCGTGAAGCGGGCCAGGCGCGCGGCGACCAGCGGGAGCCAGGCACCTCGAGCGGTGACGTACGCCGCCGTCGAGGGCGCCAGCGCCTCCACCGCCGCACTGAACGACGCGAGGTCCGCATCGAGCCCGTGGCACACCAGCAGCGGCGGATCGAACGCCCGGTAGACGAGCACGACCGAGTCGGCGCCCGGCGCGCCGAACCAGGAGGCGTGCTGGGCGAACGGCGGGTCGAGATCGGCGAGCGAAAAGGCCGCCCAGGTGCGGTCCACGTCCAGCCGGGCACGCACGGTCGCAGGGTCGAGCCGCGCCAGCGTCGTGTGGCTTCGCGTCACCGTACTCCCTCCCGGCGTCGCTGGCGCTCAGGCACGGGCCGGGACGCTGCTTGCAACACGGCGCGCCTTCCACACCTCCTCGCAGGGCCACCGGCGCGACCACTCGAGCGTGACGAACGGGTACCTGGTCGATGCGGTGTCAGGCGGTCGTACGTCGATCTGGTCGTCGATTTCGAACCCCGAACGGCGCAGCAGCCGGATCCAGTCGCCGTGCGACAGGTGAAACTCCACGCCCGAGTCGCCGGGAAACTCCATGCGGGACATGCCGAACGCGGGACGCAGCAGTCGATCCGTGGCGGCGACGCCGTCCTGCTCGGGCATGCACAGCATGAGGAGGAAGGCGTTGGTGAGGAAGACGAGCTGCCCGCCTGGCCGCAGCAGTCGTGCCGCTTCGGGTACCCAGCGTTCGGGGTCAGCCCAGAGGCACGCGCCGTACTCGGAGATCGCAAAGTCGAAGCTCGCGTCCGGGTAGGGTACCGATTCGGCGTTCCCGTGCAGCAGCGGAAACGCGATCCCGTGCTGCTGCTGCAGCTGGCGTGCCGTCGCGAGCTGCGCGGCGGAGTTGTCGATACCCACAGGTCGGGCCCCTCGACGCGCCAGCCACGCCGAGACGTACGCGGTGCCGCATCCGAGTTCGATGGTGTCCTTGCCGGCGAGATCGTCGGGCAGGAGCCCGAGCGCCGACTCGGGCACGCCCCAGATTCCCCAGCTCGGCTCGTCGCGCGCCCAATCGCGCGCGCCGGACTCGACGTACAGGGCCGCCCACGCGTCCCACTGGACGCGATTACGCGCCACGTGGTCGGGCAGATCGCCGTCCACGTTCAGAACCGCCAGCCCGCGCCCGCTGCGATGCGGAGATCGTGGCTGTAGAAGTCGCCGTCCCTCTGCGTGCCGGACCGGCTGATGGTGTCACCCGGATACCTCAGCACACGATCCCCCACGTCGACGCGCAGGAACGTGCGGCGCGTCGTGGCGTACTCGACCCCGCCGCCGACGTCGAAAGCGGGCACCGTGCGGCCCCCGCCGAGCACGCACGCGAGCGGGGGTGGGAACACGGCGATACACGCAAAGGGCTCCGATGCCTCCGCGAAGCGCACGAACCCGCCCCGGAAGCGGAGGAACGGCCGCAGCCGCCCCAGTCGTGGGCCGAGCGTGCCGCCAACCAGCCCTTCGAGGCGTGAGGCACTGAAGGGGCGCACTCCCGGGAACTCGCTCGGGAACCAGTTGAACTCGGACTCGACGCCCAGCGCGTCGACCGGATGCCACGCCAGTCGAACGCCCACGCCGGTGTCGCGCCGGTCGAACTCCTGCACCCGCGCGGTCACGACCTGCGCGCCCAGCTCGAACGCACCGCCGTCGGGTTGCGCCGCCGCCGGCGAGGCCGAAGCCACCGACAGCGCGACCATCAAGCCAATCCACGCATGTTTCATGCGTTCATTATGCCCGCGGCACGCGCACGGCCGCGCCCGGAACGGGCATTTGCGATAATCGTGTGTTCCGATGACCACACCGCAGCCGACACGGGTCCTCCACATCGACATCGCCGGCCACGACCGCGCCGGCGTGACGCACTCGCTCACGGGCATCCTTGCACGGGCCGGCGCGCGCATCCTGGACGTGGGCCAGGCCGTCATTCACGACGCGCTGTCCCTCGGGCTCCTCGTGGAACTCACCGACGAGATGCGTTCGTCCACGCTCCTGACCGACCTGCTGCTGCGCGCCCACGAACTTGGCGTTCAGATCCGCTTTCGCGCAATCTCGAGCGACGAATACGACCTCTGGGTCAGGGCCCAGGGCAAGGGCCGCTATCTCGTCACGCTGCTCGGTCCTTCCCTGTCGGCGTCGCACCTCGAGGGCGTGAGCGGCGTGCTCGCGCGCAACGGGCTGAACATCGATCGAATCGATCGCCTGTCGGGCCGGACGCCGCTCGCCGGGAACGGCTCCGGGCGCGTCTGCGTCGAGCTGGCCGCCTCGGGCGACCTCGCCAGCGAGGACGACTTGCGCTCGTCCCTGCTCGAGCTCACGAGCGAGTTCGACATCGACGTGGCGTTCCAGCATGACACGGTGTACCGGCGCCATCGGCGGCTCGTAGCCTTCGACATGGACTCGACCTTGATCAACACGGAGGTGATCGACGAGCTGGCCCGGCTCGCCGGGGTCGGCGACAAGGTCGCCGCGATCACGGAGGCAGCCATGCGGGGCGAACTCGATTTCCAGGCGAGCTTCCGGCGACGCGTCGCGATGCTGAAGGGACTGCCCGAAGCGGCACTGCAGCAGGTCGTGGACGCGGTGCCGCTGATGGACGGCGCCGAACGCCTGGTCACCACCCTGCGCCGGCTCGGATACAAGACCGCCATCCTCTCCGGGGGCTTCACCTTCATGGGACGCGCCCTGCAGCAGCGGCTGGGCATCGATTACCTGCATGCCAACGAACTCGACATCGCCCACGGCCTCGTGACCGGTGAGGTCCGCGGGGAAATCGTGGACGGTGCACGCAAGGCGTACTACCTGGGCGAGTTGGCGCGGGCCGAAGGCCTGAGCATGGAGCAGGTGATCGCGGTGGGCGACGGCGCCAACGACCTGCCGATGCTGCGGCTCGCCGGCCTCGGCATCGCCTTCCGTGCCAAGCCGCTGGTGCGCCAGAGCGCGCGGCAGGCGATTTCGACCATGGGGCTGGACGGGATTCTGTACCTTCTCGGCGTGCGCGACCGTGAGGCGATTGTCTGACGGTCGTCGACAAGGCGTCTCAGACCGGAGCGCGGCGCGGCAACCCGCCGCGCGTCACGCATACGCGATCAGGAACAGCCGCCGGAACGGAAACAGCACCTTCCCGTCCGCACGAACCGGGTAGGCCTGCGCGACGCGTGCAGTCAGCGCCCTCGTGAACCGGGCCCGCTCCTCTGGCGACTCCAGCGCGTCGAGAAACGGACGCAGGCCGGTGCCCGACATCCAGTCCACGATAGCGTCCGCCGACGCGAGTACGTGCGCGTACTCCGTCTCCCACATGTCGATGCCCCGCGCCAGCGGCGCCAGCGCGTCGTAGTACACCGCTGGTTCCTCCATGGTGAGGGCCCGGCGGGCTGCCGTCATCCGCGCGGACCACGCCGGATCATCGGCGACCTCCTGCATCAACTGGCGCACGGGCGAGTACTTCCCGCTCGGCATCTGGAAGGCGAGCGCGCCGCCGGGCGCCACCATGCCGAACCAGCGTCGCACGAGGGCCTCATGCCCGGTGGCCCACTGCAGCGCGGCGTTGGAGAACACCACGTCGACGGGTGTCGGTGCGCTCCAGGTTTCCATGTCACCGAGCGTCCACTCGCCATCGGGAAACGCACTGCGTGCCGACTCGATCATGGCGGCCGAGTTGTCGACACCAACCACAGTGGCGGCGGGCCAGCGCTCGCGAAGCACGCGGGTGCTGTTGCCCGGACCACATCCAAGGTCGACGACCGACACTGGTGCGTCGACGAAGATGCGGGAAACGAGATCGTGGGAGGGGCGGGTCCGCTCTCCGCCGAAGCGGAGGTAGCGGGAAGGGTCCCAGGAGGAGGTCATGCCGGCAGTGTACGACGCCGCCGGGCGGGAGATGGACCGGGCCGGCTGTGCGCCGGCCCGTCCCGAACCTACTTCGCGGCCGGCTTCCGGGTGGCCGAGAAGGTCCCCTGCGCCATGCCGCCGAAGTCCGCGGCGCCGTTGATCGACGAGTCGGTCACCGTCCCCTGGTAGGTGATCACCAGCGGCTGCCCCTGGAAGTCGACGGTCATGACCAGCGTCACCTTGTCACCCTCGACCTGGGTGCTGTCGTACGCCCGCTCGCCGCCGTTGCCCTTGGCGAACGCCTTGATGGCGTCTCCGTCCTTGCGGAACTCGACGGTGTTGGTGTTCTCGCCCACCGGCGAGACCGTGGTGAGTTCCCATTCGCCGAGTACCGCCGGCGCCTGGGCCACGGGGAAGGCCGCCAGCATCAGCAGGAACAGCCAAGTCAGGCCAAATCGTTTCATCGCACGTTCTCCTCAGACTTCAGTCAGCACTGAGGTCGCATCCGGCGCCGGGTCAGGCACGGACCGCCCACCGCAGCTTCGCGGATGAGGACCTCGGGTTACTTCGACGCTCCTCAGCCGCCGGACGTTCCACCTCGTCCGCGATGCGGGCATACGCGCCGGACCGGAGGCCGGCGCGGAATGCCTGCTTGACCCGGCGGTCCTCCCCGGAATGGAAAGTCAGGATCGCGATTCGGCCGCCCGGCGCCACGCAGTCCGGCAGGTGCGACAGGAACGTGTCGAGCGCCCCGAACTCGTCGTTCACGGCGACCCGCAGGGCCTGGAACACCCGCCGGACCGAGGTCTCGACCTCGTCGTCTCTCCCCCGCGGGCTGGCCGCCAGCGCGGCGCGGACCGCCTCCGCGAGGTCAGTCGTGGTGGCGATCGGCGACCGCCGCTGCGCCGCGACCAGGGACCCCGCCAGTCGCTCCGCGTCGGGCTGGTCCGCGTTCCCCGCCAGCAGCTTCGCCAGCCGGGTGGCGTCCAGCGAGGCCAGCAGTGCCGATGCCGGCTGCCCCCGGCGCGGGTTCATCCGGAGGTCGAGCGGACCCTGGTGCTTGAACGTGAAACCGCGGGCAGGGTCGTCGATCTGCATCGACGAGAGACCGAGGTCCGCCAGCAGCGCATCGGCAGGGCCAAGGCCCTCCGCCGCCAGCACCTGCACCAGGCCGGCGAAGTTGCTGCGGCGCACTATCAGCGAGTCGGCCGGATACGGCAACCCTTGAAGCCGCGATTCGGTCCTCGGCAGCTCGATCGGGTCGACATCGAGCGCGAGCAGCCGGCCACCGGGCTGCACCGCCCGCCATAGTTCACGCGCGTGTCCGCCGTAACCCAGCGTGGCATCGACCACGAACTCGCCGGCCTTCGGCTGGAGTCGCGCAAGAACCTCACGCACCATGATCGGCCGGTGCGAACCGGCGGGTGTCTTGCCCGACGCGATCACCTTGGAAACGTCAGCGGCGTAGCGCTCGGGGTCGTGCTCCTTGTACTTCTGGTGAAACGCGCGGGGATGCGTGCCCGCGTACCGAGGGCGGCGACGGTGCTTCGGGACGGCGCCGTCGGTCACGGGCACCACCTAGACGAATCGAGCGACGTCCGCGCTGCGGCGCGCCGCTTCGGCGGCCTCCACGGGCAGGTCCCGCAGCAGCATGAAGTCGACGAAATCGAAGCCCGGCCCGACAGTGCACCCGACGAGCGTGTACGCGCCCATGGTTCGCGCAGCCTGCCACTGGTTCGCCGGCGCCACGCGCACGGGCACCGTGGCACTGCCGACCGGGCCGAGGCGATGGGCAGCCACGTCGGAGAACTCGCGATCGGCCAGCCAGAGTTCCAGCGGATCGCCTTCGTAGTAGTGCCAGACCTCGTCGCTCGAGACCCGGTGCCAGCGGCTGACCTCTCCGGCCGGCAGCAGGAAGTAGATCGTCGTCAGTGCGGCACGCCGTGGACGGCCATCGTCGGGCTGCACGTGCGCGCCGGAGCGGAACACCTCGCTGAAGTAGCCGCCTTCCGGATGCGGGATCAAGCCGAGGATTTCGATGAGCGCGGTCGCTCTCGGGTGCATGGTGGCCTCACCCACGACGGCTACCGGGGAGGTGATACGAGGGGTTCTCGCTGCGTGCCCTGAGGCCAGCCGCCTCGGAGGCAATGTAGCGCTGCGTGATGCTGCTGGTGATCCAGCCCCATACGCCGCCGACAAGGCCTTCGATGTCCAGGGACAACGTCGCGCGACTGCCACCCTCCTCGTTCGACTGCACCCAGTGGCGGCCGATCACGATGAGTCCCGGAGCCCGGCTCACCCACTCGAAGCCGTGTCCCGCCTCGAGCGCGGTCACCTGCCACAGGGCCGGTGGGAAACCGGGCTGGCGAACGACGGCTCGCGCGCCCACGGTAAACGCACCGCCGTCGAGGAGACGAACGCTGCGCACCGACGGCGTCCATTCGTGCCAGCGCTCGACGTCAGCCATCACGTCGAAGACCCGCTGCGCCGGCGCGCCGACGTCGACTTCTGTCTTGAAGTGACGCACGCCGGACCTACCGGGGTGAATGGAGCGCGGAACCGGCGCGCAGGTTGAACGGACCCGACATGCGTCGCTACTCCACGACCACCGCGGTGCCGCTGGCCGACACCATGAGCATGCCGTTGCCCTGGCCGAGCACCTCGTAGTCCAGATCCACGCCGACGACCGCGTTCGCGCCCAATTCCGCCGCGCGCTGCTGAAGCTCGGTCATCGCGATTTCGCGGGCGCGCTGCAGTTCGCGTTCGTAGGTGGCCGATCGCCCTCCCACGAGGTCGCGGATGCCCGCAAACAGGTCCTTGAACAGGTTCGCGCCCAGGATCGCTTCTCCCGCGACGATGCCGCAGTAGCGGGTGACCCGCCGGCCTTCGACACTGGGTGTGGTCGTGACGATCACGTATGCCTCCTCATACCGCCCTGCAACACTCCGCCCGCCCGTGCCCGGCGCGGGCAGCGGCACACTCGACCGCGGTGTGCATCATCCGTTCTGACGACGGAACAGCGCCGACAGTTCAGCGGTGGGAATGGCCTGGCGGACCCAGTCGAACCGTCCTTCCTCGCGCATGGCTCGTGCACCGCCACGGACCGCGGCGAGCGCGAGGCGCGACAGGGCGCCGCCCACGCTGATCCGCTTCACTCCCGCCGCCTCCAGTTCCGCCACGGTCAGGTCGACATTGCCCATGCTCATGACGACGTTGAGGGGCGCCGGCACGCTGGCGGCGACCTGACGGATCGTGTCTAGGTCCGGCAGGCCGGGCGCGAAGACCACGTCGGCACCGGCCGCGGCAAAGGCCTGCAGGCGCCGCACCGTGTCGTCGAGGCCAGCCGCCCGGTGGAGCAGGTTTTCGGCGCGCGCCGTCAGCGTGAAGGGAAACGGCAGCGAGCGGGCGGCTTCGACGGCGGCCGCAACCCGCTCCACCGCAAGGGTGAACTCGTAGATGGGACGGCCGGAATCACCGGTGGCGTCCTCGATGGAGCCGCCCACCATGCCCGCGCTTGCGGCGTCGCGCACGACCGTCGCGGCCGCGGCCGGCTCGTGCGCGTACCCATTTTCGAGGTCGGCCGTCACCGGGATGTCCACGGCGGCGGCGATGGTGCGGCAGTTGGCCAGCGTCTCGTCGCGCGTCACGGCGCCGGTGCCGTCCGTGAGCCCGAGCGCGTTGGCGAGGCCCAGGCTGGTGGTCGCCGTGGCCGCGAACCCCAGCGACTCGATGAGCCGCGCCGAACCGGCGTCCCACACGTTGGCCAGCAGCAGCACACCCGGTCCCTGGTGCAGGGCTCGAAAACGGAGCGCCCGTTGAGCTTGCGTGGCCATGAGCCGCTGGGGCCTAACGGACGACGCACCGCTCGGGGTTCACCGGCTTGGGCAGCGTCAGCGGCGCCGCCACGATCGTGCCTGCCGCCGCCAGCTCGTCGAAGGCCACCTGCTGCAGCGCCCGCACCTCCGTGCGCGACAGGCCGAGTTCGTATCCGGAGCACTCGTTTTCGCCAAGCGAACGCGGATCGCGTCCGGTGATGCTCCCGAAAATCACGAGCGCTTCGAGATAGTAGCCGTGGGTGCTCGCGTGATAGGCGTCGTAGGTCCACAGGTTCAGCTTGCCGGCCTCGATGCCGTCGTACGGGTTCGGATCGGCAACCCCGGTGGACATCGCCCGGTTGAACGCGTCACCCACCGGGATGACCTTCGCATTCCCGACCGCGCGTGCCGCCTGGTCGTAGGCGGCGCGTACGTCCCGCCCCATGACGTCGATCGGCTGTCCGGCCCACGCGCCCTTCGGCGGATAGACCTGGTCGGCTCGCGACCACGTGGCCATCAGGTACAGGTCGACCTTCGGGTTGCGCGCTCGAAGGAACTCGGACATCTGGCGGCTGGTGGCGACGAGCTTGGCGGGATCGCGCGGCTTGTCGGCGTCGAGGGTGCTGTAGCCGTGCATGACGACCTTGTCCCACGGCCGGCGACCGATCACGCCCAGCTTGTTCTCGAGGTGGAAATCGATGCCCACGCCGCCGCGCGTCTCGAGTGCGACCTCGTAGTCGAACCCCGCCTGCTGCGCAAAGCTCCTGAACAGCGCGGGCACGCCGCCAATGCCCTCGTTGTTCAGGTCGGTCACGGTGTCCGCGCGGTAGAACCGCACTGCCGAGCCCGAACCGAACGTGAAGCTGTTGCCGATGAACAGCACGCTCTCTTCAGCGGCGGCTTCACCTGCGCCGGCCGCCAGGACGAGCGCCACGACCAATGCACACACGCGCGCCATTAGTTCATTCCCCTCACGGAACCCAGAGGTTCCCTTGACCGCATCGCAGCGGCGCGGGTTCACGCCCGCGGGCGACAGGATGGCACGGCCGCCCCGCCGCTGCAACCGGATTGGCCCGCGTGGCCGCGAGGGGGCGCGTGCTACCGGCGCGGCAGACGGCTGGTGTGGAAGGGCTCCAGCGTGTCAATCGTATCGAGTGCCATGGTGTTGACGTCCCAGCGGAACAGGCGGAGTTCGACCGCGTCGGCCGTGAAGTCGGCAAGCGTGAAGCCATGCTGCTCGAGCGGCGCCACCACCTCGCGGACGTCGAGGTGCGCCGGAGGCGTGGCGCCGATGCCACGCCGCCCCGAGGGCCAGCCTCCGGGCCGCGTCCCCATCGGCCCCGACAGCACCGTCGTTACCGGGTTCGCGCGCAGATCGGCCGATCCGCTGCGCAGGATCGTGCCGACCGCCAGGGCATGCAGGTCGCCGCTGATGACGAGCGGCACCCGGCTCCGGTTCGCCGCCAGTGCGCCTATCAGCCGGTCGTGCTGGGCGAGCCAGCCGCGCTGCCAGTACGGCTTGGGCACGGCCGTCGTCAGCCTGCCGGACGCGTCCAGGATGTCGGGATACCACTCGCCCCACTTGCCGGCGCTCCAGCCCGGCGGGGTCGAGGGCGCGTGCACCAGGTGCGCCGCGTCCGAGGACGCGGTGCGCCCCACCAGCCATCGCTCCACCTCCGGATCCAGGAACACGCCATTGGGGCCCGCAAGCGTCATGGTGCGCCGCGCGTCGTACAACAGCACCTCGAGCAGGCGTCCGTATCGAAGGGTGCCGTAGCTCTCCGAGGACGCGCGATCGCCCGGCAAGGACCACGGCAACCCTGTCGGCCGCGTCGGGTCCGGCAGGAATTCGGGGTAGTACATGCGCTGGGTGGCGCGAGCCAGCCGCAGCATGAAGGCGGTCGGCGGAAAGGTCACCAGGTCGTCGGTGCCCTCGTCGTTCTCGAAGTAGTCGTGATCGTCCTGCAGGAAGAACACCGGTGTCGAGCGGAAGTCCGTGCCGTAGACCGGCATGATCTGCGGGCCCGCCGCCCGCTTCAGGACGGTCTCGTTGGTGTCGCCGAACACCAGTGCCGCGCGGTCGAACCGCCCGGCGAGCGCCTCGGCTTGCGGCGTCGCGCCGAACCCGCGGCCGCCCGTCGGCGACAGCTGATCCCAGTACACGTGATCGCCATTGGCAACGACCGCGTCCGGCGCGAAGCGCAATGCCCGCCGCAGCAGCCGGTTGCGGATCGAGACCGGCAGGAACTGCAGGCCCTCGTGACCGCCGGCGCAGGTGAAGAACAGGATGCGGACGCGCTCGGGCTGGTCGTCGGCGGCAGGAAAGGTCGAGAGCGGCCAGGGCGCGCACAGCGGCCGCCCGTCTCCCGACAGCAGTTCGAGCGTATGGCGGGTACGCGGCCGGAGCCCCTCGAGCCGGAACTGCCAGAACTCGCCCGCCGTATCACTCATGCGCCCGCGCACCGTCGTCGAACCGGCGCGGAGGGTCGGCGCGGACCGCAGGGGCTCGGCGACCGAGAGCTTGATCAGGATCGCGCGGTCGCTCACGGCCGGCAGGATGTGGCGCACGAGCCCGGCGTCCCAGTCGAGCGGGGACGGCGGCGCCGACTGCCATGCACGGAGATCGGCTGGAAGGGAGGCGAGCAGCGACGCCGCAAGGCCACCCGAGAGGAAGCGCCGGCGATCAATGCTCATCGTGCTGCCTGTGGGGACATGTTGGCACCTCGAAGCATCAGTCGCAAGCCCGCTCCTTCAGTCGAGCGTCCGCCAGGCGATCAGGTCGCGCTGGGCGTCGCGCCCGAGCATGAACACATGATCGCCCACGGGCGTGAACCCGTACTTCGCGTAGAAACGGAGTGCGCGGTGGTTGTGCTCCCACACGCCCAGCCAGACGCTGCGGGCCCCGCCATGCCGGGCGGCCTCCAGCAGCCGTACCATCAGCGCGTGCGCGAGGCCGGTGCCCTGCCACGCCCGCAACACGTACAGGCGCTTGAGTTCGGCGGAGGGCACGACCGCCACGCCGCGAGGCGGCGCACCGTCGGGTCGCAGCATGCCGTAGGCGACGAGCGCGCCTTCATGCTCCGCCACGAACGTGGCGATGCCGGCATCGGTCAGTTCGGCCAGCTGGATGGCGTCGCCAAACGCGCCTGCGCAGTAGGCACGCATGTCCTCGGGCGTGTTGTAGGTGTCGAACGTCTCGCGGAACGTCGCCTCCGCGAGGCGCGCGAGGGCCGCGGCGTCCGAGGCCACGCCGGCCCGAATCGTCGGCAGCACCCCACTGGACGTCATGCCGGACGCCGTGACTCTCGGCACGCGCGGAACAACCGCGCCGCGAAATGCACGCCGGCAGCCTGGCCACCGTCGAGTGCGCGGACCTCCGGCCCCTCGAACGCGCGCGAATCGGGTACGCTGGGCGGCACAGAGGTACTTATGTCCCGCATGCGCTCCCTCCTGCTGGCCGTGTTCCTCACGTCGCTCGCCTCCCTTTCGTGCAGCTCCGCGCCCGGCGTCGAGGGCCTCCGCGATTCGTTCGCGCGGCAGCTCGCCGCCAACACCTTCATCTCGGAGTTCCGGCGCGACGGCAACACGATGACATTCCGCGGGCCGCGGCCCGACGGCACGCCCGCCGAATGGCGGGTGCAGATCGACAGCGCGACCGTCGAGCCCCAGAATGATCCCCGGCAGCCCTACAAGGGGACCATCAAGTCGTCCTGGTCCGTCAGCGGCGAGAAGATCGAGATCTCGGGCGGCGACTCGAACCTGCCGATCGAACTCACGTCGAATGGCCTCAGCCAGGACTGCTGGGCATTCTGGCTCCCCGACACGAAGACCTGGTCGTGGGAGTGACTATTCGAAGCACCATCCGGCTTCTTCGGGACGATCGGGCAGCGTCCGCGTAACCCGGGCCACGGTACCCATGGGTGCGGGGACCGGGTTGGCCATGCACCCGACCTCCGCGACGACGTAGTGCGGTGGACCGGCAAACGACCACGCGCGCCACGTGCACAGGTTGTTGGCTTCAGGCGTCGGCACCCCGCCGGTCAGGTCCACGGCCGGCGCGCCCTCTGGCAGCGGCGTCCGCCACACGCGGAGTCCGGCACCGCCCGTCCCGTCCGCGATGACACGGATGGCCTGCCCCGATACCGCGCAGGCGATGAGCACCTTCCCCTTCGGCGGCTTCAGCCCCGGTTCGACGTTGACGGCCACGATCCGGAGGTCGCCCGCCGAGCAGGGAGGGCGCGCACACGCCGACCCGAACCAGAGTTCGCCCGAGCCCACCGCAACCCCGCGAGGACTGACGAACAGCTCCTTCCATTGCTGCCGCCCCACAGCGCGGCGTACGGGGATCGTGAAGATCTCGTCGTAGCGTGCGACGCAGGCGGTCGGGTCGCCGACGGCGCCGCTGGGGTGCGGGAGGGGGAAAGCCACCATGGCGCAGGCGGCCTCCCGATTGCCGGTGCCGACGTTTTGTCGGAGCGCCTCGAAGAACTGCGCGGCGCCGTCCGGATCGAGACCAGCGACGCGGACCAGGCGTGCTTCAACCGCCTCGTCCTGCGCCGCAGCCGGCGGGGCGCCCGCAGCGGCTCCCAGCCACACGGCAAGCGCGATGGCAACGCAGCGCGCTTTGCTGGCAGGCCGCATCGTCAGCACCCGGCTCGCCGAGGCGAGGCACATGTCACTCGGTTCATACGCGCCCTCGTCGGGTTCCCCTTTCATCCGGCTCGTCGTCCGTTGAGCGCGCGGCGTGAGCGGCGGTGTCTCATCATTGCGCCGGCCGTCGGCTGCGCCAGGCTGGCTGTCAGGCAGACGTATCGTACGCCATCGTCACGCGCATCTCGGGGCGCAGCCCGCGCTGCTGCTCCATCACGTCGAGGCGTGCGTGCTCGATGGACAACGTGGCGCTGTCGACCTCGCGGAAGCCACGCCGGCCGTAGAACGGGGCATTCCAGGGCACACGGCGAAACGTTCTGAGCGTCACGGCTGGAAAGGCGTGTTGGCGGGCCCAGGCGCAGACCGTCGCGAGCAACGCCGAGCCCACGCCCTGCCGGCCGTACTCCGGCAGGACATCGAGTTCGTCGAGGTGCGCGAAGCCGCCGAGTTCGACGACGAGGGCAAAGCCGACAGGCGTCCCGCCGCTGTCACAGGCGACCCACAGCCGTCCTGCCTGTTGGGCGGAGCGGAAAGTGTCGACGGCGTTCGGCTCGGCGAGCAGGTTTCTGGGCAGGCCCAGATCGTCCGCCCAGGTTCGGAAGAGCCGCGCAGCGCTCCTCTCGATCCCTGGGAGGATCTCGATGTCGTGCGGCTCGGCCAGTCGGATCTGCGGTGGCTGGTGTGCCGTGTCAGCCACGTGTCCTCCGTTCGGCGGACCCGTTGCCGTCGTGGACCAGCACGACCCGCTCTCGACTACCGGCCGCGTGGGGGCTGGCGCAGGATCCAGCCATTCCCGTCCGGATCGGAGAACGTCGTATATCGACCCCAGGGTTCCTCTTTGACGTCCGTGAGCACCAGCCCTCGGCTGCTGAGCACGGCATGCTCCGCGGCAACGTCGTCGGTGTTGACCATCAGTCCCTGCAAGCCACCGGGTTTCATCTGTTCGAACCACGTTACGAGGGAGATCGTGACACTCTGCCCCTTTGGGGCGAGCTGGATCCAGTTCATGCCGGGGCCCATGGGTGACTCGCGAACCAGCTCGAATCCCAGCACGTCACGGTAGAACGCCTTCGCGCGTTGCTGGTCGCTCACCGGGACGGAGATGATCTCGAAGCTGTGGATGCTCATGCGGGCCTCCTGACCGGACTGACGCGACGAATCAGGCCGGGGGTTCTGCCTGTCGCCTCAAGCAACTCCTACCGCCGTTCGCAGGTAAGCGCTCGATGCGATCTGGTCGATCATGAACGCCGCCACGTCGGCACGGGGGACACTTAGCGTCCAGACGAAACTACCAACCCGAGTGCCGTGGCGAACGCGGCCGCGCGCCCTGCCATTCGTGAGTGCTCCGGGCCGCACAATCGTCCAGTCTAGGCCGCTGGCGGCGATGGCCTGCTCCTGGCGTGTCTTGTCCCAGAAGTAGAAAGGCAGGATGACCGGGATCACGAAGAAGGTATAGAGCAGTCCGAGGCGGCCCGCGCTGTCCCCGATGCCAAGGGAACTCATGCAGACGAACCGGCGCACGCCGTGTCTCGCCATCGCACGCAGGACGTTCATGGTGCCATCCGACTGGATGCGGGTCGGATAGACGTAGCGCCGGTGACCGAGGGCGGAGAGTACCGCGTCTTGGCCGCGCATCGCTGTGTCGACCGAGTTCGCGTCGAGCACGTTGCCCTGGACGACCGACAGACGCTGATGCGTCAGCCGGAGCCTGGACGGATTGCGCACCAGCGCCGTGACCGAGAAGCCCCGCTCCAGCGCCTGCGCGACGAGTAGGCGGCCTGTGCCGCCGGTGGCTCCCACGATCAGGACCCGGACCGGGGAGCATGGCGGCGCCTCACTCAAGCGTGCGCCCCCGGACCGGTAGCCGGAGCGCGCGAGTGCGATCGACAACACAACGGCGTAGACCATCAAGAGGAGAAGAATGATCATCGCTTTCCCTGATTCGCCCTACTTGCTGGGGCTCTGGGCCCGAAGACCGGTTCGGCCGAACCACGTGCCAGTGGCTGCCCCTGCTCGTCGAGGCCGGACGGCAGGCGACCGTCGCCAGCCGTAGCTTCCATGTCAGGCGCGCGCTCAGCATTCATTGGTCCCCCAACTCTTGGAAGGCAGCGGCGAAGAGCAGGCTGGCGAATCCGAGAAGAAGAATCACCTGGCGGTAGCTGAAGATCGCGAACCACTTGTTTCGGTAGGTTTCCCAGTCGTCGGGATACTCCGTCGTCGACCAGCGATCGATCACGCCGTTGATCGGGACGTTCTCGCGGAGCATGAGTGCGATGTCCGCGACAAGACACAGGAGTGCGAGGGCGGTGGTGATGAGCACATTCCAGCTCTGGCTTCGCCAGGAGAGCGCCAGCAGGGCCACGCTTGTGGCGAGTGTCGTCAGGTAAATCGAGGCTACCCGGCGCGTCATCACGGCGTTGATGCGCTGGCGGAGCTCGACATACGCGGAACCCGACAACGCGCGCTGTGCGGTCGTCAGGGCAACGAGGTAGAAGAGCGGCTGGCTCGCGACGACCGAGTAGGCCAGTAGATTGGCAAAGATGGCTGTGCGGATCATGCCCGTGGTTCCTCCTCCTGGGTGCCGCTTCAGTCGCGGCGGTCCGTCGTCGCACAGCCGCCGACAGCGGCAGGCGGTTGTCCGATCGTCCAGATTCGAACTGCCACTCCTCTGGGCGCGCTACTACAGCTCGATGTCGATCGTGTGCCGGAAGGTCTGAATCGTTCGCCTCGATGTGGGTCCCTGGGGTCGCGGCGCGAACTCCGTCCGTCTTCCTCAGACTCGAGACTTCCGGTCCAGGTTCATGCTGGTCCTTCGACGCAACTACACATAGCCGCGGCTGGAGCGCCGGAATCGACTGGGAACCTCCGCTCGCGCGCGGTACTTGATCTCCCCCCGGGCCGCCATCCGCGCTGCGTGTCAGGCGCGCGGCTTCGTTCAGAGCCCGTTGCCGTACCCGGGCGCGCGGACTACTGCGGCGGTCCGCCACGCCCGCGACCGCCCGGCGTCGCCTGGCGCGGGCTGGCCGGCACGCCGGCGGGACGTCTCGGCACGGTCTTGTCACTCATCGCAGCCTGATACGCGAAAATCGCCATCACGGCCGCGGACTGCTGCAGGTCCTTCTCGCTCACGGCCTCATAGAAGTCGGCGTTGGTGTGACGCGTCCACGCGTCGTAGTTGGTGTAGTCCATGATCGTGGTGAACGCCGGGATCCCCACGCCGTCGAAGACGCCATCCTCGGACGTAAAATTGCTGTCCATCACGTTCTTCTTCAGTCCGAGGTCCTTGAGCGGCGCCAGCCAGGAGTCGAAGAGGCCGCGCGCGTCCGCGTTGTTCGCCATGTACCACCCGTAGGTGGCGCCCGCGCCAGGGTCGTTGTTCAGGTACACCGCGATCTTGTCGCGCGACGCCTGATCCCCGAGGTGCTGGTCGACGTACGCCTTGCCGCCCACGAACCCGACCTCCTCGCCGCTCCAGATCGCCACGCGAATGGTGCGCCGCGGGTGGACACCGATCGCCTTCAGGATGCGCATGGCCTCCAACGCGGCGACCACGCCGTCTGCGTTGTCCGTTGCACCGGTCGCAGCCGGCAGCGAATCGAGGTGCGCGCCAACCAGCACGACCTGGTCCTGCAGGGCCGGATCCTCACCGGGGATCTCCGCGAGCACGTTGTAGCTGTTGAGATCCTCTTCCTGGTACGCCGTGCGAACGTCGACCTTCAGTTGCGGCGTCACGCCGGCCTGCATCATCCGCAGCACCATGTTGTAGTGCTCGGCCTGGACGATGACGATCGGCACGGAATCCTTCGGCGTGGCCGGACTGCCGCCCACCGTGAGCGTCCCGTGCAGTTCGGTGCTGGGCCTGAGGATGACGCCAGCGCCGAGGCGCTGAAGGAGTGCGTTCATGGCGGCGGCCGGCATCCGCGCCGCCTGCTGCCGCTCGGTCGGCGGCTCGGGGCCGCCAATCCGTACGAGACGGTCGGTGTCGGCCGGCTGATCACGGTCGGTCATCTGGAAGACCGTCTGGATCGGCGACGCGAACACGATCGCCCCCTTGACCCGCTCGCCGAGCGCGGCGATCTCGGTTTCGGTCTTGTCACCGATGTACAGCGGCGCGCCCAGAAGCACGCCGTTCGTCGACGGCGTCCACGCCTGGGGGTAGCCGGTCATCCGGAAGTAGCGGGGCGCCGTCATTTCGAAGTCGAACTTCTGCAGCTCCCATCCACGGCCAAACGTAAATGGCTCGAGGCGCGCGTGGCTCAGCCCCCACTCCTGCATCCTGGCGCGCACGTAGTCGGCAGCCTGCTTGTGCGCGCGGCTGCCGGTCGGCCGCGCGCCGACGACGTTGGTGATGTAGCTGAAGGTCTCGAGCACCTGCGAGCGCTGGGTGGCCTCGGCGCGAATCCTCGCGACCACGGCGGTGTCGAGCCGGTCCTGGGCGCGGAGCGCCGTGATCCCCACGAGAGCGGCGGCCAGAGTAGCGAGCGGCGCGAACAACGCTTTCGACATGGTGGCCTCTCGGAGTACGCCCGGCGCCTGCCGCAGCGTCGGAGACGATAGCACACACCAGCCGGCTGTCCAGGTCGACAGATAGACCGGTTCTCGGAGCGGCGAAAGCCGGTGCTGATCCTTCGATCCGCTGTTCGATCGGGCCCGCACGGCCGACGAT
This sequence comes from uncultured Bifidobacterium sp., assembly GCA_964386715.1. GTDB lineage: Bacteria > Acidobacteriota > Vicinamibacteria > Vicinamibacterales > CAVVIG01 > CAVVIG01. Next base: position 36,513 of record CAYLTD010000040.1, read on the forward strand.
GAGGCGGCGTTCGCCGCTGCGCCGGCACGGGCTTCGCGATCGAGGGGGGTCGACGAGCCTCGGCCGAGCGACGACGCGGTTCAGGCGTGCCCAGGCCCGCAGGACCGGTTGATGCCCGTCGGCGTTGCCCGCGGCGCATCGTCGTCCTCGGGCCACCCGGCGCGCCCGCAGGGGTCGCAACTTCCGGCTGACCGTGGGAGCCGGCTTGGCGCTACCATAGGCCCCACCCGGCGCGGACCCTCAGGACAGGAGCCACACCATGACGGCAGGCCACGGTATCGGTCGGCGTACCTTCCTTCGCAGTTCAGGCCTCGCGGCCGTCGCCGGCGCTCTCGGCGCGGCCCCGGGCAGTTCCGCGGCGGCGCCCCTCGCCCCTGCCGACGGCCCGTTCGACTTCGACACCCCGTTCAGCCGGGTCGGCACCGAGTCGACGAAGTGGGACGAGCAGATTCGCCTCTACGGCGGCGATCACGTCGACGCCGGCATGGGCATCGCGGACATGGACTTCGCGCCGGCGCCTTTTCTCGTCCGCGCCCTCACCGAGCGCGTCCAGCGCGACAACTTCGGCTACATGACGGTGCCCGCCTCCCACACGCAGGCCATCGTGGACTGGAACCGCCGGCGCTACGGGCTCGAGATCGACCCGAAGACGGTCGTCCACTCCCCGGCCGTCCACCCCGCGATCATCGCGACGCTGCGCGCCTTCTCGCCGCCCGGCACGCGTGTCCTCATGCCCTGCCCCTCCTACAGCGGCTTCTATAGTGACATCCGCTTCGTGGGCTGCACCCCGGCCGACGTGCCCTTCATCGAACGCGACGGGCACGCCGCGATGGACTTCGAGGCGCTCGAGCGCGCCGTCGCGCACGACACCCACACGCTCATCCTGTGCAACCCGCAGAACCCGACCGGGAACGTCTGGTCGAAGGCCGATCTCATGACCATCGGCGAGATCTGCCTGAAGCGCCGCGTCGTCGTGCTGGCCGACGAAGTGCACTGCGACTTCATCAACGACGGCCACCACTACACGCCCTTCGCGACGCTGCCGAACGAGGCCGTCGTCCGCAACAGCATCACCTTCAAGTCCGCCGCCAAGTCGTTCAACCTGGCCGGCCACAAGATCGCCTACTTCTTCTCCACCAATCCCGACTACCTGGCTCGCATCCGGGCGTGGCACCGGGACGAGATCACGACGATCGGCATGGTGGCGCAGCGCACCGCCTACACCGAAGGCGACGCCTGGCTCGACCAGCTGCGCACCTACATCGACGGCAACATGACATTCGTCGCCGACTACATCCGCCGCGAGATCCCGCTCATCCGGATGGTCAAGCCGGAGGCAACCTACCTCGCCTGGCTGGACGTGAGCCGCGTCGTCGATCGGGTCGGGGCAGTGCAGATGACCGAGGCCGCCAACCGCACGCGCGACCCCAGGCTGGTCCCGCTCACGCCGTCGCACATGATCGAAAAGTGGTTCGTGGAGCACGCCCACGTGCAGATGACACCCGGCGGCGGCTTCGGCACCCACGGCGCACAGCGCATGCGCATGAACTGCGCGACGAGCCGCCAGACGCTGCGGAAGGCGCTCGACAACCTCGCCGGCGCCCTCCGGCGCGTCTAGCGCGACGATGGCGGTGCGGGTGCGCGGTGCTCGAGCACGAGCCCGCGCGCCGTGCCGCGCTTGAAACCCTTCCAGTACGTGTGGCCCGGCTGCGGCCGCCCTTCCCGGTCGGTGGCCCACGTCGCCTCGCGTCCGTTGGGCACCAGGTCGAAGTAGGCCTGGAGCGCGGCGTCGCCCAGCAGGTACTGCCCGAAGTACGCCGATGCGAAGTGCTGCAGGACGTTGTTCATGCGTACGGTGTCCCAGACGGGATCCGCGTGATGCGAGAACGCGGCAGTCGCCGGCCCCTCGATGCTTTCGACCGGCGCGGGGTACGGCGCCGCGGCGTTGTGGTTCGCGTCGCTGAAGGTGAGGAGGTACCGATCCGCGTTGACCGCCCCTTCGAAGATCGCCCGCGTTCCCTTCTCGTACCCGGACACGTCATCGGCACTTCCCGCGATGAAGAGCACCGGCGTGCGGATCCCCTTGAGCCCCTCGGCGTCCCAGTAGCCCAGCTGCATGCCCCACGGGCCGATCGCAATCGCCGCCTTGATCCGGGGGTCGAGGCTCGCACGGAAGGTCGGGTTGGAGGCGGCGCGGTCCTTCAGCAGTCCGTTCGGCGGCGCCCCGTTGAAGGCCGCGGCGGCATCCGCGAAGCCGGCGCCCACGACGTTCACGACGCCGTATCCGCCCATCGAGTAGCCGACGATGCCGGTGCGGGAGACGTCCACGAGCCCTGACAGGAAGTTCCCGGAGTTCGGCGCGCCCAGGCGCGCCACTTCGTTCAGGACGAAGAGCTGGTCGAACGGGCGGTTGTAGAGCGTGCTGGCGAACAACTGATCGTCGTACGTGCTGTCGGTGTGGTCGATGGAGACCACGACGTATCCCTTGCTCGCGAGGTTCTCGGCGAGATGGCTCATCAGGTAGCGCGAGCCGGGATGCCCGTGCGAGATGATCACGAGCGGATGGTTCCCGCGCTCCGGCGCAGCGTCGCGCACGGCGCGGCCGTGCAGCGTCGCTTGCGTCTTTCCGTCCCGCAGCAGCACGTCGTAGGTGCCGTGCCGGGCCACGCCCGGCGCGATCGTGGCCGGATACCACACCTCGAGAGGCAGCCGGCGGTCCGCGAACACGGTCGGCCCGCCCGGCTGCGTGTTCCTGATGTCAGGACGATGCGGCGCGACAACGGACAGCGTCCGCACGCCGATGGCGTGCGGACCGTACGGTGCGAGTTCAGGCGCCATCGGCGAGATGGTGTCGATGTGGTTCTGGCCGGCCGTCTGCGCATGCGGCGCGGCGGTCAGGGCCCAGGCCAGGATCAGGACAGACAGGATGCGGTGCATGGCGCCATAATGCCTCATCGTCACCCTTCCTCTCCACGACATCATCATTGTCGGCGCCGGCGCCGCAGGGCTCTGGACCGCAATCGCCACGCGGCGCCTTGCGACTGACGCCGACGTCCTGCTCGTGGAGGGCGCACGACGGCCAGGCGCCAAGATCCTGGTGAGCGGCGGCAGCCGGTGCAACGTCACCAATCGTCGTGTCACCGAACACGACTTCCACGGGAGTTCACGCGCGGCCATCCGGCAGGTGCTGCGCGCCCTGCCCGTGCCCGACACCATTGCGTGGTTCGAGACCCTGGGCATCACGCTGCACGAAGAGGAACGCGGGAAGCTGTTCCCCGACAGCAACCATTCGCGGGACGTGGTCGACGCGCTGCTTCGCGAGTGTGCACGCCTCGGTATTGTCCGCAGGGACGGCTGTCGCGTCACGAGCGTCGCGCGAATCGGTGACGTATTCCACCTCGAGACCGGCCTCGGTCCGTTGGGTTCGCGGCGGCTCGTCCTGGCCACCGGGGGCCGGTCGCTGCCGAAGAGCGGGAGCGACGGCGCCGGGTACGCCTTCGCGCGTGCGCTCGGACACACGATCGTGGAACCGGTGCCGGCCCTGGTGCCGCTGGTGCTCGACGCCGCTCGCTCGCTCGGGCACGGCGAGGTGTCGGGCGTCTCGCACGAGGCCGAGTTCACGGTGTGGCTCGACGGCCGCGTCGCCGGTCGCGTCGCCGGGCCGCTGCTGTGGACCCACGTGGGCCTGAGTGGGCCGGCCGCGCTCGACGTCTCGCGGCACTACACGCGGGCCGTCGCGGATGGCCACGACGTGCGGCTCACGCTGTCGTTCTGCGTCGGGCAGCCGTTCGACGCCGTGGACGCGCGCCTGCTGGCGAGCGTCGCCGGCCGGCCGCGCGCCTCGATTGGGGCCCTCGTCACGAACCTGCTGCCCGCCTCGGTGGCGGGCGCGCTGCTGCGCTGGTGCCGCCTCGACCCCGCGCAGGTCGCAAGCGACCTCTCCCGCGATGATCGGCGCCGGCTCGTACGGGCGCTTGCGGAGTGGCCCGTGCCGGTTGCCGGGACGAAGGGCTACACGCATGCAGAGGTCACCGCCGGCGGTGTGCCGCTGGCGGAGGTGAACCCGCGCACGATGGAGTCCCGCATCTGTCCCGGGCTCTTCCTGGTTGGCGAGGTGCTCGACGTGGACGGGCGTCTTGGCGGCTTCAACTTCCAGTGGGCGTGGTCGAGCGCGGCGGTCGCCGGGCGGGCCCTTGCAGCCACGGCGGTGTCCCGCTGACGCGCGGGCCGCACCATCTGCAGTACGCTGGGGCCAACCGCCTTCACGGAAAGGACACGCAATGCAGCAGCAACGGAGCAGCGGAGTGGACCGGCGCCTCTTTCTTGCGTCCGCGGGCCTTGGGCTTGCGGGAGCGACCGGCCTGGTGGGCACGAGCGCCGAGGCCGCGGAGCCGACCGCGCTCGAACAGGCGAACATGCAGGTGGTGAAGGAGTTCTGCGCAGTGTGGCCAAGCCACGACCTGACGCGCATCCTCGCGTTCTTCACCGAGAACGGCGCCTACCGCATGACCGAGACGATGGAGCCCGCCAAGGGCCGCGAAGCGCTGACCGCGCGCATCAACACCATCATCAACAACGTCACCGAGTTCCGCATCCTCGACACGTGGGCCCGCGGACCGATGGTGATCAACGAGCGCATCGATACGTTCGCCAACTTCCAGCTGAAAAGCTGGCGGGGCGTCGGGGTGTTCTTCCTGAAGGACGGGAAGATCGTGGAGTGGTACGACTACACGATCGCGGCGGAACGGGCCTGAGGACGGACGGAAGCGGTGAAACGGCGAGGGGCCGGATCGCTCCGGCCCCTCACGTGGACTATTCGTCGGCGGTGGCGTCCTTCTTCGTCTTCTTGCGCGGGGCGCGCTTGCGCACGGTCTTGGCCGGTGCGGGCTCGCTGGTGGTCTGCAGCACCACGAGGCTGGTCTTGAACGTCTTCTTGCCGTGCTCGTCGAACTCGATCACGGCGTGGTGCTCGTTGTACTCCACGATGGTGCCGGCGCCGTAGGTCGGCTGCACCACGCGGTCACCCTTGGTCCAGGATTTCGGAGCCATTACCAGCGCGGCTCACGGCGTCCACCGCCGCCGCCCCGGTTGCCCCCGAATCCACCGCCGCCGCCGAATCCGCCCTCGGGCTTGGGCCGCGCCTCGTTGACGGTGAGGGCACGTCCGCCGAGCTGGTACTGGTTGAACTCGGACGCCGCCTTCTGCGCTTCATCGTCGCTGGACATCTCGACGAAGGCGAACCCGCGGGCCCGACCGGTCGCGGCGTCACGCATCACGCGCACCGATTCAACGTTCCCGGCACGGCTGAAGAGTTCCTGCAGCTCCGCCTCACCCGTAGTGTAGGGAAGATTCCCGACGTACAGCCTGCGACCCATACCTGACTCCTCACGCAAAGGTGGCGTGCTCGTCGGCTCTGCGAAAGCGTGGAGGAGAGAACGAGTCAGGACGGAGGCTCGATCGGCTCTCGGCGCGGGCGAAGCAGGCGGGGCTGGCCACC
>CAYLTD010000041.1:0-40482 GCA_964386715.1 uncultured Bifidobacterium sp.
GGCATCGGCAGCATCAACTCGCCGATGCAGTGCATGATGAAGGAGGTCTGCGCGCAGTGCCTCCAGAAGCACGTCGACCCGGTCACCGGACGCGAGTCGATCATCTTCTCGTGCTTCAACCAGGACCAGGAACTGGATCGCGTGGACTTCCCCAACCTGGCCGCGCGCCTGCGCCAGAACACCGTGCAGGAGAAGCTGTCGAACATGTGGCTCGACCAGCTCCTGGAGCAGGGCGAGTTCTCGCACGTGTAGCCGTGCGGGATCGCCCCTAGCCCCGCTGCATCACGCGGGCAAGCACCCCGGGCATCCAGCGCTGCAGCATAGGCACCCAGCGGGCCTTGCCGACCAGTATCTTGGGCGTGCCGCGAACGACACCCGCGAGCAGCCGTGCCGCGGCGTCGTCTGCACTGATCTTGCCGCGGCCTCGACCGGCTGTCATCGGCGTGTCCACCAGCGGCATCACGGCTTCGATGACCTGCACAGGCGACCCAGCCATCTGCACGCGGAGCCCGTCGGTGAAGAGGTGCAGTCCTGCCTTGGTCGCACTGTAGACCGCGGCGGTGCGCTTGGGCGCGTATGCCAACCCTGATGTGACGTTCACGACCCACGCGGCCCGCTGGCGCGACAGGTGGGGCAGCAGCGCATGTGTCAGCACGAGTGGGGCTGTCAGGTTGACGGCGACCTCGTGCACGATCTGCTGTGGGGCGTACCCCGACGAGGCCATCAGCACATCGTCCTGCACGGCGGCGACATTGAAGAGCGCGCCGATGCCCGGCGTGCCTGCCAGAATCGATGCGGCAAGAGCCGGCAGGCCCGCTGTATCCGCGAGGTCGGCCGCGATGGTCGTCACACCGGGGTATGCGGCCGCCAGCCTCGCCAGCGAATCCTCGTTGCGGCCGACGGCAACCACGGGGACACCCGCATCGAGAAGACAGCGGGTCGTCGCGAGGCCGATCCCCGAGGTCGCTCCGGTCACGATCGACGGTGGCAGGCGGCGAAGTGCATCAGGGTGGGGAAGCGAGGCCATGCACCCGACGGTACATCCGCGGGCCGGCAGCGTGCGTTAACCTGAATCAATCCAAATGGAAGAGGCCCCTGCGTTTCGCGCGCTGGTGGAAGCGGCAGCCGGTGCCCCGCTCCGGACATGGGCGGAGTTGGCACCCCGGGTCACCGTATTGCGGTTCGGACCGGGTGCGACGGTGTTTGCGCAGGGCGCGGCAGCCCCATCGGTTTACGTGGTCCGGAGCGGCCTCATCAAGCTCGTCTACCTGGACCACGGCGGTGACGAGTGGGTCAAGTCGTTCGTGCCCGCGGGCCAGTATTTCGCCAGCCTGGCCGCGCTGGCACCCGGCGGAGAGACGGCGTTTGCGGCGGTCGCCATCGAGCCCTCACAGGTGGAACGACTGGCGTGGACCGACATCGAGCGGCACACGTCGGGGGATCTGGTGTGGGCGAGGGCCGTCACCGCACTCGTCATGGCGTTCGCCGCCAGGAAAGAACGACGCGAACGCGAACTGCTGACGCTGACGCCCGAGCAACGCTACCTCGCCTTTGCGGCGGAGCACCCGGACCTCGAGCGGCGCATCCCCCAGAAGGATCTCGCGCGGTATTTGGGTGTGACGCCTGTCGGGCTCAATCGCATCATCCGCCGCGTGCGCGCAAACGAGCGCGTGACGCCCGGAGCCTGACGCCCGCCTTACCCTCCCGCCGCCGCCACCGCCGCGCCCAGCAGCCCCGCCTCGCTGTTCAGGATGACCTGCACCGGGATGCGCGACACGAGCGGGCGCATCGCCCCCTTGTCACAGAAGGCGCGCATGAAGCCGCCGTCGCTCAGCGCCGGCAGGATCTTCGGGGCGATCCCGCCGCCGACGAACACGCCGCCGGTGGCCACCGTCCGCAGGGCGAGGTTGCCGGCCTCCGCGCCGTACGCCTCCACGAAGAGTTCGAGCGCCTCCACGCACATCGGACATTGCCTGTCGAGCCCGGCCCGCGTAGTCGCAGCCGGCGCGTCAGGGTCGTCGGGATCGATGCCGGCGGCGCACGGCGCGCTGTGCGTGGACCGGTGCACGTGCGGCAGCCCGATGCCCGACACGACGTGTTCGACCTCGGCGCGGCCGTAGCGCGAAGTGAGCATGCGGAACAGCGTCAGGTCGCGTTCGGTACGCGGCGCCCAGTCCGCGTGTCCAGCCTCGGTCGGCGACGGGATGTAGCGCCCCTCCACGTGATGGAGCAGCGCCTGCCCGAGCCCCGTGCCCGCGGCGATGAGCGCCATGTTGCCGCCGCGACGCGCCGCGCCGTCCTGCAGCACCGCGAGTTCCTCGCGTTCGAGCACCGGTACGGCGTACGCCATCGCCTCGAGATCGTTCAGCAGGCGCACGCGGGCGATGGCGAACGCGGCGGCGGTCGCCGGCGCGTCGATCGTGAACGCGACGTTGGTGAGTTCTGCCGTGTCGCCGAGCACCGGGCCGGCCACGCCGAACGCCGCTGCCTCCACCGCCCCGTCGGGGACCTGCTCGGTCGTCAGAAACTCGCCGACGATGTCCCCGAGGCTCGGGTAATTGCCCGTGACGAAGCTCGAGACGCTGCGCGGCCGCGGACGCACCGGCCCGGCGTCGAACAGGCCAAGCAGCGTCTTGGTACCCCCGATGTCGCCTGCGAGAATCATGGAAGCCTGCCGCCGATGGACGCCGCACGCGCTGTTGACATGAACCCTATTCTCATTCATCTTGAGTGCCGCTTCTCGCGCCGCGCCCGGGTGGAGGCCGTGTGTTAGCTGTGTCGCCCGACCCCTCTTCACAGCCGCTTGCCGGCCAGCTGGTGGTCTTCACCGGCAAGCTGAGTTCGCTCGGCCGGCGCGACGCCTGGGCCCTCGTCAACCGCCTCGGTGGCGCGACAGCCGACGACGTCACGGCTCGCACCACCATGCTGGTGGTCGGTGCCGAGGGTTTCTCCGGACGCTCGTCCAGCAACAAGCTGAAGCGCGTCGACGAACTCAAGGCCCTGCACGGCGCGGCCATCCAGGTGCTGAATGAGGAGGAGTTCTGCCACCTCGTGGGACAGCCGGCGCCATCGGAACTCAAGCGCCAGTACCACGCGATGCGCGACCTGCTGTTGCGCTACCGGTCGCTTCGCGAGGATCACCTCCGCTACCTCGTGAAGTACGGCGTGATCCAGCCGGTGCTGCGCACGAACGCCGACACCTTCTTCGGCTTCCGGGACCTCGCTGCGATCAAGCAGGCCAGCGAGGAAATCGGCCAGGGCCTCTCCTTCCGCGCGGTCGTGCGATCGCTGCTGGCGTCGCGGGCCGGCCAGCTCGCGCTCGACTTCCGCCTCGACGCCGAACCCGCGCGCATCGTGACGCTGCAGCCGTGGAGTCCCGAAGCCGCGCCGGCGCCTGCCGCGAGGGCACACGACACGGCGAACGCCGAACGGTGCTTCATGGAAGCCTCGGCGCTCGACACGGGCGAAGATGCGAACCTGGAACGGGCGGCGGAGTTGTACCGCCGCGCCCTCGAGTTCGACCCGCATCTCGTGGCCGCGCTCATCAACCTCGCGAACATCCACTACTCGCACGACGAACTCGATGAGGCGCGGTCGCTCTACGAACGGGCGATCGCGCTGGAGTGGGATTTCTTCGAGGCGCACTTCAACCTGGGCAACATCCATCACGACCTGGGCCGCTTCGAGGAGGCACGGGCCTGCTACGATGCCGCGCTCGAACTGAATCCCTACTACGCCGACACGCACTTCTACATGGCCGTCACCCTCGAGAAGATGGGACTCTCGCAGGAGGCGCGCCCGCACTGGCGGTCGTACCAGCGGCTCGCTCCCCGGGGCGAATGGGTCGAGCTTGCGCGCGAGTTTTCACAGTAGGCGGGCCGCCCTCCGCCTGATCGGCCTCGCGATCGCCGGCGCCGCGGCGTCGGGCGCGGCCACGTCCTGTGCAGCACGCGGACGCGCGCCCGTCGTGAGCGTGCGCGGCGACAGGATCGCCGTGGACGGCACCACGCGGTTCCTCGTCTTCCTCTCGTACTTCGACGGCGTGCGGCGCGCGCAGGCCGGCGACCCGGCCCCTGACCTGGCGTTCGTCGCCCCCTTCGTGGACGGCATCCGTGTGCTGCCGAACTGGTGGGCGTCCACCTGCCCCCTGCGGTCGGGCGCCGACACCCTGATCGATCTCGATGGCGCGATCCGGCCGGGAAGCTGGGCGGCGCTCGAGCGGCTCCTCGACGCCAGCGTGGCCCACGGGCTCATCGTCGACGTGTCGTTCACCCGGGAAACGGTGACCGACAACGCGGTGCCGGCGCGCGCGCTGGCGCCCGGCCTGTACGAGCGTGCGCTGGTGGAACTCGTGGGCAGCGACGCCTACCTGAAGGGCCGGTATCCGAACGTTCTCGTGGACGTGCAGAACGAGTGGGAGCGGTTCGCGGATGCGCAGACGATCGAGCGCCTGCTGGCGCGCGTGCACCAGGCCGACCCCTCGCGCGTGCTGACAGCCTCGGTCTCGGGTGAGCGATACCGCGTTGCCGGGCGGGACATCCCCACCATGCTGGCGGCGTACCACGACCCGCGAGGGCCCGAGTGGTTCTCGCGCGCGGTGGTGTCGGGTGCCGTCGCCGCGATCAGGCAGCAGGTGTCGCAGCCCATCTACCTGCAGGAGCCGATGCCGTGGGGCACCGTGTGCGACGGGCAGGTGCACGACGAGTCGCCGGAACATCACCGCACAGCGCTCGAGGCCGCACGCGGCGCGGGCGCCGCGGCATGGACGTTTCACACGCGCCTGACGTTCGACCTGGCGGGGGAGTCGCTGGCAGAGAAGGTGCGCAGGGCGGAACACGCGGGCCTGAGCCGTGCGCTCGGGATGCTGCGTGACGTATCGGGGGCCGGCTCGAAGCCGGGGTCGAGCGGGTCCTAGTACCGGCTGAAGTCAGCGGGGTCGCGCTTCTTCGGCGTGCGGCGCAGCTTGAAGAACTGGCAGTCGGGGCACCACGCGTCGGGGTTGAAGCTCGTGCCGGCAATCGGGAGCACGTCGCGGTGGCCGCAGCACTCGGGGCCGTCTTCGGGTGGGCGGCGCCAGCGACACGACTTGAACTTGATGACGGCGGCGGACACGGCCGGCGTCTCTGCCGGTGCGTCGCCAGGTGGTGCGGGGGAGAACGTATCCGACATCCGGATCATTCTACTGGAACGCCCACGGACTTTTCCATGAGTGCCCACGCGTGCCGCTCGGCTGGAGACACGAGCGTGATCGCGTTGCCTACCTCGTCGGCTCGCCCCGTACGGCCCACGCGGTGCACGTAGGTTTCGGGGGAGTCGGGCAGCTCGTAGTTGATGACCGTGTGGATCCCGGAGATGTCGAGCCCGCGCGCGGCGATGTCGGTGGCGACGAGCACCTTGTAGCGGCCGCCCTTGAATCCCTCGACGGCGACGCGGCGCTGGTCCTGCGTGCGATCCGCATGGAGCGGCGCACACTTGATGCCGGCCGCGGCGAGCTTGCGCGCGAGGCGATCGGCGCCGATCTTCGTCCGCGAGAACACGAGCACGGGCCCCTCGGGCCGACGCAGGTGTTCGATGAGCCACTCGAGCTTCGCGCCTTCCTCGACGATCTCGGCGCGGTGCGTGATCGATTTCGCCGCGCGGCTCCGCTGGCCCACCTGCACGTACTTCGGTGTCTTCGCGATCTCGAGCGCCTGCCGGACCACTTCTTCCGGCATGGTCGCCGAGAAGAGCAGGGTCTGACGCTCGGTCGGGCACGCCGCGATGATGCGCCGCACGTCAGGCCAGAAGCCCATGTCCATCATGCGGTCCGCTTCATCGAGAATCAGCAGTTCGACGCCGCCCAGGTCCGCGTTCTGCTGCCGCATGTGATCGATCAGGCGGCCCGGCGTCGCGACGATGATGTCGACGCCCGCTTTCAGGGCGCGTTCCTGCGGCCCCATCTCCACGCCCCCGTACACGGCGGCGCTGGTGACACCGGTGTGGTACGCGAGTCCGTGAATCTCGTCCTCGATCTGCACGGCGAGCTCGCGCGTGGGCGCGAGCACCAGCACGCGGCTGCGCGCCGCGGGTGCAGCGGGCGGCGCGGCCGGCGGCGGTTCCGCGGGCGCAGCCTCCTGGGCGCGTGCGGCGGCGCGCGGCGCCGTGGTCATCAGCACCTGGAGCGTCGGCACGACGAACGCGCACGTCTTGCCCGTCCCTGTTTCCGCGCAGGCGATCAGGTCGTCGCCCGCGAGCGCGAGGGGGATGACCGCGCTCTGGATCGGGCGCGTCTCCGTGTACCCGAGGTCCCGGATCCCTTCCATCAGCCGGGAATCGAGGTTGAGCGTGGAGAAGGCGACCGGTGCGGTGTCGCACGGCGTCGGTTCGAGCGAGATGGGATGCTGGGGCTGCAGGGGGCGCGGGGCGTGGGAGGCGTGGCTGCCCCCGGGGCGCCGCGGTCCCGACCGCGGCCGTCCGCCGCGTCGTCGGGTGTTGTTCCTAGAATCGGTTGTCTTTGGAGGCAAGTCGTTCTGGCTAGCGTGCGCGGAAGGTGATGATGCCCCGGACCGGGTCGTAGGGGGAAACGCCGACGGTCACGCGGTCGCCCGGCACCACCTTGATGCGGAACCGGCGCATGCGGCCGCTGAGCTGGGCGAGCACTTCGTGGCCGGCGTCGCACTGCACGCGGTAGAGACCGCCGCTGTGAACCGCCACCACGGTGCCCTGCATGTCGATGAGATCGTCCTTACTCAAACGCTAGCAATCCTTTCCATGTGATGGTGTTGCGTCTGCCATTCTGCCACAAGGCGAATGCCAATCGCCAATGTTCGGTCGAGCTACAGGGCGCGGACGGCGTCCTCGACCTGCCGGGCCAGTGCCTCGTAGTCGTCGCCGACCAGCACGAGCGGCTTGCCGAAGGCCACGCGGACGCGGCCCGGCCTCGCCATCCTCCATGTGTGGTGCAGCACCTTGTCGAGGCCATCGATTCGCACGGGCACCACGGGCACGTCGAGCCGGGACCCGATCATGCCGATGCCCGGCCGGAACTGGCCGATGCGGCCGTCGTCGCTCCGCCGGCCTTCGGGGAAGATGAGCACGGAATGGCCGCTGTCGAGCACGTCGCCGATGTAGCGCAGCGTCTGGCGGGTGCCCGCCTCGCGCTGCGGCAGCGGAAACGCGTTGAAGAAGAGCGCGGCCAGGTAGTAGTTGAGGCTGTTGGTGAAGTACGCGCGCCGGCCGTGCTGCTCGGGAAAGAAGTGCGCCTTGAAGAACTCCTTGGCCATCGCGGGCGCCACCCGGTAGCGCAGCCGGGGCGGCAGCGCCGAGAGGACGACCGGCGTGTCGAGGTGGCTCTGGTGATTGGCCGCGAAGACGACCGGCCGGTCGAGCCCGTCGAGATGCTCGCGGCCCTCCACCGTGAGCCACGCGAAGAGCCGCCCGAGCGGGAGGATCCAGGTGGGCAGGCTGGCGCGCCTGATGGCCCGGGCCACGCGCCCGCGGTTCCAGCTCGGGAAGTCCACCAGCTCCGGGGGGGGCGCCTGCACGCCGGCCCCCCGGTCCACGAGCCCCTGCAGGTCGGCGACGCTGCGGGCGTCCGCGAACGCCGCTTCGTCGATGCGCGTGCCGAACTTGTCCTCGAGCGCCACCATCAGCTCGACCCGCTCGAGGGAACTGAGGCCTAGTTCCTCGAGCGTGGCCGACGAGGCGACCTGGTCGCGCCCGGCGTAGCGCGCGATGAGCGCGGCGAGGGTCTCGCTCCCCGACTGGACGTGGCGGGGCGTGCCGCCCGATTCGGCCCAGTCGCGGATGGCCGCACGCTTCAACTTGCGGGTGCCTTCGGTGCGCGGCAGCTCCGGCTCGGGCCAGGCGACCGCGCGCCGGATGCGCTGGTGGTCCGCGAGCTGCGCGTTCGCCGCGCGCGCGATGGCGTCGGGGTCCACGCCGGGTTCCAGCACCAGCACGGCATGCACGCGCTCCTCGCTGCCGCCGCTCCGCACGCCGACCACCGCCGAGTCCCTCACGCCGGGCTGCAGGTTGAGCACGCGCTCGACGTCCTCGGGGAAGACGTTCAACCCCTCGGGCGTGACGATCATCTCCTTCTTGCGGCCGCGGATGAAGACCTGGCCGTCCGGCGCCACCTCCCCTATGTCGCCGGTGTGGAACCAGCCGTCCTCGAACGCGCGCGCGGTCTCGTCGGCGGCGTTGTAGTACCCCTGCGTCACGTTCTCGCCCCGCACGAGGATCTCGCCGTCGGGCGCCACCTTCACCTCGACGCCGGCGATGGCCTTGCCGACCGATCCGCGCCGCGTCCCGAAGGGATGGTTCAACGTGACGATCGGGGCCGTTTCGGTGAGGCCGTAGCCCTGGATGACGGCGAAGCCGAGGTCGCCCCAGAACTTCTCGAGTGCCGCGTCGAGCGGAGCGGCGCCCACGACGAACGCCCAGAACTTGGCGCCGAACAGGCGGTGGAGATCTCGGTGTTTCCACCAGCGTCCGGCGATGCGCGACACCACCCGCGCAGCACCCGGCCCCTGCAGTCCGGGGGCCCCGGTCGCGGCATCGGCGGCGCTCGGCGCGACACGCAGCGCGTGCTCGCGGAGCACGTCGAGGATCTTCGGCACCGACACGAGCACCGACACGCGCCGCGTGCGGATCTGGTCCACGATCTCGCCCGGGTTGTAGCCGCGCATGAAGACGACGACACCACCGAGCATGGGAGGCACGAAGGTCGCCATAGCCTGGCCGAACATGTGGCTGAGCGGCAGCAGGTTGAGGAAGCGGATCGGGGAGAAGGGCTTCGCATACCGGCGGTACTTCTGCACCTCCCGCTCCACCGGCACGATGTTGGCCAGCACGTTGCGGTGCGTGATCACGACGCCCTTCGGTTCAGCGGTGGCGCCCGACGTGAAGATGATCTCCGCCACATCGTCGCGTGTCAGGGCGACCTGGGGCGGCGCGCCGGCGGCGTCCCAGTCCAGGTGGTGCAGCGGCCACACGGGCGCGGAGAGTTCCGGCAGGGGCGGCACGTCCTGCCCGACGAGCACGACCCGTGCGTCGACGATTCGTGCCACGCGCGCCAGGAACTCCGGCGACGACCGGTAGTCGATCGGCACGACGACCGCGCCGATGAGCAGGCAGCCCCAGAACGCCACGAGCCATTCGGGGCGATTCTCCGCGAACACGACGATCTTGTCGCCCTTGCGCACGGCCGCGGCGTCGAGGCGTGCGGCGAAGGCGCGCGATGCACGCGCGACGTCCGCATAGGCAAACGTGCGCACGCGGAACGAGTCGTCGTGCACCAGGAACGATCCGGGTGTTCGGGCCAGGTCGTCGAAAACGTCGATCAACGTGTCGCGGCGCACGTGTGAATTATGATGGATGCGAGCGCCAGCCGGCGCATGTCCACGAGCCCCATGTCCATGACGCGACCCGCCTGTGCCAGCCTGACCCTCGGCGTCCTGCTCCTCGCCGCGTCCGTGCACGCCCAGGAGCAGGCCGGACCCGTGTGGCCGAAGCTGTCCGCCGCCCAGCACGCCGAGGTGCTGCGCTTCGGGGAGGACTTCAAGCAGTTCATCGGCAGCGCCAAGTCCGAATCGCTGTTCGTCCGCGACGTCACACGCATGCTCGAGGCCGGCGGATTCAAGCCGTGGCCCTCGACGCCCGCGAAGGGGACCGTGACGCCGGGCTCGCGCTGGTATGCCGCCAATCGCGGCCGCACGATCGTCGCCTTCGTCATCGGCGCTGAGCCGGTCGTGAACGGGACGCGCATCGTCAACACGCACAACGACGCGGTGCACCTCGAGCTGAAGCCCAAACCGCTGCGCGACTCGTTCGACATCACGCTGCTCGACACGCGCGTGCACGGCGGGCTCAAGAACTACCAGTGGGTCAACCGGCCGCTTGCGCTCGTGGGACGGGTGACGAAGGCGGACGGCACCGTGGTGGACGTCAACATCGGGCACGCCCCCGGCGACCCGGTGCTGATGATCACCGACCTCGCCCCGCACGTGGACAACGACTTCCGCGAGCGCCGCAACCGCGACGTCATCCAGACCGAGGAGCTCGACCCGCTCCTGGCGCTCACGCGCGACAACGCCGTCAAGGCGCTCACGGAACGGTACCGTCTCACGCCGGACGACCTGCTGAACGCCGACCTCCAGATCGTCCCGGCGCAGATGCCCGTGGACGTGGGGCTGGACGGCCAGCTCATCGGTGCCTACGGCCACGACGACCGCTCGAACGGGTACGCGGCCTTCCGCGCGATTCTCGAGGTGCGCACGCCGGTGCGGACCGCGGTGGCGTACGGGGTGAACAACGAGGAAGTGAGTTCGTGGACCACCGGCGTCGAGTCCGAGTGGTTCCGCACGCTGCTGGCCGAGATCATTGCCGCGCAGGAACCCGCCTACAACGACCTGATGCTGCGCCACGCGCTGCGCAACTCGCAGGCGCTCGTGTCGGACTGCACGACGGCGCTCGACCCGGGCTTCCCGCAGCCGTACCTGCCGAACAGCTCGGCGCGGCTCGGCTGGGGCCTCGTGTTCAAGGAATACGGCGCTGGCCGCGAGGCGGATGCGGAGTACTTCGCGCAGGTCCGACGGCTGTTCACCGACGCCGACGTGCACTGGCAGGTGCACGCGTATCGCGCGGGTTACGGCGGCGGCACGATCGCGCAGTGGTTCGCCAACGCCAACATCGACGCCGTCGACGTCGGCATCGGCATCCTCAGCATGCACTCGCCCATGGATGTGTCCGCGAAGGTCGATCTGTGGGAGCTGTATCGCGGGTTCAAGGCGTTCTGGACCTCGCCCGCACGCGTCGCTGGCGCGAGTACCGGACGATAACGTAACCTAGCCTCTTCGATGCGCATCTTCCTCACCGGCGCGACCGGCTATGTCGGCAGCGCCGTTCTCGACGCCCTCCTGCGGGCCGGCCACCAGGTTACCGCGCTCGTGCGCGACAGCGAGAAGGCGGCACGGGTCTCGGCCCGGGGCGCCCATCCCGTCGTCGGCAGCCTCACCGATCCCGAGTCGTACCGCGCGCTGGCCGATGCCCAGGACGGCTACATTCACACCGCGCTCGACACCTCTGCGCGCGGGCCGGAGCTCGACCGGCTGACCATCGACGTGCTGCTGGCCGCGGCCCGCCGTCCCCGCACGACGAACAGCGCGAACCCCGCGCCGCGGTTCGTCATCTACACGTCGAACCTCTGGGTGCTGGGCCGGGTGTCGGAGCCGACCGATGAGACAGGCATGCCCAACCCGATCGCGCTTGTCGAGTGGCGCATCGAGCACGAGCGCATGGTGCTCGAGGCGCACGGCGAACACCTGCGGACGGTCGTCGTGCGGCCGGGCATCGTCTACGGAGGCGGGCTCGGCATCGTGGGTGACGTGTTCAAGATGGCCACCAACGGCCTCGTCCGCGTGGTCGGCGACGGCAACAACCGGTGGCCGCTCGTCTACGACCGCGACCTGGCGGACCTGTACGCGCGGCTGGCGGCGAGAGACGATGCGTCGGGGGTCTTCAACGCCAACGATGAAGGTGACGAGCGCGTCAACGACATCGTGGCCGCCATCGGACCCTACCTGCCCCATCGGCCCGACGTGCGCTACGTGCCGATCGAGGAAGCCCGGTCGAAGATGGGTCTCTATGCGGACGCGATGGCGCTCGACCTGGTCGCGCGCAGCACGAAGTCCCGCGCCATCGGCTGGAGCCCGAGCCTGCACTCCGTTGCCGGAAACGCGGCGCGCCTCCTCGAAGAGTGGCGCGCGGCCCGCAGCTGACCCGGCCCCGCTGACCCGGTTCCCGCCGCTGCCGGACGTGGCTCCACCGCCAGGCGTGTCCAGCCACCCGGCGATTCGAATCGTCGGCTGCTCGATCCGGCGCGCGAGACATGCGGGCGCGCCTCCCGCGCGGTCCTACACGCCTCGGTCGCCCGACTGCTCCCGTGCCGCCTCCCGCTGCACCGGCATCCCCGGCGCGCTGCCCGGTGGCGGCGCCTCGGCGCCGTTCCCCTCGGCCTGGCGCGGCAGCGGCAGCTCCCCGGCGACCACCGAGTCGATGAGGCCGTAGTCGAGGGCGCGCTGCGCATCGAGGTAGAAGTCGGTCCGCTTGGTATCGCGGATGATCTGGCGCAGCGGCTTGCCGGATCGCGCCGACAGGATCCGGTAGATCTGGTCCTGCATCTGCTTCAGCCGCTCGAGGTGCTGCGCGGCGGCGGTGGTCGACTGCCAGCCGGCCCACTTCGCGGGTTCGTGGATCATGATCCACGAGTGCGGGAACGCCAGCCGCCGCCCGTCGCTCGCTGCCTGCAGCACGATCGAGCCCATCGAGTACGCCATGCCCTGGACGATGATGGTGACTTCCACGCCGCGGGAGACGAGGTGACGGATGGCGTCGTGGATGGCGAGGCCGTCGGTGACGTTGCCGCCGGCGCTGTTGATGTAGAGCGTGATCGGCCGGCTGCTGTCGGACGCCAGCTCGCGGAGGCGCTCGATGGTGCTGCGCGCGTTGTCCTTCTCGATGTCGCCTATGAGGTAGACGTCCCTGAGTCGTTCGCCCTGCTCGCGGCGCAGTTGCGCGCGTACTGCGTCGATGAGCTCGATCACGAGGCGATCGGTCAGGTCTCCCATCCGGAAATTATCGCACCCGCACTGAGCTCGGCCGGACGGCGGGAGCCGAGAAAAGCGCGCCAGCTCGTCAATCGGCGAACTGCTCGAGGTCCTCTTCGTCGGCGCCGGGCAGCAGATCGAAGAAGGCGTCGAAACTGCGATCGAGGGCGCGGCGCAGCTGCGGAATCGTCCCATCGATCGTGTGCATCGTGACCGACGCACTGGAACCGTCCGCGAGCGTCGCGCTGGCGTCTTCGAGCGACTTGAGCGATCCTTCCGGGACGAGGCGAACGCCGTAGACGAGCGTGTATCGGGCCATGACCCGATCTTATGGCAGTGGAGCGGCGGACGGGGCGCCGGAAACCAAGTGCAGGCGCCGCTCGTCTCAAGGAATCTCGGGTCTTTCCGCTTTCAGGACACACCATGCGTTACAGCCGTGTCGCTCGCCCCCTCGCTGTCCTCGCCCTGATGCTCGGTCTCGCCGGTGCGATGCCCGCGACGGCACCCGTCGTCCACGGACAACAGGCGCCCGCCGCCCCGCGCGTCGCGGACGTGCCGGTCATCGACTTCGAGAAATACACGCTGCCCAACGGCCTCGAGATCATCCTCTCGGAGGATCACCGGCTGCCGCTGGTCGCCGTGAATGTCTGGTATCACGTCGGCCCCGCGCACGAGGAACCGGGCCGCACCGGCTTCGCGCACCTCTTCGAACACATGATGTTCCAGGGGTCGAAGCATGCTCCGGGCGACTCGCACTTCCGGCTCGTCGAAGGCGCGGGCGGCAGCGACATCAACGGCACCACCGGCTTCGATCGCACCAACTACTTCCAGACGCTCCCTGCCGATCAGCTCGAACTCGGCCTCTGGCTCGAATCCGACCGGATGGGCTACCTCCTCGACAAGGTCGACCAGGCGAACTTGTCCAACCAGCAGGACGTGGTACGCAACGAGCGGCGCCAGAGCCTCGAGAACCAGCCGTACGGCATCGTCCAGGAGGGGATGTTCCACCTGCTTTTCCCGCCGGGGCACCCCTACTACGCACGCATCATCGGGTCGCACGCCGACATCCAGGCGGCGAAGCTGGAGGACGTGAAGAGGTTCTTCAAGAAGTACTACGCACCCGGCAACGCCACCCTCGCCATCGTCGGCGACATCGACAGGAACCGGACGAAGGCGCTCGTGCAGAAATACTTCGGCACGCTCAAGGCAGGCCCGCAGGTGCCGAAGCCGACCGTGGTCACGCCGCCGATTACCTCGGAACGCCGCGCGGTCATCACGGACCGGGTGGAGCTGCCGCGCGTGATCGTGGCGTGGCTCACCCCGGCGATGTTCAAGCCGGGCGACGCCGACCTCGACGTCGTGGCGCGCGCCCTCGGCGGGGGTCGCGCGAGCCGGTTGTACAAGAGCCTGGTGTACGAGAAGCAGCTCGCCCAGAACGTCTTCGTCAGCCAGAACTCGACGATGCTGGCGTCCTATTTCAGCGTGGACGTCACGGCACGCCCCGGGCACA
Source organism: uncultured Bifidobacterium sp. (assembly GCA_964386715.1). Lineage (GTDB taxonomy): Bacteria > Acidobacteriota > Vicinamibacteria > Vicinamibacterales > CAVVIG01 > CAVVIG01. Next base: position 14,098 of record CAYLTD010000041.1, read on the forward strand.
CGGCCGACGAGATCGAGGCCGCGATCCACGCGGAGCTCGCGCGGTTCCTCGAGAGCGGGCCGGACGCTGCGGAAGTGAGCCTGGCGCTGAACCAGATCGAGACGCAGACCGTGCAGGGGCTCGAGCGCCTCGGGGGCTTCGGCGGCGTTGCGGACACGCTGAACCACTACAACCACTACACCGGCGACCCCGGGTACCTGCAGCAGGACATCGCGCGTTACCGGGCCGTCACCCCGGAGAGCGCGCGGCGCGTCGCGCAGCAGTACCTGCAGCCAAATGCGCGGGTCGTGGTGCACGGCGTTCCGGGGGCCCAGCAACTGGGACCGCCCGTGCCAGCCCCCGCGCCGTCGACCGCCGCGGCCGGACAGGGAGCGGAGTCGCTGAACGCGGACGAGCCCTGGCGCAACGAACCGCCGAAGCCTTCCGGCGGCCGGTCGCTCACCGTGCCGGTGCCCAAGACCTTCCGGCTGGCGAACGGCCTCACGGTCTACCTGAACGAGCGCCCCGGCCTGCCGGTCGTCTCGGCGGGTCTGGTCTTCAAGACGGGCAGCGCGGTCAACCCGCTGGACAAGCCGGGTCTGGCCAACTTCACCGCCGCGATGATTGACGAGGGCACGGCCACGCGGTCGGCGCTGCGGATCGCGGAGGAGGTCGCCGGGCTGGGCGGCACACTCACCACGTCGTCGTCCATGGACACGCTGCAGGTGTCCATGGCCTCGCTGGCGCGCACCTTTCCGCAGATGCTCGACATCGTCGTGGACGTGGTGCGGCGCCCCAGTTTCCCCGACGCCGAGATGGAGCGGCAGCGTGCAAGCCGTCTCGCCCAGCTCGTTCAGCAGCGCGCCAACGCCGGACAGGTGGCCAATACGGTGCTGTCCGCGGCGCTCTACGGACCGGCACACCCGTACGGCGCGACGGACCTCGGCACGGAAGCCTCGAACAAGGCGATGACGGTGGCGGACGTGCGCGGGTTCTGGCAGCGGAACTTCGTGCCCAACAACGCGGCCCTTGTCGTGTCGGGCCGCATCACCGAGGCCGAACTCCGGCCCCTGGTCGAGAGGGCCTTCGGCGACTGGGCGGCCGGCAAGCCCGATACGGCGCCGCAGCGCCAGCCGCGCACCACCGCCGCGCGCGTGATCGTCGTGGACCGACCGGGTGCCCCGCAGACGCAGCTGCGCGTCGGCAGCATCGGCGCGCCGCGCGCGACCCCCGACTACGAATCGATCCGCCTGATGAACGAGACGCTCGGGGGACTCTTCACCAGCCGCATCAACATCAACCTGCGCGAGGACCACGGCTACACCTACGGCGGGAACTCGGGCTTCGTCTTCCGGCGGGAGGCCGGCCCGTTCATGGTGAGCACCGGTGTGCGCACCGACGTCACGGCGCCAGCGGTGTCGGAGATCCTGAAGGAACTGACGCGCATGCGGGAGGGCGGGGTGACTGCCGACGAGCTGACGCTGGCCAAGGACTCGATGGTGCGGTCGCTCCCGGCCGACTTCGAGACGAGCGGGCGCGTCACGGCCAGCACCGTGAACCTGTTCGCCTACGACCTCGAACCCGACTACTACGCGTCGGTCGCCCGGCGGTACAGCGCGGTCACCGGTACGCAGGTGGGGGCGGCTGCGAAGAAGTACATCGACCCCGCGAAGGTGGTGGTCGTCGCGGTGGGCGACCGCGCGCGCATCCAGCCCGAACTCGAGAAGCTGAACATCGGCGCGATCGAGATCTGGACCGCCGAGGGCGTGCCGGCGCCGCAGCCATAACCGCGCACCGCACGCACCGTTGATGCTCTCGGTCTCCGCCGGGTCGGGAACCCGCTCCCGGTTTGGAACCTCCGCTCAGAGCAGCGGGCGGGCCGCGGCCACGGCGTCCTCGAGTGTCGTGACCGCGCCGTCGAGCTGCAGCTCGTAGACCGCCGCGAGGATCTCGCCCATCCGCGGGCCTGGTTTGACGCCCAGTTCCAGCAGGTGACGCCCGAGCAGCAGCGGCTTCGGGGGCTGGTGTTCGACGCCGAGCGATCGCGCACGGTCGAGGAACCAGTCCATCGCCTCGCAGTTGAACTGGCCGGGCTCGCGGCCGAGGCAGTCCGACTTTGCCAGCCGTGCGAGCAACTCGAGGTCGACCTTCTGCGCGAGTCGTCGGAAGGCGCCGTCGCCGACGACCTCCTTCGTCTTGAACCACATGCCCGGCTTGAGGTGCTGCGCGGTGATGCCCAGCACCTGGCGGCGCACGTCGTAGCCGTCGAGCGTGTGGAGGTTCAGGCGATCGAGGAATCGTGACGCGGGCGCGACACCCTGTTCCTCGTGGTCGATCGACCGGATGCGCCCGTCGATGAAGGCCGTGGTGGCCGGCTTGCCGAAGTCGTGGCAGACCGCGCCGACCAGCACCGCCAGCGCCTGCGAACGAGGCAGATCGTCTACGCGCGTCCGTGCCTGATCGACCACCTGCAGGGTGTGCACCCAGACGTCGCCCTCAGGATGCCACTCCGGTTCCTGCACGCAGCCCACGAGCGCGTGCAGTTCGGGCCACAGCCGCTCCACGACGCCGAGGTTCAAGGCGAGTGCGAGGCCGATGGACGGTCGCGGCGCGAAGAGCAGCTTCTCGAACTCGCCCCAGATCCGCTCCGCGGGCAGGTCGTCGAGCGGGATGTGGCGGCAGAGCTCGAGGGTCGCGGGCTCGGGCTCCAGGTTGAACCGCGCGGCGAACTGCAGCGCGCGCAGCACGCGGAGGCTGTCGTCGCCGAATGTACGCGCGTCGACGACCCGCAGCAGCCGCGCCGCGAGGTCGGCGCGGCCGTCGAAGGGATCCAGGTACTCGCCGGTCAGCGGATCCCAGGAGATCGCGTTGATGGTGAAGTCGCGGCGCCTGGCGGCATCCTCGACGGACATGTGCGGATCGCCTTCGACGACGAAGCCGCGATGTCCGCGGCCGCTCTTCGACTCGCGTCGCGGAAGGGCCACGTCGATGTCGCCGCACTTGTAGACCTGGAAGCTCTCGCCGACCGCCTCGACCCGTCCCAGCGACTCGAGCAGGCGCCGCAGCGCTGCAGGCTCGACGCCGAACACCTCGACGTCGACGTCCTTCGACTCGATCCCGAGCAGCCGGTCGCGCACCCATCCGCCGACCACCAGCGCCCGGCCGCCTGCATCGCGGACGGCGCGGGCCATGGACACGACCTTGTCGTCCATGCCGGTGCTACTCGTGCGACGGCGCGTGGCGCACCGGCTCGCGTCCCCAGCGTTTCGTGACGCGGTCGCACAGGCCCGGCGCGAGCGCGCCGAGGACGCCGAGCGCCTTGCCAGGCCGGTACGGCCAGACTTCCGGCACCGGCCGGGCGATCGCTCGCGCAATGGCGTCCGCCACGACGTCGGCCGACTGGCGCGGCCCCTTCGCGCGCGTCGCGAAGCCGGAGTGCTGCGTCATCACGTCGAAGAACTCCGTCGAGGTCGAAATGGGGAACACCACCGACACGTGAATCGGCGTGCCGAGCAGCTCCGCGCGCAGGCACTCGGCCAGGCCGACCTGCGCGAACTTCGACGCGGAGTACGGCCCCATGAAGGGGATGCCGCGGCGCCCGACGATGGAGGACACCACGAGGACGTGCCCGCGCGCCTGGCGGCGGAACACCGGGAGCGCCGCCCGCGCGGCGTTGAAGGTGCCCATGAAGTTGACGTCCATCAGCGCCCGCATGTCCTCGGGCGTGACGCGGTCGAGTTCGCCGTAGAGGCCGTATCCCGCGTTGCAGAGGATCGCGTCCAGGCCCCCGAATGCCCGAACGGTCTCGGACACGAAGCGGTCCATGTCTTCGGCACGCGTGACGTCGGCGGTGACGGCGAGCGGGGTTCCGCCGGCCGCCGCGATGGCGTCGGCGACGGCCTGGAGCCGCTCCGTGCGGCGTGCGCAGATGGCCACGCGTGCTCCGTCGCGCGCCAGTCGTAGTGCGGTGGCGCGTCCGATTCCCGCGGACGCGCCGGTGATGGCGATGACCTTCGGCATGCTGTGGTCAATAGCTAACCACGAAGCCGGGAAGAAGACGAGCGTCGCGAACCGGTGGGAGGGCCGCGCCCGGGGCTCCCTCGGGAGTACTCGCGCGGGCGGATACAGCCGCCCGCGCGCTCCGAGGGGACCCGGCGCGTTTATGCTCGCGGATGTCGGTGTGGTGCGTTACGCCGGCCGCCGCAGGCCCGCGAGCTGCGGGAGGACGCGGCGCCGCTGCTGGCGGTCGTCGGCGTGTCCGCCGCCCGCCGAACCCTGTTTGATGTCCCAGCCGGGCGACTCGTGCCCGCAGGACACGCATTTCAGATACATGCGCCCCCGAGAGAACTGCAGCAGGTTGTCGTGGCCGCCGAGGCCGCACATCATGCTGCGCATCCAGGTGACGACGGTCGCCATAGCTCAACTCCTTCTCAAGCCACGCGTCCTGTTTGTAAGGACGCTCACGGCCCTCGAGCCGTTGCACGCCCTCACATCAAGACGCATGCCCGCGCTGAGCTGAGAACCGGCGGGCCTGAGCCCCTCATTGGATGCCGGAACGGCCGTGCCGTTGCCGTTGTCGAGCTGTGGATGGGCGAACGTGGGTAACCGGCTACCCACGGTCCGCGGCGACGCCGCGGAGCACGAAGCCGAGGTTGGCCGGGCGTTCACCGAGCCGCCTCATGAAGTACGGAAACCACTGGCGGCCGAAGGGAATGTAGAGGCGCATCCGGTAGCCTTCTGCCACCAGCTGCTGCTGGAGGTCGCGCCGGATGCCGTACAGCATCTGGAACTCGAAGCGGTCTCGTCCCAGGCCGAGCTGGGCGGCGTGCGCCTTCGCAACCTCGATCATGGCGATGTCGTGGGTTGCGATGGCGGGGTAGTTGCCGCGCTCGAGCAGGCGCTTCACGAGCCGCGCGTAGGCGGCGTCCACGTCGGCCTTCCGCTGGTACGCCACGGCCGCGCGCTCCCGATACGCCCCCTTCACGAGGCGGATACGTGCGCCCATGGCCGACAGGCGCTCTTCGTCGCGTTCGGTGCGGAAGAGGTCGGCCTGCAGCACGACCCCGATGTTGCGGTGGCCCTGGTCCCACAGCAGGTCGAAGATTTCGAGCGTGGTCTGGGTGTACGCGGAGCTCTCCATGTCGATGCGGATGAAGAAGCCGTCGGCACGCTCCAGGATGCGGCGCAGGTTGTCCACCGCGCTCGCCCGGTCCACGTCCAGGCCGAGCTGCGTGAGCTTGAGTGAGATGTTGCGGATGATGCCGGCGTGCTGGATCGCGCTGATCACGCGCAGGTAGTCTGTGGTCGCCGCCTGCGCCTCGGCCAGGCTGGTCACGCTCTCGCCGAGGTAATCGAGCGTCTGCAGCATCCCGCGTGCTTCAACGGCGCGCGCGGCCTCGATTGCCTCCTCGACGGTTTCCCCCGCGATGAAGCGGCGGGCGAAGGAGGTGGGACGCCGCATCCCGTACCTGGACGCGAGCCGGCGGAGGGTGGCGCTCTGCGCCAGCAGGTGGAACGCCGTTTTCGACAGGTTGGCCAGCATCGTCCTACACCGGGCGAGAGCGCGCCGTGCTCCTGTCGGGATCGACGCCGGCAGGCCGGGAGCGGGTGCGTGGTCGCGACACCGTGGTGTGCGTATCGGCACGACACCGCGGAGCCTGCACCGTTGGTTTCAAGCGCCGGACCATCGTCGCCGCGCCCGGCCGTGCTCGACGGGTCAGTGGGTGCTGCCGGTCGGGGTCAGCAGGTGCTCGATGGAGCGCGCGTAGAAGCGGAGGACGTTGCGTTCGCGCACGCGGAAGCGCCCGCGTTCGAAGACGACGACGCCGCGCGTTTCGAGCGCCTCGGCGGCCTGGTCCACTGCCTGGCGTCCGGTGGCCACCGAGAGGTTCGCGCGTCGCGCCTGCAGTTCCTCGATGAGCCGATCGACCTTTTCTTCGAGGTCCCGGCGCGTGATGGACGGGCGCATGGCGGCGGCAAAGAGCGCCGTGGGGAGCACCTTCACCTGGTCGCCGATGCGCCTGCGGATGAGGCGCCCGAGTTCGAGGACGTCGGTGCGCGACGTGGGGTCGTAGTCGGCGGGCGAGATCGGCGCGCCGAAGGTGACGAACGCGCGCGACCGGTAGCCCACCGCGTAGCGCACCATCTCGGCCACCTCGCGCGAGAAGGGCCGCTGCCGTTTCTTCGTGCCCTGGCGAGCGAGGATGTGATCTTCGAGCACGAGGTCGTACGCGATGGCGACGGGGACGATGACGAGGTTCGGGCAGTCGGCCAGCAGCGTCGCGTGCAGCAGCCCGGTCTTGGCCGGCTTGAGTTCACCGCTGTAGCTGCGGCCGCCTTCCGGGTAGAAGAAGATGTCCTGGCGCTTCAGGATCTCGGCCACGTAGGCCTTGAGGGTGATGAGATACGCCGGGTCCTTCGTGTTGCGGCGAATCGGGATGGCCCCGGTGACGTGCCGGTGGATGAGCCCGAGCGGACCGCCAAACAGGTTGATGCCCGCGGCGATGAGCGGCGGCCGGATGCCGTTGTCGTCGAGGACGAGCGGCTCCACCAGGTAGTCGGTGTGGCTCTTGTGGTTCGAGGCGTACACCACCCGGTGGTTGCGCACGGCATTCGCCGCGTGGTGCAGGTGCTCGTGGTGCCGCTCTATCTTCCGGAGGATGGGATACAGCGGATGCTGCAGGGCCCGGTAGATGGAGGGCCGCTGGGTGGTCCGCAGCTCCTCGAGGTAGCCGTAGATGCGCTCCCGCACCTGCTCGCTGCGGTCGCCGACACCGCCGCGGAGGTACTTGACGACTTCCTCGCGCGCCAGGACAGCCTGGGCGATCTCATCCAGCATGGAGTGTACGGGACTATAGCACGCCGCTCAGCGGATGGCCCGGCACACGGCGTCGGCGAACGCGAAGGTGGACGTCGTGCCGCCGAGGTCTCGCGTGCGTGCCTCGCCCGACTCGAGCACCCGGCCGAGCGCGTCCATGATCCGGGCGGCCGCGTCGGTTTCGCCGATGTGCCGCAGCATCATCACGCCCGACAGCAGCAGGGCGGTCGGGTTGGCGAAGTTCTTTCCCGCGATGTCGGGCGCGCTTCCGTGCACGGCCTCGAAGACACCCACCTCGGTGCCGAGGTTCGCGGCGCCGACGACGCCGAGGCCGCCGACCAGGCCCGCGCAGAGATCGGAGACGATGTCGCCATAGAGGTTCGGCATCACGAGCACGTCGTACTGCTCCGGCTTCATGACCAGCAGCATGCACGCGGCGTCCACGATCTTCTCGTCGTAGGTGATCTCGGGGTAGTCGCGCGAGACGCGACGCACGCTGTCGATGAACAGGCCATCACTGAGCTTCATGATGTTGGCCTTGTGGATCGAGGTGACCTTCTTCCGTCCGTGCTTGCGCGCGTAGTCGAAGGCGAACCGGCCGATGCGGGTCGAGGCCCTCTCCGTGATGATCTTGAGGCTCTCGACGACGCCGGGCACCACCTCGTGCTCGAGCCCGGCGTAGAGGTCCTCGGTGTTCTCGCGCACGATCACCATGTCGATTCCCGTGAACCGGCTCTGGACGCCCGGCATGTTCCAGACGGGACGCAGGTTCGCGAACAGGTCGAGCGCCTTGCGCAGCCCGACGTTGACGCTCGTGAAGCCGGTGCCGATGGGCGTGGTCACCGGGCCCTTCAGCGCGACCTTGTTGCGGCGGATCGAGTCCAGGAGTTCAAGCGGCAGCGGCACGCCGCCGCGCTCGACCGCGAGCACTCCGGCATCGTGCCGCTCCCAGTCGATCGAGACGCCGGACGCCGCGATGATGCGGACGACCGCCTCCGTGACTTCAGGACCGATGCCGTCGCCGGGGATCAGGGTGATGGTGTGCGCCATTGGGGCCATTATAATTTGGCGGTGGATCGCCTGACGCTCGAGCACGTGACGCGGGCGATTCTCGATCGATCGGCCCGCGTTCCCCCGTCCCCCGAAGTCGTGACGCTGTTCCTGCGGTTCTTCGTGGCCACGGGCGACGTGTGTGCCGTCGGCCCCACCGAGGCGGCCATTGTCGCCGCCCTCGACGCGCTCGCCGCGGAACGCGACCCCTGGCGCCGCGTGTCGTGGCTGCGCGCGCTCGACGAGGCCTCGGGTTGCCTGGACAGCCCCGGCCTCGCGGAGCAGCTGCGGCGCGACCTGCCCGACGCGGTCGACGCCGTCGAGGCCGCCGTTCGCCGGCAGTACGAACCCGGCCTCGGGCTGGTGGACGGCTCGCCGGCCGCGCAGGCCCGCGCCGCGCTCGCGTTGCTGGACGCCTTCGACCTCACCGGGCGGCTGCCCTACGCCATGCTGGCCGAGGAACTGGTCGCCGCCGCGCGGTCGCAGGCAGGCTCGGACGGGCCCGGGGGCGGCACCGCGGCGGAACGCTGCGCGTGCGCGCGGGCCCTGTGCCGCGTGGCGGTGCTGCGCCGCGACCCGGAGTACGTCGCGCGGTCCGTGCCGGTGCCTGCCGTCTCAGCCGGCAGCGCGGCCGCGCGCCTGCTGCACGGCGTCGACCTTGGCCGTCTGGACCTCGAGACCGACGGCCCGGCTTACGCCCTCGCGCTGGCCGAGTGGCTCGCGGTTGGCCCGGATCTGCAATAGAATCGTGTGCTCTTCTGCACCGGCCGCGGCCGGCCTGTATTCGACCGAACCCAGATTCTTCGTGTCCCTGGACGCCTCCTGCACTGATGACTGACATGGATCGATCCGTCCTGCTTCCCGCCCTCACCAACATCGCGACCCGGCTGCGCATCGACTCGGTGCGCGCGACCTCCGAAGCCGGTTCCGGCCACCCCACGAGCTGCTGCTCCGCGGCGGATCTCATTGCCGCCCTGTTCTTCGCGGAGATGCGCTTCGACCCGCGCGACCCGCAGCATCCGGGCGCCGACCGGTTCGTGCTGTCCAAGGGGCACGCGGCGCCGATCCTTTATGCGGCGTGGGCGGAAGCCGGCGCGTTCGACCGGTCGGAGCTGCTGCGGCTGCGCGAGCTGACCTCCGACCTCGAGGGGCACCCGACCCCGCGCCTGCCGTTCGTGGACGTGGCCACCGGGTCGCTCGGCCAGGGCATCTGCGCCGCGGTGGGCAGCGCGCTCAACGCGCGCCGCATCCGGTCGGACTACCGCACCTACTGCCTGCTCGGCGACGGCGAGTCGGCCGAGGGCTCGGTCTGGGAGGCCGCGGAGGTTGCGGCGATGGACAACCTCGACAACCTGTGCGGCATCACCGACGTCAACGGGCTCGGCCAGAGCCGCGCCACGATGTGGCAGCACGACGTCGAGCAGTTCGCGCGCCGCTGGCGCGCCTTCGGCTGGCACGCCATCGTCATCGACGGCCACGACCTCACGCAGATCCTCGACGCGCTCGCGGAAGCGAAGGCCACCAAGGGCAAGCCGACGATGATCGTTGCCCGGACCGAGAAGGGCAAGGGCGTCTCGTTCGCCGAGGGCAAGGACAACTGGCACGGCAAGGCGTTCAAGAAGGGCGAGGAGATGGACCGGGCGATCGCCGAGCTCGAGGCGCAGTTCGTGCCCGACGCCGGTGGGGTGGACCTCGCCGCCTCGATCCCGAAGCCGGCGAGCCGGCCGGCCCCCGCGCCCGTCCCCGCTCCGCTCCCGGCACCCACCTACACGCTTGGCGAGCAGGTGGCGACGCGCGAGGCGTACGGCGCCGCCCTGGCCAGGCTCGGTGCGGCGGACGAGCGTGTCGTGGCGCTCGATGCGGACGTCAAGAACTCCACCTTCAGCGACCGGTTCGAGAAGGCATTTCCCGACCGCTTCTACCAGAACTTCATCGCCGAGCAGATCATGGTCGGCTCCGCCATGGGGCTGGCCGCGCGGGGCGCGATCCCGTTCCCGTCGACCTTCGCCGCGTTCCTCACGCGCGCGGCCGACTTCGTGCGCATGCTCGCGATCAGCAACGTGAACGTGAAGCTGGCGGGCTCGCACGCCGGCGTCTCCATCGGCGAGGACGGCCCATCGCAGATGGCGCTCGAGGACCTCGGGATGTTCCGGTCGCAGCCGAACTTCGCCGTGCTGTACCCGTGCGACGCCGTCAGCACGGAGCGCCTCGTCGCCGCGATGGCGGCGCACGCCGGGCCCGCGTACATGCGCACCAGCCGGCCGAAAACCCCGGTGCTCTACGCAAACGACGAGTCCTTCGAGATCGGCGGGCTCAAGGTGCTGCGCGAGAGCGCGGACGATGTGGCCACGGTGGTGGGGGCGGGGGTGACGCTGTTCGAGGCCCTGAAGGCGTACGACCTGCTCAAGGCGCAGGGCACGCTGATCCGCGTCATCGATCTGTATTCGCTGGCGCCGATCGCGCAGGACGCCCTGGTGGCGGCGGGGCGTGCCACCCGCGCGCAGATCGTGACGGTGGAGGACCACTACGCCGCCGGCGGGATCGGCGATGCGGTCTCCGAGGCCGTGAGCGCGGCGGGCATCCGCGTGCACCGGATTGCCGTCCGCGAAATCCCGCGCAGCGGCAAGCCCGATGAACTGCTGGATCGATACGGCATCTCCGCCGCGCACATCGTCGAGAAGGTGAAGAGCCTCTGACGTCGCGGGGCACGCGGACGATCGATTGATCGTCCGCGTGGCCGCTGTGCGATCAGCGTGGCCGGCGATCGCGCCGGTCGTCGTTCCGCTCCTGCCGCCGCTCGCCACGTTCCTGGCGGCGGTCCTGCATCTGCTTCAGCTTCGCCTGCTGATCCGGCGTGAGGATCTGGTAGACCTCGCTGAAGATCCGCGCGCGCGCCACGGCCATGTCGGCGTCCACCGCGGCCACGTCCGCCGCCCGGGCGCGAACCAGCCCTTCGTCGAACGCGCCGGTGGCGGAGGCCTGCGCGAGCGCCTCGTGCGCCTTCATCGACCGATCCATCAGCGCCCGCTGCTCCTCGCGGTGCGACTCCATGATCTGGCGGACGCGCGATTCCTGGTCGTCACTCAGGTCCAGCCGCCCGAGGGGCAGTGGCGGGAGCATGCCCGGTCCGCCCGGCCCCATCGGCCCGCCCGGCCCCCCGCGGCGACCCATCGGGCCTCCGGGCCCGCCGGGACCACCCGGCCTGCCCGGGCCGCCCTGCCCGAACGCTGCCGGCGCGAAACCGGGTTCCTGCGCGCTGATATCCTTGTAGGTCGAGCCTCCGATCACCAGTGCCACGGCTGCGGCCCCGATGCCGACTGCGATACGCTTGCGATTCATCATGCCTGCCTCCCGGGATGGCCTGTGCGGCCTGTCTCTGTATGCATTGGACGATGGCGGAGTGGCGAGGCGATGGTGGAACTGTGAAACATCCATGACACAGCGGGTTGCCCATGGGCACTGAACCCGTCCGGGTTCTCGTGGTCGAAGACGAGCCGCACATCCGGGAGCTCGTCTGCCTGCACCTGCAGCACGAAGGATACGCCTGCGACGCGGTGGGTGACGGCACCGCGGGTCTGGATCGGGTGCAGGCGTCCGCGTTCGACCTCGTCGTGCTCGACCTGATGCTGCCGGGCCTCGACGGGCTTTCGCTGTGCCGCGCCATCCGGAACGGGCGGACGAACGCCGACGTGCCGATCCTGATGCTCACCGCGCGGCGCGAGGAATCGGACAAGGTCGTCGGGCTCGAGAGCGGCGCCGACGACTACCTCACCAAGCCGTTCGGCGTGCGCGAACTGGTCGCGCGGGCGCGCGCCCTGCTGCGCCGGCCGCGCCAGAAGGCGGCGGCGACGCCCGACCCCGGCGAGGTGTTCTCCATCCGCGGCATCGAGATCGACGTGCCGCGCCGTCGCGTCACCGTGGCCGGGCGCGAGGTCGAACTCACCGACCAGGAGTTCCGCCTGCTCCACCTGCTGGCCACGCACCCGGGGATCGTGTTCAGCCGCGAGGCGCTGCTGTCGCGCATCTGGCGCGGCGACACCTACGTCACCGTCCGCAGCGTGGACACCCTGGTGAAGCGGCTGCGACGCCGCGTGGAAACCGATCCCGCCGAGCCCGAGTTCATCCACACCGTGTGGGGCGTCGGGTACAAATTCGCCGACGCCTGACAGTCCGTCTCACGCGATCAGAGCCGCTCGGCGATGAACCGCCGGAGCCGCGCGGCGTCCTTCGGGGCGTGTCCGCCCACGTCGTTGTTGAAGTACGCGTACACGGGGACGTCGCGCCTGACGCGCGCCACCAGCCAGTCTGCCCAGCGCGCGAGCCGCTCGTCGGAATAGCTGCCGCTGTACCGGTCCGTGCCGTGAAACCGGACATAGACGAGCGGACCCACATCCACCATCCCGCTCGCCGAGCCCTGCATGTCGTGCAGGCAGAGGCCCACCCGGTGCGACGCGAGGAGTGTGAACACCTCCTCCGTGTACCAGGTGGGGTCACGCAGCTCGAGCACGTGAACGCGGCGGCGCGGCAGCGCGGCGAGGAACGCCCGGAGCCGTTCCAGGTTCAGCGGCCACCCCGGTGGCAGCTGGTAGAGGACCGGCCCGAGGGTCCGGCCCAGCTCGCGCGCCCGAGAGAAGAACAGGTCGAGGGGCGCCTGCGGCTCCTTCAGCTTCTTCATGTGTGTCAGGAACCGGCTGGCCTTCACCGCGAACGTGAAGCCGTCGGGCGCACGGCTGCGCCACGACCGGAAAGTTGCCGGGTCGGGCAGCCGATAGAACGTGTTGTTGATTTCCACGGTGTCGAAGTGCCGGGCGTAGTGGTCGAACCAGAGACGGGTCGGCAGCGCGTCGGGATAGAAGTCGCCGCGCCAGTGCGGGTAGTGCCATCCGGAGCAGCCGATGTGTATCGCTGAGCTCTGGGGTCGCGGTTGTGCTGTCATTCGCGTGTGGGCGTCAGCTACTATTTGTGTGGTGCCGCGTTCTCGCGCGCACCACCCTCACACACTCGCAACGTAGCAAAGCCTCGTCCCTCGGGCCGCCGTCCGCGTCCTCGACCGTGGTCGATCTCGCACGACCCCCAGCTCGTCGGGCAGCCAGGAGTACTCGTGGTGTCTCGCAAGTGGTTCCGTTCCCACGCCCTCTGGATTGCGGCGGTCGTCGTGGTCGCCTGTGCCGCTGGCGGGCTGCTGCTGAAGCAGCGCCGCACCGGGCAGCCGCCCACCATTGCTTTCTCCGACCTGCTGCGCGAGGCCGGGCAGGGCACCCTTGCAGAGATCGTGGTGAACGGCGACCGCCTCGACGTCACCAGGAGCGACGGCTCGCGGGTGCGGACCACGGCGCCGTCGAACTACGTCACGCTGAACCCGGCCTTCGTGCCGGACCTGGCCCGCAGCGGCGTCCGCATCGACGTCCGCACTTCCACCGGGGATGCCGCCTACGGCTACGGCGCGCTCGTGATCGGGGTGCTCTTCCTCGCCATGCTCGGCGTTGCGCTCTACCGCATCACCTCGGGCCGGATCCCCGCGCTCGACGGCAAGTCGCGCGAGGCCGACCCTGAAGCGTCGCCCATCACCTTCGACGACGTGGCCGGCGTGGACGAGGCCAAGGAGGAAGTGAAGGAGATCGTCGACTTCCTCCGCGAGCCGGACCGCTTCTCGGCCATCGGCGGGCGCATCCCGAAGGGCGTGCTGCTGGTGGGTCCCCCCGGCACGGGGAAGACGCTGCTGGCGCGCTCCATCGCGGGTGAGGCCCGCGTGCCCTTCCTGTTCGCGAGCGGCTCGGATTTCGTCGAGATGTACGCGGGCGTCGGCGCCTCGCGTATCCGGCGGCTGTTCCGTGACGCCCGGCGTCACCCCTCCTGCATCATCTTCATCGACGAACTCGACGCCGTCGGGCGCAGCCGCGGCGGCAACTCGCTCAGCCACGAAGAGCGCGAGCAGACGCTCAACCAGCTGCTGGTCGAGATGGACGGCTTCGCGCCGAACGAGGGCATCGTGGTCATCGCGGCCACGAACCGACCTGACATCCTCGACCCGGCGCTGCTGCGGCCCGGCCGGTTCGACCGCCAGGTCACCGTGGGGGCCCCCGACGTGAAGGGCCGCGAGGAGATCCTGCGGATTCACGCGCGCAAGGTGGCGGTGGCCGTCGACGTGGACCTGCGCCAGATCGCCCGCGGGACGCCCGGGTTCTCCGGCGCGGACCTGGCGAACCTCATGAACGAGGCGGCGCTGCTCGCCGTGCGTGCGCACCGCTCCGCGATCACCGCGAACGATCTCGATCAGGCACGCGACAAGGTGCTGATGGGCGTCGAACGGCGCTCGCTGCAGATGACCGAGCACGAGCGCATCACCTGTGCGTACCACGAGTCGGGCCACGCCGTGGTGGCCGCGCTGCTGCCGCACGCCGACCCGCTGCACAAGGTCACCATCATCCCGCGCGGCCGCGCCCTGGGCGTCACGATGCAGCTGCCCGAGGGCGATCGGCACACGCACACGCGCGAGTTCCTCGAGGCGCAAATCGCCATCCTGATGGGCGGGCGCGTGGCCGAGGAACTGTTCCTGCGCCAGATGACGAGCGGCGCGGGCAACGACATCGAGCGCGCCACCGAGATCGCCCGCCGCATGGTGTGCGAGTTCGGCATGTCGGCCGCGCTCGGGCCGCTCGCCTACCGCACGCCCGGCAACCCGTGGGAAACCGACCGCGGCGCCGGCATCAGCGAGGCAACCGCCCAGCGCGTGGACGAGGAGGTGCGCGACCTGGTGATGCGCGGCTACGAGACCGCACGCCAGATCATCGGCAAGCACCGAGCCTCGGTGCGTGCGATGGCCGAGGAACTCCTCGTGGTGGAATCGCTCGACGCGGACGGCATCAAGGCCATCATCGCCACGAACGCCAGCTGACGGCCCGCGAACCGGCTGGCGGCCTGCAATCGCGCACCGGTTGTGGCAGAATCCCCGACCCAGGAGACTGCCACATGTCGAACCGTGTCACCGCGGGCCTGATCGTCACCCTGCTGGCGTGGGCCGCCCACACTCCCGTTGGCGCCCAGCAGGGCGCGCTCGCCACCCCGTCGCCGGTGAGCGAGTGGGCCGTGCACGCGCCGAATCAATACCAGGTCCTGCCGAACGTCACCTACCTGACGGCCAACGGCTTCGAGGCGAAGCTCGACGTCTATCGGCGCCGCGACGCCCAGACGCCCCAGCCCACGCTGGTCTTCTACCACGGCGGCGGCTGGATTGGCGGCACCAAGGAAGCCGCGCTCCTGTCGCTCATGCCCTGGCTCGAGATGGGCTGGAACGTCGTCAACGTCGAGTACCGCATGGCGCGCGTGTCGCTCGCGCCTGCCGCGGTCGAAGACGCGCAGTGTGCCCTGAAGTTCGTGGTCAGCCGCGCGAAGGACTACAACGTCGACACGAACCGTATCGTGCTGAGCGGCGAGTCCGCCGGCGGGCACCTCGCGCTGACGACAGGCATGATTCCGGCAAGCGCCGGGTTCACCTCGCTCTGCTCGGGCGGTGGATTCACCGGCAACGACACCTCCGTGCCCCGCGTGGCCGCCATCGTCAACTGGTACGGCATCACCGACGTGAACGACATGCTGGCCGGTCAGGGCGCGCGCTCGTACGCCGTGCAGTGGGTGGGTGCCGGTCCCAATCGCGAGGCGGTGGCGAAGAGCGTCTCGCCGCTCACCTACGTCCGTGCGGACGTTCCGCCCATCCTCACCATCCAGGGAGACGCGGATCCGATCGTCCCGTACTCGCACGGGACGCGCCTCACGGAGGCGCTGAAGAAGGCAGGCGCGAAGACGGACCTCTTCACCATCGCTGCTGGCGGCCACGGCAACTTCAAGCCGGCCGAACGCTCCGCGGCGTACGCGAAGATCCGCGAGTTCCTGAAGGCGAACGGGCTCTGAACGGGCGCAGTCGCCCTACCGCTCCGCCGGCGGAAGCGGCGCGGTTGCCGGGCCGTTGAGCACCGTGCCGTCGGGTGCGAAGCGGCTGCCGTGGCAGGGGCAGTCCCAGCTCCGCTCGAAGCTGTTCCAGTGGACGATGCACCCGAGGTGCGGACAGGTCGCCGATCGTTCGATGACCACGCCGTCGGTGCCCCTGTACACGGCGATCTTCGCCGCCCCGCGCTGGATCACCGCGCCTGAGCCGGGCGCGATCTCGGCCGTGCCCGAAGCGTCCGCGCCAACGCCGGGCACGAGCTCCACGTACTGGCGTGCGACGTCCACGTTCTCGGCCACCCACTCCTTCAGGGTGGTGGGGTTCAGCGACCGGCGCGTCGGGGCATATAGCTCCTCCCACGGGTTGCGGCGCCCCTGGATCAGGTCGGTGATGAGCAGGCCGGCAATCGTCCCGTGCGTCATGCCCTGTCCGCTGTCGCCCGTGGCGACGTAGACGTTCTCGCGCCTGCCCGGGTCGCGCCCGATGAACGCCAGGTAGTCCACCGGTTCCATGACCTGCCCGCTCCACCGGTACTCGACCGCGCCCATCTGCGGAAAGTGCGTGCGAGCCCACTGCTCGAGCGCCGCGAACCTCTTCTCGGCATCATCGTCGTGGCCCGTCTTGTGGTCTTCGCCACCCACGATGAGCGTCTCGTGGGAAGAGTCGCCCGGCCGCGCCGCGAGGCGCACGTAGTGGTAGGGGTCGAGCAGGTCCCATAGCAGCACGTGCGGCATCCATTGCCGCGGCACCCGGGCCCCGATGACGAAGGTCCTGTAGGGCGCCTGCTTCGTGTGCACCGCCAAGCGGTCCACGACCGGCGTATTCGTGCAGACGACCACCGAGGCGGCTCTTACCTCGAATCCGTGGCCTGCCGCTCGCGCGGTCGGGCCTCCCTCGATTTCGTTGACCGCCGAGCCGGTGTGGATGGCGCCGCCTGCGCGAACGATCGCACGAGCCAGGCCGGCGATGTAGTGCAGCGGATGGAACTGTGCCTGACGGGCGAACCGAAGTGCCGGGCCGCCGAGGAAGGGAACGCCCGGGACGCGATCGAGGAGTTCCACCTGCGCGCCGGCTCGGAGGGCCGCGTCGCGCTCCTTCGTGAGCAGGCTGGCGTCCTGTCCAGGCGGCGCGAACCAGAACCCGTGCACACGCTCGTAGTCGCACGAGATGCCTTCGTCCGCCACGATGGCCCCGATGCGCTCGATGGCGGCCTGATGGCTCTCGAAGGTCAGCCGCGCACCCTCGGCGCCATGGACGCGCTCGATTTCGTGGAAGTAGTCGTCGTTGGCACTGGCGAGATGCGCGGTGGTCTGACCCGTTTCGCCGCCGCCGACCGCATGGCTGTCGAGCACGACGACTCGGCGGCCTTCGCGGGCGAGCAGGTAGGCCGTGGTCATTCCGGCGATCCCCGCACCAACTACGCAGGCATCTGCCTCGACGGTGCCCTGCAGCGGCGGGTACTCGTGCTGCGGGTGGGTCGCTTCCCACACCGACTCCGAACGTTCGGCCGATCGCATGCGTCGTGCTCCTCCTGTCTGGCTCCCGGCGATGATGCAAACGTGATGCTGCCTGCCGGAGGGTGCACCTGCACGCGGGGAGCCATCCCATGCCACGCGTCCTGCCGGGTCGGGATAGAATCCGGCCTCCGTGGAGGTCCTATGACGCGACTGACGAGTGCCGCGATGTGGATGGTCGTGCTGGGTAGTCTGCTGGTTGCCGGTGCCACGCCGGCGCATGCCGAGGTCACCCGCGTCGACGTACGCAGCCGTACGGATGTGCTCGGCGGGAGAACCTTCGGAGCAGCCGGGCCTTATGAAACGGTCGCGGGCACGGTGTACTTCGAGGTGGACCCGGCAGGTCCGCACAACCGCGGCATCGTGGATCTCGACAAGGCCCCGAGGAATGCCCGCGGGCGCGTCGAGTTCTCCTCGGACCTCTACATCATCAAGCCCAAGGATCCGGCCATGGGGAACGGCGTCCTCCTGGTCGATGTCGTGAACCGTGGCAACAAGAGCCTGTTGAGTGTGTTCAGCCGCGGCGGCCGCTCCGCGGACCCGCGCGCCGAGGCCGACTTCGGCGACGCCTACCTCCTGCAGCAGGGCTACACGCTGGTGATGGTCGGCTGGCAGTTCGACATCGCGCCGGGCAAGGGGCTGGTAGGGTTCGCTGCGCCGGTCGCCGCTGATGGCGGTCGTCCAATCCGAGGTTGGGTCCGCATGCCGTTCGTCCTGGATCGTGCCGCGGCCTCCGTGGCGTACGGCGCCGGGTACAACACCGCCACGTACCTGCCCGTCGAGCCCGCGAACCGCACGTACCGGCTGACGGTGCGCGACGGGGCGTTCGCGTCGCCGCGGCTGATTGCGCGCGACGAGTGGCGGTTCGCACGCGTGGAGAACGGCACCGCGACAGACGATGCGGCCTCCGTGACGGTGAAGGGGGGATTCAGGCCCGGCGTGATGTACGAGCTGTCCTACGAGGCGCAGGCTCCGGCCGTCGCCGGGCTGGGCATGGCGGCCATCCGCGACCCGGTGTCGGCGTTCCGCTATGGAAGCGGCCAGGTGGCGAGCGGCCGCCTGGCCTACATGTACGGCGCCTCGCAGACCGGGCGCCTCATCCGCCAGATGATCCACGAAGGGTTCACGATCGACGAGGCCGGCAGGAAGGTGTTCGACGCTGCGTTCATCCAGACTGGCGCGGTCGGGTTCGGCAGCTTCAACGAGCGGTTCGCGCAGCCCAACGAACTCGGGCCGTTCACGCAGACGAAGTTTCCTTTCCTCTATCGCACCACCACCGATCCGGTGACCGGGCGTGAGGATGGGCTCGGCGCGCGGATTCCGGCAGGCCTCGAGCCGAAGCTGTTCCTCGTGGACTCCTCGTCGGAGCACTGGGACCGCGGCCGCGTGGCCGCGATGCGGCACACGACGATGGACGGCAGCGCGGATCTCGAGGATGCGCCGAACGTGCGCGTCTATCAGCTGGCCGGCACCAAGCACGGCACCGGCTCGTGGCCGCCGGCCGACAACGGGGGACAGTTCCGCGAGAACGCGAACGACTATCGATGGGCGCAGCGCGGGCTGCTTGCGGCACTCGACGCGTGGGTGCGGCGTGGCATCGAGCCCCCTGCGAGCCGGCATCCCCGGCTCGCGGATCGCACGCTGGTGCCGCACCGCGAGTTCCGCTTCCCGGCGATCCCCGGAGTGCAGGCCCCCACCTTCGTGCCGGGCGGCGTGCGCGCGGACGTGCCCGCGCCCGACGCGGCGATGCCGTTCCTCGTGCCGCAGGTGAACGAGGATGGCAACGAGGTGGGCGGGGTGCGGCTGCCGAGCATTGCCGTGCCGCTGGCGACGCAGACCGGCTGGCAGTTCCGCAGCGAGGCCATCGGCTCGCCGCACGTACTCGTGGCCATGGCCGGCGCGTATATGCCGTTTCCGCGCACGCGTGCCGAGCGTGAGGCCCGCAGGGATCCGCGGCTGTCGATCGAGGAGCGCTACGGCTCGCGCGACGAGTACCTGCGGCGTGTCCGCGCGGCGGCGGTCGCACTCGCCGACGACCGGCTGCTGCTGCGCGAAGACGTCGAACCGATCGTCGCGGAGAGCGCGACCCAGTGGGACGCCGTGATGGCGCCGCCTGCCAGGGGGACGGCCGCGCGCTGAGCCTGTCGATTCGTGCGGGCGCGACGGCACAGTGAACGCCGGAGCCGCCGACCACGGTGATCGCCGTGGCTGTGGGCCGGCGACTGACGCGGGCGGCGCGTCAGCGCTCGGCGCGTGCGAGGTAGCTCCGCCGGGCCCGGGCCGTGAGGCCGGCGCCGGCGACGCGCACTTCCAGCGTGTGCATCTTGCCGTCGAGCACCTGCGGGGTGAAGCCGAGCGCGTACTGGCGGTGCAGTTCGTCGGCCACGCGGGCGAAGGTGGCGCCGAGATCGGCCGTGGACGTCAGCTCGAAGTAGCCGCCGCCGGTGGCGGAGGCAATCTTCGCCAGCCCCGGGTCCGGCTGGCTGAACGCCGGTGTACGCCGGCCGAAACCGCCCCTGCTCATCGGGCCGCCCGGGCCGCCGCGCCCCATCGGGCCCCCGAACATGCCCGGCCCGAGCGGGGAGCCGGACTGTCCGGCGAGCCCGATTGCGTACACCATGACGTCTTCTTCCTCGGCGCGGCGCATGACCGACTTGAGCGAGCTGTTGTTCGGGCTCATGCGCAGCGGGCTGTCGACGCCGTCGGTGAACACGAGGATGACGCGCCGCCCCTGTTGCCGGCCGAGCGCCGTGATGCCGACGTTGACGGCGTTCCACAGCGGCGTGGGGCCCTCCGGCTGCAGCTCGGTGTCGAGGATGCGCCGGAGTTCGTCAGGGTCGCCCGTGAAGTCGCGGGGATCGAGCTGGATGCGGTCGGCAAAGCTGCCGATCCGGGCCTTGTCGCCGGGCAGCATCGCAGCCACGAACTGTTCGGCCGCGTCCTTCACCAGGCCGAAGTTGGCGCGCATGCTGCCGCTCCGATCGAGCAGCAGGACGACCGTGATCGGCTGGATGTCGCTCGCAAACAGCGTGAGGTCCTGCGGCTTGCGGTTGTCGAGGATCGTGAAGGCGTCCCGCGTGAGGTCGGGCACGAGCCGGCCCGTGCCGTCGGTCACCGTGGCGTAGACCGCCACCGTGCTGTTGGCGGCGCGGAAGGTCGGCGCCTGGCCACCGGCCGTGATGCCCGCTCCGGACATCACCCATACGGCGAGGACGATGGTGAGCGCATCGAGAGCGACAGGCCGGCGGCAGCCGCGATACAGTGGGCGGCGGAGGACACGAGGGATGTTCAGGGTCATGACAGCTTTCTCAGCCGTATTGCTCCTCGCGCCGGTGCTGAGCGCGCAGACGCCACCAGCGGTGACCGGTCTCGACACGGCGGCCATCGACCGCGCGCTCGGCCGAAGCGGGCAGGCGCAGGCGGGCAACGTCTACCGGGTCGCCTTCCCGCGTACCGACCTCGACGTATCAGTAGGACGCGTGAAGGTGCGTCCTGGCTTCGCGCTCGGCAGCTGGGCGACCTTCAAGGCCGACGGCGCACAGGCCGTGGCGCACGGCGATCTCGTGCTCACCGAAACCGAGATCAACCCGGTCATCTCGGCGCTGCAGCGTCACAACTTCGAAATCACCGCCCTGCACAACCACCTGATCAAGGCATCGCCTGTGGTGATGTACCTGCACTTCTGGGGACACGGGCAGCCCGCGGCCCTCGCAGCGGCGGTCCGCGAGGCGCTCGGGCAGACCCGGACGCCGCTCGGCCCGCCCGCGGCAGGCGGCGCACCGGCGCCCGACGGGTTCGACGCCGAGCAGTTCATGAGCGTCATCGGGCTCCGCGGTGCGGTCACCAACGGGGTCCTCGGCCTTTCGCAGCCGCGTCCCGAGCCGATCCAGATGATGGGCGTCACGCTGCCGCCGTCCATGGGCATGGCGACGGCCATCAACGTCCAGGCGACTGGCGCCGGGCAGGTGGCCGCGACCGGCGACTTCGTGATGCTCGCCGACGAAGTGAACCCGGTGGCGCGCGCGCTGCGTACGGCGAACATCGAGATCACCGCGCTGCACAATCACATGCTGCACGGCACCCCCGAGCTGTACTTCATGCACTTCTGGGCGGAGGGTGATGTCCCGACGGTCGCCGGCGGCCTCAAGACGGCGCTCGCGCTCCTGAAGCGCTGACCACACGGTGTTCCGCGTCGAAGCCACGGCCCCAGGCGAGCGTGGACAGGCACCGAGCTCAGGTGAATGCAGCATGCCCGCTCCGGCGGGCCGACCCATTCCATGCACGCGGGCCGCGCGGGGGCAGGCTGGTTCGCTCTAGAAAAGGGTGACCGTCACCGTCGCGCCTTCCTCGACGGTGTCCTGGTCCGCTGGAATCTCGATGTAGCCGTCCGCCTGCGACAGGCTCGTGATGTCGCCCGATCCCTTGAAGGCAGGCAGGGCGGTTCCGCCCTCGAGCCGCACCGTGTAGAACTGGTGGCGGCCCGCCTGCGAGACGATGCGGCGGCCGAGCCGCGCCAACACGGTGCGCGGGGCATGGACGGGCAGCCGTGCGGTGCCGCGCAGGAACGGCACGAGCAGGATGTACGCGTTCGACAGGCACGACGTCGGGTTGCCCGGCATCCCGAAGAACGGCACCTCTCCCACCCTCGCGAACATCGTCGGCTTGCCGGGCTTGACGGCGATGCCGTGGAAGACCAGCTGCCCGCGCCGGCCGATGAGATCCACCAGCAGGTCACGTTCGCCCACCGAGCTGCCGCCGGAGAAGACGATGACGTCGGCGCTCCCGCAGGCATCGAGCGCCTGTTCGAGGCCCTCGATGCTGTCGCGTGCCGGAGCGTGGAGTTCCGGTGCGCAGCCGTGGGCGGTGGCGACCGCCGCCAGCGTGTAGCGGTTGACGTCGTAGATCTGGCCCGACCCGAGCGGTGCGCCCGGCTCGATCACTTCGTTCCCGGTGGAGAGGATCGCCACGCGCGGCCTGGCGTACACCGCCAGCGCGCGGACGCCGATCGCGGCGACGGCTCCCAGCCGGCTCGGATTCAACACGTCACCCGGCCGCACCACCAGGTCGCCGGGTGCGATGTCCGCGCCCTTGCGGCCGATGTTCTGCCGCGGCTGCGCCTCGGCGTGAATCGCCACGTGGTCGGCGTCGATGCGGGTGGTCTGCTCGACCATCACGACAGCGTCGGCGCCGTCGGGCAGCGGCGCGCCGGTGGCGATCTCGGCGCACGCACCCGCTGTCAGCGGCAGCGTGGGCACGCTGCCGGTGTAGACCCGCTCCACGATGCGCAGGCGGGCCGGGCGTTCGCGTGTCGCGCCACGCGTGTCCTCGGCGAGCACGGCGTACCCGTCCATCGCGGACCGCGAGAAGGGCGGGACGAAAATGGTCGACGGCACGCCCTGGGCGGCGACCCGTCCGGCCGCGTCCGAGAGGTCCACGACCTCGGTGCGCGCGATCGGCCGCACGCCGTCGCGCAGCCGCACGCGGGCTTCCTCGATGGAGATCGTCGACGCGAAGGGGCGCATTGCCACGGGTGACCTACTTGCGCGCCTGCTGCACCATGTGCCCGAGCTCGGGGAGCACCAGCCGGTCGAGCGCGAGCCGCACGGCGGCCTCGGAGCCGGGCAGGGCAATGACGATGCGTCCGCGGGCGAGGCCGGCGGTGGCGCGGCTCATCATGGCGGCGGGCCCGATGTCCTCGTAGCTGAGCATGCGAAACAGCTCGCCGAAGCCGTCGAGCCGCTTGTCGAGCAGCGCATCGATGGCTTCGTAGGTGGTGTCGCGCGACGTGATGCCCGTGCCACCGGTGGTGATGATGGCGTCGACGTCCGCGTTCACCAGCTGCGATCCGACGACGGCGCGCACCTGCGCGGGATCGTCCTTCACGAGCGTGCGGCCCGCGATCGTGTGTCCCGAGGCCGTGAGCCTGTCGACGATCGCCTGTCCGCTGGTGTCGGTGTCGGGCGTACGCGTGTCGCTGACGGTGAGCACGAAGCACCGGACGCTCGCCGGGGCTTGCTGCCTGTGTTCGGCGGAGGGCCGCATCGGCGCCAATTGTACGCCGTCTGCGCAGCGACCTTGTCGTGCGCCGACTTCGCTGGAGCCGCTGCCGGGCGTCGACGTGCTCGGCAGCCCTCGCAGGGCGTGCGCCGGACGCGGCTGATCTCGCTGGAAGCAGCCACCGCTGCGCGGAGCGTGGCGTCGGCTCGTCGCTGCGCCTGCGTGACACGCGCCCGGCCCGGCGGCGCGTCAGGCATACGACGGCCGTGCCCCGTGACGGGTGACCCAGTACGCGATACTCGGGTTCAGCATGTTGTTGCGCGACCGGCTGCTCGCGCGTCTTGCCGACGCGGCGGGCACCCCTGATTACGTACGGCTCGCCGAGGAGGTGCTCGGCATCCGCAACGCGCCGGCGGCGCTGGCGCGCCGACTGGTGGAGCAGGCGCTGGTGGTCGAGGATCGGCGCGAGGCGTGGCTGCGGGCGGGCGCACGCGCCTGCGAGGAGGCGCCTGCCGCTCCCGGCGTGTACGTGCTGCGGGCGCACGACGGCGCGCCGCTGTACGTGGGGAAGGCCAACAACCTGCGGCGTCGGCTGCGGACGCACTTCGCGGCGCGGCGGTGGCGCACGCTGAAGCCGGTGTTCGCGCGCGCGGCGGGAGCGACGTGGGAGTGCGTCGGCTCCGAGATCGAGGCGCTGCTCGCGGAAGCCCGGCTGATTCGTGCGCTGCGGCCGCCGGCGAACGTGCAGGTGGGCGCGCCGGATGCGGAGACGCGGGCGGTGCCGGCGCTGCTCGTGCGCGACACGCTGCTGGTGCTGCCGTCGGCCGATGCCGCGTGCGTGGTGCTGCTCGGCGTAACGGTGGCCGGTGCGGTGCAGGTGCGGCAGGTGATGCGCGAGGGGCGCGGGCTGGCAGCGGCCGCCGACCGGTTCCGCGCGTTCTTCGCGCGCCGCGCGGGCGGCGACGAGGCCCTCGAGGGACAGGCACCGCTGGTGTACTCGTGGCTGGCGGGACGCGGCGCGTCGGCCACGCGCATCGATCCGCACGACGTGCGGTCGGCGCGCGACCTGCGTGCGCGTCTCGAGGCGGTGCTGCGCGACGGCCGCCTGTTTGCCGAGCGCATCGTTATGGTAGGATCGGGTGTTCGTTCGACGACCTCAGCGCGCCCTTAGCTCAGTTGGATAGAGCGTCTGGCTACGAACCAGGAGGTCGCAGGTTCGAGTCCTGCAGGGCGCGCCATTCCACGTTCGTGGAATGGCTTACCGCTGCAGCCTCCAGTTCACGCCGCCCCTCGCTCAGCTCGGCGCGAGCGTGTTCGAGTCCTGCAGGGCGCGCCACTTTCCCTCACATCTCAGCCCACTGTTCCCGCCGGCACCTCCGGACGGTGAACAATCGTGAACAACTGATCGACCCGCCGATGCCCTTCCATGCCGTGACGAGGTGAAACGCGGCATCCGACAGCAACAGCTGTCGGACCGCCGAGCGCGCGAGGCGCCCTTGACGCCGGCGAGCACCGGGCCAGGCTGATCGGCGTCGGCCGGTGACTCGTCGCCGCCAACGTGCCACTACCGCGCCGGACCCGGCTCCAGTGCGTCCAGCGGACTTCTGGCTGGGTTGCGCAGATCCTTCACCACGTGCGTGTAGATCATCGTCGTCTCGACGTGGGCGTGGCCCAGGTACTCCTGGATCTGGCGGATGTCGATGCCGGCCAGCAGCAGGTGTGTCGCGAACGAATGTCGCAACGTGTGCACGGATACCGGCTTGGCGATTCGTGCCTGGGCAGCGGCCGCCTTCACCGCCTTCTGTACCACCGAGTCGCTGATGTGATGCCGACGGACGACGCCGGCGCGCGGGTCGGTCGAGAGCTGATCGCTGGGGAACACCCAGAACCAGCCCGCCTCGCGCCCCGCGTTCGGGTACTTCCGTGCGAGTGCGTCCGGCAGCCAGACCCCGGCGACACCGCTGTCCCAGTCGCGCCGGTAGAGATCGTGCGTCTTCGCGAGGTGCGCGCGCAGGTCGTCGCGGCCCCGCTGGGCCAATAGCGTTGAGCGGTCCTTGTTCCCCTTGCCGGCCCTCACGTAGACGAGGTCTTGATCGAAGTCGAGATCCTTCACGCGCAGTTGGCAGCACTCGGACACGCGCAGGCCGCCGCCGTAGATCAGCCCGGCCATCAGTCGCGCGGTGCCGTGCATGGCGTCGAGGAGCGCCGCCGTCTCCGGCACGCTGAGCACCAGTGGCAGATGCTGTCCACGTTTGGCCTTCGGAATCTGCGTGAGACCCTCGACTGGGAGGTCGAGCACTTCCCGGCACAGGAACAGGGCGGCGCACATGGCCTGGTTCTGCGTGCTGGCCGACACGCCCCGCTTCACGGCCAGGTGGGTGAGGAAGTCGCGGACGAGCGAGGCGTCGACGCGGGGGCGCGCCTCGCCCTGTTGCTCCGCGGCGTAGGCCAGCAGGCGTCGCACCCAGTCCACGTAGCTGCACTCCGTGCGATACGAGTAGTGGCGGGCGCGAATGCGCGCGCGGAGCGCATCAAGGGCCGGGAGCACGTCGACGCGTCCATCGGGGGCGACCAGCGTGCCTGGCCGCGCGGCCTTCCAGTCCGGGCGTTGCAGGAAGTTCACGAAGTAGATGCGGATGGCGCGTTCGGCCTGCTCGACCTGCCAGTCGTGCGCGCCCACGCGCTCGAGGTCCTCACAGAACCCGCGCACGCGGTCGGCGAGCGGGGCATCCACGGCCGGACGATTCAGGAACTGCCGCACGAAGCGGACGCACCAGGGCGCGGCCTTTGCGGTGACGAGGCGAGCCTTGAGGAGGAACTCGCCGAACTGTTGCAGCGAGGCATCGGTATCGCGCATGGCCTGGGCGGCAGGCGTAGCAAGACGCCCGCCCAAACCCCGGTGTGCCGGGAACCGTCGGCGGACACAGAGGATAGCGCCGGCCGGGCCGGCCGCTCGCCAGGGGAGGACCGAGGGCAGCCGCCAAACCGGAAACGCCCGTTGCGTCTTCCGAACTGACGCCTTCCGCCTAACACGGTAGCGTCCCGTCAAGTGGTGGAAATTGATCGGCGTCGTTCGTGAGTGTGGT
>CAYLTD010000042.1:0-39367 GCA_964386715.1 uncultured Bifidobacterium sp.
ACAAGCGGCCGTTCATCACCATCGGGTTCACGGCGCTGATGCTGATGCTGCCGCTCGCCATCACCTCGACGGCGGGGTGGATCCGCAGGCTGGGTCGCCGTTGGCAGGCGCTGCACAGGCTCGTGTACCCGGCAGCGGTGGCCGCGGTCGTTCATTACTACTGGCTGGTGAAGGCGGACGTATCCAGTCCGCTGCTGTACGGCGCCATCGTGGCTGCCCTGCTGGCGTTCCGCGTGGTGTGGGCCCGCCGCAAGGCCGTGCCGATGGTCCGCGCCCAGGCGCCCGCCCCGCGCAACGCGTAGCGCCGCCCGAGCGCTGCCGTCCTCCCGCGCATCGGCCGCTTGATCCAACTTACGCGCTTCGCCGTCAACGTCCCACCTCGCCTTGTGGTGAACGGCGGGGCACGGAGCCGGCTGCACTCAGGGCTCAATCCGAATCCGTCCCTCCACGGCCGGTTCAATCGGGCCGGCCGCGAGGGCCTGCTCGACCGCCGTCAGCAGCGGCATCGCCGACTCCGGCGTCACAAGCACACGGCTGCCGCCGAACATCTCGAAGCCGTCGCCGCCGCGCAGCAGGAAGTCCTGCAGCGCGAGCGTATAGGTTCGCGCCGGTTCCAGCGGTGCACCACCCACCCGCACGTCGTGCACGCGACGCCCGATGGGCGCCGACAGCCGCACGCGCAGCGTGATGCCCGACACCTGAGGGAACTGGCCAGAGCGGGCCGGAAGGCGCGACACGCCGTGTTCGAGCACGCCGAGCAGTTCGGCCCCGGTCAGCTCGATCTTGCAGATGGCGTTGTTGAACGGATGCAGGGCCACGAGGGCGCGCCGCGTCAGGGGGCCTGGCGGGTAGGTGCGATTGCCCCTGATGCCGCCGGCATTCACGAGCCCGACGTCCGCCCCCACCGCCCGCCGCACGGCGTCGGCGAAGAAGTTGCCCACGTTGCTCTCGCTCACCCGCAGTGTCGCTTCGAGGGCGTCGAGCGGCACGCGTGTCGAGCCGACCGGCTGGTCGAACTCGGCACCCAGGCGCGCCTCCCATGCGTCGATGACCGAGGCCGCCGACTCGTCGTTGGCGATGGCCGACGTGACGGGTATCAGCTCGAAGAAACGATCGACGGGTCCGCCCTCGCGCTTGCGCAGGTCGACCCGCGCGACGTATCGCGCGTCGCTGCCCGCCTTCGTGATGAGCGTGCGGCCGGTCACCGTCGTAATTGGATAGTGTTCGTGCCCGCCGACGATCACGTCGATGTCGGGGAAGCGGGCGGCCAGTTCCCGGTCCGTGGCGAACCCGAGGTGCGTCAGTGCCACGATCACCTCCGCGCCCGCGGCCTTCATTTCCGGCACGTACCTGGCTGCCGCCAGCAGCGGGTCGATGGTCTCGACACGCTGCCGGACCACGGGCGACGCCATGCTGTCGGTGACGAGGCACAGCCCGATGATGCCGATCCTCAGGCCGCCCACCGTGCGCATCACATACGGAGGTGCATCGCCGATCGGGCGTCCAGTCCGGCGGTCCAGCAGGTTGGCGATCACCCAGTCGAACCGCGACTGCTTCATGCGCTCGACCAGGACGTCGACCCCGAAGTCGAACTCGTGGTTGCCGAGGGTGGCGATGTCGAGGCCGGCGGCGTTGAGCGCGGCAATCATCTGCTCGCCCTTGAACACGGCCGACGCGACCGACGACGAGAGGAAGTCGCCGCCGAGCAGGAGCAGCGGCACCTGGCCAGCCGCCGCCACCTGCTTCTTGATCGTGGCGACCCGTGCGAGCCCGCCCAGCCCGTCTACCGGGACGGTCGAGTACACGTCGTTGATCTGCAGCAGCGTCACCTGCGCGCCGTGCCTCGGCGTGGCGGCATCGTCGTAGTTCTGGGCCGAGGCCGGCGGTGCGGCGAGTGCCAGCACCGCCAGGAGCGGCCAGAGGCGCCGGACGGCGATGACGTGAGATGTGCGACCCCACAATCGACAAGTCACGCCAGCGCCCTCCACGCCCCAACCTGCGAGAAGTCCACGTTGCCGCCGCTGAGGACGATGCCAATCCTCAGGCCGCGCACGTCCACGAGCCCCTCGAGCACCGCGGCGGCGGCGAGCGCACCGGTGGGCTCCACCACGAGCTTCAACCGTTCCCACAGGTAGAACATCGCGCGGAGGAGCGTCGGGTCGTCGACGGTGCACATGTCGCTCACATGGGCAAGGACCAGCGGGAAGGTGAGGGTGCCGAGCGAGGGCGTGCGTGCGCCGTCGGCCACGGTGTCGGGGTTGTGCGTCGTCTGCAGCACCTTCGAACGGAACGAGCGCGTGGCATCGTCGCCGGCGGCGGGCTCGACGCCCACGACCCGGCAGCCGGCCGACCGTCCCGACGCGGCCAGCGCGCTCCCCGAGAGCAGGCCGCCGCCTCCGCAGGGCACGAGCAGCAGATCGAGCGGACCCGTGTCCTCGAACAGTTCGAGGGCTGCGGTGCCCGCGCCCGCGATGATGTCCCGATGGTTGTAGGGCGGAATCACCGCCATGCCCCGTTCCTCGGCGATCCGGCTCCCGATGGTTTCGCGGTCTTCGCGCTCGCGGTCGTACGGCACGACCTCCGCGCCGTAGCCTTCGGTGGCGACGCGCTTGACGACCGGCGCGTCGGTCGGCATCACGATGCAGCGGGGGATGTCGAGGATCCGGCCGGCGAGCGCCACTGCCTGTGCGTGGTTGCCGGACGAGTACGCCACGACACCCCGGCGCTGCTGGTCGGGCGCGAGTCGCGAGAGCGCGTTGTAGGCGCCTCGGAACTTGAAGGCGCCGCCGCGCTGCAGGTTCTCGCACTTGAAGAACACGCGGGCGCCCGTCAGCAGGTCGACGGTCCGGGAGGTGACCACCGGCGTGCGGTGCGCCGTTCCCGCGAGCGTGCGCGCGGCGCGTGCCACGTCGTCGAAGGTCGGGAGATTGGGGGCGGCGTCGGTCGGCACGGGTGTCAGGCTCCTTCGCGGATGGCCGGCTCGATGGACAGCATATCGTGCCGCGCATGGGTGAGGCGTTCCGACGCGCCCCGCTGCGCGCACTTCGTGCCGCGCGTGCCCCGGGGGCTGCCAGAGGCGCACCCTGCTGCGCGTGCCGGGGCGACGTCGGCGCGTGCAGGGCCGATCGCGGCGGGCGCAGCGGCGAGATATAGGCGAAACGGATGCGCATCGCCCGGATTTTCAAGTGTCCCCGCATCGTGGGCGGTGGCTATGCTGCCATCTCGACCACCAGAGGGCGCATGCACACTCACAGCGACGAGACTCACGCGACGATGACCCCGGCCAAGGCGCTGCAGTTCCTGAAGGACGGGAATCGCCGCTTCGTCGCCAACCTGCAGTACGACCGCGGCCTGCTCCCGCAGGTGAACACGACGGGCGGGAGGCAGCTGCCGATTGCCGCCGTCCTGCACTGCATCGACGCGCGGACGTCCGCGGAGCTGCTGTTCGACCAGGCGCTCGGCGATCTGTACAGCGTCGGCGTCGGGGCGAACGTGCTTGGCGAGGACTCGCTGGGCAGTCTCGAGTACGCGTGCTCGCTGGCCGGTGCGAAGCTGGTGGTGATTCTCGGCCACTCCGGCTGCGGGTTCGTGGAGAGTGCGTGCGCGCACCTCGAAATGGGCGCGCTGACGCCGCTGCTCTCCAAGGTGCTGCCGGCGGTGCAGGCCGAACGGCGCGAGCGGCGCGGCGCGTACGAGGATCAGGCGTTCGTGGACGCCGCGGCGCGGCGGCACGCGCGGCTCCAACTGCACCAGTTGCTGGACCGCAGCCCCGTGCTGCAGGACCTGTTCGACGCGGGGCAGATCGGCCTCGCGTCGGCGTTCCATGCCGTGGAGACCGGCGCGGTCGAGTTCACCGAGGTGCTGATGCCTGCGCCTCTGAGGGTGGGGGCCGGCGCGTCGAAGGACGGGTGGGTGCCCGGTTCGCGCGCTCGCCGGGGCTGAGGCGGGCTGCCGGCGGTTCAGTGCTCGAGGCCCACGCCGGGGCAGTCACTGCTCCTGGCGGGATCGGCCGGCGACCGGAGCTTACGCGGCGCGCGTTTCGGATCACAGGTCGAGCGCTCGTGCCCGTCGATCGTGCGCGGCCGGTGCTCTCTGCGCAGTGCGCGAATTGCACGGCAGTGACGTGCGTGTGACGCACCGCGCGATTCCTGTGTTACGATAAGGCTCTCGGGTGACGCGGGGTGGAGCAGTCCGGTAGCTCGTTGGGCTCATAACCCAAAGGTCGCAGGTTCAAATCCTGCCCCCGCAACCAACAATAGCGACAGCCTGGCGGTCGGGCATCTTATGCCCGGCCGCGGCTTCCAACATCATCCCGAAGTTCCCCACAACCTGAAGCAGTTCGTCACCCGGTGGAATCACGATCCGGTCGATGAAGCCGCGCAGCGCCTCACGGGCACGTTCGCGCTGTTCATCGTCCTCGTGCTCCAACGCTGCCGCGAGCTGCTCAACCTTCGCCCGGTAGACATCCGCCATACCTGGATGAACCAGCGGCGGGCGTTCGTCGCCGGCTTCCAGCGCCGCCAGCAGGGTTGCCTTCCGCTGCTGAAGAGGGTCCATCTCGGCCTTCAGCTCTGAAGGAGCGAAGCCGGACTTGATGGCCTCGATCACCTGCTGCATCTCCCGCTTGACGCGTTCGAGGTCACGTTTAGCGGTGCTCAGACGGGCACGCTGCTCCATCCGCAGGCGGTTCAAGGCTCGAGTCGCCAGCGAGTTCGAACGGATGCTTGCGTCCGTCACCGCCCCGGCGCCGATGGGACGTGTGTAGCGATGGCAAAGAAGGCGACCCCGAAGACCGTCGAAACTCTCAAGCACGAGGCCGACAAGCGCAGGAACATCCCGACGGCGGAGTTCGAGTCCGTGCTTCAGACGCACGAGAAGAAGCCGGTGGAGCTGCGCTACCCGCGCAACCCCGATCTCGATCCGCAGCTTGTATGGCGTGGGAAGGACCAGCAGGACTGGAGCGACCTCGTGGTGCAGGCGCCTCCGCTCTACATCCAGGAGAAGGTCCATCCGAAGGCGCTGATCGATGACCTGCTGCGCTCGTCCAGCGAGCGAGCGAAGGAGAAGGAACGAGAGCCCGGCCTCTACGACCTGTTCGCCGACTTCAACGGCGTCGCCGAAGGAGCCGACAAGACCGAGTTCTACCAGCACGATCAAAACTGGTCGAACCGAATGATCCTCGGCGATTCGCTTCAGGTGATGGCGAGCCTGGCGGAGCGCGAGGGACTTCGCGGCAAGGTGCAGTGCATCTACTTCGACCCGCCTTATGGCATCAAGTTCAACAGCAACTTCCAGTGGTCAACGACAAGCCGAGACGTGAAGGACGGCAGCCGACTGAAGCGCCTGATCGGGAACGAGCCGCGCCTCGGCGAGCGCATCGACGTTCACTCTCTGAACGCCGTCGGTGAACGGCTGTATCGGCTGCACGTCGGCCCGCCGGCGATGGCGACGCGCGAAACGGTCACGGCCCTTCTTCGGGAAGTGTCGGCTGCGGTCGCCGGTCACAAGTTCAGCCACCACTTCCTGACGACCGAGTGGGAGCAGGTCGTGGACGCCTGGCAACTCGAGGACTGGGACGCCTACCGAGACGTCGCGCGCCTCGGTCGCAAGACGCGCCTGCCGGAGGCGCAGCGGAAGGTGTTGTGGGCGATCTTCGAGCGGGTCCGAGCCGGCCTCCGCGACCGACGTCAGATGAGCTACGCCGAGTTGTTCACCCGCCTGGCCGCGGCAATCCGTGACCGCAAGGTCAGGCCGTTCGACTTCGCCGTGGTGGACGAGTCGCAGGATCTGACGGTGGCGCAACTCCGGTTCCTCGCCGCACTCGGAGGCGACCGCCCGAACGCGCTGTTCTTTTCCGGTGACCTCGGGCAGCGGATCTTCCAGCAGCCGTTCTCGTGGAAGGCGCTCGGCGTGGACATTCGCGGGCGATCTAGGACGTTGCGCGTCAACTACCGCACGTCGCATCAGATTCGTGCTCAGGCCGATCGACTTCTCGGCGCCACAGTGGCCGACGTCGATGGGAACGTCGAGGACCGTCGCGCCACGGTCTCCGCCTTCAACGGTCCGCCGCCGACCGTCCTCGAGTTCAAGAGCGAGACGGCCGAAGCGGAGGCTGTGGGAGATTGGCTCCGGGCGCGCGTTGGGGACGGCATCCAGCCACACGAGGTCGGAGTGTTCGTCAGGTCTACGGCGCAACTCGATCGCGCGTCGGCGGCTGCGGGTCACGCCGGCCTGCCCTTCAAGGTGCTCGACGAGCATGTGGAGACGGCCAACGGCCATGTCGCGGTGAGCACGATGCACCTGGCGAAGGGCCTCGAGTTCCGGGCCGTGGCCGTCATGGCGTGCGACGACGAGGTCATTCCGCTACAGGAGCGGATCGAGACGGTCGGCGACGATGCCGATTTGCAGGAGGTCTACGACACCGAGCGGCATCTGCTGTATGTTGCGTGCACACGAGCGCGTGACCACCTCCTCGTTAGTAGCGTAGAACCTGCATCGGAGTTCCTCGACGACCTGAGGGGTGGCAAGGGGCGTCGCTGATGCCGGCCGGTGCAGTGTTTGAGTGAATCGAGTCCAGTAGGCGAGGTGTATCGGCGTTGCCCTGTCTTGTTGAGAACACCGTTCCATCGTCTGCCCTAAGCGGCTCAGCGCGTTCCATGGCGCGGGGGTTCGGGTCTGTTGTGGCGCGATATGACGAGCGGAAATACCCGCCTGAGGTGCTGCACGGCCTGCGCAGGCTCTTCTCCCGACCTGAGCTGGTGCAGCCAGAGGACATCAATCTGGCGCTCCGCTGGAAGTTCGGACACCTCGCCAAAGCCAACTACCCGGCCGCGCACCGCGCTTTGGCGGAGCGGATCGGCAGGAAGTGGCGTGCGCATCCGATTGAGTGGAACGACCCGCCCGAAGTCACCCTGGAGCGCTGGCGCGAGTCGGGCGAGGACAGCTACATCACCATCTGCTTCCTCATGCACCTCGTGGCACCGGACGTCTGGCCGATCCTCGACCAGCACAACTTCCGCGCGGTTCGCCACCTGCTGAGCGACGCCGGGCTGGACCTCGCGCCGAAACAGGCCCCCTCGAATGCTGAGGATCTTCGACTGGTCCGGGACTTCAGCGTTGGCGTCCGCCTTGTCTGGCGGGCCGCCACGGGGCAGCCCGCGCCGACCGAGAGTGAGGTCGATCGGTATTTGATGATGTTCGGGAAGGACCTCAAGGACCGGCTGCGACGGACCTGACCTGCCATGGCTCTCACAACCCCCGCCCGGTTCGTGGACGCGCCAGGTGCGCCCCAGCATGCGGCCTTTCAGTTGTGGCGCCGCGAACACCCCAGCGGTGCGTTCCTGGCTTTCATCTCCAGAACCCGCGCTACCCTGCATCGCTCGGGCTGCCCGCATCTTGGGGATCGCGACTGGCCAGCGTCGAAATGGGGCTCCCTGACGAAGACGGAGAAGCTGTGTGCCGACTCGCCGGCGGCCTTGCTGCTGTGGGCTCTGGACCGGCTGGTGGAGGTCCACGACTGCTTCCACTGCGCGCGTATGGACGGCAAGGGGCTCACGCGACTGACGGCGTTCTCCTGGGGCTACGCGGGTTGGGGCAACGCCGTCGAGCGGCTGCTGGAGGCCGTGGACGCACGAGACCGGTCACGGGGCTTTGCGCCCCCTGCGTTCGCCGACGTTCGCGTCAGGCGGAACGTTCGCGCCCAGGGCTTCAACGGTGCGACGTTCGAGAAGGCCCTTGGTCCGGCACGTTACCGGTGGTTCCAAGGGCTCGGGAACCAGCGCGTGGCGACCGGCGAGAGCGGAATCCGCATCAAGGATCCTGCGGCCGCCGAGGGCCTGCTGCACTTCATCCAAGAGAAGGCCAAGGAGCGGCGCCGCGTGCTGTTCTTCTGCTCGTGCGGACCGGTAGAGGGCTGCCACAGGCAGGTGGTGGCAGACCTGCTTCTGGGGGCAGCGAACGCCAACGGCGTCGCCCTGGATGTCGAGGAATGGCCTGGTGACCTGCCCCGGGTGCGACGGGTGACAGCCGCGGATGGGCGGAAGTGGCGCTACCCGGACTCGCTGTTGATCGGACGTGACCTGCCAGTCGACGGGCTGGCCACGCTGCCTCACGGGTCTGTTGTGCTGGTCCAGCAGGACGGACGCGAGGACGCCATGGTGACCGGGCCGGCTGAGTATCACAACGGCTGGCGACTCTACCCGGTCAAGGACCACTGGCTGAAGAAGCCGGACCCTGCGCAGATTGGTGAACGCGTCCGCGCGCTACGCGGTGAGCGCGGGTGGAGCAGGAAACACTCAGAGTGGGCGTGAACGGATGTCCCAGAATCGTCGCGGGAGGAGCGCCCGAATTGCGCGGCATTCGGGCATGTCTCGGCGCCCTCCGTGGTTGTCCCGACGAACTGCCGGCTGACGCCGAAGTGGTCGGAGAAATACAGACTGGGAGCAGCCCCGTGCTGATGCGACACGCCAGGAGTATAGACGGGCTACGGCGCGCGGTCACAGTTACAGGACGGCCTCGAGCCCCTTGTCCGCGATGACGTTCAGCAGCTTCAACGCAGGTCCAGCGGGCCGCGTGTCGCCCTGCTCCCACTTCCGCACGGTCGATGCCGTCGTGTGCAGCAGGTGAGCGAACACGGGCTGGCTGAACTTCAGCCGCTGGCGCAGCCGCTTGATGTCCGCCGCACTGAACTCTCGCACCGGCGGCGGGCAGATCGCGTCGAACTGCCGCATCGTCACCTTGCTGATGGCGCCGACCTTCCCCAGCGCTGCGAGATCGCCGCGAAGAGATTCAATGAGCTTGCTGGACACAATGCACCTCCACCAGTACACCCGCCTGCAGAGCCTTCGCGAGGTCCGCAGGTGAGAGTTCCAGGAACACCTTGCCGGCGAACTGCAGTGCCGTCTTCTCGTCCTGCGCGATGTTGGCCTTGTCCTTCTTGGCGAAGCCATGCAGGAACACGTAGCGCCGGCCGAGCCGGGCCGAGAGGATGGTCCGGTATCCGCCGCTCTTGCCGCCACCGGGACGGGCCACGCGCTTCTTATAGAGGACGCCGCCCAGGTCGGCGTCGATCAGGCCGTTCTCCATCTCCTTGACCGCGTTGCACAAGGCGCCATCTGGCAGCTTCTCTCCGGCCTGCCAGCGGGCGAAGTCCCTGCGCTTCAAGACGGTCATCGTCGACTTCAGAAGTCTACCCGAAACGGGTAGTTATTGCAGGCCCTCACGGTCCGGATGGTGAGACCACGCGCTTGGCGAAGCTGGGAGAGGTGCAGATCGGTCGGACAGGCGTTGCGCCTCAGCTTCGATTCGAGCGCGAGTCTCAGGCTTCGACCGAGCTTTGATGTCAGACCACTTGTGGCGCTTCATGTGACGGTGCCGAGACGTGGCGATGCCAGAGGAATACGGGAACGGCAGCGACGGGCCGTGCTCGACGAGCAGCTCCACGACGCGGCCGACGCTGACCTGATCTTCGTCGTTGAGGCCCTGAACCAGCCGGCGAATTCGGCGGTGCGCTCAACCTCCCCCACCACGCGGCGGTTATGCCATGCAGGAAATAAGTCATCAAGGGTTATGCTCTGGACCCCACAATGAGGCTGGTCAAGCGGGATGTGGTGCCGTGGCTGCGGCATCTTCAGGAGGCCGGCATGCCCGTGCCGCCAGGCCGCTCAGCCGTGTTTCGCGTCGGTGACGTGGACATCCTGTTCCAGCCGATGCGTCCCGGCCCTGGCGCCGGACCCACGCGTGGCCTACGCGCAGCCGGAGCAAACCGGGGTGTCTGGTCGAGCATTTCCCTCGGCACCGTAGTCGACCTCGAACTTGTCCGTGTCCTCCCCGGGGACTCGCCGGCGCCTCTCGCCGACGCCGGGAACCCACGATTTAGTCGGGCCCACAAGGCCGAATCGCATGGGCCTTCCGGCGCCGCGAAGGAGTCCTTCGAGGCGGTCGTGCTCCCACCGTCGCGAACTCCCGCCTTCGACGCCTACGTCATGGTCGACTGGAGCGCCGCAAGCGCACCGAAGACGGGCAAGGACAGTGTCTGGTGGTGCCTCTGCGCGTGGCGTGGTGGCCGCCTCGTCGTGGAGGCGAATGAGAATTCTCCGACGCGCCAGTTGTGCTTTGACGTGCTGCGTACGCAACTGCGGAAACTGGTCGCGGACGGCAGCAGTGTCCTCGTAGGATTCGACTTCCCGTTCGGGTACCCCGCCGGGTTTGCAGCGGCGCTCGGACTCGGCGGGCAGTGGCCGTGGCGGGCGGTGTGGGACGAACTGGCAGCACGCATCACGGACAACCAGGCTGGCGGTACGAACAACCGCTTTCACGTGGCCAGCGACTTGAACCTGCGCGTTGGCGTTTCAGAAGGACCGTTCTGGGGCCGTCCGCAGCACCGAACGTTCCCTCGACTGCAGACAACCCAGCCAACCTATCCTGTCGGCGCTCTCGACCGTCTGCGAGAAACAGACCGACATGCGCGAGGAGTGCAACCAGTTTGGAAGCTGTGGGGCAATGGTTCGGTAGGCGGCCAAACCCTGCTCGGCGTTCCGATCCTTGCGCGTCTGCGCGACGACGACCGTTTGCGCGGATTGGCTGCCGTCTGGCCGTTCGAGACAGGCTGTCGACTGCCGCCCCGCGACACGCCGCGGATCATCCTCGCCGAAATCTATCCATCGCTCGTGAAGTTGCCGGCGGACGTTGGTGGCCGGGTGAAGGACTCTGTGCAGGTGGAAGCCATCGCGCGACACCTGGCCCTCCATGACGCCGGCGATACGCTGAACGATCTGTTCGTTGCGCCGGCGACTCTCGAACACGACGTCGCGGAGCGTATCGAGAGGGAGGAAGGCTGGATTCTCGGCCCGGCGGCCGTCAGAACCGCACGCCCGTCCGCACGACCGCGGCGTTCAGCCACGCGAAGTTGTAGACCGAGTCGACGTCCGCGCCCCCCTCGACCGTCCGGTACCCGCCGCCCACGAACCACCAGCGCGTCACGTCCACGTCGAGCATCGCAGCCACATCGAAGGCCCGCCCCTGCGGGGCCGCGGTTGCGTCCGCTTCGAGCGTCAGCCGCGCGCGGCGGCCCAGCGCCGTGCGTCCACGCACGTGCGCCAGCGGCACGAAGCCCACGTCCGTGTCCTCCGACGCCACTCCCGGTTGCGCCAGCGCGATGCGCGCGTCGCGCACGAAACCGGTGAACCCGATCTGCCACTGCCACCGGTCGCCGGCAAAGAACGTGTAGCGGTAGGTACCGCGATACGAGGTGAACTGGTACCGCCCGTCGGTGGTCACGCCGGCCGGGAACGTGGCCCCGGCAAAGGCGAGGGGGCGCTGCGGTTTTCCGGTACCGCCAATCTCGATGGGCGCGTACACGAAACGGAGTTCGTGCCGTGCCGCCAGCCCGACGGTCGCCTCGACACGGCCGATTGCCGCGGGACCCGATCCGATCAGGTCCACGA
The DNA here is from genome assembly GCA_964386715.1 of uncultured Bifidobacterium sp. Lineage (GTDB taxonomy): Bacteria > Acidobacteriota > Vicinamibacteria > Vicinamibacterales > CAVVIG01 > CAVVIG01. Next base: position 11,445 of record CAYLTD010000042.1, read on the forward strand.
GCGAGAACTGCGTGCCCGAGTCCGGCGGGATGCGCACGTCGTTCCGGGCGTTCCACACCGCCGCACCTTCCACGATCACGCTGAACCTCGGGACGCCCGATGCCGTCTGCGCAGCCGCCTCCCTCGGGCCCGCAAGGATCAGCAGCCCGAGCGCCAGCGGCCCCAGACGAGACACGACGGGACGGCTGCACAGACGTGACGTGCCTCGCACAGACCGGTTCATGCTCATCGAGGGTAGCAAGAGCGTGGCCGCCTGGCAGCCGACCCGTCCGCGCCGCTCACCACGTCGATCCGGCACCCGCCACGAGGCAGCGCAACGGCCGGGGTTGGCTCACCGCGTTGCAGCGCCCAGGGCCGTGCGCTCGTGTCGACGATCCGCTGGAGCCATTTCCGTGATCCGTAACGCGCACGGGGTAAGACGCGGGACGGCCGCACCGATTCGGCCACTTTTGTCGGGATTGCGCTGGCAGTCCTCTTGCGCGACCGCCACGCATGCACGACACATCGCTGCTCCGCTTCACGCTCGCCGCGTTCGTCATGACCGCCGCCTGCTCGGGCGGCGGATCGCCGGCCACCACGCCGACCGCGCCAAGCTCGGGGGGCGCCACCTCTCCTGTCACGGTTGCCATCGTCGGGATCGACGGCAACCGCTCCTACCGCCCGAACCCGGTCCAGTCGACGGGCCAGGCGGTCGTCTTCCGCAACGACGACACGGTCGCCCACCGCATCGTGATGGACGACGGCTCGGCGGACTTCGGGACGCTGACCCCAGGGGCGTCGAGCGCGGCACGCGCGGTGAACGGCGGCAACTACCACTGCACGCTGCACCCGAGCATGGTGGGCAGCATCAACGGCACCGCGGCGCCCGAGCCGCCCGCCGGCAGCGGCAACGGCTACTGACCCTGGCGAGGGGCGCACTCGAACCGGCCGTGCTAGCATCGCGCGTCCGCCTCATGCGGACCCGCGCACAGGAGGCCGTCCGATGTCACCCGTCGAAACCATCAGGGCCGTGTACGAGGCATTCGGCCGCAACGATCCGTCCGCGCTGTTCGGAGCGATGGATCCGGCGATCACGTGGAACGAGGCCGAGGGCTATCCGCTCGCGGACCGCAATCCCTATGTCGGGCCGCAGGCCATCGGGGAGGGCGTGTTCGCACGCCTGCTGGCGGCCATCGACCGGTTCACCGCCGAGCCCCACACTTACATCGACGGCGGCAACGACGTCGTCGTGCTCGGGCGCTACGGCGGCACGATGAAGAACGGGGGCGCGCGCCTCGACTCGCAGTTCTGCCACGTGTATCACTTCCGCGACGGCAAGGTCGTCTCGTTCCAGCAGTACACCGACACCGCCCAGTGGGCGCGGCTGATGCCGTAGCGCGCCATCGGGGGCACGTCCGCCGGGCCGTTATACTCGGAGGACGTGCCCTCGACGTTCCTCCACGAGTACTCCCCGTCGGACTGGGTCAGCGGCGTCGAGACGCTCGCCGCCGCAGATGTGCACCCGGTCGACCGCGACGCCCTGCGGATCTGGTCGGCGTTCTTCCCCCTGGCGCTCGCCGACAGGTTCGCTGCCTCCGGTGATGTCCCCGGTGTCGTCAGGCACCTGCGCATCGACGGCAACGCCCGGCTCGTGGACGGACAGATCGATACGAGCCACGCGTTCCTCTACGGACAACGGTACTGGCCCCTCGTCAGGGAGGCGGTCATGGCCAGGGTCGACGGCGTGGGCGGAGGCACTCCATCGCTGCCCGTGGTGGCGCGCGAACTGGCCGCCTCCGTCGGTGCACGCGCGCACGTGGACGCGCGCCTGCTCACCGGCATCATCGTCGTCGGGTTGATGACACTGAGGCAGGCAGGCGTCGAGGCTCTGCGCACGGCGGCGGCTGCGCCGGCTCCACCCCAGACCGCCGATTCCGCTCTCTCGCGCGAAGCGCCAGACCGGATCGTGGTCCGACGCGAACGCGACGACTCGCAGGGTGTGCTCGGACTACTGCGGGGCACGAAGCGGTTCAGCGTGACCTTCGACGAGCGGCACGCAGATGCCCGGTTCTCGATCCTCGATGGGCAGCACCTCACCACGGCTGCTGCGGCCGACGGGCGCGACTACACGCTGGGACCGCGCCGCTTCCACGAAGGACCGATCCCTGCGCAGTGCCGGTCCGCAACCTGCGGCACCTGCTGGGTGGGTGTCCTTGGCGGACGCGAGAAACTGAACGCGATCGAGCCCTACGAAGCGAGGAAGCTGCGGGAGTTCGGCTATGCCTCGCCCAGCGGGTCGCATCCGCTGATCCGCCTCGCCTGCCAGGCGAAGGCGTCGGGCAACGTCACCATCGCGATCCCGTCGTGGCACGGGTTCATCGCCCCGCTTCACGTCGCGCCACTGACAGCCTCACCGACGGAGACACGCCGATGATCCTCGATGCATCCGAGCGGCCGCCCGACCCGGCATGTCCGGCCTGCGGTGCCGGGCTGCAGTACGTGGACACGGAAGTGTCGTCGGGTGCCTTCCGCCCCCAGGCGGCGTCGATGCCGCAGATCCCGATCCATTACTACGATTGCCCGGCGTGCCAGACCTGCTGGAAGTTCGGGACCAGGCTGCTGCCGGACCCGATCCGGCAGATCCTGCGCTGACATGACCGCGGCGCAGCGCGAACTCCACGCCCACCGGGTCGCGTTCACGGAGCACGAGTACCGCTACGAGCCGCATGGCGGCACGCGAGCCTCGTCGTTGGCGCTCGGCGTCGACGAGCATGCGGTGGTGAAGACGCTCGTGATGGAAGACGAGTCGAAGAGCCCGCTCATCGTCCTCATGCACGGCGATCGCGAGGTGTCGACGAAACAGCTGGCGCGGCAGGCCGGCCGCAAGGTCGTGGAACCCTGCGATCCCGCCGTCGCCCAGCGCCACACCGGTTACCTCGTTGGCGGCACCTCGCCGTTCGGGACCCGGCGGAAAATGCCGGTCTTCGTCGAACGCTCCGTCCTGAGCCTGGAGGCGATCTACATCAACGGCGGCCGTCGCGGGCTGCTGGTGCGGATCGATCCCCGGGAACTGGTGCGTGTGCTCGAAGCCGTGGCCGTGGAAGCGGCACAGTAGTCAGCGTAAATGACCTTGCGAGGGAGCGCGACGTCCATGGCCGAACCCCGCACCAGGGCTGCCAGCTCGGCCGCATGGCATCGTAGAGCGCAACAACGCGATCCCGATCCTGGCGGACGTGCTGCCCCGCCGCAGGAACGGTCCGGTTGACGCGTGCCGCCGCGAGTGGCACCGCGCGCGATCGTTTGGCAACCAGTCGGTGGTCGGCTATTGTCGGAACAGGGCCAACGGCCCTGTGTCCGCCACAACCCGAACGAGAGGACTCCTCATGCTTCGTCGAACGTCAGCCCGTGCACTGGCCGCAGCCGCGCTTGTCGCGGCGGTCGCGCTCGCCGCTCCAGCAGCCGCCCAGAACGTCGTCAAGGGCACGGGAGCCGTGCCACCGCCGGTCGTGCAGGACAACACCGGCCTGTTCCAGGCGAGGTTCGCGACCGTTGGCGACGACATGTTCATCGGCGGGCAGCCGACGGAGAAGGCGCTGCGCGACCTCAAGGCGAGGGGCGTCACGACGGTGGTGAACCTGCGGATGCCCGAAGAGATGCAGCGCATCGACTTCGACGAAGCCGCGCTCGTGAAGTCGCTCGGGATGAAGTACGTGCACATCCCGATGCGCGGCTCGGCCGAGAATCCGTATGGTCCGAAGGAACTGGATCGTTTCGCGGAGGCGATGGCGTCCGCTGACGGCAAGGTGCTGCTGCACTGCACCGTGGCGTGGCGCGCGAGCCACCTGTGGGGGGCGTACCTGATTCGGGAGCGGAAGATGCCCGCGGAGGCCGCGGTGTCGCACGCGCGGCAGATCAACCTCCAGGACGAACGGCCGCTGCCTGGCGACATGCACCCGCTGGAGAGTTTTCTCGGAAAGCCCGTGGCAGAGATGAAACACGTCAGGCCATAGGCGCCGAGCGCCGCGCCGGGCCCGCGTGAGCGCGGGTCCGGGCACGACGTGTCTGTGGACGCTTACGCGCGGGCGCGGCGGACGTGGGGCCGCGCCTGCGGCCCGCGGCGCCGTGCCGGTGACGCCGGCATATGACGGGCGCGCCGCGCGTCCGGACGTGCCGGGGCCAGCCCGCTCACGCCGCTCACCCCGGAGATCGGCACCGGGAGCAGCCGCTGGATGTCGCGAAGCAGCGGCGCCTCCTCGGCGCACACGAGCGATACGGCGCGGCCGTCCTGGCCCGCGCGGCCGGTCCGTCCCACGCGGTGCACGTAGTCTTCCGGCACCAGCGGCAGGTCGTAGTTGACGACAAGCGGCAGTTGCGCGATGTCGATGCCGCGCGCGGCGATGTCAGTCGCCACCAGCACGCTCACCCGCCCGGCCTTGAAGTCGCTCAGCGCCCGGACGCGCGCGTTCTGGCTCTTGTTGCCATGGATGACGGCGACCCGCATGCCTGAGCGATCGAGGTGCTGACCCACGCGATCCGAGCCGCGCTTGGTGCGGCAGAACACGAGTGCCTGTTCGCCCGTCGCTTCCGACAGGAGCTGCGTCAGGGCCGAGCGTTTCTGGTCGGCTTCGACCGGGTGCACGTGGTGCACGACGGTGGCTGCCACCACGTCGCCGTTCGACACGTCCACCTGCGCGGCTTCGCGCGTCCAGGTGGCGCAGAGCTGCTGCACGTCCTCCGACAGCGTCGCCGAGAAGAGCAGCGTCTGGCGTGCGGCGGGCACCGCCGGCAGGATGCGCCGCAGCGCCGGACGGAACCCCATGTCGAGCATGCGGTCGGCCTCGTCCAGCGTGAGCACTTCCACGGCCGACAGGTCGATCGTGCGGCGGTCCATGTGATCGAGCAGCCGCCCCGGCGTGGCGACGACGATGTCGGTGCCGTGGCGGAGTTCGCTGATCTGCGCGCCCATGCCGACGCCGCCGTAGATGGCCGTCGCCCGCACGCGCAGGCCCGCACCATACGAGGCGAGCGAGCGGTGCACCTGCAGCGCGAGCTCGCGCGTGGGCACCAGGACGAGCGCACGCGGTGTGCGGCGCGCGTCCCGCCGCGGGGAGGCGGCGAGGCGCTGGATGGTCGGCAGGCCGAACGCCGCAGTCTTTCCGGTGCCGGTCTGGGCGCGTGCGACGACGTCACGGCCCTGCAGCACGAGCGGGATCGCCTCGAGCTGGACCGGGGTCGGGGTGTGATAGCCAAGGGGCTCGAGCGCCGCGCACAGGGCGGGGGCCAGGCCGAGGGTCGAAAACGACATGAGGGTGGTTCCTTCGTGACCCGGAGCGGTTTCCCAGCGGCGCTGCAGGCGAAATGGGCAACGCGTCCATCGCCGGAGTGGCGGGCGCGTGCAGGCGAAGCACAGCTTCGAACGGATTCGTCTCGTGGCCAGGCTGGAGTGAGGAGAGCGGGCTGGTGAGCCCGTGACGCCTACAGGCGACAGCGCGCGTGGGAAGATCCGATGCACGGAGTATAGCACGGCCGGCGGGGCGCGACCTGGAGCGGCTGGCGAGGCAGGACACCGGCGGCGGAACACTCCACCTTGCTCGGTCCGCCGATAGCGCTTGCACCTGCCGAGCGGCGCGGCCGGAACGCGCCGAAGTCTGGCGGAACCGGATTCGTCCGCCATGTGGTCGGGCTAGACTGAACGCCATGAAAAGACTCGCTGTTGCCCTGGCCTTCATGGCGGCCGCCTGTTCGACGCCGCCCCCTGCGGAAACACCCCGTGTGTCGCCCGACGTCGCGGCCTGGCAGCAGCGGGCTGCGGGTGTGACGATCGCCCGCGACGACTGGGGCGTGCCGCACATCTCGGCCAAGACGGATGCCGATGCCGTGTTCGGGCTGATGTACACGCAGGCCGAGGACGACTTCAACCGGGTCGAGACCAACTTCATCAACGCGCAGGGCCGCCTCGCCGAAGCCGAAGGCGAGAAAGAGATCTACCGCGACCTGCGCATGAAACTCTTCATCTCGCCCGACGACCTGAAGGCCCAGTACGCGAAAGCGTCGCCATGGCTGAAGGGCCTGATGGACGCGTGGGCCGACGGCCTGAACTTCTATCTCGCCACGCATCCCGAGGTGAAGCCGCGCGTCATCACAAAGTTCGAGCCTTGGATGGCGCTCAGCTTCAGCGAGGGCAGCATCGGCGGAGACATCGAGCAGATCAGCCTTCGCGATCTGGAGGCGTTCTACGGCGGGCAGCCGCGCCAGCAGGCCTCACTCGAGCCGATCGATCCCGACCAGGAACCCCGGGGGTCGAACGGATTCGCAATCGCGCCGGCCAACAGCGCGTCCGGCAAGGCGCTCCTCTGGATCAACCCGCACACCTCGTTCTTCTTCCGCCACGAGGCGCAGGTCACGAGCGACGAGGGGTTGAACGCCTACGGCGCCCTGACGTGGGGACAGTTCTTCATCTACCAGGGCTTCAACGAGAAAGCCGGGTGGATGCATACGTCGAGCAACGTCGACAACATCGACGAGTATGCGGAGACGATCGTCCGCAAGGGCGACGCGGTGCTCTACAAGTACGGCAGCGAGGAACGTCCGATGACGGCCCAGCAGATGACGGTGCCGTACCGGACAGACGCGGGAATGGCGCAGAAGACGTTCACCGTGTACCGGACCCATCACGGACCGGTCGTACGGGAAGAGGGCGGCCGGTGGGTCACCACGCGCCTGATGAACCAGCCGCTCCCCGCGCTCGAGCAGTCCTACAGCCGCACGAAGGCGCGCAACATGGCGGAGTTCATCAAGGTGATGGACCTGCACTCGAACTCGTCCAACAACACGGTGTTCGCGGATGCGGACGGCAACATCGCCTACTTCCACGCCAACTTCATCCCGAAGCGGAACCCGCGGCTCGACTGGCAGAAGCCCGTCGACGGCAGCGACCCGTCGACCGAATGGGGCCCGCTGATGTCGGTGGACGAGAGCCCGAACGTCATCAATCCGCCCAACGGGTGGATCCAGAACACCAACAACTGGCCCTACTCGGCGGCCGGGAAGAACAGTCCGAAGGCGAAGGACTACCCGTCGTACGTCGATGACGGGGGAGAGAACCCGCGCGGAATGCACGCGGTGCGGGTGCTCGACGGGCAGAAGGGATTCACCAAGGACTCCCTCATCGCGGCGGCGTTCGACAGCTACCAGCCGGAGTTCGCCGCGCAGCTTCCGCTGCTCATCCGCGATTACGATCGGCTGCCCGCGTCGAGCCCGCTGAAGGCGAAGCTGGCCGATCCCGTCAAGGCGCTGCGCGACTGGGACTACCGCTGGAGCCTCACTTCTGTTCCAAACTCGGTCGCCACGTTCTGGGGCGAGGAAGCGTGGCGTCTCTGTGCGCCGGCCGCCCGCGCGGCCAACGCGACGGTCTACGAGTACCTGCGGACGCGGGCCACGGCCGAGCAGCGGCTCACCGCGCTCGCGACGGCGGTCGACACCCTGGCTGCCGGCTTCGGCCGGTGGGACACGCCGTGGGGCGAGATCAACCGCTTCCAGCGCCTCACCGGCGACATCGTCCAGCCGTTCGACGACGCCAGGCCGAGCATCCCGGTCGCGTTCACGTCGGCCCGGTGGGGCTCGCTCGCCTCGTTCGGTGCGCGTCCCTATCCGACCACGAAGAAGTGGTACGGCACGAGCGGCAACAGCTTCGTGGCCGTCGTGGAGTTCGGGGATCGGGTGTCGGCGCGCGCGGTCACCGCCGGGGGCCTGAACTCGGTGCCGCAGTCGAAGCACTTCAACGATCAGGCGGAGCGGTACGCCACGGGCAACCTGCGCGATGTCTACTTCTATCCCGAGCAGTTGCAGGGGCACACGGAGCGCACGTATCACCCGGGCGAGCGCTGACGCGCCGCGCGGCGGCCGGCGCCCCGGAGGGCCCGCACGCCAGCGGCAGGCCGTGATGGACGGGAACCCCGGTGCCGTCGTTCGCGCGGCGCGCGCGCAGGCCGTCGCAGTCGCGCTCGTGCTCGCGGTTGTTGTCGGGGCGGGCGCGCGTGCCGTGCCCGCCGCCGCCCAGGACCAGGCCGTGCTCGTTATCCGGGCCCAGGTGCCCGATGGCTCCGGACGTCCCGCGCCGCTCGCTCGCCTGGCGCTGCTGATCAGCGACAGCCCCGCTACCCGCGCTCCGCGCCGCGTGGTGACGGGCGCGGACGGCACGGTCACCGTGCGGCTCCGGCCCGGCAACTACACCGTGGAGTCCGACGTGCCGATCGCCGTGGCTGGCGTCGGGTACCAGTGGACCGAGACCCTGGACGTGCGCGCGGGCAGTCCCGTCAGCCTCGACCTGACGGACCGCAATGCCGAGGTCGTCTCGGCCGCGGAGATCGCGGCCGCACCTGAACGCGCCGAGGACGCGCTCGCACGCCGGCTGCCTGCCTGGGAGCCGGCGGTCGTCGCGGTGTGGACGCCGACCGCGCGGCTCTCGGGCACGCTGGTGGACCCGCGCGGCATCATCCTCACCGCGGAGCGCGGCGTCGCCGACGCGCGAGCCGTCGGCGTCCAGGTGGGCCGCACGAAAGTGCCGGCCCTGGTGCTCGCCGCGGATGCGCAGCGGGGCGTGGCGGTGCTGCACGTGGACGCGTCGGCCCTGCCCGGGGTCCAGCCCGCCACTTTCGACTGCGCGCAGCCGACGCCTCTCGCGCCCGGTGATCGGGTTGCCACGCTCGGCGTGCCGCTGCGCGGCCCGACCACGCTCGACGATGGGCAGGTCGATCGGGACGCCGCGGGGGCGCTGGTCGCCGAGATGACGATCGCGCCCGGTGGCGTCGGAGGGCCGCTGTTCGCGGCCGCGGGCGCGCTCGCGGGAATGACGGCGCCGCTCGACACGGACGCGGGGCGCCAGCGTCGCCGCGTGCGCGTGGTGCCGATCGAGGCGGCTTGCGCAGTGCTGGCGGAGGCGCGCACAGCCCTCACCTCCGCGCCTGCGCCGTCGAGCGCGCGGCTGCCGATCGAGCCCGAACGGCCGTTCCCGAAAGCGGCCCTGGAGGCCGACACCACGCCGGTCGCGCAGCGGCGTCCACCCGCCGGGCTGACGGCCGCTGCGTTCACCGTCACGTTCCTCACGCCCGTGTCGATTGATGCGGCGCGCAGGCAGGCCGAGTCCGGGCGCACGACCAGCCGCAGCCTGAACCCCCGGCAGCCGCGAGGCGTGGACGTCTTCGACTTCGGCCGGTGGTCCGAGTACTTCGACGACCCGCCGGCGGCCCTGGTGCTGCGCCTGACCCCGCGGCTCGAGGAGGGGTTCTGGCAGAAGGTGGCTCGCGGAGCCGCCTATACGCAGGGCATGGCGCTGCCGCCACTCGGCCGCTTCACGGCAGCCTTCGCGCACCTCCGCCTGTTCTGCGGCGACACCGAGGTGCCGCCCATCCAGCCGTTCGTGCTCGACCAGCGTGTCTCGCCGACCGAGGCCGTGCGGGAAGGGCTGTACGTCTTCGACCCCGGAGCGGTGGGCCCCCACTGTCCGTCGGTGTCGCTGCGCCTGATGTCGGAGAAGGAACCGGGCAAGGAGGATCGCCGGGTGGTGGACCCGGCGATCGTCACCCGCGTCTGGGACGAGTTCGCGCCCTGGCGGGCGGCCGGTGCGTCCTCCGACCGCCCGTAGCGACGCGCGTCAGCCTTCGTAGACGGTGTTGCCGCCCACGACGGTGCGGACGATCTTGATGTCCTTGATCTTCTCGGGGTCGATCGTGTGCGGGTCGTCGGCGAGCACCACGAAGTCCGCCAGCTTGCCTGGCGTGATCGAGCCCTTCAGGTCCTCTTCCTTCGACGCATAGGCGCCGTGCAGCGTGTTGACGCGGATGGCCTCCTCCACCGTGATGCGCTGGTTCGTGCCCCACAGCTTGCCGTCCCATCCCTTGCGCGTCACCATGCCCTGGATGCCCATGAGCGGGGCGAAGGGGCCCGGGCTGAAGTCGGACCCGGCTGCGGCATGCACGCCGGCATCGAGCATGCTGCGATAGGCCATGCTGCGCTTCATCAGGTCTTCGCCGTAGAAACCGAACTTGTCCGAGTTGTAGTAGGCGTAGGTCGTGAACATCGCCGGAATGGCGTCGAGTGCCTTCATGCGGCGCACGAGGTCGTCGGTGATGAGCGTGCAGTGCGTGATCTTGGGGCGCGCATTCTGCCGGGGAAACAGCTTCTGCGCCCGCTCGACCGCCGTCAGGTACATGTCGATGGCGACGTCGCCGTTGGCGTGGCAGTTCACCTGGATGCCGGCACGGTGCACCTTCTCGACCCAGGCATTCAGTTCCTCCTGGGTTTCGGTGACGTTGCCCTTGTACTCGGGCTTGATGCCGGGATACGGGATGCTCAGCGCCATCGTCCGCTCCGAGAACGACCCGTCGACGGTGTGCTCGGAGGTTGCGCCGAACTTGATCCACTCGTCGCCGAAGCCGGTCTGGATCCCGGTCGCGAGCATCGCGTCGAGCACGCGCCCGCTGGCCTCGTAGCTGACCCGGTGGAGCAGTTCCCCGCGCGCGCGGACGTCCTGGATGGCAGACAGGTTGCCGCCTTCGTGGTGGACACTGGTGAGGCCGTAGCGCACGAACTGCTTCGAGATGTGCGCGATGCCGTCCCGGCCGCGGCGCTCCACGTCCGCCGGCGAGAAGCTGACGCGGCTGCCGACGTTGTTGAAGACGCCGCGCGCGGTGTCGGTGACACGGCCGTTGAGGTCGCCGTTCTCGAAGCGGTCGAACGTGCCACCGGCGGTGTTCTTCACGTCCTTCGTCACCTTGGCCATCTCGAAGGCCTTGCTGTTGTAGAACGACGTGTGCCCGCCGCGGTGCCGCACCACAACCGGATGGTCGAGCGACACCTCGTCGAGGTCCTTGATGTTCAGCTCGCGCTGGTCCTTCACTTTCGTGTCGTCGAAGAAGTAGCCCTCGACCCACGTGCCCGGCGGCAGCTGCCGCGCTTTCGCCCGCAGCTTGTCGATGATGCTGTCGATGGTGACGAACTCCACCTCGAAGGGGTTGCCCACGAGGGCCTCGTAGAGCAGCACCTCGCCGCCGGCGTGGTTGTGGCAGTCGGTGAAGCCCGGCACGATGGTCATGCCCTGGGCGTCGATGGTGCGCGTGCCGGCGCCCGCGAACGCGCGGATCTCGGCATTGGTGCCCACGGCCAGGAAGCGGTTGTTCCTGACGGCGAACGCCTCGGCGCGTGGCAGGCGGCTGTCGATCGTGTACACCTTCGCGTTGGTGACGATGAGGTCGGCGGTGCCCGCCTGCGCCCCCTGCTGGGCTGCGACCGTGCGGGTGAACCATGGTGTCCCGGCCCCCGCGGCCGCCCCCGCCACCGAGCCCACCGTCAGGCCCATGAAGTCCCTGCGCGTGCGCCGTTCACTCATTCGTCTGTCCTCCACCGGCCGTGTCGGCCCTGCGGCATTACACAGCCGAGCGGCGGTCGCGGTCAACGGCTGTGTGGCGGCTGCCCGGAAGGCGACGCGCGCGTGCGGTCGGCCGGCATTCCCGACACAATAGTGTGTGATGCCTCTCGCCCGTGTAATCGCCGTTGTCGTCCGCCTGCTCTCCGCCTTCCGTCCCGGCACCGCCGCGGCACTGCTCCTCGCCGTTGCCGCGCCCGCGCTGGCGCAGCCGGCCAGCGAGCCGTACACCCCGCAGCTGAACCAGCCCGGGAAGAACGTGCAGTGGGTGCCCACGCCGCCCGCGCTGGTGGAGAAGATGCTCGACCTGGCCGCCGTCACGCCGCAGGACCGTGTCGTCGACCTCGGCTCCGGCGACGGCGTGCTGGTGATTGCCGCGGCCCGGCGGGGCGCGCGGGCCCGCGGCATCGAGTACGACCCGAACCTCGTGGACTACTCCAGGCAGCAGGCCGCGAAGGCAGGCGTCGAGCGCCTGACCACCTTCGTCCGCGGCGACATCTTCAAGACCCGGTTCGAGGACGCCAGCGTCGTCACCACGTTCCTGCTGCCCTCGATGAACCTCGAGCTGCGGCCGCGTTTCCTCGCGATGAAGCCGGGTACCCGAATCGTCGCGAACACGTTCGGCATCGGGGACTGGGAAGCGGACGAGGTCGTCTCGATCGAGCCGTGTGAACGGTGGTGCCGCGGCATGCTGTGGTACGTGCCCGCGAGGGTCGGCGGGCGCTGGCGCACGCCGAAGGGAGACCTGGTGCTCACGCAGCGCTTCCAGATGCTGTCCGGGACGCTGGGGGGCCAGGCGATCGACAGCGGCCGCCTTCGTGGCGCGACGATCACGCTGAGCGTGGGCGGCATCGCTTACACCGGCCGCGTGGAGGGCACCCGCATGCGGCTCACAGCGACCGTGGACGGCAAGGCCGTCGAGTGGACGGCCGTCGCGCTAGCGGCCCGCTGAGCGGGGAATCGGGTTCCTCCACTGCGGGTCGTACGTGGTCTGCACGACCGCGCCGTCCTTGATGACCAGGCGGATGCTGCGTGTCGCGCGGATGTCGTCGAGGGGATTGCTGTCGAGCACGGCGACGTCCGCGATCTTGCCGGCCTCAACGCTGCCGAACTCACGCTCGCGGCCGAGCACCTCCGCCGCCCAGAGCGTCGCTCCCTGCAGGGCCTTCATCGGGGGGATGCCGGCATCCACGAGCATCTCGATCTCCTGGTGGAAGCTCAGGCCGGGAACGAGCTGGGTGCAGCAGCCGGCATCGGACGCGGCCAGCACCTTGCCGCCGGCCTCGGCGTATTGGCGGAGAAACGTCTGCACGTTGGAGTAGCCGGGGCGCGCCCGTGGGGCCGTGCGCGTCCACGCGGCCCTGACGTCGACGGGAACGAACGCGAGCCGCGGGTCGGAGGCGAGGGCCTGCAGCATCGGCGCCCACTCGCGCGGCTTCCCGGTGGAGGCGCTCCACACGAGCACGAGCGTCGGGTTCACGTAGACACCTCGTCGCACGAGGAAGTCGATGAGCGCCGGGAACTTCGCGGGGTCGACCTCGGCCTCCGGGCTCGACCCGGTGGGCACGCTACGGCCCACGTCGGCCAGCAGCGACCGCGCCATCGTGTCGGTGTGCTCCATGTGGGTGAAGCCCATCTCCACGGCGGTGCGGATGTTCTGCGTGTGGCCGAGCACGCGCAGGCCCTGGGCCTTGGACTCCTCGATCACCGCACGCAGTTGATCGTCGGTGATGGTGAGGTCGACCTTGACATGGTCCACGCCCGCCGCCTTGAGCGACCGCACGTACGCGCGCGCTTCGGCCGGCGTGCGCACGAAGCTGCCGTCCGTCGTGGGTGCACCCAGCGGTCCCGTGACACGTGCGCCCGAGACGAACAGCCGCGGCCCCTGCATGCGGCCGGTGCGGAGCGCCTCGCGCTGGGCGAGGCTCCACGCCGTGTCGTTGTGGATGTCGGCGATGGTCGTGATGCCGTAGGGCAGGAACATCGGGATCTGGTAGTCGCGCAGGTGTACGTGGCCGTCGACGAAGCCCGGCACGATCGTGCGATCGGTCGTGTCGATCACCGTGGCACCCGCCGGGCGCGTCAGGGCGCCGCGGCGGCCGACGGCGGCGATGCGCGCGCCTTCGACGACGACCATGGCGTCGGTGATCGGCGGGCGCCCGGTGCCGTCGATGAGCGTTCCACCCTCGAGCACGAGCGAACGCGGCTGCGCGGCGGGAACCGACAGTGCGGCCGCCAGAAAGGCGATGACCAGACTCCAGCGCGTCACGGCAACCTCACACGTGATTAAATCGACGCCGTGACTGTACTGCCTCGTGTTCCCGGGCGCCAGTTCGGAATGGCGGGCGGGCCGGTACGGCCGGAGTCGGCCCGGCCATGCGGAGGCGGGCATGCGTGAGCGGCCCAGGCGGACGGCGCTGATGGCCGTGGCGGGTGTGCTGGCCCTGGCGTCGCTGGCCGCGGCGCAGTTCGGCTTCGGCGGGCGCGGCGACTTCTACGGCTGGGACGAGAGCGTGAAGAACGTGCCGTACGACGGCCGCTTCACGTTCGTGCGCGTCCGATACCGGCCCGCACCCGGCGGCAACTGGGCGGGCGGACGCCCCTCATGGGTCCACGGATACCCGCTGGCCGAGCGCAACCTGATGCAGATCATGAAGGAGGTCTCGCTGCTCGATGCGAACCTCGACGGGATGAACGTGCTGACGCTCGACGATCCCGAACTGTTCCGCTATCCGGTCGCCTACATCATCGAGGTCGGCTGGTGGACGCTGACCGACACGGAGGCGGCCGCCCTGCGTGCGTACCTGCTGAAGGGCGGGTTCCTGATCGTGGACGACTTCAAGGTGGCAGGCTGGCGCGGCCTGCCCGGCGGCGGGTGGCAGCCCTTCGAGGACAACGTCAAGAAGGTGCTGCCGGGTGCGCGCTTCGTCGACATGAGCCCGGCCGATCCGATCTTCCACTCGTTCTTCGAGATCCAGACGCTCGACGACTTCCCCCAGGCCTACACGTACGGCAAGCCGATCTTCCGCGGTGTGTACGAGGACAACGACCCCCGGAAGCGCCTGCTGATGATCGTCAACTACAACACGGACATCTCGCAGTACTGGGAATGGTCCGGCCGCGGGATTCGTCCCTTCGACGACACGAACGAAGCCTACAAGCTGGGCGTCAACTATCTGATCTACGGCATGACGCACTGACGCGACCCGCCGTGCGCCCGCCGCAGCCGATCGCGTTTCGTGCAGCGGCAGACAGTCCCGCGTGATCGCGGCAGGTCCCGGCACCTGGTGGGAACCACGCTCGTAACGCACATCGGACGGCGTTCCGATAACCGGGGCAGCGATGAACTGTCCCAGGTGCGGCTTCTCCAACAGCGCCACGCACGCCGAGTGCGCGCGGTGCGGCGTCGTGTTCGCCAAGGTGCAGTGGGCGCCCTTCGACGCTGCTGCGGCGCACGGCGCGGGCGTGGAGCATCCTTCCGACGATCGTGCGCACGACCCCGAGTCGGCCGAATGGCCCCGTGAACGGTGGGTCCGGCTGTGTGCGGTGCCGTGCGCACTCCTGTTCGCCTGGGCCGCGGTGCGCGGCGTCCCCGGTCCGGTTCGGCTGCTGACAATGTGGGTGCACGAGACGGGACATGCCGTCGCGGCGTGGTTCTGCGGGTACGCGGCGTTCCCCGGGCCCTGGTTCACTCCGGTCGGCAGCGAGCGCTCGTTCTTCGTGACGGTGCTGCTGCTGGCGCTGATCGGTGGCGTGGCCGCACGCGCGTGGCGGGAGGGCCGCGTGGCAGCGGCCGCTGCGGGTGCGGTGGCGCTGGTGGCTGCCCTCGTCGGCACGTTCGGACTGCATCCCGGTCAGGCCGAGCAGGTGATCGTGTTCAGCGGTGACGCCGGCAGCTTCGTGCTCGGCGCGGCGCTGATGCTGACCGTGTACGCCTCCGCCGACAGCCCCCTGCGCGCGGACGGCCTTCGGTGGGGACTGCTTCCGCTCGGTGCGCTGGCGCTCATGGACGTGCTGCTCGTCTGGACCGGGCCGTTCGACGCGCTGCCGTTCGGCGCGACGGACCACGGCCTGAGCGATCCCAGCGTCCTCGCGGAGATGTTCGGGTGGAGCGCGTTGACGCTGACGCGCCGGTACCGGATGCTGGCCGGCACGTGCCTGGCCTGCCTCGGTGGAGCCTACCTGCTGGGACTCGGTGGCGGGTCGTCCGCCCGCAGCACGCGGCCTTCGCAGGCGCGCATCAGCCTGTCGTGGACCGCGGCGCCGATCCCGACCGCCTCCGGCGCGAGCGCCAGCAGCGTCCCGGCGCCGGACGCGTCGAGGGCCCTGATGGCATCGAACAGTTCGCGGGCCGCGCGTTCCGGGTCTTGCCTCGAGCCGTAGGCGCGCACCACCAGGCGCCCCTGGCGGAGCGTCGCGGCGAACCGTGCCGCGACGACGTCGGCATCCTCGGCTGGGGCGAGCAGTCCCACCGCCGTTCCCTCTCCAGTCAGGCGTTCGATCTCGGCTGCGGCCCGCGCGCGCGCCGCATCGACGTCCCCGGTGACGAGCACCATCGGCGTGCGCGGCGCGTAATGTCGCAGCAGCTGTCCGGGGGCGATTTGCGCCTGCTGCTCCCCGACGACACGCGACACGGCCTCGATCCCGGGCAGCAGGGTGCACAGCGACTCCACCGGCACACCTCCGGGACGACGGACGACGGGCGGCGACGTGGTCAGGTCCAGCACCGTCGATTCGACGCCCACCTCTGTCGGTCCCGCGTCGAGCACGAGGTCCACACGACCGTCGAGATCGGCGAGGACGTGCGCGGCCCGTGTCGGGCTCGGTCGCGAAAACAGGTTGGCGCTCGGCGCTGCCACGGGCACGCCCGCCGCAGCGAGCAGCGCGTGCGCCACCGGGTGAGCCGGGATCCGCACGGCCACGGTGTCGAGGCCCGCCGTCACGCCGGGCGGCACGCGCGGCTGCTTCGGCAGGATTAGCGTCAGTGGGCCTGGCCAGAACCGGGTGGCCAGCACCCCCGCGATGTCAGGCACCTCGCGGGCCACGAGCGGCAGCATGCTCGTGTCGGCCAGGTGGACGATCAACGGGTCGGTGGACGGGCGCCCCTTGGCGTCGAAGATGGCCGCCACCGCCACCGGGTCGAGTGCATGGGCACCGAGGCCGTACACCGTCTCGGTGGGGAAGACCACGAGCTGGCCCGCGCGCAGGCGTGCGGCGGCGTCGGCGATGACGGCGCCGTCCGGCCGGTCGTGGTCCACGGCAACCACCCGTGTAAGGCGGGGCATCCCGCTATTGTGGCATCACGACGCCGCAGCCGCAGGCGGCGGAAGGGTCGCACCGCCGGCCTCGCTGGTGACGGCCGTACCCACGTCGACGCGGTCATGGGGCGCGCACGCCAGCGGCAGGCGGACGTGGAAGGTGGCGCCGCAGCCAGGCCCCGCACTGGCCGCATCGACGGCACCGGCGTGCATCTCGGCGAGATGCCGCACGATCGACAGCCCGAGTCCGAGCCCGCCGTGTCGCCGCGACGCCGATCCGTCGCCCTGGCGGAAACGATCGAAGACGAAGGGCAGCAGGTCCGCATCGATGCCGATGCCCGTGTCCGCGATCGTCGTCAGCGCCTCTCGCTCGTCAACGGCCACCGACACCGAGATGCAGCCGCCGGATTCGGTGAACTTGACGGCATTCGACAGCAGGTTCCAGAACACCTGCTGCAGGCGCGCCGCGTCTCCCCGCACCGGCACGGGTGTCTCGCCGAGCGAGAGGTTCACGGCGATGCGCTTGGTCTCGGCGGTCGGGCGGACAACCGCCGCCGACTCGACGAGCACGGTCCGCAGGTCGATCGTCTGCATCTCGAGCTGCAGACGACCCGACACGATACGGCTCATGTCCAGCAGATCCTCGACGAGGTGCGCCTGGGCCTGCGCGTTCCGGGCGATGGTCTCGACAGCCTGCCGCGTGCGTTCCGGTCCGAGCTGTCCGCGCAGGATCAGGCTGCTCCAGCCGATCACGGCGTTCAGCGGCGTGCGCAACTCGTGGCTCAGGCTCGCCAGGAACTCGTCCTTCATCCGGCTGGCGTGCTCGGCCACGCCGCGCGCCGTCCGTTCACGCTCGAGCAGTTCATCCGTACGTGCGTACAGCCGGGCGTTCTCAGCCGCGTGGGCCTGGAGCGCCTCCGACACCTCGGCTGCCTGCGCCTGCAGCCGCTCGGCCTGGGCGCGTGCACGGGACTGCGTCCAGGCCAGACCGGTCAGCAGCAGGGCGGTGGCCATGCCGCCGATGCCGATGAGCGGCAGGAACGCGGAACTCGACGTCTCGGTCAGGGCGGGCAACGCGAAGATCCTCGCGGTCCACGCGCGGCCCCCCACGTGGATCTGCCGCTCGGTCTGCTGGGCGCGGGGCGGCAGCCGTTGCGTCCGGTACAGCAATGCGCCGCCCGCCGCCGGTCCGTCGTACAACTCGAACCCCGCGCGGGGGCGCGGATTGCTGCCGAGGATCCCGGCGAAGAGGTCGCCTGCCCTGAATGGGCTGTAGACGAAACCGGTGAGGCGCTCCCGCCGCGCCTCGACGTTCCCGGGCACCCCGCCCCCTTCGTACACGGGAAGGTAGATCAGGAATCCAGGCTGCTTGGCCTCGTCGATTTCCTGCACCAGCGTCACAACGCCCGAGACGGCGGGCTCGCCCGTGTCACGCGCCCGGGCCATTGCCTCGTGTCGCGTGGGCTCGGTGAACATGTCGTAGCCCAGCGCCGCGAGGTTGCGCTGGTCCGGTGGCTCGAGGTGAATGATGGAGTGGTACTCGTCGCGGGGCTGGTCGGGCCAGATGCGGAACGTCGGGTTGCCCGAAGCCCTGAGGCGGTTGACCACCGGCTCCACCTCGTCGGCTCGGATGCGCTGGCTGAACCCGATGCCCTGGACACCGGGGTAGCGGCGCTGCATTTCCAGTCGCTCCGCGTATTGGCGGAATGCACGGGTGTCCATGGCGGCTGCATCCCGAAGACCGGCCGTGGCGCGCAGGAGCGCGATGTACGTGGCGAGGCGGTCCTGGATGCTGTCCTGGACCCGGTCGGCCGCCACGTGGAAGCGATCAGCGTCCTGGCGGCGCACGGCCTGCCGCACCGACACCAGGACCCCGGCTGTGGCGGTGACGCTGACGAGGAGGACCACGACCGGGAAGGCGAGCGTGCGGCTTCTGGTGTCTGACGGCACTGCCCGGCGGTAAGCAAACACCGGTGCAGGCCGGCCGCCCCACGGCAAAAAGCCCCGCCCGACCGCCGCGGCTGCAGTGGCACGTTCGGGTGTACAAAGAACACAGGTTCCTCATGGTCAGCCGAGAAAACGCCTCCATCCTGTTCGAGCGCATCTGCGCCGAGGCGACCTGGTGCCGCCGCGAGGTGCTGGACGCGGTCCTCAGCCTCGCGGTGGAGATCGGACGCGAAGGTCGCGAGGGACGGCGCATCGGCACGCTGTTCACGGTCGGTCGGGCGCACGACG
Organism: uncultured Bifidobacterium sp.; assembly: GCA_964386715.1. Classification (GTDB taxonomy): domain Bacteria; phylum Acidobacteriota; class Vicinamibacteria; order Vicinamibacterales; family CAVVIG01; genus CAVVIG01. The sequence continues at coordinate 30,339 of CAYLTD010000042.1, forward strand.
TGCTGGCGCAGTCCCGTGCGCTGATTCTCGATCCCCTCATCGGGCATGTGCCCCACGCCACGCACATCGCGGATCCGAACCTGCGGGGAACGGTGAAGGAACTGGCCCAACTCGACGGCGCGTTCGTCGTCTCTGACGACGGCGTGGTCGTGTCCGCCTGCCGCTATCTGACGGCGGCCGTCGAGCATGTGCACCTGCCGCTCGGGCTGGGCAGTCGGCACCTCGCGGCGGCGTCGATATCCGGTGCCCTCGGCATCGTCGCGATCGTGGTCTCGGAGAGCGCGATGGTCCGCGTGTTCAGCCGTGGCCGCCTGGTGGCCGAGATCATCCCGGAACTCTGGCTGCTGCACCACGCCGCCCCGCCGGCGGGCTAGCCGCCGCGCCGGATTGTCGGCCGGCGTGTTATCGCAGGTGGAACGTGCGCTCGAGCGCGTCGCAGGCGCCGGCGATCCCCGGCTCCGCGCGTACTACGTCGGCAACCTGGCGGGCGGCCGCCGCGTACTTCGGCTCCGTCAGCAGCACGTCCAGTTCCCGAGCCACCCGGGGGCCCCGGTACGCGTGCTGGGCGAGGATGCGGGCGACACCCAGCCGCGCGGCGCGGAACGCATTGTCGGGTTGATCGTGGGCCCAGGGCACCGCGAGGAACGGACGCCCGCTGCGGAGGCTCTGGGCCAGCGTGCCGATGCCACACTGCTGCACCACCGCGGCCGCCTGCAGAAAGAGTTGCGAGTGGGGCGCACGTTCGAAGGCCACGGCGTCGTGTCGGCCCGATGCGGCGAGTTCGGCCCGCAGCAGCGGCGCCGTCTGCGGCCCGGCCAACAGCACTGCGCGGCGCCCCAGGCGCGCCGCGGCGTCGAGGCTCTCGCGCCAGAACGTCTTGGCTACCAGGACAACCGAGGATCCCAGCGTGAAGACAATCGGCGGATCACCCCGCTGCAGGAATGCCTCGAGTTCCGGTTCGAGCGATGTCCCGTGCGGTGCGTCGAAGAACGGATGGCCCGTGATCGTGACGTTCGCCGGCCAGTCCGGCTGCGGTGCGCCGAGCACCCGCGAGAACATCGCGAGGACGAGGCGGGGCGAGTGTTGGCCCTCGAACACCGGCTGCCCGGTGGAGGGTAATCCCAGCCGCCGCCGCATCTCGACGACCGGTCGCTCCCAGCGGGCGGTCACCGACTTGGCAAGGCCGACGATCGCGCGCCCGGCCCATGGCCCGAGCAGGTCGAACGACTTCACCCACGGCGCCGGCGGGAGCACCGGCATGTCGCACGCCGAGAAGAACGACATGGGCGCCAGCACCACGCTCGCCCACGGCACGCGCCTGTGCTCGGCCACCAGCGGGGTTGCGAACGTGACCGGATGGCTGACGATCAGGTCTGCGTCAGCCGACGCCGCGGCCACATCGTCGAACATGTCCTCGAGCGCCGGAAAGAGCAGCTCCTTGAGGATGAATTCCGTGCCGCGGCGCGGATCCATGAGCCGCTCGACCAGGCGGGTCTCCGTGGGATCCGGGCTGGGACGCAGCGGGAAGAAGTCGAGCCCGGCGCCCGTGATGAGCGAGCGGTAGTACTCGAGCGTGACAATCGCGACGCGGTGTCCGCGGCGGCGCAGTGCCAGGCCCAGGCCGAGGAACGGGTCGACGTCTCCGTGGGAGCCCCAGCAGGTGAGGACGAGCCGCGCCATCAGGGCAGCCGGCTACTTGTCCTGCCAGAGGCGATAGCCGCCACGGAACGCCTGGGCATTCGATCCCACCCTGACGCCTTTCGGCCAGGCCTCGATCAGCTTGGCGTTGCCGCCTCCGACCACGACCTCGTCGGCTTCGAACGCAGCCTTGAGGCGTTCGATCACATCGAGGACGTTCTTGCGCCACTTCTTCTTGCCCAGGCGCTTGAGGCCGCGGGCACCGACGTAGTCTTCGTACGTGCGGCCCTTCCGGTACGGCAGATGTCCCAGTTCCATGGGCTCCAGCAGGCCGTCGATAATCAGGGCGGAGCCGAGCCCCGTGCCGAGGCCGAGGAACAACATGCGGCCTCCCTGATAGCTGCCGAGCGCCTGCATGGCCGCGTCGTTGATCAGCCGGACCGGCTTGCCGAAGCCTTTCTGGAAGTTGAACCCGACCCAGCCCGTACCCAGGTTGTGCGGTTCGCTCACGATCCGCCCGTGCACGATCGGTCCGGGGAAGCCGATCGACACCTGATCGAACTTCCACCCGGCGGTCCCTTCCCGAATGGCCCGGACCATGGCTGTGGGTGTGAGCGTGGGGCCGGAGGCGACGCGGAGCGGCGTCCGGCGCCCGGTGGCCAGTGCCTTCACGTGGGTACCACCGATGTCGATGACCAGCGTACGCATGGCCCTTCAGTCTATCGCCAAGTGCCGGTTCCGGGGCTCCACGGCGCCGGGAATCCGGCGATTGCGAGCCGGGGCGTCCGGCGACACGAGCGCAGGCGACCGTCGGCGGAGGCGGCCGATTTGCACCAGACCGTCGCGGGGGCGAACGTGGCCCGCGTTGTCGGCGTGTTCGGGCTGATAGCGGTCCTGGCGGGTTCGGGAGTACCTGCAGGCGGCCAGGACCTGTCGCTGGAGTTGTGCACTGAGCTGGTCGCCCGTCCCTCGCTGCGGGCGCTCTACAGGGATGGCTGCCGTCCCCTGTGGGTCGACCTCGCCGGCCGCACCCTGCCTGCGGGCGCAGAGGCCCTTAGGCTGCTGCAGTCCGTCGGCGTGGACGGACTCGATCCTGACGATTACGCGGTGACCCGGGCTGACGGGCCCGTGGCGTTCGAACTCGATCTGAGCGACGCGGTGCTGCGCTACGCGCGCGACCTTCATGTGGGCCGCGTCGAGCCCCGCACCCTGCACCCGCAGTTCGCGGCCGCACACGAGGGTGACGACGTCGGTGCGTGGGTGCGGACTGCGGCGTCATCCAACGCCCTGCCGGCCCTGGCCGTCCGGTCGCGGCCGACCGACGTCCGTTACGCCGCACTCGCAGCGGCGCTGGCGCAGTATCGCGGACTCGCGGGCGCGGAGCCCTTGGGCAGCGTTACCGGCACGACGCGGGTCCGCCCGGGTGATGCGTACGCGGGCGCCGGCGGATTGTGGGAGCGGCTCCGCCTTCTCGGTGACGCGCCGCTCGCGGGGCAGCCACCGCTGGATGGGGTGTACGCGGGTGCCGTGGTGGACGCCGTCAAGGCGTTTCAGGAGCGGCACGGCCTCGATCCTGACGGCACCCTCGGGCCGCGCACGTTCGAGGCACTGGCCGTCCCGCTCTCGTGGCGAATCCGCCAGATTGAGATGGCGATGGAGCGGCTCCGCTGGCAGCCGCACGCAGCCGAGGACCGGTTGCTCGAGGTGAACATCCCGCTGTTCCGCCTCTGGGCCTGGGACAGCCTGCCGGCGTCGGGGCCGCCTGCCTTCACCAGCCGCGTGATCGCGGGACGCGCGGCCCTCACGCCGACGCCGGTCTTCACGGCGGTGCTCACCGACATCCTCTTCCGGCCTTACTGGAACGTGCCGCGCTCGATCGTGGTCAAGGAGATCCTGCCGGTGCTGCGGACCGACCCGCGCTATCTTCAGACGCACGAGATGGAAGTGGTTGCGGGCCCGGGCGATCGCAGCCCGGTGCTGGGTGACGGCCCGGCCGCGATCGAGCAACTGCGCCGGGGCCTCGCCCGGCTGCGTCAGCGCCCCGGCCCTGCGAACTCCCTGGGGCGGCTCAAGTTCTCGTTCCCGAACGAGCATGACGTCTATATGCACGACACCCCGGCGCGCGCGCTCTTCCAGCGCAGCCGCCGCGACTTCAGCCACGGCTGTGTCCGGGTCGAGGATGCGGTGGGACTGGCGGAGTGGGCCCTCAACGACCCGGCGTGGACCCGCGAACGAATCACGGCGTCGATGGACGCCGACGTCTCGACACGCGCGCCCGTTCGGCGCGCCGTTCGCGTGGTCCTCTCGTACAGCACGGCCGCCGTGGACCCGGTGCGCAACACCGTATTGTTCGCGGCGGACATCTACGGCCACGACGAGGCGCTGGACGCCGCCCTGAAGGGCCGGCTACCAGCGGCGGACGCGGCCGGTGTCCACGTGGACGAAGTCCGAGGCGGGATAGTAGCCGACGCCGCCGCGCCCGATTGAGAGAGCCGCGTCGCGCAGCCTGGCCAGCGGCACGTCGCCCAGCCGGATGTCGATGGCCTGTCCTTTCATGTGCAGCGACGAGGAGGCCACGCCTTCGCTGTGCTGGCGCAGCATCGCGTTGGTGTGCGGCGACCGATAGCCCGAGATCACCTGGAACGGCTTGCCGGTGTCGGTGACCCGCGTGAGCCGGTGCAGGAGATCGAGCAGGCCGGCGTCGATGACGTGGACGTCGCCGGTCCGGAAGTCGCGCAGGAAGTGGTTCACCGTGTCCAGGGCGTCGGTGAGGTAGCGGCCGCCTGCGAAGTACTCCACGGCCAGCCGTTCGCCGGTATGCGTGTGGATGAATCGGAGTTCCCGGGGCGTCGCCGGATCCAGCGGGACGAAGGGTTCGAGGACCGTTGCCAGCGCCGACGAGGGCGCCGCCAGCAGCGGCACGCCGACGGCGAGGGCGCCGAGGAAGGTGCGACGGGAAACCGGGCTGCTCATGGACGTATTCCTCTCCAGGTCATGTGGCCGAGGATTGAGCCGAGTGGTGGCGCGCCGAGTCGTGTGAGGGAACCGCGCTGCGTCTGGGAGTCGAACCCGAGGTAGCTCAAGCATAACAGGAGCGCGCCGCTGGCGAAAGTCCGGCAGCCGTCGCTGACGATGCGCCCATCGAAGGTCGGGAGGGGCGTTCCGGGGCCGGTTTTCCGCAGCCCGTCCGCGAGCAGGGAACTTGCAGCGCAGAGGGCGGGAGGTGTGCGTTATGCTGGAAATCCGCCGCATCCTCTGCCCGGTCGACTTTTCCGACGCTTCGCAGCACGCCCTCGACCACGCGGTGATGATCGCGGGTTGGTACCGCGCCCGCATTACCGCGCTCTACGTGCGGAACCCCGCCTTCATGATCGAACCGCCCATCCTGTTCGCGGAGTTCGGAACCGCCGTGGATGCGCTGGAGCACGAGGAAGCGCGCCTCCACGAGTGGCTGTCACCCGCGCGCGCCGCGGGCATCGACTGCGACGTGATGGTGGTTGACGGCAGTCCGGCTGTGCGCATCGTCGAGCGTGCCGCCCTCGTGCCAGCCGACCTGATCGTGATCGGCACCCACGGACGCGGCGGATTCGAGCGCCTGCTGCTCGGTTCGGTCACCGAGCGCGTCGTGCGCACGGCGCCCTGCCCCGTGATTACCGTGCCGCCACCGAGCGTGGCCACCTCCAGGTTGCCGTTCAAGCGGCTGCTGTGCGGCATCGACTTCTCCGAGCCCTCGATGGCGGCGCTGCGCTACGCGATGTCGATCGCCCGCGAGTCGGACGCGCACCTGACCCTGATGCACGTGCTCGAGTTCCCGGTCGGGGACGACATCCCGGCGGAACGGCCCTTCGACATGGCGCAGTACAGGCTGGCGGTCGAAGCCGACGCGCGCCGCCGTCTTCAGGAACTGATCACCGACGACCTGCGGACGTGGTGCGCCCCGGACATCAAGCTGGTTCGCGGCAAGCCCTACGAGCAGTTGCTCGCTGCCGCGCACAGCGAGTCGGCCGATCTTCTCGTTCTGGGCGTCCACGGGCGCAATGCGCTCGACCAGATGCTCTTCGGCTCCACGACGAACCAGTTGGTCCGTCGCGCCACGTGCCCTGTGCTGACGCTCCTGCGGTAGCTCCGGCCGCGGGGCCCGGGCCCCGCCCGCCTGCCCTGCGGTCCGTCTCCGCCCGCGGCGGGCATCTCGCGCGGCCCCGCCGCCGCCATCCCGGCGCCGTACGCCGGGAAGCCGGGGAAATTTCCGCGCCGTCAGGCGCGTCGCCGCGCAGGTCCCGCTGCAAGAGGCCGTCAGCGTTGAGGCGCGCAAGGGCAGGTACATTGCATCCCGTCGGGGCACCACGCAGGACGCGTCCAGCGGCAGGGCAGGCGTCGGGTGTTGGGTCCCGTGCGACTGCGGCAATCAGGTCAGGCAGGAGGCCCGTCATGGCAGTCACCGAACTGGTGCAGGAATTTCTTCGGCAGGCCAACGTCGCGTACAGCGTCTTCCCGCACGCCCCCGCGTACACCGCCCAGGAAGAGGCCGCCGTCACCCACATCCCCGGGCGGGACTGGGCGAAGGCCGTCGTGTTCTTCGCCGACGGCGAGCCGATCCAGGCCGTCGTGCCTGCCGACCTGGTCGTGGACATCGAACAACTGCTGCTGCTGACCGGCGCGGAACGGGTCCGGCTGGCGACGGAGGACGAACTCGAAGCGTTGTACCCGGACTGCGAGCCGGGGGCGATGCCTCCTCTCGGTCCTCTCTACAACCAGCCGGTGTTCGTCGACGTCGCGCTCGCCGCCGAACCGCAGATCGTGTTCAACGCCGGCACCCACGGCGACGCGGTCTGCATGCGGTACGACGACTTCGCCGCCGTGGCCCGCCCCATCGTCGGCAGTTTCGCGATGCGGCCGCTGTTCTAGCGTGTCCGGGGGGAGGACGGAGGCCCGGGTGCTCGCCAGCCTCCTAGGCAGCCCGGCGCAAGCCGAGTGACCCGAGCGCCGAGGCCGATGGAGCGCGGCCTCAGTTCGTGGCGGACGCCCGCTTGGGGTAGTACACGGCGTCCGGTGGGAGCGGGTCCACGAGGTAGTCGCGATCCTTGAATGGGAACACCGGACGCGGCTTCGACGTGATGAACGCGGCGACGTCGAGCGCCTCCTGGTCGGTGAGGCTGCCCGGGTCGAGGTACGGCATCGAATAGCGGATGATGCCGGCCAGCGTGTAGACGCGCGCCGCGCCCGCCCCATCGTTCCACGACCTGGCGCCCCAGAGCGGCCCCGCCCGCTTGTCTCCGATGTAGACGCCCTGGCCGTCGGCGCCGTGGCACGAGGCGCACTTTTCCGCATAGACCGCTTCGCCCTTTGCGGTGTCGAGGGCAGCGACCGGCTTCAGCGACGGCTGCGGGATGGTGTTCTGTCCCCGCCACGCCGGGTTCTTCCCGATCTCGAATCCCTTCGAGATCCACGCCAGGTAGGCGGCGATCGCCAGCACTTCGCGCGAGGTCGGCGTCGGCAGGGCATCGGGCCCGACCATGGGCTGGCCCGACGCGTCGAGTTCGAGCCGCCCCGTGGCGTTCTCGCTGCGCAGGAAACAGTCGACGATACGGTCGTTCAGGCTGATGAGGCGGCCCGCCCGCCGGTTGTATTCCGGGAAGGCGCCGGAGATTGCCACGAGCGGCATGGCCCGCTCGCGCTGGCCCCCATTGAGGTGGCAGTTGTTACAGGACACCTCGCTCGGGACGAACCGTGCCGCCTCCCCGGGTGTGTTGGTGAACAGCTTGTACCCCCACTGGATTTCCCGTGTCAGCTTCGACTGGTCCAGTGACGCGTCGGTCAGCGGGTTCTGGGGATAGTCCCAGGCCGTGACCATCGTCATCTTCGCCGGGATGAGTGGCCCGTTCAGTTCGTACCGCAGCGTCGGGGCACCCGCGGCGGTCTTTGCGGGCGGCGGGGTCGAGCAGGCCGCGGCACTGGCAAGGACGAGGCAGGCGGACACGCGGAGCAGACAATTCATAGACGACCGACCTGTGGTCGCGTTAGTGTAGCGGTACTTCGGCAACCCGTTGTCAGCAAAGCGAGGAGAGGCATGAGTCGAGAGCACGCACCGGGCCCGCTGGCCCGGCGGTCGTTCCTGTCGCGGTTCGGTGCCGGCATGACGGCGTTCGGCGCGGCGTTCGCGGGCGCATCCGCCGTCGAGGCCCAGAGCGCGCCCACGGGGTCGGGCGCCTTCCAGCCGGCCCGCCACGGCGAAGACGAATGGCTGGATCAGGTCAGCGCCAAGCACCGCATCTTCTACGACACCACCACGGTCAGCGGCATCGCCGAGGCGATCTTCTTCGCCCGCAACACCTTCGTGGCCAATGCCAGCGGCTACAAGCTGACGGACGCGGACATCGCGCAGGTGGTCTGCCTGCGGCACTTCTCGACGTCGTTCGCCTTCACCGATGCGATGTGGGTCAAGTACGGGGCGGCCCTCTCGGAACGTGCGGAGAACTTCAAGGACCCGAAGACCAAGGCGATCCCGGTCAAGAACGTCTTCATGTACGGCGACTACGGCAACGACCTGCCGAACATCGGCGTGACGATCGACGCGATGGCCAAGCGGGGCGTCCGGTTTGCCGTGTGCGCCATGGCGACGCGTGCCGCCGCCACCGTGGCGGCGCAGAAGACCGGCGGAAACGTGGACGCCATCTTCAAGGAACTCACGGAGAACCTGATTCCGAACGGGCACATGGTCCCGGCCGGGATCGTCGCGGTCAACCGGGCGCAGGAACGCGGCTACACGTTCGCGTACGTCGCCTGAGACGGAGCAGAAACGGAGATGACGATGCGGACGCAGATCATCGGCGCGGCGCTGGGCCTCGCCCTCCTGGTGGCCGGCAGTGCGGCGGCGCAGCAGGTCACGAAGGCGACGGTGCCCGGGGTGACGAACTTCGTGAAGCTGGAATCCACGATCGCCTGCGCGGGAGCGACGACGGCTGCCGGCGTGGGCGAGGTGAAGAAACTCGGCTACAGGAGCATCATCAACCTTCGGCAGGCCAACGAGCCCGGGGCCGACGTGGAGAGCGAAGCCGCGGCGGCAAAGCAGGCCGGCGTGAAGTACGTCCACCTGCCGCTCAATGGCTCGAGTCCAGACCCCGCGGTGGTGGAGCAGTTCCTCCAGGCCGTGGCCGATCCTGCGGCGCAGCCGGTGTTCATCCACTGCGCCAGCGGCAACCGCGCCGCGGCGATGTGGATGATCAAGCGCATCGTCGTGGACGGCTGGGAGGCCGAGAAGGCCGGTGACGAGGCGACCGCGCTGGGGCTGACGAGCCCGGCGCTCAGGACGTTCGCACTGGATTACGCCGCGGCCCACAAGAAGTAAGCCAGTCGCGCGCCTGCTCGACGTCGGCCTGGGTGAGCTGGTGGGC
>CAYLTD010000043.1:0-39057 GCA_964386715.1 uncultured Bifidobacterium sp.
GGCAGCGTCGTCACCACGGGCCAGCCGCAGAGTATCGTCATCCAGCCCGGGACGCTGCGCCAGCCGCTGGCGACCACCGAGTTCGCCACCATCTCCAACCTGAACGCCGCGGCGGCCGTGGGTGACACGTTCACGTCGTCGGTGCAGATCATCGACTCGCTCGGCTCCACCCACGTCGCGACGATTACCTACACGAACACGGGCCCCGGCGCCTGGAGCTACGACATCACCGTTCCGGGGAGCGAGGTCCAGGGCGGCACGGCGGGGACGCCGTTTTCGATCCTGGCCGCGCCGGGCACCATCACCTTCAACGGCGCCGGTGCGCTGGCCACCGTCAACGGCAACCCGCCCGCCGACGTGGTGATCAACGGTCCGGCCTGGGCCAACGGCGCAACGCCGGTCAACCTCACTTGGGATCTCGTCGGCGCGAACGCCGTGCCGCGGCTCACCGGCTTCACCGCGGCGTCCGCCACCTCCTCGGTGACGGCCAGCGGATCGACGGCAGGCACGATCACCGGCATCACCATCAACGGCAGCGGCGAACTCGTGGCCACCTACGGCACCAGCAAGTCGGTGGTCGTGGGCCAGCTCGCGCTTGCGACGTTCAACAACCCGCAGGGCCTCGTGAAGCAGGGCTCGAACCGCTTCCGCGGCAGCGAAGAGGCAGGCCAGGCGAACGTCGGGATTGCGGGCACGGGCGGGCGCGGCACGCTGGTGACCACCTCGATCGAGCTGTCGAACGTGGACATCGCGCAGGAGTTCACCCAGATGATCCTCGCCCAGCGCGGCTACCAGGCGAACTCGAAGAGCATCACCGTGGCCGACGAGATCCTGGTCGACACCCTCCAGCTGAAGCGATAGTCGCCACCGCCGGAACGTGAGCCGTGATGAACCTTGACCTCTCAGCTGCTGCGCCCACCACAGCCGCCCCGTTTCCACGTGGGCCCGCGCCAGCCGCGTCCGCGAAGACCGGCGGTACGGCCACGCCCGGCGGCGCGCCCCGGTTCGCCGAGTTCCTCGCGTCACTCGACGACCAGCCGTCCGCGGCGGGGCAGGACCACGCGAGGACCAGGAAGGGCGCGGGCCGCCCGGACGGCGAGGCAGACCGGGAGGGATCCGACGAACAAGACGGCATGCCGGCCAGCGAGGCGGCTGCGGCCGTCCCGCTGCTGGGTGCCGTGACGCCACTCCCGGCGGTGTTCGCGCCCAGGCCAGCCGACGCGGTGGCTGCACTGGAGACGTCGGCCGCCGACACGCCCGAGACGACCGACGACGCTGCGAAGTCGCGGCTGACAGCTGAAGACCTGGCCCCTGCCAGTGCGGCCGACGCACCCGGTGCCAACGCCGGGTGGGGCGTCGGGGCTGGCGCGGGGGATGGGACGAACACGACGGATGGCAGGGCCGGCACGACCGAATCCGACATGCGGGCTGTCCCGCCGCCGGACTCCGTTGCAGCGGGCCCGGAATCTGCCGCACGGCGGCCCCGCGAATCGAAGGGCGCGGCGCCGGAGCACGCAGCCACCACGGACGCGACGCTTCCGCCGCTACCGCTGGCAGCGGAGCCAGGTGTCGACGCTGCCGCCGACGCGGCGCTCGCCGCCGTGCTCGATGGGGTGGAGCAGGCACTGGCGCCCGGCAACACTTGGGTGGATGGGCAGTCGCTGCACCGACGGCTCGAGTCGGGCCGCGGCGGTCGCGAGGCCGCTGGTGTCGGGGTGCATTCGAAGAGGGGGGCGCCCGCATCGCCGCACGACGCGGCGTCAATCGAGGACAGCGAGCAACCCCCGCGCGCGAGCGGCCCGGGCGCCGTGCACGCGGGCAGTGGGCCGCATGACGCCGACACGCCGCGTCCCGTGGCCGGCCGAGCCTCCCACGGCGCCCCGCCGGCTGCGTTCGCGCTAGCCGCGTTCCACGCCGCCTCCGTGCTCGGAGGCGGGGGCGGGACGATGGGGCCCATGTCGGTCGGCGGGGTCGCGAGCCCGGAACTGCTCGACGCCGAACTGCCCCTGCAGGTCGTGCAGGCCATCCGGCTGCAGTGGGCGGAGCGGAGCGGCGAGGCGCACGTGCGGCTTCAGCCCGGGTTCCTCGGCGGGATGACGGTCGGCATACAGGTGGACGGCGGGTCGGTCGTCGCGTCGCTGAACGCCTCGGCCGCGGAGGTGCGCGAGTGGATGCGCACCAACGAACCGGCGCTCCGACAGGCCCTCGCGGATCAGGGGCTCACCCTCGAGCGGCTGGTGATCGCCGACGAGGAGCGCGCGTCAACCGACGATGAGCCCCGCGAGCAGCAGGACCGGCAGGATGAACCGCGGCACCGTCCGCGACGGTCGTCCACCCAGAACACCTTCGAACTCGTGGTCTAGCGGAGAGGATTGTGATGTCAACGAGCAGCATCGGCAGCAGCACCGAACTGAGTCAACTCGCGTCGCGGCTGATGGACAGCGTGGACGCCAACAAGGACGGCCAGCTCTCGAAGCAGGAATTCGGGAACTTCCTGGCCAACCTGCTGCAGGGCATGGCGAAGACGTCGCCGACCAGTCCGTCGAGCGCCGTCACGGCGCCCGGTGCCGGCGCGACGGCGACGGTGCTCCCGCGCACCGCGGCAGCCACGTCGTACCAGGCCATTCCGGGCTTCGACGGCGGGAAGATGAACAACCTGGCGCACGTGACGACGAAGTACACGTTCGCCCGGACGGTGCAGGATCTCGGCCTGCTCGGCTCGCCGCGGGCCGAGCACCTGCAGGCGATCGTGGACGCGATGAACGCGAAGGGCGCGAACGCCGTGGTCACCGGGCAGGACAAGATCGACTTCAACGACGGCTACGGGCCGATCGACGTGATCTTCTCGGTGGGCGATCCCGGCGCCCGCTGGCAGTGGGTGCCGACCACCTGACACCCTGCCACGTGTCGCCAGACCGTCACCCGTCCGGCAACCCGACCGCCCCCATCGCGGGTGTCACCTGAAAATCCCGCAAAAACGCGCCTGATCTCAGGCACCCCGCTTGCTCCTGGGCTGGGTGCCGCCAATACCGGCGGCACCTTGCGCAGACTATCCCATGAGCACTCCGACTCCTGACGCGTCCGCGGCAGCCGGCAAGAAGCGGCTGCCGATGCTCCTCATCGTCGTCGTCCTCGTCGCCGTGGCCGGTGCGGCCGGCGGGGGGGCCTGGTTCTTCATGCGCGGCGAGGCGGCCAGCGCCACCACGCACGAAGAGCCCAAGACGCCGCTCGGCGAGCGCGGGCTCGTGCCCTTCGAGCCGTTCGTCGTCAACCTTGCCGATCCCGGCGGACAGCGCTTCCTGCGGGCTTCGATCCAGCTCGTGGTCGACAGCGCGGAAGAGGCCGAGCACATCGAGAAAACCAAGGTGCTGCAGATGGGCGCGCGCGCGGCAATCCTCGACGTGCTGACCGAGCAGACCTCCGAACACCTGGCCAGCAAGGCGGGCAAGGAAGCCCTGCGGAAAGAGCTGGTCGAGAAGGTCCACGAGGCGCTCGAGGAAGTCAAGGTGGTCGATGTCCTCTTCTCCGACTTCGTCATCCAGTACTGACGAGGCGCGCGGCGGGGACCTCGAGGGCCTCAACGCGCTGCTCGACATCCGCTGCGAGGTGGACTTCGTGCTGGGCAACGGCACCCTGACGCTGCGCGAGGCGCTGGCGCTCGAGAAGCAGCACGTCGTGAAGCTGAATCAGACGGCCGGCGCGGACCTCTCGATCTGCGTGCACGGCGTGAACGTCGCGGCGGGCGAGGTGGTGATCGTGGACAACACGGCGGCGCTGCGCGTCAGCCGGGTCATGCCGCCTCCCGGAGCCGAAGGGGCATGACACCGTTTCTCGTGGCGCTGCAGCAGGCCGACCCGCTGGCCGGCGCCGCGCCGACGATCTCAGGGCAGGCGATGCTGACGGCGACGATCGTGGTCGCGCTCGTCGGCGCCGCCGCATGGGCGCTGCGGCGCACGAATACGCTGCGCCGCGGTCGTGCACCGATTGCGGTCGAGACCGCCGTCCCGCTCGGCGAGCGGCGATCGCTCGTGGTCGTATCCGTGGAAGGGCGGCGGCTGCTCCTCGGGCTCACGCCGCAGAACGTCGCGCTGCTCACGGAGTTGCACGGCGCCCCGCCGTCCGCCGCGTTCGGCCAGGCGCTCGACGCGCGCCTGTCTGCCGATCAGCCGTCCGCACCGGATCCGCAGGTGTCCAGGCCATGAGACGCCCACGCCGCACCCTGCTCGCGCTGGCGACGATGATGCTGGCGTCGTCGGCGGGCCTGCACGCGCAGGTCAGCGACATGAACCTCCAGATCGACGGCGTCGGCGCCGTCTCGGCGCCGCTGCAGATCGTCCTGCTGCTGACGCTGCTCTCGTTCGTGCCGGCGGCGCTGGTGATCATGACCTCCTTCACCAGAATCGCCATTGTCTTCCATTTCTTGAGGCAGGCCCTCGGCACCCAGGAGGTGCCGTCGAACCAGATGCTGGTGGGGCTGACGCTGTTCCTGACCGCGTTCATCATGGCGCCGGTCGCCGAGCGCATCAACGCCGATGCCGTCCAGCCGGCCGTGGCCGGCACGATCGACGTCATGGAGGCGCTGGACCGCGGCGCTCCGCCGCTGCGCGACTTCATGCTGAAGCAGACGCGCCAGGCAGACCTCGCCCTGTTCGTCGACCTCGCCAAGCTGCCGCGACCGAGCACGCCCGCCGACCTGCCGATGCGCGTGGTGATCCCGGCCTACGCCATCTCGGAGCTGAAGACCGGCTTCCAGATGGGCTTCTTCCTGTTCGTCCCGTTCCTGCTCATCGACCTCATCGTCTCGACGACGCTGCTCTCGATGGGCATGCTGCAGCTGCCGCCCGCGATGATCTCGCTGCCGTTCAAGATCCTCCTGTTCGTGATGATCGACGGCTGGAACCTGATCGTCTCGTCGGTGGTGCGCAGCTTCGCGTGAGGTGGTGCCGTGTCCGAAGCGCTCGTCGTCGGCGTCGTCCGTGAGGCCATCGAGATGGCGGTGATCGTCACCGCGCCGATGCTCGCTGCCGGCCTCCTGGCCGGCGTGCTCGTGTCCATCTTCCAGACGGTGACGTCGATCCAGGACAACGTCCTCGCCTTCATTCCGAGGGCGGCGGCCATCTTCGTGGTGTTCGCGTTCACTTTCCCCTGGATCCTGCGCGTCGTGACCGGGTTCTCGGCCTCGCTGATCGGCCGGCTGCCGGAGCTGGTGCGGTGAACGAGTTCGACGTCCTCATCCGCTTCGGGCTGCTGCTCGTGCGGCCGAGCATGGTGGTGATGGCGGCGCCGCCATTCGGCGCGGCCTACGCCCCGGCGCCCGTGCGGCTCGGCCTGACGCTGCTGCTGACGCTGATGCTGGCCGTGACGGTGCCGACCCCGACGAACGTCGAACTGGTCGGCCTGGCCGTAGTGGTCGCGCGGGAACTGGCCATCGGGCTGGCGATCGCCCTGGCCATCCGCGCGCTTCTCGCCGGCGCCGAGTTCGCCGGGTCGCTCAGCGGCTACCAGCTCGGGTTCTCGTACGGCTCGATCATCGACCCGGCCAGCGGCGTGCGCAACGGAACGCTGCCCATGCTCTACGGCAACCTCGCCCTCGTCGCCTTCTTCATGACCAACGGTCACCACGCGCTCATCCGCGCGCTGGCCTCCTCCTATCAGCAGCTGCCGATCGGCACCGGTGGGGTGGACGGCTCGCTCGTTGGTGCCGTGACCGGAATGCTCGGCCTGGTGTTCGTGCTGGGGGTCCGGCTGGCGATGCCCCTCATCCTGGTGCTGCTCGTCGTAGAACTGGCGATGGGGCTCATCGCCCGCGCGGCCCCGGCCATCAACCTGATGGTGATCTCGCAGCCGGTGCGCATCGTCATCGGGCTGCTCGTGGTGGCGTCGGTGTTGTCGCTGGCTCCGGGCCTCATCGCCCGCTTCTCGGAGCGCGCGCTCGAACTCGGCATGCGCGGCGCGCTCGCGTTCCGGTGACACGGCGGCCATGTCCGACGAACGTACAGAACATCCCACAGCAAAACGGCTTCGCGAGGCCCGCGAGAAGGGCCAGATCGCGCGCTCGCGCGACCTCAGCGTCGCGTTGTCGTCGCTTGCGCTGACGCTCGGGCTGGTACGGTTCGGCCCCGGTATCGCGGAGCGCCTGGCGACGCGCCTGGTGGCCGGCCTCGGCCGCATGGGCGATCGCCCGCTCGATCCGATCACGGCCGGTGAACTGTCGCAGGCCGTGCTGAACGACGGATGGATGGTGCTGCTGTCGGTCGGCCCGCTGCTCCTGGTGGGCGCGGTGGTCGGCATCGCCGGCACGGTCGGGCAGTCGGGATGGGTGTTCGCCACCAAGGCGCTTGAGCTGGACTTCGGCCGGCTCAATCCCTCCAACGGACTGAAGCGGCTGGCTCCGTCGCAGGGCGGGGTCGAGTTCCTGAAGGCGATTCTGGCGATCTCCGCGCTCTCCTGGATTGCGTGGCGCGTGGTTGCCACCTCGATGGACGACGGCGGCCTGCTGGCGCGCATGGCGCCCGCGGATGCCGCGCGTTACGGGTGGGAATCCATCCGCCAGCTGCTGTGGCAGTCGGCGCTCGCGATGATCCTGCTCGGGGCCGGCGACTTCGCCGTCCAGAAGTGGCGTGTCACCTCCCAGCTGAAGATGACCAAGGAGGAGGTGAAGGAAGAGCACAAGGCGCAGGAAGGGCGGCCCGAAATCAAGAACCGCATCCGGCGCATGCAGCGCGAGATGGCCAGGCGGCGCATGCTGCAGGCCGTGCCGGGCGCCACCGTGGTCATCACCAACCCGACGCACTTCGCCGTCGCCCTGAAGTACGAACGCAGCACGATGGCCGCGCCGATCGTGCTCGCCAAGGGGGCGGACCACCTCGCCCAGCGGATCAAGGCGATCGCGCGCGAGCACGGCGTGCCGATGGTGGAGAACGTCTCGCTGGCGCAGGCCCTCTACAAGGGCGCCGACGTCGGCGAAGCCATCCCTGGTGCGCTGTTCGGCGCCGTCGCCGAGGTGCTCGCGTACCTCGTCCGCATCAAGCAGCTGATGCTGTAGGCCATCATGACCTCAGAGACAACCCCCGTTGCCCAACCCGGCACCCAGCTGATCGCACCCGTCGCCGTCATGGCGGTGGTGCTGCTGATGATCGTCCCGCTGCCGCCGCTCGTGCTCGACCTGCTGCTGTCGGTCGACATCGGCCTGGCCGTGGTGCTGCTGCTGACGGTCATCTACATCAAGCAGCCGGTCGAGTTCTCCGTCTTCCCGTCCCTTCTCCTCCTGCTCACGCTGGTCCGCCTGTCGCTGAACGTGGCGTCCACGCGCCTGATCCTGATGCACGGCCAGGACGGCGTCGAGGCCGCGGGGCACGTGATCATGGCCTTCGGCCAGTTCGTCGTCGGCGGCAACTTCGTCGTCGGCATCGTGGTGTTCATCGTCCTGATCGCGATCCAGTTCCTGGTCATCAACCACGGCGCGGTGCGCATCTCGGAGGTCACGGCGCGGTTCACCCTGGACGCGATGCCCGGGCGCCAGATGGCGATCGACGCGGACATGAACGCCGGGATCATCGACGAGAAGGAAGCGCGCCTGCGGCGCGAGCGGGTCCGGCGCGAGGCCGACTTCTACGGCGCGATGGACGGCGCCATCCGCTTCACCCAGCGCGATGCGCTGGCGGCCGTCCTCATCACGGGCGTCAACATCGTCGCCGGGCTCATCATCGGCGTGGTGCAGCACGGGCTGGACATCGGGACCGCCGCGCAGACCTACACCATCCTGACCGTCGGCGAGGGGCTCGTGACGGCCATCCCGGCGCTGCTCGTGTCGATGTCGGGCGGCCTCATCACCACGCGTGCCGCGTCCGAATCGCACCTGGGCGAGGAAGTGGCCGTGCAGCTGCTGGCGCGTTCGCGCCCGCTCGCGGTGGCGGCCGCGGTGCTCGTCGGCCTCGCCCTCATCCCGGGCCTGCCGAAGCTGTCGTTCCTGGCCATCGCAGTGATCCTGGGGGCGGCCGCGTGGGCCAACCGCGACGCCGCGGCCGCCGAGGCCTCGGCGGCGCCGGAGAGCGCGGCGCTGGCGGGCGGATCGCCCGACGCGCTCGATGCGGCCACTGGCGTGGATCCGTTGTCGGTGGAGGTGGGCTACGCCCTGGTCTCGCTCGTCGACGAGAAGCAGGGCGGCACGCTGCTGAACCGGGTGCGTGCCATCCGCCGTCAGGTGGCGGGCGAGACCGGCATCGTCGTGCCACCCGTGCATGTGGCGGACAACCTCCAGCTGGCGCCGCGCGTGTACACGATCCTCGTCAAGGGCGTCGAGGTGGCACGAGGCGAGCTCTATGCGGATCGGCTGCTGGCCATCAATCCCGGGGGGGCCGGCGGCTCGATCGACGGCGTCCAGACGCGTGAGCCGGCCTTCGGCCTGCCGGCCGTCTGGATTGCCACGGAGAACCGTGAGCGCGCAGCCAACGCCGGCTTCACCGTCGTCGATCCGACCACCGCGCTCTCGACGCACCTGTCCGAGACCATCCGCGCGTTCCTGCCGGACCTTCTCAGCCGGCAGCAGACGAAGGAGCTGATCGACCGTGTCGCCCAGACGTCACCCAAGCTGGTGGAGGAACTGGTGCCGAAGCTGGCAACGGTGGGCGATGTGCAGCGGATCCTGCGGCAGTTGCTGCGCGAGCGCGTGTCGGTGCGCGACCTGACGACCATCCTCGAGGCGATGGCCGACGCCGCGACGCTGACCAAGGACGCCGACGCACAGACCGAGGCCGTGCGCGCCGCGATCGGCCGCGCGATCTGCCGTCCGTTCCAGAACGACAAGGGCGAACTGCCCGTGATTGCACTGTCGACGCCGCTCGAGGACCGGCTGCTGCAGGCGATCGTGCGCACGGAGCAGGGCACCGTGCTCGCCATCGACCCGACGCAGGCGCAGCGCCTGGCGTCGCGCATCGCCGACGTGTTCGCCCAGGCAGTGGCACAGCCTGTGCTGCTGTGTTCGCCAGCGCTGAGGCCTCACCTGTGGCGGCTCTTCTCCCGGGTGCTGCCGCATCTCGGGGTGCTGTCGCACAACGAGGTGCCGGCGCAGGTGTCCATCGCCGCTCTGGCCACACTTGACTGACGCCATGAACCTCAGGAAGTTCCGCAAACCGACCGTACACGAGGCGCTTCGTGAGGCCCGGGAAGCCCTCGGCCCGGATGCGCTCGTGCTCTCCACCGACATGGTGCCGGCCGCCGGCTTGCGCGGGCTGATGGGCGCGCGCGAGGTGCAGGTGACCGCCGCCGTAGACCACGAGGTGTCGGAACGCCGACCACCCGAACGGCGGCCCGTCACCGACCCGTTGCGTGCGAACCTCGTCGCACGGCTGCTGGCGGGTGGCCTCGACCGGCCCGTCGCCGAAAGCGTGGCCCGCGCGATTCCCGACGAAGAGTGCCGTGGTGCCTCCCCGAACCGGATCCTGCGTGCACTGGCCGCGGAGGTGGCGACGCTGGTCGCAGCCGACGACTCGTTCGCACGGGCCGAGGTCTTCGTCGGCCCGCCGGGCGTCGGCAAGACCACGACAATCGCCAAGATTGCCGCGCGCGAGCGTGCCCGCAACGGACGGGCGTTCGGTGTCGTTGCCGCCGACGGCTTCAGGGCCGGCGCGGTCGAACAGCTGCGCGTCTATGCCGACATCATCGGCACCCCGTTCAAGGTGGCCCGCACGGCCGACGAACTGGACCGCGTGCTCCGGAGCTCGCGCGGCACCCTGCTCGTGGACACCGCGGGCCGTTCGCCGCGCGACGGCTCGGTGCGGGAGCTGATGGACGTGCTTGCCCGCCACCGCGACGTCCGCACGCACCTGTGTCTCGCTGCGGACACCAGCGTGTCGAGCGCGCGCCGCATCTTCGAGAGCTATGCCGAGTCGGCCGTGCACCGCCTCGTGATCACGAAGACCGACGAAACCGAGTCGCTGGCGCCGCTGGCGGGGCTCCTGCGCGCGCGCCAGCTTCCCATTTCCTACCTGACCTCCGGACAGCGCGTGCCCGAGGACATCGAGCGGGCCACGCCCGCGCTCGTGGCCCAGGCAATCCTGCGCGATCCGGTCGAGCACGCGAGGGCGCGATGAGCTTCCTGACGTTTCCGCACGGCCGCCGGGCCACGACGATTGCCGTCACCAGCGGCAAGGGGGGCGTCGGCAAGACGACGCTGACGGTCAACCTGGCGATCGCGCTGGCGCGCATGAACCGGCAGGTCGGCGTCCTCGATGCGGATTTTGCGCTCGGCAATGTCGACGTCATGTTCGGCATCACGCCCATCGCCCACCTCGGCGCGGTCCTTACCGGCGAGAAGCGCATGCTGGACGTGGCCGCGACCACGGCGACCGGCGTCCAGGTGTATCCGACGGGCAACGGCATCCGGTCGCTGGCGGCGCTCGGCCCGCAGCAGTGGCGGCGCCTGGCCGACGGCATCGCGGACGTCTCCTCGGGGCTCGACTACCTGCTGATCGACACGGGACCCGGCATCGGCGACACCGTCCTGCACATCGCGCGCGCGACGGACCGGGCCATCGTGGTCACGTCGTCCGACCCCACGGCGCTGGTGGACGCCTACGCCATGGTGAAGCTGCTGCTCGGCGCGGCGCCGGATCGCGAAATCGGCGTCGTGGTGAACATGGTGCGCGACCCCGCGGACGGCCTGATGGTCGCGCGGCAGCTCAACACCGCGGTGCGCCGGTTCCTGAACGGCTCGATCCGGTATTACGGGCACGTGGACCACGACGCGCGGGTACACGCGTCGATCCTCGAGCAGCGCCCGCTCCTCGCGGGCGAGGGCGATTCGCCGGCGAGCCGCTGCTTCCGCCGGCTGGCCGTACGGGCCGGCGCCTGGACGCTGCCCGACCCGGTGAGCGCCGCCGCCGAGGCCGCGCAGCCCATGACGCCCGAGGAATTCGAGCAGGCGGAGGCCCCGCTGTGCGCGTGACGCTGGCGCCCACCGACATCGAGGCGCGCGACCGGCTCGTGATGCAACACGTGGGGCTGGTTCGCGCGATGGCGAGCCGGCTGTCGCAGCGCGTTCCCGCGCAGGTGGAGTTGTCGGAACTGGTCAGCGTCGGGGTCCTCGGGCTCATCGATGCCGCGAGCCGCTTCAAGCCGACCCTGGGCGTGCCCTTCGACGCCTTCGCGCGCCGCCGCATCCACGGCGCCATGCTCGATGCGCTGCGCGACATGGACTGGGCGCCGCGATCGGTGCGCAAGCTGGGACGGACGGTCGACGGCACGGTCTCCAAGCTGCGCCACGAACTCGGGCGGGAGCCGGACGAATCCGAAATCGCCGGAGCGATGAACGTCAGCGAGGTGGAGTACGCCCGGATCCTCGACCAGCTGCGCACGGCGGAAATGGCCGTCATGCGGCAGGCGACGGCCGAGGACGGCACGAGCATGCTCGAGGTCGCGATCGATCCGAACGAGGGGCCGCACGCGACGCTGGAGCGCTCCGAGCTCCGGCAACTGCTCGCCGAGGCGGTGGCGGAACTCCCCGAGCGCGAGCGCCACATCCTGGCGCTGTACTACCAGGAGGAACTGACGCTCGCCGAGATCGGGCAGGTGCTCGGGGTGGGTGAGTCGCGTATCTCGCAGCTGCGCACGCAGGCGATTGCCCGGCTGCGGTCCAACATGAGCGCGCGCCTCCGGGCGCGGGGTGGGCAGGTGGCGCAGTGAGCCGGGTGCTGACACAGGACGAAATCGACGCGCTGATGACGATGAAGGCACACCCCCAGGGCGGCGGCGCGTCGCGTGTGTCCACGGATGCGGGGACCGCCGCTGTCCGCTACAACTTCCGGCGGCCGGAACGGGTGTCGCGGGAACAGATCCACTCGCTCCAGTACCTGCACGATCGCTTCGCGCGCAACGTCGCCACGTCCCTCTCCGCCTACCTCCGATCGATGACGGAGATGTCGGTGGTCTCGGTCGAGCAGTTCTCCTATTCCGAGTTCCTGATGTCGCTGACCGATCCCACCGCGTTCTACGCGCTGGCGATGCCGCCGTTCGAGGAACTGGGCGCGCTCGAGATCAACCCCGCGATCGCCTTCACGCTCGTGGACCGCATGCTCGGGGGCACAGGCAACGGGACCCCGCCGCCTCGCGCCCTGTCCGACATCGAGCAGAACGTCATCGACTCGGTGGTCAAGCTGCTGCTCGACGCGCTCGCCGAGTCGTGGCGACCGATCGTGAACGTCGCCTTCGGCGTGCGCGGACGGGAGACACGGCCGCAGATGCTCCAGGTCGCTGCGCCGAACGAAGTCGTCATCATGATCGTGTTCGACATGAAAATCGGCACGACGCGGGGAAGCATGAATCTGTGCATCCCGGCGAGCGTGATCGAGAGCGCGGGCGGCCACTTCGCGCAGGCATGGCATCGCCGACGCCGCGAGCCCACCGACACCGAGCGCCGGTGGGTTCGGGACAACCTGAGCCGCGTGCCGCTGCAGGTTCTCGCGCAGCTCCAGACGCGCCTCAGCGCGCGTGAGCTGATGGCCCTGCGGCCCGGGGACGTGCTGTCGCTCGGCGTCCACATCGAGGAGCCCGTCGACCTCAAGGTCGGCAACACCCGCAAGTACCGCGGCCATCTGGTGAAGACCCGCGACCGTGTCGGCGTCCGCATCGCGCAGCGCGCGATGGCGGGCGTGTTCGAGGACTGACGATGAGCGACCAGACGTTTTCCACGACGATGGACGTTCGCGCCGCCGAGGCCCTGGCGTCGGTGCTGGGCGCCGCCATCGGTGCCGACCTGCAGGCGAGCCCCAGCGCGGGCCCGGCTGCGGGCCAGGGATGGCTGATGGCGCTCACCGTGTCGGGCGCCGCCGCGGGCGAGATCACGGTGTGGGTGGACGCTGCCGGCGCCGCGGCCATCGCCGGTGCACTCGCGGGGAACCCACAGCCCCCGGAAACGCAGGTGGCCGGGCTGCTGCGTGAGATGGGGGCGCAGGCGGCGGACGTGCTCGCCGCGGCCAGCGACTTCGCCGGCGCCTCGCTGGCGCTGGCCGGCGTCAGCCCCGCGCCCGCGATCGAGGATGGCGCCACCTTCGCGGTCACGTTGCCGTCGGGAGTGGTGCTGATGGCAGTACGCGCCGAGGTCAGTCATCCGGGGCAGGGGACCGTGTCCACTGAGCCCACCGCATCGGCCTCGGCCGCCGTGGCGCCGCGGTCGACGACCGACCCCCTGTTCAACCGCAGCCCGAACATCGACGTCGTCCTGGACGTCGAACTGCCGCTGGTCGTGCGTTTCGGCCGCACGGTGATGTCGCTCAAGCAGCTCGCGGGGCTCGGCCCCGGGTCGATCGTGGACATGGGCCGCTCCCCGGATGACGCCGTGGAGCTGATGGTGAGCGACCGGGTGATTGCCTACGGCGAGGTGGTCGTGGTGGACGGCAACTACGGCATCCGCGTCACCGAACTGGCGAGCCGCGCCGACCGCATTCGCGCCCTGGAGGGGTAGATGATCGAATGGATTCTCATTGGGCTGGCCTTCGCGGCCGTACTGCAGCTTCTGATGCACTTCCTGCTGCTCCTGCGACTTGGGCGCCGGGTGAAGGCCATCGAACGGGTGAACGAGCGCCTCACGCACTTCGCCGATGCGTTGACGCTGCTCACCGACACCACCGAGAGCGGCTTGTCGAGCGTCGCCAACGGGCTGACTGCCCTGGGCCAGCGCGCGGCGACGCGCACTGCCGTGCGCTCGACCGCGCGGCGCATCGCGAGGGCGGCGCAAGACGGCGTACCGCTCGCCGCCATTGCCGCTGGCGAATCGATGTCGGAGAGCGAGATCCGCCTGCACCTGCAACTCAGTCGCGACACGGAGAAGCGCCATGCCGCGTTGCGCGTGTGAGCCCTGTACGCGGTGGCGGCCCGACCTGGTCACCAGCCTGTCCGGCGTGACCGTGGACGGCCGCTGGTTCTGTTCGAAGGCCTGCGTCGAACGGATGGCCCGCCGACGCCTCGTCGAGCGGAAGGCCGCCGACACGCCGGCGCCGTCCGTTCCGCCGATGCGGCTCGGCGTGCTGCTGCGATCGCAGGGCGCCATCACTGCCGACCAGCTGCACGAGGCACTGCTCGCACAGCGCGGCTCGCACCTGCGGCTCGGCGCACAGCTGCGGGCCCTGTACGGCATCGAGAAGACCGCGATTCTGCGTGCCCTTGCCGCACAGGCAGGCACGCGGTACCTCACCAGCATCGATACGGCGTGTGTGTCCGACGCCCCGTGCGGGCTGGCGCCCGCGGCGGTCGAGGCGCTCGGGCTCATCCCGTTCTCGGAACCCGACGCGCAGGGGCGGGTGCGCGTGGCATCCACTTCGCCGATCCGCTGGGCCGCGGTGACCGCCCTCACCCAGCTGACCGGGTGGACCCCCGAACCCTATCTCGTCGAGGACGAGACGTGGCAGACGCTCTTCACCCAGTACGCAGCGGCGGCGGCGCGCACCGCGCGCGAGGTGCAGACGGCCGGCACCGTGACCGAGGCGGCGGCGCGCATCGCGGAGGCGGCCGCTCGCGCCAGGCGCACCACGATCGTGGAGGCCCGCTTCGATCCCCACACCTGGATTCGCGTCAGCGGCGACGGCAGCGTGCACGACGTGCTGCTGACGCCGACCGCCGCAGAGGAGACCGCATGGCAGGCAGTCAATATATCGCTCTGAGCGGCATGCGCTCGCGCCTCGACCACCTCGACCGCCTCGCGGCCGACATCGCCAACGTCGGCACCGCCGGTTACAAGAGCGAGCGCGCCACCGACACGCAGGCCAACCGCCCGCAGTTCGGCGCCGTCCTGCAGTCCGCGATCGACGTGACGACCGGCGCGCGCCAACTCGACGTGCGGCCGGGCAACATCACGCCCACGGGCCGCGACCTCGACGTCGCGCTCGAGGGCGACGGCTTCTTCGTGATCGAGACGCCCAACGGCACCCGGTACACGCGCAATGGCCACTTCTCGCGCAGCGCCGACGGCACGCTGGTCACCGACGACGGGTCGGCGGTGCAGGGCGTGAACGGCGCGATCAAGCTGGGCTCGGGTGACGTCACGGTCGACCCTGACGGCACCGTGCGCACCGGCACGAGCGTTGCCGGCCGCCTCAAGGTGGTCGCGTTCGAGAAGGTGGAAGGGCTGGTCGCCGAAGGCGGCGCCCGCCTGCGGGCCGGCGCGCAGGCACCGGTGGAGGTGGCCAGGCCGCTCGTGCGCGGCGGGGCGCTCGAACAGTCGAACGTATCCGTGGTGGACCGCGTCGCGGAGCTGACCGGGGTGACCCGCAGCTTCGAGGCGCTGCAGAAAGCCGTGTCCCTCGTGCTGAACGACCTCGATGGCCGCGCCATCGAGAACCTGGGGAGAGTCCGATGATCCGCGCCCTCTACACCGCCGCGAGCGGCATGAACGCCCAGCAGACCAACATCGACACCGTGGCGCACAACCTGGCCAACGTGAACACTGCCGGGTTCAAGAAGAGCCACGTCGAGTTCGAGGATCTCGTGTACCAGGAGACCCGCGCCGCGGGCTCGGCCAGTTCGAGCACCGGTGAAGCGCCGGTCGGGCTCGAGGTCGGCCTCGGCACGCGTCCCGTGGGGTCGGCTCGCGACTTCACGTCGGGCAACCTGCGCGCGACGGGCGGCACGCTCGACGTCGCCATCGAGGGCGACGGCTTCTTCATGGTGACGCTTCCGAGTGGCACGACCGCCTACACGCGTGCGGGCGCACTGCACCGCGACAGCCAGGGCGCGCTCGTGACGGCCGAGGGCTACGCGCTCGAGCCGCAGATCACGATCCCCGCCAACGCCACCACCGTCAGCATCTCGAAGGACGGCATCGTCTCGGCGCAGGTGGCCGGGCAGGCGGGCAGCCAGCAGCTGGGCACGATCGAGCTGGCCACGTTCCAGAACTCGGGCGGCCTTCGGCCGCTCGGCGGCAAGCTGTTCGAGGTCACCACGGCCTCCGGCGAACCGCAGGTCGGCGCGCCGGGCACCGACTCCCGCGGCCGGCTGCAGCAGGGCTTCCTCGAAGACTCGAACGTCAGCGTCGTCGAGGAGATGGTCAACATGATCCTGGGGCAGCGGGCCTACGAGGCGAATTCGCGCGTGGTGAAGGCCGCTGACGAGATGCTGCAGCAGGTCAACCAGCTGGTGCGGTGATGCGCCGCCTGGCTGTCCTGGTCCTGGCCTGGGCTGTCGCCCTGCCGACAGGGCTGTTCGGGGAACCGGCCATCCGGCCGCGGCTCGAGGCCGCCATCGCGGCAGCGATTCGCGACCGCCTGGGGCCGGACGCGCGCGTCGGTGTGGAGCTGATCGACCTCTCGGTGCCGTCCGACCTGCCCGGCGATCTGGCGGCCGTGCCCGCTCCGGACGCGAAAACGGGTGGTCCGATGGATTTTACGGTGCTCGGCGCCGGCAAGGACGGCCGCGTCCATCAGCGCGGGCGTGTCCGGGCCACCGTGTCGGTCGTCGTGCCGCATGCACGGGCCACGCGCCTGCTGAGCCGCGGCACGGTGCTTGCGGCAGCAGATGTCGCCGATGTGACCGACGCACCTGGCGGCGTGCCGTTGAAGCGGCTGCCGCGCGCCGACGCCCTCGTCGGGGCGATGGTCCGCCGCGATGTCGCGGCGGGCGAGGTGCTGACCCTTCAATCGGCAACCCCCGCACCGGACGTGAGGGCAGGGGAGCCGGTGCAGGCGCAGGTGACCATGGGCGCCATCGTCGTGAGCGCGAGCCTGGTCGCGGTAGACAACGGAATGACCGGCGCAACCGTCCGCGTCGTGAACCGGGACAGCCGGCGCGAACTGCGCGCGAAGGTCGTCGGGCGAGGATTGGTCGAGGTGATACATGGGAACCGCTAGGGGCTGGACCTGGATTCTCGGCTGCGTGGTGCTGCTGGCCGGCACCGCGGCCGCCGAGGAGAAGAAGGTCGCGCAGGACAAGTACGACGATCAGCTCCAGCGGTACCTCGAAGCTGCGCGTGCGCAGGCGCGTGCCGATGCCCGCGGTTCATCGTATGCATGGATCAACGGGCTGGCCGCCGACCTGCGCGCGCGCAACGTGAACGACCTGGTCACGATCCGCGTGATCGAGAGCATCAGCGCCGTGGGCAGCGCCGACTCGAACCTGACGAAGCAGAGCAACGCCTCCGGGTCGCTGCCGAGCCTCTTCGGCCTCGAAACGAAGCTGCCGTCGATCATCGATCCGTCGAACCTGGCCTCCACCAAGAGTGAATCGGCGTTCCAGGGCAGCGGCACGACGACCCGCGCGGGCGAACTGAGCGCCACGGTCACGGGCCGGGTGGCCGAGGTGCTGCCGAACGGCGATCTGCTCGTGGAGAGCGTGCGCGAGATCGAGATCAACGGCGACCGGCAGGTGGTGGTGCTCACCGGCATTGCCCGCGTGGCGGACGTGTCGCCCCAGAACGTGGTGTTGTCCACCTCGCTCGGCCAGCTGCGCATCCGGTACTTCGGCCGCGGGCTCATGAAGGACAGCCTCTCGCCAGGCTGGCTGCTCCGCATCCTGAACAAGGTTTTCTGAGGGTCGCCATGCGCTGCCTTGTCGTGTTTCGCACCTGCCTTGCCGTGCTCCTTGCCCTCAGCCTCGCCGCGGGGCCTTCGTCGGGCGCTGATGCCTCCACGCGGCTGAAGGACGTGGCCGCGATCCAGGGCGCCGACCCGATCCAGTTGATCGGGTACGGGCTCGTCGTCGGCCTCAACAAGACCGGCGACCGCCGGCAGACCATCTTCTCCGCGCAGACGCTGGCGAACATGCTCCAGCGCTTCGGCATCGCCGTGCCCGCCGGACAGCTCCGCATCGAGAACGTGGCGGCGGTGCTCGTGACGGCGGAACTCCCGGCGTACGCCCGGGCCGGTGCCCGCGTCGACGTGACGGCCTCGTCGGTGGGCGACGCGCGCAGCCTGCAGGGCGGCACGCTGCTGGCGACGCCGCTGCGGGGCGGGAACGGACAGATCTATGCGCTCGCCCAGGGGCCGCTGTCGCTCGGCGGGTTCGGCGGCGGCACGGGCGGCAACTCGGTGCAGGTGAACCACCTCACCGTGGGCCGCGTCCCGGCCGGCGGGCAGGTGCAGCTCGACGCCGGCGGTGCGCTGCCGAAGGGCGACTCGTTCATGCTGGCCCTGCGCGAGCCCGACTTCGCGAGCGCGGCCCGCATTGCCGATGCCGTCAACATGGAGCTGGGCGCCAGCCAGGCGTCGGTGGTCGATCCGGGCAGCGTGCAGGTGAAGGTGCCGCCGCAGTACGCCGGCGCGCTGCCCAACCTGATGGCGCGCCTCGAGATGCTCCAGGTCGCGACCGACTCCGTGGCGCGCGTCGCCATCAACGAGCGCACCGGCACCGTGGTGGTGGGCGGCGGCGTGCGGATCGGCGCAGCGGCCGTCGCACACGGCAGCCTGTCGGTGCGGATCAGCACCCGCTACGAGGTGTCACAGCCGGCGCCCTTCTCGCGCGTCGGCGACACGCAGGTCGTGCCCAACCAGCAGGTGGACGTGCGCGAGACCGACGCACAGCTGGTCACGCTCGAGGAAGGCACGACCCTCGAAGCGGTGGTCCGCGCGCTGAACGCACTCGGCGCCACGCCGCGCGACATCATCGCCATCATGCAGGCGCTGAAGGCGGCCGGCGCGCTCAAGGCCGAGATCGTGGTGCTCTAGCCATGGACACGAACCCGATCGGTGTGACATCGCGCGAGCCCGAGCGGGCCGCGGCCGAAGCGCAGCACGCCCAGCAGCGTGAGCAGCTGGCGCGCCTCGCGCACGAGTTCGAGGCGATGTTCCTTTCCGAGATGCTGAAGGGCATGCGCGAGTCGATGCTCGACGGCGAGGAGGAAGGGAAGGGCCTCGGCTTCGACGCGATGCAGTCCACCTTCGATGGCGAACTTGGCCGAACGCTCAGCGGCGCGGGAGGATTCGGTCTCGCGTCGGTCCTGCTCAACGCACTCGACCTGCGCTACGGCAACCTGGGGTCGCAGACGCCGGAGGCCAGCGACCCGACGGGTCTGCTCGCGCCGTCTGCACCGGCTGCGCCAGCGACGGCGCCGGTGGAACGCGCCACCCCGGCCATCGCTGCGATCGCCAGGAGTTCGGCGGCGATCCCGTTGCCGGGGGCGGGGGCAGCCGCCGCGGGCTCGCTGCCGGGCGGTGCTGTCACCTCGCCATTCGGCTGGCGCAACGATCCGCTGAACGGGCGGGCGCAGTTCCATGCGGGCACGGACATCCGGATGGCGTACGGCCAGGAGGTGCGGGCCGTGGCTCCCGGTCGCGTGGTGTCGGCGGATGAGCGCCCCGGGTACGGGCTCACCGTCGTGGTCGACCACGGCCAGGGCCTGGAGACGCGCTACGCGCACCTCTCCGGATTTGCCGTCAAGGCAGGGGACGTGGTCGAGGCGGGCCAGGTGGTGGCGCAGTCGGGCAGCAGCGGACGATCGACCGGCCCGCACCTGCACCTCGAGGCTCGCCGGCATGGCCAGGCCGTCGATCTGTATGCGGCCCTAAAGCGCACGGGCCTGGCGGCCGATTATGCGGCTAGCCAGACTCTGGCGAGGAGTAGCCATGAAGATTGAGGGCAACCGCCCCAACGTCGACGCCACGCTGACCTCGAAGGTCGACAAAACCAAGGTGAGCGCCGGGGCGCAGGACGGAGCCGGCCGCACGTCGAGGGATGAGGTAACCGTGTCCCCCGAGGTGCGTCTGGTGCGGGAGGCGGTGGCGACGGTGAGCCGCGATCTCGGCGTCCGCCCGGAGGCCGTGGAGCGGGGCCGTGCCCTGCTGGCCAGCGGAAAGCTGGGAGCCGATCCGCTGGCGCTGGCCGACTCGCTGATCGAACGTTCCCTCGAGGACATCTAGCATGCGGCGCGACGACACCGCCAGGATGCGGGTCGCGCACCTCACGCGCGTGCTCGGCTCCCTCGGAGACGCGCTCGCGGCGGCCGACATCGACGCCGTGACGGCGGCGGAATCCGAACTCGAGGCGGCCGTCTCCGCCTTCCCCCATCCACTCCAGGCCGAGGCCGACGACCCGGCCGCCCTGATCCCGGAACTGCGGCAGGCCCAGCGCATGCTCGAGCGGTGCCGGGCCATCGGCCGCGCGAGTGCCGATCTCATCACCGCGTCGCTCGCGGCACAGGGCGTGGCGCCCGGATATCAACCTGCCGGCAACGCACCTGCGGCGCCGCGCCTCGGGCGCGTCCGCGTGAGGGCCTGATGGCTGGTCTCTTCACCTCGCTCGGCACCGTTGCCGGCAACATGGACGCGCAGCGGTACGGTCTCGACGTCACCGGACAGAACATCGCGAACCTCAACACCGAAGGCTACGTGCGCCGGCGGCTGGAGCTGGCGGAACGACCGCCGGTCAACGGCTCGGGCGGCGTGCAGGTGGTGGGCGTACGCGCCACGCGCGACGCGTTCGTCGAGGCGCGACTGCGTGGCGAACTGCCGGCGCAGGCCCGCGACGAGGCGATGGCGCAGTCGCTTGCCGTGGTCGAGTCGAGCCTGGGCTCGGCCGGCGAGTCGATCGACGGCTCCCTCTCCGCGTTCTTCAATGCCTTTTCGGCGCTCTCGGTGGACCCGCAGTCGGCCGTCGCGCGCGACGGCGTCGTGCTCCAGAGTTCGCGCCTCGCCACCGGGTTCAACGATCTCGCGCGGCGGCTCGACGAGTCGGCCGCGCAGGCCGACGCCGACATCCGCGTGGCGGTCGATCAAGTCAACGCGCTCGCCTCGAAGGTGGCCGAGCTGAACCGGGCCATCGGCGACGCCAACGGGGGCGACACGGAGGGCCTGCGCGACGAACTCGGCGTGGCCCTCCAGGACCTGTCACGGCTCACCAACGTCTCGGTGATCACCCGCCCCGAAGGGACGGTCGACCTCGCGGTCGGCTCCGGCCGTGCGCTGGTGGTCGGCACCAGCGTCTACGCGCTCACCACCGGCACGGTGCCCGTCACCGGCCGCGCGACGATCATCGCGGGCGAGTACGACATCACGCGCGAACTCACCGGCGGGACCATCGGCGGCCGGCTGGAGGTGCGCGACGCCCTCATTCCCAGGTACCAGCAGCGTCTCGATCAGCTCGCCTACGACGTCGCGACGCAGGTCAACGCGCGGCATGCCGCGGGATACGACGCGCTCGGCAATACAGGCCAGCCGCTGTTCGTTGCTCCGGCGGCTGTCTCGGGGGCGGCGCGGGCGATGGCGGTCGATCCCGCCGTTCTCGCCGACAACCGTCGCGTGGCCGCGTCGGGCACCGGGGCGACCGGCGACAACGCGGCCGCCAGGGCCATCGCGAACCTGCGCACCGCAAACGCCGCCAGCGGCGGCTCGGCCACGTTCACGCAGGCGTGGAGCCAGCTGGTCTTCGTCATCGGCAGCGACAGCGCGGACGCGAAGACGCGCTTCGACTCCCGCAAGGACGTGGTCTCCGCGATCGAGCGGCTGCGCGATTCGGTCTCCGGCGTCTCCCTCGACGAGGAGGCAAGCCGGCTGATTCAGTACCAGCGTGCCTACGAGGCGAACGCCCGATTCTTCTCCACGATCGACTCCGCGATCGTGACGCTCCTCAACATGGTCGGTGTCCGATGACGATGCGGATTACGTTCAACCAGGTGCGTGACGGCGTCGCGGCCATCAACACGGCGGCCGAGCAGTTTGCCGAGGCGCAGTGGCAGGTCTCGACCGGCAAGCGGGTCCGTACGCCGAGCGACGATCCCACCTCGGCGCAGCGCGCCGTCAACGAGCAGGCGACGATCGACACCCTGGACGGGTATCGCGGTGTGGCCGACTCCGCGGCTGCCCGGCTGGCCGCGCTCGACTCGGTGCTCGGCGACATGGTGGACAAGCTCACGCAGGCCCTCGTGGCGGCGCAGAGCGCGGTGGGTTCCACGGCGTCACAGGCCGTTCGCGAGGCGGCCGCGGAGAGCTTCACCAGCGTGCGCGATGCGCTGGCCTCGAGCATCAACACGTCGTTCAACGGCGCTTTCCTCTTCGGTGGCGGCAATGCCTCGGTCCCGCCCTATGTGAAGAGCACGACCTGGGCCTACCAGGGCAATGGCCAGCCGGTCAGCGTGGATGTCGGCGAGAACCGGAGCGTCGCCCTCACCTTCGATGGGCGCGCCATCCTGCAGGGCGGCGATGCCACCGATGTGCTGACCACCCTGGACGGCATGATCACGGCCGCACGCGCCGGTGACGGCGCGACCATCCTCGCGGGCATCACCTCGCTCAACAACGCCTTTGGGCGCGTCTCGCAGACGCTCAGTCAGGTCGGGCGCGACCAGGCGAGCGTCGACGACGGCAACTCGCGCCTCGCCGCGCTGCGCCTCGCCGCGAAGGCGCGCCTGTCGCAGGCCGAGGAGGCGAACATGCCCGAGGCGATCACGCGCATGAACCGCGGCCAGATGACCTACGAAGCGGCACTGGGGGCGGTGGCGAAGACCTCACGCGTCTCACTGCTGGATTACCTGAAATGACGACACCGGTGCGATTCATCAGCGAGCTGCCGAAGGGGGCCCAGGTCGTCGACACGCAGTTCGGCGCCTTCGTCGCGGAACCCGGCGACATTGTCAACATGGTCGAAGGCGTACCCGGATTCGAAGCCTGCCGGCGCTTCTTCCTGGTCACCTCGCCGGCCATCGAGCCGCTGACGTGCCTGCAGGGCATCGACGGGCCCCGGCCGGCCTTCCTCGCGGTCGACCCGGCACTCGTGATGCCCGGCTACGAGCGGCGCCTCGACGACCTCCAGAAGCGCCGCCTGCACGCAAGCGACGGCAGTCCGCTGCTGTGGCTGGCCATCGTCCGCGTCCTCGAGGACGGAAGCGCGACCGCGAACCTGCGGGCGCCGCTGGTGATCAACCCGCGGCGGATGCTCGGGTTGCAGTTGCTGGCGGGCGGGGACGAATACTCGACGGCGCATCCGGTGGGGTAGCACGGTGCTGGTCTTCACGCGCAAGGGCGGCGAGTCGATCATGATCGGCGACGGCATCGAGGTGCAGGTCGTCAGCGTCGGCCGCGGAGGCGTCCGGCTGGGCATCACCGCGCCCAGCGACGTGGTCGTCCATCGCCGCGAAACCTACGAACTGGTGCGCAGCGCGAACCGATCCGCCGCCTCGCCGACCGGCGAGTCGGCCAGTGCGCTGGCCTCGTCGCTGCGGGAGCGGCTCGTGCCCGCGGGGCCGCGCAAGGCCGCCGGGTGACCCGGCTCGTCGACTGGCGGGACCTCGACAGCGCCGCGCTGGCCGACACCTGGGTGGAGCAGCGCGCCCAGTGGTTGGACCAGCTGTCGTGGGACAGCACGGGCACGTGGGCCGAGGTCGAGCGCCAGCGCCGCGCCGGCCGCCTGCCGGGCCTCGCGCTGCTCGAGGACGGCGAGTTGGCCGGCTGGGCCTACTTCCTCCTCCACGAGGACACGCTGCAGATCGGCGGCCTCGGCGCCCGCTCGTCCCAGGCGACCCGCGCGCTCCTCGACGCCCTGCTCGCGCTCGATGCCGCGGGCGACGTATCCCACGGCGTGCTGCTGTTTGCCTTCAGCGCCGCGCCGGGCCTCGTGCCCGCGCTCGTCGCGCGAGGATTCGACGTCGAGCCCTATCAGTACATGGCCCGCGACCTTCCTTGCCCGGGCGCGGCGATCCGCGGCTTCACCTGGAGTGCGTCGGCCGCGCGCGGCATTCCCGACCTGCTGGCCGCGTCGTACGGCCAGGCCACCGTCACGCGCCCATTCGCGCGGGGCGACCGACCCGAGGAGTGGCGCCACTACGTCGCGCAATTGCTGGGCGGCACGGCCTGCGGGGAGTTCGCCCCGGCGCTGTCCGCCTCCGCGCTGTCCGAGGATGGGCATCTGGACGGGGTCGTCCTCACCACCACCATTGCGCCGCGCAGCGCGCACATCGCGCAGGTGGCCGTTGCCCCGGGGCGCCACGGGCAGGGCCTGGCCTCGGGCATGCTGGGTGAGGTGCTGCGCCGCGCGAGCGACGCGGGGGTCGAGCGCGTGTCGCTGCTCGTGAGCGGCCGGAACCGGCGAGCGCGGGGGATTTACGAGAGGGCAGGCTTCCGGGAAACGGCGCGCTTCGTCGCCGCGGGTCGACCGGCCTATCCGCGCCGGTCCACCAGTCCCGCGTTCGAGACCGGCGGCGCCAGAATCCTGCGGTAGGCCGCCAGCGTGGTCTCGCCGCGCTCGAGGCTCGCCAGGGCCGCGCGTCGGGCCATTTCCGCATCCGCCAGCACCTTCATCGCCTCGCGATCGGCCTCCAGAATCTCGGAGACCAGGTCGGACGACGCCTGCCGCAGGGCGAGCACCGTGCCGTAGGTGGGGATGCTCGCAGCGGCCTCGCGCACCTCGGCCAGGACCGCGCGATGTTCCGTCAGGCCCTGTTCGATCGCCAGCAGGCTCCGCGTGAGGCGGTCGCGCTCGTCACTCGCGATCTTCAGCTGATCGAAGTCGCGCAGCTCGCTCACACGCCGCTGGGTGGCGGCAACGGCCTGCAGCTGGCGCAGGAGGGCCAGCTCGGTTTCGAGACCGAGGCGGAGCTGGTCCAGATGTCGTTCGACATCGTCGCGTGTCACCGCGGCGGCTCCTGGCCCTGCGGCCTCGCGATGGTCGACCAGCCGTCCCGCAGGATCCCGAAGATGCGCAGGACCTCGTCGATCGGCTCGACCTCGTTGCGCATGGCGGCGTCGAGCAGGCGCAGCGTCGAGTACTCGTAGAGGCGGTCGAGCTCGGCGGCGACGGCCCCGCCCTTTTCGATGTTCAGCGTGCTCTGCAGCTCCGAGATGATCGCCAGGGCGCGGTTGAGGGCGTCGCGCCGCGCGGCGATGTCGCGGCGGACGACCGCGTCCCGGGCGTTGCCGAGGAACCGGATGACGCCGTCGTTCAGCATGGTGACCAGTTCGAGCGGCGTGCGCGACTGCACCTCGGTCGAGCGGTACGTGTTCATGGCGCGGGTGGCTGCGTAGCTCATGAGAAGGAACCTAGCGGTTGCTGTCGGTGGACTGTGAGAACTGCGTGAGCGCGCCGCTCTGCGAGCGCAGCCGGCTCATGGCCTGGTCTGCGGCGGCGTACTCGCGGACGAGGGCGGCCCGCTGCAGGTCGAGGCGCCGCTGCATCTCGGCGATCTGTGTGTCGATCCCGGAGATCTGCTTGGTGAGCTGCTGCTGCGCCTGCGAGATGATCCCGCTCGTCTCGGTGAAGCGCTTGATGACGTCGCTCACCGCGTCGAAGGCACCCGGCTCGGTGGCGGAACCGGCGAGCACGCGCTCGATCGCATCGGTGCCGCCGGCCAGCGCCTCGCGGAAGCGCGTGGTGTTCAGCGACATGGTGCCGGTGCGCGTGAACTCGACCCCAATCTGCCCCAGGTACTGCATCTGCTCGGTGCCGTACACGTTGGTAAGGGCCGAGCGGAGACCGGCCTTCAACTGGCGCAGCATCGGATCCCGCCCGATGTTGCCGGCCGTGTTGCCGGCCGCGGCGGTCGTCTGGTCGCCCAGGAACTTCATCAGCCCGTTGTAGGCCGTGATGAAGTCCTTCACGCGCCCTTCCACCGAGGCGACGTCCTCGGTGACGTCGAGCGCCACCGGGGTGGCGGGCGACTGGCGGAGCAGGGTGAGGGTGGTGCCCGGGATGACGTTGCTCACCGTGTTCGTGGCGCTGGTCACCGCGATGTTGTTCACGAGCAGCTTTGCATCGGTGCCCTGGACCGCGTTGTCGGCGGCGGTGTCACCCGACGTGCCGTCGCCGTCCGTGTCGGCGAAGGTGACGCCCGAGCCGCCGGAGAGGGCATTCTGCACGGTGAACGCTGCCGCCTCGCCCGAGGCCGCTGCCGTGAGCACCAGCCGGTAGGTGGACGGGCTCACCTGCACGATCGCGGCAGTGGCGCCGATGCCGTCGGTTTCGTTGATGGCGCGCACGAGCCCCTGGAGCGTGACCGGTCCGGCCACGGTGACCGTCCGGCCATTGATCGTGATCGTGCCGCCACTGGCGACGATGGTGGTGTCGGGGTCGGGTGCCGAACTGGTGGTTGCCGTCACCTGCGCCCGCGCCAGTTCCTGCACGACGACGTCGTAGCGGCCGGCGATGGCGCCGGCGCCGGTTGACGCCCGCAGCACCGACTGGTCGCTGACGGTGGTGGTGAACGCCTGGAGGCCATTCGACGTGCGAAGCGCGTCGGCCGCGTCGCGCACGGTCTGCAGGCGCGAGGTCAGGCTGTTGAAGGTGTTGACCTGCGTGCGCAGGGCCGACTGACGCGTCTGCAGCGCCGTGATGGGTTCGGCGGCCTGGCGCATGAGCGCCGAGATCACCGAATTGAAGTCGACGTCGTTGAAGCCGCTGAACGAGATGCCTGAAGACACGCTGCGCTCCTGGTACTGGGGGAGACTGAGTGTTCAGACGTTATGCCAGAACCCTGCCAGCTCCGGCGGAGGGCCGAGGTCCGGCGCGCGCGGGAGGCCCCCGTATGCCGGAGTGCCTCCCGCCGCGGCCGGTCGACGACGATCAGCCGAGGAGCTTCAGGACGGCGGAGTTGGACTGGTTCGCCTGCGCGAGGGCGGAGATGCCGCTCTGCGTCAGGATCTGGTAGCGCGTCAGGTTCGCCGATTCCTCAGCGATGTTCGCGTCGCGGATGCGGCTTTCGGCCGCCTTGGTGTTCACCACCTGCGACTGCGCCAGGCTGATGGCGAACGTCAGGCGGTTCTGCAGGGTGCCGATGCTGGCCTGCGTGCTGCCGAGGGTCGAGACCGCCGTGGCAATCGTGGACACGGCAGTCGCCGCGCCGCCAGCCGTCGAGATGTCGAGGCTCGCGACGCCGAGGTCGGTCGCGTCGGCCGCGCCGAGCGTGCCGCTCACCACGCCGTCGGTGCCGTTCGAGCTGACGAACACCGAGAACCCGCCGCTGGTGGCCAGGCCGGCCACGTTCGCCTCGCGGTTGATTTCCGAGATGACGTCCTGGAACTCGTCGTTCAGCACCGTGCGGTTGACGCCCGAGGAGGCGGAGGCCGACTGCGACGCGAGCGTCGCCATGCGGTCCAGCAGGGTCGAGATGTTGTTGAGCGCGCCGTCCTTGATCTGCAGCGTGGACAGCCCGTCGTTGGCGTTGCGGATGCCCTGGTTGAGCACCGCCTGCTGCGACCGGTACGAGTTGGCGACCGCCAGGCCGGCCGCGTCGTCACCCGACATGTTGATGCGGAAGCCGCTCGACAGGCGGGCGATCGTCTTCTGCATCCCGAGGTTGGTGACCGACAGGTTCGACTGGGCGTTCGACGCGGAGATGTTGCTGACGACTGAGAACGAAGCCATTGCGATTCCTCCCTGAAAGTGACCGGGGCGTCCTTGCCGCCGGTGGCGGGTGGCACCCGCCGCAGCTCGTGTCGGGGAGGTAATCGGGAACCGTCCCGCAAGCTTTAATCGACCGCGGGCCCCGTGCCCGGGCCGCAGGCTGGCAGCGTTCTGGCTCTACCCGCAGCCGGAACCAGTCATGAGCACGCCACATCAGCGGACCCGCCGCCGCCACCGCTCGCAATTGGCCAGTTTTCCGCCGGAAATGGCGGCCGCCCCGCCGTCGCGTGATCCAGTACGCAGCGTCGACGTGACGGCCGGCCGATCCACCGGTGTCGTCCCGCCGTCATGTAGCGGCCTCGCATACGAAGCCGATGCTTCCGGACACCGGGTCGTCGTCCGGGAGGCCGATGGTCGCGTGCGCGTCGCATTCGGCAGCCCGGGCGCCGGGGCCGGCCAGTTCCTGCTGCCGTTGCACGCGGTTGCCATCGCTCCTGCGTTTGCCGGGGAGCACGGCGAGGTGGTGTCGCGCGCGCCGTGGCTGGCCGTGGCCGACTACGGCAACCGCCGGCTGCAGTTCTTCGAGGCCGACGGTGCGTTCGTCGGACTGCTGAACCTGGGTGCACACGAACCGCCGTGCCGCCTCGTCTGGCGCGACCCGCTGCTCGAGGTGACGACCGTCGACGGCCGGCGCCTGCTGGTACACGTCGCGGCGGCACTGCTGGCGACAGGGCATGCGGGACGGGCGATGTCGTCGTCCGCTGCCTTTCGGGAATGCCGGAGGCCCTGCTGATGCGTGTCCTCTTTCGCGCGCCCGCCGGGCCGCGCACGGGTTTCGGTCACCTGGTGCGCTGCCGGTCCCTCGCGCGTGCGCTTGGCACCGCGCCGTTCGTGAGCGTACGCGGCACGGCGCAGACGCGGCGCCTGGCCGCCTCGCGCGGCTGGGACATCGCGCCCGGAGGGCTGGTGTTGCTGGACAGGTCTGCCCCCGACCTGCTCGTGGTAGACGATCCGTCCCCGGACGAGGCGGGCCGCTGGGTGCGCGCGGCACAGCGCCGGCGGGTGCCGGTGGCAACCCTGCACGATCTCGGGCTCGGCTTCACCGACTCGGACCTCGCGATCGACGGCAGTCTCGGCTCGCCGCGGCGCGGGGCGCACGCGACGCTGGCAGGCCCCGCCTTCACCGTGCTCGACCCGGAGGTCACGCACACCCGAGAGGACGCCCTGCACGCGCCCGGTTGCGGCGTGCTGGTGGCGCTCGGAGGCGGCAGCGCGGTCCGGCGCGTGGGTCCGGGCCTCGCGGAGGAGATTGCGCGTGTGCTGCCGCACATGCCGGTGCGCATCGCGGGCGGATTCACGCATGGCAGCCCTTCGACACCACGCGGGTCGCGTGTCACGTGGGTTCACGCGCCAGACGGCCTGGCCGCGGCGCTGCGCGAATCGGCCATCGTCGTATCTGCCGGCGGGCTCACCTTGTATGAAGCGGCGGCCCTGGGCCGACCGGCCGTCGCCCTGGCGGTGGTCGCGGCGCAGCGACCGACCATCGCTGCCTTTGCGCGCCGCGGCGCAGCCGTGGACGCCGGCTTCATCGGGGATGCCGACGTCGTGAGGCGAGTGGTCGACGCCGTTGCGGCGCTCGCGGCCGAGCCGACGAGGGCGGCCCACCTCGGGGCGTCGGCCGCACGCGTGATTGATGGACGCGGGGTGTTCCGGGTGGCGGACGCCCTGCGCGAACTCGCGGCAGGCGGCCGCAGGAGAGGCACTCATGCCGCGTAGCGGTCGTGCGATGCTGCTGGATCTCGACGACACCTTGTACCCGCACCGGCGGTTCCGCCTGAGCGGCTTCGCCGCTGTCGCCCGCCATGTCGAGCGGACCCACGGCGTTCCGGCGCGCCAGGTCTTCCGGCTACTCGTTCGCAGCTCGCGTGGGCCGGGCGCGGGCCGCGAACTGGATGCGGTCGCCGAGCGGTTCGGCATCACGGCACCGTTCGGCGAGTGGATCCGCGTGTATCGCGGCCATGTGCCGTCGCTGCGCCTTCCGGCACGTACGCTGGCCACGTTGAAGCGGCTCCGCCGCTCCTGGCGGCTCGGGGTGGTGACCAACGGGATTCCGGAGATCCAGGCCAGGAAGGTCGCGGCCCTTGGCCTCGATCGCTGGACCGACACGGTGGTGTTCGCCTCGGAGTGGGGGTCGGGGGAAGGGAAGCCGGACCGGGAACCGTTCATGGAGGCGTTGCGGCGCCTGGATGTGGGGCCCGGCCACGCACTCTTCGTCGGCGACGACCCGTTCTGCGACGTCTTCGGCGCGATGCGGTGCGGCCTGCGCACGATCCAGACGCGCGAGTGGACGCGGACCGGAGCGAGCGCGTCGGCCGTGAGGCCCGATGCGGTGGTCGACGGGTTCGCCCAGGTGCCGGACGTCGCGTCAGTCATTCTGCCCAGGAGGATCGCCCGTGCAGCCTAAGCTCCCGTCCCTGACGATCGGGGCGCGTCCCGTGGGGACCGGTCACCCGCTTTTCGTGATCGCCGAGATCGGCCTCAACCACAGCGGACATCCCGATCGCGCGCTGGCGATGGTGGATGCGGCTGCGGACGCCGGTGCGTCGGCGGTGAAGCTCCAGACGCTGGTGGCCACCGAACTCGTCGCGGCGTCCTGTCCGGCGCCGGCGCACGTCACGGCCGCGTCGCTCACCGACTTCTTCTCGGCGTTCGAGCTCGACGAGGCGTCGCACCACGCCGTGGCCGCCCGCGCGCGGCAACGCGGCCTCGCGCTCGTGGCGACACCGCTCTCGCTCGAGAGCATCGACATGCTCGAGCGCGTCGGCGTGGACGCCTACAAGATCGCCAGCGGCGACCTGACCTGGGACGCGCTCATCGCCAGGGCCGCGCGCACCGGCCGGCCGCTCATCATCTCGACGGGCATGGCCTCGCTCGGCGAGGTGTCGCATGCGATTGCGACCGCCCGCCTCGCCGGGGCGTCCGGCGTGGCGCTGCTGCACTGCGTCTCGGCCTATCCGGTCCCGCGCGGCGCCGAGAACCTGCGGGCGATTGCCACGCTGGCCGGGGCCTTCAGCGTACCGGTCGGCCTCTCCGATCACGGCGAGGACACGTTCGCGGTGCCGATGGCGGTGGCGCTCGGCGCGGCTCTGTACGAGCGGCACTTCATGCTCGACGGCGACGCCGAGGCAATCGACGGCCCGGTCTCGTCGACGCGCGACCAGCTGGCCGAGGTGATCGCCGTTGCGCACCGGGCGACCCTGGCGCTCGGCTCCGGCGAGAAGCGCTGCGAGCCGGCCGAGGCCATGAACGTCATGCCCAGCCGCCGCAGCCTGTACGCCACGCGCGACCTCGCGGCCGGCGACACGCTCGCGCCGGGCGACGTCGTGGCGCTCCGGCCGGCGGCCGGCCTCCCGGCCTCCGTGCAGTCTGCTCTGATTGGGACACGGCTCGCCCGAGCGGTGAAGGCGGGCACGGCCCTGCAGGCCGATGACCTCACCGCACTTTGGGAAAGGCGTACAGCGTGACTTCCAGGCACGTCCTCATCACCGCCGCCTCCCGGCGGGTTCCCCTCGTTCGCGCCTTCCGCAGCGCCATCACGCGCAGCGGGGGCGGACGTCTCGTCGTCAGCGACGTCAACGCGCTGTCGCCGGCGGTCTACTCGGGCGATCGGGCGTACCGCGTGCCGCTGTCGTCCGATCCCTCGTACCTCGACGAGATTCTCGCCATCTGCGAGGCCGAGCACATCGGGCTCGTCGTGCCGACCATCGACGATGAACTGCCGCTGTTCGGGCGCGCGAGCGCGGCGTTCGCGGAGCGTGGCATCCGCGTGGCCGTGTCGCCGGAAGCCACGTCGCTCCTGTGCAACGACAAGTTCGAGACCTGCCGGGTGCTGCGAAGCCGCGGCGTGGCGGCCGCCGAGTCGTTCCTGCCCGGTATGGTGCCCGTCGAACCCGCGTTCCCGCTCTTCATCAAGCCGCGCTACGGGCGCGGCGGCGTGGGCGCCGTGAAGGTACGCAACCGACGCGAACTCGAGTTCTTCCTCGACTACGTCGACACGCCCGTGGTCCAGCGCTACATCGACGGGCCGGAATTCACCATCGACGTGCTCTGCGACTTCAACGGCGCGCCGCTGTCGATCGTGCCGCGGGAGCGGGTCGTCATCCGTGCGGGCGTCATCGACCGCGGGCGCACGGTGAAGGATCCCGCGCTCATCGCGCTGGCGCGATCCTGCGTTGCGGCGCTGCGCTTCGCAGGACCCATCAACATCCAGTGCCGGGTCGAGGAGGGCGTGCCCACCGTGTTCGAGATCAACCCGCGCTTCTCGGGAGGCATTCCGCTCACCATCGAGGCCGGGGCGGACTTTCCCCTGATGCTGCTGCAGCTGGCAGCGGGGCGCCAGGTGAAGCCGTCGATCGGCCGCTTCCGCCACGACCTCTGGATGACCAGCTACGAGGCGTCCGTGTTCCTGAGCGACGCCGACATCCGGCTGGAACCGCTCGGCGCGGCCGTGATGCAGGGAGTGGCCTAGATGCGCGGGACCGCCGTCCTGCTCCAGGCCCGCATGGGCTCGACCCGCCTGCCGGGCAAGTCGATGCTCGATCTGGCCGGCCGGCCGCTCGTCGAGCACGCCATCCGGCGCCTCCAGGCGAGCGAGTATCCGGTGGTGCTGGTGACCACCACGTTGCCTGAAGACGACGTCCTGGCGGCGGCGGCCGCGAGGCTTGGCGCCCACACCTTCCGTGGGGCCATCGAGGACGTGCTCGGTCGGTACGCGCGCGCCGCCCAGGCCTTCGAGCTGCACCGCGTTGTGCGGGCCACCGCCGATAACCCTGCGGTGGACATCGACAGCGTCGGTCGGACGCTCACCATGCTCGATCGGACCGGCGCCGACCACATTGTCGAAGCCGGGCTGCCCGTCGGCGGCACGGTCGAGGCGATGCGGGCGTCGGCGTTGCTCGCCGCTTCGCGTGCGGCCACCGACCCGTACGACCGCGAACACGTGACGCCGTTCCTCAAGCGCGGGGCCTTCACCTCGATCCCCGTGCTGGCGACCGGCCGTCTGCGGCGGCCGAACCTGCGCCTCACCGTGGACACGGCTGACGATCTTGCGTGGATGCAGCGCCTGTGCGACGCCATGCCGCGCGACCTGTTCCCCGCGTCCCTCGCGCGCTTCATCGAGGCGGCCGACCGGGTCCGCCGTGCGCCGGACAACGGATCGGAGATGAGGGAAGTCCGGTGAACGGACCCGGGCAGCGACGGGCCGACACGGGGGTGCTGCTGGGCCTGCCCCTCGCGGTAGCCGTCCTCGTCGGCGCGCAATACCTCGAAGGCGGCGGCCTGCGCACGCTGGCGCAGCCCACTGCGGCCCTCGTGGTGTTCGGCGGTACGTGCGCCGCACTGCTCGTGTCCTATCCCGTGTCCCGGTTGTCCGGCGCCGCGAAGGCGCTCATGCGGGCCGTCACGGCCGTGAACCGCCCGGGCTCCGACCTGGTGGAGCGCCTCACCGAGTACGCGAGCCGCGCGCGCCGCAAGGGGCTGTTCGCGCTCGAAGGGGAGATCGGCGAGGCCGGCGATCCGTTTCTGCGGCGCGCCCTGGCGCTCGCCGTGGACGGGTTCAAGGCGTCGGACGTACGCCGCCTGCTCGAGGCCGAGAGCCACACCCTCGATCAGGAAGAGGAAGATCACGCCGAACTGTTCGAGGCGGCGGCGGGGTATGCGCCGACGCTGGGCATCCTCGGTGCGGTGCTCGGACTCATTCACGTGATGGAGAACCTGGCGGCACCCTCCAAGCTCGGCGAGGGCATCGCGGTCGCCTTCGTGGCCACCGTCTACGGCGTCGGCTCCGCGAACCTGCTGTTCCTGCCGATCGCGACCAAGATTCGCGCGAACGCCCGTGCGTCGGCGCTCCGCCGGCACCTCATCATCGAGGGCATCGCCGCCATCCAGGACAACCAGCCAGCCCGCATGGTCGACCAGCAGCTGACGGCATTGCTGCAGGCCGACCGCAAGCCGCCGCGGGCCGAGGTCGCCTGACATGCGCGACCGCCGCCGCCACGGCAACCACTCACGCGACCGCTGGCTGCTGTCCTACGCCGATTTCATCACGCTGCTCTTCGCGTTCTTCACGACGATGTACGCCATTTCCACCGTCGATGCCGGCAAGTTCTCGACGATGGCCCAGGGGCTGCAGCAGGCGTTCGACCCGCGGGAGCAGGGCCGCGGCGTCAACGCGACGAGCGGTCCCGGCGTGCTGTCCGATGGCCTCGGCCTCACGAGCGAGCAGCTCGACGCGAAGACGGTGCTGATGCGGGAGCTGGCCGAAGACCTGGCGAGCGGGCGCCTC
Organism: uncultured Bifidobacterium sp.; assembly: GCA_964386715.1. Classification (GTDB taxonomy): domain Bacteria; phylum Acidobacteriota; class Vicinamibacteria; order Vicinamibacterales; family CAVVIG01; genus CAVVIG01. The sequence continues at coordinate 33,590 of CAYLTD010000043.1, forward strand.
GAGATGTCGGAGGACTCGCGCGGCCTCGTCGTCTCGATCCCCGAGGCCAGTGCGTTCGGCACCGGCAGTGCCGAACTGTCGGAAGGTGCGCAGGCGGCCCTGGCCCGGCTCGCCGAGTCGCTGCAGCAGACCGTCAACGCCGTGCGGATCGAAGGCCACACCGACAACGTGCCGATTCACTCGGCGCGGTTCGCGTCGAACTGGGATCTCTCCACCGCCCGCGCCACCATCGTCGTGCAGTGGCTCATCGAGCGGGGCGGCATGGCGCCGGAGCGGCTGTCGGCGGCCGGCTACGGCGAATTCCATCCCAGCGTGCCGAACGACTCGCCCGAGGCGCGGGCGAGGAACCGCCGCGTGGACGTCGTCATCCTGAAAGGGGCGCAGCCGTGAGTGGGTCTGGCCGAACCGGAAGTGCCCGTGTACGAGTCGACGCCGCCGCGCCAGCCGCCTTCACCGAGGCGATGATCGAGGCCAACGCCGCCGCGCTCGTGCAGGTGCAGGGCACCCGCCCGCCCTTGACCGGCCTGGCCGGCAGGACGGCGCGCGCCGTGCCCGACGAGACCTTCGGCATCCGCGTGGATCTGCGCACCGCTGACGACCACTGGGTGCCGCTCGACGGGCGCGATCCGATCGAGCAGGTGGCCTCGCTGCTGGAACCGCACGTGTCGGCGCCACAGGTGGTGCTGGTCGGGCTCGGGCTCGGCTACGCGCTCGACCTGCTGGAGGCGTGCGACAGCCCGGCGCGCGTGCTGGCCATCGAGCCCGACCCGGCCGTGGCCTCGCTCTTTCTCGCCCGCCGCGACTGGCGGCCGTGGATCGGCGCCGATCGCCTGCGCCTCCTCGTCGGTCCCGACTATGTCGGCGCGACCAGCCTGGCGCGCTGGATCGATGGGGCACACCCGCCTCCGGTGCTCGTGCAGCAGGCGCTGCGCGAGGCGCGACCGCGTACGGCGGAGGAAGCCACGCAGATTGCGCACCGGGTCATCGCGGATGCGCAGGCCAACGCCGATGCCCGCCGACGGTTTGCCGGCCGCTACCTGCTGCAGTCGATCGGCAACCTCCCGACCATCCTCGCCGAATCGGACGCGGCCGTCCTCGACGGGCTGTGTCCCGGCGTGCCGGCAGTGGTCGTGGGCGCCGGACCCTCGCTGGACGACAACGCGCCGCTGCTCGCCACCCTGCAGGACCGTGCAGTGATCATCGCCGCGGATACCGCGCTGCGTCCCCTCCTGGCCGCCGGCGTGCGGCCGCACTTCGTCGCCGGCGTGGACCCGTCCGAGCTGAACGCGCGCCACGTCGGCGGCGTGTCCGGCGTGGACGATGTCTGGATGGTGGCCGAGGGCAGCCTGCACCCGAGCGCGTTCGAGCCGTTCGGCAACCGCATCTTCACGTTCCGCGTCAGCCAGCACGAGCCGTGGCCCTGGCTGCGTGAAGCCGGGGTCACACGCGGGTCGCTGCGCGCGTGGGGGTCGGTCGTCACCTCCGCCTTCGATCTGGCGCTCCGGCTCGGTTGCGACCCCGTGGTGTTCGCCGGGACCGACCTCGCCTACACCGGCGAGCGGCCTTACTGCCGGCACTCCATCTACGACGAGATCTGGTTCGACGTCGTCATGAAGGCCAACAACTGGACGTTCGAGCAGCTCGCAGCCGACTACTTCGCCAGCCGTGAGACAGTCTGGGACAAGGATCTGCACGGGCAGCCGATCCGGACCGCAAGCCACCTGCTGTCGTTCCGCAACTGGCTGCTCGATCAGGCGGCGGCCACCGACCGCCGCTGTATCAACGCCACCGGCGGCGGGGTGTTGTTCGGCCAGGCGGTCGAGCAGGCCCGCCTGGACGACGTGCTGCGCGACCGGCCGCCAGTTCCCGATCTGCAGGAGCGCATCCGCGCCGCCTACCGTCGTGGGCGGCGTCCCCACGGGCTGACAGCGCAGGCCGTGCGCACGCTGGCAGACGGCACCTCGCCGGGCGCGCCGGAGATCCTGGCGCGGTGGCGCGGGTTCACCCTCGACACCGTCTCCGACGACCAGATTGCGGCGGCGCTCAACGCGGCCGCCGGCCGGATGTAGGCCGTTCAAGAAAGCAGGCTCCTGGCCGATTCTCCAGTGGACCGCCACCCGAGCGTGGTGCGTCCGCCGAGGAGAGGCGGCACAGGGGATGCGCCCGATTACACATCTGGATCACGAATGGATTGAACGACGCGCACGCGTCTCGGCCCTGCTGCACGAGCAGCCGATCGCCTCGACGGCGATGCTGGCCGTGTTCATGGCCGCGCTGTATCGCGCCCTGCCCGATGCCCTGGGCCACGCGCAGCGGGTGGCAGGCATTGCCTGTCGCATCGCGGAGGAACTGGGGCTCAGCGAGCGCGAGAAGGCCGACCTCGAGCGCGCCGCCTGGCTCCACGACCTCGGCAAGTTCCTGTCTCCCGAAGACGACAAGGACGACCCCCTCGACATGTCCACCCGCCGGTGGGCGCGCCAGGTGGACATCGCCGTGTCGGTGATCGAGGAATCCGCGTTCCTGCGGCCCGCCGCCGCCCTCGTGCGCGCGTCGCGCGAGTGCATGGACGGCACGGGGTACCCCCTCGGGCTGCGCGGCGGCGAGATTCCCCTCGGCGCGCGCGTCCTGCACGTGGCCGACACCTACGATGCCCTGTCCTCGGTCTGCTCGTCACTCGGCGTGACGCAGGAGGCCGTGCCGGCGGAACTGGTCCGCAATGCCGGCTCCCGGTTCGACCCCGCCGTGGTGGCGGCCTGCTTGAGGACCCTCGAGATGCCGCTCGAGGCGGCGTAAACGGAGCGACCTGACATGTTCATTCTGATTGGGCTGGTGGTTGTCCTCGGCTCGGTGGCCGGAGGCTACGTGTTCGAAGGGGGCAACCTGCTCCTGCTGAACCAGCCGGCCGAGTTCATCATCATCGGCGGCGCCGCAATCGGCAGCCTTCTGGTCGGCACGCCGCTGAAGGTGCTGAAGATGATCGGCGGCCAGGTGGGCGCCAGCCTCAAGCCGGGACTCACGAAGGACGACTACGCGGACCTGCTGGTGATGCTCTACAAGCTGTTCCGGCTGATCCAGCAGACCGGCATCATGGCGGTGGAGTCACACTTCGAGAAACCGCGCGAGAGCAGCATCCTCGGCAAGCACCCGAAGTTCCTGGCCAGGCACCACTCGCTCGACTTCCTGTCCGACTCCATGAAGGTCATCATCGTCGGCGGCATCAGCCCGCACGATCTCGATGCGCTGATGGAGGAAGACCTCAACGTGCACCACGCCGAGGAAGGGCGCCCGGCCGCCGCGATCAACAAGGTCGGCGACGCGCTGCCCGGCCTCGGGATTGTCGCCGCCGTGCTCGGCGTCGTCATCACGATGCAGGCGATCGACGGTCCGCCCGAGGAGATCGGCCACAAGGTCGGCGCGGCGCTCGTCGGCACCTTCCTGGGCATCCTGCTGTCCTACGGCTTCGCGCAGCCGCTCGCGTCGGCGATGGAGCAGCGTATTGCCGACGACGGGAAGTACGAGCTGTGCATCCGCACGGGCGTCCTGGCCACCTACAAGGGGATGCCGCCCGCGATTGCGATCGAGTTCTCGCGCCGGGTGCTGCCCGCTGACGTGCGCCCGAGCTTCGAAGAGCTGGAGAAACTGTGCCGGGCGGCCAAGACCACCGGGGAGGCGGCGGCGGCGTGAAGAAGGAACAGCCGGTCATCATCGTCAAGAAGAAGGGGCACGGTCACGGCGGCCATCATGGCGGCGCCTGGAAGGTGGCGTATGCCGACTTCGTGACCGCGATGATGGCCTTCTTCCTCGTGATGTGGCTCGTCAACCAGAAGCCGTCGGTGAAGGCGGCGGTGGGCGGCTACTTCCGCGACCCGGGCGCGTTCGACGGCCGCTCCTCGCGCGGGATTTTCGATGGCGGCACGCCGGGCGCCGAGCCGGGCGGCACGCCGCCGCTGAATCCGCCCGAGGTGCTTGCGGCCATCGAGGCGGAGAAGAAGCACCTCGAGGCGGCGGCCGAACACATCCGCGAGTCGTTGATGCAGCAGTCGGAGTTCTCGTCGCTGCGCGAGCAGATCGAGATGACGATCACGGACGAGGGGCTGCGGATCGAGCTGGTGGAGAAGAACGCGTCCAGCTTCTTCGACAGCGGCAGCGCCGCGCTGCGCGGCGAAGCCGAGCGGATCCTCTCGGTAATCGCCAGGGAGATCGGCACCCTCGAGAACCAGGTCTACGTCGAGGGGCACACCGACAGCCGCCCGTATGCCAGGGACGATGGCAACTACGGAAACTGGGAACTGTCGGTGGACCGCGCGAACGCCGCGCGTCGGGTGATGACGAAGGATGGCCTGCGGCCCGCGCAGGTGAAGGCCGTGCGGGGGTACGCGGACACGCACCTGCATCCCGGCAGCGATCCGATGGACCCGAAGAACCGCCGCGTGTCGATCGTGGTGCGCAGTCAGCTGAGCAACGCGCAGTCGATCGGCGAGTCGATCAAGATGCGGCTCGAAGAAGCCTCGCAGACCCGGACCGAGACCCAGACCGAGACCCAGACCCAGACCCAGACCCAGACCCAGACCCACTGAACCCGTCCGACGCGCGAGCCCTGAGTCGAACGCCATCGGCGCCCGGTGCCCGGACTGGCAGGCAGCCCGATCTGCGGCGCCCGACGGGGACCTTGACGATTGTGGTCGGGGGTCGCCGACCGCTGCGTCGAGCGATGCCGGGCGGCATTCCGCGCTGGTCCGCGCCGCCGAAACCCAGGGCTCTGGCGCGCGAGCGGCGCAGCCTCGTGTGGATGCATCGCCGTCCCCATCGAATGAAACACGGGTTCCGGCGCCCCATCGCGCCGGCTTCTCTCGTTCCGGCGTCCATCGGTGCCGACGTCCCACCGTGCCGGCAGCTTTTGTGCGGGCGTCCCCTCGCGCGGACGGCTCGCCTGCGGGCAAGCGGTGCGGCCGCGTGTGATACGCTCGGGCCATCATTCCCGAGACTGCACGTGAAGGTCCTCCTGGTCGAAGACGAACTGCCGCTGCGCGAGGTGCTGCAGGAATTCCTGCAGGACGCCGGTTACACCGTGCGGACGGCGGGCACCGCAGACGAGGTGCAGCGCGAGGCGAGCGCGGCAGGCGTCGCGTTCGACGTGATCCTGACCGACGTGGCGCTACCCGGCGGCTCGGGCGTGGAGCTGGTGCGTGCTCTGCGCCGCCGCTGGCCGGGGTTGAGGGTGGTCTACATGTCGGGCAGCCTCGACGACCAGATTGGCAGTGCCGAGATGGGGAAGGCGGGCACCTACTTCCTGCCGAAGCCGTTCACGCGTGCGTCGCTGCTCGAGATGATGAAGCAGGCGCTCGCGTCGGCGGTTCCGTCGTAGGGCGCTTCAGCGCGGCGGTGCCGCCGTGGTAATCTTAGGGGCTCCCAACGAGCGTCCCCATCGTCCAGAGGCCTAGGACGTGGCCCTTTCAAGGCCAAAACCC
>CAYLTD010000044.1:0-38012 GCA_964386715.1 uncultured Bifidobacterium sp.
CCACCGAGGGGTACTCCACCAGGTCGGGCACCTCGCCGAGCAGGCCGGACTCCTGCCGCACCACCCGGCTGACCCGGCCGGACAGCCGCTGCGCCTTCGCGTCGAGTTCGCGGGCAATCTTGTTGTGCCGCTCGCTGCGCTCCAGGATGACGAAGTTCTCGAGCAGCCGCGCCCGATACTCGTCGAACGACCGCACCTTGATGGCGCGACCGGCCCGCCCGCTGGTCGTCAGGAACCGATGGCCGTAGGTGACGGCTCCCGACGGCACGTCCTGCACCGAGCTGCTCTGGGCCCCGGGGGTCCGGGCGATGTTGAAGGGCACCACGCGCCCCCCGTAGGTGAACAGAAGCCAGCGGATCGGGCGGCCGAACAGCAGTTCGCCCTTCCCGTCCTCCAGCATCGCGTCCCAGTGCATCAGCTTTGGGAATGACAGCCCGCGCAGCGTGCCGCCGAGCACGAGCGGCAGGACATCCACGGCCGCGCGGCCGCGCTGCTTCTTCCGATACGCCAGATAGATGCCCTTGGGCGTCTCGACCCGCTCCAGCGCCGACACCTCGGTGCCGTTCTTGGCGGCGAACCCGGCCGCCGCCGGCGTGGGGGTGCCGTCCGGCGCAAACGCCGCCGACACAGGCGGGCCGTTCAGCACCTCCTCCAGGTCGGTCTGCCGCTCGGCGAGCTTGGCGATGCGCACCGTCAGGCGGCGCGGCGTGCTGTAGGTTTCCGCCGGCGCCTCCGGCGCGAGGCGGTGTTCCTTCAGCTGCGCGAGCACGACCTCGCCGATCTGATTGGTCAGCCCCGGCAACCAGCTCGCCGGAAGCTCTTCACAGCCGATTTCGAGGAGCAGTTCGCGGTCCACGTCACGCCGTCGCTTTCCCGGCGTCGACGCCGACATAGGTCTTCGCGATCTGCAGCGCCAGCTGCCGCACGCGGAGGATGTAGGCCGTACGTTCGGTCACGCCGATGCTGTTGCTCGAGTCGAGGATGTTGAACAGGTGCGAGCACTTCAGGCAGTGCTCGAGGGCGGGCAGCACGAGGTGGCTCTTGAGCAGCACTTCCGCGAACGCGTAGTGCCGATCGAACAGGTCGCGATGGAACGTGCCGAACTCGGTGCCCGGCATCTCGATCTGCCCGAACACGTATTTCGACTGCTCCACCTCCTCGCGGTGCCGCACCGCCCCGTACTTGACGCCGCCGCCCCACTCCAGGTCGAAGGTGCTGTCCACCTTCTGCAGGACCATCGCGATGCGCTCGAGGCCGTAGGTCAGCTCCGCGGAGATCGGCGCCAGCTCGATGCCGCCCGCCTGCTGGAAGTAGGTGAACTGCGAGATCTCCTGGCCGTCGAACAGGACCTGCCAGCCGATGCCCCAGGCGCCGAGCGTCGGCGACTCCCAGTTGTCCTCCTCGAAGCGGATGTCGTGCTGCCGGGGGTTGATCCCGCACGCCTCCAGGCTTTCGAGGTACAGGTTCTGGACGTCGTCGGGGGCCGGCTTGAGGATCACCTGGAACTGGTGGTGCTTGAAGACGCGGTTCGGGTTCTCGCCGAACCGCGCATCGGCCGGGCGCCGGGAGGGCTGCACGTAGGCGACATTCCAGTGCGCCGGGCCGAGTACGCGCAGGAAGGTTTCGGGATGCATCGTGCCGGCGCCGACCTCGAGATCCAGCGGCTGCTGCAGCACGCACCCGCGCGAGGCCCAGAACTCCGACAACTTCAGGATGAGACCTTGGAACGTCATCGTCGCATCTCGCGCAGCACGCGCGCGGACTTCAGATCCTTTTCGAGAAACATCGCGATTCTGGCGCGATGGGCCGATTCCAGTTCACGCAGCACGCTGGCCGCGACCGCCACGTCCGACAAGCCCAAAGGACTCGACGTTCGAGCCGCGTCGAGGAAGGCGCGGGCGCCGGAGGAGGCCCGGGGATCCGGCTCGTACACCCCCTGGAGCCGCAGCAGCCAGTACTCGAAGTACCGCGCCAGCGGGTCCACGGCCACGCCCGCCGTCAGCGCCTCCACCACCGACACCCCGAGCCGGTAGAGCGTCTCGCTGGGATCGTTGTCTGGCGCCCACTCGTCGATCAGTTCAGCGAAGTACCCGACATGCCCGAGGGCATCCTCGGCCCCGTTCGTCACGAGGAGCGGCGACCGGGTTGGCGCCACGTCCTGCACGAAGACCAGGTCCTGCCGCTCGCGTTCCCGATAGGTGACGAGCCCACAGGTCATCGGCTCGAGCGCTCCCCCGAATCGCCGGCGGCTCTGTCGCGCGTTCTTCGCCACCCCTCGCTTCTTCCCGCGGTCGCGCGTCAGGAAGACGACGATGCGGTCCGACTCACCGAGCTTGTAGGTCCGGAGGATCAGCGCGTCGGCAGTAAACAGCGGCATTCCGCGAAAAACCGCTTCACTGTACTAAAGCCTGCACGGGAAACGCAAAGCGGCGACGGCCGCCTCCCGGCCCGTTTCGGCCCGATCTCCCGGCTACTCCCCGCGCCCCAGTCCCGGCCGGCCGACGCCGAGGTCCTGCAGCGTCCGGTCGTCCTCCCGCCAGTCGGCGCGGACGCGCACGTGCAGGTCGAGGAACACCCGGGTCGAGAAGAACCGTTCCAGTTCCTCGCGCGCCGCCGTCCCGATCCGCTTCACCATCTCCCCGTTCCGCCCCACCACGATCGGCTTCTGCGACTCGCGGTCGACCACGATCGTGCAGTACAGGCGCAGCAGGCCGCCCTCCTCCTCCGGCTCCTCGAACCGATCGATGACGACGGCGCTCGAGAACGGAATTTCGGAGTGCGTGAACTGGAGGAGCTTCTCGCGCACGATCTCCGCCGCGAGCACGCGCTCGGGCTGGTCGGTCAGGTAGTCCTCGGGATACAGCGCGGGCCCCTCGGGCAGATGCTCGAGGATGGCCTTCTCAAGCCGCTCGACGTTCAGGCCGGTCTGCGCCGACACCGGCACGATCTCGGCGAAGTGCCCTTCCTTCTGATACTGGTCGATCAGCGGCAGCAGCCGCATCTTCTTGATCAGGTCGATCTTGTTGAGGATCAGGAACACCGGCTTCTGGACGTCCTTCACCAGGTCGAACACGTACCGGTCGCCCCGGCCGAACGGCTCCGACGCGTCCACGACGAGCCCCAGGATGTCGACCTCGCGAATCGTCTCGAGCGCGGCATCGACCATGCGCACGTTCATGCGGTGCAGCGGCCGGTGGATGCCCGGCGTGTCGAGGAACACCACCTGTCCCTCGGGATAGTTCCGCACGCCGAGGATCCGGTTGCGCGTCGTCTGGGGCTTGTCGGAGACGATGGCGAGCTTCTCGCCGACGAGGCGGTTCAGCAGCGTGGATTTCCCGGCGTTCGGCCGCCCGATGAACGAGATGAACCCGGACTTCATGCCGTACGCTCTCCGTCCGGCGCCGCGGCCGGTTCCTGCCGGGTGATGCGGACCTTCGTGACGCGCCGGCGATCCACCTCGAGCACCTCGACGCGCAGCCCATCGATGTCCACCTGTTCGCCAACGGAGGGGACCCGGCCGAGATGGGTGAGCAGGTATCCGCCCACGGTCTCGAAGCCCTCCCGCTCAATCTGGACGTTCAGGCGCTGGGCGACCTCGTCGATGTCCACCTTGCCCGTGAACACGAAGCGTCCGCCCCCCTCGTCGACGATCGGTTCCGCCTCGACGTCGTACTCATCGCGGATTTCGCCCACCAGTTCCTCGAGCATGTCCTCGATCGTGATGAGGCCGGCCGTGCCGCCGTACTCGTCCACGACGATCGCGATCTGCGTCTGCTGCCGCTGGAACTGCTTGAGCAGCTCGGGGACCCGCTTGCTCTCGGGCACGATGACGGCCGGGCGCAGCATGCCCGTGATCGGGGCCTGATCGTCGCGCTGCTGGCGCGCCACCAGGTCCTTCACGAACACGAAGCCCGCGATGTTGTCCAGGCTGTCCTTGTAAACCGGGAAGCGCGAGTACTCCTGCTCGCGGAACAGCGCGATCAGCTGCGCCACGGTCGCATCCTCCCGGATGGCGACGATGTCGGGCCGCGGCGTCATGATCTCGCGCACGAGCGTGTCCCCGAAGTCGACGATGCTCTGCAGCAGGCGGCGCTCCTCGCTCGCCATGCGCCCCTGCGACGCTTCGGGGGTCCCCCCGCCGTCGCCGGTCGCGGGTTCCGCCTCCTCGGTCGGAGCGGCCGCCGGTCGACCCGCCAGCGCCATCCACCGCGCGATCGGGCTGAGCGCCGTGGCGATCGGCCGGAAGGTCGGGAGCAGGAGTTCGAGCGCTCGCTCGGGGTCGCGCCGGACCAGGAACACGGGCAGCACCATCTCGAACAGCCCGATGAACACCAGCACGCTGACGACAATCAGCGCCAGTGAGGGCGGGCCGTAGATGCCAATGCCCCGCGCCAGCAGCATCGTCGCGAACGCCGTCACGATGGCGAGCAGCATCCGGACGGGGGCGAACAGGAGCATCGGGTCGTCGAGGTACGTCTCGAGCGACCCCGGCCGTGCGCTGCGCTCGGCGAGCAGGCGCAGGGACAGCCGCATCAGTGCGCTGAACGCCGCGTCTATCGCGCCGAGGTAGACGGCCGCGCAGGCGAGCAGGAACAGGGACAGCGGAATCATTGCCGTTCGATCAGCCCCTCGCGCAGGCCGCCTTTCCGGCGCAGCCGACGCTCGACCTGCGCCATCTCCCCATCGTCGTGCTCGTGATCGTACCCCAGAAGGTGGAGAAGCCCATGCAGGGCGAGAATCTTCAGCTCGGTCGTTTCCGGATGGCCGGCCCGCCGCGCCTGGCGCCGGGCCACCCCCCGGGCGATCACGATGTCGCCGAGGTGAGGGATGGGGCGGACCAGGCGACCGAGGCCGGGTGGCATGCGCCACACGTCCGGCCCTGCCGGAAACGACAGGACGTCGGTGGCCACGTCCTTCCCGCGGTACTGGCGGTTGAGTGCGCGCACGCGCGCGTCGGTGAGGACGGCGAGGCTGAGGGTGCCGCGGGCGCGGGCCGGGGCCACCGATGACAGCCAGGGAGCGAGCCCGCCCCGGATGGGTCGTCCCCGCTCGTCGGTGGCCATCACCTGGAGCCGCGGGCGCGCGGACCGTTGGTCGCCGGGGGCCATGATCAGGCGGTCCGGGGCCCTGGCGCCACGGCGCGTGCCCCGTTCCCGTTCGTGTACGCCTCGTACGCCTTGACGATCTGCTGGACCAGTTTGTGGCGGACGACGTCACGCTCGTCGAAGTGGATGAAGGAGATGCCCTCGATCCCGCCCACGACCTTCACCGCCTCGACGAGCCCCGAGCGGCTGCCGCTCGGCAGGTCGATCTGCGTGACGTCGCCGGTGATCACCGCCTTGGACCCGAACCCCAGGCGCGTGAGGAACATCTTCATCTGCTCGGACGTCGTGTTCTGCGCCTCGTCGAGGATCACGAACGAATCGTTCAGGGTCCGGCCGCGCATGAACGCAATCGGCGCGATTTCAATGGTGCCGCGTTCGAGATACCGGGCCACGCGGTCCACGTCCAGCATGTCGTACAGCGCGTCGTAGAGCGGCCGCAGGTAGGGATTCACCTTCTCCTGGAGATCGCCCGGCAGGAACCCGAGTTTCTCACCGGCCTCGACGGCGGGTCGCGCCAGGATGATGCGGCTGACCTTCTTGTTGACCAGGTACGCCACCGCCTGCGCCATGGCCAGGTAGGTCTTGCCCGTGCCCGCGGGGCCGACACCGAAGACGATGTCGTTGGTGTCGATCGCTTCGAGGTAGCGCCGCTGGTTGATGGTCTTGGGCGCGACGCGGCGCTTGCCCGCGGGCGTGAGGCTGCCCTTCAGGAAGTGCTCCTGCAGGTCCACCGACTCGTCGCGCGCGATCAGGTCCGCGGCGGTCTTCACGTCCCCGTGCGACAGCTTGTATCCCTCGCCCATCAGCGAGCTGAGCTGCGAGACGAGCCGGTCGAGTTTTTCGGCGCCCGCGTCTTCGCCGTCGACGACGAGTTCGGAGCCCTGGGTCCGGATCCGGACACCCAGCGCCGACTCGAAGTGCCTGAGATTGTCGTCGTACGTCCCGAACAGCGTCGAGGCCGCCGCTTCAGGGACGCTGATCCGCTTCATGCAATCACCGGGAAGGTAACAAGATACATACCATCGGCTACTTCTGCGTCCTGAGGTGCAGCTCGCGCAGCTGCTTCGCGTCCACTGCGGACGGCGCGTCGGCCATGAGGTCCACGGCCGCCGCGGTCTTCGGGAACGCGATCACCTCGCGAATCGACGACTCGTTCGCCAGGATCGCGCAGATACGGTCGAGCCCCAGCGCAATGCCGCCATGCGGCGGCGTGCCATACTCGAGCGCCTCCAGGAAGAAGCCGAAGCGGGCCCGCGCTTCATCGTCGCTGATGCCGAGCCGCCGGAAGATCCGCGCCTGCATGTCCGAGGAGTGGATACGGATGCTCCCGCCGCCGATCTCGCTGCCGTTGAGCACGAGGTCGTACGCCTTCGCGCGGACGGCGCCGGGATCGCTCTCCAGCTTGTCCATGTCCTCGTCGAGCGGTGAGGTGAACGGGTGGTGCATGGAGTACCAGCGCCCGTCCTCCCCGCTCCACTCGAGCAGCGGAAAGTCCGTCACCCACAGCAGTTCGTACCGGTCGGGGTCGGCCAGGTTCTCGCGCTTCGCGATCGCGAGGCGCAGCTGCCCGAGCAGCGACGAGGTGTGGTCCGCGGGACCGCCCGCGAGCAGGACCAGGTCGTCACCGGCGGCGCCGATGCCCTCGATCGCAGCCCGCAGCGACCCTTCGCTCAGCGCCTTCACCGAACTGGTCGGCGGTTCCCCGGGGCGGACCCAGATTAGGCCGCCGAAACCGAGCTGCTTGGCCAGATCCACGATGCCGTCAATCTGGTTGCGCGTGTACTTGTTGCCCCCGGGAACGGCGAAGCCCCGGATGACGCCGCCATCGGCCACGATCTGCTTGAAGACGCGGAACTCGGAGTCGGCGAATGCCGGCGACACGTCGTGGATCTCGAGCCCGAAGCGCAGGTCCGGCTTGTCCGACCCGTACTTCGCGATGGCGTCGGCGTACGACATGCGGCGGAAGGGTGCGGGCACCGTCTTCCCGACCTCCGCGAAGATCCGCTGGATCACCGGCTCGATCAGGCCGTAGACGAGCGTGGGCGATGCGAACGACATCTCGACGTCCACCTGCGTGAACTCCGGCTGGCGATCGGCGCGCAGGTCCTCGTCGCGGAAGCAGCGCGTGATCTGGAAGTAGCGGTCGATGCCCCCGATCATCAGGATCTGCTTGAAGATCTGCGGCGACTGCGGGAGCGCGTAGAACTCGCCCGGATGCACCCGGCTCGGCACGAGGTAGTCGCGCGCGCCCTCGGGCGTGGACTTCGTCAGGATGGGCGTCTCCACCTCCCAGAAGCCGTTGCGGTTGAACTCCTCGCGGATGGCAAAGGCAACCCGGTGCCGCAGGCCGATGTTCGACTGCAGGCGCGGCCGGCGCAGGTCGAGGTAGCGGTACTTCAGGCGCACGTCCTCGGAGACCGGCGTGTCCTCCGCGATCTGGAACGGCGGCGTCTTCGCCTCGTTCAGCAGCCGGAGCTCGCGGGCAAGGATCTCCACTTCGCCGGTGGCGAGCTTCGGGTTGACCGTGTCCGGTGCGCGGCGCTCGACCAGCCCCTTCACGCCGATCACGTACTCCGGGCGCAGCCGCTTCGCCTTGGCGAGCAGTTCCTCGTTGTCGCGGAAGACGACCTGGGACACGCCGTCCCGATCGCGTATGTCGATGAAGAGCACCCCGCCGAGATCGCGCACGCGGTGCACCCACCCGAGGAGCGTCGCCTCGGCATCGAGATCGCTGGGGCGGAGCGCCCCGCAGGTGTGGGTGCGTGTCCAGTCGCCGAGCTGTTCTGCCATGTCGTCTACGGTGCCTCAATGCGCACGAGGCGCGCGATCGTCGCCGCCGCGTCTGCGCGTGGCGCGGCGTCCTGGCGCCGCGTCTGTAAGTCTCGAACCGCCACTTCCCCGCGTGCCTGCTCGTCTTCACCCAGGATGGCGAGGACGGGAACCCCGCGGCCCGCGGCATACTTCAGCGGCCGGTCCAGCTTGCGGGCGGCCTCCGGGTACACCTCCACCCGCAGCCGCTGCCCGCGCAGCTCGGTCGCAAGCCGCAGCGCGTCGGCCCGCTGGGCGTCTCCCAGGAACGTCACCATCACGTCGACGGGCCCGCGAGAGACCTTCGCCGGGAACATCCCTCGCTCCCCCATGACGACGACGATCCGCTCGAGACCGAGCGAGAACCCGCACGCGGGGATGTCGCGCCCGAGGAACATGCCGACCAGGTTGTCGTAGCGGCCGCCCCCGCCCAGGCTGCCGGCCAGGTCGGGCACGGCGATTTCCATGATGGCGCCCGTGTAGTATGACAGTCCGCGGGCAAGGCTCGGGTCGATGCGGATCCGGCCGCGCGCGGGGCCCCCCGACGCCAGCTCCGTGATCGCCGCCACCTCGGTCAGCGCGGCTTCCCCTGCGTCGTGCCCGTGCACGAATCGGCGCAGGCGCTCGATCGTCGCCGCGGGGTCCGCCGCGTCTCCCGCACCCGCGCCAAAGAGATCGAGGCAGCGCCGGGTCGCCTCCGGGGCAACGCCGCGCGCCGCCAGTTCCTGCTCGACGCCGCTCACGCCAATCTTGTCGAGCTTGTCGATTGCGACCAGCGCGTCACCGTGCAGCGGCTCCGGCACCCCGGCACATTCGAGCAGCGCGCGCAGCGCACCGCGGTGATTGAGCCGGATCACGAAGTCGTCGAACCCGAGCCGGACGAGCACCTCCGACACCGCGCCGAGGCACTCCCCTTCGACAACCGTGGAGGTTGACCCGATCGCGTCGATGTCGCACTGGTAGAACTCGCGGAACCGCCCCCTGGCCGGCCGGTCGGCCCGCCAGACCGGCTGAATCTGGTACCGCTTGAAGAAGCGAGGCAGTTCGGACTGGTACTGCGCGACGACCCGCGCCATCGGCACGGTGAGGTCGTAGCGGAGCGCGAGATCGGCCGCGCCGCTCGCCTCGTGCTCCCCCCTCTTTAGGATCTTGAAGATCAGGCGGTTGCCTTCCTCGCCGTACTTCCCGAGCAGCGTCTCGATGTTCTCGAAAGCCGGGGTCTCGAGCGGCTCGAACCCGTAACTCTCGTAGACCTCGCGCACGACGCGAATCACGTGTTCGCGCCTGCGGATCTCGTCGGGAAGGAAGTCGCGGGTCCCGCTCGGCGGCTTGGTGCTCACCATCACATGTAGTCCAATCGATACGCGACGTACCGATCGGCGTACATCTGAATCTCGTCGAGATCCGCGTCGCTGAGCGTGCGCCGCACCTTGCCGGGGCTGCCCATCACGAGCGACCGTGGAGGCACCTGCGTGCCTTCCGGCAGCAGCGTGCCGGCGGCAATGATGGAGCCGGTGCCGACGGTCACCCCGTTCAGCAGGATCGCGCCCATGCCGATCAGGCAGCGATCCTCGATCGTGCAGCCGTGCACCATCGCCTGGTGCCCAATCGTGACGTCGCTGCCGATGAGGGTCGGATGCGTGTCCTTCATGACGTGCACGATCGTGCCGTCCTGCACGTTCGTCCGGCGGCCGATGCGGATCCGGTGCACGTCGCCCCGGATGACGACGCACATCCAGACGCTGCTTTCCTCGCCGATCTCTACGTCGCCGATGACCTGCGCGCTGTCGTCGATGAAGGCGGATGGGTGGACCCGGGGCAACTGCCCCCGGTAGGGCCGTAGCATTCCTGCTGATTATAGCCGGGAGGGCGGGTGGGGCGGGTGGGCCGGGTGGGTCGGGTAGGGCGGGTGGGTCGGGTAGGGCGGGTGGGTCGGGCGGCGTCGACGCGCCCGCGTTCGCGCCGGCCGAGGCACCCCTAGGGCACGAGGAAGTTGACCACCCGGGCGCGGTCCGCCGCCGACATCCCCTCGAGCGCTTCGGGATCCGAGAGGCCCGCGAGAGCCTGGGCCACCGCCTCGGTCCCGGCGCCGTCGCCCGGCGCACGCTGCACGGCGAAGTGCATGAGCGTCACGCTGCCGCCGGCCGGGATCGTGAGCCGCCACCGAACGGTCGCCCCGCCGCTCAACCGCTGGAATGACGCCGACTGGGCTGCCACCGCGGCGGCCGGACCGGCGAACACGTGCGCCAGGGTTGGGCGAACGACGGCCCCCCCGGCCACCGTCTGCGGTTCGGCGTCGGTGATGGCGTAGGTGAGGCCCGTCGCCGCCGCCGGCGTCACCACGCGCACCACCCCGGCGAGGGTGGAGTCCGCCTGCACCTCGATCTGGACGGCGCTCGCGCCAGGGTTCTCCAGTGTGTCGAGGTAGCGCGCGAACCGGCCGCTCGCCGGCACGAACACACGCCGCGTGGCAAGAACGTTCGCGAGCGGGTTCGGACCGTAGACGAACTGCCGCCCGGACAACTCGGCGCGCGCAGCCCCCTGATCGCCCATCGTGGCGCCGTTGACCCGCAGGCGATAGGCCGACTGGTACGCCGCGGCTGTCTGGCCCCCGACGTCGCCCCCGGTCCGCAGTTCCGCCGCGCAACCGGGGTCGTACCGGAAGCCTGCCGGACCCGCAAGGTTCTGCTGACAGCCTACGCCGGACCCTCTCGTGACATTCAGCACCACGGTGCCATCGCCCGCCAGGACACCACTTGCTGCGCCGACCGTCGTCGCCCCGTCGGAGGCGGCCAGCGTAAACGGACCGGCCGTCACCAGGAAGAACGAGAACCGCCCGGCGCCGTCGGCTACCAGGGTCTGCCGATTCCGCCCCTTCGGGCCGTCCGGACCGGACACCAGGGTGACCGAGGCGGCCGGGATCGGGGTTACGCCGTCGGCCTCGACCACCGTGCCGAGTACTTCTCCCGGCTGCTCGACCAGCACGAACGCGGTCGCGGTGTCGCCCGCTGCGGGAAGCGTCCCCGTCGACGCGCCGCAGAAGAACTGCGGGCCGAAGTTGACACAGGCCTGCACCGAGAAGGCCCCGAGCGGCACGTGCGTGAAGGTCACGCGCCCGTTGCCGTCCGCAAGCGCGCTCGCGGCGGCTGCCCAGACCGGGCCCGCACTGCTGGCAATGTACGTCTCGGCCCCGCCGAGCGGGAACGGACCGTCCGGCGAGTCTCCGTAGACCTCGACGACCACCGTGCCGGAGGGCGGCAGTCGGAGATCGAGCGTCATGCTCGGCGTCGCCGGCGGCATCGTGCCGCTCGCCTCCTGCGTGAGTGCGGGATTGAGGCCGTCGAGCGCCACCGCGTCGAATGGACCGGTGGCCAGGCCGCCGAGGGCGTAGCGTCCCTGCGCGTCCGCGGTCGCGCTCTGGCTGCGCACCACCCCGTTCGCGTCGGTCTGGTAGACGACCACGCTCGCGCCGGCCGACGGCGTGACGCCGTCGAAGAGCGTGACCGTCCCGCGCAGCACGGCCGTGGCGAGCGACAGGTTCACCGTCTGGACGAGCCCGCCGGCGAAGGATCCGTCTTGCTGTGCCGTGACCGACCCGTCGAAGGCGCTGCGGGCGACGACCCGGAACCCGAGGCCGCCGATTCCGGGGACTACCGGCAGCTCATAGGCGCCGCCTGCGCCGGTGGTGGTGCTCGCAACCTGGGCGTTCGAGGCAAGGTCGAACACCTGCACGGGCACCCCCGACAGCCCTGTCTGGCCATCAGCCGCGAAGACCACGCCCTTGATCTGACCAAGCGTCGACGCGACGTCCACGGTCACGACGCCCAGATCGTTCGCCGGAACCACGGCGCCCTCCACCGACGCGATGACCACCGCGTCCGCCGTGCGCGCTGTGAGGGTGAACGGTCCTTCGAGCACACCGGGGGTACCGTCGCTCACGCCGAAGACGACACGTCCGTTGGCATCGGTCGTCTTCGGACCTCGTGCACCACCGACAGCGTTCAGCGTCACCGGCACGCCTGGGAACACCGTGCCGTCCGCCTTGCGGACGGTCGCCTGGACCGAGGCCTGGGCGAGGAACCGCGCATCGACAGTCTGCGTCTGGCCCTCGACGATCGATACGTTCGGCACGACCACGGCCACGCGGCTCGGGGCCGAGAAGGTCACCGAGAAGACGCCAGTGGGCATGGCGGCTATCGCGTACGTGCCGTCGCCCGCCACGGGAGGCTGCAACGTGACCGGAGGCGTGCCGCCGGTGACCGTCACGACGGCCGAGGACGCTGGCGTTCCGGTGGGGTTGGCGACCCTCCCGCGCAGCGTGCCCGTGGCGGCCAGCACGAGGTCCTGCGTGAGCGACGCCTGCCCCGCGGCCAGGGTGAGCGAGGCGACCGCCGATGCGACCCCGGACACGGCGTCGGCCGCCTGCACCGTGACGGCCCCTTCCGCGAGCGTCGCCACCCGATACCGCGCAGCGGCGTCGGTCGGTACCGAGATCGAGGCGCGGAAGAAGGGCGCCGCGTTCCCCGTGACCGTCACGCGCGTGTTCACCGCCGGCGTGACGCCATCGGCCGTGAAGACCTGCCCGCTGATCGCGCCGAACCCTGCCAGCGCACTCGACCGATCCAGGGGCACGTTGAAGTTGACGATGGCCTCGGCCTCCGCGGCCGTCAGGCCCTCGAGCGCCTCGGGCGGCAGCTGCACCAGGCGCTGTGCCGCGGCCTGCGCCCCTGCCGAGGTCGGCTCCTGCGCCGCGAAGTGCATGACGATCGCGCGGCCGCCTGCGGGCACGCTGATGTTCCGCCACTGGATTGTCGGATTCACCCGCCCGATGCTGATGACGGAGGACGCCGAGCCCACACCGACACGCGCGCCGGCACCGACGAGCACCATGCCGACGGCGGGCCGGGTGGCCACGGTGTTGTGATCCACGACCATCCACGAGTCGGCCGCCGACAGCACGGCGTCGCCGCTCGACGTGGTGACGACGCGGTTGCCCATCAGCGACCCGCTCACCTGCAGGTCGATGGTCACCGGCACGGCCGTCGGGTTGTCGATAACCTCGAGGTAGCGGACGAAGTAGCCCGACTGCGGTACGAAGACCTTGCGGGTCATCGTCAGCGACGTCCCGCTGATGACACGCTGGGTGGCGGACGAATTGCCGAGATCGCGGATTGTCAGCTGTCGACCGCCCACGTCGGGTGCCCCCGAGAAGTCGCCGCTGAAGTTCGTGCTGAGCGCACCAGCGAGGCCGGTCCGCAGCGTGAACATCGTGGCAAAGCCCTGATCCGTGGTGGACGTGCCCCCGCCGGTACGACCGACGGTGTCGATCGGGTACTTGGACCCATTGGCATCCAGCAGCGTGGTCGGCAGGTAGACGTCCGACATCGTGACGTCGAGCGTCACATCGTCGTTGTGCGCCGCGATGCGCCCGAACGCCGAGCCCGCCGTGCCCCGCTGCGGGTCGGACGCCACCAGCCTGAATACCCCGGTGGGCAGGCCGCCGATGGCGAAGAAGCCGTCAGCGTCGGTCGTCGCCGCGACGCCACCCTCCGGGCTTGCGCTCACCGCGACGATGCTCCTCTCCGCCACCGGCGCCCCGCCCGCCGTGAACAGGCGGCCCCGCACGGTGCCCACCGCCCCCACGACGACGGTGATCGGCAGCACCTGCCCTTCGGAGGCGATCACGGCGGTCACTTCCCGGTAGCTGGACTGGTCGAACGCGCGCACCCGGAAGCTCTTGCCGCCCGGCACGTTCGTCAGCGTCACGTTGCCGGCCGCATCGGTGACGAAGTTCGCGAACACCCCCGTCGTCGAGTTGTAGTCGCTCTGCACGGTGGCGTCTGCCACCGGCACACCCGCCGTCGTCACGACACTCACCTGTGCGGAGCCGACCGGCGGCAGGACCACCGTGCTCGAGACGATCGCGGCATCCATGGTGCCGGCGACGTCAATCCGCGTCAGCACCGACACCGAGCCGGGCCGCTGCACGCGCAGGATGAAGCCGCCCGCCGGCACGTTGGGAATCGACAGCTGCCCGTTCGCGTCCGTGTTGCCCGCGAGGTTGAACGCCGTGCCGAGCGGCGTCCTCTGGATGTCCACCCGGGCGTTGGCCGCCGGCGCCCCGGTCGTGTAGGTGACGGTCACCTGCACGGTTCCGGAGCCCGGGTAGGTGAGGTCGACCGTGCTGGTCTGGTCCTGCGCGACGGTCGCGATGCCCTTCACCAGCACCGCCGTTGTCGGGTCGGTGGTCTGGACGGTGAATGTGCCGAGCGGCACGTCGTTGAAGCGGTAGACACCGCCCGAATCGGTGGTGGCACGCAGCCGGTTCGCGGTGTTCGCCACGTCCACGAGCAGATCCACCGCGCGCCCGACCGATACGGCTCCCGTCGCGGTGCGAACAGTGCCCGTCACGGTGCCGGTCGGCTGCAGCACGAGATCCTGGGCGAGCACCTGGCCGGCCGTGACGTTGACAGGCAGCGCCGCCGTGATGGTGACCGTGCCCACCCGCTGCGGATGGTTGAAGCCGGCACTGACGGTCGCGGTGCCAGGCGGAATCCCGCCGGCGACGTAGCGGCCATCGCCCGCGCTGGTGAAGTACGTGGCCCCGCCACCCGGGAACTGACTGCCCACGAAGGCGCCGGGCACCACCACGCCGGTGTGACGCCGCACGGTGCCCTTCAGCACGGCGGTGTTGCTGTAGACGAGGTCCGTCTGGCTCGTCGTCGCACCAGGCGCGAAGGTGCCCTCGACCACGGGCGACGCCACGTTGCTGAAGATGTGCGTCGAGCGGACAGTGTACGGCCCGATCGGAATCGTGACCGGGGCATAGAGGAACTCGATCAGGTCGCCTCTCGGGAACGCCGCGCCGAAGCCGAACGCACCGCTCAGGTCGGCACCGCTCACGTACGAGCGGCCGAACAGGACGTTGCTGCTCCGGAGCACGAGCCTCAGCACGTAGCCGCTCCCCGTCGTCGTCGACGGCACCGGCGTCACGCCGTCGGCTTCGTAGACGTGCCCGATCACCGTGCCGTTCAGCGGCGGCAGCGGCTCGACGACGCTGGTCAGGTCCGCCGGGACCGCGAAGTTGCGGATGGCGGCGATCTCGCTGGGGCTCAGGCTCTCGAGCGCCTCGGGAGGCAGTTGCACGAGCCGCTCCGCGGATGCCGCAGCGGCCGCGCGGCTGTACTGCTGCACGCCGAAGTGCATCAGCGCAACGGTCTCGCCCGGCGGCACGGTGATGCTGGACCAGGTGTAGCTCACCTCCGACACGCCGGTGCCGGAGTTGGTCGTGAGGCTCGCGTTCGACACGCGCGCCGCGCCGCCCGGTCCGTCGAAGACGAAGGCGAGCTGGGGCCGCGTGTTGCCGCTGCCGCTCAGGAACGGATCGGCGTCAATCCCCACGTTCACCGTCGCCCACCGATCGGGGCTGGCCGGGTTGCTGACGTCGAGCACGCTGTCGCCGCTCGACGTCGTGCCCTGGCCCACGATGTAGGAACTGACGCTCTGCACACGCACGTCCACCGTCACCGGAGCCGTCGTCGGGTTGGACAGCAGCTCCAGGTAGCGCGCGAAGTACGTGGGCGACACCAGGACCTTGCGCGTCACGGTGAGACCCGCGGCGACGCCCGCCTGCGTCACCGTCACCTCACGCCCGTTCGCTTCGGTGGTGCCGATGTTGGCGCCGGTGAATCGCGTGGTCGTGCCGCCGGCGATCAGGTCGAGGTTGAACCCGCCAGATACGGGCGGGTTGCCTGCGAAGACACTGCCGGTACCGGACGTCACTGACACCGCGCGTCCGAGATCCCACCGGAACAGGTTCGCATCGGACAACGTCACCGGCAGGGTAACCGCGTTGTTCTTCAGCAGCACGTCGAGGCCGAGCGTCCCGCCGTCGCCGACCAGCGTGCCCGAGGCCTCGCCGAGCAGGCCGGCACCGGTGTTGCCGGCGGTCGCGACCACCGGTCCCACCGGGACATCCGAGACCGTGTAGAAGCCAGCTGCGTCGGTCACCACGACCCGGAAGCCGCCGAAGGTCGGATCCAGGCTCCGCAGCGTGACCGTCAGGTTGGGCGCGCTCGAGTTGTCCGGGTTGAGCACCCGGCCCGTCACCGTCCCCACGCCGATCATGGTGAGGTCCGCGACGACGACCTGGCCGTTCGTCGTGAGCCGCAGGTTCCTCGCGACCGCGCGTCTGCGGCCTTCTGCGTCGAACGCCGCCACCGTCCACGTCCCCAGCGGGAGACCGTCGAAGCGGTAGGTGCCGTCGGGATTCACCGGCGTCGGGCCGCACTGCTCGCACGGGGCCACGCGCGCGGCGCCGTCGGGAGTCTGGCCATCCGGACGGAACACCGTGCCTGCGATGCTGGCCGTGGGCTGCAGCGTCACCGTGACCGCGCGTACCTGTCCGGCCACCAGTGTCGTCTGGACGTTCCCACCCAGCCCGTTTGCCCGCGCGTCGATGGTCAGGTTGCCGACCAGCACGCGCTCGAACAGCACCGTGCCGTCGGGCCCCGCGAGAGCGGACACGAAGTCGGACACCTGGCCATTCACCGAGCTCACCGTCACCTGCGCGCCGGGCACCGCGACGCCCGCGCCGTCCACCACCGTCACCAGCACGCTGCCCTGGCCCAGCTGGAAGACGTCCTGCGTCTTGATTTCCCCGTTCACCGACAGGGTGCCGGTCACCCGGCCGAGGCCGTTCACCGCGGCGTCGTCCACCGTGAGGACGTAGTTCCCGAGCGGCAGGAAGGAGAAGCTGTACCGGCCGTCCGCATCGGTCGTGGCATTGAAGAAGGCGTTCCCGACCCTCAGCGACAGCGCAGCGCCCGGCGCCGGGGTGACGCCGTCGGGCCGGTACACGGTGCCCTGCAGGCCGCCCCAGGCGGCGAGTACCACGTTGGCCGTCACCACCTGCTGGTGTTCGGTGATGCTGCCGGCCGCGGTGCCCGCGAGGTTGGTCACCGCGTCGCGGGCCTGCACGGTGAACGTGCCGACGAATACGCCGTCGAACCGGAACGTCCCATCGTCGAGCGAGTTGGTCTGGATCGGCGTGGCCGATCCGAACAGGCTGCTGGACGTGAACGTGATCGGGATGTTCGGCTGTGCATTGCCTGAGGCCGAGCGCACCGTGCCCACCACGCTTCCGCGCCCGAGGTACCCGATGGTGCGGTCCACGTGCTGGCCCGAAGCCGAGATCGTCACGCCGGTCGAGCGCCCGCGGTTGCCGTCCGTGTCCGACGCCTCGAGCGTGAAGCTGCCGAGCGTCACGACGGGGAACTCGAAGGTGCTGTTCTCGTCGGTGAAGACGGTTTCGAGCGGCGCGAACGGATCGGCCTGCGCATACAGGTCGACCCTGACACCGGGGCCGACCAGCGTCTGGCCGTCAGGCCTCACCACACGGCCACCCACGCTGCCGGCCGAGAGCAGGATCACGCTCACCTGCGCGTAGCCGTTCCTGCGGCTGAGGCGTCCGCTCACCGCACCGATCTGCTCGTTCACCGGGTTGCGGGCCTTGACCGTGAAGTCGAGTGCGGGCAACGCATCCGTACCGATGCCTTCGACGCGGAAGTTCCCAGACGCGTCGGTCACAGTCGTCTGCACCAGCGACGCGCCCAGGACGACCACCTCGACTCCCGCCACAGGTTCCAGCTGGAGGTTGTAGACCGTGCCCTTGACGACGCCGCCGCGCACGGTCACGGTCGTCGAGGAACGTTCGGAGCCGGCCACGCTGGCTCGCACCGTCGTGACGCCGCCCGCCACGCCCGTCACCGCCACGGTCTTCGTCGTCTCGTTCTCCGCGAACTGGACGCTGAGCGGCACCAGGGCGACGTCGATGTCGTCAACCGCCAGGTCCACCCGCACGCCTCCAGCGGGAGCCGGAGCCGACAGGGTGACGGCCAGCGGCGCGCCCTCGCCCGCCGCGACCAGGACCGACGGCGGGAGCGACACGCCGATTGTCGAGGCGACCGTCAGGGCGAGGGTGGCCGGGGCACTGACGTTGCCGAAGACGTCAGTGGCTGTGGCCGACAGATTCAGCACCGATCCCACCGCCGCGTTCGCGGGCACGGTGATCGGGAAGGTCACCTGCGTGCTGTTCGAGGGCGGCGATACCTGCCTCGAGGACGACACGGAGAACGCACCCTGACCGCTCAGCACGACGCGGTCCACGGCGGTTTCGTCGTCAGCCTGGCCGACGACCGTCACGACGCCACCCGGCACGATGTCGAGGCTGCCGGTGGACGTCCTGAGAGTGAGCGTGGGTCCGGCCCGGTCGGCGACCGGCAGGAGAACACGGGCAGCGGTCGTCGTGTTGCCGGCCGCATCCGTCGCCGATGCATCGAGGGTGATCACGTCGCCCACGCGGGCGCCCGCGGGCACGGTGAACGCAAACGCGGTGGCGACGGCGTTCTGCGCGGGCGAGACCGTCCGCGTCTCGGTCCCGACACGTACGCCTCCCGTGGTGAAGGTCAACGACGTGATGCCGCCAAGGTCCTGCGCGGACACCACGGCGCTCGTCTCCTGGCCCGGCGCCACGCTCGTGCCGGTGGACGTGCCGGTGATGACGACCGTCGGGGGCGTGTTGTCGAGCACGACCACCGAAACCGGTGACGCCGACGTCAGCTGCCCCTTCGTGTCCAGCGCCGAGGCGGAGATGCTGATCGAGGATCCGGGTGCGGCATCGGCCGGCACGTTGAACGCAAACGTCTCGGTGCGATCGACGGCCACGGGCGTGATGACACGCGTCTCTGCGTCCTGCGGCCGGCCGGTCTGCGCGCGGTAGCCGATCTGCGCGACGCCCAGGTCGTCCGTGGACCGGACGGTGACGGTCACACGATCGCCCGTGCGGACGGATGCGCCGGCAGCCGGCACGGTGATGGAGAGCGCGGGCGGCTGGTCGGCCACGACCGTCACGAAAGCGACGACCGGGTCGACGCTGCGGTTGCCGGACGTGTCGGTCGCCAGGGCCGAAATCTTGATGCGCGCGCCGGGCGCACCGAGCGCAGGCGTCGCGCGGAACGTCAGGGCGAACGGACGCGTGCGCGCGGCGGCCGCCGGCTGGTCGTTGATGTAGAAGTCGACGACCGAGACGTCATCGCCCGCGTCGAGCTGGGCCACCACGCGGGCGTCTGCGTTCTCGATCACCGTGCCCGCCCCGTCCGGGACGAGCGCCACGATTGTCGGCGGCGTCCGGTCGGTTGTCGTGAACGAATAGGACAGCCCTTCGGGCTGGACGTTGCCTGCCAGGTCGGCGGCGGGCAGCGTCCGCACCTCGTACTGGCTGTCCTGGTCGAGCGGCAGTGCGGGCGTGAACGCGATCCCGGTGTTCCCGAACAGGTAGTCGATACGCCCGGCGACGACGGACCCGCCCTTGCGCACCACCACCGGGGTGCCCTGGAAGCGCGACACGTCAATCGGTTCGGTGAACGTCACGCGGATCACGCTGGCCACCGGCACGCCACTGCCGCCCGCCACCGGACTCAGGCTGGCCACGCCAGGGGGCGTAATGTCCACGGTCCGGAACGAAGCGGTGACGGGCACGATCGTCTTGCCGATGCGGTCCCTGACGTTCCTGATGCTCAGCGCGTACGGCGTGTCGGCGGCGAGCTGGGCCAGCGGCGTGAACGTGACGGTCGTGTCGTTGTCCGACAGCTGCAGCGTGCCCAGCACCGTGGACGCCGGGCCGATCAGCGAGATGTTGGCCTGGGTCGCCGTCGCGGCGTCGATGGGTTCCGTGAACACGACCCGCACCACGGTGTTCCGCGCCACGCCTGTGCTCGATGCGGCGGGTATCACCGAGGCGATCGCGGGAGGTGCGTCATCCAGCGTCACGTCCCCGAGGGCCACGTCGCCGGTCACCTGCACCAGCCGGGTGGCCACGCCTGGACCAAGAGGATCTTCGAGGCCCAGCGTGTAGCTGCCGATCGGCACCGCCGCGTAGGCGAAGGCCCCCGATGCGTCAGTGACCGTGAAGAAGCGTGCGGCGGCAGGCCCGCCGCGCACCAGGTCAACGGTGACGCCAGCCGCTGCCTGACCGTTGCCGAACCGCACCCGACCGCTGACGCGGCCGGTGGGTTCGAGGACCACGCGGACGTTCGCGCTCGAACCACCGGTCAACTCGCCGGCAGCCGCGCCGCGCAGACCGCTCACCGGGTCACGGGCGGTGATCGTGTACGAGCGAGCCGGCACGTCGACGAACGCAAAGGTCCCGGCTCCGCTGGTGAAGGCCGTGCAGCTCAGCGTCCCGCAGCCGCTCGACGGCTGCCCGGACAGCGTGACCTCGACGTTCGGCGCCGCCTGCCCGTTGGCGAACACGACGCTCCCGCTGACCTGGCTGACCGCGGTCAGCGTCAGCGTCAGGCGGGTCAGGTCGCCGTCGAAGAGCAGTTCACCGAACTGCGAGGCGGCGCTCGCGTTCACCTGCGAGCGGGCGTTGACGGAGAAACGGCCGACCGGCACGCGCTCGATGGCAAACGACCCATTCGGGCCAGCCACTGCGCCGCTCGGCGTCGTGGCGCCCGCACCGAGCAGGTCGACGCGGACATTCGCGCCCGGCGATCCGTCGGCATTGAAGACCTGACCCTCGACACGCCCGAAGGCCGGGCGACGCAACTGGACCAGCACCGGCACGTCCACGCGCTGGCCTTCGCGGGCGAGGCTGGCGCTGCTCGATGCAAAGCCGGTCGGATCCCCAGGCAGGAACGCTGTCTTCACCACAGTCAGGCGGAACGCCCCAACGCTCGTGCCCGGGAACGAGAAGGTGCCGTCCACGTCCGAGTTCGTCTGCAGAAGCGGCAGCGCGCGGCCGCCCAGCGTCGTCTGCTGCAGCGTCACCTCGGCATTCGTGATCGGCTGCAGCGAGCCCACCTCGAGCGCCGTGCCGGTGACCAGCCCGCGTCCCAGCTGCACGATATCGACCGGCACCTCCTGCCTGTCGAGGTCGATGCGGCCGCTCGCGAAACCCATGCGGGCGGTGGCGGCCTCGAACACGTCGACGCGGAAATCGCCGAGCGGGATGAAGTCCTGCCGGTACCCGCCGCTCGCATCGGTGACCGCGAACGCCAGCGCTCCCTGCTCGTTGCTGATGACGACCTCGGCGTTCGGGACCGGCGTCAGACCGTCGGACCCGAAGACGGTACCGAAGACCGTACCCGACTGGTTGAACAGGTACACCGTGATGGTGACGTTCTCGCCGTCGCGGCTCACGCGCCCCGATGCCCGGCCCGTGAAGCCGAACCCGGGCCGGAGGTCTGTCGCCGTGATGACGAGCTCGCCTTCGCTGAACGCATCGCGCCCGTCGAGCACGAGCGTGCCGCTGGCGTCGGCGAGGCTCATGATGAACTTTGCGGGGAAGCCGAGCTGTTGCACCTCGACCCTCGCACCAGGAATCGGCGTCGTCGAGTCGCTTCCACGCACCTTGATCGTCACGGCGCTCAGGCCGAGCAGGCGGATCGAGAACTCGCCGGTCTGCCCCGGCTTCACCTCGCCAGTCACTTGCGACGTCCGTCCGGTCGCCGGATCCTCCGCCGTCAGCGTGAAGCGGCCCGCATTGACGAGCGGCACGAGGAAGCGCCCCGCGTCGTCGGTGATGACCGTCTCGTCCTGGATGCCCTGCGGGATGTCGGCGCACGTGCCGACCGGCACGGTTACCCCGTTGACGACGATCGGTCCATTGGCCGCGCAGACGGCCCGGGTCGCGCTCGACCGGTAGCGCACGATGACGTTGCGCCCGACTGGGGTGACGCCGTCCGGCTGGAACACCGTGCCGGCAATCCGGCTGGTCTCCTGCAGCCGCAGGTCCAGCGTCGTGGCCGCGTTGGGTGCGGTGATGGTGCCGGGCACCGCGATCGGGTCCGGACTGAACTGCCCGATCGCCGTGATCGTGAACGGACCCACCCAGATGTTGCTGAAGCTGTAGGTGCCCGTGGTGATGCTGGTCTCGGCGACCTGATAGTTCTGCACCCGCACGAAGCCGACGCCCACCAGGCCGCCCGCGATCGACAGCTGGTCGCCCGACACGGACACCGCCGCCCTGAGTGGCGTTGCCCCGTCAGCGGCGAGGACGCGGCCGCTCACGCGGCCGCCGCCCCCGCGGAACACGATGTCCGCGCGGGCGACCTGGTTCGAGAACTTCAGAACCACCCTCCGGATGTTGCCGTCGGAGAAGTCGGGCAGGAACGAGGACACCGTGTAGTCGTCGCGCAGCGGCAGCCGGCCGAACGTGTAGCGGCCGCCGGCGTCGGTGGTTGCCGTGCCCACGACCTGGATGGAGCCGCCAGCCCCGGGGTAGAACACGTAGACCTTGTTGGCGGGCACGGGTGTCGTCCCGTCGGTGCGGTAGACCGTTCCGCCGATCGAGCCGACCGCCTCGAGCACGATCGTCACGTCCGCAACCTGCCCGGCGCGCACGATGTCGACGAAGGCGCTTCCACGCGTGCCCAGGGCGTCACTGACGGCGACGATTTCCGCGCGCCCGACCGGCACGTCGGGTAGCGTGAATGCGCCAGCCGCGTCGGTGGTGACAAGGCTCAGGCCGCCGCCCACCCGCGCCCCCGCGACCGGTCGCCCATCCGCGTCCAGCACGACGCCCTGCACGCTGGCGATCCCCTGCGACAGCAGCAGGTTCACGCGCCCGGTCCCGTTCGACGGGATCGAGGTCCGCACCTCGCCCTGCTGATAGGTGGGCTGGTCGAACGCCACGAGCCGGTACGCGCCGGCCGCGAGGTTCTCGAACTGGAACGCACCGCTGGCATCGGTGCGGGCCACCGCCACGGCACACTCGCCGGCGCCACCACCCGGGCAGCCGACCCGGGCCTGGCTGCCGCTCTGGTAGTACGCGATTACCGGGGCGTCGAACACCGGCGACGCGCCGTCGCCACGGAGCACGAAGCCGGTCAGCGTGCCGTAGGTGACGTCGACGGGCGGAACGATGAAGTCGAACAGGGTGACGTCGCGGACCGTCGTCGAGCCGGCCAGGGGGATCGCCTCGGCGGCCCTGCCCTTCGAGTTGCGCACGAGGCGCCCCTGCTCGTCCCTGACGACGCTCACGGCCTCGATGAGGACGTTGCCCACCGGGATGCGCGAGATCGTGAAGCGGCCGAGGGCATCCGACGTGGCCGCGTACTGGCTCTGGTCGGTGAGGCTCGTCACGCGCACCGACACGCCGCCCAGCGGCGCCCCGGTCTCGGCCAGCGTACGCCCGGTCAGCGTGCCGCGGCCCAGCATCACGAGGTTGATGTCGATCAGCTGGCCGTTGCGCTGGCTCGTGAAGTCGACGCCGCGCGAGTCGTCCGTGGAGGTATCCACGGCGAGGACACGGTTGGCGAACCCGCGGACGGCGAAGTCCCAGCTGAAGCGCCCCTCGGCGTCGGCCGTCTTGGAACTGATACCCCTCAGGTTCGCGCGCGTCGGGCCGCATGGGTTGACCAGCAGGCGCACGTTGGCAAACGGCACGGGCGTGCCGTCGGCGTTGCGGACCTGTCCTCGCACCAGCGCGCCCGCGTCGGTCACCGTGGCCAGGATCGGCACCGTCGCGGCGGGCATCGGGCCGCCCCGCACGCCTTCGACGCCTGACACCGTGACGACCCGCGGAACGAAGGGTCCGACCGGATCCCGGAGCGCGAGGAACGCAATGCGTCCGCCGGGCTGCAGCGCGACCCCGACGACCGCATTCCCCTCGACGAGGTAGTTCGTGATCGAGCTGGCGGCCAGGCGATCCTGGACGCTGGCGGCGGTGACCTGCTGGTCGAACAGCACCGCGATGACGCGACCGGCCTCGAACTTGAAATCCTCGGTCCCGACGTACTCGTCGCCGAAGGACAGGTCTATCGTGCACGAGATGATGTCCGCGCTGGCCTGCTGCACGGCGCTGATCAGGCGCGGCGGCCGCGGCGCGATCGGGGTGTCGGACGCGGGCGCGGCGACGCCGGCGGGCGGGGCCGCCGGAACCGGCAGGTCGAGGCTGACACGATACGGGTCGGCCGGGCTGAATGGCGTTGAGGGGCTCGCCCCGGCGGTGAGGGCCCGGTAGACGATCTGGCGAGCCAGGCCGTCCGCCGTGGGCACCACGAGGCTGACGTCGAAGGGCGCCTCCAGCGCGGCGCCGGGCACCGCATCGAACTGCAGGCGGAACTCCCCTGGCTCGGGCGCGGCCAGGACGATCATCTGCGCCGTCGTCGCACCGGCGTCGTCGGTCATCGTCAGCAGGTCGCCGTAGGGGATCTGCTTGAGGACCTTCCCGGTCTGGTCCTGCCGCCCGACGCGCCGCCCCTGCGCGTCGACGAGGCTGACGGTGTACGGCAGCGGACCCGGCGAGCCGCCGACGAGCACGGAGAGGTGGGCCGGGCGGTACGCGGTCTGGTCCGCGAAGCTCCGGTGGAACGCGGACACGCCCTGCGCCGTCAGGTCGGCAACCAGGATCCGCGCAACCGCGGCTGACCACGCGTCGCCGCGCACAGACGAACGCCGCAGCCGATCGAAGCCGTCGAAGTCGTTCTCGGCGAAGGCGAGATCGGCCGGGTCGGGATTCTGCTGCGGCAGGCGCCCAAAGTTGCTGCCGATGAAGTCCATGTGCAGCTGGGCGACGCTTGCCGTCAGCGTGTCGCCCAGGCTCACCCGGAAGCCGGCCTCCGCCACCTCGATCGCGCGGTCGTAGACGATCTGCTTGGAGAACCGCTTGACGTCGGCCGGCAGCGCCGCCGCCGGCGCCGTCGCCACCGCCCACGCCTTGCCGAGCAGCCCGAGGGCCGCGTTGCGCAGGTCGCCCGGCAGGCTGCGCGCCTGGGTCGGCAGCACGAGCGAGTCGGGTGACACCGGCACACCCAACTCACCCACCGCCGACTTCAGCGAGAACCGGCCCTGCACGTTCTCGTCGGAGTCGAGCGTCGCGGCGGTGACCCTGCCCGTGACGCGGGCCAACAGATCGAAGGTCACCGTGGCGGAATCGCCTGGCGGGATGCTCTCGATCTGCCGGCTCGGTTCGCCGACCACGGCGGCACCGCTCACGTACTGGCCGTAGAGGTTGACGCTGACGAAGTTCGCCGGCGAGGACGAGTTGTTGGAGACGGTGACGTCGAGCGTGTACGCCTCGCCCGCCGACACCACGTCGGGATGCGTGAAGGTGAGCGTGAAGTTCGGATTCCGTACGGCCACCGCGCCCGCGGCGCGGCCCGTCACCGGTACCGGCCCGACCGGCAGCCCGAGCAGCGTGCCGCGGATGTTGAACTCGATGACGTGGCTGCCCTCGCGGCGGCCTTCCACCAGATACTCGGCACTGCCCGACTCGCCGGGGCCGAGGGTCGTGACATCGTCCGCCGTCCCGAGCCTGCCGTCGGCGCCCGCCTGCACGACCACCGAGATCCGCTGCGCCTCGCCGCCGGTCGTCTGCGCCATGCGGAGGGGATCGTCGTCGGAGCCGACCACTGTGTCGTTGCCGCCCGGCAGCAGGATTTCGCCGGTGAGCTCGCGCACGACCAGGTTTGATCCCTCGGGCGCCACGTTGCCCACCATCAGCATGACGCTGAAGAACTGATTGAGGAACCCGATGTCGCCGGGGATCACGACCACGCCCGGGATCGGCGGGACGTAGAAGTTCTTGCCCTGCAGTTCGGGGGCCTGCAGCGTGAACCCGACCACCTGCAGGTTGGGAATCTGCGTCTGCAGCTTCAGGGTGTCGGGGATGATCGTGCGGAGTTCGGGCAGCTTCGGGACCTCGATGCCGCCGAGGCCGGCCGTGCTCACCCCGACATCCTGCGCACCCTGCAGGGACGGGAGCACCACCGGGAAGTTGACCCTGACCGGCGTGTCCTGGATGGCGAATGCCGCGGTGAAGTTGTACGCCTGGAAGTTCGACTTGTCGAAGACGATGCCCTTCTCGCGGATCTCCTGCGCCGACAGCGCGCGCGCGGTGACCTGCGTCACGAGCAGTTTTTCGATCACCTCGATCGTGACGCTCTCCGGGACACCCCACATCAGCACGTCGCCGCCGCTCTCGAGCCGGATGTTCTCGAGCGTGTGCACGCCCGCGACCCCCAGCGGCGGGATGGTGAACGGCGTGTTCGGCCGCGTCGTCAGCTCGAGCCCGTTGCCGACTGCCGGTCCGCGCAGCGTCGCCTTGAGCACCGCGTCTGGGGCGAACGCGGGCACATCGCCCTGCGGAGCGCCGGGCGCCTGCAGGAAGGTCGAGACGATGGTGGCGATGTCCTTGGGCACCACCTGGCGCTCGGGCTCAGCGCGAAGCCCGTAGCCGTAGATCAGAATGTCCTGCTTGCCGAGGAACCGGTCCTGCGCCCCGGCGCGCGCGGCAATGCCCAGCACGGCGGAGATCGCCATGGCGAGGGCAGCGAGCCGGCGGGACAGGGACCGGTGATGCACGTTACGGCCTCACCGCCAGGGACTGCGAGGCGAGCGCGGTGCCCTCCCGCGACGCGGCCGTGACGAACGCCGTGCCGTTGGCCACCGGATAGTCGACGGTGAACTGCAGGACGCCGCCCCGCGCACCGACCTGGATGCCCGGCGTGATCGGGTCTTCATCGGGCGTGAGGATCGTCCCGAACGCCACCGGGTCCGCCTCGTTCGAGAGCGTGAGCACGGTGTACATCGTGCCGTCCGCAACCGGGGACCCGGTGTTCATCCGCAGCGCGTCACTCGTGTAGGTGACCACCGTGTGTGGATTCTGCGGGTCCCCGGATCCAACGGCCTGGGACGTCAGCGTCACGTTGCCGGCAGGCATCGGCACGCCGAGGGTGTAGAGACCGGTGCGCGTCACGGGCAGCGTCACGGTGCCGGCCGCCGGGTTCGGGGTGCCACCCAGGTAGGTCCAGTCCACCGCCGTGTCGTCCCACCGGTAAATGGCCAGCGTCGACTGGTCGATGCCTCCCACTTCGTCCGGACGATAGAAGAACGTCATCGCCGCTGGACCGGTGAACGTGTGCTCCGGACCGAACAGGTGGAAACCGCCGTAGCCGTAGTGCGGCACGTCGGCCGGCCCGCGCACGGAGCCCGGCCGCATCATCGGCGGCTTCCCCGCCACCGGCGGCACGGCCGTGTAGGTGAAGGACAGCACCGAGGGGGCGAGACCGGTCTCGATCTGCGGGTTGTAGGTGATCTGCGCCGTGTTGTTCGACCTTATCGTGCGGAGCGACGGGTCGCCCGGGTCGGCGAACGTGGTCGTGACCGCGTCGAAGGCCGACGCCGACAGATCCACGATGCCCTTCACGGCGAGGTCGGCGAGCGCGACGAACTCGTCGGCATCAGGAGGTGCCAGCGTCGGGATCAGGTCATCTCTCGTGTAGGTGGCCAGCGGGACGAGCTCGTTGCCCCGGACGACGCCGCTCTCCAGGGTATGGCTGATCGTCCGGTCGAGGGTGAGGGCCGCACCGATTTTGCCGCCCGCACCCAGGTACTTCGCCTCTGTGGCCCAGGGCAACGAGAAGGCGTCACCGAGATCCTCGGTGATCGTGTACGAGATGCCGTCCGTCTTCAGGACCTCGAGGATGAACACCCGGAGGTCGGCGGTCGTCGCCTCCAGGCCGAGTCGTGGGTTGACCCCCGCTCCCACCCGCAGGGCCAGCCCTGACATCGACTCCATCAGGTTCATGAACTTGTCGATGACCGGCTTCTCGGTGGCCGAGAACGTGATGGTGGTCTTCGGCCCGGGCCCGTTGGCAATCGACTGGAAGTTCTTCTTGCCGGCGGCGTCCGCGACCTGCCAGCCGAACTCCTTCTGCGACGAGAGCGCGAGGGTCAACTGCTTTCGCTCGTAGGTTTCCGGCGCCAGCGTCAGCGTGCCCTTGATGCCCCCGGCAATGCCGCCCTTCACGACCGCCTTGATCTGGTCGGACCGCTTCTTCAGCTTGGCCAGGTTCTCCGGATCGGGCTCGTCGGTTTCGCCAAACGTGAGCGCGCCGTTGATATCGGCGCTGCCCTTGATCTCGAACGACGGCAGCAGCTCACCGGTCTTCGGCCGCAAATCGATCCCGATGGTGTAGCCGAGCGTTGCCGCTGCGCCGGCGCTCGCCTGTAGGCCGTAGTCGACGCCGCCCAGCTCTTCCTTCTCCTTGGAGTAGGCCAGCCCCACGGCGGCAATCGCCTTGGGCTTGAAGCTGCCTTCGAGCGACACGGCCGTCCCAGCCGTCGAGATATAGGGGGCGAGCGACGGCAGGAGTTGCTTCGAGGAGAACAGCAGCAACTGGCTCACCGGGTCCGTGTTCACCGCCACGCCAGCCAGCGACTGCAGGAGAAGGCCGCCGAATGCTTTCGAGGGTTCGGCAGCCAGTTCCTGGGAGGGCGCGACGAAGGCGAACTCGTAGTTGTCGGTCCCCGACACCTGGGCGGCAAGCCCGGCCCTGGCGCTCGCATTTGCTTCCGCCTTGAAGAACGGGGTCACGATCTCTCCGCCCGTGGAGAACACGTCCTCGTAGACGCCGGCCTGAATCGCCGCCGTACGGCCGAACCCGAGTGTCTGGCGGCCCTTGCCGGCCTTCTCGGCCAGCGACAGCACGAAGCCCGCGCCCGCCTTGCCGGCGATGCCAACCTCGATGGCCCCTTCGGCGCTGATGTTCCCGCCCGCAGCCCAGGTCTTCGAATACGCCCGGTCATCCACATTGACGGCGAACTGCGTCTCGCCCTGGCAGTAGGGCTGCATGTTCTGGAGCCGCAGGTTGACCACGAGCTTGTCGCCGAGCGCGAGCGACGCCGGCACCTGGATGCGCACGCCGCGGATGTCCGCGTCGGTCCGCAGGTAGCCGTCGCTGTCGCTGGTGGCGCTCAGCGTCGTCTGGCCGTCAGGTCCGTTCACCGTGACGGTGGCGCTCACACCCACGATGGGCACGCCGCTGCGCCGGTCGACCACGCGGTAGTACCGGATGCCGGTGCCGCCTCGCATCACCTTCGACGACTCCGACGGCGGAACCGGCGGCACCGCGGTCGGGTCACCTTCCTCGTCGCCGATGTCCGGATTGGGATCCCTGACCGGCCGCACGATGATCTCGGTCTCGCAGCCGACCAGCACCTGGAGCAGGTCGCTCTGCCGGACGCCGATCTCGGACGAGGTGGCGGTGGCAATCGCGTCGATCACCTGGGCGTCGAACGGCGCGGTGAACGGGAAGGTCACCGTCTTCGTCTCGCCCGGCAGCAGGTTGTCGAGCGTCGTGCAGTTGTTCCCCGACGCCACGAGCGAGGAGCACACCACGAGGTTGTTGAGCACCTTGCCCGCGGCGTTCTCGACGTCCACCTTGACGATGGCGGCCTTGCCCGGGTCGAGGAACACGGGGCTGACCTCGTCCACCGGGCTGTTGTTGATGTTGATGCGCTGCGTGATGCGCAGGTCGCCCAGCTCGACGCACTCCGCGTCGGGGCGCAGCAGATCGTTGTCGGGATCGGGCAGGGGGAGCGGCACCTCGGACGGCACGGCGGGCGGCACGGCCTCCGGGTTGTCCCGATCGAGCACGTAGAACCAGAACCCGTTCACGTTGTTCGTGCGGACCGCCTCCTTCACCGACTTCTCGGGCAGGTCGATCGTGAACGCGACGTACTGAGGCTGCCCGACTTCCCAATCCAGGTCGATCGGCGGATTGGCGCTGCCCTCCTCCCCACCGCCCAGCATGAAGAGCGGCGCACGGTAGACGGAGTTGATCGGCGTCAGGTCGAGCTGACCCAGATCCTCAGGCGTCAGGCCATCGGCCGTCTCGGGGGCAAGGTCGGCGCCGTACTCGAGGTACTGGTCTCCCCCACCCGGGATGGTGGCCCGGACACTGGTGACGGCCTCGCCGGGACCCGCGGTGCCGCGGTACATGGTGACCTGCACAGCCGACGCCGTCACGAACCCGCGGTTGAACACGTGGGGAACGATCGGCAGCGTTGCGCCGGCCAGCTTGACGCCGATCGCATTCCGGGCGGCCAGCAGATTCAACGCGCGCTTGTCCGCCTGCGGGTCGGTGCCGATGGCTTCGTCGTAGGCCCGCGTGGTGGCCGCAATCACCCCATCGATGAAAGTGGACACCGTTCGGATGAATCCGTCGGCCACCGGCTCGCCTGCCCGGCCATCAGGAATGGTCGGTCCGACGTCGGACGCGTCCGCCTTGACCCTGTAGAACCAGTGGATGGAATCCGAGACCTCCGTTGCGCTGAACACCGGCAACGGCATCGCCAGCGACCGCGCCGCCGCCGACGCGACGAACTCCTCGAACGACGAACAGGGCTTGGCCTGCCAGTCGACTGGCGGCACCGCCGGGTCGAAGGCGCGGCAGCCGCCCGACGCGTACTCTGCCCGGCTGACGTTCAGCGCATACTCTCGCGCCTCCGGGTCGGCCACCATGCGGGCCAGCGTCGCGCGGATACCGGCCTTCCCGGCATCGTGGAGCTGCCCGACGTAGAAGCCGTGCAATGACGAGCCCGGCTCCGATGCACCCACCACGCGCAGCAGGGCGCGTGACTTGACCAACGCAAGCTTCTGGAGGGTGCTCCACTCCAGGCCCTCGACCACGGGGATCTTCGTGTCCTGGCGGAGCGTGGTGAGCACCGCCTCGAGCGCTCGTCCCTTCACGTCGAAGCCGGGCACGTCCACATACTCGCCCTCGAGCACCCACTTCAGGAGCAGTTGCTGCCGCCCGAGGCCCTGGTCGCCCGAGGCATCGTTGCCCGAGCCCGACGCGGTGTTGATGTCGAGCTGCGCCGCCTCGAACTGATCCCGGTTCACCGGATAGAACGTGATGTCGGGGAACGACACCTTCGAGCCCTCGACGTCGAACTCCTTCGGCGACCCGTCGGTATTCCGGAACTCGAGGCTCAACGTCTCGCTGACACACTTCGCTGCCTCGGTCGGACCCTCGGGACCGAAGAAGGCCGCGGGCACGAAGACTTCGAAGTCATGATCGCTCAGCCCCGGCTGATAGGCGGTGCCGCACGCGTCAGCGGGGTTGGCCTTCCAGATACACGCGCCGCTGCCCTGCTCCATCACCGAGACGCTGTTGGTCGAGGGCAGCACACCGGCAGCACGGATCGTCGGTCCGCACACCTGCGCTTTCGCCAGGCCCGACGCGAGACCCATCTGCAGCGCCTTCTTCTCGCGCGCGAGCAGCGGCGCCCGGCCCGTCGAGCCTGCGCCGTTCGTCGTTCGCACCGGCTTCTTCCGCAGGTCGACGCCAAGATCGCAGCACAGGTTGTCGAGCGCCCAGGCGTCGAAGCCGCCGATGCCATCCTCTGTCAGCGTGGTGCCCACGTAGAGCACGCGCTTCTCCTCGTCGAAGGTCAGCGCCCTGTAGCTCGACGATCCGGTGCCGTACTGCCCCCATGGCGACTGCCACAGGATGCGGTCGTCGTAACCGTCCTGGTCGCGATCGGCGGCGACGAACGGGTCCGGGCCAGACAGGTCGATGAGGAAGACCTTCCACTCGCCACCCGGCACGACATGAGGTCCGGCGGCCAGCAGGCGTCGCTTGGCGGTGTCGAATGTCAGCTCGAAGATCGATCCCGACATGGGCACCGTGCCCGCGACGAAGGGAGCCCCGAGGTCGGTCACGTCCACGGCGACGACCCCGCCAATGCCGCCAACGAACGCGAGGTTGCGGATCTCGTCCTGGGCAATCTGGCCGTCGCGGTTCACGTCGAGCGGGAGCGCGTCGGCGTACACCAGCGACAGCGCCTCGGTGAGCGGCAGGCTCGTGCTCGACAGCTGCGCCAGGCTCCGGTCGAAGATGTCCAGCGTGGCCCGCGCCCGGTCCACCGCCAGCAGGCGGTTCGACACGGTCACCATGTCGGTGTAGCTGCCCGGCGTCATGGGCTCCCGCACGCGGTCGATCGGCGCCACGGTCGGGATGTGCGCGCCGACGTCCACCAGCATGATCCCGACGTTCTCGATGGCCGTGTACGACGACAGGCGCGGGCCGTTCGGCAGCGCCAGGACGGTGCGCGCGAAGGCGAGGTCCGAGAAGACCACGCCGCGCTGTCCGGGTGCTGCGGCCGAGGGGTTCAGCGTCAGCAGCTTCGTGCCCATCAGGCACGGTGCCTGGGGATTGCTGACATCGTAGAAGCGGACCGCCGACCCGACGTTCGTATACGACGAGGTCAGCATCAGGTCGCCCGTGAACCTGGAGCCGCCGCCGCAGGGGTTCTCCGCCCGCAGGTCCAGATCCACCACGCCCGTCTGCACGGCGACACGCTGCACGTCGGCCGCGTTGAGGACGCTCAGCGTGGCCGGCGCGCTCGGCTTCGTGAGGTCCAGGATCGCGATGCGACGGCTGTCCGCCAAACCGCCCAGTACGCCGAAGCCGAGGGTCTTCGTCGTCCCATCCGCCTGAGGCTTCCGCACGAGCGTCAGGTACCGGAGCACGTTGAAGGTGCCGTTGCCCGTATAGGTCTGGGCGAGGCGCGTCGGCGAGAACGTCGTGACGGTCAGCGTCGTCGTGCCGAGGTAGTTGCCGGACCCGTCGGCCACGCCTTCGATCTGCAGCGTGTAGGTCGCACCCATCTGCAGCGGCGCGTCGGGCACGAAGGTCGCCGTCCGGTTCTCGTTCGAGAGCCGGACCTCACCAGAGACCTCACGTCCCTCGCTGTCGAGCAGCTTGATGCCGCTCTTCGCGCTCTCCGTGGTGATCCCTTCCGAGAAGGTCAGCGCCAGCGGGCTGCTCGGATCGAAGTTGTTCAGGAAGGGCGGCGCAGCCGTCAGGAGCGGCCAGCGCTCGTCGCCGCTGATGCTGCCAAGGTTGATCGGCTCGTCGGGCGGCGGCACCAGTGCGTTGAACGTCTTGATGACCCGGCCGGTTGCCGCCTCCGAGATCGTGAACACCACGTTCGGAATCGCCAGCACGTCCGAGACCCGGCCGTCCCGGTAGGCCACCTCCAGGCGGAACGTGTCCGCGTTTGCATCGCCGTTGAACGGATACGTGAACCCGCCAAACTGGATCTGGTCCGCCGGAATCTGAATCCGCCCGAGCACCGACGACGGGTTGCTGCCGTCACGCCGCTCCAGGTAGACGTCGGTGTCCGGGTCGATCGTGACCGGCAGCGCTTTCACCAGGAGGTTGCCGAGTCCAGACGGTGAGTCCACCGTGAAGGGCACGACCCGCGCGATGCCCGAAGCGTTGACCACGGTCACGTCGTACTCGTCCCCGGCGCCACCGGGCACCGGCACCCTGACCGCCGACCCCGCCTGGGGGAAGCGTGACTCGATCACCGGATTGCGGCTGATGTTCCGGACAACCACCTCGCTGATCGTGGAGTTCAGCCGATCCATGTCGAGCCGGACGTTCACGAACCCGGGCTGGGCCGCGCTGATCTCCGGGGTCACGGCCTGCTCCTGGCCGTTGCTGATGACGAACACGCGGTAGGTGTCGTCCATCGACCCGGTGACCAGGAAGCGATACTCGGCAACATTCCTCGGGTAGTAGAAGGTCCGCCCCACCGTCTGATTGCGCACGAGGATCTGGCGATCGGCGGGGGTGAACTGATCGGCCGCGATCACGACCTGCTGGCTGTTCGGTGTCACCGTCACCCGGCCGGACAGCACCGGCATGCAGACGTCGACCGCGCCAGGCGTCGCGATCACCGCGAAGGGCGGCTCGATCCCGAGCGCGGGCTGCGAGAAACTCAGCACCTGCTGCGAGTACAGGTCGGCTCCCGGCGCACGGAACCGGCCGTAGGTCACGCCGACCGTCCGCTTCGCGGACTTGATGAAGCCGTAAGCGGCAGCCGCCTGCACACCGGGGCACGGCGGCGACGAGGTCACGATCCGCCCGTCGATCACGCGTGCCGTGTCGGCCACGTTGAGGAACCGCCGGCCGCCAAGCGTCACCACCTGTCCGACGACCCAGCGGTCGTCGCGCGTGTCACCCGCGGCAGCGGGAATCGACACGTTCAGATACACGGACGGTGTCGCTCCGCCGAAGTCGAGTTCCACGCCGCCGCTGAACGTGAAGAACTCGCGCTGCGCGGGCGTGAGCGCGATCGGGAACGACGACTCCGGGATGGACCTGATGGTGACGATCGTGCCGTCCGGGAAGGCCCCGGCCGGCACGTCCACGGCGGTGTCATTCGGGCCCGTGATCCGCCCGCCCTCGCTGCCGACCACGGTGGCACGGCTCCCATCCGGGTTCGTGCGGCTGAACGCCGGCAGCGGCACCACCGTCTGGTTGCCGGCCTCGTCGGTGATCACCACCCGCAGCCTGTCCGCCGCACGTGCCTGCAGGCGCGCCGAGAAGCTGCCGTCGGGGTTCACCAGCGCCGGGAATGAGGCGCCCGTCGCCGCGTTCACAATCGACACCGTGTCGCGCAGCCCGGCCGAGCCCTGTGTGGCCGCGACCGTGGTGAAGCCGTCGGCATCCGGGATCGACGCGGTGAGGCTTCCCGCCGCCGGCAGCGGCGGCGGCGTGGTGTCGAGACTCGTGAATCGGGTGACGGCGGGGCCCGGCAGGGCCTGTCCGCCGAGGCTCCGGAAGCCAGCGGTCACCGTGGCCGTCAACTGGGTGTTCGGCGGGAACGGCGACGACGGCCTGAAGGTGGCGCGAGTATTCCCGTTCGACAGGGACAGCGACCCGGGTACCACGCGGCCGTCCGCTGCCGAGACCACGATGCTGCCGCCGTCCGGCCCCGCCAGGCTCGAGCGATCCATCGCCTCGCTGAACTGCGCGACGATGGGCGCCGACAACGGGACGTTGGTCGCCCCTTCGGCCGGCGTCAGCGATGTCACGCGCGGCACCCGCGTCTCGAGCGTGAGGTCGAGCGTCAGCACGGCGCCCTCGGCCGGCAGGGTGCCCTGCGCGGTGCCGGCATCCGACTTCGCCGCATCGACGGCCGTGAGCGACACACTGCCAACGCGCGCGGCCGCGACGTAGCGTCCATCCGCACGCGAGAGCGATATGGTGGGCCAGTCCGCTGCGCTGACCACGGCGCCGGCAAACGGCTGGGCGTTCGTCCCGCGCACGATGCCCGTGGCGAATCCGATGGGCGTGATCGGCTTTGCGAACACGTAGCGGCCGGGGACGCGCACACCCTCGAGCGGCGACGGGACACCCGGGACCGCCACCAGCGAAACGATGCGCGTGCCGTCGACCCGGCCCAGTCCAACCAGGGCCCAGCGCGTGGAACCCTGCACCGTCACAAGCCGCAGCAGCAGGAGCATCCCCGAGTCGTCGACCTGGGTCGGACGCGGGATCGCCAGGGACGCGGATCCTCCCAGCGTGACGCCGCCGAACCCGACCGATGCCGCGCCGATGAACACCAGTTCCGGCGGCAGCGGCACGCCCAGGCTGTCGCTGGTGAGCGGGTCGATGCTGACCGGCACGGTGTCGGCCAGCGCCCCCGCGGGCACCGTCACCTGCGCACCGGAGGGTCCCGTGTGGGACCCACCCTCGGGGCCGACCGCGCCCACGGATGCAGCACCGGACGGCGCGAGCAGTTCGACGGTGATGACACCCTGCTGCAGGCTCACAGGGTCGAAGCCGAGCGACGGCGACACCACGAACCCGGCGGCCGGCGCCGCTGGCGTACCCGGCACCTGATAGGTGAAGACGTCCTGGACGAACGGCTCGGGGGAGATCGCCGCGGATGAAGTGAACGCGTAGCGCTCGGAAATCTTTGCGCGCAGCAGCGAGCCGCTGGGCATCACGGTACCCGCGTTCAGGACACCAGTGACAATCGACGTGACACCCGGCCGATAGAACAGCACGCGGGGCGTGGGCGTCACCGTCGCGGTGGCCGTCTCCGGCGTGGCGGCCCCGCTGGCGCCACCGAGAAGTTGTCCCGCAATCGCAGTTGGGGGCGCGTTCGGCAACGCGTCCGCGAGCAGCCACACGAACTGTCCCGTCCGCTCCACCGAGCCGGCAAGCCGGATGCCGTCGGAACCGACCACCGTCGCCTGGACGGTGCGCCACGCTGCAGCGGGCTCGTCCCACTCGGCGAGCACGATCGGCGTGCCCGCGGGGAGTTGCGCGCCGCTCGAGGCCGTCACCGGCGCCGGCGCACCGAAGGTGATGCCGTGGGGCGACAGGTCCAGAGCCGCGACGGGCGACCATCCTGGCGGCAGCACGCCCTGGAGCCCCTGAGGTCCGAGGCCCACCAGCGACAGGGACTGGTCCGACGAAAGGGCTCCTGGGGTAATGGTGGCCGTGGCCGCGTCCGCGGCGAGGGTGCCCCCGATTGCGGCCGCCACAGTGATCGGCGGCACACTCGGCGTCAGGCGCGCATCGATCGGAACCGTGACTTCCTGATCGATGAGGACCACCGGACGGTCCACACGTGTCCAGCCCGGCTTCGTGATGTGCAGGACCCCTTCGCCGTCCCCGGCAACCAGAACGTACTGTCCGCGAGCGTCGCTCGTGGCCGTGGCCGCGTACGGGCGCCCTGAGACGTCCGTTCCCTCGAGCACGATCGCCGCGCCCGACAGCGGCAGGCCCGTCGCGTCGTCGTATACCTCGCCGGCGATGAGGCCGCTGCCTGCCGCGATCTCCCCGACGACGCGCACCTGCCCGTCGCTGGCGGCCTG
This sequence comes from uncultured Bifidobacterium sp., assembly GCA_964386715.1. Lineage (GTDB taxonomy): Bacteria > Acidobacteriota > Vicinamibacteria > Vicinamibacterales > CAVVIG01 > CAVVIG01. The sequence goes on from CAYLTD010000044.1 coordinate 36,388, forward strand.
CAGGTTCGACGTGTCGATCGCCAGCGCACGCGCCTGTAGCACCGCGCCGGGCGGGCGCGAGGCCGGGACCGTGAACTCTGTGGTATACGGCGGCTGAAGGATGGTCGCGACGGTCACGCCGTCGACGATGAAGCTGACCGACGCCACGGCCACGTCGTCCGCGGCTGTCGCCGACAGCCGCAGGACGCCAGCGGCGCGAACCTGTGTCGGGGCAGTGAGCGTCACGGTGGGCGACGTGGTGTCGGGCGTCGCCACGATGGTGAGCACGCCGGACTGCTCTGCGGAGTTGCCGGCGAAGTCCGTCGCGCGGGCGACGAACGTGAGCGACGCGCCGACCGGCGTGTTCGGCGGCACGACGAACGTCGCCTCGAACGGCGACGAAGGGTCGGTCGCGATCGTCTGCCCGGCGGTGGCGAAGCTCACGCTGCGGACGCCGCCGGCGTCGTTCGCCACTGCCGACAGCCGGACCGTGGTGCCGGGCGCCGCCTGGGTCGGCACGGTGATTCCGACGCTCGGTGCCGTGAGGTCGGGCGCGGCGACGATGGTGATGGTGGCCTGGCTGGAGCCCGCGTTGTTGGCCGCGTCCCGCGCGGTGGCCGTCACGGTGACTCGGGTGCCCGGCGCCGCGAGGGTGGGAATGAGCACGGCGCGCCGGTATGGCTGCGTAGTCGCTTGCGTGGGGTCCGCACCGTTCACCTCGAAGGTGACCGACGACACGCCGACGTTGTCTTCGGCCTCCGCCGTCACGTCGACACGGGCACCCGGGAGGGCTTCGGTCGGCGCGACCAGCGTCAGCCGCGGCGGGGCGCGATCGGCGGCCGGGCCCACGACGGCGCTCGTGGTGGAGGATGCCGAGAGCCCGCGCGCGTCGGTGACGGTGAGCGTGACCGTGTAGGTGCCCGCGGTGAGGTAGGCGTGAACGGGCGTCGAACCGCTCTCCGTGGCCCCGTCCCCGAAGTTCCACGCGTAGCTGATCGCCTCCCTGTCCGGATCGGACGAGCGGGTGCCGGAGAACGCGATGGCCGAGCCTGCGTCGCCGACGTATGGGCCACCGGTGTTGGAGACCGGGGGTCGGTTCGATTGGGCAATCGGAACGAGCACGGACGCCGAGGCACTCCCTCCCCGGCCGTCCGCCACCGTCAGCGTCACCGTGAAGAGATCAGCGGTGGCGAAGGTGTGCGTAGGAGCAGGCCCGGTGGCGACCGTGCCGTCGCCAAAGGACCACGAATAGGCCAGGGGGTCTGCGTCAGGATCGGTCGAACCGGACCCGTCGAAGGTCAACACCTGTCCCGTGGCGCCGCGGTAAGGGCCGCCGGGGTTTGCCGTGGGCACGCGGTTGGTCGGCACGGCGGGGTTCACGGTGATCGTCACCTCCGCAAACGCACTCGCCGCGGTATCGCTCGCCGTGAGCCGCAGCACGTAGGTACCCGCCTGGCTGAACGTCGCCGTCGTCTGCGGACTCGCCGCGTTCGCAAACGTCGTGGTGCCAGGCCCGCTCTGCTGCGTCCACTGGCTGGTCACCGTGGCACCCGTCGGCAGACCGTCGTCCGTCACCGAACCCGCGAGCGTGGCGCCGGCCGGCAGCGTGATCGTCTGCGCCGCGCCCGTCGTCACCACGGGCGGCT
>CAYLTD010000045.1:0-36113 GCA_964386715.1 uncultured Bifidobacterium sp.
GTTCGTCGTACCGCATCGGCGTGATCGTCTTGAAGTCGCTCATCGGCGTCTCGTCGGGCGGCCCCCCGGGACGGCCGTGGATCGTCGGGCCGCCGGGCAGATCGCCGGGGTTGTCCACCGGCGCGGGCGCAGGAGCGGAGCGGCGGGGCGGAGCCTTGGCAATCTGGTCGCGCAGCCGGATCACGTACTCGTAGTTGAAGGCCGCGTCGGCCAGCGACGGGTCCCTGCGGAGGACGTCGGCATACGCCTGTGCCACCGTGTCGAGCCGGGCCACCGCGAGCTTGCGGTCCCCAGACTGCGGCGCACTCGTGCGGAACTGGGCATTGGCCGCGAGGAGGAGCAGCGTCGAGTCGGTGGGTGCGGCGCCCGCCTTGAGGCTGCTCAGGTCGGCGAGCGAGGTGTAGCGATTCAGCCAGTAGTCCACGGTGGCGGCGTGGCGTGCCTCGTATCCCTCGCCCACGCCGATCGGCGGCGGCAGCCTGTCGATGACGGTGGCGTCGGTTGCGAGCCCTTCCTCGTCCTGGTACTGCAGCGTCGCCAGGTGCCGGTGGGCATCGGCCAGCCGCTGCGAATGGCGCGACTCGGCAAGGCAGATGACGCCGGCTGCGATCAGCACGACGGCGAGTACGAGGCCTCCAGCAATGGTTCTCATTGGTCTCTCCTACGGCAGCTTCTGGAACTGGGGCAGCGTCAGCTTCAGACCCGCGCCCAGCAGCCAGCACAGGGCGGCCGACAGGGCGAAGAAGGCGAAGCGCGGGGTCTGGCTGGTGTACTGCCGGGTCGCGATCGTGCCGGCGGACACCTTGTTGATGTCGTCGATGGCCGCCAGCAGGGCTTCCTCGTTGTTGGCGGCATAGAAGCGGCCGCCGGTCTTCTCGATGGCGGGGACCCAGATTTCGTCCGGGATCACCTTGCCCTTTTCGCGCTCGTAGTTCGTGCGCACCATGTACACGGGAATCTTGTTGTCGATCGACGCCTGGACGATCTCGTCGAGTGTCTTGTCACCCACCTGGACCCGCGTGTCCTCGCCGTCCGAGAAGAGCACCATGACGTTGCCGGTGGCATCCAGGAAGTCGAAGGCCTTGAACAGGCCGATGCTCTGGTCGATCGCGGCGGCAATGATGGTGCCCTGATCGGGGAACAGGGAGTACTCGACCGGATCGCCGATCAGGGAGATGCTCAGCAGGATGTTGTCGTAGTCGTTGGTGAACGGCGTCACCACGTAGGCCTCGTTGCCGAACTCGATGAGGGCCATCAGGTCTCGGTAGCGGTCCGCCATGCGCAGGCGGACGAAACGTTCGGCGGCGGCGACCGTCGTGAAGAAGGTCGCATCGGTCTCGGCGCGCGTATTCAGCTTGGCGGCCTTGAAGGGCGTACGCATGCTGGTGGACGCGTCGATCATCACGGCAATGCGCCGCCCGGGGTACGACACCTCGCTCGAGACCAGCGCAGTGAAGGGGTCGGCGATGGCCATGGCGAAGAACGGCACGCCGGCCAGGAAGAACAGGAGCGGCACGTGCCTGACGAACCCGAGGCGCGAGGAGCGCAGCGTGCCGAACACGGCCGGCACGACCAGCCGATGCCGGCCCGGCTGCCGGATGAGGAGCGAGCGCGCGATCAGCGCGAATGCCGCGAGCGCGAGGAGGGCCAGGAGGATGAGCCGCGCCTCGCCCTTGTGCCAGTACTGCAGGTCCTCGAGCCGGATGCCCCGCCACTCGGCAACCGTGTTCGCGAGGTACTGCCGCGCCCCGCCGAAGGTCATCCTACGCCTGACGCTCCACGGGCGCCGCCGAGGGCCGCAGGCGCCGGACGAGCGACAGCGGGAACAGGTGCTGCATCCGCAGGCGGCCCGCCGCGCGCATCGCCACCCCCAGCGCCTCGTCCAGCGCGCCATCGTCGCGGGTGGTGCCACGGCCGTACTGGGCCGCCGAGAACGTGGTGAGCGCCCCCTGCAGGCCGTCGAGCAGCGGCCGGCGCGCGTCGGCCTCCTTCATGCGGTTCAGGGCGCGCGCGACGTCGTTCGCCGTGGTCGGGGCCGAAACCAGGCGGCGGGTCCCCCGGCGGGGGCCGCGGCCGAAGAGGCGACCTTCGTCGGCCGGCGTGTCGGCCGGCACCACGCGCTGGCTGATCGGGCGGCCGAGCGCTCCCGCCGCGGCGATGCGCGTGGCCGCGAGCGCCCGCTCGATCAGGTCGTCGGTCCAGCCGCCAGCCTTGTCACGCTCCACGGCCTTCAGCGTCTTCACCGCCACGCCGAGCAGGCTGCCGGTCGCGAGCGTCCGCTGCTCTGCCGGCGTACGCCGCCGTGCCCCGCTGGCCAGGCGCACCAGCACTGCCAGCACCATGAGGCTGCCGAGCGCGATCAGCGAGATCGCCAGGATGTTGAACACACCCGCCCTGAACGTCAGCTCGTCGATCCGCGCGAAGCTGGCGCCGGAGGCGTCGCGGATGTCGGTGGCGCCGTTGGGCACCAGTGACTGGATCCGGATCGGCTGCGGCGGGAGATAGTAGAGCAGGTCGCGTCCCGCCACCGCCGAGTTGCCCGAGACGCGGCTGTTCACGCGGTAGTGCAAGCCGATCTCGGGCAGCGGGACATCCTGGCCGACGACGTCCGGGTTGATGATCCGGAGCCGGTATTCGTACTGGAAGAAGCGGCGCAGGCCTTCGTGCAGATCGGCCGGGTGGCTGCCGCCGATCACCTCGAAGGGCGCCATCTGCACCACGGCGTTGCCGAGCCGCGACTCGTCCACCACGACGCTCACGGCGTCGGACTCGAGCACGGCGCAGGTGAGCACGACCTCGAAGGGCTCCCCGATGCGCACCGCGCCGGCGCTCGTCCGCCACCAGCACCGGATCGGGTCCACTTCCATCGTCGTCGATCCCGGTGCCGCGGTCGGCCGCGGCTGTGCCGCGGCGAGCAGGGGGAGCGCGAGGAACAAGGAGGCGAGCAGCAGCCGTCTATTCATGGGTTTTCCGCAACCGTCGTTCGACGACGAACTCGGTGAGGGCGATGTCCGACTTGGCCTGGTCGAGCCCGAGCACCACGACGTCGAGGTCGTGCGCCCGGGCCATCTGCTGCACGCGCTGCTGCCACTCCGCGGCGCGCGCCGCCAGCTGGCCGAACTGCCGGCGCGACACCGTGCGCGCGGTGCCGGTCTCGACGTCCATGATCTCGATCCAGCCGGCCGACACCTTCGGCAGGTCGAACGCGAACGCGCTGTCGATGAGCACGAGGAAGACGTCGTGGTTGATGGCCACGAACTTCAGTTCCGCGAGCACGTCCTCCACGTCGTCGAACAGGAAATCGGAGATCACCGGGAGCATCGCGTGGCGGCGGACGAAGCCGCCGAGCGAGGTACTGATCGAACCGCTGCGCGGCACCACCTGCATGCCGCGTTCGTACTGGTAGGCGTCGATGCAGTGGACGACGTGGCTCTTGCCGAGGCGGGGACGCAGCGCCCCGAGGTGCACGAAGCCCCGGTCGAAGGTGACGAGGCCGAAGGGATCCTGGAAGAACACCGCCGACATGCCGATCGTGGCGATCGCCCGGGCGATCGCCGCGGCAATCGGGACGCCGCCGGCCCCGCACCGCGTCGAGGCGGAGAAGTCGGCGATCGGCATGACGGTGGCCGTGCTCGGCTGCTCGAACTCCCGGACCACCAGCGGCGAGAAGTTGTTGAGGGAGGACTGCGCCCAGTCGATGTGGGAGAACTTGTCGCCCGCCTGCCACTCGCGCAGCCCCTGGAAGTCGAATCCGGAGCCCTGCGAGCGGCTGCGGTGGTCGCCAAGGGTCATCTCGCGCATCCGCTTCAGGATGACCAGCTCGATTTCGCTGATGTCCGCGAGGTTGACGAGCGGGGCGAGTTCCTCGTGGTCGCGGGTCCTCATGGAACGGGCACCCGCGCGACGATGTCCTGCACCACGGCTTCGGTGGTGAGGCCGTGGCTCGCCGCGTGCGGACCGAGCCAGATCCGGTGGCCCAGCACGTAGGGCGCCAGTTCCTGGATGTCCTCCGGGTAGACCTCGTCGCGCTTGTGCGCCAGCAGTGCCCAGACCTTCGCCAGGCGTCCCCACGCGATGATCGCGCGCGGCGACGCGCCGAGGTCCACGCCCCGCTCGACGAGTTCGGAGGGCGAGCGCACGTGCCAGTCGGTGTCGGGATTGTATGGGCGCGAGGCCGCCACCAGACGCTGGATGTACTTCCCCAGCCGCTCGTGCAGGAAGACCTCCGCGTTGATGCGCGCGCGCAGCTCGATGATCCGCTCCTTCGACATCAGGCTGTTCAGGCGCACGCGCTTGAAATCGAAGTTCACCAGCTTCTGCTCCTCCTCGGGCGGCAGGTAGCCGATGTTGATCATGATCGCGAACCGGTCGGTCGCCGCTTCCGACAATGGAAAGGTGCCCTGCCCGAGCTCCACCGGGTTCATCGTCGCGATGGCGAAGCTGAAGGCGGGCAGCTCGTAGGTTTCCTTGCCCACCGTGACGGTGCGGTCCTGGAGGCCTTCGAGGAAGGCGCTCTGCGACTTCAGCGGGATGCGGTTGATCTCGTCGAGCAGGATCACCTCGGCCGACGCCATGGGGCCGAACTCGGTGACCAGTGCGCCGGTCGCCGGGTTGATCATCTGGAAGCCGACGACCTCGGTGGGCTGGAGGTCGGCGCGGCCCTGGAGCCGCGCGAATTTCGCGTTGCTGATGGCCGCGAGGATCACGCCGAAGAACGTCTTGCCGACGCCGGGCACGCCGCGCAGGAGCAGGTTGCCGGAGTTCACCTGCCGCTGCTCGCGCTTGTCGTAACTGGTCGGAATCTCCGACAGCAGCACCACGTTCGCCAGCGCCTTGGCGGTGTCGTAGCCCACGAGCGCCTTGCCACCTTCGTCGATGATGGCCTGATGGAATTCGATCGCGTCGAGGAGGTCGGGATGCACGGCGGGCTAATCCTATCTCAAGGGAATCGCGGTCAGGATTGGTAAGTCTACCGCGAGCACACCTCTTCCGTCTTGCCTCGGCCGGTCGGCCCGGGTATCGTGCGCGGCATGCGCGGACTGATGATGGACTACCCGCTTACGATCCCGGCAATCGTCCGCCGGGCCGACACGCTCTTCCGCCACCGCCCGGTGTCCGGCCGGCGCCCGGACCGCAGCATCGAGCGGACCACCTACGGTCCGGTCCTGGAGCGCGTCCGCCGCCTCGGGGTGGCCCTGCGGTCGCTGGGCGTCGGGCCCGGCGACCGCGTGGCCACCCTTGCGTGGGCCAGCCAGGAGCACCTCGAGGCCTACCTGGCGATTCCCAGCATCGGGGCGGTGCTGCACACCCTGAACCTGCGCCTGCATCCCGACGACCTGTCGCACATCGTCAACGACGCCCGCGACCGCATCATCCTCGTGGACGAGAGCCTCCTGCCGCTGCTGGCAAAGTTCCGGCACCTGACACCCCTCGAACAGGTGATCGTCATCCCGTCGTCCCGCACGCCGGATCGCCCCCAGGTGCCGGACGGGTGTCTCGATTACGAGGCGCTGCTGGCCTCAGCCGACCCCTCGGCGTTCGTGGAGGCCGATGTGCGCGAAGACGATGCGGCGGCGATGTGCTACACGTCGGGCACGACCGGCCGCCCGAAGGGCGTGCTGTATTCGCACCGCGCCATCATCCTGCACTCCTTCTCACAGGGCCTCGTGGACTCCCTCGGCATCGGGGAGCGGGACATCGTGCTCCCGATCGTGCCGATGTTCCACGTGAACGCCTGGGGTCTGCCGTTCACGGCGACGATGTTCGGCTCGGGAATCGTGTTCCCGGGGCCCTACCTCGATGGCGCGAGCGTGCTCGACCTGATCGTGCGCGAGAAGGTCACGATTACGGCCGGGGTCCCGACGGTCTGGCTCGGCATGCTGCAGCAACTGGACAAGGCGCCGGGCACGCACGATCTCGGCGCTCTCCGGGCGATCGCGATCGGCGGCAGTGCGGCGCCCGCATCGCTCATCGCGGGATACCAGGAGCGGCACGGGGTGACGATCATCCACGCGTGGGGGATGACGGAACTGACGCCGCTCGGCACCGTCTGTCTCCTGCCCGACACGCTGGCGGCCGCCCCGTTCGACGCGCAGGTCCGCTACCGGGCGCGGCAGGGCAAGCCGCTGCCGTTCATCGAGGTGCGCGGCATGGCCGACGGCCACGCGATCCCGTGGGACGGCCAGACGATGGGCGAACTCGAGGTGCGGGGGCCCTGGGTGGCGTCGGAGTACTACAACGTGCCCGGGCCCGATACCCGGTTTTCAGGGGACGGGTGGTTCCGGACGGGCGACGTGGTCGTGATCCATCCCGACGGGTGCGTGGAACTCACCGATCGGGCGAAGGACCTGGTGAAATCGGGGGGCGAGTGGATCAGCTCCGTGTCGCTCGAGAACGCCCTGATGGCGCACCCGGCCATTGCGGAGGCGGCGGTCATCGCGGTGCCCCATCCGAAGTGGGACGAACGTCCGCTCGCGGTGGTCGTGGTCCGGCCTGGCCAGCAGGTCAGCGCCGCGGAGCTGAACGCCTTTCTCGCGCCGCAGTTCGCCAGCTGGTGGCTGCCGGATGCGATCGAATTCACGAGCGAGATCCCGCGGACCTCGGTGGGGAAGTTCAAGAAGTCGGTCTTGCGGGATCAGTTCCGGGGTCGTTATGGAGCATGACCGGCCGGGCGGGTCGCCCTACGCCCGGGAATGCGGAGCGGGCAGTCGAATGAGCGCGCAGGCGGCGGTCGCCTGTGCTCTAATCTGCCGCATGCTGGCACCACGCATCCGCGCGGCCGCGACGGCTGCTGCCGCGCTGCTGCTGGTCGGCGCCGCCGCGGATCGGCAGGCCGCCGCACAGGGCGCTCCGGCGTCCATCACGGTGACGAGCCCGACGCTGACGCCCGGAGGCGTGGTGCCGCGGCAGCACACCCCAGACGGCCGGAACGACTCGCCTGCGCTGCAGTGGACGAACCTGCCGCCCGGCACCCGCGAGCTGATGGTGTTCTGCGAGGACCCCGACGTGGGCAATCCGCCGCCGTTCGTCCACTGGGTGGTCTACAACATCCCGGCAACGGCCACCGGCCTTCCGGAGGCCCTTCCCATCGACCCGACCGCGCCGATGCCTCCCGGACTCACCGGTGCCAGGCAGGGGCTCAGCGGGTTCCGGCGTGCGATCTACCGCGGCCCGGCACCTCCGCCCGGCACGCCGCACTCCTACCACTTCGTCGTCTACGCACTTGACGGCCCGATCGTGCAGGCCCCACACACGCCGCCGATGACGCGGGCGGAACTGCTCGACGCGGCGAAGGGACACATCATCGGTCGCGGCGAACTCGTCGCGACCTACGAGCGCCGGTAAACGCGCGAGAACCTGCGATGTCCGACGAGTCCAGATTGATTTCACGCCGCGATCTGCTGCGCGGCGCCGGCGCCGTGGGAGCGGCCGCCGCCGTGCCGGCGGCCCTGGTCACCTCCCACGCCGAACCGGTGCCGTCGGCCTCGCCACAGGCGCCTCCGGCACGGGCCGCTTCTCCTCGCACATTCGAGCACCTCAGCGCCGCTGAAGCGGACCTGCTCGAGGCGGTCGTCGATCGGCTGATCCCCACGGACCAGTACGGGCCCGGTGCGCTCGACGCGGGCGTGCTGCGCTACATCGACCGCGGGCTGGGCGGGGCGCTCTCGGCGACCAAGCCGGCGTACGTCGCCGGCCTCGCGGCGCTGGACGCCTACGCGCGCGCGTCGCGCGGGGCCGGGTTCCTCGCGCTGAGCGGCACGGATCGGGACTCGGTGCTGATCGACGTGGAAACCGGCGCGGCGCGCGGGTTCGCCGGCAGTTCCGCGCAGTTCTTCTCCATGGTGCTGGCCCACACCCGGCAGGGCATGTTCGGGGATCCGTTCTACGGCGGGAACGCGAATTTCGCGGGATGGGACCTGCTCGGCTATCCCGGCGTGCGGACGATGGTGTCGGCGGCCGATCAGCAGGCGTACGAAGCCGGCACGCTGCGCCCGAACCACCGGTCCGCCTACGACACGGAGAGCTTCCAGAAGGCGACGGTTCGCCACGACTCGCGCGAGGAGGCCGGCCATGGCCACCACGCTTAAGGATACCGACGTCGTGATCATCGGGCTTGGGGCCGCCGGGGGCGTGGCTGCGCTGCCGCTGGCGCAGGCGGGTCTCGAGGTGGTCGGGCTCGAGGCGGGCGGGGCGATGTCGAGGCGAGACTTCGCTCCGGACGAGATCCGCAACAACGTCCGCGGCTGGCCGATGCTCTCCTCGCACAAGACGAACGAGGAGGCGCCCACCGTACGCGCGACGGCGTCGCAGAATGCGGTGCAGGGCGGCCACCCGATGATGAACGCCGTGGGGGGCACCAGCCTGCACTACTGGGCCCAGCACTGGCGCCTGAACCCGTGGGACTTCCGCGTGGCGAGCGAGACCACCCGCCGCTACGGTCCGTCACGCCTGCCGGCCGGAACGACGGTGGAGGACTGGCCGTTCGGCTACGACGAACTCGAACCCTATTACGACCGCATCGAGTACGAACTCGGCGTGTCCGGCCAGGCCGGCAATGTGAACGGCACCATCGACCCGCGCGGCAACCCGTTCGAGGGGCCGCGCAAGCGGGGCTATCCGATGCCGGCACTGCGCTGGACGGCTTTCCACGAACGCATGGCTGACGCGGCGCGGAAGCTGGGATGGAAGCCCTTTCCAGGCCCCGCGGCCATCAACTCCCGCTCGTACCAGAACCGGTCCGGCTGCATGTACCACGGCTTCTGCAACACGGGCGGCTGCCACGTCGACGCCAAGAACTCGACCGCGGTCACCACGATCCCGCGCGCCCAGGCCACCGGCCGCTTCAAGGCGGTCACGGGTGCCGTGGTCACGTCCATCGACGTGGACGCGCAGGGCCGCGCGAGTGGCGTCACCTACGTCTCGCGTGGAGAGACCTTCGTCCAGCCCGCGAAGGTGGTGCTCCTCGCCAGCTTCACCTACGAGAACACGCGCCTGCTGCTGCTGTCGAAGTCCAGGGCCTTCCCGGACGGGCTCTCCAACCGGCACGGCCAGGTGGGGCGGCACTACTTCAGCCATCACCAGGGCGCACCGGTCACCGCGTTGTTCCCCTTCAACGTGGGGGCCTGGTATGGGCTGCCGGCACAGGGCGTCGCGATCGACGACTGGGCCGACGACAATTTCGACCACGCCGGCCTCGACTTCATCGGAGGCGCGAACCTGTGGGTCATGTCGGATCGGCGCCCGATCGCGGCCGCCGGCATGAACACGTTCGGGTTCGCGCCGGCCTGGGGGTCGCAGTGGAAGGCGTTCATCCGCGAGAACGCCGATCGCTCGCACAGTTCCTACATCCAGAAGACCACGCTGCCGTACGGCGACAACTACCTCGATCTCGACCCGGCCGTGAAGGATCCCATGGGCCGGCCGGTGGTGCGCATCACGGCCGAGTACAAGGAGAACGAGCGCCGGATCGCGGCGTTCTCGCAGGACAGGATGGAGGAGTGGTATCGGGCCGCGGGCGCCGTCGCGGTGGTCCGCACGCCGGTGGGCGGCGCGATGACCGCGTCGACGCACGCGTACGGCGGCACGCGGATGGGCGACAACCCGGAGACGAACGTCGTCAACCGCTGGGGCATGTCACACGAGGTGCCCAACCTCGGCATCCTCGGCGCGTCGGTGATGGGGACCAGCGGGGCGCGCAACCCGACCCACACCGTGCAGGCGCTCGCCTGGCGCACCGCCGACCACGTGGTGCGTCAGTGGAAGCAGCTCACGTAGGTCGCTACGTGAGGCCGCATTTCTGCGCGTAGATCATCAGCTCGAGCCGGCCATCGAGCTGCAGCTTCTCGTAGACGTTGTGGAGGTGGATCTTCACCGTCCCCTCCGAGATCTGCAGCCGCTCGGCGATCGCGCGGTTGCGCAGGCCGCGCATGATCATCCGCACGATCTCGGTCTCGCGGGCCGTCAGGACACCCGCCAGGTTCGCGGCCGACGCCTCGCGCTGCGCCACGAGGGTGGCGGCGCGGGTCCGCGTCTCCGTGTCGATCCAGCGCTCGCCGCGGGCCACGGCGCGAACGCAGGCCAGCAGAGTGTCAGGCGGCGACTCCTTCAACACGATGCCCGACGCGCCCAGGCGCAGCGCCTCGACCGCGTCATCGTCGGACACGGCGGCGCTGAGCAGCACCGTGCGGCAGGTGGGGCCGTCCTTCGCCAGGCGGGCGAGCACGTCGAGCCCGCTGGTTCCCGGCATGCGCAGATCGAGCACCAGCACGTCGGCGTCGAGCGGCGGGCCGCCCGCCACGACTGCGTCGCCCGTGGTGTAGGTCTGGACGACGTCGATGTCGGGTTCCGCCTCGAACAGGCGGCGCAGGCCATCGAGCACGATGGCATGATCGTCCACGAGCGCCACTCGGATCAGGGACACGGCTGAGACCTCACAGGGAGAGCACCAGTTCAACACGGGAGCCGGTCGGCGACGAGTCGATCGCCATCCGTCCCCCAAGATCGGCCACACGATGGAGGAGGCTGCGTGGCGCCTCGGCCAGCCGCGCCAGGTCGCCGTGCTCCTGGCGGCCACGGAACGAGAAGCCGCCGCCATCGTCGCTGACGACCACCTGGAGGGTGCCGTTCACCGCGCGCACGTCCACCGATACGCGGGAGGGACGCCCATGCTTGAGCGCATTCACCGCCGCCTCGTGCACCATCAGCGGCAGCGCCTCGTCGAGCGCGGGGGGGAGCGGCGGCAGGTTCTCGTCGACGCGGAGGGTCACGGGGGTCTTCCACTCGAGCGCAATCCGCTCCCGCATCGCATCGAGACGGCCGCCGAGGGTCGACGTGCGGCGGTTGCGGCGTCCGTGCGGCTCGAGTCCCTCGATGAACAGCCGCAGCTCGCGCTGTTCCATGGCGATCGCCCGTTCCAGGTTGGCCAGCCGTTCGCCGACGGCCGGTGCCGCGGGTGCTGCGGAACGGCCAAGGGCGCTCAACTCCAGCCGGACACCCGTGAGCGCCTGCAGCACGCCGTCGTGCAGGTCGCGCGCCACGCGCACGCGTTCTTCGCGCATCGCCAGTTCCTGCTGGCGCTGCACCGCGAGGATCTGGTCGAGGGAGGCGGCCACTTCGCGGGCCACCACCTGGGTGAGCGACAGCGTCTCGGCGTTCGGACTGCCGAGGCCGGCGAAGAAGACCCGTCCGGTGAGCAGGTTCGTGCGCAGCGGGGCCGACGCGAGGCCGGGCCCTTCGAGCCGGTGCAGCAGGTCGGGGGCGATCGGCAGGCCGGGGCGCCGGGTGACGCTGGCGTTCGGGCCTGCCACAACCACGCTGTCTGCCGCGTGCAGGTCGCCCGTGGCCAGGAACGCGCTGTCCAGCAGGTCGCCCTCATCGGTCGCTGACAGGGGCCGATAGTCCGGCGGATACTGGCGAAGCGTGAACGAACGGGCCGACCACACCGCCTCGTGCGCCGTCGGTTCCTCGGCCGGTTCCCAGACTGCCACCACCTGGCTGGCGTTCATCAGCCTGGCCCCGTAGGCGAGCACTCCCTGCACCGCTTCGGCCGGATTGCCCGACCGCGGCATCGGCCACCGCGCGAGCCGCTCGAGTTCGCTGCGCATCCGGGCCTCGTGCCGCCCGAGATATGCGATCAGCCACGTGGCGATCCCCAGGTAGGCCACGCGGACGACGATGAACGAGATCGCGAGCGAATCCGCCTCGAGCTGGCTGAGGGACTGCGCGATGGCCAGGTAGGCCACCATGACCAGCGCGCCGGTCACGAGCGACCCGCGCCACCCCCAGCGGATCGCCCCGCAGAAAACGGAGAACACGAAGTAGACGAAGAAGGGGCTGCTCGCGCCCTGCGTCAGGTACTGGAACACCGAGAAGGCGACGATGTCGACAGTGTGGGGCAGGAGGACGAACAGCAGCCGACCCGAGCGCGGCCGCCACAGGTCGAGCGCCAGCATGAGCACCGCGAACGAGCCGTAGATGCCGTGGGCGGTATACACCAGGCGCTGGTGTCGTGCCGGCTCCGTGGGATCGATCCAGACGGCGAAGAGGGCTGTCGCGGCCAGCACCACGCGGGCCACGGCGATCGTCCGTTCGGATTGCAGGTGCGCCGCGGGGAAGGACCTGGCAGGCACGCGCTCAGGATTATATGCCCCAGCAGGCCTTCGCGGATGAGACCTAGCGCATGTGGATGAGACCCCGTCTCACCGCCACCTGCACCGCGCCGGTCCGATCGTTCACGTTCAGCTTGGAGAAGATGTTCTTCACGTGAATCTGGACGGTGCCTTCCGTGATGCCGAGCATCGCGCCGACCTCCTTGTTGCGCAGGCCCTGCGAGATGAGCTGCAGCACCTCGACCTCGCGCGAGGTCAGCGTCGGCATCGATGCCCGTTCCGCGAGGCGCGCCTGTACTTCGGGCAGCACCGGCCGTTCGCCTGCGTGCACCGCCCGCACCACGCGGACGAGGTCCGACGAGAGCGTGTCCTTGAGCAGGTAGGTCGTGGCACCCGCCTGGTGCGCGCGGAAGATGTCCTCGTCCCCTTCGTACATGGTCAGCACGATGATGCGGGCGTCGGGGTTCTCCTTGCGGATGGCCTTGATCGCGTCGACGCCGCTCGTCGCACCCAGCCGCAGGTCCATGAGGGTGACGTCCGGGGTGCACGTGCGGTAGAGCGGGATGGCCTCGTCGCCGGTCGCGCACGCGCCGACGACCTTCATGTCCGGCTCCTGGTTGATGATGAGCGCGAGCCCCTCCCGCACGATGCGGTGGTCCTCGACGCACATGACGCGAATGGGACGTGTGGTCATAGGCCTACTCGTCGTCGCTCCCCTGGCCGCTGATCGGGATCACGGCGTCCACCGTCGTGCCACGCCCGGGCGCCGACCGGATCGTGAGCCGTCCGCCTGCCTGCTGCGCGCGCTCGCGCATCGTGGTGAGGCCGTAGTGGTCGGTGGTGCCCTCCGGCGCCCGCGCCGGGTCGAAGCCCTGCCCGTTGTCGGCCACCGTCAGTGTCACCGTGTCGTCCGTGTAGTGCAGGCGCACCGCGATCTCGGTGGCCCGGCCGTGCCTGGATGCGTTCAGCAGGGCCTCCTGCCCGATGCGCAGCAGCTGATGCTCGATGGAGGACGGCAGGCGCCGCACGGTGCCGGTTTGATCGACGGTGAAACGTACGTCTCGGCCGGCCGTGGCCTTGGTGCCGGCGTCGCGAATCGCGTCCACGAGGTCGCCGGTATCGAGCGACTGCGACCTCAGGCTCCAGATGGAGCGCCTGGCCTCGCGGATGTACTCTTCGACCTGCTCCCGGATCTTGATGACCCGCTCCCGTGCCGTGACGGGTGAGGTGTCGAGGGCCTTCGACACGGCGTCGAACTCGAGGGCGACGCCGACGAGGCTCTGGAGCAGCGTGTCGTGCAGCTCGCGGCTGAGCCTGACGCGTTCGCCGAGCACCAGCGCAAACTGCCGCCGCAGCTGGCGTTCCCGAAGCCGCCACGCCGCCCACGTCGCGCCTGCCAGCGTCAGGCCGGTCAGCACGGCGAACCACCACGTCTGATAGAACCGCGGGCGCATCGAGAACGCGAACGAGGCTTCCACTTCAGACCACCGGCCGTCATCCTGGCTCACTGCGACGTGAAAGCTGTAGGCGCGAGGGGGCAGGCCCGTGTAGAGCGCCTGGCGCCTGGTGCCTGCGTCCACCCAGTCCTGGTCGAACCCTTCGAGGCGGTAGCGGAAGCGCGTCTTCAACGGCGAGGTCAGCTCCGGCGCCGTGAAGTCGATCTCGAGCTTGGAGGTGCCCGGGGGCAGTTCGGTTCCCTCCAGCCGGACGTCGTCGACGCGGATTTCGTCAATCGCAACGAGCGGGGCCGGGCGTTCGCGCCGGAGGCGGCGCGGGTCTGCCACGGAGATGCCGCGGCTCGTCATGAACCAGAGGGTGCCGTCAGTGGCGCGGACCGCGTTGCGATCACCGAGGGCCACGGGGTAGCCGGCCAGCCCGTCCGACGTGTCGTACACGCGGAGGCGCAGCACGTACGTCGGATCCTCGGCCACCCGGTCGAACTGTTCGGATTCGAAGCGCACGAGACCGATGGCGGTCGCGAGCCAGAGGTCGCCGCGGTCGTCCTGGGTGACGGCGTACGCCCCGCCGGCCGGCAGGCCCTGCTCACGGCCGGCGAACGCGGCCCGATCGCCGCTGCGCCGGCTCAGCCCTGCCGCACCGGCCACCCAGATGTGGCCCTCGCGATCCTCGAAGAAGTCGTAGATCTGGGCGGTGCCGATGCGCTCGCCGCTCAGCGGTTGGAACGGCCCGTCACCGTCGGGCAGCAGGCCCGCCCGCGTGCCGCCGTACGCCACCCAGAGCCGCCGATCGCGGTCCACCATGGCCGCACTGGCGCGCGCGGTCTCGAGTTCGCCGATGTGCGCATGCAACCGGAGCGGTCCGCCATCGGTGCGATAGACGTCGCCCCCGCTCGCGACCACCCACGCATCGCCATCCGGGCCGGTCGCGAGGGCGTCGATCCCGAAGCCGGTGCGGGGTGCGGAAACCGGCCGCGCCACCGTTCCGTCGACGCGCAGCAGTCCGGACGGGGTCGCCACCCACACGATGTTCGAAGCGGTGATCCGAAGGGCCGTGGCCCCGCGTACGGCGATTCGCGTGGCGTCGGGTTCCCAGGTCCCATCGCGCCGGGAGAAGGGAATGAGTTCGTCAACCGTCCCGGCCCACACGCGGCCGTCCGGCGCACTGTCGATCGTGTTGACCAGACCGAGGTCGCTCCACGGCGTGATCCGGTGTGGCACCAGGCGGTCTACGCCTTCGGTCGTGCCGACCCAGATGTTGCCGTCCCGGTCTTCGAAGACGGTCCGGACCGCATCGCTCGAAAGTCCAGACAGCAGGGTGGTCCGCTCCACGAGCGGGCCGCGCGCTCCGGCAGCCCCGGCACGAATCCGCCAGAGTCCCTGGCCGATCGTGGCGACCCAGAGATTGCCGTCGCGGTCTGTGAGCAGCCGATAGCCGCGGCCCGAGTTGCCGTCGGTGGGCCCGGTGGCGGGGCCGGACGCCTGCAGCAGCCGCACGCCGGACGCCGGATCGGTCACCCAGACCCGTCCGCTGCGATCGGACAACACGGCATTGGGGACCGGCTGCCCGCCGGGCACCGCGCCAACGCGCTCGAAGGCCGCGCGACCGGTGGGCCGGCGGAACAGCCCGTCGCTGGTGACGGCCCACACCTGTTCGCCATCCGCGGCAACCGCGGCGGCACCGTCGCCCGGCACGCCGTCGCCCGCCCCGACCCGCAGCCACTGGGTCCCGTCGAACCGGAACAGGCCCTCGGCCGCCGCGGCGAGCATGGTGCCGGCCGCGTCCTCGGCGAGGAGCGAAACCGTTCCGGTCGCGCCGCCGCCAGCGGCGGAGGGGAACGTGGTCAGCGTCCGCCCCTGGATGCGCGCGAGGCCGCCGCCCGCGCCGAACCCGATCCACATGGTGCCGTCCCGCCCGACGTGCAGCGCACGCACGGCGAGGCGCGGCAGCGGTGCGCCGCCGAGCGACTCCCACGTGGTGAATTGAACGCCGTCGAACCGGATGAGCGCGCTGTCGGTTCCCAGCCACAGGAAGCCGTTCACGTCCTGCGCGATGGCCCACACCGGGCCGACGAGCCCGTCCTTGCGGCTCCACGAGGTGTAGGTGTAGCCGGTGAGCACGTCGCGGAGGTCGACCGCAGCCGCTTCGTGCGGACTGCCTGCGGTGAGCAGGGCGAGCAGGATCGCGGCAAGGAGACGGACCGGGGTCGGCACCTGTCAGCCCTTGCGTCGCGCGCCCCGGCGTCGTGGCGTGGTGGCGAGGGGCGCTTCGCGGGCGATCATCACCTCGGTCGATTTCACGATCGCCACCGCATCGTCGCCACGCTTCAGTTTCAGCTCACGGATGGCGTCCGCGGTGATGACGGCGGTCAGGTGCTGATCGCCGATCCGGAGGCGCACCTGCCCGAGGAGCCCATCCATCCGCACTTCCTCTACGTGGCCGTGCAGCCGATTCCGGCCGCTCAGGGCGATGATCAGGCCGGTGGGTGCCTCACGCACCGGGGCCGGCCGGTCGATGTCGGTGTGGGCGAGGAGGCGGTCGAGCTCGGCGTCGGAGATGCGGTGGTGGCCGCCAGGCGTCTGGGTGGTGCGGACGCGCCCCTCGTAGATCCAGTGCTTCAGCGTGGAGTAGCCGACGCCGAGCCGCTGGGCGGCTGCTCGGACTGTGAGAAGGGACATGTCAGACGACTCGCGCTGGGCCGGAGCGTATCACAGCGACACGATCCGGCAGGAGTGGGTCTTGACCACCAGCCACACGGGCTGGCGCTCCGCGAGGTGGAGGGTATCGACGGCCCCGGGCGTCAGGTGCACGAGGAACTCGGTGCCCGCGTCGACCCGGGCGAGCACGCGGCTGCCTTCGCGCGTCAGCGAGGCGATGACGCCCGGGAGCACGTTGCGCGCACTGAGGCCGCGAGGCTGTTCAGTGGCCAGGAGGATGTCGCCGGCGCGAATCGCCAGCCGCACGTGTGCGCCGACATCGGCGAGCCCGAGCGGCACCTCCAGTTCGGCGTCGGTGCCCGCGAGATGGCACTGCATGACGCCGTCGGCCGGACGCCGCGCGACCACGTGCGCCGTGAAGAGGTTCTCGAAGCCGGCGAGCTGGGCGATGGCCTCGTGCGCGGGCAGGTCGATCACCTCGTGCGGCGTGCCGGTGGCGAGCACGCGCCCCTGCTCGAGCACGATCACGCGTTCACCGAGCGCGAAGACCTCGCGATGCGCGTGCGTGACGTAGAGCACGGGAATCTGGCGAGCGGCGTTCCAGTCCCGGAGATCCGCCATGATGCGCGACTGCGTGGCGTGATCGAGGGCCGACAGCGGCTCGTCGAGCAGCAGCACGTCGGGATCCGTCACCAGCGCACGCGCCAGCGCCGCCCGCTGCCGCTCGCCACCCGAGAGGCCGGCCGGGCGCCGGTCGAGCAGGTGACGGATGTGAAACCGCTCGGCGATGTCCTCGACGCGCCGCACCCGGACGCCCGCCTCCGCGTTCGCGAGCCCGAACGCCAGGTTCTCGCGGACGCTCAGGTGCGGGAAGAGCGCCAGATGCTGGAAGACGAAGCCGACGCGCCGTGCCTGCGGGGGCAGGCAGAGGCCGCTGGCATGGTCGAACACCACCCGCTCCCCGAGCACGATGCGGCCCTCGTCCGGGCGGAGCAGCCCCGCCACCGCGCGGAGCAGCGTCGACTTCCCGGAGCCGGACGCGCCGAAGACGATCGTGATGCCCGCCGGCGCCTCGAACGAGAGATCGAGCGCAAACTGCGCCGACACGCGCGCGCGAAGGGTGGCGACGAGGGTCATCCGAGCGGCGCCACGCTCCACGGCTTGCGCAGCAGCGCGTAGACGAGCGCGAGCGCGCCGAACGAGAAGAGGAGCAGCAGGAGCGCTGTCTGGTTGGCGGCCGCGTACTCGAACGCCTGCACTTGATCGTAGATCGCGATCGACACCGTCCGGGTGACGCCCGGCAGGTTGCCGCCGACCATCAGCACCACGCCGAACTCGCCGAGGGTATGCGCGAATCCGAGCACGGCGCCCGCGAGGATGCCGTCGCGCGACAGGGGGATGACCACCCGCAGGAACGTCCGCAGGGGCGACGCCCCGAGCGTTGCCGCTGCGTCGATCAGCGCGCGGTCCACCTGCGCGAAGGCGGCAGCCATCGGCTGCAGGACGAAGGGCAGGCTGTAGAACAGCGAGGCGATGATGAGCCCCTCGAAGGTGAACGCCAGCCCGTGCCCCGTGGCCGCCTCCCAGGCGCGCCCGACGATGCTTCGTGGCCCCATCGCGAGAAGCATGTAGAAGCCGAGCACGGTCGGAGGCAGCACGAGCGGGAGGGCGACGAGGGCTTCGACGGCAAAGGTCCAGCGGCGCGGGTGGAAGGCGAGCCACCAGGCGAGCGGGAGCGCGAGGGCCAGGAGAATCACGGTGACGACAGCGGCCAGGCGGGCGCTGAGGGCGATGGCCTGCCAGTCGACGCCGCTCATGGTTGCGTCCCGAAGCCCGAGGCCTGCAGCAGGGCGACAATGGCCGGGTCCTTGAGATAGGCGATGAACGCCCGGGCTGCGTCCGGCCGCCGGCTGCCGGTGATCGCAACGGCCGCCTGCCGGAGCGGTGGATGGGACGTCGCCGGCACCTCGAACGCGACACCGACGTCACGCAGCGCGGGCGCCAGCGCGAGCGAAAGGGCGATCAGCCCCGCGTCGGCATTGCCCGACTGCACGAACTGCGCGGTCTGCGCGATGTTCTCGCCGAGCACGAGCTTGGACTGTACCGCGTCCTGCACGCCCGCGCGCTGCAGGGCGGCGAGGGCGGCACGGCCGTAGGGTGCGTGCTCGGGATTGGCAATGGCCACGCGCCGAACCCGCGGGTCGGTCAGCACCGCGAGACCGCGCGACACGTCGAGGCCGCGGTCGCGGCGCGCCCACAGCACGAGGCGGCCGTTCGCGTACGGTGTCAGCGTCTCGCGGCGGGCATGGCCCGACGCGATCAGCCGCTCCGCGTACGCCGTGTCTGCCGAGAGGAACACGTCGAAGGGGGCGCCGTTCTGGATCTGCGCCACGAACTGCCCTGATGAACCGAACGAGATGCGCACGGTCTCGCCGCGCGCCTGCCGATACCCCTCGGCGATCTGCGGCAGCACCGCCTGCAGGTCCGAGGCGGCCGCGACCGTCAGTTGGGCATGCGCGTTCACGGCGCTGGCCAGCAGACAGGCAAGCGCCACGACGAGCACCGCCCGACGGGTTCGTGGCATGCCCTGCATTATAGCGGACGATTCAAGACGGTTTCGTGCGGTCGTCCCTTCGACTCGAATCGCATGCACAGTCGCCCTCCGCGCCCGCGGCGCGCGGCCCCCTGTTGCAGCCTCCCGGGCCTCCGTCGGTCGCGTGGTGAGTAGAGGCTTTCGGCCGCGGGAATCAGGGAGTCCATGGATACCGGCCGTCCGGCCTGGCTGCGTATCGTTGGGGTGGCCGCCTTGACGTGGCCACGACGGCGACCGGCCGCCGGTTCCACCGCCAGTCCGAGCGGTATTCTGTGGTGGTGTTCGACGCGCAGGCAGACATGGACGAGCTGGTGAGCCTCACGATGCGTCTTCCCGCACGGAGCGGTGCGTCTGGGTGCGCCCTCCAGGCGCGCGGGTGACATGGACCGCCAGCGTGCCCGTGTATCGCGCGAGACCCGGCTGCTGCTGGGCGTGATCGCCCTGTCGCTCGTGTCGCTCTGGACGCTCGCGCGGCTGCGGTTCCCCGAACAGCCGCGCACCCCCAACCCCGTGCCGCCCGTGCTCGCGCAGTTCGCGCCACCGTCGCCCTTCGAGGCGATGGCCACCTCCGTCAGCGAACTCGAGACCAGACTCGCCCCGGTTCTGCTGCGGGTCAGCTTCGGCGCCGCGAGCCCGGCGACAGCCTCGACGGTGCGGCTGGCCGTTCCGGTCGACGCGCAGCGCCGCATCGTCATCACGCCCCCGGGCAACCTCGGGACGCAGGCGACGCCGGTCCTCGCCGCGCACGATCGCCAGTCCGGTCTCGCCGTCGTGCGCATCGAGCAGCCGACGGGCGGCGTACCCGTGCCCTGGCCGGCCCCGCGCGCCCCGGCGCCGCGTTTCCTGATTGCGGCCGAAGCCACGCGTGAAGGCATCTCGTTCCGCCCCGTGTTCGTCGGTGCGTTCATGCCGGCCACCGACGGGCGCTGGCCCGGCGCGGTCTGGCGCATCCCGTCGGTCACGGCCCTGTCGGACGGGGCGCTGCTGTTCACAGATGACGGCGGGTTCGCCGGGGCGTTCGTGGCGCGCTCGACCGATCGCCTGCTCGTGCCGCCAGGGACCCTGCGCCAGACCGCCGACCGCGTCCGCGACGCCGAGCCCGCCGAGCGCGGTGAACCAGGCTTTGCCGTCCAGGACCTGACCCCCGCCCTTGCGGCGGCGGCAGGCGCGGCGCACGGCCTGATCGTCACCCGGGTCGACCCCGACGGGCCCGCCGCCGGACAACTGCGCCCGCTCGACGTGATCGACACGCTGTGGGGACAGCCGCTGCTCTCGGCCGACCAGTGGAGCTCGGAACTGGACCGGGTACTGGCGGGTCACACCATCGACCTTGGTGGAAAACGGGCCAGCGGGGACGCGTTCGCGATCACGATCACCGCGGGTCCACCGGCGCCGCGTCGCGGGGTCGTGCCCCTCGGCGCGACATTCCGGACCCGTCGCGGCGCTGGCGCGGAGGTGATGCGCGTCGATCCCGACGGAGCCGCCGCACATGCGGGACTGCAGGCCGGCGATCTCGTGACGGGCATCGCGGGCGTGGACGCGCCGACCGCGCAGCAGGTAGCTGCCGCGTATGCCGCCGCAGAGGACTCGAAGCCCCTGGCGCTGGCGCTGACGCGCGGCACGCGGCACATTGCCGTGGCGCTGGAGAAATCGCCGTGACCCGCGTCCTGGACATCGACGGCGCGGATCCGCTCGACAGCTCACTGGACAGCGTCCGCTCGGGCGGGTGGAGCAGTCGCGCAGAATGGCCTGAGTGGCGGCTGGCGCTGGGCCTGGCGACGTCGCCGTGGCCCGCGGCCGCGCTGCTGCTCATCGGCGCCGCACTCGGACCGGCGGGCCTGGCGGTGCTGACGCCTCGCGTGCTCGCCGCGCTGGATCCCGCCGTCGCGGGCGCGCTGGTCGTGCTCGGCGTGCTGGTCGGGCTCGACGTGCGCGTCGGCATGCGCACGAACATCCCCCGGATGATGGTCGACAGCGCCGCGACCGTCGTCACCTTCGCGCTGGTGACCGCCGTGGTGGCGGTGGTGGCCCGGATGGTGGGCGGCGCCTGGCCGGCGCTGGCGCTGTGGCCCCTCATGCTCGGCGTGTGTGCGACGGCGTCGGCGACGCGCGTGCGGCGCGATGTGCCACGCGAGGACGCGCGTGCGGGTGGCGTGGACGACCTTCTCCCGGTCCTCGCAGCCGGCGGCCTGCTGGCGGTGGCGGCGGGGGAGTCGACGGCTGACGTGGGCCGGTTGCTTGGTCTCATGCTGCTGCTCGGAGCAACGGTGGCCCTGGCCGGATCACTGCTGGTCCAGGACGGTCCCGGCGACGGGGAGCAGCACGTCTACGCGATGGGTGCGCTGCTGCTGCTCACCGGGGTCGCCACCTACCTGTCGGCGTCGGCGCTGCTGGTCGGCGCGGTCGCCGGCGCCGCGTGGAACCGGCGCGCCGCGGCGGTGCGCGAACGGCTCGCGCGGGACGTGCGGTACCTGCAGCACCCGGTGGTCGTGCTGCTGCTGGTCGTGGCGGGTGCGCTCGCGCCGGTCGGCGTGGCGACGCTGGCGTCGGCCGCGGTATTCGCGCTGCTGCGGCTCGTCGGCCGGGTGGCCGGCGGGCTGCTCGCCGCGCGGCTGGCGCCAGGGCGGCGCGCGGCCGACGGCCTCTCGGTTCTCGCCTTCGGCGTCGTCGGCATCGGCTGCGCGCTGGACTTGGCCGGCGCCGGCCGCGGCAGCCCGGCGGGCGCGGCCCTGCTGGGCGTGGTGGTCTGGGGCGCGGTGTACGCCGATCTCCTGTCGCTGCTCGTGACGTCACGGCGGAGGACCGACTCGTGACGCGCGCGGCGGGTCTGGCACTGGTCGTGGCGGTGCTGGTGGCCGTGCAGCAGATCACGCGCCGCGACGCCGGGGACGCGGCCGACATCCTCCTGGCGCTCGGCTTCACCCTCGTGATGGCGATGGCCGCTGGAGACCTGCTGCGGCGCTTCCGGCTGCCGCGCCTCACCGGCTACCTGCTGTTCGGCCTGCTCGCAGGACCGTATCTCGGCAACCTCATCACCGCGCCGATGGCCCGGCAACTGCAGCTGGTCAACGGCATCGCGACCACCCTGATCGCGTTCATCGCCGGCCTGACGCTGAATTTCGAGCGCCTCGAACGGCGCGACGGCAAGGTGCCCCAGCTGCTCGCCGTCATGCTCGCCGTGTCGATGACGGCGCTGTTCGTGATCGCGTACGCCGGCTGGTCGTGGCTGCCCATCGCGCCCGGCGCGTCGGGCCTCGCGCGCGCGGCCATGGTCGCGTTGTTCGTCGTCATCGTCGTCAGCTTCTCGCCGACGATGACGGCCGCGGTGATCTCTGAGACGGGGGCGCGGGGGCGCGTCAGCGAGCTGGTCCTCGCGCTGGTGGTGCTGGCCGACCTCGCGGCGCTCGTCCTGTTCTCGCTCGCGATGCAGTTCGCGCGCTACGTCCTGGAGGTGCGGACGGGCGAGGTGGGCGTCCTGGCACGCCTCGCCTGGGAGATCGGCGGCGCCGTTTCCTTCGGCGCGCTGGCCGGCGCGGTATTCGCGCTCTACCTGCGGTACGTGACGCGCGAGGTGACGCTCGTGCTGCTGGGCCTGTGCGTGGTGCTCAGCCGCGTGGGCGCGCTCGGCGGCGTGGAGCCGCTCCTGGCCGCCATGACGGCCGGCATGGTGGTCCAGAACGTCTCGATGCCCCAGGGCGACGCGCTGAAGACGGCCATCCAGCGCGGGGCCCTTCCGGTGCTCGTGGTGTTCTTCGTGTCCATCGGCGTCTCGCTGCAGGTGCAGGCGCTCGCGGCCGTCGGCCTGGTGGCGCTGGTGCTCGTGGCCGCTCGGCTCGCGCTCATCCGCGCGGGCATCGGTGTCGGCCTGCGCGCCTCGGGCATGGAGCCCGAGCTGGCGCCCTTCATCTGGCGAGGCCTCATCTCCCAGGCCGGCATCACGGTCGGCCTGGCCTCGGTCATTGCGCTGGAGTTCCCCGGCTGGGGCGAACAGCTGCAGCTCCTGCTGGTGGCGGTCGTTGCGGTGGACGAGCTGATCGGCCCGGCGCTGTTCCGCGCTGCGCTCACGCGTGCGGGTGAGCTCGAAGCCTCCAGCACGCGTCCGCTGGTGGTCGTGTCGAACCGCGAGCCGTACCTCCACAGCTACGACGACAACGGCGGGATCCGGGTGTCGCACGCGACGGGCGGTGTCGCCGTCGCCCTCGACGCCCTGATGCGCGACCGCGGCGGCACCTGGATCGCGTGCGGCGACGGCACGGCCGACCGGGCCGTCGTGGACGAGCGCGACCGGATTTCGGTACCGCCCGATCAGCCCTCGTACCTGCTGCGGCGCATCTGGATCGAGAAGGCGCAGTACGACGCCTACTACGGCGGCTTCGCCAACGAGGGGCTGTGGCCGCTCTGCCACCTGGTCGACGTGAGGCCGCGGTTCCGGACGGAGGACTGGCAGGCGTATCAGGCGGCGAACCTGCAGTTCGCGCGCGCGGTCCACGAGGAAGCCGGGCCGGACGACACGCCGGTGTTCATTCAGGACTACCACCTCGCGCTGGCGGCCGGCGCGCTGCGCTCGCTCCGGCCCGGATGCCGGACGGCCCTGTTCTGGCACATCCCGTGGCCGCACCCGGACCGCCTCTCGATCTGCCCATGGCACCGGGAACTGCTCGAGGGCCTGCTCGCCAACGACCTCCTCGCGTTCCAGGTCGAACGCGATCGCCGCAACTTCATGCTCGCCGCCGAGGAGTTCCTCGACGTGGAGGTGGAGGCCGATGGCGAGCGGGTCCGCCACAACCGCCGCGTCACCAGCGTGGTGGCCGTGCCGATCGGGGTGGACTACGACCGGATTCAGCGGATCGGCGGCGAGCCGTCGCTGGGCGCCCTGCAGCAGACGCTCGCGGCGCGGTTCGAGCTGACGGATGCGCTCGTCGGGCTGGGCGTCGACCGGCTCGACTACACCAAAGGCATTCCAGAGCGGCTCGATGCGCTCGACCGGTTGTTCCAGCGGCGGCCTGAGCTGCGCGGACGGCTCACCTTCGTGCAGGTGGGTGTCCCCTCGCGATCGGACCTGGAGAGCTACGGCACGATTGCCACGCAGATCGACCGGCGTGTCGAAGAGATCAATGCGCGGCACGCCGTGCCCGGCCGGCCGCTGCCCGTCTGCTACTTCAAGGGGGCGCTCAACCTCCAGGAGCTGGTGGCGCTCTACCGGCTCGCCCGCTTCTGCATCGTCAGCTCGCTGCACGACGGCATGAACCTGGTGGCCAAGGAGTTCGTGGCATCGCGGGAGGACGAAGACGGCGTGCTCGTGCTGAGCGCGCTGGCCGGCGCCGCGCAGGAACTCGGCGATGCATTGATCATCAACCCGTACGACATCGATGCCTTCGCCGATGCGCTGTCGCGCGCGGTCGACATGCCCGAGGCCGAGCGGCGCGTGCGGATGCGCGGGATGCGAAGGGTCGTGGCCGGGCGCGACGTGTTCAACTGGGCCTCGGACATCCTCGAAGGGCTCGAGAGCCTGTGGACGCGCCCCCTGCAGTACGCCTCGCGCGCCCCGGGCGACGCGCCGGTGTGAGCTGCAGGGGCGGACGCGTCGGCTCGGCCGGGGGCAGGGCCGCGCTGCTCAGGAGATGACGCCGCGCCGCACCGCGTAGAGCACGAGTTCCGCGGTGCTCTTCAGGTCGAGTTTCTGGAAGATGTGGGTGCGGTGTGTTTCGACGGTGGCCGGGCTGAGGGAGAGCAGGTCGGCAATGGCCTTCGTCGTGTGTCCCTCGGCGACCAGCTGGAACACCTCGCGCTCGCGCTCGGACAGGGAGTCATACCGATCGGTCAGCCCCTTCTGTGCCAGGTGCCGCACGTAGTCGTCGAGCATGACCCGGGCCACCGCGGGGCTGAAGTACGACTTGCCGGCCGCCACGGCCGTGACTGCCCGCATCAGCTCCACGTCGGCCGAATCCTTCAGCAAGTAGCCCTGCGCGCCGGCCTGCAGCGCCTGCGTGATGTAGGCCTCGTCCGAGTACATGCTGAGAATGAGCACGTGCAGGCTGGGCAGCCGACGCGTCAACTGCCGGGACGCCTCGATCCCGTTCAACTGCGGCATCCCGATGTCGATGATCGCGACGTCCGGCTCGATGTCCAGCACGAGCTGCACCGCCTCGCGCCCCGTGCTCGCCTGTCCCACGACCTCCCAGTCCGGGTTGTCGCCGAGGATCTTGCACAGCCCCTGGCGTACGAGTGTATGGTCGTCGGCCACGACGATCCGCAGCCTAGGCATGGGCCAGCCCCGTCGGCCGCGCTGAAGGGGGCGCGACGGCCGCGTCGTCGACCGCAGGTTCGATCGCGCCGTGCACCGGCAGCTCGATGGTGAGCCGTGTGCCGACACCCCGCCGGCTCTCGATGCGGACGTGCCCACGCACCTGGGCAACCCGTTCGCGGATGCCGACGAGGCCGAGGCCGGCACGGGTACTCTGCGCGGCCAGCGCGTCGACGTCGAACCCGACGCCGTTGTCCTCGATCGTGATGAGCACGGACTGCACCAAACGCTGGAGGTAGACCCGGCACGTGGTCGCGCCCGAGTGCCGGGCGACGTTGGTCAGGGCCTCCTGGATGATCCGGTAGGCAGCGGCCTCGATCGGCTGCGGCAGCCGCTCCTCCATGTCGTCGTGCAGGAGTTCCACGGACGTCGCGTGGCGCTTGCGGAAATCGCGGATGTGGGCCTCGACGGCGGCACAGAGGCCCAGGTCGTCGAGCAGGCCCGGGTGCAGCAGGCGTGAGAGATCGCGCACCGAGTGCAGGGCCGCCTCGGTGATGCCGCGGGCGTTGTCGAGCAGCGAAGGCGAAGCGCCCGCACCCTCGATGCCGCGGCCGGCGATCGACAGTTCCACCTTGATGGCGGTGAGCGCCTGCCCGACCTCGTCGTGCAGCTCGCGCGCGATCGTGCGGCGCTCGGCTTCCTGCACGGTGATGAGCTGCGCGGAGAGCCGCTGCAGGTCGCGTGCGTTCTGGGCGTCGCGCGCCTGCTGTGAGAGCAGGGTCCGCTCGAGAGCCCCGACCTGCCGGATTGCGATGAGGCCGATCAGGAAGCTGCCCGCCAGCGCCAGCCCGAGCTGCGCCCAGATGCGCCGCTGCGTCTCCTCGTACACGCGCGCCGATGCGCGGCGCTGATCGACGAAGGCGGCACGGTTCAGTGCCTGCACGTCCTCGGACAGGCGGATCACCGCCTCGCGGCGCGGCATGATGCGGTTCCGCAGCAGCATGCGCGCGTCGCCGGGTTCGTGGGCGCTGTCCGCACTGAGCAGGTCCACCAGCGTGGTGCGGAAATCCGCCACCTGGGAGCGCAGGGCGGCGATGCGGCGCGTTTCCACGGCGGAGTCGAGAATCGGCTGGTACCGGATGAGCGCGTCCTCGGCCAGACCGAGCGCGCCGATCACGTTCGCCCTGTACGAGGAGGTCGTCTGCTGTCTGGGGTCCAGCAGGGCGTCGCGCACGTACACCGCGGCGAGCAGCACCTGCGCACGGACGGTCGAGAGCAGTTCCTGAGAGCGCATGTACCGGTCGTCGATGGCGGCCGACTGGCGCTGCACGTCGGCCACCCGCCGCGTGAACCCGTATCCCGACACCAGCCACAGTCCAAGCGTCAGGCCGAAGCCGAGGAAGAGCACGGTGCGGATCGCGGGTCGTCCCGACGACAGCAGAACACGCATCTCCGCATAGTAGCCGGGAGAACCGCCCGGCAAAGCTCGGCCGGGCGCGCTCCATGGATCTGGCGGGCAGAATCCGGGTGATCCGGGATGGGCGGTCGAGGGCCGCAGGGGTACCGTGACCGTGTGAGCCACGAGTCGTGGCGGTCGCTGGTGTTCATCGACCTGGACACCACGCCGGGGCAGGACGATGAGAGCGCCGTGCGGCGGGCGGGCGAGCAGGTGAAGTGCCTCGCGGGTGAGGGGGCGCTGCTGGTGCCGTGTTCGCTGCGGACGCGCGCACAGCTCGAGCGCGCGCTCCGCGCCCACGACCTGCACGTGCCCTTCATCGTGGAAGGCGGCAGTGCGGCGTGCGTGCCGGTGAAGCATGGCGGGTCCATTCGCCTGGCCGCGGGCGAGGGGTCCGCCTACGACCGGCTGGAGTTCGGGCCCGTCTACGGTCAGGTGGTCCGCACGCTCAGGAGCGCAGCCGCCCGGTTGGCCGTGGCCATCCGTAGCTTCTCCGACATGACCGTGGAGGAGGTGGCGACGGCGCAGGGCATGCCGCTCCTCGCGGCGCGGCTGGCCATGCACCGCGAACACAGCGAGCCCTTCATGTATGCGGACGGGCGGGGCAGCGACGCCGCCAGGCTGGTTCGCGCGCTGCACACCGCTGGCCTCAGGGTCCGGGAGCACGGCGGGTGGTCCTACGCGGGCGGCACCATGAGCTACCAGCCGGCCGTGCGGGCGCTACGGCAATGGTTCGCACGCCAGGGTTTTCACGTCAGCACCACGGGGCTCGGCAGCGCCGACGGGTGGCTGCGCGATGCCGTCGACCAGTACGTCGTCCTTCCGCCGGACGGAGCCGAGTCCGGCGGCACCACCTGGATCATCTAGACGGAGCGAGGAGTGAACATGCAAAGACGCACGAGCAGCACGTGGAGCCGGTCGCAGATCGTCACCGGCCTTGTGGGAATGCTGGGTGTCGTGGCGGTTGCGGTGACCGGGCTCGGTGCGCAGACACCAGGGGCCCCGTCCGGCCAACCGGCGGGCCAGTCCGCTCAGCAGCAGGCCGCCGCCCCGGCGCAGGCCCGGGTTTTCGGGTCCGACGCGGGCATGGTGCTGAACTTCATCAAGCCTGACAAGACCGCCGACTTCGAGGCTATCATCGCGAAGCTGAAGGAAGCGCTGGCGAAGAGCGACAAGCCCGAACGCCGGCAGCAGGCGGCAACCTGGAAGGTGTTCCGCGCGGTTGAACCGGGGGCCAACGGCTCCGTGCTGTACGTCTTCGACGTGGACCCGGCGGTGAAGGGCGCCGACTATACGGTGTCCACCATCCTGGCTGAGGCGTTCCCGCCGGAAGAGGTGAACGTGCTCTACCGTCAGTATGCGGAGAGCTACGCGGCCGGCCAGAACTTCGTGAACCTGACGCTGGTGTCGGCCCTCGGCCAGTAGCCGGGGGCCCCGGCCTGTCACCAAGTCGCCGGATGCTGCATCACTGGAACGACGCGGCAGTCGAGGAGGGTGCATGCTCGTCCGGCAGATCAGCGATCCGACGATCGCGCAGTTCTCGTACCTGGTGGGATGTCCGCGCTCCGGGGAGGCCATCGTGGTCGACCCCGAGCGGGACGTCGATCGGTACTTCGACCTGGCGGCCCGCCACCGGCTGACGCTGGTGGCCGGGGTGGATACCCACATCCACGCGGACTACCTGTCCGGGTTGCGCGAGCTGGCCGAGCGCGGGCTGCGCGTGTACGCATCGCGGGAAGGCGGCCCTGACTGGCAGTACGAGTGGCTGAAGGGGTCGCACTACCGGTATCACCTGCTCGGGGACGGTGACTCGTTCTCGGTGGGGTTCATCGAGTTCCGGGCGGTCCACACGCCAGGACATACGCCGGAACATCTGAGCTACCTCGTTCGCGATGCCGGAGCCGGCGCGAAGGACGACATCGCGCTCGTGAGCGGCGACTTCGTGTTCGTCGGCGATGTCGGGCGGCCCGATCTGCTGGAGCGCGCCGCGGGCATGGAAGGCGTGATGGAACCGGCGGCGCGCACGCAGTTCGCGTCCATCCAGCGCGTCTTCCGCGCACTGCCCGAATACGTCCAGGTGTGGCCGGCCCACGGCGCCGGCAGCGCGTGCGGCAAGTCGCTGGGTGACGTGCCCACGTCGACGGTCGGCTACGAGCTGCGCACCAACCGCTCCCTGCACGCCGCGGCGCGCGAGGACGAGTTCGTGCAGTTCATCCTCGCGGGACAGCCGGAACCGCCGCTGTACTTCGCGCGCATGAAGCGCGACAACCGGCGCGGGCCGGCGCTGATGCCCACCCTGCCGCAGCCCGTTCCCCTCGACACCGCAGGCATCGCGTTGCTGGCCGGTCGGACCGACGTCGTGGTGCTCGACACCCGCACCCGTGGCGCGTTCTTCGCCGGGCACGTGCCCGGCTCGATTCTCGCGGAGCTGGACTTCCAGTTCGGCTCGATTGCCGGCTCGTATGTCGAGGAGGGCACGCCCGTCTACCTCGTCGTGGAGGCTGCCCGCCTGGACGACGCCGTCCGCGCCTGCGTGCGAGTGGGGCTCGATCGGGTCGTGGGGTACGTCACCACGGATGTACTCGACGACTACGCGCGCCGGGGCGGTCAACTCCGACAGACGCAGGTCATCGACATGGCGCAGATGGAAGCCGAGCGGCGGGCGGGCCGCGGCGTCGTGGTGGACGTGCGCGGCGTCGGGGAGTACGAGGCGGATCACGTGCCTGGCGCGATGCTCGTCCCGCACACGCGCGTCGGGACAGAGCTGAATCGTCTGCCGCGCGACACGCGCCTGCTCGTGCACTGCAACAGCGGCGCGCGCGCCGCGGCAGCGGTGTCGCTGCTCGAGCGGCACGGGTTCGACGTGGCCGACGTGAACGACGCGTTCGCGCGGTACCGCCAGGGGCATGCCGACGCAGACGCGGTTGCCTGAGACGTTCGCCCCATGACACTGGCCGCGCCACTGCTGGGCCTCGCGATCGGCGCGGCCCTCGGGCTGCTGGGCGGGGGCGGCTCGATCCTCACCGTCCCGATCTTCGTCTACATCCTGGACTATCCGGCCAAGGACGCCATCGCCATGAGCCTGGCCGTCGTCGGCGTCACCAGCCTGGTGGGCGTCTTCGCCCATTGGCGCGCGGGCAACGTCGAGGTGCGCATGGCTGTCGTGTTCGGCGTGGTGGCGATGGTTGGCACGCTGGCAGGGGCGAGGATTGCTGCCGGCATCAGCGGCACCGCGCAGTTGCTGATCTTCGGCGCCGTCATGCTTGCCGCCGCGGGCGTGGTGCTGCGCGGCGCGCCATCGCAGGCCGGGGGGAATGCCGGCACGAAACAGCGGTCTGGCTTCTTCGGCCTGACGGGAGCGGCGCTTGGCGTCGGTGCGCTGACGGGACTCGTGGGCGTGGGAGGCGGGTTCCTGATCGTGCCCGCGCTCGTGCTGCTGGCCGTGCCGATGCGGTCCGCCATCGGCACGTCGCTGCTGGTCATCGCGGGAAACTGCGCGGTCGGCGTCTACGGGTACCTGGGACAGGTGCAGATGGCCTGGGAGGCCGCCGCCCTGGTGACCGCCGGCACCGTGCCCGGCATCCTCGCGGGCACCTACCTGAATCGGTTCCTGCCACAGGCGACGCTGCGCAAGGCCTTTGCGCTGTTCCTCGTCGGGATGGGCGTGTTCATCCTGTACCAGAACAGCGGCGCGATGCTCGCCGGCGCCCGTGCCCGCTGACGACTGCCGCCGCCCGGCTAGGCCTTCGGTACGATGCGCAGGTTCCGCATCATGCCCATGTCCTCGTGTTCGAGGATGTGACAGTGATACAGGTACAGCCCCGGGAACTCCGAGAAGGTCACCTGTACACGGACCGTCTCGCCCGGCAGCACGAGCACGGTGTCGGTCCACCCTTCGTCGTTGATCGATTCGCGCAGCGCATTGGGCGGCCCGCCGAACCGGCCGAGCACGCGGAACTGGCGCCCGTGGATGTGCACCGGGTGCGCCATCTGCATGCCCATGGGGTTCGGTTCGTTGACGAATTCCCAGATGTGCGTGGACCCGGCGGTCACCGTCTCCGACGGGGCCACGTCGGCGAGATCGAACACGCGCCCGTCGATCATCCAGTTCATGCGCATGAAGGTGAGCGGCACCTTGCGCACCGCCGCCGCGGGGTCTTCGGTGCGGGGCAGCCGGCGGGGCAGGAGGCGGGCCGGCACGAGGTAGCGCGGCCCCTGCTTCTCGGTCGTGCGGAGTGTCATCAGCACCAGCGGGGCACCCTGCGGCACGGGCGAAGTGTCGCCCATCATCCCGACGCGGCCCGCATCGGCTGCCGGGAAGGTGAGGCTCTGGAGCTGCACGGTCGCGCCAGGCGCGTGCTGGGAAAGGTCGACGATGGCATCAATCCGCTGACCGGGCGCCAGCGTGATGCGGTTCATCGCCTTCGGGCTGTCGAGCAGGCCGCCGTCGCTGCCGATGACGTCGAATGGCGTGCCGTCGCTCCATGCCAGCTTGTAGATGCGCGCGTTCGAGCCGTTCAGGAGTCGGACGCGGTAGCTGCGGCGCTCGACGTCCATCTGCGGCTGCACGCGGCCGCTCACGAGCATGCGGGCGCCGAGCCAGCCGTTCATCAGCTCCATCATCTGGCCCATGCCGCCGCCCATCATGCCGCCGCGCTCCATGCCGCGACCGCGACCCATCCCGCGCGCGGCCTCCTGCTGGGCGGGCGAGCCGGCGCTGCCGCCGGAGTACAAGAACTGGTTCCGTGCATCGAAGCGGCGGTCCTGCACCACGCACAGCAGCTCGGCCTCGCCCGACGGGAGCTTCAGTGTTTCCTCTTCGGGGTCCGTGACGAGGAACAGGCCGGCCAGGCCCTGGTAGACCTGCGCCGCCGTGCGCATGTGCGGGTGTGGGTGGTACCAGTAGGTGCCGGCCCGGTTCGTGACCTCGAAGTCGTAGACGTACTCGCCCCCGTGCGGGACGGCGAGTCTCGGGTGGCCGTCGGCTCGTTCGGGGACATCGAGCCCGTGCCAGTGCACGATGGACGGCTCCCCGAGTTCGTTCCGGAAGCGGATGCGCAGGCGCTGCCCCTTCACCGCGCGGATGACCGGTCCCAGGTACGACCCCTCGATGGGTTGCAGGAGGGACGCGGGTCCCCGGAGTATCTCGCCCGTGTACCGCCACACCTGCGTCGGCTCGCCCGGCAGCAGCGGGACCGTGGCTGGCGCGGCGGTCAGGCGGATTTCCGCGTCCGGTACGAAGGCCGCGGCGGGCGACTGTTCGGCCCGCAGACGACGGCCGGGCATGGAAGTGGCGACAAACGCCGCAGGAGCGGCGCCGAGGAGCGCAAGGGCAGTGCGGCGGTCCATGTGCACATTATGCGCGCGTTCGGATGAGCTTTGCCGCCAGTGTTCCGGCGGCGCCGCCGCGCTGGTACACTCGTTCGCGCCATGCACGACGTGATCACCTACGACGTCGATGCCGCCGACATCATCCGGGCCGTCGGTGGGGACTGGGCCCGGAACGCGGCGCAGCATGGCGGGGCACACCCGGAAGCGGTGATCGGGCACCGGCTCTGGGACTTCGTCGAGGGCGCGACGACGCGCCACATGTATCACAACCTCGCCAGCCGGGTGCGCGAACGGGCCGAGGCCATCGAGTTTCCCTACCGGTGCGACTCGCCGAACGTACGCAGGGACATGCGGATGCGCATGGTGCCCCTGCCTGATGGCTGGATCCACTTCGAGAGCCGAACGGTGGGGGTGTCGAACTGGCGGCCGGTGCCTCCCGTGCCTCAGGCCGGGCGCCCCACGGCTGGCCTCCTCCAGATCTGCAGCTGGTGCAAGCGGGGGCTGCTCGACGGCCTCTGGGTGGAGCCCGAGGTGCTCGTCGCCGCGTACGGCATGCTGCTCGATACCGGCGAACAGCTGATCTCGCACGCCATCTGCCCATCCTGCGTCGAGTCGCTCGAAGACACGCTCCTGCAGGGCGACGGCGGCCGCGCCGCGCGTTCACACCGGCTGGCCTGACGCGCGCTCGCTGGCGGCGCGGCACGCGGGTTCGGTGCGCTCGGGCAGTCGACGACCACGCGCCGAGCCGCCACCCGGCTCCGTCGGCCGTGGGGTGGCCCGCGTTCAGGGGCGCTTGGCGTGCACCGCGTTCTTCAGCAGCAGCATCGTCAGGCCGGGGCGTGACAGCACGGCGCCGGAGGCCACCGGCGCGTCGTGTGTCGAATAGGCGTCGGCCAGGGCCGTGTCGAACTCCACCCACCATCCCGCACCCCAGCGCGGGCCAGGAAGCGTGAACGTCACCGGCTCGACGTGCGCGTTGAAGAGCAGCAGGAAGTTGTCGTCGTGCAGGCGACGCCCGCGCCGGTCGCGATCGACGATCGAGGCTCCGCTAAGGAACACGGTGACGCACTTCGCCAGCCAGTCGTTCCAGTCGTCGCTCGATTTCTCACGGCCGTCCGGGCGGAACCACGCGATGTCGGGCAGGCTGCCCGCGTGCAGCGGTTCGCCGCGGAGCCAGCGGCGCTGGCGGAACACCGGGTGCGCCCGGCGCAGGCGGATCAGCCGCGCCGTGAACGCCAGCAGTTCCCGGTCCACGTGCTCCCAGTCGAACCACGAGACCTCGTTGTCCTGGCAGTAGGCGTTGTTGTTGCCCTGCTGCGTGCGCCCGATCTCGTCGCCACCAAGCAGCATGGGGACCCCCTGCGAGAGCAGGAGCGTCGCGAGCAGGTTGCGCTGCTGGCGGGCACGCGCCGCGGTGACGGCGGGATCGGTGGTGGGCCCCTCGACGCCCATGTTCCACGCGCGGTTGTGGTTGTCGCCGTCGCGGTTCTGCTCGCGATTCGCCTCGTTGTGTTTCTGCTCGTAGGAGACGAGGTCGCGGAGCGTGAAGCCGTCGTGCGACGTGATGAAGTTCACGCTGGAGGCCGGCGCGCGGCCGGTGTGGCGGTACAGGTCGGCGCTGCCGGTCAGCCGCGTGGCGAAGTCGGGCAGCATCGCGCTGGCGCTGCGCCAGTAGTCGCGTACGCCGTCGCGGTAGCGTCCGTTCCACTCGCCCCAGATCACCGGGAAGTTGCCGACCTGGTACCCGCCGTGGCCCACGTCCCATGGCTCGGCGATGAGCTTCATGCGGTTGAGCACGGGGTCCTGGTGAATGATGTCGAAAAACGACGCCCAGCGATCGACGTGCTCCTCCTCCCGTCCGAGCGTCGCGGCAAGATCGAAGCGGAAGCCGTCGACGTGCATCTCCTGCACCCAGTAGCGCAGCGAGTCCATCACCAGCTGCAGCGTCTGGGGGTGTCGCACGTTGAGGCTGTTCCCGGTGCCGGTGTAGTCCACGTAGAAGCGCTTGTCGCCCCTGAACGGCCGGTAGTAGGCCGCGTTGTCGAAGCCCTTGAACGCCAGCATCGGCCCGAGGTGATTGCCTTCGGCGGTGTGGTTGTAGACGACGTCGAGGATTACCTCGATGCCCGCCGCGTGCAGCGCCCTCACCATCTCCTTGAACTCGTCCACCTGTTCGCCGGTGTCGCCGGCTGACGAGTACTCGCCGTGCGGCGCGAAGTAGCCGATGGGGCTGTAGCCCCAGTAGTTGCGCAGGCCACGTTCGGCGAGGAACTGGTCGTGGATGAAGTGATGGATCGGCAGCAGTTCGACCGCCGTGACGCCGAGGCCCACCAGGTGCTCGATCGCGGCGGGATGCGCCAGCCCGGCGTACGTGCCGCGCACGCGGGGCGGAATCGCCGGGTGCTGGGCGGTGAAGCCCTTCACGTGCACCTCGTAGATCACCGACTCGTGCAGCGGACGGGCCGGTGCGCGGTCGCCCTGCCAGTCGAAGCTGGAATCCACGACGAGTGAGCGGGGCGTGAACGGCGCGCTGTCGGCGTGGCCCCGCGTGTCCAGGTGCCCCGGCGCGAACGGGTACACCGCGGGATTCCAGATGACCGTGCCGGTGATCGCACGGGCGTACGGATCGAGCAGCAGCTTGTCGGGATTGCAGCGCTGACCGGCCTCGGGCGCCCAGGGCCCGTGCACGCGGTAGCCGTACCGCTGGCCGGGCCCGACGCCCGGCAGGTAGACGTGCCAGCAGAATGCCGTGGGTTCGTGCAGGTGCACCCGTTCCTCGCGGCCGTCTGCGTCGAACAGGCACAGGTCCACACGCGTGGCGACCTCCGAGAAGACCGAGAAGTTGGTTCCGTATCCATCCCACGACGCACCGAGCGGGAGGCCGTCACCCGGCCAGGTCGCGCCGTCGTAGGAACGAACGTGTGGCTTCGGAGCGTGGGGGCCCGGCGTGGTCATAAGAATAAGGAAAGAGTGGTGAGTGACACGAGTGCTCCCCAAGACTCTGCCCGGAGCGCGATCAATGACGTCAATAACGCCGACTTCACATGCTTTTGCAAAAGGCAGAGCTCGAAAAAAGCGCGACGGTCGTCGCAAAGCCGCATTCGATTGGGCGCCTGCGCGCTAGACTGCCTGACCCAGATACCCCGAGCGATGCCTCGAGTAACCCATCGCCGCCGCCGCCCCCCCAATCGGGATCACGCTCGAATACGACGCGGTCAGGCGAGCCATCGTCGCACACTGGCCCGGGTCTGGCGCGCGATTGGCGCGGCGGCCGCCCTGACCGTGATCATGCTGTGGGCTGCGCCCGGGCGCTTCGTTGCGGCTATCGCATTCGCAGGCCAGACTCAGACGTCGCCGGCGCTCTGCGACCTGAACGCCGACGGCCGCATCGATTCCACCGACCTCCAGATCCTCCGCACGCGCAACAACGAGACCGCGAACGGTCCCGACGATCCCTACGATCCGAATCGCGATGGCCGCATCAACGTCGCGGACGTGCGGTTCTGCCAACTGCGCTTCACGCCGCCGAATGCGGCGCCGGTCGTGTCTGCCGGCGCGGCGCAGACGATCACGCTGCCGGCCGGCGCGACGCTGAGCGGCAGCGTCACCGATGACGGGCTGCCACTCAATGCGACGGTGACCAGCCAGTGGACGCAGCAGAGCGGCCCGGGCACCACGACGTTCACAAACGCGACGAGCCCGCAGACCACCGCGACGTTCAGCGCGGCGGGCACCTACGTGCTGCGGCTCACGGCGAGCGATACCGCGGCGAGTGCGTTCGCGGAGGTGACCATCACGGTGAACCCCGCGCCGCCCGGGAACCAGCCGCCGGTGGTGACGACGGGCGCGGCGCAGACGATCACGCTGCCGGCTGGCGCGACGCTCGCGGGCACGGTGACGGACGACGGCCTGCCGACCGGCGCGACGGTGACCAGCCAGTGGACGCAGCAGAGTGGCCCCGGCACGACGACGTTTGCGAATGCGGCGAGCCCGCAGACCACCGCGACGTTCAGCGTCGCGGGCACGTACGTCCTGCGGCTCACGGCGAGCGATACCGCGGCGAGCGCGTTCGCGGAAGTGACCATCACGGTGAACCCCGCGCCGCCATCGAATCAGCCGCCGGTGGTGACGACGGGTGCGGCGCAGACGATCACGCTGCCGGCTGGCGCGACGCTGAGCGGCACCGTCACCGACGACGGGCTGCCGACGGGCGCGACGGTGACCAGCCAGTGGACGCAGCAGAGCGGGCCGGGCACCACGACGTTTG
>CAYLTD010000046.1:0-35633 GCA_964386715.1 uncultured Bifidobacterium sp.
GTTCCAGCTCGTCGACTTCGAAGGGCTCGACACCGTGCCGTTGGTCCTCGAGCCGCTGCTGTTTTACATGCTGCACCGGGCGACCGCGACGCTGCTCGAGCATGCGCTTGCGCCGACGCTGAAGGTCTTCGTCATCGACGAGGCGTGGCGGTTCCTGCGCGACCCCACCATTGCCGCCTACGTCACGGAAGCGCTCAAGACCTGGCGCAAGAAGAACGCGATGGTGCTGCTCGCCACGCAGTCGGGTGACGACCTGCAGCGCTCGGAACTGCTGCGGGTGGCGCTGGAAAGCTGTCCCACGCGCATCTTCCTGGCGAACCCGCACGTCGACCAGCAGGCGTTCCAGGACCTGTTCGGCCTCAACGAGACCGAGGCCGCGCGGGTCGCCACTCTCGTGCCGAGGCAGGAATGCCTCCTCACGCAACCCGGCGTCGCCCGGGTCCTCCGGCTCGTCACCGACCCGGAGAGCGCCGCGCTCTTCAGCGCCGGCACCGACTGAATCGTCCACCGCTGAACGGAAGGAGCCCTATGTCTGCTGCTGTGAGTACCCGTCTGTCTGCGTGCGCCGCGTTGGCCCTCGCATGCGTCGCCCTTGGCCCCACCGACGCGGCCGCCCAGGCCGAGCGCGGAACCGCTTCGGTCGCCGCGCCCGCTCCGGCGGCGCCAGCGCCGGCGGCCACCCGCACCGTCGTCTACCACCCGCGCGATCTCGTGTCGCTCCGCGCTCGCGTCCACTACACCTCGTTGATCGTGCTCCCCGACGGTGAGCAGGTGATCGAGGCCACCTGCGGCGACCGCGACCGCTGGATCATCAACGTCCGTGACGGCCTTGTCTCGGTGAAGCCCACCGACACCGGCATCGCCTCCAACCTGAACCTCGTCACCACCTCCGGCGCTGTCTACGCGTTCCTGCTGTCCGAGGACTCCGGGAAGGCGGACGCCGCCTCTCCGGCGGACCTGACCCTCTACATCGAACGCGATGAGACCGCCCTCAGCCCGGCGTCGCTGGCGACTGCCGCGCCGCGGCGGAAGTTCGTGGCCGCCGAGGAGCTCGAGGTCTACCGCGAGCAGGCGACCGTTGCGCGGGAGCAGGCCGAGCGCGCGACGTCGCAGGCGCGCGCCGATGCGGAGGCAGCGATCACCGCCTACCGCACCACCTACCCGTTGACCATGCGGTTTGCCTACCGCGTGGACACCCGCAAGGCCCCGTTCCGCATTCGCGCCATGTGGCACGACGACCACCGCACCTTCATCCAGACCACCGCGCGTGAGCTACCCGCGCTCTACGAATACCAGGACAGCCGGCCCGCGCTCGTGAACTTCGAGGTGCACGACACCAGCACCTACGTCGTGCCAAAGGTCATCCGCGACGGCTACCTCCAACTCGGGGCCACGCGCCTCGGCTTCCGACTGCAGGAGGAGCAGTGATCATGTGGGGCCCCGACTCGGCGAAGCGCACCAGCCCGGAAGACACGGCACGCTCGGCGCCAACCGTCACAGACCATCGCCGGTGGCCTGCTGGCGTCATGCCTGCGCATCTTCAGCACTGGCTCATGGCCGGCATCGCGCTCGTGATGGTCGCCATCCTGGCGCTCGCCGGTCCTCCCAAGCCCTCCACCTCCGCCACCGCGACCACGCAGCCCCCCACGGCCGTCGGCCCGAACGGACAGCGGATTGAGGACTACCAGCGCCACGTCCAGGAACAGGCCCAGCGCCTCGCCGCCGAGCAGGCCGCGCTGCAGGCTACGAAGGACGCCCTCGCCGCCGCGCCGGGCGTGAGCCCCGAGACCGCTGATCAGCCACCCGATCTCCGCACAAGCGGCCTCAACCCGGTGACCGGTTTCCGTGGCGCAGACCCCTTCGACCCATCAGGCGACCCCCCGTACAGCACGAGCGACAACGTCTCCGACGCTCGTGACGCCGCGAGCATGCGAGCGCCGGGGCGTGTCTCCGACAACGTCGCCTACTCCCGCGGCCGCGAGCAGGCCGGCCAGGCTACCGCACCTCTCGCCACGTCCCCCGCCACCGGGCCGGCCGCACCCGGCCTCGCCAGCGCCGTCCCAGGCTGGGTGCCCGCACCCGGCACATCGCTGGCGCTCCCGCCCGGCTTCTTCAACCCGGTGACCACGCCCCTTGCGCCTCCACCAAGTCCCGCGCTTCCACCAACGTCCGCGGGACAGCAGGGCAGTGGTGTGCCCGACTCCGCCAGCGCGACCCACACGTCCGGCGCCTCCGAATCAGCCTTCGACCCACAAGGTACGTCCGCCTCGAACCCGTCACTACCGCGCGCGAACCCCGCGGCGAGCAAGGGCGCTGTGCGTGGCGTCCACGAGCCGAACAACGCTCCACCCCGTCTGCGACTGCGCGAAGGCACTGTCATCGACGCCGTCCTCACGAACCGTCTGGACGGCAGCTACCAGGCACCTGTGAATGCCCTCGTCAGTGTGAATGTGTATGTCGGTGACCAGGTCGTCATCCCGGCGGGCGCGCGTGTCCTCGGCGAGGCCAAACCGGTCAACGCCTTCGGCCAGACCCGTTTGGCCGTGGCCTTCCATCGCGTGCAGCTGCCCGGCGGGGACCACATCGATCTCGATGCCGTCCCCGCCCTGAACCAGGCAGGGGATCTCGGTCTCCGCGACCAGGTCGACCGCCACTACGGCGAGATGTTCGGCGCCTCGATCGCGCTCGGCCTGCTCGCGGGATTCACGCAGGGGCAGACCCCCGTCGGCTTCGATGCCACCGCCGACGACCGCTACCGACAGGGCATCGCGAGCAGCATGGGCCAGTCCGGCACACGGATGCTCGACCGCGTGCTCAACCTGATGCCCACCGTCACCGTCCGCGAAGGGCACCGCCTCAAGGTCTATCTCTCGCGTGACCTCGACCTGCCGCCGTATCGCCCGGCGCCCGCTCTCGACCAGGCCCTGACGCAGCGCCCGCGCGCCGACCAGAGTCCCAGCCAAGGCCCCAGCCAGAGTCAGACCCGGAGCGCGACCCCGAGCGCTGGCGACAGCCCTAGCTCCGGCCCCACCAACCACGTCCCGACGCTCCCCGGAGGTGTCCGATGACCCGTCGCCTGACCCGCGTCGCACTCGCGCTCACCCTGGCCCTCATGTTCGTGGTCACGCTCGTGCGGCCCGTCTCCGCGCAGCTCTTCGGGGGCATCGTCTACGACCCGACGAACTACGCGAACGCCGTGCTGCGGTATCAGCAGCTCCAGCAACAGCTCTCGCAGCTCATCACCACCTACCGGCAGATCCGGACGCAGTATCTGCTGCTGGAGTACCAGGCCCGCCGCCTGCCGTTCAACCTGCTGGACCGCTACCTCGCCCTGCGTACGCCGTGGCGGCCTTTGACCGGCACGAGCACCTATGGCGAGACGCTCCCATGGCTCAGCGCGGCGAACACCGGTCAGGCAGCCGCCGCGGCATTCGCGCGGGCCACCGAGCCTCTGACCGGCTACGGCGCCGGGCTCGGCACGTTGCCCGTCGCACAGTCGCAGCGCATCCGCGACCGCGTGGATCGGGCGCAGCTGCAGGACGGCGCGGTCTCGACCGCGCTGGAAGCCATTGGCCGGCTGCGAATGCACGAAGGCAGCGTCGAAACCACGCTCCGCACCCTCGAGCGCGACACCTATAGCGACAGCGACGACCTGCATACCCAGGTCGCCGTCCTCAACAAGATCAACGTCGCCGGCGTGACCGCGGCGCGAATGACGAAGGACACGAACTACCTGCTCGTCTCGCTGCTCGAGCAACAGCTGCTCGAGGCCACCGAGCGCCGCGAAGCCACCGTCCAGGCGCTCAACGCGCACGCCGCCTTCCTCGCCGAGGCCCGACCCATCGCCGAGGCGAGCACCGCCGGCACCACGCGCGCGCTGACCACCTTCCGCATCCCGTAGACGAGGGCACGCATGGCCTCCATCGATCCCTTTGCCAGCATCACCGGCGCGATCGTCGACCTCCTGG
This sequence comes from uncultured Bifidobacterium sp., assembly GCA_964386715.1. GTDB lineage: Bacteria > Acidobacteriota > Vicinamibacteria > Vicinamibacterales > CAVVIG01 > CAVVIG01. The sequence continues at coordinate 3,969 of CAYLTD010000046.1, forward strand.
TGCGTGACGGCGACATGTTCCTGCGGCTCGGCACGAACCTCTTTCGCGGGCTCGCGACCATCGTGATCGCCTGGTTCGGCATCCGCGCCGCGCTCGGCAGCGCCGAGGGAGGCGCCACGCTGCCCCTCGGCCGCTTCGCCGCGCTGCTGGTGACCATCGCGTTCGGCTACGCGATGATCACCTACTACCGCACGCCGCTCCCGGGCATCGGTCTGAGCTTCACGCAGCTCCTGACCGACCAGCCCATCTACCTCGCGCGCCAGCTCGAGGTCACGCAGGTCCAGCGTCTCAGCGACCGGCTCGCCGAGGTCTACCTCTCGTTGGAGCAGCCCCTCGTCTTCAACGTCTCCGCCCTGGTCGCCTACTTCTGCGTCGCGCTCGCCGTGACCGCCGCGCGCGCCGCGCTCCTCGCCGTCACCTCCTTCGGGCTCGTCGCCACCGGTGTCGCCGTGCTCGTCGGTCCCGTCTTCGTCCCCTGGTTCGTCGTCCCGCAGATGGACTGGCTCTTCTGGGGATGGGTGAAGGCGCTGCTCCAGTACGCCTTCTACCAGTGCATCGCGCAGGCGTTCGTCTTCGTCTTCGGCAGCTTCCTGCTGCACTTCCTCGACGCCTTTCCGCCGCCGTACACCATCGACCGCCTGCTCGTCGGCGGGTTCCATCTCGTGTTCCTGCTCATGGCGTTCATCTACGGCATGCTCCGCGTCCCCGCGCTCACCAACGCGCTCTTCTCCGGCCGCGCAGGGGAGTCCGCCCTGCCGCGCATCCTCGGGTAACCCACCATGACCACCAACGCCCACAGGCCCGCAGACACAACGGCCGCGCCCGACACGCTTCACGACCCCACGCTGACGACCGCGGCGTCACGCAGCTCGACGCCGGTGGACGCCGAGCCGCCCCTTCGCATTCCGCCGACCGGCTACGAGTTCGGGGAGCCGCGCCGTCGCTACGTGGAGGTGATCGCCTCGCTTCAGGTGATGAACACCTACCTCAAGGTCGCCGTCCTTGGGCTTGTGCTCGTCGCCTTCGCGCTGACCGGACTCGCCATTCACACCCAGCGCACCTATGCCCACGTGAAGCCGCTCGTCATTCGGATCGACGAGGTTGGACGCGCCGCTGCCGTCAGCTACGACCGCCTCACCTACACACCCCAGGCACCCGAGCTGCGCTACTTCCTGACCCAGTTCGTGGTGAAGCACTACAGCCGCATTCGCGCCACCGTGCGGCAGCAGTACGCCGAGTCGCTCTACTTCCTCGACGGCCGCCTGGCCGACGCCACCATGCAGGCGAACGCCCGGTCCGGGCTCATCGAGAAGTTCCTGGCCAGTGGCGGGGACGAAACAGAGGTCCGCGTCCGCAACGTCGTCTTCGAAGATTTGCGGCAGGCGCCGTACCGCGCCACCGTCGACTTCGACCTCGTGCGGATCGCCCCCTCCACCGGGGCGGAGGTGCGCCGCGACACCTACGTCGCGCACCTCGTCTTCGTGCTGCAGGACCAGGTCGACAACGCACGCATCCCGATCAACCCCCTCGGCCTGACCATCACCTATCTGCGTGAAGACCAGGCCTTCGTCGCGGACCAGCCCTCGGCGGAGGAGCCCCGGTGATCGCCAACGCCATGCTCGCGGCGAGCCTGCTCAGCCTGGCGGCGTTCTTCGGGCTGCTGCAGGCCTGCACCTTCCTCGTGCCCTATCGCACTCTGCTATGGGAGCTTTACGCCTGGACCCTGACCGCGTGGGGACTCGTGGCGTTCCTGAATCTCTTCGCCGCCTGCTATGCCGTCGCGCGCGTGCTGTTCCTGAAACACACCGGCGAGAAGCTGGCGCACCTTGAGCGGCAGGTGCGGAGCGGAGACAGCCTCGCCGCTGAACTCGCCGAGCGCCTGCGGGAGGAGTGATGGGACGCGACCTCGACATCGACGATCGCGAGCAGGGGAGTGACGGACCCAGCCGAACCAGCGGCTCCGCCACGAGCCCCATCGACCCCGAGCGGCCGCGCGCCGAGGACCCACGCGGCACACTCGACCACGCGCTCTCGCGCGGTCTCGACGGGTACCGGGTCGTGCGCTGGCGCGACCGGGCGGTCGCGTTGTCGCCGTCCGAAGGCGCCACGCTCCGCACCCTCGGCACCTTCCGGACCGTCTCTGTCGACGACCTCGCACGCCACCGCTTCAGCGACGATCGCACCCGCTGCGCGCGCGAGCTGCGCCGCCTGGAGCGCCATCGGTTCATCGAAACGCGGACCTTGGCGGGCCGGCACGGCGGCCGGGCCTTGCCCGTGGTCACGCTCACGCGTGAAGGGCACGCCTTCACGCGCCAGCACCTCAGCTCCGGCATCCAGCGCTATCACTACGGCCTGGTCCGGCCGAAGGAACAGGCCCACGATGCCGCGCTCTATCGCATGGCCCTGAAGGAGGCCGACCGCCTCGCGCGGCAGGGCGCCACCATCCGCCGCGTCGTGCTCGACGCCGAGCTCAAGGGGCACCTCGCCGCCCTTCGCAACCGGCCCGAGCCGACGCCACGAGCGTCCGGAACGGCAGGCGCCACAAGCTCGCGCTCCCAGCATGCTCACCCGAGCGAGCGCGGTCGCCTCATCGAGGCCGGTGATGCCAAGTGGCCGTCGGATACCCAGCTCGATCGGTCGCACTCGTCCGGTCGAACGGAGGCCCACACCGACCTCCGCACGCGCGCAGCGGCGGAAGCTCTGCACCTCACCGTCGTCGACGGTCACGTCCAGATCCCTGACCTGCGGCTCGAATACGAGACCCGTGACGGCGACCTCGCGCGCGTCGATCTCGAGCTCGCCACCGAGCACTACCGGGCCGACCAGGTCGCGGCGAAGGCCCAGGCCGGCTTCACTATCTACGCGCCCGCATCCCAGACCAGCCGCCTCTCAGCCGCGCTCCACGACCGCGGCCTCGTCGCCCAGATCCTCTCCCTGTGAACTGCCTGGAGACCCTGATAGTGACGTCCGCTGGTCACTATCCCGTTCGAGAACATTGACACTGTGAGGAGCTCACGAACGTGAACACAGCGCGACCGGAGAACCAGCAAGATACGCTCTCGAGTGTCGTGAGCCGACGGCCGTGGCTGGACGAGGCCTCGCGGATCGATGCCGTCCACCGTCTCGGCTACACCGCCGCTGCGGCCGCTTTCTTCGTGCGAGTGGCCAGCGTCGGCGGCCACTTCGTACGCCCCCAACTGCGGGACGCGCTGGGCCGGCAGCGTGGCCGCGCCGAGCAGGACGTCATGAAGGAACTACTCGCGCGCCGGCACGCGTCGGTCCGGACCTACTGTCACTCGGCGCAGGTCGTGCGTCTGTCACATCCGCTCCTGCTGGCCGCCGGCGAGGCTCTCCCCGCGCGTGCTACGCGCGCGCGTCCTGTGCTCGCGCTTCGTTCTCGCCTCATGGCACTGGATGTCGCTCTCGCCCGCTCAGACGTCCTGTTCGCCGCGAGTGACGAACGACGCCTCGCGCTGTGCGACCGCCTGGGCGTCGACCGTACCTGCGTCCCCACGCGCCGCTATCGCCCTGGCGGGACTCCAATCCCCGCGGGCCGCGTGCTGATGGATACGCACCTCGTCGGCGTCGCCGGTGGCGACGCCGGCACCATGGGGCGGGAGTCCTCCGCTGCTTCTGGCTCGGCCGTCGCCGCTCATCAACCTCGCCTCCAGTCGCACCTCCAGAAAGAAGGCACTCCCTCCCATCCGGTGCTGGTCCTTGGCTACATCGATGAGGGTGACAGCGCCGCGCATGGGTTTCGGGCTTTCCTGCGGACGCACAGTCCCATGCTGGAGACAGCGCCGCGCTGGTGCGTGATCTACGCCGGCCTGTCCAGCGGCCACGTCGATGCAGCGAGGCGCACGTTCGACGCGGAGATGGCCCGCGCACCGGGCCGGGCAGCTCGTCTGCTCGCCGACGCCCGGGAGTATTGCCGGCTGCGGGAGTTGTATGAGGCCGAGCGGTGGAGCGAGCTACGAACGGCCTCGCTGCAGCGTTACTTCGACCTGCGCGACGCCATTGGGCCAGCGGGTGAAACGGCCTTTCAGGCGTGGCGCGAGCGCGGCGATGCGGGCGTGGAACAGTGGATGTCCGCCTGGTCGAGCGCGCCGGCTGGCGAATTGGATGTGCTGGTGATCAACCGTCGCTATACCGCCATCGAGAGCCTTCGGCGCGCCACGTGAGTTGCCGTCAGACGGCACTACCCATGCCAGCGACGCCGTCGGTGTGAGGCCCGTGTCTGGGAAGACCAGGCTCGATGACTGACGCGACGGCATGACGTCGCGTTCCGCCGTCTGTTCCACCGCGTGTTCCATCACCCGCCCGGCAAGTGCCACGCCCGCTGATGGTTACCGCTGGCTGGTGTCGATGGAGCGGTCACCGCCCCTGTCACTGCCCGAGCCAGGAGCGACCCCCGGTGGCGCGGAACACTCCCGGGCCAGGCCCGGTGCCGGCTGGGGGTCGCTCCTGGCTCGGATGTGTCGTGCGGCGGGATGCATCGTGATGGCGTCTACGAGTCCGCCTCTAGCAGAGTTGTGAGCACGGCTGCTAGCAGGTCTGTGAATGAGAGGACAACAGCATGCCCCTGATTCCCAAAGCGCCGGCACCACCAGAACGTGAGCAGTTGGCCATTCGTCTGGACAAGCCCCTGTACACGCAACTGTGCGACTACGCCGCCTTCGTCGAGGGCTCCAAGGAGTACGTCGTGGCGGCCGCCCTCGAGCGGATCTTCAAGGCCGATCGCGAGTTCGCCGCGTGGCTCCGGACCAACCGAGCTGGCGCTACCGAGCCGGTCTCCGAGACCGCTGCCTCGCGGGCAGCCGAACTGGGTGAGACGTCCACCCCTGTGCCGTCAGCGCGGAGCGCGCCTTCGACCACGCCCAGCGCGCCGGCCGCGTCTCCACGCCGGGAGAGCACGCGGACCGGCAGCGAGGCCGCGAAATGACGACCGTGACCGCGCAGCGTCACGCCATCAGCGTGACCGTCGCTCTGGTCGTCGGTGTCGTCGCGCGCGTCCACCTCCCGTGGCGTGCCGACGATCCCGTGCTGGCACTGGTCGCGCTGCACCAGCCCATGTTGTACCGGCTGTTGTACGCCGCGTACGTGACGGTACTGTTCACGACGCCCTATCTCCTCGCGTCCGTGCTGTGCGCGCTCACTTTCATCTTCATCGGCCGTCGTCAGCGCGCCGCGAACGCCGGTGCGTTGCCCGACTACCCCGAGGCATCGACGCGTGGAGCACTTTTTCTAGTGCTCGGCGAGCAGCATCATGCCACGCGGCCCATCCCGTCCTCCGCGCCGCGGTGGCTCACCATCCCCGCCCGGGGCCTCTACACCGGCATCGCCGTGATCGGCGCCGTGGGATCCGGCAAGACATCAGGATGCCTGTATCCCTATGCCGAGCAGCTGCTCGGTTACAAGGCAGACGATCCAGCCGCCCGGCTCGGCGGTCTCGTCCTGGAGGTGAAGGGCGACTTCTGCCACGACGTGCGGCGCATGCTGCATGGCCACGGCCGCGAACAGGATTACGTAGAGGTCAGCCTCGATGGGCCGTGGCGCTACAACCCCCTCCACAACGATTTGGACGCATACGCGCTCGCGTACGGCATCGCCAGCGTTATCAATGCCACATACGGGAAAGGGAAAGAGCCCTTCTGGCAGCAGGCGTACACCAACCTCGTCAAGTTCCTCATCCTGCTGCACCGCGTGGCGGACGACTACGTTACGCTGTTCGATGTCTACCGCTGCGCCATCGACCCGACCGCCCTCGCAGAGAAGATGGTTGAGGCAGAGGCACGCTGTGCAGTACGCACACGCATCATCGTGACCGTCGCGGCGTTCGACCGCTACCCCCAGCTGAGAACTCTCGGAATGGAACTGGACTCGACCGCCGGTGTCGTGGTGGCGGACGCGTCTCAGGAACTCGACACCGTGCTGCGGAGTCAAAGCATCCCGCACACACGCACCATCCTCGGCGATGTGGAACGGGCGGAGCAGTTCGCCGCCGTGAAACGCTGGTACGAACACGACTGGCAGCGCATCGAGCCCAAGCTGCGCACCTCCATCGTGGAGGGCATCTCCGTGTTCCTGTCGCTCTTTGACGAGAACGCGGCGCTAAAGCGGGTCTTCTGCCCGCCAAAGGCTTGTTACGCCATGCCTTCAGCCGGCACCGAGCACGAGTCCGCGCACGGTCGGCCGCTGCCGTCCTTCGCTGATCTGATCGACACGGGCAAGGTGTGCGCGCTGAACTTCCCGACGGTCTCGAATCCTGGACTGGCGAAGCTCATCGGCACCTTGATGAAGCAGGACTTTCAGCGTGCCGTCCTCGAGCGCATCCCCAGGATGACGCGTGAGCCGCAGCACCACTGGCGTGAGGTCCTGTTCCTCTGCGACGAATACCAGGCGTTCGCGACGGCGGGGGAAGAGGACCCATCGGGCGACGACCGGTTCTTCGCGCTGTCCAGACAGGGCAAGTGCATCGCCATCGTCGCCACCCAGAGCATCAGCTCGCTGAAGAGCGCCTTGCCGGGCGAGAGCTGGCGGACGCTGCTGCAGACCTTCCGCACCAAGGTGTTCCTGACGCTGTCCGATGACGTCAGCGCCCGGATCGCCAGTGACCTGGCCGGACGGGCCGAACGGCTCGTCCCGAACTATCACCTGTCGGAGAGCGGCCAGGACGCGCGCATCAGCATGCTGACCGGCCGGGCGGCGGCACACCGGTCGACCATCAGCACCTCGAAGAGCTACGCGCTCCAGCGCAATCCCGTCTTCGAGCCGAAGGTCTTCACCGAACTCAAGAACGCGCAGGCGATCGTCTTGGCGTATGACGGCGCCAGTCCGATCCCGCCGACCTACTGCTACCTCAAGCCTCGTCACCTCGATCGCACGCGCACCTGGTTCCAGCACCTGGCGGAAGGGAAGGTCTAGCCGTGAGCTTCGACATCATCCTGCCGTTCCTGCGGCCCATCGCCACCTTCATCGAGGATCCCGCCGTGAGCGAGATCATGGTCAATTCTGGCGGTCGCGTTTTCCTTGAGCGTGAGGGAGAAGTCATCGAGGCGGCTGGCGTCCGCCTCGACGAGCGCAATCTGCGGATCGCCACTCGCAACATCGCGCGGTTGCTGGGCGACGATATCTCGGATGAGCAGCCCCTGCTCGATGCGCGCCTGCCAGATGGGTCACGGGTCGCCGCCGTGATTCCGCCGTGCAGTCTCTTCGGGACCGCACTGACGATCCGGAAGTTCCGGCCCGCGTACTTCACGCTCGACGAGCTCATCGAGAACCACACCCTCACCCCGGCTACATCAGACGCGCTACGAACCGCCGTCATCCACCGGCACAACGTGCTGATCAGTGGCGGGACTGGGACCGGCAAGACCACGTTGCTCAATGCCCTCGTCGCGTGTGTCCCAGCCGACCAGCGTCTGGTGGTCGTTGAGGAAACAGCGGAGCTTCGCACCAGCCTTCCGAACGTCGTGCGGCTCGAAGCGCGGCGCGCGCAGCCGGACCGGCCGGCCGTCACCATGCGCGACCTGCTGCGGGCGACGCTGCGTCATCGGCCGGACCGAATCCTGGTGGGCGAGGTCAGAGGAGGGGAGGCCTACGACCTGCTGCAGGCGTTGAACACCGGCCATGCCGGGTCGCTTTGCACCATCCACGCGAGTTCGGCGACGCAGTCACTTGCCCGGCTCACTTCGTGTGTGTTGCAGGCCGGTGTGGATGTGCCGTACGCCGCCGTCCGTCATCAGATCGGCGAGGCCGTCCAGGTCGTCGTCCACATGTCACGGGTCGCCGGACGTCGGGTCGTCGCGGAGTGCATCCGCCTGCACGGCTACGACCCGAGCACCGACACGTTCCGCGTCGACTCGAACGTCGTATGAGCGGACACCACTCACCCCGGCTACCACGCGGTCGTCGATCCATCGCACCACCCGCGCGAACGGGTCTGGCTGTGCCACCCGGCTGGCCGACACCCCACACACGCCGAGTGCGACCGGCGCGCCCACGTCACGCAGACGAGCGGCCGCCGCCGCGAGGTGCCCACCGGTCGTCAGCACATCATCGACCAGCACGTACGGCGCGCCGGTCGGCGGCGACCCGTGCACGACCAGGTGCCTGTACAGGGAGGCTGCGTCTCGGCTGCCTTGGCGGTCGTGGGCCGAGTGCATCGGCTGGTCGAAGCGGAGCCCGTCGAACACACGGGCCCCCGGCAGCCGTCCAACCGCGGCCTGAGCCAGGGGCGCGGTCCGTGTCGGCTTGCCGGCGGATGTGCAGGCACTGCCGGGGATCGGGATGAGCACGCAGCCCATCGACCCGAGTTCCTCTTTCAGAATCGCCGCCGCCATCTCGCCGAACCAGTCGATCGCGCGGGCGACGTTGTCTGCGTCCAGGCGCCGACGCAACTCGCCAGGAAACAGGCGCACGTACGCGTAGCCGGCGAGCGGGTGTCCTTTCAGCGCGTGCAGGAAGTGATTCACGCAGTAGTGCGAATCCTGCCACCCGTCAGGACCGGTCAGATGTGAGAAACAGCACACCACGCGTAACGGCATAGGCAATTCCAGCAGACGGAACCGTCGCCAGCACGCTGCGCGCCAGGTACGACGACCTGGCGCGTGTCCCGTCCGGAGCCTGTGGAACCTGCCGGACCCGTGGAACGCTCGCGCGGAGAAGGGCGCGACCGTCCCACCGGTCCTTGGACGCGCACGTCTGTGCGCGCCCACAGGTACCACAGGCCCCATCACCCGGTCATGGCGGGAGACCTCCTGCTGCAGCGGGTGGGGCGAATCAGAACGAGCAAATGGTGCCGCGACGTAGCGGCGTAAAGGAGGGCTATGGGAAATACCAAGTCGATTCCGCCGACTCCGGTTGTCGCGGCCGGGCTGAGCGTAGGCGACGAGTCGCGGCGCGATTCCATGCCGATGCTGTTCACAGTCGGTGAGGTTGCCGCGCTGCTGCGGACCAGTGCGAAGGCCGTTTACGCGATGGTCGAGCGGAGGCAGTTGCCCGGAGTGACGAGAGTCGGGCGGAGGGTTTTGGTACGAAGTGACCAGTTGCTAGACTGGCTGCACCAGAAGCGCACGCCATCGCTGGAGGGATAGCAGCGATGGGTATCAAGGTGCGCCCGTACATCACGGGCGGATGGGAGGTGGACATCAGAGTCCAACTTCCGGATGGCAGCACGATTCGCGAGCGCAAGAAGGTGGCGGCGTCGAGCAAGCAGGCGGCCGAGCGCTGGGCGGTGGCTCGTGAGAGGGTCCTATTCACAAACGGCAAGCCCAAGCCGATCCAAACGGAGGTGAAGCAGACACCAACGCTGAAGGAGTTTGCGTCCAGGTTTCTTGAGGGCTACGCCAAGGCGAACCGCCTCAAGCCAAGCGGGGTCGCCGCAAAGGAGACGGTGCTGAGGGTGCATCTCGTTCCGGCGTTCGGAGAAAAGCCCATGGACCGTATCAGCACGGAAGATGTGCAGCGGTTGAAGGCCGCCCTTACTGAGCGCTCACCCAAAACCGTCAACAACATCCTCACCGTGCTGAGCGTCGTGCTAAGGACGGCGGTGGAATGGGGTGTGCTCGAGAAGGTGCCCTGCGCCATCGGCCTGCTCAAGACGCCGCGGCCTACGGCCAGCTTCTACGACTTCGAGGAGTTCGAGCGGCTGGTCCAGGTCGCGAAAGGGGAGCCAGTAGCCCTGCTCATCGCGCTACTTGGAGGCGAGGCCGGTCTCCGATGCGGCGAGATCATGGCGCTGGAGTGGCGGGATGTGGATCTCGCCAAGCGCCAGCTCACGGTTGCCCGGTCTGAGTGGCGCGGGCACGTCACGGTTCCGAAAGGCGGGCGTATTCGTTACGTGCCGCTCACGAAGCGGTTGGCGGAGGTGCTGAAGGGTAGCAGGGCACTCCGCGGACCGCGGGTGGTCTGCAACGACGCGGGCGAGCCTCTCACCCAGAAGGTGGTGCAGGTGGTGATGAGGCGAACGGCGCGTCGGGCGAACGTGAAGGGCGGGGTGCACATCCTGCGACACACGTTCTGTTCGCACCTCGCCATGAGGGGGGCGCCGGCGCGGGCGATTCAGGAACTGGCTGGGCACCAGGACCTGAGCACCACCCAGCGCTACATGCACTTGAGTCCAGCCGCGCTCGACGCCGCCATCCGGCTGCTGGACGGTGTTGGCAGCAGCCCTTCAGGGGAACCGTCTGAGCGTGGAGAAATAGTGGAGGCGGCGGGAAAAACGGCCTGATTCGCCGTTTTTCTTAGGAAATTTGGTGGAGGCGGCGGGAGTTGAACCCGCGTCCGAAGGCACGTTCCCGAAGGACTCTACATGCGTGTCCGCTTCTTTGATCTCGTGCCTGTCGTGTGGAAGCGGCGAAAACCGCCAGGCACCAGGCCCGGTAAATCTCACGACCAGGCGCCGAGCCGCCACCTGATCGCCAGCCGGTTTAATGGCGTCCCGATCCCAACCACCCGGCGAGGTCGGGGAGGACGCTCACAGCGGTTTAGGCTGCGAGAGCGTACTGAGTATCCGCAGTTAACGGATGTTCCGTCAGATTTACGAGTTAACGGTGCTCGGCATGCATCCCGCGAGTCTTTACCCCCGTCGAAGCCAAGTCGCCCCCAACAGGCGTGCAGTCGCTGCGATCATCATCGCCACCGCTGTCGTGACGATAAGCCTAGTGTACGCCCGCGGACCAGGCGAGGAAAGAGCGAAGATCGGTCGTGCTCGCACGTCCTGACCATCCCAACAGCCCCGTCCCGCGTCGGCGTCCGTGTGCTACCCGCCAGGCAGGCACACCAGGGACAGGCACCGACGGGCCAGGCACCTCAGCGCCGGCTCCTCTTTGCTGACAACCACCTGTACCCGTTGAAGTTGCCGGCGATATAATCGGAACGGTTCCATCGCACCCATGGCCCAGAGTTTCGACGACCAACTCAAGCAGACCGTCGCGTCCGTCGCCGAGCGCCTCCATCTCGAGGTCGACCGCGAGGTGGCGGCCGCGGCCGAGCACCTGGGCGCGCTGTTCCAGGCCGAACGCGCCGAGACGGTGGCCGCCGCGGTCCGCGACGCGGTGGGGGCCGCCGAACGCGAACTGGCCGACCGGGTCCGGGCCGACGCCGAGGCGCGTGACGCGGCCCACGCCGCCGACGCCCGCGCGCGCGACGACGCCCACGCCGCCGCGCTCGACGAGGTCCGCCGCGGTTTGAGCGCCGACCTCGAGGCGGCACGGCAGGCACACGACGAAGCCCTCGCGCTGGCGCGGCAGGCATCGGCCGCTGCGCTGGCGGCGGTCGAGCAGTCGCGCGCCGATCTCGAAGCACGGCTCCAGGATTACGAAGCGGCGCAGCCGCACCGCGAAGAGCAGGTGCGCGCCGACGCGTACGCCGCCGGCCTCGAGGCAGGGAACCAGCAGGCGCGCGCCGATCTCGAAACCCGGCTGCGCGCGCAGGATGCGGCCTTTGCCGAACGCGAGGCGCACACGCGGCAGCAGGCGTTCGAGGCGGGCGTCGCGTCCGCCGAGGCGCGCGCGAGCCAGGCGTCGGGCGAGGCGATGCAGCACATCACCGAACTGGTGGACGCCGTCCGGGCCCTCGACGGGGCCACCTCCCTATCCCAGGCGCTCGATATCCTCGGCTCGGCCCTGGGCCGCCAGGCCGACCGGTCGGCCCTGTTCCTCGTTCGCGACAGCGTGCTCCGCACCTGGACGCGGCACGGCTTCGATTCGCACCATGGGGCGCAGCCGATCGAGCTGGCACTCGGGGCAGCCGGCATCGCGGCGCAGGCCGTCAGCGAGCGCTCGCTGCAATATGCCGACGCAGCGCGGCTCGCCTCGCACGACGTCGTGCGGCCGGCACTCGCCCTCCTCGATGCCTGCGGCGCCGTCGTCGCGGCACCGGTGCTGATACACGGGAAGCCCATCGCGGTGCTGTACGCCGAGATGGAGCGAGCGCCGGCGCAGCCGCGGCTGCCGCTGTCGTGCGAACTGCTGGCCCGTCACGCCGGGCGGCTCCTCGAGTCGATCACGGTGGCCAGGCTGTCGCAACTCGGTGCGGCGCCCGGATCCGATCCGGCGGCGGTGGGAGGCCTCGCGTGAATCCCGTGGAGGCCGACGCGTGAAGCGGAGCGTCTTTCTCGTGACCGGCGTGCTGCTCGTGTGGCCCGCCGCGCTCACGCCGCACGCCCAGCAGTCGCGCGCCGCCGAACCAGGAGCCCTGCCGCCTGGCGTGGCGGTGCTTGCGCCGACCAGCCACCCGTTGATCTCGAACGAGCTGTCGCTGCTGTGGCTCGCGCCCGCGCGCGGTGCGGCCGTCGCGCGCGCCGCCTCCCGCACACCACTCGCCGCCGTCCCCCAGCATCTCGCGACGGGCGAATACACGAGGGCCCTCGCCCTGACGTCGCAGCCGGCATCGCGCCAGGGGGTGCTGGCGAACTATGCCGCGTACTACGGTGCGATCGCACAGCTGCGCCTGGGCCATGACGAGGCGGCGCTCGCCGAATTCAGGCAACTGCAGCAGCGCAAGCCGGTCGGCTACCTGGCGGAAGCCGCTGCGCTCGGGGAGGCCGAGGCCCTCGAGGCGGCCGGGAAGTACGACGGGGCGGTGTCGATCTACGAGCGGCTGCTGAAGGGCCGCCTCAGTGACGTCGAGAACGTCTACATGCGCCTCGGAGCGGCCGCGCGCAAGGCCGGCGAGGTCGCGAAAGCCGCCGAGGCGTACAGCCACGTGCTCTACGAATTTCCGCTCGGGCCGAACGCGCCAACCGCGGCGTTCGAGATCGAGCTGACGCGCGCCCAGAAGCCGATCGAGCCGGGCTCGGCCCGCTACAAGCTGGAACTCGGCCGGGCCGAGCGCCTCTTCGCGTCCAGGCGCCACGGTGAAGCCCGAAAGATCTTCAGCGACCTGCGCGATGCCGCGAAGGGAGACGATCAGGAACTCATCGCGCTGCGGCTGGCGGAGTGCGACTACTTCCTGAAGAAGGAGCGCGCGGCCCGCGAAGCCCTGCGGCCCCTCACGGGTGAGGGCACGTCGCGCCGGGGCGAAGCCCTGTTCTTCTACGCGATGGCGTCGCGTGCGGGGGGGGACACCGCGACGTTCCTGACGACGCTGCGGCGCATTGCCACCGAGTTCCCCGATCAGACCTGGGCCGAGGACGCGCTCGACAACCTGGGCACCTACTACATCCGCGCCAACGAGGATGAGCAGGCGGACGCGATCTTCCGTGAGCTGTACGAACGCTACCCGCGCGGCAGCAACTCGGAGCGCGCTGCCTGGAAGGCGGGGTGGACCGCCTACCGGAAGGGCGACTACGTTTACACCGCCCGCGTCTTCGAGCAGGCGGCGTCCGATTTCCCGCGCTCCGATTACCGGCCGGCGTGGCTGTACTGGTCGGGCCGCGCGCAGGAGCAGGCGGGCGCGCCGGCCGACGCGCAGGCTCGCTACCTCCTCACCGCAGCCGACTACCTCAACTCGTACTATGGCCGTCTCGCGGTGAAGCGGCTGGACAAGGCCGCGGCCGAACGGCTGAAGGCACGCACGTTCGTGGACGCCACGACGGGCACGGCCGACGCCCTGCCCGCCAATCACGATGTCGTGCGGGCACTGCTCGACGCCGAGATGCTCGACGATGCGATGAACGAACTGCGTTTCGCGCAGCGCGTGTGGGCCGACTCGTCCACCATCCAGGCGACGGTCGCGTGGGTCCGGCAGCAGCAGGCGAAGGGGGAGCGCGGCATGCAGCGGCTCATCACCCTGCGCAATGCGATGAACACGATGCGGCGCGCGTATCCGCAGTTCATGGCGGCCGGCGGCGAGGACCTGCCCCGGGAGGTGCTCACGGTCATCTTCCCGCTGGCGTACTGGGACCTGATCCGCAAGCATGCCGACGCCAACGGGCTCGATCCGTACCTGGTGGCGGCGCTCATCGCGCAGGAGTCGACCTTCGTTGCGGACGTGAAGTCGGCGGCCAATGCCCACGGGCTCATGCAGCTGCTCCCGTCCACCGCGCGGCAGTACGCGCGCAAGCTGAAGCTGCCGTACTCGGCACGCCTCCTCACCAACCCGGAAGCCAACATCCGCATGGGCACGGCGTACCTGTCGGACAAGATCCGCGAGTTCGGCGACCTGCACCTGGTCCTCGCGAGCTACAACGCCGGCGAACGCGCCGTGCGCCGCTGGCAGGCCGAGAAGCCCCGCGTCGACACCGACGAGTTCGTGGACGACATCCCGTATCCCGAAACGCAGCACTACGTGAAGAAGATCCTGGGTACGGCGGAGGACTACCGGCGCCTGTACGCCGATGCCTCCCGGACGTCCGGCACCATCGACGTGCCGCCGTCCGCGCCGCCCGCGCCGCCCGCCGCGCCAACGCGTCTGGCGGCGCCGCCCAGGCGCCCGGCGTCACCGCCCGCGGCGCCTGCGCGCAAGCCCTCGACACCGAGAGTCAGGCGCGCGGCCCCGCGCAAGTCGTCGAGCGCCAGGCGGCCTGTCACGCCGCGGCGCCCGGCGAACGCGTCGCGGCGCCAGACGCCCTGAGGCCGCGCCGGCCCTCGTTTCTTCCGTTCACCATGTCCAAGCTGACCGGGTCGCGCAAGGCGACACAGTTCACCGAGTCGGTCATCCGCGAGATGACACGCCTCAATCAGCTGCACGGCGGCGTCAACCTGTCGCAGGGATTCCCCGACTTCCCGGCGCCGGCCGCGGTGAAGGAGGCGGCGTGCGCGGCCATCATGGGCGACGTCAACCAGTACGCCGTCACCTGGGGCACGCGGTCGCTGCGCGAGGCGGTGGCGCGCGAGTTCACGCGGCGCTACGCCGTGCCCGTGGACGCCGACCGGCAGGTCACCGTTACCTGCGGCTCCACCGAGGCGATGATGGCGACCATGATGGGGATCATCGATCCGGGCGACGAGGTCGTGATCTTCGAGCCGTTCTACGAGAACTACGGGCCGGACGCCATCCTGTCGGGCGCGACGCCGCGCTACGTCACGCTGCACGAACCGGACTGGTCGTTCGATCCCGACGAACTCGCGGCCGCCTTCAACGAGCGGACGAAGGCGATCATCATCAACACGCCGAACAACCCGACCGGCAAGGTGTTCAGCGCCGCCGAACTCGACGTCATCGCCGCGCTATGTCGCCGGTGGGACGTCGTGGCCATCTCCGACGAGATCTACGAGCACATCGTCTACGACGGGGCGACCCACGTGCCGATTGCGACGCGGGAGGGGATGGCCGAGCGGACGGTCACGATCAACAGCCTGTCGAAGACCTACAGCGTCACCGGCTGGCGCGTGGGCTGGGCCATCTCGCCACCGTCGCTCACCGGGGCGATCCGGAAGGTACACGACTTCCTCACCGTCGGAGCGGCGGCGCCGCTCCAGGAAGCGGGCATCGCCGCGCTCAGCATCGAGGACAGCTACTACGCCAGCCTGGCGGCGGCCTACCAGCGCCGACGCGACACGCTGCTCCGGATCCTGCAGGGGCACGGCTTCACGTGCTACGCACCAGCAGGCGCGTACTACGTCATGACCGACATCGCCCAATTCGGCCGGGGAGACGATGTCGACTTCGCGCGGTACCTGGTGCAGGAGGTTGGCGTGGCCGCGGTTCCGGGCAGCAGCTTCTACCGGAAGGGTGACGGCGGCCGGACCAAGCTGCGCTTCTGCTTCTGCAAGAAGGACGAGACCCTGGCCGAGGCCGACCGGCGCCTCGCGGCGCTCGCGCCGGCCGTATCGGGCCAGGGACCGCGGGGCCGAGGGTGAGGGCGCCACGCAGCACGGCGCCCTGCTCGTAGCCCTGCTCCAGCCTAGAATCGCGCGACCGCCCCGAAGTAGATCCCCTTCACGACGAACGACCCGAAATCGGTGGTGACGTTGTCGTCCTTGATCGTGTAGCCAAGGTTGAACATCCGGTAGCCGCCCTGGACGCCGATGTTGTTGGTGAGGTTCAGCGTGGCGTAGATGTCCAGGTCTGCGTAGTGCGCCTTGTACTCCTCGGAGATGGCGTCCGGGATGCTGAAGCCGCTCAGTTCACCGGTGATCGAGATGTTCGGGACCACGTAAACGCGGGCGATTCCGCCGATCGTCGGGATGGGCGCACGCGCCCGGATCGTCTCGAAGTTGATGGGGCTGCGCAGCGAGGCGAAGACGTCCGTGTACTTCGCGTCGAGCAGGAATCCCGCGAAGCCGCGGTTCCGGTAGATGAAGTCGTACTCGTAGGTGAAGCGGTAGGCCTTCCAGTCGAGCACCGAGTTCACCGGCAGGCCCACCCGGTAGCGCTGGCCCTGGAAGACGATGTCACGCGTGAGCGTGGACTGCTGCTCGAACTTGATGGGGATGTACTGGACGCGCAGCTTGTGCTTGCGGAACGGCCGCAGCACGCCCCTGAACTCCGGGAATCGCTGGTCGGTCAGCCCCAGGTCCTTCTTGAAGTCGATCACCGTGCCGGGGATGCCGAGCGCCTCGCTCGAGATCTCCATCTCGGTGGACGGGTTCCAGAGCCCGATGGCGGCTTCGATGTGGTACCGCTCGCCCGTGGCGGGGTCGTCGTTCGGGCGAGGCTGGAACTGCGCGGTTGCCGGGGCTGCCGCCGCCACGAGGGAGGCGATCAGGAATACGAACAGCCTGAGGATTGATGTCTGCGCCATGACGCGAGTGGTCTCCGGATCGTGCACTCTGGCCGGGGTAGGCGCGACCAGCTTAGCACAGGGTTCCAGGTGGAGGCGCACCCGCAAGTCGTTGCAGAAATTGATTGTTAAGGTCCTATAGTTGCGGCGGCACCGGCCGATAACTACGGCCCGTACGTGCGAAACGGGCGGCCACTGCGTCCTGCAGTGCGCCGCCCGCTTCCAGGCGTCGCCGACCGAGCTGGCCGATCAGGCCTCGGCGAGTTCAGGCGTCGCGGCGATCTTGCCGCTGATGACCAGCATCCAGCGGCGGATCGACGCGGCAAAGATGATCACCGCACAGACGAGCATGATGGCCATCGCGATCGAGTCGACGTAGCCCTGCACGTAGGTGGCCGGCACCGGCGACTTGGTGAGCGGCCAGAAGTTGTCGCGGATGCTCAGGTAGCCGGCGGTGAGGGTCGTGACCGAGAGGAACGACAGCGGCAGCAGGGTGACGATCGCCAGTCGCGCCCGCCCCATGTTGATCAGCATCGTGGTGCCGACGGCAAGCGCCACCGAGGCGAGCAGCTGGTTCGAGACGCCGAACAGCGGCCAGATGGTGGAGATGTTGCCCGTCCAGATGAAATAGCCCCAGAGCAGCACCATGATGCCCGAGCAGATGGCGCCGCCGACCATCCAGTTCGTGTCGGCGAACTTCGGCCACACGCGGCCGAGCGACTCCTGCAGGAGGAAGCGGCCCACGCGCGTGCCCGAGTCCACCGTGGTCAGGATGAACAGGGCCTCGAACATGATGGCGAAGTGGTACCAGTAGTCGATGAGGGCCGCGAAGCCGGGGATGCGCGAGAAGATCTGCGCCATGCCCAGGGCCAGCGACACCGCGCCGCCCGTGCGGCCGATGACGTTCTCATGCACGGCTTCCTGCAGTTGCAGCAGGTTCACCATCGGCATGTTCATCTCGGCGAACTTGGCGGGCGCCACGTTGATGGCGAAGTAGTCGCCCGGATGCAGCGACGAGGCGGCAATCAGGGCCATCACGGCGACGAGCCCCTCGAACAGCATGCCCATGTAGCCCACCGGCAGGATGTCGCTTTCCTTGTCCACCATCTTGGACGTGGTGCCGGTCGAGATGAGCGCGTGGAAGCCCGAGATCGCGCCGCAGGCGATCGTGATGAAGACAAAGGGGAACAGCGGCCCCGGGATGATCGGGCCGCCGCCCGACATGTACTGCGAGAACGCTGGCGCCTCGAGCGTGGGGGCCGCGATGATCGTGCCGGCAGCCAGCAGCACGATGGTGCCGATCTTCATGTAGGTGCTGAGGTAGGACCTCGGGGTCAGCAGCATCCAGACCGGGATGATCGCGGCGAGGAAGGCGTAGATGCCCATTGCGGCCGTGATCTGGTGCGGCGTCAGCACCAGCAGGTGACCGAAGGAGGACTCCGCGAAGTTCTTGCCGAAGACCACGCCCAGCAGCATCAGGGTGACGCCGATGACGGTGGCCTCCTTCACCGCGCCCTTCCGCCACCGGAACATGTAGAAGCCCATGAACACGGCGATCGGGATGGTGACGCCGATCGTGAACATGCCCCAGGCGCTCTCGGCGAGGGCGTTGACCACGATGAGGCCGAGGCCCGCAAGCGCGACGACCAGGATGAAGAGGACCGCGATGATCGCGGTGACGCCCGCCACAGGACCAATCTCGGAGTGCGCGATCTCGGCCAGCGAGCGCCCGCCCCGTCTCGTGGACACCCACAGGCTGATCATGTCGTGCACGGCCCCGCCGAGCACGCAGCCCGCCAGGATCCACATGAAGCTCGGCGCCCAGCCGAACTGCGTCGCGAGCACCGGCCCGATGAGCGGACCCGCGCCGGCGATGGCGGCGAAGTGATGGCCGAACAGCACCCACCGCTGCGTGGGGTAGAAATTCGAACCGTCGTATTTCGCATGCGCGGGCGTCGTTCGCGCATCGTTGAGGACCATCACCTTCGCGGCGATGAACGAGGCGTAGAACCGGTAGGCAATGGCGCCGACGCTCAGCGCGACTACGACCAGGTAGAGGGCGTTCATGACCGGCCATTCTACAGGAAGGGGTAGCCGGGCGCTATACTCGGGTGATGCCCTCCTTCCGGCGGTTACTGGCCTACATGGACCGCTACCGGAAGGCGTTCGTGCTGGGCCTGGCGTGCTCGGTCACGACCACCGCCATCACCCTCGCATCACCCCGCATCCTGCAATACGCGGTCGACGACCTGACGGCCGGAGTCACGCGCGGAAAGCTCGTCCTGTACGGCTCGGCGCTGCTCGCCGTCGGCCTCCTGGGCGGCGTGTTCCGGTTCTGGACGCGCCGGATCCTGATCGGCGCCTCGCGCGACCTCGAGTACGACATGCGCAACGACTTCTTCGCGCACCTCCAGACGCTGCCGCTGTCGTACTACCAGCAGCACCGGACGGGCGACCTGATGTCGCGGGCCACCAACGACCTCAACGCCGTCCGGATGATGGTCGGACCGTCGGTCATGTACTCGTCGAACACGGTGCTCACCTTCATCGCCGCGCTGGCGATGATGCTCGCCATCGACGTCCGCCTCACGCTGCTGTCGCTCATCCCGCTCCCGTTCGTCTCGATCTCGGTGAACTACTTCGGCCGGGCCATCCACCGGGGCTTCGAGCAGATCCAGGCGCAGCTCTCGGAGGTCAGCGCAGTGGCGCAGGAGGCGCTGGCCGGCGTCCGCGTCGTACGCGCGTACCGGCAGGAACTCACCGAGATCGAGCGCTTCCGCGCCGCGAACCTCGAGTACCTGCGCCGGAACCGCAAGCTCATCGCCATCCAGGGCTTCTTCTTCCCGACGATGTCGTTCTTCCTCGGGCTCGGGGCGATGCTCGTGCTCTGGCTGGGCAGCCGCGCCGTCATCGCGGGGCGCATCACCCTCGGGGAGTTCGTCGCCTTCTTCGCCTACCTCACGATGCTGTCGTGGCCCATGATCGCGTTCGGGTGGGTGACGAACATGATCCAGCGGGGCATGGCGAGCTGGAAGCGCATGCTCGAAGTGCTCGACACGCCGCCAGCGATCCGGGATCACCCAGCCGCCGCCGGCGCGACCGGGCTTGCGGTCCGGGGCGACATCGAGTTTCGCCACCTCACCTTTGCGTTCGGCCAGACCCGGATCCTGCACGACATCTCGGCCAGGATCCCGGCCGGGCAGACCACGGCCATCGTGGGGTTGACCGGGTCGGGCAAGTCCACGCTCATCGGTCTCATCGCCAGGCTGCACGAGCCCCCGCCGGGAACCGTGTTCGTGGACGGCCGCGACGTACGCGACTGGCCGCTCGCCACCCTCCGGGCAGCCATCGGCTTCGTGCCGCAGGAGCCGTTTCTCTTCTCCGACACGATCGCCGACAACGTGGCCTTCGGGCTCGACGCGCGCGCCGCCGAGCAGGGGCAGCGGCCGGCCGACGCGGCGTGGGCGGCGGAACGCCGCGCGCGCATCGAGCGGGCAGCGGCCGTCGCGCGGCTCGACAAGGACCTGCAGGACTTCCCGCGCGGGTACGACACGACGGTGGGGGAGCGGGGCATCACGCTGTCCGGCGGCCAGAAGCAGCGCACCGCCCTCGCGCGGGCCGTGGCGGCCGACCCGCGCATCCTCGTCCTGGACGACTCGCTGTCGGCGGTCGACACCTACACCGAGGAGGAGATCCTGGCCCGCCTGCGCGGGGTCATGCGCCAGCGCACCTCCATCCTCGTGTCGCACCGCATCTCCACGGTCCGCGACGCCGACCAGATCCTGGTCCTGCAGGACGGACGGATCGCGGAGCGCGGCTCGCACGACGAGCTGCTCGAGCTGGACGGCGTCTATGCCGACCTGCACCGGCAGCAGCTGCTCGAGGAAGAGCTGGCGGCCTCCTGATGCAGGACGACGAGATCCTCGGCAAGGCGTACGACGCGCGCCTGATGCGGCGCCTGCTCACCTACCTGCGGCCGTACTGGCGCGCGGTGAGCCTGGCCTTCGTTGCGCTGTTCGTCAGCGCCGGGTCGAACCTCGCGCAGCCCTACCTGGTGAAGGTGGCGATCGACCGCCACATCGCGCCCGGCCAACTCGAGGGCCTGAACGCGCTCGCCCTGGTGTACGTGGGCATCCTGGTCGTCGCCTTTGCCGCGGAGTACGTCCAGACCTGGACCATGCAGCTGACCGGCCAGCGCATCATGTTCGACATGCGGATGGCCATCTACGGGCACCTGCAGAAGCTCGACCTCCGCTACTACGACCGCAACCCCGTTGGCCGCCTCATGACCCGCGTCACCTCGGACGTGGACGTGATGAACGATCTCTTCACCTCGGGCGTGGTGACGATCTTCGGCGACGTGTTCACGCTGGTCGGCATCATTGGCGTGATGCTCTGGATGAACTGGCGCCTCGCCCTGGTGGCGTTCGCCGTGCTGCCGATCATCCTGCTCATCACGCAGTGGTTCCGCGTGCACGTGCGGGAATCCTACCGCGTGGTCCGGGGGCTCATCGCGCGCATCAACGCGTTCCTGCAGGAGAACATCACGGGGATGTCGACCGTGCAGCTGTTCCGCCGGGAGCCGCTGAACTTCGAGCGCTTCGACGGGATCGACCGCGAGCACCGCGACGCCAACATCGACTCGATCTTCTACTACGCGGTCTTCTATCCGGCGATTGAAGCGGTGGCCGCACTCGCGACCGCGCTCATCATCTGGTACGGCGGCGCCAACGTCCTCGGCGGCACGCTGACGCTCGGTGCGCTGGCGGCCTTCATCCAGTACGCCCAGCGGTTCTTCCGCCCGATCAGCGACATGTCGGAGAAGTTCAACGTGCTGCAGGCCGCGATGGCCTCGTCCGAGCGCATCTTCAAGCTGCTCGACGAACCGGTGCTCGTGGCGTCGCCGGCACAGCCGGTCGATCCTCGCCCGGCGGGCCGCGGGGGGCACATCGTCTTCGACCACGTGTGGTTCGCCTACACCGCGCCGTCCGGACAGGAGCCCGAGTGGGTGCTGCGGGACGTCTCCTTCGATGTCCGTCCAGGCGAACGCGTCGGCATTGTCGGCGCGACCGGATCCGGCAAGACCACGCTCATCAACCTCCTCCTGCGGTTCTACGACGTGCAGAAGGGAACCGTGCGCATCGACGATGTGGACGTGCGGGCGCGCACCCTGGCCGATCTCCGGCGGATGTTCAGCCTCGTCCTGCAGGACGTACACCTGTTCTCGGGCACGATCGCCGACAACATCCGCCTGGGCAACGGCGCGATCACGGACGAGCAGGTGCGCCAGGCGGCCCGGGCCGTCCACGCCGATGCGTTCATCGAGCGGCTGCCGGACGGGTTCGCGTCGCCGGTGGCCGAACGCGGCTCGACGCTCTCGGTCGGGCAGAAGCAGCTCCTGTCGTTCGCGCGCGCCCTGGCGTTCGATCCGGCGATCCTCATCCTCGACGAGGCGACGTCGAGCGTGGACACCGAAACCGAACTCCTCATCCGGGATGCACTCAGCACGCTGATGGCTGGCCGCACGACCATCGCCATCGCGCACCGGCTCTCGACGATCCAGGACATGGACAAGATCCTCGTCCTGCACAAGGGGGTGCTGCGCGAAGCGGGCACGCACCAGGAACTGCTCGCCGCGCGCGGCATCTACTACAAGCTGTATCAGTTGCAGTACGCCCAGAAGCCGGCCCCCGTCGGCGACGCTCACCCCTGACGCCCATCGCGCCGATACGGGCGTATAGTGGACCCGACGGAGGCGCCGAGCCGGGCGCGCCGGGTTCGTCGGAGGCGGTCTCATGACTCGACTGTTACTCGTCCTTTCCGCGGCGTTCGTGCTGGCGTGCCCGTGGGGCGCCGAGGCCCAGGGCCAGGGTGCGCGCCGCCCGAGAATCGCGGTGCTCGATTTCGAGTACGGCACGATCCGCGGCAATGCGCAGGCGATCTTCGGCACCGACGCGGACGTCGGCCGCGGGATTTCGGACCTGCTCGTCACCACCCTGGTGAACGAGGGCAGCTACTCGGTCATCGAACGTGCTGCCCTCGACCGCGTCCTGGCGGAACAGAACTTCTCGAACAGCGAGCGGGCCGATCCGTCGTCGGCCGCCAGGCTTGGGCGGATTCTCGGCGTCGATGCCATCATCGTCGGCACGATCACGCAGTTCGGCAACGACACGCGGACGACCGGGCTTGGCGGTGTCGGTTCGCGGCTGAGCGGCGGCGCGCTGGGGGGCGCGAACGTCAGCCGCACCAAGGCCATCGTCGCAATCAACGCGCGCATCGTGAACGTGGACACGGCGGAGGTGCTCGTCGTCGCCGAGGGCCGCGGCGAGTCGAGCCGATCGAGCACGTCGCTGCTCGGAGGCGGCGGCACCTGGCGGGGGTTCGGTGCCGGCGGCGTGAACTTCGGCAGCCGCGACTTCCAGAACACCATCATCGGTGAGGCGGTGAAGGAAGCGGTGGACGACCTTGGCCGCGGCGTCGTGGGCGGGAAGTCTCGAGTGGAGGTGAGGACGATTCCGGTCGACGGGCTGGTTGCCGCCGTCGAGGGCAAGGAACTCATCCTCAACGTTGGCCGGCGAGTCGGCGTCAAGGTCGGCGATCAGCTCGCCATCGAGCGCCTGTCCCGGGAGATCAAGGACCCGGCCAGCGGCCGCGTCATCCGGCGAATGACGGATCGGATCGGCGTCGTCCGTGTCACCGACGTCGACGACGAGTCGTCGGTGGCAGCGGTCGTGTCCGGCAGCGGCTTCCAGGTAGGCGACGCGGTCAAGCCGGCGCCCTGAGCCTGACGGCCGGCGAGAGCCTCCAACTGCTCGTCGTGCGCGGTGTCGCGCCAGAGATGGCGCGCCACAGATGTCGCGGCCGCTGAGTCCGCCCCGTAGTGTCGCACCTGGTGTCGCGCCGCAGCGTCGCGCCGCAGATGCTGCCACTCCGGGGCACCGCGGCCAGGCGGCCGCCGGCGCCCCGGCGTCGGCCTCACGGGGCGTGCGGGAGGGGGACCGGTTCAGGCACCACCGTCGCAGGGCGACGATCGCCAGGTGCCGCGTCCGTGCCCGTGCCCGTGTCCGTGCCTGTCGTGGCGCCGGGCTCGGGCGGGGGTGGCGGTGTCGGGGGCTGGGCGTCCGGCGGCTGCTGCTTCCGGAACAGGCGGTCCATGAAACCGCGCGTCGTGGCGTGGGGGTTCCAGCCCAGCCGTACAACGGTCATCCGCACCGGCCTGCGCCCGAAGCGCAGCGCCTCATCGCAGTTCCACATGTAGAGATCGATCTCGCGACCCTGTACGGCAGGGCCGGTGTCGAGGACCGTGTAGATACCGTCGTACTTGTCGTCCCGGAAGTCGAGCTCGACGATGGACCCCACAGGCAGGAGCGTTGGATCGGCCGCGGTGACGCCGCTCTGCGCGGAGATGCCGGAACTGGTCGTCATGCCCCTGCAGTACGCCGTGGCGGTGAAGGCGACGCGCGCACCAGGGGAGGGCGGTGCGGTCGGGTCGAAGGCGGCGTCGAGCAGCGACAGCGGCAGCGAGACGTACTTCGAGTCGAACATCGTGACTTCGAGCAGCCACACGAACAGGCCGGCTGCCAACACCGTCACGAGCGCTTTGGAGATCAGCGAGCGGGACAGCAGCATCAGTCAGCAGCGATTGTAGTACGGCGAAGGACGGCGCGACGCGGACGAGCTTCGCGCCGCGCGCCGAAGCGTGCCTAGTGGTGCAGCTTCGACGCGTGATGCCGACGCCGCTGGACAACGAAGGCCAGTGCGGCGCGATAGGCGATCAGCGCGAGCACGAGGGCGCCGAGCGTCGAGCCCACCGTGTAGGGCCAGAGAAACGGCACGAGCAGCCGTGCGACCTCGTGCCAGAACGCGCCGTCGAGGATCGACAGCTGCTCCAGCGAGGCGAGCCGCTCGGAAAGATCGGGCGGCAGCGTTGCCCGTGTGAGCGCTGCCCCGAGCACGGTGGTGGCCGCGTAGTAGCCGCCCATGATCCAGGGCAGGTTCGAGTACACGCCGAGCAGCACCGCAACGCGGTTCAGGTTGAGCGCGAACGCGAGGATGACGGCGACGATCGTATGCAGGCCGAGGAACGGCGAGAAGCCCAGGAACACGCCAAGCGCGTACGCACGCGCGGTGCGCTCGGGCGAGTCGTTCACGTGGAGCAGCGAATCGAGCCATCGCCGCGCGAGCTGACGGGTGCGCTCGATCATCGGAAGTGGCTGAAGCCTGCCGGCAGGGACGCGACCAGGCCCGCGTCGTCACGTACGCCAAGCACGCCATCGTCCGTGCAGACGCCGATTCGCGTAAGGGGCACGCCGGCATGCTGGAACGCGGCGCGGAGGCGGCCACGCAGGCGGGGCCGCGCCGTGAAGAGCAGTTCGTAGTCGTCGCCGCCCGTGCAGGCGGCCGTGAGCGGGTCCCTTCCGCGTTGTGCGAACCAGGCCCGGGCGGCCGGATCGAGCGGGACCGCCCCGGCGTCGATCGTGACGCCGACACGGCTCGACTCCGCCAGGCGTGCGAGCCCGTCGGCCAGGCCATCGCTCAGGTCGATGCAGGCCGATGCCGCCCGATTGCGCCCGAGCAGCAGGCCCAGGCGCACGCGGGGTTCGGGACGGAGATAGCGCGCGACGCACGTCGCCGACTCGGAGGCGACACCCTCGCGCAGCATTTCCAGGCCGGCTGCCGCCGCGCCCACGGTGCCGCTCACGTACACCACATCGCCTGGCCGCGCGCCTGCCCTCGACAGCACGCAGCGGCGCTTGACCGTGCCGATTGCCGTGACGTCGATGGTCAGGGGGCCGGGGGTTCGCGTCAGGTTCCCGCCGACGACCGTCACGCGGTGTGTGGCCGCCAGCGCGCTGAGGCCCCCGACGATCCCATCGAAATCCGCCGCGGATAGATCAGCGGGAAGCGCCATGGACAGCAGCGCCAGCCTGGGTTCGGCGCCCATGGCGGCCAGGTCGCTCAGGTTCATCGCCAGCGCGCGATAGCCGATTGCGTCGGCCGGGCAGAAGCGCCGGTCCACGTGGACCCCGTCGATGGCGGCGTCCACGGTCAGGACGTCGAGCCGGTTGCGCAACGGCTCCACGACGGCGGCATCGTCGCCGATGCCGAGCGTGAGCCACCGAGGGGCGGGAGGCAGGCGCTGCTGGATGCGCGCGACGAGTTCGCGCTCGGTCAGGTCGGAGACGGTCACTTCGCGTAATCGACGGCCCGCGTCTCGCGAATGACGGTGACCTTGATCTGGCCCGGATATTCGAGCTCGTTCTCGATACGGCGGGCGATGTCCTTCGACAGCCACACCGCCTCTTCGTCTGACACCTTCTCGCTTTCCACCATGATCCGGATTTCGCGGCCGGCCTGGAGGGCGAACGCCTTCGAGACCCCCTTGAAGGAATCCGCGATGCCTTCCAGCTTCTCGAGGCGCTTGACGTAGGTTTCGAGGATATCGCGTCTGGCGCCCGGGCGCGCTGCCGAAATCGCATCGGCCGCCTGGACGATCATCGCCTCCAGCGAGGGCCAGTCGATGTCCATGTGGTGGGCGGCCATCGCCATGACGACCGGCTCGCTCTCGCCGTGGCGACGCAGCAGCTCGATCCCGAGCTCGAGATGCGTCCCCTGCATCTCGCGGTCGAGCGCCTTGCCGATGTCATGCAGGAAGGCGGCACGTACGGCCACGTGAGCGTCGAGGCCAATCTCGCGCGCCATGATACCGGCGAGGCGCGCCACTTCCGCGGAGTGCGCGAGGACGTTCTGCCCGTAGCTGGTGCGGTACCTGAGCCGCCCCATCAACCGGAGGAGTTCGGGGTGCAGGTCGTGCAGTCCGAGGTCGAAGGCGGTCGCCGCGCCTTCGCGCCGTGTCTCCTCGTCGGTCTCGTCCTTCACTTTCTGGACGACCTCCTCGATGCGTGCCGGGTGGATGCGCCCATCGGCGATCAGCCGCTCGATCGCCTTCTTCGCCACCTCGCGGCGGTAAGGGTCGAACGCGGACAGGATGATGGCGCCTGGCGTGTCGTCCACGATGAGATCGACGCCGGTGGCGAGTTCGAGCGCGCGGATGTTCCGCCCCTCGCGCCCGATGATGCGGCCCTTCAGGTCGTCGCTGGGCAGGTCCACGACCGACACGGTCGTTTCGACCGTGTGTTCCGCGGCGCTTCGCTGGATGGCCTCGGTGATGTACTGCCTGGCACGCGCAGTGGCCGTCTCCCGCGCCTCGGTGTCGAGCCGCTTCACGAGGTTGGCGGCCTCGTGCCGCGCGTCGTGCTCGATCTGCTTCAGGAGCAGCTCGCGCGCTTCGTCCGCCGTCAGGCCCGCCACGCGTTCGAGCTCGCGCTGACGCTGTGCCGCGAGATCCTGACAGCGTGCGGCGGCGTCGGCGGCCGCACGCTCGCGGGCCCCGATAGCCTGCTCGCGCGCGTGGAGATCCTTTTCCAGTCGATCGAGCGTGGCTTCGCGGTCGGCGATCTGGGTTTCCCGGCGAATCAGCGCCTGCTCGAGCGAGTGTGCCTGCTGGCGCTCCTGGCGGGCGTCCCGTTCGGCCTCGACGAGCAGGGCGTGCGACCGCTCCTTGGCGTCGAGCAGCGTCTCCTTGCGCAGCGTTTCGGCCTCGCGCTGCGCGTCGCCGACGATACGGGCGGCTTCGGCCTCTGCCCGGCCCACGGTGGCTGCCGCCAGGCGCCTGCGGCTTCCGAGCCACACCACGAACACGATGCCGGACGTCAGCAGGGCGACCGCGACGCTGATGAGATATCCGGCTACCGGCAACACGCGTGACGTCCTTTCCCGTGATCCACGTCGTGGCCCCGATGGGTGGGCGCCTCGCACGGGGATGTCGGCCCGCGGCCTTCACCAGTCAGAAGAGGAGGGAGCGAGAGGCCCCCGCTTTGCCGTGTGGGGAGGTCGTTGAACCTGCGGAAGCAGGTGGAGCCGCTGGGATAAGCTGCGCTTCAGGCTTCCTCGAACAGAGGCATGCACACCGCGCAGCATCGCGGCTCACTTGGGTGAAGCATTGGCTCAAGCGAGCCTTCCGCCATCACGCGCAAAGCAGGGAGAACACGAACGCTTTGAGCGATCTTACTGCCTGCGGGGCGGAGCGGCAACCCGGAACGTGCGACACCGGCATGGCATGCGGAAGGCGCGCACTGAGACGACGGACGCCTACGACGCCAGCGCGTCGTCCAGCAGCCGTTCCAGTTCGCCGGCCCGCTGTGCGATTCGGGAATCCTTCGAGCGCGACACCTCGCGGGCCCGAAACAGTTCGTCGGCGATGTTCAACGCCGCGAGTACCGCAAGCCTCAGCGAATCGCCCGTGGGGGTGCTGTCGGCGGCCGCGCCGATCTTCTCGTCCACGTACGCCGCCAGCCGCAGCACGTACTCCTGGTCGAGCGCGCTGCGAATGGGGTAGCGCTGGCCGTGGATCTCGACGGAGATGACGCGACCGTCAGCCACGGCTTAGATGTCCAGCGCCTCGAGCTGCTGCAGCATGTCGCTGACGCGGGTGCGAATCTCGTCACGCTCCTCGCGCAGCGCCGTCAGCTCGCTACTCAGGGACTCGCCCGCCGTCACGCGTGCGCGCAGCGACTCGACCTCCCCCTTGAGCCGCTGGTTCTCGGCCGCGGCAGCTGCCTGTTCCGCCTTCAGGCGGTCCACCACCCCGACGAGAAGCTTCAGCTTCTCCTCGAGCCGGTCGATGGGTTCGAGCTCGACGCCCTGGGTCTTCGCCATGCTGGATCACCGTTGGACGGCGCCGTGCTCCCGCACCAGCGCCGACAGAATCGTATCGAACGAGGTTTGCACTTCAGAGTCGGTAAGCGTGCGGTCCGGCGCCTGGAAGGTGAGCCGGACAGAGATGCTGATCGAGCCCTCGGGCACGCCCTTGCCCTGGTAACGATCGAAGAAGGAGACGGCAACGAGAGGCGCGGCCTGCGCGTCGCCAGCCGTCTGAATGGTGCCACGAATGATCGCGGCAGGCAAGGTATCGGGCACCACGATCGACAGATCGCGCACGACCGATGGATAGCGGGGGAGTGGCTGCACCGCGACCGAGCCGCGGGCGCTCGACGCGCTGAGCCGGTCGAGGTTCACCTCGAGCACGACGATCGCGTCCTGCTTCGGTGCGCCGGCTCGTTCCGCCAGCGCGGGCGCGACCTGACCGACGACGCCGACTCGCTCGCCACCCACGACAATGGCCGCTGCCTGGCCGGGCACGAGAAACGGCACGCGCACGGGCTCGAAGGCGGCCGGCGCGTCGAGCGCCTCGCACAGCCGCTCGACGATGCCCTTGAGGTCGAAGAAGTCCACGGCGCGCGTCGGACCGGACCAGTGCTCCGGCGCACCGCCGGTCCACGCTGCCGCGACGCCCCGCGTCTCGCCGGTCGTGCTCGTGAACCGCGCGCCGATCTCGTAGAGCGCAACGTCCCGCTGTCCGTGCCGGCGGTTGTGCCCGACGGCGTCGACGAGGCCGGGCAGGAGCGATGGACGCAACGCATCGAACTTCGCCGACAGCGGGTTCGCCACCGCAACCAGGGAGGCGGGGTCCCCGTCCGGCAGGTAGGCCTCAGCCGTCCTGCGTTCGATGAAGCCGAAGGTCACGGCCTCGGACAGCCCGGCGGATGCCGCGACCCGCCGTACGAGCTGATCGCGCTGCACGCGAGGGTCCGGCGGTGCGGCGGCCTGCGCCATCACCGGGAACGAAGCGTCCAGCCGGTCGAACCCGTGATGACGGCCAACCTCCTCGATGAGGTCCACCTCGCGCAGCAGGTCCACGCGGAAGGTGGGGATCGCGACGTCCCATCCGTCAGCGGCATCGCGCGGGCCGAGCCCGAGGGCGCGCAGGATGCGGACGACGTCGGCGTCCGGGACGCGCAGGCCGAGCACACGGGCCAGTCGCTCGCGGCGCAGCCGGATGTGTCCGCCGTCGCGCGGCGACGGATAGGCGTCGACGACGGGGCCGCGCGGCCGGCCCGCGCCGATCTGCACCATCAGCGCCAGGGCCCGCTGGAGGGCGAGCACCGGCGCGTTGATGTCCGTTCCACGTTCGAACCGCGCCGACGCCTCGGTCTTGAGGCCGAGGCGTCGGCTCGTCCGGCGCACCGACGCCGGCTTGAAGTACGCGCTCTCGAAGGCCACGACGCGCGTCGTGGCGGACACCTCGGCGGCAGCGCCGCCCATCACGCCGGCCACGGCCTGCGGGGTGCGCGCATCGGCGATCACGAGCATCTCGGGGTCGAGCGTGCGCTCCACGCCGTCGAGGGTGACGAGCCGCTCGCCCGCCTGCGCCCGCCGCGCCCGCAACTCCGCGCCGGCGAGGCGTTCGAGGTCGAACGCATGCATCGGGTGGCCCAGTTCCATCAGCACGTAATTGGTGATGTCCACGAACGGGCTGATGGCGCGGACCCCCGACGCCTGCAGGCGATCGACCATCCACGCGGGGGACCGCGCCGGCGTGACGTCCGCAACGGCTGCGGCATACCGCGGGCAGAGCGCCGCATCGTCCAGCGATACGCGCAGGTCCGGTGACGCCCCGATCTCGACGGGAGCCAGAGCCAGGCCCGGCTGCGGTCCCGTGCGCGGATCGCGGACGGGCAGGTCGTAGGCCGTGCCGATCTCGCGCGCCAGGCCGAGCACGCTCAGGCAGTCCGGACGGTTGGCCGTCACCTCGAAGTCGATCACGGCGTCGCCGCCGCCGAGGCGCTCGACCGACGCCACCTCGAACCCCCGCAGGGCCATGAGGTCGGCCAGTTCGGACGGCGGGGCCGTCACGTCCACGAAGTCGCGTACCCAGGAGACAAGGAGTTTCATCGGGTCAGTAGGGGAACTGTTCGAGGAACCGCAGATCGTTCTCGAAGAACATCCGGATGTCCTGCACCTGGTGCCGCAGAATCGCGACGCGCTCGATCCCGATCCCGAACGCAAAGCCCGTGTAGCGCTCCGGGTCGATGTGCACCGCTTCGAAGACCGCCGGGTGCACCATACCCGACCCGCCGATCTCGATCCAGCCGGTCTGCTTGCACATGGCGCAGCCCGCGCCGTCGCACTGCCAGCACGAGATGTCCACTTCCGCGCTCGGCTCGGTGTACGGGAAGAAGCTGGGCCGGAAACGCACGCGCGCACGCTCCGAGAACATCGCCCTGGCGAACGCCAGCAGCGTGCCCTTGAGATCCGTGAGTGCGATACCCTCGCCGACCACCAGGCCTTCCATCTGGCTGAACATCGGAGTGTGCGTCAGGTCGAGATCGTCGCGCCGGTACACTCGCCCCGGAGCCACGATCCGGATCGGCGGCTGGTGCTGCTGCATGTAGCGGATCTGGATCGACGACGTATGCGTGCGCAGCATCGTGCGCCGATCGTCCGGGCCGCTGTCGCCGCGGACCGGCGTGGCGAGATAGAGCGTGTCCTGCATGTCACGCGCCGGGTGCTCGCCCGGCATGTTGAGCGCGTCGAAGCAGTGCCACTCGTCCTCGACCTCGGGTCCCTCGACCACCGCGAACCCCATGCCGGTGAAGATCGCCTCCATCTGGTCGCGCACGACGGTGAGCGGGTGCCGGCGGCCCAGCCGCGGCGAGCGGCCAGGCAGAGTCACATCCACGGCACCGGCAGGACGGGCGTCTGCGGCAGCGGCCTCCTGATAGGCGGCCCACCGCGCCTCGATCTGCTGCTTCAGTTCGTTGGCGTAGCGGCCGATCTCCTTCTTCTGGTCCGGCGGCGCGCTGCCGATCAACTGCATCCAGCTGGCGACGACGCTGTTCTTGCGGCCGAGGAAGCGGTCGCGCACGGCCTGTGCGTCGCGGGCAGTCCGGGCCGAGGCAAGCTCCTGCTCGAAGGCGGCGAACTGGGCCGCCACCGAGGCGGGGTCGGGGAGTGACATGGGGGACCAGAGTACAAGGGCGGACGCCGCGAAGGCAACACGCCGGAGCGGTGGGGCGCAGGGAGCGCGCCCCTCGAAATAGAAAACGCCAGGCGCGAGCCGGTGCTCGTGCCTGGCGTGATCGGGCGGGCGGTGCCGGTTTAGGTGTAGTTGCTAAATAGGTTGTTCATCCGGAGCGCTCTGAAAAGAATGGTGT
>CAYLTD010000047.1:0-35083 GCA_964386715.1 uncultured Bifidobacterium sp.
GAGTACACGACACGCGAGTTCTTCCGCGGCGTGTCGGTGCTGCTGGCCGCCGCGGTCGGCGTGGCGTTCGTCTCGCGCGTCGCGAAGAACTTCCAGGACTACTGCATCAACGTCATCACCCAGCGCCTGGGCGCCCGGATCTACGCCGACGGCATCCGCCATTCGCTGGAGCTGCCCTATGCGGTCTTCGAGGATCAGCGAAGCGGGGAAACGCTCGGCAAGCTCCAGAAGGTGCGCACGGACGTCGAGAAGCTGATCTCGGCGTCCATCAACATCCTGTTCACCTCGCTCGTCGGCATCATCTTCGTGATGACCTACGCGTGGACGGTGCACTGGCTGATCGCGCCGATCTACTTCCTGACGGTGCCCGCCCTGGGTCTCCTGAGTTCGGTCCTCAGCCGCAAGATCAAGGTCATCCAGCGCGTCATCGTCGCGGAGACGACGGCGCTGGCCGGCGCCACCACCGAGTCGCTTCGCAACATCGAGCTGGTGAAGAGCCTCGGCCTGGCGTCGCAGGAAATCGCGCGCCTGAACACCACCACCGACAGGATCCTGCAGCTCGAGCTGAAGAAGGTCCGCTACATCCGCAGCCTCAGCTTCGTCCAGGGGACGACGGTGAACCTCCTGCGGACCAGCATCATGTTCCTGATGCTCTACCTGATCTTCGCGCGCGAGATCACGGTCGGGCAGTTCTTCTCGCTCTTCATCTACTCGTTCTTCATCTTCGGTCCGCTCCAGGAACTGGGCAACATCATCAACATCTACCGCGAGGCCGAGGTGTCGCTGAAGAACTTCCAGGACATCCTCGAGATGAAGAAGGAACCGCGGCCGTCCAGCCCTCTCCCGCTGCCGTCGCTCGAGCGCCTCTCGTTCGTCGACGTCGGGTTCCAGCACCAGTCGGCGACGACGCCGGCGCTGGCGCGCATCTCGTTCGAGGTGCGGCGCGGCGACACCATCGCGTTCGTGGGCCCGTCGGGCGCAGGCAAGACGACCCTCGTGAAGCTGCTGGTCGGGCTCTATCCGCCGCAGTCGGGCGACATCCTCTACAACGGGCACTCCGCGTCCACGATCGACCTCGACCAGCTGCGCGAGCGGATCGGGTTCGTGACGCAGGACACGCAGCTCTTCTCGGGCACGATCCGCGAGAACCTGCTGTTCGTGAACCCGACGGCGACCGACGCCGAGTGCCTCGAGGTGCTCCGCAAGGCGGCCTGCCACACGCTGCTGGCGCGCGCGAGCCGTGGGCTCGACACGGTCATCGGCGAGGGCGGCGTGAAGGTGTCCGGCGGCGAGAAGCAGCGGCTCTCGATTGCCCGTGCGCTGCTGCGGAGGCCGCACCTGCTCGTGTTCGACGAGGCCACCTCGGCGCTCGACTCGCTCACCGAGGAGGAGATCGGCCAGACGATCCGCGACGTGGGCACGAGCCAGGACGTGATCACGATCCTCATCGCGCACCGCCTGTCGACCATCATGCACGCCGACCGGATCTTCGTGCTCGAGCGCGGCTCCATCGTCGAGTCGGGCACTCACGACGACCTGCTGGCCGAGAAGGGGCTGTACTACGCCATGTGGCGCCAGCAGATCGGCGAGCGGCGGGTCGGCCCGGCGGGCACGCCGGCACCACCGCAGGCCTCGCCGCGGCCCATGGCCGCGGGTGCCGGCGCACAGGCATAGAGCGACCGGGCAGCCGCCGGTTTGGAGCGCCGCCGCGGGCGCAGAAGGGAAGACATGGCCGTTCTCATCGAGGCAATCTCGGTCCTCGTCAGGCTCGCGGACATCGAGGCGAAGTACGCCGGCGGCTGGGAGCAATTCGTCCGGAAGGCGCCTCGTGCCACGCTGTGCGCCGATGCACACGTCGCCCGCGTGGGCTTCCTGGCTCCGGATGAGAGTGCCGCGTTCGTGGCTGGCCTCGAGCAGCGCGGGCTGACGGCCCTGCGCGACGGCCAGGCCGCCGACATCGCGGTCGTCGATCAGGCAACCGGCCCCCGCTATCCCGTGGACTGGCTCGAGTTCGGCGTCATCCCGTTCGCGGGCGGCACGGTGACGATCGCGCGCGCGATCGGCGACACCGAGAACGCGCTGATGACGCCTGAGGGCTGGGTGTACGAGCACTCGATCAGCGCGGCGGTCTCAGGCGCAGGCGTGGAAGATGAACAGGACGGCCCCGCACATTGACCGGCGCCTGGCGCCAGGGGCAGCGCGCTCGCGACGCCGCACAGGGCAGCGGGTTCCTCGTCCCCGCCTTCCCTACGGCCGTGACTCCGTGCCGGATGGCCCCAGCCATCGTCGGGCATGCCTCCGCATGCGTCGACACGCCGGCACCATCGTCGTGGCGCTCAGCACGACGCCGCCGACACTGAGCACGATGAGCACGACGTCCCAGAGCGGGCGCGTGTCGTGGAACACGGGGAAGTCCAGCGAGTGCAGGCCGTGGTACAGCCAGCGTTCGAGCCGGCTGCGCCGCTCCTCTTTCTGCACCACGGCACCGATGAGCGGGTCGAAGTACAGCCAGGTTCTCTCGGGATCATCGTAGCGGGCGCGAAGGACCGGGAGCGGCAGCGCCCGATCGCGTGCGTAGTAGTACGCGTCGTAGGCGTGCAGCCAGTGATGCTCGACAAGGCGCGCGCCAGGCACGGCATTGCGGGCGATCGCCTCGAACGCTGCCGGCTCGAATCCGGTGAACGGGCCCTGCTCCGGCCGGGAGAGCCAGACGTGGCGGCGCTCCAGCATCACCGGCTCGACGAACGCAGGGCTGTCGGTGTTCAGCCAGGCTCTGGGCTCGAGCACGGCCGGCGGATGGTATGCCACGACGAACGGCTCGCCCTGAAAGGCGCTGACCTGCAGTTCCTTCGGCGTGAAGACAGGCGCGAGCGCCTCCGCCGCACGGCGCAGCCGTTCGATCGTGACCGCCTCCAGCCGTGGCGGTCCACCCGTGACGGCGTCCCGCTGCGCCCGTGACGGCGAGTTCCCGGGACTCCAGTCCCAGGGCGTCATGGACATCAGCCCGCTGAAGATCCAGGTGCACGTGGTCAGGCCGAAGACGAGGCCGGCGTAGTGGTGCCAGCGCATCAGGCCCGCGTAGGGCGAATGCGCGGGCTCCCGTCGTAGGCGATACCTGGCCGAGGGCGAGTACCGCCAGGCGCCCCACACGAGACCGGAGAGACACATCACGCACCCGGCGAGTGACAGGTAGATGATGGCGTCCGTCCACAGGCCCGTGTGGCGCCGCAACGGCGTGAAGTACAGCCAGTGTGTCACCGCCCCCGCGTAGTTCCACAGCCGCTCGCGCCTCGTGGTCTTCATCACGGGCTCGCCGGTGCGCGCCGACAGGTACAACATGGTCCCTGACGGATCGCCGAGCGCGAAGCGGTGCATCGGCATCAGGGGACGCAGCGCGCTGCTGAGCGTCCATTGATCCGAGTCGACGAGGTAGCGGTCGTACGCGAGGGTGGCTCCGTGCTCGGGCACGAAAGCGCGCGCCAGCGAAGCCGCCTCGTTCGCCGTCAGTTCTCCGATACGTTCGCCGGTGTCCCCATAGACCGTGGCCCAGCGACGCCCGGAGGTCAGGAAGTACGCCGGCCTGTCCCCCAGCATGCCCAGCCGGAGCCCTGAAGGAGCGAAGCCGGCGGCGGCCGCCGCGGCCGATGGCTCCACGCGAACACGCGAGAGGTCCAGCGGCGCGACGCGCATCAGCCGTTCCTCGGCCGTCAGGCTCGGCATCCGGACGTACATCAGGACGACGCCGGAGGCGAACCACGCCACGAACAGCAGCCCGCCGGCGATGCCGAGCCATCGATGCACGTACACGAGCACCGCGCGCCAGTCCAGGAGCCGCCTCATGGGGTCAGGAACGGTGAAAGTGGACCACGCGCGAAGAGCCCTCGCTCGTCCGGCACACCTCAGAAGCCGACCGCATACGTGAGGTGCAACGTACGCGGCACGCCGAGGTTTCGCACCAGGAACGGTGTCGCCGAGCCGTCCAGGAAGTTGCGCCCGCTGCGCGTGGTGTACACCTCGTCGAGCACGTTCTCGAGGCGCAGGTTGATCCGATGGCGCCGCTTCGCATCGAGGAACAGGCGCCCTGAGACGTCCACCAGCGTGTAGTCCCCTGCCTGCACGGTACCAAAGACGGGCACCGTGTTGCCGATCGCACCAACGTGCCCGAGGGTCAGCGTCGCTCCGACCGGGAGGCGAGCGGGATGGAGGTCGATCCACGCGTTGAACTGGTTGGACGGGATGCCGTTCAGCGACTGGTAGCCGCCCGCCAGCTCGTTGGTCCGCTGCGAACGGTTGTAGGTATAGCTGACGTTTGCCGACACCTGCGGCCCGAACGTGCCTGACCCCACGAACGAGATCCCTCTGACGCGGACGATGTCGTCACGGTTGGCCGTGACCGTCGTGTCGCCCGACCCGTCGTCGACGTCCACGATGAGATCGGTGACGCGACGGTAGAAGCCGATCGCTTCGAGCGACACCTCCGCGCCGGCAGTCGACATCAGGTAGCCCAGCGAGCCGTTGACGTTCGTGCTGCGTTCAGGCTTGAGGTTGGGATTGCCGAAACAGCAGGTCGGATCCTGCGCGAAGAGCTCGTATGCATCGGGATACCGGAAGGCAGTGCCCACCGTACCGCGGGCGAATAGCCTGCGCGTGACCTCGTATCGGGCACTTGCGTTCCACACGGTCGCGTTCGCCGCGTTGGTCGGCGCGTTGAACCGCACCCCGAGTGCCGCGCTCGCCTTCCGGGCCAGGGCAGGTGTCGTACGCACCTGCCCGAACAGCGCGTGTACGGTTTCGGTATTGGGTGCGATCAGAAGCACGTCGTCGCGTCCACGATAGTTCTGGAAGTCGTAGCCCGCGACGTACTCGACCCGCTTCGTGGGCGTGAGCCTGGCCAGCAGGTTCGCACCGTAGTCCTTGAACCCCCAGAAGTCGCCGTCACTCGAGTAGAGCGACAGGCCGGGCGAGCCGATCACGTTGCGGCGCTCGGTGAACCGCGTGTCCCACTGGTGATAGTAGGTCTTGAAGAACAGCTGCGCGGACCGCCTCGCCGTGTAGTCGACCTTTGCGCTGAACAGGTGTTCGTTCCGGTCGTTGAAGCCTTCGGCAAGGCTGCCGACGTGCGTGGCTCCGGACCGCCCGGGACGCAGGTTGTCCAGCTTGCCGTCCGTCCGCTGGTAGCTGGCTCCAAGGCGCAGGCCGCCCGTGAAGTCGTATGCGTACTTGCCGCCGAGCGTGAGCACGTCGTAGCTGCGCCGCCGGTCGGTCGCGGTTGGCTGGTACTGATCGATCGGGAAGTTCCGATAGCCCTCGGCGTTGTCCGTCGACGCGAAGGCGACGAACCTGTGACCGCCGACCGCATCGCGGGCGAAGAGATTGATGTGACGCCCGCGGTTCGTGTCGAACCCCGACTGGACTCCGCCGTCGAAGGTTTCGGCCAGCGACTTGGTGACGACGTTGACGGCGCCCGCCACCGCCTGCGTACCGTAGAACAGCCCCTGGCCCCCCTCGATGATCTCGACCCGTTCGACCATGTGAGCCGGGATCGTGTCGAGCGGTGTCGTACCGTTGTAGAGCCGGTTGCTGATGCGCACGCCGTCGACCATCCAGAGAATCTCGTTCGTCCGGGAGCCCTGGAAGGAGGCGTCGACGTAGTCGAAGGGTCCCGCCTTGGGCACGAGGAACAGGCCGGGCGCGAGCGCCTGGAGTGCCTGGCCCACGTCGTAGTACCCGCCGTTCTCGATCTGGGCGGCGGTAATGGTCTGGACGCGGACGCCGGTGCGCTCGACGAGTTGCGGCAGCTCCTCCTCGAGGCCGGGCGCCGAGACGGCTACAGACTCCGAGAATCCGGGAATGGGCAGCACCACCTCGATCGTGGCGCCCTCTGCCGGATCGATCGTGCGGGTCCATCGCTGGAAGCCCGGCGCCTCGACCGCGAGCACGCGCAAGGCCGGCGTGACGTTGGCGAACAGGAACGACCCGTCCTGCGCAGTCTGCGTGGTCTGGCTGGGTGCCCCGCCACCACTCAGCGTCACCACCGCACCTCCGACGACGGCCCCGACCGGGTCGGTCACGCGTCCGGAGACGGACGCCTGGGCGGACGCGCGGCGGGCCATCAGGCCGAGGAACAGGAACAGCAGCAGTAAAGGGCAGGTCGCACGACGCGTCGTCATCAGGCGCGGCATCGTATCGGACGCCCGGCGGCGGTGCACCTGAAGAAGTGCTAAATGAAGCCCGACTCCGTTCCGGCGCTACCAGCGCCGTGATCGGCCCGGAATCGGGATCGGACCGCCGGCCTCGATCACCCGCTTCCACACGCGCTCACCGACCTTCGCAGCCTCCGCCACCAGCGCGGGTTCATCCACCGTGAGCACCTTGCCGCCGCGCAGCACGAACCGGCCGTCCACCATCGACGACTCCACGTCGGACGGCTGGCCGTTGTGAATCCACGTGGAGAGGATGCGCCCCGACGGCACGAGGTGCGCCCGGCGTGTGTCCACCACGATGAGATCGGCCTTCCTGCCGACCTCGAGGGATCCGATTGCCGCCGCCTGGCGCACGGCCTGCGCGCCGCCGCGCGTGTTGTCCTCGAAGATGTCCTCGGGCTGCGGCAGCAGGCCGGGCGTCGCGTCGTTGCGGCGCATGCGCTCGGTGATCAGGCCGACGCGCAGCACCGTGAACACGTCGTTCGTGTTGTTGTCGGTGCCCATCGCGATCGTGGCGCCCGCATCCCGCAGCTCGGGGATCGGCGGGTTCGCGCCGCGATTCCCGGCCATGCCCGGCTGGTGCGAGACGATGGTCCTGGAGCGGCCGAGCAGCGCGATCTCGGCCTGGTTCACGTACCGGCAGTGCGCGGCGATGAAGCGCGGGCCGAGGAACTCGTGCTTCGCGAGGTACTCGATCGGCCGCAGGCCGTGCCACCGGACCATGTAGTCGACTTCCCAGGTGCTCTGGCTGGTGTGAATCGTGTAGTTCAGGTCGTGCTTCTCGGCGAACTCGCGGACCGCCCTCAGGAGTTCGCCGGAGCAGTTCTCCGCGTGGGCGACCGCCGGGAAGACGCTGATGCGCCCGTTGTCCCTCCCGTGCCATGCCGTGTGCAGGTCGGCGATCCGCTGCATCCCTTCCTCGCGCAGCTTCGCCGAGTAGGTCGGCTTCCCGCTCCGGGCGAGCAGCTCCGCCGACATGACGCCGCCGCGCTCCCGATCGTTGAACGACTCGGCGAAGACGCACCGGAGGCCGACGTCGGCAATCGCCTTCGCTTCGCGCGCGATGCCGCCGACGTTCTCGATGATGGTCGTCGTGCCCGTGCGGAGCGCCTCCACCATGCCGATGACCGCCATCAGGACGCGCTCGTCGGGCGACAGCAGGCTGCCGGGCTGCACCGCCAGTGTCAGGCTGTTCGGGAAACCGAAGTCCTCGTTGAAGCCTCGCTCGATCGTGGCCCCGAGGTGCGCGTGGCAATTGATCAGGCCGGGGAAGAGGGCCTTGCCGCGGCCGTCGTAGACCTCGGCATTCGTGTACCGCGCCTGCACCTGCTCGGTGGGGCCGATGGCCGCAATCACCCCGTTCTCCACCGCCAGCGCCACATCGTCCTGCTGCCCGTCGACGCTCACGACGGTGGTGTGCGTGAAGAGGACAGGACGATTCGCGTTCGCCCGCGGTGCCTGGGCCAGGGCTACGCCCGATTCGAGGAACAGCGCGGCGGCACCCGCGCCCGCGCCCGCGAGGAGCTGCCGCCGCGTGAGATCGGAGGATGAAGGCATGGCATGCTTGATAACGCAGACGCCTGGAGGCTGTCAGCTGAAAAAGCGCGGACCGCGGCGACGGACGGCCCGGATGCGCGTCGCCGCACCGCGGCGCCTCAGCGCACCGCGTCCGGCGGCCGCCGGTGGTGCGTGGCGCGCTCGTAGGCGGCGGCCATCCGCAGCAGGCGGCGATCGTCCCACATCCGCCCGAGCAGCGAGACGCCGACCGGGTAGCGGCCCCCGATGAACCCGGCCGGCACCGTCACCTGGGGGAGCCCCGTCGCCGCGCTCTCCTCGCACGTGCCGGGCTCCGATCCGTATCGCTCGAGGCCCCCCTCGTGCGTATGGGGGCGCGCCTGGTTGGCGGGATACAGCAGCGCGTCGAGCCGCTGACCGTCCATCAGGTCCAGGAAGATCTGACGGAAGGTCTCCCGGCTCTCGACGAACCGCCGCGTCGCCTCGTCGAGCGCGGCGCCGCGCGGGGCTGGGCCCAGTGCCGCCTCGAAGCGCCGCGCGCTCGCCGGCGCCAGCCTGCCTGAGGCCAGCAGATCGGGGATGGTGAGGACGCGATCGCCGGGCCGCGCCCCGCGCGCGAAGTATGCGTCCCAGCCCGCCTTGAGCGAGCCCGGCGCCGACCCGCGCGTCGCGGCGTATTTCGCGTCGTAGTCGGCGATTGACACGTCCACGACGACCGCCCCGGCTGCCCGCAGTTCGGCGATCACGCGGTCCATGTGTGCCGCCACCTCGCGCTCGCCGGTGAAGCCCACGAAACGCTGCCGCAGGGCGCCGACCCGTACGCCGCGCAGCGTCGCGGCGTCGAGGCCGTCGGCGAAGGACCCCTCCCGGTGTCCGTCGGCGGCGGCCGTCACGGGGTCGTCCGGGTCCGCCCCCGTCACCAGATCGAGCGCAAGGGCGACGTCGCGCACCGACTTCGCCATCGGCCCGACTGCGTCGTTGTAGGTGTTCAACGGCATCACGCCGGCGCGGCTGGTCAGCCCGCGCGTCGTGCGGATGGTGACGAGCGACGCGAACCCGCTGGGGTTCGACAGCGAGTTGCACGTGTCGGTCCCGAACGCGAGCGCGGCCAGGCTCGCGGCGACCGCCGTCGCGCTGCCGCCACTCGATCCCGCGGTGCTGAGCGATGGGTCGTAGGCGTTCCCGACGGTGCCCCCCACGCTGCTGATTCCGAAATCGCCAAACGGGAACTCATCGAGGTTGGCCTTGCCGAGGATCACCGCACCGCCGCGCTTCATCCCGGCCGCCACGCGCGAGTCCACGCGCGGACGATGGTCGATGAGAGCAAGAGAGCCGCCGGTCGTGGGCAGTTCCACCGTGTCGATGTTGTCCTTCAGCACGATGGGCACGCCGTGGAACGGACTGCGCACCCGACCGCTGGCCCGCTCCAGGTCGCGCGTGCGCGCGTCGGACACCACGCGCGGGTTCAGCGCCAGCACGGAGCGGAACGCAGGACCGTTGCGATCGTACCGCCTGAGGCGCGACAGGTACTCGCGGACGATGTCCTCCGACGTGACCTGTCCCCGCTCCATGGCCGCCTGCAGGTCGCTCACGCTCTGCTCGAACACGGTG
This sequence comes from uncultured Bifidobacterium sp., assembly GCA_964386715.1. Classification (GTDB taxonomy): domain Bacteria; phylum Acidobacteriota; class Vicinamibacteria; order Vicinamibacterales; family CAVVIG01; genus CAVVIG01. The sequence continues at coordinate 9,330 of CAYLTD010000047.1, forward strand.
AAGCGGGCGCGCGAGCCGCCTGCCGCTCGGCCGCCTCCCGACGCGGCCGGCGCGTCGAGGCCGGCCAGGCTCCAGTTGGCGACCTGCGATTGCTGCAGACGCGTGAGGCCGCGGAGATCGGGCCGCTGCGCCAGCGCCGCCGCCGTGGCGTCCACCCGCGCGATCTCGGAGCCGGCTGCGGGGATACGAGGGTTCGGCCCTGCGTACACCGGTTCGTTGAAGGCCAGCGCATCGGCCAGCAGCGACGGGGCCCCGCCGCGCGGGTCGTACACTTCGCTGAGCCCCTTCACCACGAACGTCAGCAGCGCCCGCGTCTCGCCGGGTTGAAGCCGCAGCGTGTACACGTAGCCGATGTGTGCGGGATCGAATCCCGGCCACGCGTCGGTGAACGGGTCGCCGTACATGTTGGCAATGGCCGTGAGCAGCCCCTGCCTGGTGCCGAGCACGTGCGCCGAAGGCCCGTGACCGGAGGGGCCCCGCATCGGATCGGCGGCGCCCCGCGCGTTCTGCATGACCGTCACCCGCGAGTCGGTGAGATCGATCCGCCGGTCGCCGCTCGACGTCATCGCCACCGCCACCCTGCCACCGTCGTCGTAGGCCCCCACTGCGCCGCCCCATGCCACCTGCACCGTCCGCGCCTCACCGGTGCTGTTGGTGAAGGCGTCGATGTACCGGAGGTAGTGCGTGTCGGGCCAGGTCGTGATGCCGCGTGACACGACGATGCCGTCCACGAGCAGCGGCGTGATGGAGTCGAAGCGACCGGCGCCGTCGGACTGCAGCCCGAATCCACGCAAGTACCGGTTTCGCGCCAGCAGCGTCCCGCCCGCGGTGCGCACCTGGAGCTTGAGGTAACCGAACCCGTTGAAGGGATTGGCACGCCCACCTGTCGCGATGCCGCCGCTGTCCTGCGCCCAGACGCTCGTGTCCTGGATGTCCCAGACCTGCCCGTCGGCGGACGGCACGCGGGCAATCGCGCCGGTGCGGGCAACCATCAGGACGGACGCGAGCGCGGCAGCGGCGAGGCAGGCGGCAAGTCTCATGCAGCGAGTGTGGGCAGCCACCGACAGCGAGTCAACAGCTGATCGAGCCGGCTTTGGACGCTGGAGCAGGCGTTACGGACGCCCGGGCAGTGATCGGCGCCCGGTGTCGGTCGCACACTGGTCGTCATGACGGCGCCGTGTCCAGGGCGCCGTATGGAGGACCATATGAGTGAACGAGCCGACGCACTCGCCCGGCGCATCGAAGAAGGAGCGGCGCAGCTCGCCGCGCTGGCCGAACACCTGACCGACACGGAATGGGCAACTCCCGTCCTGCCCGATGGCCGCACCGCCGGTGTCATCGTGCATCACGTCGCGAGCGTCTACCCGATTGAAGTGGAGCTTGCGGAGCAGATCGGCGCCGGTCGCGATGTCGACGGCGTCACCTGGCGCGTCATCGCCGATATGAACGCGAACCATGCGCACGAGCACGCGGGCGTCAGCCGGGCGGACGCACTCGCCCTGCTGAAACGGAACAGCCGGGCGGCGGCTGAAGCCGTGCGGCGACTGACCGACGACCAGCTCGATCGGGCGACCCGCGTGTCCCTCTACGCCAATGCACCGGTCACCGCGCAGTTCTTCATCGAGGACCACGCGCTGCGCCACAGCTGGCACCACTTCGCCAGAATCAGCACGGCGCTCGGCCGCTCGGTCCCGCAGGCAGCCTGACATGCGCGGGCCGTCTCGCACCACTGCGCATCGTCCTGCCAGGCGTCTGCTCGCCGTGCTCGCCCACCCGGACGATGAATCACTGGGCTTCGGGGGAACGCTGGCGAAGTACGCGGCCGAGGGAGTCGAAGTGTCGCTGGTCACGGCGACGCGCGGTGAGGCGGGTCGTTATCAGGGGAGGCGGCACGGTGATCCCCGGCATCCCGGCACGGCGGCGCTGGCCGCCATCCGCGAGGGTGAACTCCGGGCGGCCGCCGCCGTGCTCGGCATCCGCGACGTCACCGTGCTCGGGTACCCGGACGGGGGCCTCGATCGGGTCGACCCGATCGAGGCCCTCGCCCGCATCGCGGGGCACGTGCGTCGCCTTCGCCCGGACGTCGTGCTCACGTTCGGCCCTGACGGCGCATACGGCCATCCGGACCACATTGCGATCTCGCAGTTCACCACCGCCGCCGTCGTGGTGGCGGCCGCGGCGCCATCGCCGGATTCGGGTGAGCCCGCACACGCCGTGGCGAAGCTGTACTACCTCGCGTGGCCGCGTACGACGTGGCACGCGTACGAAGCGGTGTTCGGGCGCCTGTCGTCCTCGGTTGACGGCACCGTCAGGGAAACGACGCCCTGGCCGGACTGGGCGGTGACGACGACGATCGACACGCGGGCGGTCTGGCCCGTGACCCGGCGCGCCATTGCCTGCCACGCCTCACAGGTGGCGGACGCCAGCGTGCTGGCCGCAGCCGGCGCCGACCTCGCGTTGTGGACACAACAGTCGTTCTATCGCGCCTTCAGCACCGTCAGCGGCGGGCGCGTGCACGAAGCCGACCTCTTCCTCGGCACAGGCGACTGCGGGGGACGGGCCGAAATGGCGCGTCTGACGGCATAGGGCGGAGGTTTCTACGGTGACCACCACGACAGCGACGGCGACACGCACAACCAGGCCCACGCTACTCGAGGAGGGAGATCTCCTCAGGGCAGTTGCGGAGCGTGCCATCAAGTACCGCGCGGGCCTGAAGACGAGGACGGTGACGCCGGCCGCCGATCCGGCGGCACTGCGCGCAGCCCTGGACGGCCCGGTGCCGGAGCATCCGCAGCATGCCGGCACGGTCGTGCACCACATGGCCGACGTCCTCGAGGCTGGCGGGCTGATGGCCATGAACTCCGGCCGCTTCTTCGGATTCGTGATCGGCGGCAGCGTACCGGCCGCGCTGGCCGCCGACTGGCTTGTCAGTGCCTGGGATCAGAACACGGGCCTGTTTGCTCCCACGCCAGGGACGGCCGTGATCGAAGAAGTGGCTGGCCGCTGGGTGATCGAACTGCTTGGCCTGCCCGTCCACTCGTCGTTTGCGTTCGTCACGGGCGGTCAGATGGCGAACACCACGGCGCTGGCAGCTGCGCGTCACCACGTGCTCGCGCGGCGCGGATGGGACGTCGAGGCCGATGGGCTCGCGGGCGCGCCGCCGGTCCGGCTCGTCGTCGGTGAGGAGGCGCATGTCACCATACCGCGTGCTGCGCGGCTCCTCGGACTTGGCACGACGTCGATCGTTCGCGTGGCCGTCGATGCGAACGGCGCCATGCTGCCCGCGGCACTCGAGGGCGTGCTGCGCGAGCTCGGGGGCGAGCCGGCCATCGTCTGCTGCCAGGTGGGCAACGTGAACACGGGCGCGATCGATCCGGTGGGCGCGCTGGCGGAGGTGGCGCACGCGCACGGCGCGTGGCTGCACGTCGACGGCGCGATCGGGCTCTGGCTCGCCGTCGGCTCGCCGTCGAGGCTGCCGGGACTCGCGCTCGCCGACTCGTGGTCGACTGACGCCCACAAGTGGCTGAACGTGCCCTACGACTGCGGCATCACCATCTGTCGCCATCCCGAGGCCCACCGTGCCTCGATGACAGTCACGGCTTCGTATCTCGTGCAGGCCGCCCCCGGCACCGACCGCGACCCCGTGGACTGGAACCCGGAGTTCTCGCGGCGGGCGCGCGGCGTACCCGCTTGCGCGGCGATCGCCACGTTGGGGCGCTCGGGCATCGCCGCGATCGTGGACCGGTGCTGCGCGCACGCGCGCCGCTTCGCCGAAGCGCTCGCGGCCGAGCCGGACGTCATCGTCCTCAACGACGTCGTGCTGAACCAGGTGCTCGTGCGCGTCCTTGCTCCTGGCGGCAGCGAGGACGCGCACGACGCACGCACACGTGCGGTGATTGCGGCCGTGCAGCAGGACGGCACCTGCTGGGTGGGTGGTTCGACCTGGCGCGGCAAGGCCGTGATGCGGATCTCGGTCAGCGATCACGCGACGACCGCGGACGACGTCGAACGGTCGCTCGACGCCATCAGGCGCGCCGCGCGGTCCGCGACCGCCTGACGCGGCCCAACCCGCGACCCGCGACCGCGTGGCGCATCCGACCCAACCCCGCGATTGCGTGCCGCGGCCGGCCGCGGGGTCGCAGGCAGTGTCGGATGCGCGCGCCTCCGCGCGTACGCCGGACCGCTTGGGCCATAATGCGGGCGCGACCCGGCCTGCTGGCCACCGACAGGGGCACTCAGGACCCCCGTCGAAGGGCCGCGGGAACGGAGGCACGTGTGCGCGTTCGACGAGACCGTCCCCCATCCACCTGGCGCCTAACCAAACTCGCGCTCCTGATTCTGGGCGCCAGCATCGCCGCACAACTGGCTGGTGTCATCCCGCTGGCGGCGCAGTCGTCCCCCCGCAGCGCTGCCGAGCCGCGCGACGCCTTCTACTGGCTCAACGAACAGAACAAGGCATCGTTGATCATGCTCGCCGAGGAAGGCATCGTCACACGGGACCTGGCGGCCACCATCGCCCGCTCGCTGACCCAGGTGATTGCCGACGGCATGAAGCCGGGCGCGGCGCGCTCCCGCGACTACCTCGTCGTCGAGGCCGACCTGATCCGCATCGGCGGACCCGACGTGTCGCGCCTGCACTCGGGCCGCTCCCGGCAGGACCTCGGCCAGACGTCGACGCGGCTCCTCCTGCGCGACGGGTTCCTGGCAACCTTCCAGCAGTTCCTGGCAGCGCGCGAAGCCCTCCTGGCACTGGCCGAGAAGCATCCGCACGCCATCCTGCCCTTCTACACGCACGGTGTGCAGGCGCAGCCCACGTCGCTCGGGCACTACCTTGGTGGGTACCTCCAGGCGATGACGCGCAGCGCCGACCGGCTCAAGCAGGCCTGGGCGCGCCTCAACCTCTCGCCCCTGGGCGGCGCGGCAGGCGGAACGTCCAGCTTCCCGGTGAACCGAAAGCGGCTTGCCGAGCTGCTCGGCTTCGACGACATCCTGGTGAACTCGTTCGACGCGGGACAGATCGCCAACCAGGACAACGGTGTCGAGCTGGTCACGGTGGCGGCCTCAGGCGCCTTGACAGTCAGCATGCTGGCGGCCGACCTCACCGTCCAGTACGCGGACCCGCATCCCTGGTTCCAGCTCACCGAAGGCGCGCAGACCGGCATCAGCAGCATCATGCCGCAGAAGCGCAATCCCATCGGGCTCGAGCAGCTGCACCTGACGACGAGCACCGTCACCGGCCAGGCGGTGACGTACCTGGTCCAGGCGAACAACGTGATGTCCGGCATGGGCGACTACAAGGGCGATCAACCGCTCCAGGTCGTGCGCCTGCTCGGCAGGATGTACAGCGACGTCAGGAGCATGCTCGACGCGATGGTGTTCGATCCGGCCCGGGCGCTGGAGGAGGTGAACGACGACTACGCGATGACGACCGAGCTCGCCGACATCCTCCAGCGTGAGTCGGAGGTGCCGTTCCGCGTCGGCCATCACTTCGCCTCCGACATCGTCACCTACGGCCGCAGCCAGCGGCTCCGGCCGGCCGAGATCCCCTACGACGTGGCCCAGCGGCTGTTCAGCGAAGCCTGGAAGGCGTTCGGCCGCGAGAACCAGCGGCTGCCGTTGACCGAGCCGCAGTTTCGCCGGGCTCTGTCGGCCGAGAACATGGTCGAATCGGCGAAGCCGATCGGAGGCCCGCAGCGCGCGGAGGTGCTGCGGATGCTCGCGGCAGAACGCGCACGGCTGCAGGCGGACCGCGACTGGCTCGGCGCCACGACGCGCGCCCTCGACGCCGCGGCTCGCCAGCGCGACGCCGGCGTCGCGGCCCTGCTGAACGCCCGATAACCCGTCACGGCACAGGAGGTCGTCATGCATCGCGCTCTTCGCGCTGTCCTCGTCACCGCCACGACCCTCACGTTCCTGCCCCAGGTCGCCAGCACACAGCAGCAGGCGGCGGAAGCGCCAGCGAGCGCCGAGCGCGCGCAGACGCGCCCTGCGGTCACCGGCCTGCATGGCCTCGTCGCGGCCGGGCACCCGATTGCCTCGTCCGCCGGGCTGCAGATGCTGCTGAAGGGAGGCAACGCATTCGACGCGGCGGCCGCGGTGGGCGCCATGCTGGGCCTCGCCGAACCGGAGATGAACGGCATCGGCGGCAACGGCTTCATGACCGTCTTCGACCGGAAGAGCGGGAAGGTGCTGTCACTGGCCATGACCGGGGCGGCGCCGAAGGCGCTGAAGCCGGCCGAGATGACGCCCGAAAGCCTGAACGCCGGGATGAAGGCCGGTATCGTGCCGGGCAACCTCGGCGGATATCTCGCCGCACTCGACCGGTTCGGCACGATGAGCCTCGCGCAGGTCTTCGGGCCGGCGATCGAGTACGCCGAGAAGGGCTATCCGATCGACCCGATGCTCGCGCAGTCCATCAGCCGCGGTCGGAACACCCTCCTGAAATATCCGACGACCGCGAAGATCTACCTGCCTGGCGGGCAGCCGCTGCGCGCGGGCGACCTGCTGAAGAACCCTGATTACGCCGCGACGCTGCGCAAACTGGTCGAGGCCGAGGCGCAGGCGCTCGGCAGGGGTGCCACGCGTTCGGCGGCAATCCGCGCGGCCTTCGACCGCTTCTACAAGGGCGACATCGCCCAGGAGTTCGACCGCTTCTTCCGTGAGAACGGTGGCGTCCTCACCGCCGCGGACCTGGCCGCTTACGAGCCCCGGTGGACCGAACCGATTCGCACGACTTACCGCGGCTACGACGTGTTCAGCAATCCCTCCACGTCGCGCGGCGGGTTCGAGGTGCTGATGCAGGCCAACCTCGTCGAGGGTTTCGACATGCGGGCGTTCGGACCGGGTTCGGCCAGGGCCATCCATGCACAGATCGAGGCCATCAAGATTGCGAAGGCCGACATCTACCGGTACGTGGCGGACCCGGCCTTCACGAAGGTCCCGGCCGACGGGATGCTCGACAAGTGGTACGCCGCAACACGCCGGACGCTCATCGACATGCGCAAGCCAGGGGCGTATCCGACGGCGGGCATCCCGCCTGGCCTGCCACCCAGCCAGACACGGCAACAGGGGCAGGACGCGAAGGCGTTCGACGATCACTACGATCCGCTCCAGCACACGACGAGCTTCTCGATCGTGGACGGCGAGGGCAACGCCGTGGGGTGCACACCCACGCTCGGCGGCCTGTTCGGCAACAACGTCGTCGTCGGGAACACCGGGCTGCTCCTGAACAACGGCATGCGGCTCGGGTCGACGTCGCCGTACCCGACCGATCTCAACTACGTCGGGGCCGGCAAGATCCCGATCCTCAACAACTCGCCGATCGTCGTGCTCAAGGACGGCAGGCCGGCGTTCGTGTTCGGGTCGCCGGGAGGCGAGACGATCGGGCAGACGGAGTTCCAGATGCTCGTGAACCTGATCGACTTCGACCTGCCGGTGCAGCAGGCCATCGAGGCACCGCGTTTTGCGCTCGACGCACGGCCGAACTTCTACAAGCCTGGCGCCGAGATCGTCGTGCAGATCGAGGGGCGCGTGCCGGCTGCCACCATCGACGCACTGCGCGCGATGGGCCACACACTCGAGGTGCTGCCGGGCTGGGGCAGCCTCGGTCACATGCAGACCATCCGCATCGACCAGAAGACCGGGGCGATGACCGCCGGCGGCGACCCGCGGCGCACCGGGTACGCGATGGGCTACTGACCGGGTCCGGAAGACGGCACGGGCGGGCGCTGCCCCGTGCGTCACCGCCTGCAGCGCTGGTGAGGACACGTAAGGAGCTGGGACGATGCGGGAACCGACGGCCGGCGTGACGCGGCGATCGTTCATCGCGGGTTGCATCGGCACGGTCGCCGGCGCATCGGGCCGCGGCCTGACCGCCGTGCAGCTGCGCATGCCGTTGGAGGGGACGCAAGCCGGTGAGCGGCGCCGGATCGACGTGGTCGATCTCTCCTGGTGTCCGGCTGGACGATTCATCATGGGCAGCCCGCCCGACGAACCGGAACGCCGTCCCGGCGAGGATCAGGTTCCCGTCACGCTGACGCGCGGGTTCTGGATGGCGAGGTTCGAGGTGACACAGGCGCAGTGGCGTCAGGTGATGGGCGCGCTTCCCGGCCCGCTCACGCCGGAGCTGCCCGACGGAGACGACTACCCCCTCGGCAACGTCAACTTCACCGAAGCGGAGGCGTTCTGCTCCCGGCTCACGACGCGGGCGAGGCAGTCGGGTGTGTTGCCCCGGTCGTGGGAGTTCAGGCTGCCCACGGAAGCGCAGTGGGAATACGCCTGCCGGGCAGGCACCACGACGGCGACCGCGTTTGGCGACGCCCTGGGACACGCACAGGCGAACTTCAAGGGCCGTCCCTACAACGGCGGTGAGCGGGCACGGCCGCTCGGCCGTGCCGCGCGTGTCGGAAGTTACCCTCCGAACGCGTGGGGGCTCCACGACATGCACGGGAACACGTTCGAATGGTGTCGGGACTGGTTTCACCTCCGGTTGCCCGGCGGTGCGGATCCCGACCTGCACGACGCACGCGACACCGCCACACCAAGCCAGGACGGCGCACTCTCGCGGGCACGGCGCGGCGGGTGCTGGGCGGATGACGGCTGGCCCTGTCGTTCTGCGTTCAGGCTGCGCTTCGAACCGGATCGGCGGTACGATCACATCGGCTTTCGTGTCGTCGCGGTGTCGGCGGCATAGGCCGTCGTTCGCAGTGCCAGACGCTTCCGCACCCCAGCCCCACCCGAACCGCACAGGAACAACATGAAGATCTGCCGACGAACTGCAACGTTTGGTCTCGTCCGGCTCCCACGGTGGACCAGGCCCTGCGCAAGAGGGTCGGCCGTGCCGGAGCGCGGCATCCAGGCGGCACTGGGCGTGCTGACGCTGGCCGCGGTATCGCTGTTCGGCAGCGTGGGTGTCGCCCAGACGGCGGCGCCCTCGATCGACTGGATGTCGCGTCTGTCTGCCGGTGCGCTCCCCTCCGCCGACCGGCCGTTCGGCACGCTGCGCGAGCAGGCCGCCATGCAGCAGTCCTGGCTGGCGAAGCGGCTCGACACGTTCCTGCCGGGGCTGATGCGCCGGCACGGCATCGACCTCTGGGTCGTGCCGATGCGCGAATACAACGAAGATCCGGTGTTCAGTGCGATCACCGCTCCGGAAACCTTCGCGGCACGGCGCCGGACCATCTACGTCTTCTTCGACCGATGCGCGGCCGCAGGTGCCCCTCCCGCGGCCTCGTGCATCGAGCGGATCGCCCTCGGCGGAACGACGCAGGGCGGGGTGTTCACCGCGCGTACCTCGACCAGGGTCCTGGAGCAGGCCGGGGGACGCCGGCAGGGCGAATTGTGGGGGGACGAACAGTGGCAGCTCCTCGTGCAGGTGGTCGAGGAGCGCCGCCCCCGCGTGATCGGCATCAACCGGTCGCGCGTCTTCGCGTTCAGCGACGGCTTGTCGAGCGGCGAGTTCGATGGCATGCGCGAGGCGCTCGGCGACGCGTGGGCGCCCCGCCTGAAGGATGCCGAGGCGCTGCCGCTCGAGCTCATCGCCTCTCGCCTGCCCGAGGAGGAGGCGTTCTTCACCAGCATGAACGCCCTCGTGTGGCAGTTGTCGCAGACCATGTTCTCCACGCGCGTGATCGTGCCTGGGCGCACGAGGGCAAGCGACCTCGTGTGGTGGTGGCGGCAGCGCGTCAACGACCTGGGCATGGGCACCTGGTTCCAGCCGAGCATCTCGGTGCAGCGGCGCGGCGCCACGGCAAAGGATCTCGGCGACGACCCGGTCATCCAGCCCGGCGACGTGCTGCACTCCGATCTCGGCATCACGGTCGCGCGCCTGAACACCGACACCCAGCACCTGGCCTACGTGCTCCGGCCCGGCGAGACCGCGGCGCCTGCGGGCCTGGTACAGGCGCTCGCCCACGCCAACACCATGCAGGACATCGCGATGGAGGAGATCCGCCCCGGCCGCACGGGTAACGAGGCCCTCGCCGCAATCCTCTCGCGCATGCGCGCGGCCGGCATCACCGGCACCGTCTATACGCATCCCATCGGTCTGCACGGGCACGGCGCCGGTCCGCTCGTCGGGCTGTGGGACTACCAGGACGGCGTGCCTGGCCGGGGCGATGCCGTCGTCACGGCGTCGATGTGGTTCTCGATCGAACTGCAGGCCACGACGCCGGTGCCGGAGTGGGGCGGGCAGCCGGTGCAGATGGCGCAGGAGGAGGACATGATCATCGACGCGTCGGGCCGCGCCCGGTGGGCGCACCCGCGACAGGACCGGCTGTTCCTCGTGCAGTAGGCGTCGCGACGAGGCCCTCCGCGCGGGCGCGCGATGAAGACGGGATGGTGCTAGCCGCGCGGGTCGGCCGGCACCCCGAAGGGCGAGGGAATCTCGAAGAACTCGCCCCGCATCATCACCGACGGCGGCAGTCCGAACATCTGGTAGAACGTGCGCGTCAGGTGAGCCGCGTCCGCGAAATCCGCCTCGTGTGCCGCCGTCGAGATGGTGCGCTCCCGACCGATGACCAGCATCGCGCGGGAGAGCTTCCGCCAGAGCATGTAGCGCCGGAACGGGAGGCCGACCTGCTGCTTGAACAGGTGCGCGAACCGGCTCGGCGACAGGAACGCCAGGGCCGCGGCCTCCTCGACCGAGATCCGGAGTTGATCCGACGCGCGGATCGCCGCGAGCACTCTCGTCACCCGTTCGTCCAGGCGACGGCTGGGCGGCGCGCCGGCGCACAGCGCGTGGACACAGTGTCGCAGGAGTGACCCGACCTCCAGGCTCTCCAGCGGCGACTCCAGAAACGTCCTCAATGCCGAGGCGCATGTCGCGATCCTCGACTCGGGGACGATCGTGATGTCCGCACGAAGGGACGTCTTCAGCCACACGCCCTCCGCCGACTCCGGATCGACGAAGATCATCGCGCCGACGGCCCCGTTGCCGTTGTACGAGTGCACCACGTCAGGCCGGACGATCACGCCCGACGCCATCTGCCAGGAGCCGCGCCTGCCCTGGACACCCACTGCCCCGTCCACGCCGAGGACGATCTGAATGGCGTGATGCTCGTGTGGTGGCACGAGCCCTTCACTCCGCCCGAGTGCGGCGAAGCCGCCGTCCCACAGATACCACTGGGGCGTGCCGGTCCAGCTCGACCGCGTCGTGCCTGTGTCCAGAGCCCGTTCGTTCGACGACTTAGCCACTTCGTTCAAGAACTACGACCTGAGCGTTCAATCCCCAACCCCGGTGCGCTCGCTACTCTTCGAGGCACATCGCGGCGATTGGCGCCGCGCTGACAAACGGAGTCGGCGATGAGAGACACCCAGCGTAATGGATATTGGACGATCGGGCGAACCGTGCTCGCAGTGGCAGTGCTGGCGGCAGCGATGAGCCTGGCCGCGTGCAGCCACGCAATGACCATGATCCACGGCACCGGGGCAAAGCGGCCCGCCGTGAACGAGTTCGGGCTGGGTCCGCGAACTTCGGCGGCCGGCCGGTACGTTGCCACCCTCGAACCCGCGGAACCCCTGCGTCCGCGACGGATGCACACGGTCCGCGTCACCGTCCGCGACACCGACGGGCGAGCAGTCGACGCCGCGCGGATCTCGATCGATGGCGGCATGCCGCAGCACCGTCACGGCCTGCCGACGCGGCCGCGCGTGACCCGCAGCCTCGGCGCCGGCAGCTACGAAATCGAGGGCGTACGCTTCAACATGGGCGGCTGGTGGGAGTTCCGCGTGGCGATCGCGGGCGACGGCGGAACGGACACCGTCACGTTCAACCTGGACCTGTGAGCCGAGGTGATCGCCATGTTCAAACGCTGCCTTGCAGTCAGCATCCTCGTCCTTTCGGCGGCACTGGCAACCGCGGCGGCGTCGGGCCGCGGCGGGTGGACGACCGCGCAACTCGAGGAACTGCGGTCGATGTCGCTGGACGAACTCGACGCCCTCCCCCGGGACCCCACGAACCGCGTGGCCGACGATCCGCGAGCCGCGGATCTCGGGGGGCGGCTGTTCTCCGACACACGCCTGAGCTCGACCGGCCGTGTCGCGTGCAGCACGTGCCACCAGGCCGATCGCGGTTTCCAGGACGGCATCGCACTCGCCCGCGGCGTCGGCACCGCGGCCAGGCGCACGATGCCGATCGCCGGCGTGGCGCGGTCGCCGTTCCTGTTCTGGGACGGCCGCAAGGACAGCCTGTGGGCGCAGGCGCTCGGCCCCCTCGAGAACCCGGTCGAGCACGGGGGCACCCGCGCGCAGTACGCGCACATCGTCGCCGACTCATACGCGCGCGAGTACCAGCAGATCTTCGGGGCCCTGCCAGATCTCACCGGCGTCCCACGGTCGGCTGGTCCGGTGGAGGATCGGGACGCCGCATCCGCATGGCAGTCGCTCAGCCCCGCGCAGCGCGACGACGTGACCCGGGTGTTCGTCAACATCGGCAAGGCGATCGCCGCCTACGAGCGGCGCATCGAGTTCGGCCCTTCCCGCTTCGACCGGTACGTGGCCGCCTTGACCGGCGGGCAGCCGGTCGACGGGGTGCTGACCGACGATGAGATCGCCGGACTGCGGCTGTTCATCGGGAAGGCGAACTGCACGCAGTGCCACAACGGCCCGCTGCTCACGAGCAACGAGTTCCACAACACCGGTGTACCACCGAGGCCAGGCCTCCCACTCGACCGCGGGCGGCTGGCCGGCGCAACGGCGGTGCTGAACGACGAGTTCAACTGCCGCAGCCGGTGGAGTGATGCTCGCGAGCGGTGCGCGGAACTCGAGTTCATCGTCACGGGCGACCACGTGCTCGACCGTGCCTACAAGGTGCCGTCGCTACGCACCGTGGCCGAACGCGCGCCCTACATGAGTGCCGGCCAGTTCGCGAGCCTCGGCGACGTGCTCGATCACTACAACCGGGCGCCCGCGCCCGTCAGCGGTCATACGGAGCTGCGGCCGCTGCGGCTCAGAGCGGGTGAACTGCGTCAACTCGAGGCGTTCCTCCGGACGCTGAGCGGTCCCGTCGCGGCGAGGGGGCCCGAGCCAGCGCGGCTCACGCGGTGAGCGGCACCGTCGATCGCGTGAGGGTAAGGCGTGGCCTGTGCTTCGACGCCAAGCCCCAGAGCGAGTTGGGCCGAAGCGGTCGTCAACGCCTACCCGCGTGCCACGTGGAGTTCAGGGCCGGTGCTCGGGGTCGGCCACGGCCTGTCGCACGCGGTCGCGCAGCCACGCATGCACGGGATCCGCGTGCATCCGCGGATGCCACAGCATCGACACCGTGATGGACGGCAGCGTGAACGGCAGGGCAAAGGTGTTCATGCCGGCGCGCAGCGGCGCCGTATGCCTGTCCGGGACAGTCGCCACCAGGTCCGAGCCGCGGGCCACCGCAATCGCGGTTGCGAAGCCGCTCACCGTGGTCATCACGTGGCGCTCGAGTCCGAACGTGGCGAGCGCCGCCTCTACCCAGCCTTCGTCGACGGTCTGGCGCGCGATGCCGACGTGGTTCGCCCTGGCGTAGGCGGCCGCCGTCACCCGGCCTTTGCGGAGTGTGTGACCCGCCCGCACGACGCCGACGATTCGATCCGTGAAGAGCGGCACCTGCCGCAGTTCCGGGCTCGTCGCCGCGTCGACCACGCCTGTTTCCAGGTCGACGCTGCCGTCTCGTAACCCTGAGGCATCCCTAGTAAGCCTGGCGACGAATCGCAGCCGAATCTTCGGTGCATCCGCGAGGATGCCCTTGACGAGGTCGGGACCGAAGGTCTCGACGAACCCCTCGCTCGTGCGGAGCGTGAACGTGCGCGCAATGCGGCGAAGGTCGGGTGCGGTGGCCGGCAGCAGAAGGGCCTGTGCTTCGCGGATCAACGCGTCGACGCGGTCGCGCATCTCGGTCGCACGCGGTGTTGGAACGAGCCTGCGTCCCGCCTTGACCAGCAGCGGATCGCCCACCGTCTCGCGCACGCGCGCCAGCGCCCGACTCATCGCCGACGGGCTCAGGTGCAGGCGCTGCGCCGCGCGGACGACGCTGTTTTCCCTCAGGACCGCGTTCAGCACGAACAGCTGGTTCAGATCGGGTGTCGGCATGGGTGACGATGGCACGCGGCGATGACTGGCGTCAAACGCACGGGTGAAGTGCAAACGTTGCGTCTTCCGCCACCCCAGGACCATCGCTACGCTGGCTTCCACGTTCGCGGTTGCCGCCCCGGCGGCCGCACACCGAAAGGATTCCCGCGATGCTGAAGGCCTTTGCCACCGTAGGTCTCGTTCTCGCCGCCCTGGTGACAACCGCCCGACCTGCCCACAGCCAGTCGTCAGCTGCCGTCAGGCCCGGATTCGAACTGCTCGTCCCCTCCGGAACAGTGGCGCCCACGGGCGCACGGCAGGGTGACGTGCGGCGTGCGAACATCACCGCAGTCCAGCTCTCTTATGGACTTCGCCCGGACCTGGTGGTGACCTCCACGACCGGCTGGGCGCGTGCGACGCCCGTCGGTCTGGGATCTGAAGCGAAGCTCGACCTGTTCTCCTACGACGTGGGTCTCGAGTACCGGGTGCCGCGTCGAGGTGCCGATCGCCGCATCAACTTCAAGCCCTTCACCGGAGCGGGCCTCGGCGCCCGCACCCACAACTATCGCCACGTGAACGTCGCGACGACGCATGACGTGGCCACCTATGCCAGCGTGGGCGGCGAACTCGGCCTCTCGCGGGTCCGGGTGCGTCTCGAGTTGCGCGACTACCTCACGTGGATCGCGCCGCCGGGAGGCACGGGCACCGCGCGCCAGAACGATGTGGCGCTGCTGGCTGGGCTGCGGATCGCGCTACGGTGACCGTGATGACGACGAACACTCGCACGAGCCGCATCAGGCAGACCCTTCCCACACTGCTCATGCCAGCCTCGCTGACGGCGCTCGCAACCGTTCCGGTCATCGCGGGCCTGGTGCGCCTCGCCGGCCTGGTCAGCGGCCAGGCACACGCCGCCGATGTCCGGTTCCTCGAGTATCCGCTGCCGGTCGCGCTGCACATCGCAGCGGTCATCCCGTACTCGCTGCTCGCGCCGCTGCAGTTCGTGCCCACGCTGCGGCGGCGGGCCTGGCATCGCGGCGTCGGAACGGCACTCGTGCCGCTTGGCCTTCTCGCGGCCCTGACCGGACTCTGGATGACGACGGTGTACTCGTGGCCAGCCGGTGATGGCGCGGCAGTGTACGTGATGCGGTTGATTGTCGGCGCCGCAATGGCGGCATCTCTCGTGCGCGGGGTCGTCTGTCTCGTGCGCCACGAGTACGCCGCTCATGGCGCGTGGATGCTGCGCGCCTATGCACTCGGCATGGGTGCTGGCACGCAGGTGCTCACCCATCTGCCGTGGTTCATGGTCGTGGGCGGCAGTCCCAGCGTGGGAGGCCGCGCCGTCATGATGGGGCTGGCCTGGATCATCAACGCACTGGCGGCAGAGTACGTCATCCGGACGCGCGCTGCCGGCGTCATCGCCCCGGCACAACCGCGGCCGGCCCGGCTGTCGACCGTCTGAGGAGCACGAACCGTGACACGAGAACCTGTGGTGGACTGGGCTGCCGCGCGCAGCGAGAAGTGGCGCCGCCAGCTGTCGGGGCTGGAGGCGATGCTGGCACCGATTGACGAGCCGCTCATCACCGCGCTGGCGTGCGATGCGCCGACCCGGATCGCGGACGTGGGCTGTGGCAGCGGGGCGACGACGATCGAGGCGTGGCGCCGGGCGCCCGCGGGCAGCGTCGTGCATGGCTTCGACCTGTCACCGGCGCTGATCGAAGTCGCCAGACGCCGGCCCGGTGCGGTCGATGCACCGGTTGCGTTCGAGGTCGCCGACGTCGGCTCCGCGGGACCGCCGGGGCCGGCCTACGACCGGCTGGTCTCGAGGCTGGGCATCATGTTCTTCGACGATCCGCAGGCCGCCTTTGCCAATCTCCGGCAATGGCTCGCGCCTCGCGGCCGCTGTGCCTTCGCAGTGTGGGGTCCGCTTGCAGACAACACGTGGATGACCGCGACACGAGCCGCGGTCGCCGAGGCAGTCGACCTGCCGCCCATCGAACCGTCAGCGCCAGGTCCGTTCAGGTATGGGGACGTGACGCCGCTGCTGTCGATGCTGGCGCGGGCGGGGTTCACCCGCGTGAGCGTGACCGACTGGCGCCAGCCGCTCCCGATCGGCAACCGGCTGGCCGCGTCCGACGCAGCGCAGTTCGCGCTGGCCTCGTTCTCGTCGTTCGCGGAGCTACTGTCGAGTGTGGGCGGCGACGCGCCCGCGAAGGCGCACCGCGCGTTGACCGCGCGGTTCGTCCCCTACGAACAGGATGGGGTCGTCCTGATGCCTGCCCGGGTCCACATCGTCACGGGACACGCCGCATGACGAGGGCGAGGTGACGCCAGGCGGCTGGACACACTCGAGTGTCGGTGGAGGTTTCAGAGCCATGAGCGAAGCGGTGGAATTTGCCGTACGCGCAGCCCTGATCGGCGCCGGTGCCACGATGGTGATGGACCTCTGGGCGGCGCTGCTCTGGCAGTTCGGAGTGCCGTCGCTGAATCTCGCGTTCCTCGGGCGCTGGATCGGTCGAGTCGCGCACGGCCAGTTGATGCACGTGAGCATCGCGACGGCCGCGCCCGTCCGCGGAGAACGCTGGATCGGATGCTGCGCGCACTACTCGATCGGCATGGCCTTCGCGGCGCTGTTGTTGTGGGTTTACGGCCTGGAGTGGGCGCGATCGCCGTCCCTGCCTCCCGCTCTCGTCATCGGTGTCGCCACGGTGGTGGCACCGCTGTTCGTCCTTCAACCCGCGATGGGAGCGGGGATCGCGTCCCGAAAGACGCCACGACCGCTGTTCAGCTCCGGCAAGAGCCTCGCGACGCACACCGTCTTTGGCGTTGGTATGTACCTCGCGGCGCTGGCAACCAACTCGCTCATGGCCTCCGGCCGATGACGCGTGCGGATCATGCGCTGGCCGCGGCCTCAGGGTCCCGCACATTGTGAGCCGCGTCGCGGCGAGACCGCTCGCGACTCCCCACCCATCACTGCGACCTTCGATGCACGAACCTCCGCGGCGCTGTGAATCGCCGGCACGTGCTACTCGCGGTCGCCGCTGCTGCCCCTGAACTGATCCGCTTCATCAGCGAACAGCACGTTGAAGCTGGTCAGCGACCCGTAGCAGCCGCTGATATACGACTGCAGCTTCACCTTGGCATCATCCGGCAGGTCCGAGGCGTTGACCTGCTGCTCCAGCGTGCGCAGGCGATTGCGCATCATCACGACCTTGTGGAAGAACGTCTCGATCGGCCAGCTCTTCTCCTGCAATCCTTCCTGTCCCGGACGCAGCACGAGGGTGCCGCCGCGCCACTTCTCCGCGGGAACAACGGCCGACACGCCCGCCTCCTCGCGGATGATGCGGCGGAGCAGCAGTTCGAGGTCGGCGGGTGACTCGGGCATGTGGGGCGTTGTCCTCTCGCGCTCGCTGACAATGGGAAACGCATCGGCCGAGGAGCGGCTGCGCGGTGGCGCGGCCGGCACTGGCGCCGTGCTCCCGGGGGTCGCCATCCTCGGGCCTCCGCGGTAGTTGTGCTCGCTGCCGCACTGGCCACAGGCCACACGCAGCGGCTGGCCAGCGGAGTCGACGGCTACGATGGTGTGCAGGCGATCGATCTTGCACGCGCGGCAGTAGTCCTCGACTGAACTGCCCGCACGATAGATGCGGTCGTGTGCCATGGGAAACATCATCGCACGCGAGGACGCTCGCACCGCCGGTGCCGATGTGCGTGCGCGGTCGCGGCGTCGAGCCGGTCTGCGGGCCGGGCGGCGTGGTGCCTGCGAGGCCAAGGGGCCGGGCCGCGCGCGGGCTCGGTCAACGAGCCGGGCGGCGGCGTGCGCGGCGAGTCGCACCGGAGAGGCCGGTGTCTGGCCCTTCACCGATGAAGATCACGTGGCGTGGCCCGCCCTTGTCCAGCCTCGCCCGCACCCGCTCGACACGCACCTGGAACCCCGCATGACGGAGCCGCTGCTCGAACCGGCGATCCTCGTGGGCCGACCAGACGCCGGCCATGCCTTCTGGAGCGAGCGCGGCCCGCAGCGCAGCCAAGCCGCCGTCATCGTAGAGCCGCGCGTTGGTTGCAGTGGTGAAGGCAGCGGGAGCGTTGTCCACGTCCAGCAGCACGGCGTCGAAGCGTGCGGGGTTGGCCCGCAGCACGTCGAGCACGTCCGCCACTTCGACGATGACGCGCCGATCGCGCAGGACGTGCCCTGCGAGGGGGGCGAGGGGGCCGCGGTTCCACTCGACGACACCTGCCACGAGTTCCGCGACGATCACGGTCGCGTCAGCGGGCAGCACGTCGAGCGCCGCACGCAGGGTGAAGCCCATGCCGAGTCCGCCCACCAGGCAGCAGGGCGCCTCGCGCGTCCTGGCGCGCGCGCACGCGAACGTCGCCAGCGCCTGCTCGGAACCGCACATGCGGCTCGACATGAGGCTGCGGCCGCTCGCGTTGATGACGTACTCGTTGCCGTGACGGGTGAGGGTCATCTCGTCACCGGCCGGCGTGGTGGTGCGTCCGAGCAGTTCCCAGGGTTTCACGAAACGCTCCTCACCACGGAACCCGCTCCGCGGCGAATCGTCACAACGCGCTCGTGACGCCCTTCTGCGGAGCGATCAGGTACTTCTCGCCCGTCGCTCGCCGGCCGTACGCGGCGATCGCATCGGGCTGGAGCGCCTCGGCCAGCGACACGGTCCTCGCGTAATGGCTGGCGAACGTCGTCTTCAGTTCCGCGACGACGCGGTCGCGGAGCGCCTGTGCGGCCGGCGCGCCAATCTTCTGGAGGAACGGAAACAGCAGCCAGCCCCCCGCCCCCCACGCCATGCCGAAGCTGCCGCCCAGCTCGATGGGCCGCAGGTCCAGGCGGCCGTACACGTACACCTGCTTGTGCGTCGACGAGCCGTAGCGGCTGTGTGCGGTGGCGTTCCTGCTTGCCGCCACTTCCATGCAGGTGAGGATCTGGCCCGCCAGCGGACCGCCGCCGATGGCGTCGAACGCCAGCGTGGCTCCCGTCGCTTCGACGGCCGCAGTGAGTTCCTCCATGAATGCCGGCGAGGTGGAGTTGCAGACATGCACGGCGCCGAGGGCCCGGAGCACGTCCTCCTGGGCTTGCGACCGCACGATGTTGACCAGGGGCACACCGTCGGCCAGGCAGATCCTGGTCAGCATCTGTCCCAGGTTGGAGGCCGCGGCCGTGTGCACGAGTGCCTTGTGTCCCTCGCGCCTCATCGTCTCGACCATCCCGAGCGCCGTGAGCGGGTTGACGAAGCAGGACGCCCCTTCGGCGGCCGTCGTGCCCTCGGGCAGCACCAGGCACTGCTCCGCCTTCACGGTGCGGTACTGCGAGTACATGGCCCCGCCGATCGCCGCCACCATCCTGCCCAGCAGCGCCCGAGCCCCTGGCGACGCTCCCGCGGCGACGACGACACCCGCGCCTTCGTTCCCGACCGGCATCGACTGATCGAGCCGCGCGGCGACCGCCCTCATGCGGGCAGGAGGGATCGTGGCGGTCACCACCGGATGCTCGGCTGTCCCGGAGTACCGGGCCGTGCTCATGTCAGCCGCGCCGAACAGGAGCCCCAGGTCCGAGGGGTTGAGCGGAGCAGCCTCCACGCGGATCAACACTTCGTCGGGCGCCGGATCGGGCACCGGCACTCTGGCCAGGGACAGTTCCAGTTCGCCGGTCGATCGGGCCAGCGAACGCAGTTGGAGCGCAGTGGTTGTGGTCGTCATGGTCCTCGCCCCGCATCATGCCATCAAAGACGGGCCGATGGTCCAGGCTGGAGGGTGAGTCGGGCTCAGGCCTGGCCGATGCCTGCGATGTCTCTGCTCGAGTCCGAATGACCGCGAGAGAAGCGCGGAACTCGAAGCGCGACGGGCGGAACAGAGGGACGCGCGGGCAGTAGAGCGCGAACCGCGCGATGCTGACGGACGGGGGTTGGCAGAGGAATGGCTCGCCGCACTGGACGATTTTCGACACTGGCTCATCCGAGAAGCTGCGTAAACTGGCCTGATTTGACAGGTTCGTCAGGGTTTCGCCAACCAGCGACCGGGGGTCACCGTACGGCACGTTGCGATAGACGGCCTCCGGGATTGCCGATGGCCTCGTCATAGGGCCGATGATCAACGCAGGCAGCGCGAGCGCGTGCTCGCCTACAAAGGCAAGGAGGAGGGCGCGCGTCTCATTGGCGGTACGTCGGGGCGGAGCTGGTGCGTGCTGTGCTCGAGGATGTTGCGGGGGGCGGATTTGACACGAGAACTCCCGTCGAGTAGCTTTTTATCGGTAGGTTTTCTTCGCCCGGGCAAGTAGCGCCGCACTGCGGCACAGTATGAAACCTACCAACACACTCCTGATCGGTAGTCCCCTCTCAGGGCAAGAGGCCCGGTTTCTGCGGACGCTGTGCGCAGATCTCGAACCCACTGGTGCCCTCATTCTCGCGAACTTTCACGCAGGCTCTCGGCAGATCGACTTTGTCGTCGTCACCGAGTCGATGGCGGCGGTCATCGAGCTGAAGCACCTTCCGGAACCAATATTCGGGCAACAGAACGGCCGCTGGCTGATCGAGGACCGATCGGGCAAGCGCGTTCCATACCCAGGACCCAATCCGTGGCAACAGACGCTCGAGCAGAAGTATGCCTTGAGCGACGAGATGCGCCAGTACGAAGGCCGCCGAGGCGGGTATTCGTCGCGCCGGTTTTTCGCCGAGTTCGACGCGTACGTCTGCATCGCCCCACAGCTTCATCCCCGTTCGGATGTCTTTCGCGGCGACAACAAGGTGGCGGTTCGCTCGTACGCGGACGTGATCGAGGCGCTTCAGTCGGGCGCGAAGGCCGCGTCCTGGAGTCGCGCAGACTGGCTCCAATTCGCCGCCGAACACCTGTCGCTCACGCCCTCCACACTGGACGAGGCGACCGACCCGAAGGCGCTCGCTGCCGCAGACGTCGTTCGTGCTTACGAGTCACGAATCGAGTGTGTATTGGGATTTCAGCTCCCTCCACTGCTGCCTGCGACGGATGAACGGAGTGTTGGCCAGACGCTCATCGACTCGATCCTTGGCAACGATAACCACTTGCTCGTCGGGCCGAGCGGCTCGGCCAAGACCTTCCACCTGCACCACGCGGCGGTCGCGGCGGCCAGGCACGGCATTGAAATCCCTATCTTCGTCGAACCGCGCATGTATCGCGGCGGCGATTTCTGGAGCCTCGTCAGGCGCGGCGTTGCGCCGATGCACTCAGGCGACGCGAGGACGTTTCTCGATGCAGTTCGGCTGTGTGGACTTCGTCCGCTCCTGCTTGTGGACGCTCTCAACGAGTGTCCCGTTGAACATGTCAGTGAGCTACTGCGCGGGGTTCAGACGTTCGCGCTGCACTTCGACGCTCGCGTTGTGCTGACCTCGCAAGCCGAGCTCGATCTGCCCGACGATCTCACACCACGCATCACGCACCTCACCACGCCGGTCGCCGAAGATAAGCGCCTGATCTACTGTCACCACGCCAGCATCGCCAGCTCGTCGGACGCTGACTACTTCTGCGAGGCGTTCACGAACGCATACGAACTCACGGTCGCCGGCCGGTGCCACACGACTGGCGCGCCCGCGGTCTCCCGTACTGAACTGTTCGACCGCTACGTGCAGGCGCGCCTGCCAGAGAACTACCACGTCGGAACCGCCTTATTACGAGCCGTCGCGACGGAGATGGCACAAACTGTGTCTAGCGCCTGGGAACAGACGGAGTACGAGCGCTTCTCGGAGCGATTCCTGGCGGAACACGGCGGAACGCTCGTGACGCTCGACTGCCTGCGTCGTTGCGGCTTGATACGACTGAACGACGGCTTCTTCTCATTCGAGCATGAACTGCTCGCCGACTATTTCAACGCCACTGCGATTCACCGACGACACGACCGGTCCTCGGCCCTGGCGTCTGAACTTCGGAAACCACGCAATCAACGGCTGGTTGAGCTCGTGCTGCCGCGTCTCACGGACGACGACACAATCGGCGAAGTACTGAGCGTAGTTGTCGACAGGTTGCTTCTCTCTCGGGTGCTCGATGGTCGCTGCGGTCCCCGACCGCGGGCTGTGCTGCTGGCGCACATCGATGCTCTCTTCAAGCGTTCTGCGGAAGAACTGACG
This sequence comes from uncultured Bifidobacterium sp., assembly GCA_964386715.1. Classification (GTDB taxonomy): domain Bacteria; phylum Acidobacteriota; class Vicinamibacteria; order Vicinamibacterales; family CAVVIG01; genus CAVVIG01. The sequence goes on from CAYLTD010000047.1 coordinate 31,475, forward strand.
AAAATCACTTGCAAGTGCTACGTTGTCGATCTGGACGGAGGCCGCCGTCGACTGGGTGCAGTAGCCATGGAGGGCCACGGCGGTTGGAACGTCTACGGTGTTCGTCTCTGCGAGTTGGTTGCCCACCACCTGGATATTCCATCTATTGCGCTGCGATTTCTCGAACTGTTGGACGTGACGGAATGGGCACTGCGCCGGGCCGCCGACGACGCAGCGGCAAGAGATAACCTGAAGCCGAGTCGCATCTGGGAAGAGACGCTTCGCATGTACGGCGGCATCACTCGATCGAGCGGGCCAGAACTCGCATGCACCGTGATGCTGGCGGAGTTGCGCAACGCATCGATGGGCCAGATGTATTCCCAAGGGTTGCCCATCCGAAGCGCACTTCTCGAACGTGCCACGGCGCCATCGGAAAGCCACTTCGCCCTTCTTGCCCTCTTGCAGGAAAGGCGAACCGTCGGCGACGAGGATCTCGAGACGATCTCAGATCTGGTCGAACGAGGGTGGAGATCAGCCATCTACATTCTCAGGGTTGACGCGCTTGAGTTTGTGCGGTGGCTGCGCCACGATTTCTCGACCGACGCAATTGCGCGAATCTGTAATCTGCTTCGTGGCTTCCAAACAGACAACATCTTCGTAAATACCGCTCTGCTGGAGACGCTGGCGCGGTATGGCGGCTTGGAGGCGCCTGTGACGACGGAAAGCGCGCTCGCGGAAATGCGTGCCACGATTGCGCCAGACGCCTGGGGTAATCCGGCACTCGCCGACCTCGCGCGCGTCTGCGGCGTTGAGCCAGGCGAAGTCCTGGCGGGTCACGCGTATGGCTGTCTGAGCCGGATCTTTGAAGACATCTTCCAGGGCGCATATTGCGAGGCATACTACGCGCTGTCGCGCGAAGAGAAGAGCGCCATTCTCTCGCTGGCGGCGACGTCCTCAGACTGCGGCTTTCATTCCAGCTGGGTGCTCTGTGAACTGCTTGAGCACGGCGGCCCAGAGGCGCTTCCGGTGTATCAGCAGTATGCGTCGACCATCGACGGCCAGTCTTCTTTCGCTCAGGAGACGAGCGCAGCCTTCCTTCTGGCGCTCGAGGGCTGTGCGAGGTTCATGGACACACCACCGCCATACCTCGGTGACGATACTCCGCCACATCGTGCTTGGAAGATTATTGGCGAGATCGTGTTCTGGACGCACCGTCAGAGCAGCATCGCCCGAGGGTTGTGGTCGCAGTTCGAGGGGCCAGCGAGGCTCGCGGCTGCCGACGTGCTGCATAACGTCATCAGTTGCCGCTGGCAGCTCGGTGAACGCGCTCACCTTCTCGACCTAGTCTCCGTGTACCCAGCGGAGATCCGTTCGATCGTTGAAGATTGCCTCCGGGGCCGTGAACGCTTGCCAACCGTGTTCGCGTACGGAGGCTCTCGCGCCCCTGCCGTCATTCTCAATCTGATCAGCATCCTCGGCAGGATCGGCGACGAAAGGAGCACGCGGCTCCTTCACACCCTGATCGACGATGAGCAGTTCGGGGCGGCAGTCGTCGGCGCCCTCGAGTCGATTCGGAAGCCGATCAGTCAGAGTGCTTCGTAAGCACCGCTTCTACCGATGACCAGCGTCACCGACGATGGGTTCCTGAACGATGAGACAGCCGGGGGTCGCGCAGGCCGTGGAGGGCACCCTGCCCGCCGGACCGACCGTACCCGCCGTTAGTCCGAACTGTCAGAGATTGCCGCGGCGATTCAGGTCGGGTGACCAGGCCGTCGCGCGCTCGTCCCCGTTGCGCAGTATCAACGAACATCTGTAAGTCGAATGCACTTCCCGCGCGGTGGACTTGCGATTAACCTCTACCAGAACTTCATCCGTCAGTGCGAGCCACTCAGGCTACGCGTCGCGGAAGTTTGAGCCAAAGCCATGTGGCCCGATAACGACACCGATCTCGACTTCTTGAACTTCGGCGGGGTGGCCGGCACGGTTGCCGAGATCATCACTCAAGCGCGAGGTCGTCCGATCTCTATCGGCGTCTCCGGCTCCTGGGGCGCGGGTAAGTCGTCGATGATCCGACTGGTGCGCAAGGCCCTCGTCGAGCGCGCAGAGAGGGAGCCCTCGAGTTTCGTATTTGTCGAGTTCAACGCCTGGCTGTATCAAGGCTACGACGACGCGCGCGCCGCGCTGATGGAAGTGATCGCGAGCGCGCTTGAGGGGGAAGCCGAGAAACGTGAGACCGGGGTCGATAAAGCGAAGGACTTTCTTCGACGAGTCAAGTGGCTCCGTCTGGCGAAAGTGGCCGGCACCGTCGTTGCCGCCGCCGCCGGCGTACCGCCTCTGGCTCTCGCCGGGGAGGCGGTCGGCTTCCTCAAAGGGCTTGGCACTGGTGAGACAAGCAAGGATGCCGTCGGGAAGGTGCAAGACGCCGGTGAGAAGGTCGGCAAGGCAGCAGAAGGCGGATTCTTCGATCCGAAGCAGCCGTCGTCACTGCCGGAGGCGATTCACGAACTGCGCGATTCCTTCGAGGCGACGCTGAAGGCGCTCGGTGTCACCCTCATCGTCCTGATCGACGACCTCGATCGCTGCCTCCCCGAGACGACCGTATCGACGCTGGAGGCGATGCGACTCTTCCTCTTTCTCGAGAACGCGGCCTTCGTCATCGCGGCCGACACCGAGATGATCAAGCACGCTGTTCGCCGCCATTTCGACGGCGTGAACGATGATCTGGTCACCAACTACTTCGACAAGTTGATCCAAGTCCCGATTCGCGTGCCGCCCCTCGGAACACAAGAAGTCCGCGCGTACCTGATGCTGCTCTTTGTGGAGAATAGCGGCATCGGCGCGGATGATCGCGAAACGATTCGCGCCAGAGTGTGCGAGCAGCTGGGACAGACGTGGCAGGGCAAGAGGGTCGATCGCGCGTTCATCAGCAGTCTCGGCATCAAGCTTCCTTCCGATCTTGTCGGCCGGCTCGACGCGGCCGAGCGGCTCGCGCCGATCATGGCCACCGCCTCAAGGATTCGCGGAAATCCACGTCTCATCAAGCGCTTTCTGAACGCGCTCGCGATCCGAATGACGATCTCAAGCGCGCACGGCGTTGGCGTTGACGAGGCCGTGCTCGCCAAAATGCTGCTCTTCGAACGATGCGGAGAGCCGGCCGCATACGCGGAACTCTCAAACGCAGTCGTAGCGGATGCGCAAGGAAGGCCGACGCTCCTCGTGCCCTGGGAGAAGGCGGCGCACCAAGGAGAGGCGTTCGAGCTGCAGAAGCCCTGGGAGGATCCATTCACGAGGGAGTGGCTGGCGCTGCCCCCTCGGCTTGCGGACAAGGACCTCCGCGGCGTGCTCTACGTGAGCCGAGAGCATGCGCCGCTCATAACGCCGGAGGATCGACTTTCTTCAGAGGGCGCGGAGCTCCTTGAGGCGCTTCTCTCGCAGCCCGACATGGCGGCAGAACTGAAGGTCCGCCTCGAGAAGATCGCCCGAGCCGAGATGGGGGTGATTATGGATCGTCTTCTCGAGACGGCCCTTCAACAGCAGGAATGGGGCGTGCCGCCAATCCTGGACGCGTGCCTCGTCGTCGGCGAGGTCGACGTGACCCAAGGCGCACGGCTGGCGAGCTTTCTCGCCGAG
>CAYLTD010000048.1:0-34964 GCA_964386715.1 uncultured Bifidobacterium sp.
GTTGGCGCGGCGCCCGCCGGCGCCGTCATTCATCAAACACTTAGGAGTTCCTCGTGATCGAGGTTCAACACCTCACGAAACGCTACGGGCGCTTCACGGCGGTCGAGGACGTGAGCTTCCGCGTGGAACGCGGCGAGATTCTCGGCTTCCTCGGACCGAACGGCGCCGGCAAGAGCACGACGATGCGCATCATCACCGGCTACATGCCGGCGAGCGAGGGCAAGGCGATCGTGGCCGGGTACGACGTCTTCGAGCAACCCGTCGAGGCCAAGCGCCGCACCGGGTACCTGCCGGAGACGCCGCCGCTCTACCCCGACATGACGGTGCAGGACTACCTGACCTTCGTGTCCAAGATCAAAGGGGTCCCGTCGAGCGAACGGACGCAGCGCATCCGCACTGTCATGGAGCGCACGCGCATCGCCGACATGGCCGGGCGCCTCTGCGCGCGCCTGTCGAAGGGATACAAGCAGCGGGTCGGCCTGGCCCAGGCTCTCATCCACAATCCCGACGTGCTCGTGCTCGACGAGCCCACGGCCGGGCTCGACCCGAAGCAGATCATCGAGACGCGCGAGCTCATCAAGGAGCTGGCGGGCGACCACACCATCGTCCTGAGCACGCACATCCTCCCCGAGGTCTCGCAGACCTGCCAGCGCGTCGTCATCATCAACAAGGGGAAGGTCGTCGCGGTGGACACCCCCGACAACCTGACGGCACGGCTGCGGGGCTCGGTCTCCATGTACGTGCAGGTGGATGCGGGTGGCGCAGACGCGGCCGCCGCGCTCTCCCGGGTGCCGGGCGTGAGCGAGGTGGCCGTTTCGGAGCGGCACGGCAGTTCCATCGGCTACGAGGTGTCCAGCGTCCAGGGGGAGGACATCAGGCGACAGCTGGCGCAGGCGGTCGTGCAGAACGGCTGGGGCCTGCTCGAGCTGCGTCCGATGCGCGTCAGCCTCGAGGAGATCTTCCTGTCCCTCACGACCGAGGAGCAGCCGCAGCCGGCCGCGGAGGAACCCGTCAATGCGTAACATCCTGGCCATCGCGCACAAGGAGCTGAAGTCCTACTTCGCCTCCCCGATCGCCTACGTCGTGATCGGGTTGTTCGCCCTGCTCTACGGGTACTTCTACGCGGTGATGCTCGCGTACTTCGTCCGCGCGGGCATGAACATGAATCCGCTCCAGGGGCAGCAGGTGCTCAATATCAACCAGGACATGCTGCGGCCGGTGCTCCAGAACGTCACCGTGCTGCTCCTGTTCGTCCTGCCCGCCATGACGATGCGGACCTACTCCGAGGAGCGGCGGTCGGGCACCATCGAGCTGCTGCTCACCTCGCCCCTCACCGACTGGCAGATCGTCCTCGGCAAGTTCGTCGGCGCCCTGGCGCTCTACCTCGTGATGCTCGCGGTCACGCTGGTCCACACGGCGGTGCTGTTCGTCTACGGCAGCCCCGAGGTGAAGCCGATCCTCACGTCGTACCTCGGTCTCGTGCTGCTCGGCGGCAGCTTCCTGTCGGTCGGGCTGTTCATCTCGACGCTCACCACCAACCAGATCGTCTCCTACATCGTCACCTTCTCGGTGTTCCTGCTGCTGTGGGTGATCAACTGGTTCGGGAGCTTCTCGAGCGGCGTGATGAGCGACCTGACGTCGTATTTGTCGATCATCGAGCACTTCGACGACTTCTCGAAGGGCGTGATCGACACGACACACGTCATCTACTACCTCAGCCTGATTACCTTTGGCCTGTTTCTGACCGCGAAGTCGGTCGACACGGAACGGTGGCGCGGCTAATGGCTCGCATCTTCAACATCATCAGCTGGATCGGCATCGCGCTCGTGATGGGCGCGGTCGGCATCCGCTTGGGCATGCCGGCTCAGGAGCAGTACGCGACCTACCTCGCGTGGGGCGGCCTGGCCTGCATCGGCATCTACATCGTCAGCCAGTGGCGCGAGATCCTCCAGTTCTTCGGCGGTCGTTCGGCGCGCTACGGCACCCTGGCCGCGTCGAGCGTGCTCATCGTGCTGGGCATCCTCATTGCGGTGAACTACATCGGCAAGAAGCAGAACAGGCGGTGGGACCTGACCGCGTCGGGCCAGTTCAGCCTGTCGGACCAGAGCCGCAACGTGGTCTCGAAGCTGGACGCGCCGCTGCACGTGATGGTCTTCGCGCAGGAACCGCAGTTCCAGCGGTACCGGGACCGCATGAAGGAGTACGAGTACAACTCCAAGCAGATCACCACGGAGTACATCGACCCGGACAAGAAGCCGACGGTCGCGCAGCAGAACAACATCCAGCAGTACGGCACGATCGTCTTCGACTACAAGGGCCGCTCGGAACGGGTCACGATGGACACCGAGCAGGACATCACGAACACGATCATCAAGGTCGTCACCGGGGCCGCGAAGAAGGTGTATTTCACGCAGGGCCACGGCGAGCGGGACACGGCCTCGAGCGAGCGCGAGGGCTACCAGAGCATCTTCAAGGCGCTGACCGACGAGAACTACACCGCGGACAAGCTCACGCTGGCGCAGAGCCCCGCCGTGCCAGACGACGCGTCCGCAGTGGTCGTCGCCGGGCCGAGGCAGGACTTCTTCCCGCCTGAGATCGAGGCGCTGAAGAAGTACCTCGAGAAGAACGGCAAGCTCCTGATGCTGCTCGACCCGAAGGACAAGCCGGACTCCCCGCCGCTCACGAATCTGATTGCGCTGGCCCACGACTGGGGCATCGAGGTTGACGACGCACTCATCGTGGACGCGAGCGGCATGGGCCGCCTGTTCGGAGCCGACGCACTCGTGCCGATTGCCGCCGGCTACCCCTCGCACCCGATCACCGAACGCTTCAACGTGCTCACCGCATTCCCGCTGGCGCGCGAGCTGCGCGTCGTGCAGGGCGGCGTCAACGGGCACACGGCCTCGCCGGTGGTCGAGTCGAGCCCCCGCAGCTGGTCCGAGGCCGACATCAAGGCCATCCTGACCGGCGAAGGCGGACAGGTGAGCCTGGACGAGGCGAAGGGCGACAAGCCTGGCCCGATCACGATTGCGGCCGCCGTCAACGTCGCCAACGCCTCGACGCCGCCCGCCGAGGCCGGCAAGGACGAGGCCCCGAAGCCGGAAACCCGCGTGGTGGTGTTCGGCGACTCCGACTTCGCCTCGAACAACACCCTCGGTGTCGCCGGCAACCGCGACCTCTTCATGAACACGATCGGCTGGCTGTCGCAGCAGGAGAACCTGATCTCCATCCGCACGCGGGAGGCCGCAGACCGGCGACTGACGCTGACCGCGACCCAGCAGAGCAACATCACCTGGCTGTCGCTGCTCATCGTGCCGGGACTCGTGTTCGGCACCGGCATCGTCACTTGGTGGCGGAGGCGGTAACCCGATGCGTGGCCTCCGTTCGACCCTCGCGCTCCTGGTCGTGCTGATCGGCCTCGGGGCCTACATCTACTTCGTCGCCTCGAAGGCCGACGACTCGGCGTCGACGCAGGACCGGATGTTCACCGGCCTCCGGTCGGACGACATCACCGAGCTCACGGTCACCTCTGAAGCCGGCGAGACGACGACCCTCAAGAAGGACAACGGCACCTGGCAGATGGTGGCGCCGGTCGCCTCGCGTGGTTCGGACCTCGAGGCCAGCGGCATCGCCAATGCGCTGGCAGGCCTCGACGTCACGCGCACGGTCGAGGAGACGCTGGCCAACGCCGGCGAATACGGCCTCGACAAGCCCCGCATCGAGGTGGCCTTCAAGACGGCCGACGGCAAGGCCAACGGCACGCTGCGCATCGGATCGAAGACCGCAACGGGCGGCAGCCTGTACGCGCGGAAGAACGACGACGAGAAGGTCGTGCTGATCGGTCAGTACAACGAGGCCACCTTCAACAAGTCGCCTTTCGACCTGCGCGACAAGGCGATCGTCACCTTCGACCGCACGAATATCGACGGCTTCGACGCCACCGTCGCCGGATCGAGCTTCGAGGTCGCGAAGAAGGCTGACGACTGGTCCGTCACCAGGCCGATCACCGCCCGGGCAGACGTCTCGGCGTCCGAGGGCCTGGTGAGCGCGATCTCATCGCTCCAGATGACGAAGATCGTGTCCAACGCGCCCTCGCCCGACGACCTCAGGAAGTACGGCCTCGACACCCCGGCCGCGGTCGTCAACCTGCACCTCGGATCAGGGCGGGTCGGCGTCGGTGTCGGCAACGACGCGGAGGAGGGCACGGTCTACGTGCGCGACCTGTCCAGGCCGGACGTCTTCACGATCCAGAAGACGGCCGCCGACGATCTGCGGAAGGGCCTCGGCGACTACCGCCGCAAGGAACTGTTCGACATGCGGGCCTTCACCGCCACACGCCTCGAGATCACCCGGAACGGCAAGACGACCGTATTCGAGAAGGTCAAGGCGGACAAGGCCGACACTGCCGATTCGTGGAAGCGCGTCAGCCCTGCGGGCGCCGACCCGGACAAGGAGAAGTTCGGCGCCTTCGTGCCGGCGCTGGCCGACGTGCGGGCGATCGAGTTCGTCGAGGCCGGACCGCGGACCGGCCTCGCGTCTCCCCTGCTGACCGTCGTCGCGAAGTACGACGACGGGAAGAAGGAAGAGAAGGTGTCGTTCGGCAGGAACGGGCAGGACGCCTTCGCCGCGCGCACGGACGACCCCGGTGCGGCACGCATCGATGCCGAGAAACTCGACGACCTGCTGAAGTCGGTCGACGAGTTCACCAAGTGAACCGGCGGCTTCGATCAGCCGTTCTGGCAGCCAGCCTGCTGCCGGGATGCCTCGGCATCCCGGCGGCCTCTCGCCTCTCCGCACAGGCTCCCGCGCGGCCCCCCGCGATTCACGACGCAGCCCTTGCGGCGCTTCGCAACCGCGTCACATCGATCCTCGCCGACCCCCAGGGAGGCGCCGGGTTCTGGGGCATCGAGGCACGTTCTCTCCAGACGCAGGAGGTGCTGGTGTCGGTGAACGGCGACCGGCTGCTCCTGCCGGCCTCCACGATGAAGCTGATCACGCTGGCCATCGCGGCCGAGCAGCTCGGCTGGGACTTCACGTACGAGACGCGCCTGCTGGCGAACGGCACGATCGAAGAGGGCGTGCTCGACGGCGACCTGATCGTCGTGGGCAGCGGCGACCCCACGCTGGACGACTGGGAAGGGGGCGCCACCATCGTCTTCCGTTCGTGGGCGGAGCGGCTGCGGACGATGGGCATACGACGGGTGACCGGGTCCGTGATCGGCGACGGTCGGGCCTTCCCTGGCAGCGGCTACGGCGCAGGCTGGATGTGGGACGACATGACCTACGCGTACTCGGCGCCGGTGTCCGCGTTGCAGTTCAATCAGAACGCGGCGCAGGTGCGGATCGCTCCGGGCCCCGCGGCGGGCACGCCCGCGACAGTAGCCCTCAGCCCCGCGTATGCCGACGTCGACCTGCACGCGATGGTGATGACCGACGCCCCTGATGCGGGCGTGTCAGTCGAGATCACGCCCTCCGCTCGTACCAGGCGGGTGGAGGTTTCCGGCGTGGTGCCCCTCAGACCGGCTCCGGTGGTTCGCACCGTCGCCGTCAGCAACCCGACGTTGTACTACGCCAGGGCGGTCCGCGAGGGCCTGCGCGAGGCCGGCATCGTGGTGCAGGGCGAGGCCCTGGACATCGACACCCTGCCGGAATCACCCGCGCTCGATCGCGCGCTGCTCGTCGCAACCCATCGTTCACCCACGCTGGCGGCCCTCGCCGACCCGCTGATGAAGCTGAGCCAGAACCAGTATGCGGAGACGCTGATGCGGACCGTGGCGCTGGCGCGCAGCGGCATCGGCACCTTCGAGGATGGCCGCACGATCGCGCGCGAGGTGCTGGACCGCTGGGGCATCGCGCCGGCCGAGACGATCTTCCTCGACGCCTCGGGCCTCTCGCGATACGACCTGATCACGCCCCGGGCTTTCGTGGCCCTGCTCGCACAGGTGTACGCCGACGATCGTCTGCGGGAACCGTTCCTCGCGTCGCTGCCAGTAGCCGGGCGCGCCGGCACGCTGTCGCAGCGCATGAAAGGCACGGCGGCGGAGGGGACGGTTCGCGCCAAGACCGGCTCCTACACCAACGCGCGCGCCATCGCGGGGTTCGCCAGGACGGCTGATGGCGAGCCGGTGGCCTTCTCCATCGCGGCGAACAACTACGGTGTGTCCAGTGACGCGATCGACCGGCTCAGTGACGCCGTGATCGTGGCACTGTCCGAGTTCAGACGCACGCGGGTGCACTGACCGCGGCGGTCGGCTGGATGCTACGCCGGCCTCGACAGGAAGTTGCGGACGGCCGCCACGACCAGTTCGGGCGGTGCCTGCAGCCCGCCGCACTGCGCGAATTCGGCCCGGCCCCCGCCGCGTCCGCCGAACGCGGTGGACAGCGCCGCGACGAGCTGTTGGCACGAGCGGTCGACATCGGCCGCGCGCGCCGCCACCACCAGAGCCGGCGTCGAGTCGGAGAGCAGGATCGCCATGTGCCCGGGGCGTGCGGCGATGCCGAGCGCAAGCGCCTTGAGCCACGCAGCGTCGCCGGCCAGCGCCTGCACGACGACCCGGTGCGCCCCCCACGTTTCGGCCCGCTCGGCGAGCGCGCCGGCCTCATACCCGGCAAGTGTCTCCTGCAGGCCGGCCACGTCGCGTCGCAGGTCGCGGGCCTCGGCGTGGAGGCGATCGATCGCGCCCGGCAGGTCCTGCGGAAGGACCGACAGGCGACGCACGGCCGCGGCTGTCGTGTCGCGCAACAACTGAAACCGCGACAGCGCTCGCGCCCCCGCGAGGAACTCGAGCCGCTGCCCTCCCTTGAAACGTTCCCACGCCGAGACGAGCACCGCCCCGATCACCCCGGTGCGCGGTACGTGCGTGCCGCCGCAGGCCGACAGGTCGAGTGACGCGATCTCGATGAGGCGGAGTGTGCCCGTCCGCACCGACTCCTTCCGGAGTGGCAGCGCCTTCGCCTCCTCGTCGGTCGCGTAGCGGATCGTGATCGGCCGGTCGTCCCAAACGACGGCATTGACCTGACGCTCCGCCTCGGCTACCTGCACCGGCGTCAGCTCGCGGTCGAGATCGATCGTCGAGGCATCGGCACCGAGGTGGAAGCCGACGGTGCGCGCACCGAATGCCTGCGCCACGACCGCGGACAGCGCGTGCTGGGCCGTGTGCTGCTGCATGTGGTCGAAGCGGCGCTGCCAGTCGATGACGCCCGTGACGGCCGCACCAGGCACGAGAGCGGCGGCGCCTTCCACCAGGTGCACGACGTCGTCGTCTCCATCCTCCTCGACGCCGATGACCCGCAGCCCGCCAATCGCCCCCGTGTCGAAAGGCTGGCCGCCGGAGGTCGGATAGAACCCGGTTCGATCGAGCCACACGGCGGTGGCGGCGCCGCGCGGCTCAACGCGCCGGACGTGGGCGGCGAACGTGCGCGCGGATGGATCGTCGTAGTACAGCCGTTCGGTGAGGCTCATGGTCGTGTGGCGTCGGCGCCCATCAGGCCGGGAGAACTGGATCGGGTACGCCGGCCTCGGCGAAGCCCTTCGCCCGGAGCACGCAGCTGTCGCAGCGGCCGCAGGGCAAGCCGGTGACGTCCGGGTTGTAGCAGCTGTGGGTGAGCCCGTAGTCGAGCCCGAGCGCGAGGCCGCGCCTGATGATGTCGGCCTTGGACAGCGCGATGAGCGGCGTGTGCACGCGGAAGCGGGCGCCCTCGACGCCGGCTCGGGTGGCGAGACCGGCCAGCGACTCGAAGGCGGCGATGAACTCCGGGCGGCAGTCCGGGTAGCCCGAGTAGTCAAGTGCGTTCACGCCGATGACGAGGTCGGTCGCACCCAGCACCTCGGCCCACCCCAGCGCGAGCGCGAGGAAGATCGTGTTGCGTGCCGGCACGTAGGTACTCGGAATGTCCGCGGCCGACAGGTCTCGTCCCTCGGGCACTGGCAAATCGGAAGTGAGCGACGACCCGCCGATGCCGCGCAGGTCCAGGGGCATCTCGAGGTGACGCTCGACGCCGAGCGCGTGCGCCACCGCCCGCGCCGAGGCGATCTCCCGTGCGTGGCGCTGTCCGTACGCCACCGTCAGCGCGTTCAGCGCGAACCCGTCCCGTGCGGCGATGGCAGCTGCCGTGTACGAGTCCAGCCCGCCGCTCAGCAGGACCACCGCGCGCTTCATACCCCCCGGGTCTCCGGCGACCAGATGAACTTGTGGAGCTGCAGCTGGAGCCGCACCGGCAGGCGATCCGCCAGGATCCACTCGGAGAGCAGGCGCGGATCGAGTACGCCATGCACGGGGGACATCAGCACCGCGCCGACGCGGCCCGCAAGGGCGTGCCGCGCAATGACCTCCCTGGCATAGTCGTAGTCCACCCGGTCCTTGACGACGAACTTCACCTCGTCCGATGGGCCCACGAGATCCAGGTTCTCCCAGTGATTGCGGTGGCTCTCCCCACTGCCCGGGCACTTGATGTCGACGATCCGAAGCACGCCGGCCGGCACCCGCGCGATCGACCGGTGACCGCCGGTCTCGATCATGACTGTGTGGCCGCCGTCGAGCAGCCCCTGCATCAGCGTGTAGACGTCCTCCTGCAGGAGCGGCTCGCCGCCCGTGATCTCCACCAGCCGGCAGCCGATCCGTTCCACCTCCGCGATGACGTCCTCGACGCTCCGCTTGCGCCCTTCGTGGAAGGCATACGGCGTGTCGCACCAGGTGCAGCGGAGATCGCAGGCGGTCAGGCGCACGAACACGCAGGGTTCGCCCGAGCGGCGTGACTCACCTTGAATGGAGTGAAAGATCTCGTTGATCGTGAGCATCGGAACCGCCGCACGTACCGGTGCCGTGCCACCGGCGGTTCGAATATTGTACGTGGCATGGGCGACCTGCGCATCGGCACTTCCGGCTGGAGCTACCCGAGCGGACGCGGGACATGGAACGGGGTGTTCTATCCAGCGGCTCGCAACCGTCCCAAGGGGTTCGACGAGCTCGCGTTCTACGCGGAGCACTTCGACACGGTCGAAGTCAACTCGACCTTTTACGGTCAGCCGAGGGCGTCGGTCACCCGCAGCTGGGTCGAACGCACGCCCGACGGGTTCGAGTTCTCGATCAAGCTGTATCAGAAGTTCACGCACCCGAAGATGTACGAAGGGACGGTCCGGCGCGCGCTGCGTACGCCGGAGGGACACGATACCGCCGTGCGGGAACTGCTCCGCCCGAACGCCGCGGATGTCGATGAGTTCAGGCGCGGGATCGAGCCGCTCGCCGCCGCCGGCCGCCTGGGAGCCGTGCTCGTACAGTTCCCGCCCAGCTTCAAGGGCGCATCCGCGGAACGCGCGTATCTGGACGCACTCCTGCAGGCGCTGCGCGACTACCCGCTGGCGGTGGAGCTGCGCCACCGCACCTGGAGCGACGCCTTCGCCGACACGCTCGACGTGCTCAACGGCCACCAGGCGGCGTGGGTCCAGATCGACGAGCCGCAGTTCCGCTTCTCCATCGAGCAGAACCGGCTCCCGAACATCAGGGGGTTCTACTACATGCGGCTCCACGGTCGGAACGCGAAGGAGTGGTGGAGCCACAAGGCGGCGGAAGATCGGTACAACTATCTCTACACGGCGGACGAACTGCGGGAGTTCAGCGAGACGGCGGCCGCCGCGCGGCAGCTGGTGAAGAAGGCGTATCTCTACACCAACAACCACTTCTCGGCCAAGTCAGTGGCCAACGCCGCGATGATCAAGCAGCAGCTGGGCGAGCCCCTGCCCGGTGAGTACCCGCGGGAGTTCGTCGACCAGTACCCACAGCTGCGCACCGCCGTGGCGGTCGCCCCGCGGGGCTATTCCCTGATGTAGACCCGCCTGATCTCGTCGCCCGCCTGCAGCTGCGCCGGGACGTCGCGCCCGCTTACGACCTGGCCGACGACAGCATACTGGCCGTCGAGGTCCGGCCGCGGCGCCAGCGTGACATACAGCTGGCTGTCGGCCTGCGCCGGTTCGCCCATGTGTGCCAGACCGACCGCCAGCGCGGTGTGTTTTCGCCTGGTGCTGATCTCCGCGATGCCGATCGGCGTCCCGCTCGATGCGGCGGCGCCGCGCCCCCAGACGTCGCGCGCGCCGGAGTCCCGTGACTGGGGATCACCGAACTGCACGACGAAGCCTGGCAGCGCACGGTGGATGCGCTGGCCGTCGTAGAACGACGCCTTGACCAGCGCGAGGATGTGCGCGCTGGAACGTGGCGCGTCCTTGTCGAACAGTTCGATCGCGAAGGCGCCGCGGCTCGTATCCACGACGATCACGGGTGCGGCCGGCTGCGCCGACAGCGATCGGCCGACGAACCCCGTCCGCCCCGCCGTCCACGCGAGCGCAGCCATCGTCGCCACAATCAGCAGGGCCCGGTAGCGCATCAGGCCACCTTCGTTGGCGTGGAGCGCTTCGACACCTGCGTGACCCCGATGCGGGGGCACTCGCGCTCGACGGCACAGGCGCCGCACCGCGGGTACGTCGGCCGGCAGACGTTCTGTCCCCACATCACCAGATACAGGTTGATGTTGGCCCACCACTTCGGATCGGCGACCTTGTAGAGCGCCTGTTCGGTTTCGTCGGGGGTTCGTGTCGACACCCAGCCCATGATGTTCGCGATCCGGTGCACGTGCGTGTCGACGCAGATGTTCTGCTGGCTGCGGAAGGACAGGATCAGCACGAGGTTCGCGGTCTTGCGGCCGACGCCGGGGAGGGTCGTCAACTCCTCCATGGTGCCTGGCACGACACCGCCATGGCGCTCGAGGAGGATTCGGCAGGTGTCCTTCACGTGCTTCGCCTTGGTCCTGTAGAAGCTGACCGGTTTGATGAGCGCGGCGATCCGGGCGACGCTCAGCCGCGCCATGGCCTGGGGCGTCGGGGCGACGGCAAACAGGCGGGTGGACGCCGCATGGGTCGTCGCGTCCTGCGTGCGGGCCGAGAGGAGGGTGGCGATGAGCACCTGGAACGGCTGCTCCTGCTGGGCCTCCGAAATCTTCTCGACGGCGGGCACCTCCATCCCCGCGATGGCACGCTGCAGCGTGCCCATCACGCGGTCCAGATGACGTGTGCGTGCCAGCACCTTCGCCATGTCAGGGTATCGGCGTCACCGGCGGCTGCCCGGACAGCACCGCGATGACATTCTGCGCCGCGAGGTCGGCCATGGCCGTCCTCGTCTCCGTGGTGCCGCTCCCGAGGTGGGGCACCAGCAGCACGTTCTCGAGCGGCAGCAGGTCCGGATGAATCGCCGGCTCGTGCTCGTAGACATCGAGCGCCGCGCCGGCGATGAGCCGTTGCTGCAGTGCCCACGCCAGCGCCGCCTCGTCGACCACGGGCCCCCGAGCGGTGTTGATCAGGTACGCAGACCGCTTCATCCGGGCCAGTGCCTTCTGATCGATCAGGTGGCGGGTCTCCGGCGTAAGCGGCACGTGCAGCGACACGACCTCCGACGTGTTGAGCAGCGCGTCGAGCGACAGCCGCTGGGCGCCCTCGAGCGTCTGGTCGGTGCGCGACGTGAACGCCACCCGCATGCCGAAGGCGTCTGCCCGGGCCGCCACCGCGCGGCTGATGCGGCCGAGCCCGACCAGGCCCAGCTGCTTGCCACGCAGCTCGGTGCCGAGCATGTAATCGAACGCCCACCCCTTCCAGGCCCCGCGGCGCACGACGCGTTCACCCTCGGAAATACGCCTGGTGACGGCCAGGATCAGGGCCCAGGTGAAGTCCGCGACGGCGTTCGTGAGGACGTCCGGCGTGTTGGTCACGACGACGCGGCGGGCCCGTGCCGCCGGCACGTCGATGTTGTTGTAGCCGACGGCCACGTTCGCGACCACCTTCAGGTCGCGGCCGGCGTCGAGCAGCGCAGCATCGACCTGCTCGGTCAGCATCGTGACGAGGGCGTGCTTGCCGGCCACACGGGCGTGCAGTTCCTCGACGGGGATGGCGCCCTCTCCAGCGTAGACCTCGACGTGGCCCACCTGCTCGAGTTTCGAGATCACCGAGGACGGGAGCTTGCGAGTGACGAAGATGTTCATGAAGGGGCTCGCGATGAGGACGGAACGTGAGCCGGGTTTCATGCCCGGCACTCCTGGCGAGGGATGCGGCGTGCCGTGCCCCGGCTAGTGGCCGAGCGACTTGCAGTAACCGCAGTGATCGCAGCGCACAGCCGGCTCGATCACGCAGGCATCGTCTCCGGGCGCCGGCACGATGAACAGTCCATGGCTGGCATGGGAGACGGCCCGGCCCGAGTGGGTGCGGGTCGCCGGAAGTGACACCGCGGAATCACCCGTATGACGGGCGATCGCGGCGCGGATCATCGTCCGAAGTTCCTGCTCAGAAATCTGCATCCACGTCCACGTGGTCGATGATGCCGACGACCGCAGCGTCCACCGGGGCCGCCTTGCGTCCAAGCGCCTCGTTGGCAGCACGCCCTTCGAGCACGACCAGCACCTTCTCGTCGACGCCCGCGCCGACCCCGTCCACCGCGAGGAGGGCCGATCCGCGCGGCGTGTCGTCGAGGTTGAGCGGCTGCACCAGCAGCAGCTTGGCTCCCTCGAACTTCCGGTGTTTCTGCGTCGAGACGACGGTCCCGACGACGCGGGCTATCTGCATCTCAGCGGGCCTCGAGCCTGCAGCGCCGCTCCGCGAGCGCGCGCGCCACGAATAGGGGCCAGGCTGAAGGCCGCTCGTCGCGCGTCATCAGCCGAGATCCCAGTGGTCGACGATGCCTACGATACCCGCGTCCACCGGCGCCTCGACCGGGTAGAACGGGAAGCTGGCTTCGCGGCCGCGCACGAAGAACACCTCTTCGCCGACGCCGGCGCCGACGGAGTCCACGGCCACCAGCGGCCGACCGGCCGGTTGCCGATCGGCGGTGAGCGGCTGAACCATCAGCAGCGTGATGCCGCCCAGGTTCTCGTCCTTCCGTGTCGCCACGACCGTGCCGATCACGCGCGCCAGCTGCATGTCAGGAGGAGACTTCCACCGTGTCGACGATCCCGACGATGGCGGCGTCCACCGGGCAATCCTTCATGCCGGAGGCCATCCGCGCCGAACTGCCGCTGACGATGAGCACGGTTTCGCCGACACCGGCGTCCACCGTATCCACCGCCACGAGGTAGTTGCCCTCGGCCTTGCCCTTCGGGTCGACCGGGCGGACGATCAGCAGCTTGTTGCTGACCAGCCGCGGGTCCTTCCGCGTGGCGACGACCGTGCCGACAATCCTTGCGAGGAGCACCCGAGCCTAGGCCTTTGCGGACGAGGCCTTGCCGATGGGCAGCGTGTCTTCGAGGTTGGCGTGCGGACGGGGGATGACGTGCACCGACACCAGCTCGCCGACACGCCGGGCGGCCGCGGCGCCCGCGTCGGTGGCGGCCTTGACCGCCGCGACATCGCCGCGCACGATGGCCGTGACGTAGCCGGCGCCGATCTTCTCCCAGCCGACGAGCGTCACCTTCGCCGCCTTCACCATGGCGTCGGCGGCCTCGATCATCGCGACCAGGCCCTTCGTCTCGACCATCCCAAGTGCCTCACCCATCTAAGTCTCTCCAGTCGAAATAGCTACCGCAGGCTCCGAATCGCGTCTTCGATGAGCGCGGACAGTTCGCGGTATGTTAACCGAATTTCCTGGTCCTCATCCGGCTCGGGAGCCGCTCCGTTCGGGGAGGGTGCGCCCGGCACGATCACGTCCGGCACGAGGCGGCTGTGCCCGTCCCCGGGCGGGGCCTGCACCACCTGGCAGGTGACGGGATCGGGGCCAGACAACAGGTCGCCCACGAGCGTCGGATCGGGGCAGATGGGCGCGGGCGCCTTGATGCCGTAGTTCGTCCGCAGCCCCTGGAGGCGGTCCACTTCCTCGCGCGCAATCAGGTTTTCGCGGCCCAGCATGCGCGCCACGAGGCTGATCTTGGCGAAGTGCTCGATCGTCTCCAGCTTGTAGTACGCAGCGAACAGGTCGGCGCCAAGCGTCAGGGCGCCGTGGTTGGCCAGCAGCATGCCGTCGTGGGCCTTCACGTACTTCCGAACGGCGGCTGGCAGCTCCGAGGTGGACGGGGTCGCATACTCCGCGATGGGGATGCTGCCCAGCGTGGTGAGCACCTCGGCGAGCACGGCCCGGTCGAGGGGGATTCCGGCCACCGCAAAGCCGGTGGCGATAGGAGGATGCGCATGGCACACCGCGCGGGCATCCGGCCGCTGGCGGTAGACCTCGAGGTGCATCAGCATCTCGGAAGACGGATCACGGTCCCCCTGCACCTTGCGGCCGTCGAGGTCCGTGATGCACATCATCTCTGGCGTCATGAATCCCTTGCAGACACTGCGAGGGGTCATCAGCAGGCGGTCTTCTCCCAGCCGGACGCTGATGTTGCCGTCGTTCGAGGCGGTGTAGCCGCGTGCGTACATCCGCCGGCCGACCTCCACGATGTCGGCCCGGAGCTGCGACTCGGTGTTCATGCCGGGCGGCCGTGGGCGGCCGCGGAGCGGGAACGGGAGTGCTGGGCGAGGTAGGTATCCCGACACGTGGTCGAGCAGAAGTACAGGCGCTCGGCGCCGTCGACGAGCGCTGCCGCTCGCTCAGGCACCACGAAGGTCCCGCAGACCGGGTCGCGGGCCATGTGCACGCTGCGGGGCGGCGTGCGTGCTCCAAACGGGCCTCCCGCAGCCGACTGCCC
The DNA here is from genome assembly GCA_964386715.1 of uncultured Bifidobacterium sp. Taxonomy (GTDB): domain Bacteria; phylum Acidobacteriota; class Vicinamibacteria; order Vicinamibacterales; family CAVVIG01; genus CAVVIG01. Next base: position 14,656 of record CAYLTD010000048.1, read on the forward strand.
CCGCATGCCCTGGACGAACCCGGCCCACAGCCGGTTGAGGGCCCGCAGCAGGATCGTGAGGAGCAGCGAGAGCAGGATGAACCGCAGCATCACGCACCCGGCTTCGTACCCGTGGGGGCTCCACCCGGGTGGGCGGACCGCAGGCTGTCGAGTGCCCGCTTGGCGGCCTGACCTTCGGCGCTGTCGGGTGACAGCTTGAGCACCTGCTGCCACGACTGCTCCGCGCCCGCCAGGTCCTGCTTGCCGAACGCGCGGACGATGCCCTGGTTCAGCAGCGTCTTGGTGTGGTTCGGCTCGATCTTCAGCGACTCGTCGAACTGGGCGAGCGCCAGGTCCGGCTGGTTGGTGTAGTAGTAGCTGACGCCGAGGTCGGTGCTGACGTTGACGTCCTTCGGCGCGAGCTTCAGCGCCTCGCTGTACCACTTGATGGCATCGGTGTAGCGCTCGGAGTCGAAGTACAGGTTGCCGAGTTCGACCCGCGGTGCCGGGTTGGTGGGCTGCTGATCCGCGACGGCCGTCAACGCCTTGACCTTGTTTTCGTCGAGCAACGCGGCTGTGGGCGCGCTCCCTGCCGGCGCGGGCGCGGCGGCGACGCTGGCCACGGGCTGACCCGGGCGCATCGACGCTTGCTGACTGCCGATGATCCAGCCGGCGATCAGCCCGAACACGATGCCGGCGACTCCGAAGGCGATCGACTCAGGTTTCATGCGATGTCTGCGACGATCATACCGGATCGGGCACAACGCAGGCGCGGTCGGCGGCTCCGTCCCGGGCCGGTACAATGGACCCAATGGCCGGCTGGCGCCTCGAGCATACCTACGCCGAACTTCCGCCGCTGCTGCACGCACCGGCGGCCCCCACCCCGGTTCGCTCCCCCCACCTCGTGGTCCTGAACTGGCCGCTGGCCGAGGCCCTGGGCCTGGACCCCCACAGCCTCGAGGGCGACAGGGGCAGCCGCCTGTTCGCGGGCAACGAGCTGCCGGAGGGAGCGCGCCCGCTCGCCCAGGCGTACGCCGGGCATCAGTTCGGCCACTTCACGGCGCTTGGCGACGGCCGCGCCATTCTGCTCGGCGAACAGATCGCGCCGTCTGGCGCACGGAGCGACATTCACCTCAAGGGCGCGGGCCGTACGGCGTTCTCCCGCCGGGGCGACGGCCGCGCGGCGCTGGGGCCGATGCTCCGGGAGTTCGTCGTCAGCGAGGCCATGGCCGCGCTGGGCATTCCCACGAGCCGCAGCCTCGCGGTGGCACTGACCGGTGAGCCCGTGTACCGGGAGCGCGTGCTCGAGGGCGCGGTGCTCACGCGGGTGGCCGCGAGCCACATCCGGGTCGGCACCTTCCAGTGGGTCGCTGCGCACGAGGATCTGGCGGCGCTGCGGGCGCTGGCGGAGTACACGCGCGCCCGCCACTACCCGGACACACCGCCGGGCGACGCCGTTGCGCTGTTCGACGCCATCGCCGACCGGCAGGCGCACCTGATCGCCCGCTGGCAGACCGTCGGCTTCATCCACGGGGTCATGAACACCGACAACATGGCGGTGTCCGGCGAGACGTTGGACTACGGGCCCTGTGCCTTCATGGACCGCTACGACCCCGACACGGTCTTCAGCTCCATCGACACGATGGGGCGCTACGCCTACGGGAATCAGCCGGCCATCGCGCGGTGGAACCTGGCGCGCCTGGCGGAAGCCCTGCTCCCGCTGTTCGCCGAGGATACGGACGCCGCGGTCGCGCGTGCGACGGAGTCGCTGACGAACTTCGAACAACGCTTCGCCGACGCCTGGCTGGATTTGATGCGGGCCAAGCTCGGCCTCTTCACCGGTGAGCCCGGCGACCGCGAACTGATCGAGGATCTGCTCGCCTGGATGCAGGAGCGGAGTGCCGACTACACGAACACCTTCAGCGCGCTCGCGCGTGGTCGCCGGCCAGATGCCTGCGTGGAGCCCGACCGTGCGTTCGATGCGTGGCACGACCGGTGGACGCACAGGCGTGAACGCGACGCGCACTCGGTGGAGGCGGGTCTGGCGCGAATGCAGGCACACAACCCGGTCGTCGTGCCGCGCAACCATCGTGTCGAGGCCGCGCTGGGCGCCGCCGCGGCGGAGCACGATCTGACGCCCCTGCGCGAGTTGCTGGACGTCGTGCGGACGCCCTTCGATTACGAGCGCCGGCGAGACGCCTGGTGGCTCGAGCCGGCACCGCCCGACCCTCACTACCGGACGTTCTGCGGTACCTGAGCACCGCCCTGCGCGGATCAGCCCGCGAGCACGGCAAGGTACTCGCGGACGACCGTCTCCAGTCCCACGAACAGCGCCCTCGACACGATCGCGTGCCCGATCGACACCTCGTCGAGGTACGGCAGGGTCCGGAACAGCACGAGGTTGTGCAGGTCCAGGTCGTGGCCGGCATTGATGCCGAGGCCCGCGGCGTGCGCGAGTGCCGCGGCGCGTGCGTATGTGGCGAACGACGCCTGCGCCTCGGCAGGTCCGCGCTCGAACGCGCGGGCAAAGGGTTCGGTGTACAGCTCCACCCGATCGGCGCCCACGGCCTGCGCGAGGGCGACGGCCTCGGGGGTGGGATCGATGAACAGGCTGACCCGCACGCCTTGCGCACGCAGCGCGGCAATCACCGCCGGCAGGCGGTCCGTGTCCGGCCCTGCGGTCCATCCTGCCTGCGACGTGATCTCGCCGGGCACGACCGGGACGATCGTGCACTGCTCGGGACGGACCTCGTGCACGAGGTCGAGGAAACCAGGCCGCGGATCCCCCTCGATGTTGAACTCGACGCCGGGTCGCAGCGGCGCAAGGCGCGCGGCGATGTCCCGGACGTCCTTTGTCGTGATGTGGCGCTGGTCTGCGCGCGGGTGCACCGTGACCCCACGCACGCCGGCGGCGAGGCACACGTCGACCGCGTCGAGCACGCGAGGCTCGGCGCCGCCACGCGAGTTGCGCAGCGTCGCCACCTTGTTCACGTTGACAGACAGGCGAATCATGACGGTGAGCCTGGCAGCGCTTCACGATCGCGCGCCGGGGCGCCGCTCAGCATGGCTGGCGGGTGTGGATGGGCGGCGGCATCAGGCGAGCTCGCGGTTGACGACATCGATGATCTCCTGCGCCCACGCACGAATCTCGTCCTCGTCCCGACCTTCGAGCATCACGCGCAGCAGCGGCTCCGTCCCCGAGTAGCGGACCAGCAGGCGGCCGTGGTCGGCGACGCGAGCTTCGACGCGCGCAATGGCGTCCGCAACGGCGGGAACCGTCGCCAGATCCACCTTCTGCCTGACGCGCACGTTGAGCAGGACCTGCGGGTAGTTGGTCAGGTCGTCGGCAAGTTCGCCGAGGCTGCGGCCGGTCTGTGCGATGGTGCGCAGCACGTTCAGGGCCGTGCACAGGCCGTCGCCGGTGAACAGATAGTCGGAGAAGATGACGTGGCCCGACTGCTCGCCGCCAAGGGCGATGCCGCGGGCCAGCATCTCTTCCATCACGTATTTGTCGCCGACAGGGCAGCGCACCATCCCGATCCCTGCCTCGCGCAGCGCGATCTCGAGCCCGATGTTGCTCATCACCGTCGCGACGATCGCATTGCCGGGGAGGCGCCCCTCCCGCTTCAGTTGCCGCGCGCACATCAGCAGCACCGCGTCGCCGTTCACGACGTGTCCGCGTTCATCGACGAAGATGGCGCGATCGCCATCACCGTCGAACGCGACCCCCATGCGGGCCCCGGTCGCCACCACCGTCTGTGCGAGGCGTTCCGGGTGGGTCGAGCCGCAATCCAGGTTGATGTTGCGCCCGTCCGGGGCGTTGCCGATCACCGTCGTTTCGAACCCGAGCTGCGCAAAGAGTCCGGGAGCGACCGGAGTCGTCGCCCCGTTTGCACAGTCGATGACCAGCGGGAACCCCCGGAAGGGAGCCGTGTCCGGCACCACGGCACGGAGGTGATCCAGGTACGCGCCGACCAGCGCCACCTGGGGGACCGGCCCCGGCTCTCCCGGGCGCACATGCCAGCTGCCGTCGGCCACGATCGCCTCGACGTGGCGCTCGACGGCCTCCGTGAACTTCTCCCCCTTGCCTGAGAACACCTTGATGCCGTTGTCGGCGAAGGGGTTGTGCGAGGCGGAGATCACGACGCCAGCGTCGTACTCCTCGAACGCGCGGGTGAGATACGCCACGGCCGGCGTGGGCACGACACCGACGCTCGTGACGTCCGCGCCCTCGCCCGCGGCGCCATGCGCGAGCTCGGCTTCGATCCATTCGCCGGACTCACGCGTGTCCCGGCCGATGAGCAGGTGTGGCGACTCCGTGCCGTGCGGCAGCGCCCGGACCAGTGCGGCGCCGAGGCGGCGCACGGTGGCGTGATCGAGGGGATAGGCGCCGGCCGTACCACGGACGCCGTCGGTTCCAAACAGTCTGGTCGTGTCAGTCACTGGTGATCTTCACTTGGACGGTCGCCGGCAGGATCCGCGCGACGCCGGCGCGGTCGGGGTCGTCCACGCGCGCGGCAAGAATGTAGTCTCCGACCCCGAGACCGTTGAGTTCCACGAACGCGGCGACGTTCTCCGCATCGACGCGATTCACGGCCTCGCGGCTGCCGCGCAGCACCACCTCCACGGCGTTCGGCGTCGCGCGGGCCACCAGGCCGTTGCCGAGGTTTCGGAGCTGGACGGGCCGGGCCCGCAGCGTGCGCTCGACTGGCCCCGGCCGCACGTCCACGCTGACGCGCGCCTGCCGCGGCGTCTTGAGGCGCAACGCCGGGTCGAGGAACCCGATCGTGACGGCGTCGTTCACCACGGCGCGGGCCCCGGATACCGACACGGGCTCGGTCAGCGCCTCGGTGACGCGTGCGACGGCGCTGGCGGCGCCGACGACTTCCACGGTGTCGGGGTCGACGGTGGTCTCGCCAACCACGAATCCCGGTGCGGGATCACCCTCCACGGCCGGCACCACCGGGACCTGCTTCGTCGCCGATCGATCGAAGGTCAGCACCACGCTTGGAGGCGTCAACTGCACCACCTGCACGCCGAAGGGGGCCCGAACGAGTTCCGGCGTCAACTGATACAGGCGTCGTCCTTCGCGCGCGGTCTTGAGGTCGAGCACCGCAATCAGATCGCTCGACCCCAGCCCGCTCAACGTTCCGGATGCGCCGCGCACGCGCACGTCCACGATGGATGGCGCCTCGCCCAGCAACTCCAGTTCCGCGGGAAACTGCACGAGTTCGAGCGGGATGCGCAGTCCCCGCTCCACGACCTCTTCGCCCGACACTGCGAACCAGAGCAGCCCCGCGATGCCGACCGAAAGGATCTTCAGGCCCAGGTGCCCGAACGGCCAGGGCGCCTTCATGAGTACTGCACCTCACGGCGCTGTCGCGCCGGGCTCTTCTGCATGATCAGGGCGCGGAGGCGCTCCCGCAGATCGTCGGGGCTCAGGCCCCGCTCGATCTGCCCGTCGAACACGACCGAGATGGAGCCGGTCTCCTCAGAAACGACGACGGCCACGGCATCGTTCTCTTCCGTGAGGCCGATGGCGGCCCGGTGGCGGGAGCCCAGTTCCTTGCTCAGCCGGGGATTCACCGTCAGCGGCAGGAAGCATGCGGCCGCCGCGATCCGGTCCTCCTGGATGATGACTGCGCCGTCGTGCAGCGGGGACTTCAGCTGGAAGATGCTCACCAGCAGGTCGTAGGTGAGCACCGCGTCGAGGGGGATGCCGCCTTCGATGTAGTTGCGAAGGCCGATCTGCCGTTCGACCGCGATGATGGCTCCCGTATGCTGCGCCGACAGCATGCCGGCGGCGACGACGAGTTCCTCGATCGATTCCTCGGCCGATTCAGCCTTGGCGAAGTACCGGAAGAAGGGCGCGCGGCCGAAGTGCGCGAGCGCCCGGCGGATATCGGACTGGAACAGCACGATGACGGCGAACACGATGTAGCCGACGAGGTTGCGAATGAGCCAGTTGACGGTCTCGAGATGGAGCCACTGGGACCCGTAGAACAGCACCGCGACGACCCCGCCGCCGAGCGCCATCTGCACCGCGCGCGTCCCGCGAATGAGCTTCAGGACCTCGTAGATGATGATCGACACCACGAGGATGTCGGCCAGGTCCCACCAGCCGATCGGCCGCCGGCGCACCAGCGTATCGATCAGGTTCCAGTTCACGCGTTGGTCTGCTCCCGGCCGCGTCGGCGGATCTCCTCCGCCACGCGGACCACCTGCACCATCTCGGCGACAGCGTGCACACGTACGATGTGCGCGCCTCCGAGCACCGCTGCCGTCACCGCGGCGGCCGTGCCCCAGTCGCGCTCGTCCGCCGGCCGATCACCCAGTGCCTCCCGCATGAAGGACTTGCGAGACGGGCCGGCCAGCAGCGGCAGGCCGAGGGCGTCGGCGACCTCCGGCAGTCGCGCCAGCACACCATAACTGTGGCCCGCGCGTTTGGCAAACCCAATGCCCGGGTCGACGATTACGCGTGAGTCGGGTATGCCTGCCGCGCGCGCCACGTGCAACCGCTGCTGCAGTTCCTCCACCACGGCGGGCACCACGTCCTCGTAGTCGGCCAGCCGGTACATGTCCCGGGAGCGGCCGCGCGTGTGCATGAGCACGACCCCGACACCCGTTCGGGCTACTACGCCCGCGAGCGCCGGCTCGTACAGGAACCCGCTCACGTCGTTCACGATCGCCGCCCCAGCCTGGACGGCGGCGTCCGCGACCTGTGCCTTGTAGGTGTCGACCGAAATCGGGAGGTCGAGGCGGGCGGCCAGTGCGCGTATCACGGGGAGGACGCGGCGGCATTCCTCGGTTGCGTCCACGGGGTCGGCGCCTGGCCGTGTCGACTCGCCTCCAATGTCGATGATGTCGGCACCGGCGGCTGCCATCGCCAGCCCGGCCTCGATGGCGCGGCCGGGATCGTCGAGGCGAGCCGACGCGAAGGAATCCGGGGTGACGTTGAGGATCCCCATGACCAATGGGCGCTCGCCGAGGGCGAGCGCCCGGCCGTGGGGCAAGGGGAGGAGCGAGGTGAGACGCGGCGGAAACATGGCGGATCGAGCACCGGCTCGATCCGCTGATCTGGAGTCGCCGGCCAGCCGCTATTCCTGCGGCAACGGCTTGTTGAGCGCCGGCACGATGGGGGCGCGCTGTTCCTTGACCCGCGGCCGCGACTCCTCTTCCGGGGTGGCGGCGGCGACGGGGACGGGCGGCGCCGGTTCATCGATGGGCAGCCCCGCGGCGAGCCGGCGGACCTGTTCGGCGTCGAGCACTTCGCGGGCGAGCAGTGCGTCCGCCATCTTGACCAGGACGTCCTTGTGCTCGCTCAGCAGATGGTGCGCGCGCTCGTAATTGGAGGTGACGAAGCGCTTCACCTCCTGGTCGATCTTCAGCGCCGTGTCCTCGCTGTAGTCCTGGTGCTGTGCGATCTCGCGGCCGAGGAAGATCTGCTCTTCCTTCTTCCCGAAGGTGAGCGGCCCCATGGCGTCGCTCATGCCCCACTCGCACACCATCTTGCGCGCCATCTCCGTCGCGCGCTCGAGATCGTTCCCGGCGCCCGTGGTGAGGCTGTTCATCGTGATCTCCTCGGCGATGCGGCCGCCGAGCAGGATCGCAATCTGGTCCTGCAGGTAATCCCGCGAGTAGTTGTGCTTTTCGTCCGTCGGCAACTGCATCGTCAGGCCGAGCGCCATGCCGCGCGGGATGATCGTCACCTTGTGGATCGGATCGGCATACGGCAGCAGGACGGTCAGCAGCGCGTGACCCGCCTCGTGGATCGCCGTGATGCGCTTCTCGGCGTCGCTGATGATCATCGAGCGACGTTCGGAGCCCATCAGGACCTTGTCCTTCGCGAACTCGAAGTCGTGCATGCGGACGACCTTCTGGTTGTAACGGGCCGCGTTGAGTGCCGCCTCGTTCACCAGGTTGGCCAGGTCCGCACCCGAGAAGCCCGCCGAACCGCGCGCCAGCACCGACACGTCGACATCGTCGGCCATCGGGATCTTGCGGGTGTGCACGGCGAGGATCCCCTCGCGCCCCTTCACGTCCGGCCGGTTGACCACGATACGGCGATCGAAGCGGCCGGGCCGCAGCAGTGCCGGGTCGAGCACGTCCGGACGGTTGGTGGCCGCCACGAGGATGACGCCCTCGTTCGACTCGAACCCGTCCATCTCGACGAGCAGCTGGTTGAGGGTCTGCTCGCGCTCGTCGTGTCCCCCGCCGAGGCCCGCGCCACGGTGGCGGCCGACCGCGTCGATTTCATCGATGAAGACGATGCAGGGCGCGTTCTTCTTGCCCTGCTCGAACAGGTCGCGCACGCGCGATGCGCCGACGCCGACGAACATCTCGACGAAGTCCGAGCCGCTAATCGAGAAGAACGGCACGTTGGCTTCGCCGGCCACCGCACGCGCGAGCAGCGTCTTGCCCGTGCCCGGGGGGCCCATCAGCAGGACCCCCTTCGGGATCCGGCCGCCAAGCTTCTGGAACTTCTGCGGTTCCTTCAGGAACTCGATGATTTCCTGCAGTTCTTCCTTCGCCTCGTCCACGCCGGCGACGTCCTTGAACGTCACCTTCTTCTGCGAACTGGACGACAGCTTCGCCTTGCTCTTGCCGAACGACAGCGCCTTGTTGCCGCCGCTCTGCATCTGGCGCATGAAGAACACCCAGAAGCCAATCATCACCAGGAAGGGCGCCCAGTTGTACAGCAGCGAGGCCCACGGGCTGGCGGTCGGCTCCTTCGACGAGACGGCGATGCCGCGCTCGATCAACTTGTTGGCCAGGCCCTCGTACTGGGTCGGTGCGTAGGTACGGAAGGTCTGGTTCGGGCTGTCCTTCGTCGTGCCGGAGATCTCCTGGCCGGTGATCACCACACGCTGGACGTTGCCGGCGTCGACGGCCGACATGAACTCACTGAACGTGAGCTGGTGGTCGCGGGTCTCGTACTTGGTGGCGAAGTTCCAGATGAGCACGCCGGCGACGACGAGCACCATCCAGAACAACAAGCTCTTCAAGGTCGAATTCAACACGAGCCTCCCGTACCGATAAGTCTCAAGATTACCACGCCTTGCGCGGGGTCCGTGACACGAAAGTCCCAGTTCAGCGCGTGGCCCGCCACCCAAACGATGCGGTCCGTGCCGTCGACTACGATTGGCACGCGGTCGCGCACGGTCCGTGGCACCTTCCGGTCCACCAGCAGGTCCTGCAGCTTCCGATGGCCGTGCGGTCCCATCCGCAGCCGATCCCCGGGCCGGCGGTTGCGCACAGCCAGTTGCAGGCCGCGCAGCAAATCGAGCGGCACCGCCACGGTCGACCGGTCCGGTGACGCCCGTCGGCCGGTGCTGTATGCAATATCGGCAGTGATCCGATCCGGCATGCCCGGCAGTCGGGCTTCCCCAGGAAGGGGGAGCGGAATGCGATACGGCTGGACCCCGGAGCCCGCCGGCCCGCGCCCCCTGCCGTCGGGACCTTTACCTGATAAGACGACTGTCCCGCCAAGCCGTTCCAGCCGGTGACCCGGACCATCGACCGCCACGGCCCGGCCTTCCACCACGGCCCACGCCCGCTCGACGTGCGCGAAGCCTACCGGTCGGCCGGCCGCCAGCCGCGACAGCGCCGCATGCAGGGCCCGCCGCGCGACAGCTGGAGGTGCGTCGAGAAGCGCGGCAGCGGGAACCGCCCACCCCGTGCCGTGTGGCGTCGCCGCCGACTGCCACCAGTCTTCCGCAGTGGCCTGGAGGAACCGCTCGTCCGCCCGCGCGAGCGCGGCCTGCCGCGCCAGGCCTTCGACGACCCGGGGGTTGAACCGCAACTCCAGCAGCGGCAGCAGCTCCGCGCGGACACGGTTGCGCGGGATGCTGAGGTCGTCGTTGCTCGAATCGTGGACGAAGGCGAACCCTGCGGCTGACAACCACTGTCGCAGTTCCGCACGCCGGCATTCGATGAGAGGCCGGATTACGTGCCCCGACCGTGGGTGCATGCCACCAAGCCCGCGGCTCCCCGCCCCACGCACCATCCTCAGCAGCACTGTCTCCGCCTGGTCATCCATCGTGTGCCCGACGGCCACCACGTCGGCCTCGCAGGCGACCCGGGCCCGCTCGAAGAACGCCAGCCGCTCGCGGTGTGCGGCATCTTCGATGGAGCAGCGTTCGAGGCGGCCGGCCGCGGCGACGTCCACCGCCTCACTGAGAAAGCGCACGCCCAGTTCGCCGGCAAGCCCCCTGCAGAACTCCTCGTCGCCGCCCGCGTCCGCACGCAGGCGATGATTGAGGTGCACGAGGGCCACCAGGTGCAGGTCGCCGGCCTGCGCCAGCGCCGCCAGGAGCCGCGCGAGAGCCACCGAGTCGGCGCCGCCGGAGGTGGCGGCGATCACACGGGCGCCGCTGCGGGCCATCTCGTGACGGCGGATGGTGCGCCGGACGCGTTCGGCCAGGGCCACCAGGGACATCGATGGGCGTGAGAACCGAAGCGGGGAAGTGGTGCCAGCCAGTGGCATCGGGCCCGCACCACGCAGCGTGTCGGGTGGTGCCGGAGGGCGGACTCGAACCGCCGACCCCGCGCTTATGAGACGCGTGCTCTAACCGGCTGAGCTACTCCGGCCCGAACCCCTGATGTTAGCACATGGCCCACGGCGCTCCGGACGTCGCTGCGACGTCGTTCGGGCCACCGGCGGGGACTCGGAGTTCAGCCCTCGCCGGCCACGTGAAGGATGGCGGCGGCAAGGAGCGGGATCATGATTTCGTGGTGCCCCACGAGCGAAAAACCTCGCCCCTGCGTGCCTGCGGTTGGGCGGGCGACGACATTGGTCTGCGGGCGATACATGCGGACGAAGTCCAGGTTGACGGTCGTGAGGCGATCGAGTGCCAGGCCCCGGTTGCGCACCAGGGCCACCGCCTTGAGGAACACCTCTGGCAGCACGACGGCCGAACCGCAGTTGAGGTACACGCCCCCTTCGAGCTTCGACACGTTGGACACGAAATACCGGAAATCGCGCAAGCTCCCCTCGCCCAGTGCCGCGCCGGACGCTGCCGGGTGCATGTGGATGATGTCGGTTCCGAGCGCGACGTGAACGGTGACCGGTATTCCCAGCCGCGCGGCGGCCGCGAGGATGCTGTGCCGTGCGTGCTGGGGACTGCGTTCATGCAGGTAGGTCGACACCGCCTGGCCGATGCCGAGGCCACGGCCGACACCGTCGTTGATCGCAGCATTCAGCAGGCGGCCCGTTTCGTCCGCCATGCCGAACTGGCCCGGCCCGAGTGTCTCGTCCACGTCCTCCGAGGTGGCACCGGCGAGCGCCACCTCGAAGTCGTGAATCACCGCGGCGCCATTGGTCGCGATGGCCGACACGAAGCCGCGATCCATCAGGTCGATCACGATGGGCGACAGCCCGGTCTTGATCACGTGCGCGCCGAGCCCCCACAGCACCCCCGCGTCGGCCCGACGGGCTGCTACCACGGCCCTGGCGACGGCTCGCAGATCGGCCGCCCCGAGGAAGTTCGGCAGGGCGTCCAGGAACGCCTGCAGCGTCGCGCCGGCCGCAACCGGCCGGCCGAAGTCCTGCACCGTTGCCTTGCTGCGCCGCGACTTCAGCGGGTAGGTCCTGACTCCCGTGAGATCGAACTCATCGTACGGATGCGACATACGCTCGCTCTACCGTAAAGGCATCGGGGAGGAAACGCAAAGGCGCCGAAGGTGCGCGGCTTCTCACGTGATGAGCATCGCGTCGCCGTAGCTGTAGAAGCGGTACCGCTGCGCTACGGCTTTGCGGTAGGCATCGAGCACGTGCTCACGACCACCGAACGCCGACACCAGCATGATGAGCGATGACTTCGGCAGGTGGAAGTTCGTGAACAGCCCGCTGAGCACGCGGAAGCGGAAGCCAGGATAGATGAACAGGTCCGCAGCTCCCCGCCCCGGCACGATCCGTCCTTCGTGGTGCTGGGCGACCGCCTCCAGCGTGCGGGTGCTGGTGGTGCCGACCGCGATGACACGACGGCCGTCCTCGAGCGCGGCGTTGATCGCGCCCGCTGCCTGCTCGGTGACCTCGTACTGCTCGGTCTCCACGCGGTGCTCCTCGACCCGCTCGGCGCGCACCGGCTGGAAGGTGCCGTAGCCGACGTGCAGCGTCACCTCCACCCGCTGCACGCCTCGTGCGTCGAGGCGGGCGAGCAGGTCCGGTGTGAAGTGCAGGCCGGCGGTCGGCGCGGCGATTGAGCCGCGCTCCCGTGCGAAGACCGTCTGATAGCGCTCGCGGTCACTCGCGGTGTCCGGCCGCTTGATGTAGGGCGGCAGCGGGATGTGGCCGATGGCATCGACGGCATCGCTCACCGGCGAGCCGTCTGACGTCCGGAGCCTCACGATCCGGCGGCCGAAGAAGTGCCGCTCGAGGACCTCGCCCTCGAGGACCGCGGCCCCACGAAACACCACGCGTGCACCGGGCTTGAGCTTCTGACCGGGATGGACCAGCGCTTCCCAGCGCTCGCTGCACGGGTCGTCGTCGGGTGCGGAGGCCAGCCGCGCCACGAGCAGGCACTCCACGGCGCCGCCGCTCGGCTCGCGGTGACCAAGCAGGCGGGCCGGGAACACGCGGGTGTTGTTCACGACCAGCAGATCGCCGGCCCGGAGCAGGCGGGGCAGATCCGGCATCGACTGGTGCGACAGGGCACCCGTCGCACGGTCGAGGTGCAGGAGCCGCGAGTGCCCGCGCTCCGCTGACGGCTCCTGCGCAATGAGGTCGGAAGGGAGGTCGAAGTCGAAATCGCTGACCAGCACGGCTCATCCATCGTACCCCGTCGGGAGCTCGGGCGGTTCGGAGCCCATCTTGCAGCACCAGCGGCCGTGTTCGAGGTCATCGTCGTTGGCGGGGGGCCTGCTGGCCTGAGCGCCGCGCTCATGCTTGGCAGGTGTAGACGGCGGGTGCTGGTGTGTGACGAACGGCGCCCACGCAACCGCCACTCACGCGCCCTGCACGGCTTCCTCACGCGCGACGGCATGGCGCCCGGCGAGCTGAACCATCTCGGCCGCCTCGAACTGCAGCGCTACGGCGTCGAGGTGCGCACCGTGACCGTCAACACAGTGACTCGGCACGAGGGCAGCTTCGACGTCAGGCTGGCGGACGGCACACAGGAACGGGCCCGTTTCATCCTGCTGGCCACAGGCGTGGTGGACGACCTGCCGGATGTAGCGGGGCTGGCCGACTGCTACGGGACGTCCGTCTTCCACTGCCCCTATTGCGACGGCTGGGAACAGCGTGACCAGCCGATTGCGGTCTTCGGCCGCGGCCGTTCAGGGGTGCAACTCGCACTGTCGCTGAAGACCTGGAGCCCGGAGGTCACCCTGTGCACGCACGGCACGGCGCCGGCGACCAAGGAGCGGGCTCGGCTCGCGAGCAACGACGTCGAGTGCATCACCGCGGCGATCACGCAGGTGGTGCACGAGGATGGGCAGATCAAGCGTCTCGAATTCCGTGAACGCGAGCCGCTCGCGGCACGGGCGCTGTTCTTCACGACGGCGCAGCACCCGCGGTGCGGTCTCGCAACGCAGCTGGGTTGCCGCTTCAACCGGAAGGGCACCGTCGAGACGTCGCTGCTGGGTGAGACGAATGTGCCGGGCATCTACGTCGCCGGTGACGCGTCGCACGACGCACAGTTCGTCATCGTGGCAGCAGCCGAAGGCGCGAAGGCCGCGCTCGCCATCAACCAGGCCCTCCAGAGAACGGAGTTGCGGCCATGAGTCCGGAACCGGCGAAGTTCGTATCTGCCTCCCAGGCGGCGCGCGAGGACACGCCGCCAGTGCTGCCGCCACCGAGCGACGACGCCGGTCCGCTCGTGCCGGTGCCCGTCAACATGCGCAACGCCGCGGTGACGGTGCTGGCGGTGATCGCGGGCATCCTCGTCCTGCAGTACGGGCAACCGGTGTTCGTGCCGCTGGTCCTCGGTGTGCTCATCAGCTATGCACTGGATCCGGCCGTGACGTGGCTGGCGCAGCACCGGTGTCCCCGTCCGGCGGGCGCCGCGCTGATCCTGCTCACGCTCATTGGCGCGGGCGCCGCCGGAACGTATCAGCTGCGGTACCAGGTGCAGTCGATCGTCGAGCAGCTGCCCGACGGCGCCCGTCGGCTGCGCCACATCATGGAGTCGCAGCGCGACGGACGCCCGACCGCGCTGGACCAGGTCCAGCAGGCAGCCACCGAACTCGAACGGGCCGCCGACGCCACCGGGACCGCGCCACCCACCCGCCCGGGCGTCACGCGCGTCCAGGTCGAGGAAGCCCCGATCCGCGTAAGCCAGTACGTGACCTGGGGCGCCCTCAGCATGGCGGCCGCCGCCGGACAGGGGCTGGTCGTGCTGTTCCTTGTCTACTTCCTCCTCGCCTCCGGCGACCTGTACCGCCGCAAACTCGTGAAGATCGTCGGCCCGTCCCTCACCAAGAAGAAGGTGACCGTGCAGATCCTCCAGTCCATCGACCGGCAAATCGAGTCGTTCATGGTGCTGCAGGTGTTCACGAGTGCGCTGGTGGGCACGGCCAGCTGGCTCGCGTTCTGGTGGCTGGGCCTGCAGCAGGCTGCCGTGTGGGGACTGCTGGCCGGCATCTTCAATTCGATCCCGTATCTCGGCCCCGTCGTCGTCTCCGGGGGAACGGCGATCGTGGCGTTCCTCCAGTTCGGCACACTCGAGATGACGCTACTCGTGGCAGGCGTCGCACTGGTGATCACGAGCCTCGAGGGTTTCCTCCTCACACCTTGGCTCTCCAGCCGCGCCGCTCGCATGAACGCAGTGGCCGTGTTCGTGGGCCTGCTCTTCTGGGGCTGGGTGTGGAACGTCTGGGGGATGCTGCTTGCCGTCCCGATGCTGATGGTGATCAAGGCCATCTGCGACCACGTCGAGGACTTCAAGGGCGTCGGCGAACTCCTCGGAGACTAGGCGGGTGGAGAGGGCCTCGGTTGAGGGCCCTCATCGCGCCGGCCGGTGCCACCCGTCACCGCCCGACGCGCGATGTGCGGAGCTCACAGCGCGTCGGCGCGGTCAGACGAAGGCGCCGAGGTCGAACCGCCCGCGTTTGAGCAGCAGCGGCTTCCAGAGATCGCCCCGCTCCGCGATCCGGGCCGGCACGTTGCGGATCGTGAAGTCCTCGATCCCAACGCCTCCCGCCACCTCGTCCCACGTGACGGGCGTGGAGACGGTCGCCTCGGGCCTCGGCCGGACGGAGTAGACCGACGCAAGCGTCCGACCCCAGGCGTTCTGGTTATAGTCCACCAGCACGCGGCCCCGCGGCCGCTTCGCCACCCGGTACTCGGCCGTGATCAGTGCGGGATGCCGGGATGCCAGTTCCTGAGCCAGTGCCTTCGCGAAGGTCCACACCTGCTTCTGCACGGGGCCGCGCACGATCGGCACGTACACGTGGAGGCCCCGTGAGCCGGTGGTTTTCACCACCGACGGCATCTTCAGCGCGTCGAGCGCCTCCTTCACCGCGAGGCCCGTCTCGCGCACGCGCTCGAAGTCTGCGCCCGCGCCCGGGTCGAGATCGAAGTGCAGGTAGTCGGGGCGGTTCACGTCATCACAGGTGGCGTACCACTGGTTCAGATCGATGCACCCCAGGTTGATGACCCACAACAGCGACGGGCGATCCTGCACCATGGGGAAGTCGATTACGTTCCCCGAATCGTGCGCGATCGAGCAGGTCTCGATCCATGCCGGTCTCGGGCTGGGAGCCCGCTTCATGAAGAAGAACTCGCCGGAAGCGCCGTGTGGGTACCGCTTCATGACCATCGCACGCCCGCGCACGTGCGGCAGCAGCGCCGACGAGACGCTGAGGTAATACCGGAGCAGGTCGCCTTTTGTGAGACCCAGATCGGACCAGAACACCTTGCGGAGGTTGGTGAGGCGCACGTCCCGGCCATCCACCACCAGGTTGACGTTGTCCTGGTCCGCAGGGACGGTGACCACGGGCGCCATCAGCGGGGACTCGTAAGCGGCGTCAGGCGGGGCGGCCGCGTCCCCCGCCGCAGGGTGCCCTCGACCGGCACGTAGCGCAGTTCCTCGCCTGATGCCACGCACCGCAGCATGAGCCCTCCCCGGCTCATGTCGCCGCGCCCGACGAAGTCCACCGGGAACCGCAAACGGTCGCCGAACACCTCGAGCAGGACGTCGACGTACTTCCCCGATGCGATGCTGCCGAGCAGGACGATGTCCGCGTCCCCGCTTTCTGAGGCCAGCCGCCGCGCGCTGGACTCCAGCGGCGCACGGTAGGCCTCGTTCGCGGCGTCGATGGACGTGGCCGCGAATGTCCGGATGGCCTCGAGATCGACGTGCGTGTCGGGGTCGCGAAGGCCGGCCGTGGGCGTGATCACGAGAACCGGCGGACACCCCTCGCTCCCGGGCGGCACCACGCCGAAGTGCCTCGAGTACGCGAGCTTGCCGCGGAAGTAGAGGCCACTGATGAACGCGAAGAGTTCCCCGAGCGGCACGCCCGAAGGTCCCTGCAGGCGCTGGGCCAGATCGAATCCGGCGGTGGGCGACAGCACCTGGGCCGCACGCCGTCCGCTGCAATTGGCGGGCGACAGCAGGAAGACGCGGCCGGCGCGATCAGAGGAGCGGTCGTCGAAGGATGGCATCGAGGAACCACCACGCCAGGGCCACCGGCAGCAACGCCACGAGCAGGATCGCTGTCAGCACTGCGGCCACGAACAGGTAGTCGCCGGCCGACGCGGGGCGCGGGTCGGCGACATGGGACTCGAGCAGCACCAGGTTGCGGCTGCTCGCCTTCCAGAAGACGTCCGCCACGTCTCCCACGAACGGGACGAGGCCGATCACGACGTCGGCCGCCACGTTGATCAGCATGCGCAGCTGGATCACGCGCGGAACGCGCATGCGGTGCGCGTGGACGATGATGACGCCCGCGAACAGGGCGGTCAGGACATCACCGACCCAGGGAACCAGGCCGACGATCGGGTCCCATCCGAACCGGACATCGGTGCCGGGGATGCGGAACGCCGTGTCGAGGAGGCGCTGCCAGCTCCGCAGCACCTGGAGTCGGCGCTCGTGATCCACCCCCCGATCTCACCACGATCGGGAGGCAAAGGCGAGCGCAGGGTCAGAAGGCCCAGCGCACCAGGACGGATCCAACCGTGAAGCCGGCGCCAACCGAGCACAGCAGCACGCGGTCGCCCTTCTTCAACCGACCTTCCGTCATCGCATCCTGCAGGGCGAGGGGAATCGTTGCGGCGGTCGTGTTGCCGAACCGCTCGATGTTGATGATCACCCTCGAGGCGTCCACGCCGAGTTTCTCGGCTGCCGCCATGATGATGCGGCGATTGGCCTGATGCGAGACGAACAGGTCGAGGTTCGCCGCCGACAGGTGGTTGCGTTCCATGATCCGGCGCGCAATCTCCTCGGTCTTGCGCACGGCGAACTTGAACACGGCCTGACCGTCCTGCTTTACGTAGTGCATCCGTTGTTCGACCGTCTCGTGCGAAGCGGGCCGCAGGCTGCCGCCGGCGGGCATGCACAGCGCCGGCCCGCCACTGCCGTCGATTTCGTGCTCGAAATCGAGGATGCCCTCGTCGCCGGGCTCCCCCGCCGAGACGACGCATGCACCCGCCCCGTCACCGAACAGCACGCATGTCGCCCGATCCTGGTAGTCGATGATGCTGGACATCACGTCGGCGCCGATGACGAGGGCATGCCGGTGGGCCCCAGCCGCCACCAGCTGGCTCCCCGCGGTCAGTGCGTAAGTGAACGCCGAGCACGCGGCGCTGAGGTCGAAGCCCCACGCATTGCGCGCCCCGATCTTGTGCTGCACCAGGCAGGCGGTGCTCGGGAACATCATGTCCGGCGTCACAGTGCCGACCACGATCAGGCCGATGTCATCCGGCGTGAGGCCGGCCTGCGCGATGGCCTTCAGCGCGGCTTCCTTGGCGAGATCGGACGTGCCGATCCCCGGGTCCACGACGTGCCGCTCCCGGATGCCGGTGCGCTGGAGAATCCATTCGTTGCTGGTGTCCACCAGCTTCTCCAGATCGGCGTTGGTCAGCAGCCGGGGCGGAACGTACGTCGCCAACGACCTGATGTACACCGGCCGGCCCCCGCAGCGCGGTGCCTGTGCGGTCTGCCCCTGCTCCTGAGCGCTTACCACAGTCGTGAATCCCTTCCTGGTTCTGCCAGTCCGAAATAGCCGTACGCCCTCGGTGTCGCCACGCGCCCGCGCGGTGTCCGATCCAGGAACCCGATTTGAATCAGGTACGGCTCGTAGATGTCCTCGATGGCATCCTTCTCCTCGCTGATCGCTGCAGCCAGGCTGTTGACGCCCACGGGGCCGCCGCCGAATTTTTCGATGATGGTGCGCAGCAGCTTCCGATCGACCTCGTCGAACCCGTACTCGTCGACCTCGAGCAGCTTGAGTGCGGCCTGCGCCACGTCGAAGGTGATGCGCCCGTCGGCGCGCACCTGCGCGAAATCGCGGACGCGCCGGAGCAGGCGGTTGGCAATGCGCGGCGTTCCCCGGGATCGCCGCGACACCTCGGCCGCCGCATCGTCATCGATGGGCACGCCGAGAATCCGTGCCGATCGCCTGACGATCTCGTTCATGTCCGCCGGTTCGTAGAACTCGAGCCGGTGGACGATACCGAATCGCGCGCGCAGCGGTGAAGTCAGCAGACCAGCCCGCGTCGTCGCACCTATCAGCGTGAACTTCTGAAGCGGCACCTTCACGGAACGGGCGCTCGGCCCCTGGCCGATGACGATGTCGAGCTCGTAGTCCTCGAGCGCGGGGTACAGGATCTCCTCGATGGCCGGCGGCATCCTGTGGATTTCGTCGATGAACAGCACCTCGTGTTCGGCCAGGTTCGTGAGCATCGCCGCCAGGTCACCCGGCTTCTCGATGACCGGCCCGGACGTGGCCCGCACCGGCACGCCCATCTCGTTGCCAATCACGTAGGCGAGCGTGGTCTTGCCAAGGCCCGGCGGCCCGTAGAGCAGCACGTGGTCCAGCGCCTCGTTGCGCTGGCGCGCCGCAGCGATCGACACCTGCAGGTTCTCGCGGATGCGATCCTGCCCGATGTAGTCGTCGAGCGCACGTGGCCGCAGCCCCACTTCATACTGGGCGTCGTCGTCGCCCCGCGCCGCCGTGACGAGCCGATCGTCCATGTGGCTACCTGGCGAGTTCCCGGAGGGCCTGCCGCAGGACCTGCTCGAAGTCGCGGGCCTGCCCCTTGAGGGCGGCGTCCACGGCCTTCTCGGCGAGCGGCCGATGGTACCCGAGATTCATGAGCGCCGACAGCACGTCGTCGCGCAGGGCCGATGAGGCCGGCGCGCCCTCGGGTGCCGGGGTATGCGCCTCCTTGGGAAGGCGGTCCTTCAGTTCGAGCACGATGCGTTCGCTCGTCTTCCGGCCGACGCCGGGGATCGCCGTGAGCCGCGCCAGGTCGCCGCGAAGAATCGCCTGAATCAGTTCGGCCGGCTCGATTCCCGACAGCACGGCCAGTGCGAGCTTGGGGCCGATGCCGCTGACCCCGATCAGCCGTTCGAACAGGTCCTGCTCGAGCCGCGTGGCGAAACCGAACAACGCGATCTGGTCCTCGCGGACGTGGGTGTGGACGCGCAGCGCGATGCTGGCTCCCTGCTCGCCCAGCCCGTAGAACGTAGACAACGGAACGGCGACGTCGTACCCAACGCCGTTCACGTCCACGATGATGCGGTTCGGGTGCTTCTCGAACAGGCGACCGGTGAGATGGGCAATCACGACCGGACCGGCCTGTAGTGTCGCCAGTCGGTCGCCGCGCGCGACCGCGATGTCCTGGGAGCGGGTCCTGCGGTGGTCGCGGGAGTCAGCTGATGGCAGTGGCAGATCGCAATGGCCAGCGCGTCGGACGCGTCGAACGGCGCAGGCGCCGTCGTCAGGCCGAGAATCAGCTTCACCATGTGCTGGACCTGGTGCTTCTCCGCACGCCCGTAGCCGACAACCGCTCGCTTCACCTCGGCCGGGGTGTACTCGAACACCGGCAGGCCGGCTTCGACGGCTGCGAGCATGGCCACGCCACGCGCGTGTCCGAGCTTCAGCGCGCTGCGTGCATTGTTGGCGTAGAAGAGGTTTTCGATGGCGACACAGTCAGGCTGGCACTCGCCGATGAGGGCGGCCAACCCGGTGTGAATCTTCAGGAGCTTCTCGGGGAACGAAGCGGTCGCCGGGATGCGGATGGCGCCGCTCGTGATCATCCGGTGGCGTGAACCGTCGGTCTCGACGCACCCGAAGCCGGTGCGCTCCGAGCCGGGATCGATGCCGAAGATCTTCACGCCAGCGAGGCCTCGATCTCCTTTTCCTCGATGTCGAAGTTCGACCAGACC
>CAYLTD010000049.1:0-33939 GCA_964386715.1 uncultured Bifidobacterium sp.
CGGTGGATCACTTTCCGGCCGGCGTACTGGATCATTTTCCGAGCGGCGTACCCAGGCGGCTACAACGTGCACGGGATGGCATCTTGCGCGCGCTGGCCAAGGGCTCGAGCCAGTTTCGCCTCAGGCCCATGCGCTGGAGCCGAGCGCGGCTCCAGCAGTAGGCCGGGTTCAGGCCAGCCGCGTGGTGTGACCGCCGCGTGACCCCGGACACACGACGACCGTAGATGGAGTTCTAAATCGTCCGAATTGTTAGGAAAACTGGAGCCGGCGAGTGGACTCGAACCACCGACCTGCTGATTACGAATCAGCTGCTCTACCAACTGAGCTACGCCGGCCAGGCGTGAGGGGCCGGCCGCGTCGCGACCGGAGCGTTTTATCGTAGCACGGCCGGTCGCCGATTCGATCCGCGAAGACGGGCCGGTTGGCCAAGGCGCGGGCCCTTATGGCTC
The DNA here is from genome assembly GCA_964386715.1 of uncultured Bifidobacterium sp. Taxonomy (GTDB): domain Bacteria; phylum Acidobacteriota; class Vicinamibacteria; order Vicinamibacterales; family CAVVIG01; genus CAVVIG01. The sequence goes on from CAYLTD010000049.1 coordinate 450, forward strand.
CGCGGATTCCGGCGCGGCCCATGCCCGCGGCCGTGAGCCCCGCTGATCGTCCCAGAAATTTCGCCTCAGGCCAGTCGCGCGTCCACCGCCGCCAGCGCCTCCTCAGCGGGGGCCCTCACGACCAGGTCCACGTCCCCCGTCGCCCCCGTGGGGTCGATGTTCACCTCGACCACGAACGCGCCCCGCTCCGCCGCCACCGCCGCGAAGCCGGCCGCCGGGTAGACCTGCGCCGACGTGCCGGCCGCGATGAAGACGTCGCAGCGCGTCAGCGCCTCGGCTTCCCGCAGCACGGCCGGATCCAGCGCCTCGCCGAACCAGACGACCGCCGGCCGCGCGAGGCCGCCGCAGTGCGGACACCGCGGCGGCAGTTCCGGCAGCGGCACCGATTCGTCGCGCCACCGCGCCGGCGCCGCTCCGCAGCCCGACCAGCACGCGAGTTCCCAGATCGAGCCGTGCAGCCGGACGAGTCCGCGTGTTCCCGCACGCACGTGCAGGTCGTCCACGTTCTGGGTGACGACACGCCAGCCGTCGCGGCGCTGGGTCCAGCGGGCGAGCACCTCGTGCGCGGCGTTCGGCACCGCGCGTGCGATCTCCTCGCGGCGCCACGCGTACCACTGCCAGACGGTGCCCGGATCGCGGGCGAAGGCGTCGGCCGTGGCGAGTTCGCTCGCACGGAAGTTCCGCCACAGGCCGCCGGCGCCGCGGAAGGTCGGGATGCCGCTTGCGGCCGACACGCCGGCCCCTGTGAGCACGGTGACCGCTCGTGCGCCGCGGAGGCGCTCGGCGAGGATGTCGAGCGAAGAACGATCCGTCACGATCGGCGGCACCTCCGGTGAGACCAGTGTACCGGCAGCCGCGCCTCGGTCGAGCGGTCGGGACGTGGAGGGGAGGACGCCCGAAGGGGCTAAGCGTGTACGCGGCTCTTCGCCCGGCTACGGCCTGTCGCGATCGGTCCCGTCGTACTGCGCGTCCGACACGGGCTCGAGCCAGGTGGTCACCACCTTCTGGTTGATGGCGAGGTGCGCGCCGCTGCCGCCGGGCGCCGCGCCGTGCCAGTGTTTCTCGCCCGGCGCGAACAGCACGGCGTCGCCTGCCTGCACGTCGTGGTGCGGCTGTCCCTCCACCTGCACGCGCACCCGCCCCTCGATGATGAAGAGCCACTGCGGCCCCGAGTGGACGTGCCAGTTGGTCCGCCCACCCGCCTCGAACCGGACGTGATACAGGTGCACCGGGGCCTCGCCCTCGACGTGCGCGAGCAGGGTGGTCTGCGCCGGGCCGACGAACGACGCCGGGTCGGCTGGTCGAAACGGCGCGTGTGCGCCAGGAAAGATGTTCATCGGCGCCTCTGGTCCGGGATGAAGCCGTCCCGGTTCGGCATGCGCACCTGCGGAAGGGTCCGCTGGTCGAGCGCGCCGCCGGGTACATCGATGCCGTTCAACTGGAGGATGAAGGCGGTGACCGCGTAGACCTCGCCCGCGGTCAGCGTACGCGGCTGCGCGAAGGGCATCGCCCGGTTGATGTAGTCCCACAGCGTGGTCGCATACGGCCAGTAGCTGCCCACGGTGCGCACGGGGCGCGCGGACGCCAGCGTGCCCTGTCCACCGGCGAGCGGATCGTTGGGCCCTTCGCGGCCGGTGGCCCCGTGGCACGACGCACAGCGCGACGCGTAGACGGCCCGGCCCTCGTCGACGGTGCCGCGGCCCGGGGGCAGCCCGCGGCCGTCGGGCAGCACGTCGACGGCAGCAAGGCTGGCGTCGGGCTCAGGCGCGCGGCCCAGCCCCAGGGCACCCGGCGTCTGGCCCTGCGCCTCGCGCGCAGGCAGGCCCGTTCCGGCAGGCGAGCCGGGAAGGGCGTGCACGGCGTGGAGCGAGGATCGGACAGGCGGGCCAGGCAGGGCGTGGCCACCGTGCAGGGCAGCGCGGACACCCGGTGCCGCGAAGGCAGGCCCCGCCTGCGCGGCGGACGCAACAGCGGTCGCCACCGTCACGGTCGCTACCACCACGATCCCCGCCACCACGATCCCCGCCACCAGCGGCAGCAGCACGCCCGTCGCGCAAACCGGTCGCCTACAGGCCATTGCTCACCACGCCCGTCGGGCTCACCTTCCACGGCTGGATGGCGTGATTGTGGTAGCCGGTGTTCAAACCGCGGGCCTGCACCAGCTCCGGCAGCGACGGCTGCACGTAGCCGGTGTCGTCCGTCGCGCGCGAGGCAATCAGCGCCTCGCGACCATCCCAGCGCCACGACCACCGGAACCGCGTGTGCGCCCGCGGGAGGACCGGCTGCTGGAGTTCGGCTTCCACCCAGGTGCGGCCGCCGTCGGTCGTCACGTCGACGCGGCGAATCGCCCCGCGCCCCGACCACGCGAGCCCGGTGATCTCGTGGACGCCGGACCCGGCGAGGGTGGCGCCCGCCGCGGGTCGTGTGATCACCGACTTGGCTTCCATGTCGAAGGTGAAGATCTGCGCGCGGCCATCGGGCAGCAGGTCGGTGTACTTCGAGGTCTCCCAGCGCGTCATCGCCGGCTGGTCGAGCGCCGTCACGCGGTGCAGCCACTTGATGCTGATGTTGCCCTCGAACCCCGGCACCAGCAGCCGCAGCGGATACCCCTGCTCGGGCCGCAGCGCCTCGCCGTTCTGTCCCCACGCCACCAGCACATCGTCCAGCACCTTGGCCATCGGGACGCTGCGCGCCACGCGGGCGGCATCGGCGCCCTGCGCGAGCACCCAGGCCGCGTCGCGGCGGACGCCGCATTCCTGCAGGAGCGTCGCGAGCCGCACGCCGGTCCACTCCGAACAACTCGTCAGGCCGTGCGATCGCTGGACGCTCGTGGCGTTCGCCCCGCGCCATTCACCGCTCGTGTTGCCCGAGCACTCGAGGAAGAAGATGCGCGACACGGTCGGCATCCGCTGGAGTTCATCGAGGGAGAAGGTGAGCGGCCGCTCCACGAGGCCGTCGATGGTCAGCGTGTGGCGAGCGGGGTCTAGTTCGGGGACACCTGCGTGATGGCGCTCGAAGTGCAGAGACGATGGGGTGATGATGCCGTGCAGGTCGGCGAGCGGCGTGAAGCTGGCCGTCGCCTGCGGTTGCCGCGGGTTGCCGAGGATCCGCACGGCGCGCTCGAACCTCGCACGCGACCCGTACTCCGACACCGGTGCACCAAGCCTGGCCGCGACGTCGGCGGCGTACGCCAGCGCCGGTCGCAGGCCCGCGACGAGCGCACCGACACCGGCGCCTGTCCGCAGCAGCCAGCGGCGTGATCGGGCGGTCGGGACCTGGACGGCCGGGGCAGGAGTGTCAGGCATGGCGGGCACTATAATACGGGCCGCGAGGGGGGCCGATACCGGGCCCGAGGCGCCGGCCGCACGGTCGGACGCGTACACGAACACGACTGCCGGACGGGGGCTGACATGGGACGTGGCGAGAGGAATCGATCGACGGGCGGGCGCGTGGGCGCCGCGATGCTGGCGCTGGCAGCCAGCCTGGCGCTGACCACCGCGGCCTCGGCGCAGTATGCGGGATGGACCATTCCCGAGGGCGGCAAGGACGAGAAGAGCCCCGTGAAGAATACGGCCGACGCCGCCAAGAAGGGCAAGAGCCTGTTCGCGTCGAACTGCGCCAAGTGCCACGGGCCGCTCGGCAAGGGTGATGGCCCCGACTCGAAGAACGCTGCCGACCTCACCGACGAGTACCGCACGGAACTCAACCCCGAGGGGGTGCTGTTCTACAAGGTGTGGAACGGCCACGGGTCCGAGATGCCGGCGTTCAAGAGCAAGCTGACGAAGGACGAAGTCTGGTCGCTGGTGGAGCACCTCAAGGTGCTCAGGGGCGGGAAGTAAGGGGCGACTTCGTCAGGCTCGCCCCTGCCCCCGGATCATTGCCCCCTGCCTCCCCGGTGCGTTACGATCACTGTTTAGCGTGACGCCGGACACGCACACTGGGAGAGCATGCCCGAGACTCCTGCCACTGGGGCGGGCGAGGCGGCCGCGATCGTCGTCCGTGGCGCCCGCACGCACAACCTCAAGAACATCGACGTCACGCTGCCGGTCGGCAAGCTGATCATCGTCACCGGCGTGAGCGGATCCGGCAAGTCGTCGCTGGCCTTCGACACGATCTACGCGGAAGGGCAGCGCCGGTACGTCGAGTCGCTATCTGCCTACGCCCGGCAGTTCCTGGAGCGGATGGAGAAGCCCGACGTCGACCGTATCGACGGGATCGCTCCCGCTATCGCGATCCGCCAGAAGAACGCCGTCCGCAACCCCCGGTCCACCGTCGGGACCACCACCGAGATCCACGACTACATGCGGCTGTTGTTCGCGCGGGTCGGGCGAACGTTCTGCCGCAACTGCGGCCGAGAGGTCGTGCGCGAGACGGCGGAGGTCGTAGCGTCGCAGTTGATGGACCTCGGCACCGGCGCCCGCCTGGTGCTCGGGTTCGACCTGCCAGTCGTCGGCAGCGAGCCGCTGTCTTCGTCCGACAGCCAGGCCGACGTGGATGAACTCAGCGAGGGCGGCGACGCCAGCGAGGCCGCCGAGACGCGGGGCACCGCCTCGGCCCGAGTGTCGAAGAAGGCGGCGTCGGCGGCGGCGGCCGTTGCCATTGCCTCCACCATCGAGTCGCTGCGCCGGAAGGGCTTCGGGCGTCTCCTCGTCGACGGCCGCGCCGTGTCGTTCGACGATGTGGATCCCTCTGCGGTGGCGGGCGCGGCGGTGCTGCAAGTCGTGGTGGACCGCGTGGCGCTCGGCGGCGACGACGACCGCAAGCGGCTGACCGATTCGATCGAGACCGCGTACCGCGAAGGCGGCGGCGCGGCGTGGGTGCTGCAGATCGGCGGAGCGGCCGGCGACCGGATGCACCTCTTCTCGGAGCGTTTCGAGTGCCGGACGTGCGGCATCGCCTACGAGGATCCCCAGCCGCGGCTGTTCTCGTTCAACAACCCGTTCGGGGCGTGTCCGACGTGCCATGGGTTCGGGAACGTCATCGAACTGGACATGTCGCTGGTGGTGCCCGACTCGTCGAAGACGATCAGCCAGAACGCGATCGAGCCGTGGAGCAAGCCGCACTACCGCGCACAGCTGGCCGAACTGAAGCGAGCCGCGAAGAAGGCGAGGGTGCGCCTCGACGTGCCGTGGGCCGACCTCACGGACGCCGAGCGTCACTTCGTGGTGGAGGGCGATGCGGACTACGACGGCATCCGCGGGTTCTTCCGCTGGCTCGAACGCAAGAAGTACAAGGTGCACGTGCGCGTCTTCCTGAGCCGCTACCGCGGCTACCTGACGTGCCCGGACTGCGGCGGCAGCCGGCTGCGGAAGGAAGCCCGGGTGGTACAGGTGGCGGGACGCACGATCGACCAGGTGTCCGCGCTCACCGTCCGCGAGGCGCAGGGTTTCTTCACGGGTCTCGACCTGACGCCGAAGGAAGCGGCGATCGCCGACAAGATCCTGAAGGAGATTACGCGGCGGCTGTCCTTCCTCGCCGACGTCGGCCTCGACTACCTGACGCTCGATCGGCTGTCGTCCACGCTCTCGGGCGGGGAGGCGCAGCGCATCAACCTGGCGACGTCTCTTGGATCGGCACTGGTGGGCACCCTCTACGTGCTCGACGAGCCGTCGATCGGCCTGCACTCGCGCGACAACCTGCGCCTCATCGACATCCTGCGGCAGCTGCGCGATCAGGGGAACACCGTCCTGGTCGTGGAGCACGATGCCGACATGATCAGGGTGGCCGACCACGTCGTGGACCTCGGGCTCGGGGCGGGTGAACAGGGCGGGCGTGTCGTCTTCTCCGGGTCGCTGGACAACCTGATGCACGACGCGCGATCGCTGACGTCGAAGTACCTCCGCCAGGAACTGGCGATCCCGGTGCCGACGTCCAGGCGCCGCGGCAACGGCCAGTGGATCCGGCTGCTCGGCGCGACCGAGCACAACCTGAAGGACGTCGATCTGGCGTTCCCCATGAACACGCTCACCTGCGTCACCGGCGTGAGCGGCTCGGGCAAGTCCACGCTCGTCCACGACGTGCTCTACGCCGCCATCAAGCGCGCCAAGGGCGACTGGGACCGCCGGGTGGGGACCTTCCGCAAGCTCGAAGGCGTCGAGATGATCTCGGACGTCATCCTCGTGGATCAGACGCCGATCGGCCGGACGCCGCGCTCCAACCCGGTCACCTATCTGAAGGCGTTCGACCCGATCCGCGAGCTGTTTGCCGCCACAAAGGACGCGCGGTCGCGCGGCCTCACCGCGAGCCACTTCTCCTTCAACGTGCCGGGCGGGCGCTGCGAGGCGTGCCAGGGCGAGGGTGAGGTGCGCGTCGAGATGCAGTTCCTCGCCGACGTGTTCGTCCCGTGCGACCAGTGCGACGGCAAGCGCTTCAAGCCGCAGGTGCTGGAGGTGCTGTACCGCGGCCGCAACATCAACCAGGTGCTCGACCTCACCGTTCGCGAGGCGCTGACCTTCTTCAGCAGCTCGCCCAAGGTGCTGCGGCGGCTGCAGGTACTGGACGAAATCGGGCTCGGCTACCTGCGGCTCGGGCAGCCGGCGACGACGCTGTCGGGCGGCGAGGCGCAGCGCATCAAGATCGCGGCGCACCTGTCCTCGCAGGGCGGCGAACGCCAGCTGTACATCCTCGACGAGCCGACGACGGGCCTGCACTTCGATGACATCGCCAAGCTGCTCACGGCGTTCCGCAAGCTGCTGGAGGCGGGCAGCACGCTGCTCGTGATCGAGCACAACCTGGACGTCATCAAGGTGGCCGACTACGTCATCGACCTCGGTCCGGAAGGGGGCGAGGACGGCGGGCAGATCGTCGCGGTCGGCACGCCGGAGCAGGTGGCCCAGCACGAGACGTCCCACACCGGCCGGTACATCCGGGCGGCGCTGGCCGAGGGCCGGTCGCACGCCTACTCGCAGCACGCGGGCCGTCACTGACCGCCCGCACTCGTACACCAGACGCGAAGCGGAGATCGACGTGAAGCTGTCAACGATGGGCCGGGCCGCCGGGGCGGGCATGCTGGCGGTGCTGCTGGCGTGCCCCACGCTGTGGGCGCAGCAGACGGTGACCTTCGAGCAGATGGTGCGGGACCTGGGCAGCGAGCAGCCCGGCGTGCGCCTGATCGCCGCGACCGCACTGAAGCAGTCCGCGTATCCCGAGGCCGCGGCGCCGCTGGCACGGGCGATCGTGGACCCGGACGATGCGGTCCAGTTCGAGGCGATTGCCGGCGAACTCAACATCTTCCTGGCGGAGAAGATCATCCCCCGCAAGCGCGTGGGCCTCGTGATCGAGGTGCGGAACCGCATCTCGGGCAGGTCCGTGTTCGAGGCCGGCCCGGGCGCGATAGAACCGCGCCCGGTGCCGCCGGAAGTGATTGTCGCGCTGCGGACCGCCGCGAATGACGAGAACCCGAACGTGGCGCTCGAGGCCCTCTACACCTTCGGGGTGCTGGCCTCGGAGCTGACCGGTTCGGCGCGGCAGCAGATGCTGGCCGCGTCGGCCACGGAGATCGCCGCGTCGGTCGGCGCCCCGCAGGCGGCCCGGCGAGAGGCGGCCGTCACGGTGATCGGCCGCGTGTACGGTTACCGCGCGGGGGACGCCGCGCCGGACGAGAGTGTCGGCGACGCCGTGGTGCTGGCGCTGAACGATGGCTCGGCAGCCATTCGCGGCGAGGCGATGCGCACGCTCGGCGCGATGCGCTACGCGCGGGCGGTGCAGGCACTCACCGACCTCGTGCAGCACCACCGTCGAGGGCCGGTTGCCGCGGCGGCCTTCGACGCGCTGGCGCGAATCGGCTATCCGACCAGCCGGCCCCTGTTCGACGAGATGCTCGGCTCGCGCGACGCGGTGATGCGCCGCACGGCGGTCGAGGCGGTGGCCCGGCTTGCGGCGCCTGCCGACGCGCAGCGTATCTCGGCCGTCATGGCCGATGAACGAAGCGAGGAGGTGCGGCTGGCCGGGCACTTCGCGGCGGTACTGCTCTCGGGCGGGCCGGTGGATCCCCTCATCGACGGCCTGGCGCGCACACGCTTTCGCGCGCAGGCATTCGGCTACCTGCTCGAGGTCGCACCAGGCCGCGCGGCGCAGATCGGCGTGCACATCCAGGACCCCGATGCGCGGGTGCGGCTGGATCTCGTCGACATCCTGATGCTGTCGCGCGACGAGGGGGGCGTGCCGGCGCTCGAGCGGCTCCTGCGGGATCCCGTCGCTGACGTGGCGCGCGCGGCGGGCCGGGCCATCGTCCGGCTGCGCGGCATCAGCGTGCCGCCGCGGTGATCCTGCCGCGCGCCTTCTACGCTCGGCCCACCCTCGAGGTCGCGCGCGACCTGCTCGGCAAGGTGCTCGTGCATCGCCGCGGCCGCGCGGTGACCGCAGGGGCCATCGTGGAAGTCGAGGCTTACATCGGTGAGTCCGATCCGGCCTGCCACGCCGCACCCGGACCGACGCAGCGCAACCGCCCGCTGTACGGTCCGCCGGGCTTTTCGTACGTGTATCTCAACTACGGCATCCACCACCTGGTGAACGTCGTCACGGAAGCCGAGGGCAACCCGGCGGCCGTGTTGATCCGCGCGCTCGCGCCGATCGACGGCGTGACGATGATGCGGCGGCGGCGGGCGCAGGCGATGAAGGGGCGCCGAGCGATTGAGGTCGGCGCGCTGCCCGACGAGGCGCTGTGCCGCGGACCGGGCAACCTGACCATGGCCATGGGCATCACGCTCGAGGAGAACGAACTCGACCTGCTCGGTCCGCGCCTGTGCGTCGAAGACCGTCGCCTGACGCTGGGGCCGGCCGCATGGGGCCCGCGGATCGGCATCCGGGTGGGCACCGACCGGCCGTGGCGCGCGTGGGTCGCGGGACATCCGGCGGTGTCGAAGACGGCCGGGCGTGCAGGTTTCACCGCTGAGGACTGAGGACGGCGGGCCTGGTCATTGCCGCTGCCTGAGCCACGTTGTCACCGCAGGTGTCTGCTGCTCGCGCATGGCGACGCAGGTGCCGATGGTCTCGAACGTCTGCTCGAGCGCGCGGGCTGCGGCGGGCAGCCGGTGCGTGCTGAAGAAGGTGCGGATGTCGCGGCGCGCGGCGGTGTCGCAGAACGCAGACAGCGAGGCCGCCAGGTTCACGTCGCCACCCGAGACGGTGATGCGCGGCTCGAGGGTCGCCCAGTGCTGCTTGATGAAGGTCCACGCGCGCGCGGTCGCCTCGGGATTGCGGAGGAACGCAGCCAGGAGGCGCGCCGTGTCCTGGCTGCGGACGCGGTCGCCGAGCGTCAATTGCAGGCCGCGATCGATGAGCGCGGGGTCGGTGAAGCGGGCGAGCGCGAAAAGGTAGCGCTCGCGGTCGAGCGGCGAAGTGGCCTGCTGGGCGGCGCGGTTCAGTGCGTCCCACAGGGCCGCGTCTCCCCGGCGGGCCGCGACGCCGATGATCGCGCCGGCGGCGGTCGGCTCGAGCGTGCCGCGTCCGTCGAGCGCGGCATCAAGCGCAGCGCGCGCCTGGGCAACCACCTCCGGGGCGGCACCGGCGGTCCCGAGCGTGCCGATCAGCGTGGCACGCCGCTCGAGTACCTCACTCGGGTCGGACGGACGGGCGGTGAAGCCGACGGCGTCGAGCGCCGGCCCGAGCAGCGTACGCACGAACTGCTCGAACGCGGGACGGGTCTGCGCGGTCACCATCCGCTGGTGGATGGTGCCCAGCCTCGCGGTCACCTCGTCGAGGACGCCCGACGACGTCTCGCGCCCGAAGCCGGCGGCAAGGGTGAGATAGTCGGCGGCGGTGTGTGTGCCGGCGCGGACCAGGGCCCACTCGTCGCCGAGAAGAGCCAGTCGCTCGGGGGCGCTGAGGCGCTCCACGTTGGCGGCGATCGCGCGGAGCAGGGGCTCACTGTATGCGGTGCGGTAGTAGCTCCTGGCGTTGGCGTTCAGGAACGGCGTGCCCGACGCGGGGCAGGCCTGCGGTGCCGTCGCCGAGGTCAGCAGCGTGCACGAGACCGTGTCGCTCGTCGTCGTGCGGGCGCACACCGGAAGCTGCCATGCCCCGCGTGTCGCCGTCGTGCGCTGGGGCGAGAGCAGGAAACGCTGCTGCGCGAGCTGCAGACCCGTGCTGCCCGGACCGCAGTCGCCCGAGACGGTGAGCAGCGGCAGGCCCGGCCGCGTCACGAGGGTCGAGAGCACCTGGTCGACCGGCTTGCCCGAGGCCTCGGTCATGGCCGTCCAGAAGTCCTCGGCCGTGGCATTGCCGTAGGCGTGGCGCTGGAGGTAGTTGTTCACGCCCGCACGGAACGCGTCCTCGCCCACCCAGCCTTCGATCATCCTCAGCACGGCGGCCGACTTCTCGTACGCAATCGCGTCGAAGGAACCCTCGATGTCTTTCGGTGTCTCGACGTTGTTGCGAATGGGCCGCGTCGCGCCGAGCGCATCGAGGCCCATCGCGTACTGCGTTTCGGCGGCCTGGTCCACCGGGATGTTCCACTCCGGCTTGAGCGCCGCCAGGGGGCGGCTCTCCATCCAGGTGGCGAACCCCTCATTCAGCCAGAGGTCGTTCCACCACTGCATGGTGACGAGGTCGCCGAACCACTGGTGGGCCATTTCGTGCGCGAGCACGCTCCAGATCCGCTTCAGGCTCTGCACCGAGGTCGTGGCCGGGTCGGCGAGCAGGTCGGTTTCCCTGTAGAAGATGGCGCCCGTGTTCTCCATCGCGCCAGCTGCGAAGTCGGGGATTGCGACGACGTCGAGCTTGCCGAAGGGGTAGCGCTGCGCATAGTAGCGATTGAAGTAGGGCAGGATCTGCTGCGCGGCATCGAGCGCGACCTGCCGGAGCGGTTCCTTGCCCGGGGTGGCGCAGATCCGGATCGGCGTGCCGTCGGCCTCGCCTGCGAGGCACGTAAAATCACCGACCGCCATCGCGACCAGGTACGACGACATCTTCGCGGTTGTCTCGAAGGCCAGCGTGTGGCGCCCGGGAGCGGGGCCCGGCACGTCGGACAGCAGCCGCCCGTTCGAGATTGCGGTGTCGCCGGCGTCGATGGTCAGCGCCACCGAGAAGGTGGCCTTGAATGCGGGCTCGTCGAACGAGGGAAACGCGCGGCGCGCATCGGTGGACTCGAATTGGGTGACCGCGTAGCGGCGGTTGTTCGCGGTGCTCAGGTAGAAGCCGCGCAGGTCGGTGTTGAGGCGCGCGCGGTAGGTGGCGCGGATTTCGGCCGGGCCGGCCGGGATCTCGCGCGGCAGCGTGAGCGCCACGGTTTCCGTGGTCGGCTGCGTGGTGAGCGTCGCACGCAGCGTTTCTGCGCCGGCCACCACGTCGACCGCTGTGAAATCGAGGTCGAGCGCGTGCAGCACGATGCGGCGTAGCGGCTGGCGCACCTGAACCTGGATGCGTGTGGTGCCCGAGAAGCGTCCCGCGGCCAGATCGACGTCGAAGGCCAGCTCGTAGTGGTCGGGCACGACGGTGGTCGGAAGCCGCTGGGCCCGGGCGGTGGCGGGCGCCAGCACGGCCGTGATCAGCAGCAGTGCGGGGAGTGCGCGAGACATGCCACGAGTGTACCGACATTGCGCGCCCCTTGACCCGGACGGGCGAAGCGAGTAACTGTATTGGGGCGTGATGACACCCGTCTGCGGCTGTTGCTGTTGTTGTGAGGAGGCCCGAGCCCCCCGCGTCCGCCGTACAGGTTCATCAGCGACTGCGCCGGTTATCTGAAGCGCACTCAGGATCCTGAACGAATCCGGGCCCGGGCGGCTGCACAGCTTCCCGGGCCCTTTGTGTTTTTATGCGAGAACTGTTGCCACTCTTCCTGCACCTGCGAGGTCGCCGCGTCGTGCTCGTCGGCGCCGGGCCGGTGGGCGCGAGCAAGCTGGGGGCCCTGCTGGCCGCCGGCGCGGATGTGCTGGTCGTTGCGCCGGACGTGCATCCGGACGTGGCCGCGTCGGGTGTGGCCATCGAGCGGCGTCCGTTCCAGCCAGCGGACCTCGACGAGGCGTGGCTCGTCGTGGCAGCTGCGACCCCTGAGGTGAACCGCGCGGTGGCCGAGGCGGCGGAAGCCCGGCGCCTCTTCGTGAACGCGGTGGACGATCCGCCCAACGCGACCGCGTACCTGGGCGGCGTGGTGCGGCGCGACGGCGTCACGCTCGCGATCTCGACGAGCGGCGAGGCCCCGGCGATCGCCGGGATGCTGCGCGAAGGGCTGGACGCACTGCTCCCCCGAGACCTCGGCGCCTGGATGGCTGCGGCCCGGGCGGCCCGACCGGGGTGGCGTCGCGAGGGCGTGCCGATGGAGCAGCGGCGACCGCTGCTGCTGAAGACGCTGAACAAGCTGTACGCGGCCCGCGAAGGTGCCGCTGCCGCACGGGAACTGGTCGGCGCGTGCGTGACGGCGCCGCGGCCGGGCACCGGGGAAGGGAACCGATGACACGTCCGGGACATGTCTCACTGGTCGGCGCCGGGCCGGGAGATCCGGCGCTGCTGACGCGCAAGGCCGCCGCCGTGCTCCGGCGCGCAGACCTCGTGCTCTACGACGCCCTCGTGGACGACCGGGTGGTCGGCCTGGCGCGGCGCGCCCAGCGCTTCTACGTGGGCAAGCGGGCGGGTCGCCACGCGTTGTCGCAGCAGGAGATCCAGGCGGTGCTCGTGTCCCAGGCGAAGCGCGGGCGGCGGGTGGTGCGCCTCAAGGGCGGCGACCCGTTCGTGTTCGGCCGCGGCGGGGAGGAGGCGCAGGCGCTCGAGCGCGCGGGCATCCCGTACGACGTGGTGCCCGGCGTGAGCAGCGCCATCGCGGCGCCGGCCAGTGCCGGCATTCCCGTCACGCACCGGGATCACGCGTCAGCGTTCTTCGTCGTGAGCGGCCACGACGCCGCGGTGTTCACCGCCTCCATCCACGCGCTGAAGCCGAACGCCGTGACGGTGGTGGTGCTCATGGGCTACTCCCGACGTGCGGCGCTGGCGGGTGAACTGCTCGCCGCCCAGTGGCACGCCGACACGCCCGCGGCCGTCGTGGCCGACGGCACGCTGCCGACGCAGCAGGTCTGGCGCGGGACGCTCGCCGACCTGGCGGAGGGCGCGGGTGTGATGGCGGGCGAGGGCCCGGCCGTGCTCGTCCTTGGCGCGGTTGCCGCGCTCGACCTCAGTGGCCTCAGCGCCGCGGCCGTCACGGTGCCGGCGGCGATCGATCAGCAGCGCAATGAACCCCGGCAGCGCGCCGCGCGCCGGCAGCGCACGTAGGAGCAGGCATGTCAGTACACGAGACGGTGAACACCCACGGACGGACCCGGCTGTCGTTTGCGAACGCGGCGGACATCGACGAGTTCGTGACGATGCTCGAGCGCTACGAGCGCGGCGAGATCACCCCGGACCAGTGGCGCTCGTTCCGCCTGCTGCGCGGCACCTACGGGCAGCGCCAGAGTTACGACGCCTCGATGCTGCGGGTGAAGATCCCGCAGGGGGTGATCAGCACCCAGCAGCTGTATGCGCTGGCCGAGGTGGCGGACCGCTACTCGCGACGCTTCGGCCACATCACGACGCGCCAGAACATCCAGCTGCACTTCATCAAGCTCCACGACATGGAGCCCGCGATGCGCCTGCTGGCGGATGTGGGCATGACGACGCGCGAGGCGTGCGGAAACTCGGTCCGCAACATCACGGCGTGCCCGTTTGCCGGCACGTCGGCCGACGAAGCGTTCGACGTGACGCCCTACGCCGAGGCGACCACGCGCTTCCTGCTGCGCCACCGCCTGAGTTCCACGCTGCCGCGCAAGTTCAAGATCGCATTCGAGGGGTGCCGCGAGGATCACACGGCCATCGCCATCAACGATCTCGCGTTCAAGGCCGAACTCGGCCCGGACGGCGAGCGCGGGTTCACGGTGCTGGCTGGCGGCGGCACGGCGCTCATGTGCAGGTCGGCCGGCATCCTGCACGAGTACACCCCGGCTACCGAGCTGTACCGGGTGAGCGAAGCGGTGCTGATGGTGTTCAAGGAGCACGGCGACTACGAACACCGCCAGCGCAACCGCATGAAGTTCATGATCAAGAAGCTCGGGTGGGACCGTTTCCTCGAGGAGTACCGCAAGGCGCTGGCGTGGTGCGAAGGCGAAGGCGCGGTGGCGCAGCTGCATATCGCGCCGCCCGAGATGGAGTCGACGCCGACGTGGGACCGCGGTGCTGCACCGGACACAACCACAATCGCCGCGCGCGTCGCCTCGGTCTCGCCCAACGGGCCGGGCATCACGCCGGTGATCGTCCCGGTGCTGCTGTCGGGCGACGAGGCCTACCACCGGTGGCGCCAGACCAACGTGAAGGCACAGAAGCAGTTCGGCTACGTGACCGCGACGGTCACCGTGCCGCTGGGCGACCTGACGAGCGAACAGTTCCGCATCCTGGGCGACCTGGCCGTTGCCTACAGTGACGGCACGGTGCGCGTGACGGTGGACCAGAACCTCGTCCTGCGCTGGGTGCCGGTCGGCGAGGTGCGCGAGCTGTACCGGCGGCTCTCGGCCGCGAGCCTCGGACTGGCGGACGCCGCGACGGTGGCCGACGTCAACAGCTGCCCGGGTGCGGAATGCTGCCGCCTCGCGGTGACGCAGTCGCGCGGCCTGGGCCGGCTGCTCGGCGACACGCTGCGCGAGCGCCCCGACCTGGTGGCGGCGGCCGACGGGGCGCAGATCAAGATCAGCGGGTGCCCGAACGGGTGCGGACAGCACCACATCGCGACAATCGGGTTCCAGGGCAGCGTGCGGCGGGTGGGCGGCAAGGCGGTGCCCCAGTACTTCGTCATGGTCGGCGGCGGCACGACGCCGGCCGGCGCCAGCTTCGCGCGGATCGCGGCAAAGATCCCGGCCCGCCGGATCCCGGAGGCGACCGAACGGCTGATCCACTTCTACGCGAAGGAGAAGCAGGAGGGCGAGTCGGCCACCGCGTTCTTCCAGCGGATCGAGATCCCGCCGGTGAAGGCGCTGCTCCACGATCTCGAGCAGCTCACCGAGCAGGAGGCGACGCCGGACGATTTCATCGATCTCGCGGAGACCGCCGAGTTCACGCCCGAGGTGATGGAAGGGGAGTGCTCCGCGTAGGGGCGCCGAGTCCCCAGCCGGCCGGCGCCGGCTTGTGCAGTAGGCCCTCGTCGCCGGCAGCAAGCGGCGGAAGCTCGTACGCTCGCAGGACGGCATCCATCGATGTAGATGCGTCGATAAAAGTTGTTGCCTCGCATTTTCGCGCTCTGGTATAACGCGAGACGTGGGGCTCAACTCGTTCCAGACGTCGGGCAACAGCCCGGGCGACCTCGATCGCTGTCACATCGGCATCCTGGGGTTCGGCACCGTCGGCTCTGCGGTGGCCCGCCGCCTGGCGAGCCCCGACGTCCATCCGCTTCTCGCCCTCACGCACATCTGCGACCGCCGCGCCCGCGAACAGCGAGGCCGCCAGGTTGAACCGCTCGCGCAACGTTCCTGGACCGACCGGTTCGACGACCTCCTCGCCAGCGACATCGACATCATCGTGGAAGCGGTGCCCGGTTCCGAGCCGGCGGTGGACTACATCCGCGCCGCCCTGCTGGCCGGCAAGTCCGTGGTGACGGCCAACCGCCAGGTGATTGCGCACCACGGGCCGGCGCTGCTGACGCTGGCGGAGCGTCAGGGGCGGCAGATCCGCTTCGAGGCGGCCGTCGGCGGCGCGATGCCCCTGGTACACGGCGTGGGCGCCGCCCTGGCCGGCGACCGTCTCCTGCGGATCGACGCCATCCTCAACGCCACCAGCAACGTCGTGCTGTCGCGTCTCGAGGCGGGCGGCACGGTGGACGAGGCAATCGCCGAGGCGTGCGCGAGCGGCCTCACCGAGTCCGACCCGGCGACCGACCTCGAGGGCATCGATGCCGCCGCCAAGCTCGCCATCCTGTGCGCGCTCGGATTCGGACTGAAGGTGCCGCCGTCGGCGATCGACCGGCGCAGCACGTCCACCATCACCACCACGGACATGGCCAAGGCCCGGCTGCGCGGCGGCACCATCCGCCAGATCGCGCACGCGGCCTTCGACCGCGAGCGCAGGGAACTCGAGGCGTGGGTGGCACCGGCCTTCGTGCGGCAGGAGTCGCTCTTCGCCCGCACGGTCGGCGCGCAGAACGCCGCGGTGATCACCTGCGCTCACGCGGGCGAGATCAGCATGGCGGGCGCCGGCGCCGGCGGCGAGGTGACCGCGGCGGCCATCCTCGGTGACATCCTCGCGATCGCGCGCGACCGCGCGGCGATCGTACCCGCGCCGGTCCTGGTACCGGCGGGCAGCGTCAAGGGACTCTCGGATTCTGATTTAGCGGAGGCTGTGTGAGCGCACTCATCGGGCTGCAGTGCCACCTGTGCAAGTCGACCTTCCCGGCGGAAGCCACCTACGTCTGTGAGAAGTGCCTCGGGCCGCTCGAGCCGTTCTACGACTACGCGGCGATCACCCTGACACGCGAGCAGATCGCGGCCCGGCCGAAGAACATCTGGCGCTACCGCGAACTGCTGCCCATCACTGGTGAACCGCAGACCGGCTTTCACTCCGGCTTCACGCCGCTGGTGCGCTGCACGCGGCTGGCCGACCATCTCGGCCTGAGCGAGCTGTACATCAAGGACGACTCGGTGAACCACCCGACGCTGTCGTACAAGGACCGCGTCGTCTCGGTCGCCGCGACACGGGCGAAGGAACTCGGCTTCACCGTGCTGGCCTGCGCGTCCACCGGCAATCTCGCCAACTCGGTGGCGGCCCACGCCGCGCGCCTCGGGATGGACTGCTGCGTCTTCATCCCGGACAACCTCGAGGCCGGCAAGCGCCTCGGCTCCGCGATCTTCGGCCCGACCATCCTCGCCATCGCCGGCAACTACGACGACGTGAACCGGCTGTGCACGCAGGTGGCCGACCGGTACGGCTGGGGGTTCGTGAACATCAACCTGCGGTCGTACTACGCCGAAGGCGCAAAGACCATGGGGTTCGAGATCGTCGAGCAGCTCGGCTGGCGGTATCCCCAGCACCTCGTCTCGCCAGTGGCCGGCGGCACGCTGCTGCCCCGGATCGCACGCGGGCTGCGAGAGCTGAAGCAGATCGGCCTGGTGGACGGCGACCTGCCGAAGATCCATGCCGCGCAGGCCGCCGGGTGCGCGCCGGTCGTGAACGCGATAGCTGCCGGCGAAGACTATCCCGAGCCGGTGAAGCCCGACACCATCGCGAAGTCGATTGCGATCGGCAACCCGGCCGACGGGTACCAGGTGGTGCAGACGGTGAAAGCCACCGGCGGCAGCGGCGCGGCGGTGAGCGACGCCGCGATCGTGGACGCGATCCGGCTGCTCGCCGAAACCGAGGGCATCTTCACCGAGCCGGCGGGCGGCACGACGCTGGCCGCGACCATCGAACTGGTCCGTCGCGGCGCGATCAAGCCGAACGAATCGGTCGTCGTCTGCGTCACGGGCAACGGCTACAAGACGGCGGAGGTGGTGCAGGGCAGGCTGAACGAGCCCGTGCACCTGAGCCGCGCGTTCAAGGACTTCGAGAGCTGGTACGCGGACCGGCCGGGCGCGCTGGTCAACTCCTGATTCCGCGCGGCCATGGCGCCAATCCCCCGGTGGTCGCGCCTGGTCGTGGCCCGCGCGGCGGCGATCGTTGCAGCGGTCATCGTCGCGGCGAGTGGCGCCGGGCCGCAGGCCCAGGGTCGCCTTTGGGCGAACCGGGAGGGGTCCGCGGCAGACCGCGGCCTCGATCGAACGCTGCCGGACGTGGCCACTCGCCTGGTCGCGATCGAGCGCGCGCAGGCCGCCGCGCTGGGTGCCCTCGCCCGCGGTGGCCCGATCGACGAGCCGTCGCTCGTCCAGCGCCTGGTGGCTCGCATCGATCGGCCGGCCCCGGCAGCCCAGTCCGATACGGAGGCCGATCGCGCCTACGCCCAGCTCGGCTCGCGCACGGCCACCGTGCTCCGCCGCGGCCACGCGTTCTACCGGGACGTACTCGCCGTCTACGCCGACGTGCCGCCATCGGGACGGCGCCAGGCGATTGATGCCGCCCTGGTGCGGTATCGCGGCGACCCCGGGCACGCCCTGCCATCCGCGGCGAAGGACCTGACCATTCTCTACGACCACCCCTTCACCTCCTTCGAGCCTCCTCGCCCCGGCGAGACCGAGCCCCGCCGCAACCTGCCGTACCCCCGCCTCACGGGCACCATCTGGGCGATGCACTGGTACGAACTGGCGGTGCAGGAGGCGCTGGAGCCAACCGACCCGGTCGCGCGGACGCGTGCCCTCGCGCTGGTCGCGGAGCGCTTCGGCCGCAAGCTCACCGGCACCGTGGCGCCCGATGCGCCCCCGTCCGAACTCCCGCTGGCTCCGTCGATCGCGCCGGGGCTCGTCGCGCTGCATGAAGGCGCTGCAGCGGTGGTGGACAACCGCAATATGCTGGTGGACGTAATCGCGGAGACACTGGTCCGCGCGACCGGTCCGGCGCGGCAGGCGGGCGTCGCCCGCGCGGTGTCCGAGTTCCTGCGACGCGACTTCCGCTGCGTGCAGGTGGACGAGTGGGTGACCACCGCTCTGCGCCACAGCATCTTCGAGCAGGGCGGACCGGCGCTTGGGACGATGAAGGGGAACGAGCGGAACAGCTTTTTCGGGGCGCACGCACAGCACTTCGGACCCAAGCGGGCGCTTCCGCCGTGCGACCCGGAGTAGCGAGGGAGCAGCAGTGGACACGGCGGCAAGCCCTGTTGGCGTCGCGGTTGCAGTGGCGCTGGCGCGCCGACACGTGGACGAGGTGAGACGATGCGTTGGACACCAGGAAACCGGGGCAACATCGACGATGCGCGCGGGCGGGGTCCCGTGCGCGGCGGCGTACAACTCGGAGTCGGCGGCATGCTCGTGCTCCTCGTGCTGAGCTGGGCCACCGGCACGGACCTCTTCTCGCTGCTCGGGACCAACGGCGGCGCCCCGGCACCCGGAGCGACGGCAACGACCGGGGAGGTGCGGACGACGCCCGAGGAAGAGCGCATGGTGGACTTCGTGGACGCGGTCGCTGGCGACACGCAGCAGGTCTGGCAGCAGCTGCTGGGCAGCCGCTACCAGCCGACGCGCGTGGTGCTGTTCCGCGACGCCGTGCAGTCGGGGTGTGGCGCCGCACAAAGTGCCGTCGGCCCGTTCTACTGTCCGGCCGACAGCCGCGTGTACCTGGATCTGTCCTTCTTCGCTGAACTCGATCGCCAGTTCGGCGCGCCCGGCGATTTCGCGCAGGCCTACGTGATCGCGCACGAGTTCGGCCATCACATCCAGAACATCCTCGGCGCGAACGAGCGGGTCGGAGGCGACCGCATGGGCGCGAACAGCGCCGCGGTCGCGCTGGAACTGCAGGCGGACTGCTACGCGGGCGTCTGGGGGCATGCCGCGTCGCAGGGCGGCCGCTTCGAGCGGGGCGGCGTGGAACTCGAACCGGGTGATGCCGAGGAGGCGCTGCGGGCGGCCGCGGCCATCGGCGACGATCGGCTGCAGCGCGAGTCCACCGGGCGGGTGCAGCCGGAGCGGTTCACGCACGGCACCTCCGCGCAGCGCATGGAATGGTTCCAGCGCGGGATGCGCAGCGGCGACCCGCGCCAGTGCGACACCTTCCGCGAGGTGACGCAGTAACGCGGGCGGGCTCGACCGGCGTCAGAAGCCGATGCGCAGCCCCACGTGAAACGACCGCGGCGGCTGGATCGCCGTCGTCACACGATCGTCGGGCCGCTGGGCCGCCCATTCCTCCACCGACTCGTTCATCGCCGCGAGGTTGTAGGCGTCGGCAAACACGGTGACCGCGCGCGTGCCGGAGCCGACGCGCTTCTGCAGCCGCACGTCGAGCGTGCCAATGAACATGAACCGCGAGTCGCCGCTCGGGAAGGCGCGCACGAGGTCGGCTCCCTGCCGAAGCGCTGGAAACACGAGCACGCGCGAGAACGCCTGCCCGTCCTGGTAGCGGCCGATCACCCCCAGACGGACGTTGGCCGGCAGCGTCACCACCGCCGCCAGCTTCCCCGTGTACGCGCGGTCCGTGAACAGGCGCCCGCGTGCCAGCGAGCCGGCGTTCGGGTCAGAGAAGGCATCACCGAGCACGCCAGGATCGTTCTCGAGCGGCCCGAAGCCGCGGCTCGCGGCGGTGCCCGTCGCCATGCCGGCGGTGCCCCCGACGATGAACGAGACGCGGGGCGTGGTGTAGCCCACGTTCACTTCGAGCCCCTTGAAGTCGAGCGGTTCCTGGGCCGGGTTGGTCAGCAGATACCGGTCGCGTCCGAACGAGCCCGGCCTGCGATCGAAGACGGTGAGGGTCCGGTCGTCGGCGGGGTCGAGCACGTTGCCCGCCGGGTCGGCCACCGTGAACGTGTCGTAATTGCCGGCCGTCGGTACGCCGACGTTCACGAGCCCCAGCAACGGCGTCTGCCGCCGGGCCACGCCGGTGAAGCGAAAGAGCCACGCGTTGCCCGGCTTCGACTCCAGCCCCACGATGAATTCGTCGGTCACCGGCCGGCGGAGTCCTGCGTCGATGGCGGAGAACGCCGGGTCGCCACCGGTGCCCGGGCCCACGCGCGCCACAGGAGCGCCAAGCGCGGTGAAGGACAGCACGTCGGGCTGCGTGTTCCAGCGCGACACGACGGCCGTCGGCGCGGCGGGATCGCCGACAGCCAGGTAGTCGAGCAGGAGCCGGTCCGCAAGTCGGGTGTAGCCGCCGAACACGGAGACACCGCCGCGTCGCGAGAGGCGGATCTGCGCCGAGGCGTGCGGCAGCAGCGACTGCCACGAGACCTCCTGCGCCGAACCGGCCGCCGAGCCGGTGACCGCCTCGGCCCGGAGGCCTGCCTCGACGACCACCCGCGACCCGAGCGACAGGCGGTCGGCGAGCGTCGCCCCGAGCGTGAGGCTCGAGCGGCTCGACGATCCCGCGCCCTGACGCACGTTCCAGACCCGCGACGGGATGCCCGCCACCAGTTCACCGACGAAGCCGCCGTAGAAGCGATCGCTCTCGGCGCGGGCTCCGGCGGCATCCACGCCTGCGTGCAGGTCGTGGGTGGCCATACCGCGCTGCACGCGCGGCGTGACCGCCACCCCCGTGGTCCAGGACAGCACGGTCTGCTGCGCGAGGGACGTGAACTGCTGCGGTGGTCCATCGAGGAGGCGCTCCAGCACACCGTTGGCGCGGAGCACCGCCGTGTCCGGCGAGCCGGTTCGCCGCGTCACGCCGGCAAAGGCCCGCAGCGACGGACGACCCTCGCCGTGCTCCCAGACGCCCTGGCCGTGGACCGTCGTGAATGCCTGGCTTGCATCCGCGCTGCCGAGCACGCCCCGGAGGTCGAGCGGCGAGTCGCGGCGCTGCACCCAGCCGAGCCACCGTACCTGGTCCTGCGGCCGGGGCTGCAGGGTGAGACCCACGATGGCGGATGCCAGCCGTGCATCAGCCGGGGCACGGCGGCGGTCGATCTGCGTCGACGCGCCGTAGGCGGCACCCACCAGCATCCTGTGCGGGCTCGAGCCGAGGGGGCCGCTCGCCGTGAAGGATCCCCGGTTCCAGCGGTCGATGGCGGCAAGAGCGGGCGCACCGGTGGAAGGGCCCGCGGCCGCCAACGCCCCCAGGGTCGTGCCGCCCTCGAATGTGCCGCGCCACTGGTCGCCGGCGCCAGCCGGCGCGAAGTCGACGGTCAGGCCCTGACGCGGCTGCACGGCCGTCATGGTGCCCGTGTGCACGCGCATGCGCCCGAGGAAGGCGAGGTCCGGGAAGAGCAGCGGCATGCCGCTGCCGGTCGGGTCCGTGATGGCGACGCCGTCCACCTGAAACAGGGTCTGCGTCCACGACGGCCCGAAGCCTCCGACGCGGGGCGGCTGACCGAGCGACAGGCCGCCGCCGGTGAAGCGGTCGGTGATGAGCGTCGGCTGCAGCACCTCCAGCAGCGTGAAGGGATTGTCCGCCGACGGCAGGTCGCGCAGCAGCGCCTGCGAGTAGTCGCTGACCAGCGGACGCGACTGGTCCAGCGACGAGGCAGGCTGGGCTGAGACGGGAACAGGGTGGCTGATGGCGAGCAGCAGGCTCGCCATCGCAATGAGGCGCTTCGGCACGATGGTCTACTTTCCTGGGGCAACGGCGCCCGGGCGCGTCGCGGTGGCCACGGTCGGGCGGAGCCGTCGGCGCACGATGAGCCCGAGGCCCAGCGCCGCCAGCGCCCCGCGAAAGGTCCAGGTCTGCGCGGTGTCGATGGCCGCATGCCTGGCGGGGAGGTCTTGTCCGTCCCAGCGGAGTACGGGATTCAGGAACAGCACCGAGTCGTTGGTGTGGACCACGGTGCGGATGTACGTGTCCTCGGGCGTGAGCGTGTAGCTGGCCTCGGTCGCGTGGTCCACCGCCGCGCGCACGACACCGTCCTGGCCCACGAACGTGATCCGGCCGGCGGCTCCATCGAAGGCGGCGTGCACCGTCTCGCCCGCGACCTCCACGCGGGCCAGCCGCGTGGCCTCCCACGCGCTCATCGCGCCGGTGCGGAGGACCGCGTACGAGTGCCCGGCCCGCAGCGCATCGATCACGTGCGGCTGGTCGGCCGAGGGTGCGTCCACCATCGTCCACGCCCTCGCCGTTCGCTTCGGATCCTCGAGGTCGTGCGTGTCGTCGTTGCCTACGGCCCATACGGCGTGCCCGGACGACAGCGCCTCGTCCCAGATGGCTTCGGCGACGAACGGGCCGTTGAGCAGTTCGATCAGCTCGTATCCGGCCAGGTAGCGCAACGCGCCGCGGCCGTACGCGCCCCGCGAGTCCGGATGATTCAGCGACACCAGGTCGGCCGAACCGTGCACGCGATCCAGCACGAACTGCCGATGGCTCAGCGACTGCCACAGCGGGAAGTCGAACCACTCGACGCGCCGTGCACCGATGGCCAGCTGGTGATACTTGCCGATGCTGAAGCCGTGCTCGTAGACGGGGAACGCGTCCACGCCGTCGAGCGCAGCGATGTGGTGGTAATTGGACACGCCGGCGACGTCGTAGCCGAGGTCGCGGTAGCGCTGCGCCACGGCCGCGGCCGGCTGCTCACCGCTGGTCAGCCCTCCCCACGCCGACCCGTGCGCGTGCAGGTTCACCCGCTTCGCCGGTCCCCGCCACCCGTCGTACGGGTTGTAGATGGCACGCCCGGCGAACGCGGCCGGCTCGGGAAACGAGTAGATGGGGGCGACGAGATAGGGCAGGAGCAGCAGGCCCCCGACGGCGAGTGCCGCGCGACCGAGCACGCGCCGCCAAACGAAAGGGGCTGGAGCCACGGAGATCAGGACTGAACGGGGACGCCCGCCTGCTTCCGGACCAGCGCATACTCGAGGCTGTCCACCAGGGCCTGCAGGCTGGCCTCGACGATGTTGTCGTTCACGCCGACGGTGCCCCATTCCGTCGAACCGTCGCTCGACTGGATGATGACGCGGGTGCGGGCTGCCGTGCCGGTGCGCGAATCGATGATGCGCACCTTGTAGTCGGTCAGCTGCACGTCCTGGAGCTCCCGGTAGTAGCGCACCAGCGCCGCGCGCAGGGCGGCATCGAGCGCGTTCACCGGGCCATCCCCCTCGGCGACGCGGTGCTCGGACTCGCCGCCGATGCGGACCTTCACGACCGCCTCGCAGGTCGAGGCGTCGCCGTCGCGCCGCACCGAGACGTGATACGCGTCGACGACGAAGGGTGGCGGAGCGCTCGACAGCGCGCGGCGGATCAGGAGCGCGAGCGATCCGTCGGCCGATTCGAACTCGTAACCCTGATGCTCGAGATCCTTGATGCGCGTCAGCATGTCACGGAGCTGCGGCGTGCTGTTGGTGACGTCGAAGCCGAGCTCGCGGGCCTTCATCACGATGTTGCTGCGGCCGGCGAGGTCGCTGATGAGCACGTGGCGCGAGTTCCCGACCAGCGCCGGGTCGATGTGCTCGTAGCTGCGGATGACCTTCTGCACGGCGTTCACGTGGGCGCCGCCCTTGTGCGAGAACGCCGCGTTGCCCACCCACGGCAGCCTGGAGTTCGGGCGGAGGTTGGCCGTCTCATCGAGGAACTGCGACAGTTCCTTCAGCTGCGGGAACGATGCCTCGGGCACCGATGTCCAGTGCAGCTTGAACTGCAGGATGGGCATCACGCTCGTGATGTTGCAGTTGCCGGTCCGCTCGCCGTAGCCGTTGATGGTGCCCTGCACGTGCGTGGCGCCGGCCTCGAGCCCGGCCAGCGCGTTGGCCACGCCGAGGCCGATGTCGTCGTGGGTGTGGATGCCGAGCTGCGTCGCGAGGTGCTGGCGCGCATGGCGCATGATCTCGGCCACCTCGGAGGGCAGCGACCCGCCGTTCGTGTCGCACAGCGTGATGCAGTCGGCCCCTGCCGCCTCCGCCGCCTTCCAGGTGGCCAGGGCGTACTCGCGGTCGTCCTTCGTGCCGTCGAAGGCGTGCTCTGCGTCGTAGACCACGAACTTGCCGTGCTGCTTCAGGTGCCGCACGGTGTCGCCGATCATCGCCAGGTTCTCTTCGGGCGAGGTCTGGAGCACCTCGCGCACGTGGAGGAGCCAGGTCTTGCCGAAGATGGTGACCACCGGCGTCTGCGCATCCAGGAGCAGGCGCACCTGATCGTCGGAGCCGACCGGCGTGTCCTTGCGCCGCGTGGAACCGAACGCGGCGAGCCGCGCGTGCCGGAACGCGCGGTGCTTCGCCTGCTCGAAGAACTCGATGTCACGCGGATTCGATCCCGGCCAGCCGCCTTCGATGAAGTGCACGCCGAAGGCATCGAGCCGTTCGGCGACGCGCAGCTTGTCGGTGACGGAGAAGGTGACGCCTTCGCCCTGGGTACCGTCGCGCAGAGTGGTGTCGTAGATCTCGATCCGCTGGGACATGGGTGTCCTGATTGTACTCACCCCGGCGCCGGGACGACTGGTCAGGCGGGAGCCCGGCCGCTGATGGCCTCGTCGAGCAGTTCGGCGATGTGCAGGACCCGAAAGCCGTGGCCGGCGTCCCGAGCGGCCGCCCGGATCTGCAGGATGCAGCCGGGATTCGAGGTCACGACCACGTCGGGGCGTGTGTCGGCCAGGTGACCGGCCTTGCGGCGGCCGAGGGCGGTGGCCATCTCGGGCTGCGTGAGGTTGAAGATCCCGGCGCTGCCGCAGCAGACCTCGCTCTCGGCGACCGGTGCCAGGACGAGGCCCGGAATCGACTCGAGCAGCTGGCGCGGTTCGCGCCGCACGCCCTGCGCGTGCGCCAGGTGGCAG
The DNA here is from genome assembly GCA_964386715.1 of uncultured Bifidobacterium sp. Classification (GTDB taxonomy): domain Bacteria; phylum Acidobacteriota; class Vicinamibacteria; order Vicinamibacterales; family CAVVIG01; genus CAVVIG01. The sequence continues at coordinate 25,651 of CAYLTD010000049.1, forward strand.
GCGTCGTGATACGCCACGCGCAGCGGGGTGTGTCGGCGCGGGGCACGGACCTCGCCGAGCGAGGCCAGGATCTCGGTGAGGTCTTTCACCCGTGCGGCAAACGCCGCGGCCCGCGGCGCCCACGTGGAGTCGTGCTGCAGCAGGTGGCCGTATTCCTTCATGGCGGATCCGCAGCCGGCCGCGTTCACCGCCACGACGTCCACCTGCGCGGCCTCGAACGTCGCGATCATGCGACGGGCGAACGCCCGCGCCTGCTCCGGCTCTCCACTGTGCACCGCCAGGGCGCCGCAGCAGCCCTGGCCGCGCGGCGCGGCCACATGGCAGCCCTCGGCGGCCAGCACGCGGGCCGTCGCGTCGTTGACGTTGCCGAAGAAGGCACGCTGCACGCATCCGGTGACGAGGCCGACGCGCAGCCGGCGTTCGCCCACGGCCTCGGTCAACGCGGGCGTCTCGCGCACCAGGGTCCGGGGCGTCACCTCAGGGCCGAGCATCAGCAGACTGCGCAGGCGTGCCGGCAGCCAGCCCTGACGCGCCAGCAGCCGCCGGACCGGCCCCAGCAGCAGGAGCGGCGCAGCGACGATGCGGAGGCGCGCGGGGTAGGGCAGCACCGCAAACAGCAGCCGCCGGAACCAGCGCTCCATGGCCGGTCGCTCGTGGTGCTGCTCCACGGCGGCGCGCGTCTGCTCGATGAGCGGGGCGTAGCGCACGCCCGAGGGGCACGCGGTCTCGCAGGCCATGCACCCGAGGCACGTGTCGAAGTTCCCGACCACCGCCTCGGTCATCGGCAGGCGTCCGTCGACGCCGGCGCGCATGGCGTAGATGCGCCCGCGCGGCGAGTCGGTCTCCTTGCCGGTGACGACATAGCTCGGACAGGTCGTCAGGCAGAAGCCGCAGTGGACGCACTTGTCCATCAGGGGTTCGAGCGGCCGCAGCGAGGCGAACGCCCGATCAGCCATGGATGGCCTCCGGCCATGGCCACGGCAGGATGCCGGCCGGATCGAACTGCCGCTTCACGGCCGCCGCCACGCGGGCGGCCGGCCGCGGCGGGTCCCAGGCCGGGACGGCCGCGAGCACCCCGGCGCCCGCGCGCGCCACCCGCGCGTGGCCGCCGGCCTCGTGCACGCGGCGCCGCACCTGCTCGATGGCGTGTGCCTGGGCGGCAGGGTCGCCCCCGATGCAGACCTCGACGACGCCCAGGGCCGCGCGCGCGACGGCGCGCCACGGTGCCGCCTCGCGGGCGTCGGCCTGCAAGGCGGCCAGCAGGGCCGCGAGCCGTGTCGGGAGCACGGACGCGGCGACGAGCGAGTCCGCCGGATCGGTGGCGGCGTGGTCGCGCCAGACGGCCGCCTCGCGGTCACCGTCGAGGATCACGACCTCTGCCGGCGCCTTCGCCAGCAGCGCGGCGGCCGCGGCGGCCATGCGGTCGGCCGCACGCGGGGTCGATTCGATGCGGACGAGCAGGCGCCCGTCGGGAGCCGTCAACTCCACGCACGAGGGGGTAAGCGTCGAGGCCGCGAGCTCCAGCGCCAAGCGCGCAGCGTGCTGCACGCTGGGCGTCTGTGCCACCAGCGTCCGCGACGCCTGGGGCAGCGGCGCGAGCCTGAACGTAGCGCTGGTGATCACGCCGAGGCTGCCGTACGACCCGCAGAAGAGGCGGGACAGGTCGTAGCCTGCCACGTTCTTCACCACGCGGCCGCCGGCCCGGACCACGCGTCCGCTGGTCAGCGCGACCTCGATGCCGATGATGAGGTCGCGCGGCGTACCGGACCGATGCCGCCGCGGGCCGCTGTCGTTCGTCGCCACGATGCCTCCGATGGTGGCGCGGTCGGCGTGCCTCGGGTCGAGCGGGAGCCACTGGCCGTGTGCGGCGAGCGCACGGTTGAGCGCGGCCAGTGTCAGGCCGGCGGGCACGACCGCCACGAGGTCGCCGAAGTTGTGTTCGAGACCGTGCGTCAGCAGCGCCGTCGACAGCGGCACGGCCCCGTCGTCGCGCGAGAGCGGACGCTTGGTACCGTGCCCGGCCGGTGCCACGCGCTGCTGCTCGTCGGCGGCGGTCGCGAGCAGCGACGCGGCGCTGTCCGCGTCGTGCGGCGTGAAGGTGACCGTCGGCATCAGACGCGGTCCGCCAGTCCGAGGCGCTCGACCGGGTGGGCACGATAGGGACCGGGCACCTCGCCGCACAGGCGCGGCGTGGGGAAAATCTTGCCCGGGTTGCAGATGTTGCCGGGATCGAACGCGCAGCGGACGAGTTGCATGGCGTCCAGATCGGCAGGCGCGAACATGGCCGGCATGTAGCCTTTCTTGTCGGCTCCGACGCCGTGCTCACCCGTGATGGCACCCCCTGCGTCCACGCAGTACTGCAGGATTTCCGAGGCCACGCGCTCCGCATGCTCGGCCTGGCCGGGCACGCTGCCGTCGTAACAGATGAGCGGGTGCAGGTTGCCGTCGCCGGCGTGGAAGACGTTGCCGATCCGCAGCCCCGACCGGACCGACAGATCGCGGATGCGCCCGAGCACCTCGGGCAGCCGCGTCCGCGGCACGACACCGTCCTGCACGTAATAGTTCGGCGACAGCCGTCCCATGGCCGCGAACGCCGCCTTCCGGCCCTTCCATATTCGCTGCCGCTGGCCCTCGTCGCGCGCGATCTCCACCGAGGCAGCCCCCGCGTCACGGCACACGCGCTCGACCACGTCGAAGAGTTCGTCCACTTCGACCTGCGGGCCGTCGAGCTCCACGATGAGCACGGCTTCGCAGTCGGGGAAGTTGGGGTGCACCGCGGCCTCGGCCGCCTGGATGGTCAGCCGGTCCATCATCTCCACGGCCGCGGGCACGATGCCGTGCGCGATGATGGCCGAGACCGCACCTCCCGCCGCGTCGAGCGAGTCGAAGGCCGCGAGCAGCGTGAGGACGGCCTCGGGCCTGGGCAGCAGCCGCAGCGTGGCGCGGGTGACGACCCCGAGCGTTCCCTCCGAGCCGATGAGGACGCCGAGCAGGTCCAGGCCCTGCGGATCCGGGGTGGACGACCCGAGAGTCACAACCTCGCCGTCGGGAAGCACGACGTCGGCGGAGAGGACGTGGTGGACCGTGAACCCGTACTTGAGGCAGTGCGCCCCGCCTGAGTTCTCTGCGATGTTGCCGCCAATCGAGCAGACGCTCTGGCTCGATGGGTCGGGCGCGTAGTAACAGCCGAACGGGGCGACCCGGCGCGTGATCTCGAGGTTGGTGACACCCGGTTCCACCGTGACGCGCAGGTTCGCGATGTCCACGTCGAGAATGCGATTGAGCCGCGAAAGGACGATCAGCACGCCGTCGGGGTGGGGCAGCGCGCCGCCCGACAGGCCCGTGCCGTGGCCGCGGGCCACGAAGGGGACGCCGTGCTCGTGGCACAGCCGCACGACCGCCTGCACGTCCGCCGGCGACGAGGGCAGGACCACGGCCCCGGGCCGTTCGCGCAGGTGCACCAGCGCATCCGACTCGTAGACGAGCAGTTCGGACGGGTCCTGGACGACCGCGCCCGGCGACAGCTCGGACGCGAGCCTGGAGAGAAACTGCGGGTCCACCGTGGGTCTATAGTAGGCCAACCGCGACCCACCGGAAACGCTCGTGCTCGCGTATAGTCTGCGGCGGCGCGCTGATGCCGATCTCCTCGCTCGATGAGACGGCGGCCAGCGCGCCGCGCGGGCTCGCGTGGCGCGTGTGACGGGACGCGCGGTGGAATCCAGGAGCCATCCCCGACGGACGGCTCGTCACCGGAGCAGGGTGGGTGAGTTCATGACACGAGTGCTGGCAGTGATCATCGGGATGCTGACGGCGTCCTGGCCGGCGGTGGCGGGCGCGCAGGCGCTGAGCGGTCTCGCGCTGTTCGAGCAGCACTGCGGGCGGTGCCATTCCTCGAGCGACCCGTCCAACCGGGCGCCCGATCGCCTGTCGCTGGCGCAGCGGACGCCCGAAGCGGTGCTCGATGCGGTCACCACGGGGTCGATGGCCGTGAACGCGCGGGGGCTCACCGATGCACAGAAGCGGCTCATCGCCGAGCAGCTGACCCTCAAGCCGCTCGGCGCGTCCGCGGCGGGTGCCGCGTCGGCGATGGCCGGCCGCTGCTCCGCGGCGGGCGCGGCAGCCGCGCCGGGCCGGGGCGGGGCCGGGTGGAGCGGCTGGGGCGTGGACGCGCAGAACTCGCGCTTCCAGCGTGACGGCGGGTTGGTGGCGGCGAGGGTGCCTGCGCTGCAGCTGAAATGGGCGTTCGCCTTTCCCAACGGCACATCCGCCTACGGACAGCCCGCAGTCGTGGACGGCCGCGTATACGTCGGCTCGGACAACGGCTTCGTCTACGCCCTCGACGCCGACAGCGGCTGCGTCCACTGGTCGTTCGAGGCCAAGGGAGGGGTCCGCACGGCCGTGAGCGTGGGCACGGTGGCCGCCGCCGGCGCGCGGCGGCAGGCGATCTACTTCGGCGACCTGAAGGGCCATGTCTACGCCGTGGACGCGCGCGACGGCTCGCTCATCTGGACGCGGCGTGCCGACCCCCATCCCATGACGCGCATCACCGGCGCACCGACCCTGTACGAGGGCCGCCTGTACGTCCCGCTGTCATCCCTGGAGGAGGGCGCGGGCGCCAACCCGAACTACGAATGCTGCACCTTCCGCGGCGGTGTCGTCGCCTACGATGCGAACACGGGCACGGAGGCCTGGCGCACCTACACCGTGCCGGTGGAACCGAAGCGCATCAAGAAGAACGCCTCGGGCACGCAGCTGTGGGGGCCATCGGGCGGCGCGATCTGGGCGGCGCCCACGATCGACCCGAAGCGCGGGTTGATCTACGTCGCCACCGGCAACGGCTACACCGACCCCGCGCCCGAGACGAGCGACGCGGTGGTGGCCTTCGACCTGAAGACCGGACGCCTCCGCTGGGCGCGCCAGGTGACGCCGAACGACGCGTACGTGGTCGGCTGCGGCGCCAACGCGCCAAACCGCGAGAATTGCCCGGACGATGAAGGTCCCGACTTCGACTTCGGCAACTCGCCGATGCTTCGCGCCCTGCCGAACGGCCGCAGCATCATCACGCTCGGCCAGAAGTCGGGCGTCGCCTGGGGCCTCGATCCCGACCGCGAAGGTGCCGTAGTGTGGCAGAAGCGCCTCGGGCAGGGCAGCGCGCTCGGCGGCATGGAATGGGGCTCGGCGTCGGACGACCAGAACGCCTACTTCCCGATCGCGGACAGCACGCACGGGCCGGCGGTCGCCGGCGGGCTCCATGCCCTCAAGCTCGCCACCGGCGAGGAGGTGTGGCGCTGGCGCCCGAAGAACGACTGCGGGCCGACGGCCCGCAACTGCGTCGAAGCGCACTCGGCCGCAATCACGGTGATCCCGGGCGTCCTCTTCGCCGGCACGACGACGGGCATGCTGCGCGCGCACTCGACGACCGACGGCTCGGTGCTCTGGGAGTTCGACACGGCGCGCAGCTTCGAGACGGTCAACGGGGTTCCGGGGAACGGCGGCTCGCTCAACGGTCCGGGCCCCGTGGTCGCCGGCGGCATGCTGTTCACGAACTCCGGCTACGCGTATCTCGGCATGGGACTCGGCGGCAACGTGCTCCTGGCGTTCGCCCCGCAGTAGCCGTGCAGCGAGGATCGCACGACGCGACGGACCTACTACGGAGCGACGCGCGCAACTGGCGCTATAAGCCGTTCGACCAGATCAACGCCTCGAACTTCAGCTCGCTCCAGGTCGCGTGGCGGTTCCGGACGGACAACCTCGGACCGAGCCTCGACTTCCGGCTCGGGGCCACACCGGTGATGGCCAACGGCGTGGTGTAGCCGTGGGGGGGCGGCATGCGCCGCGCGGGCGCCCGGGCAACAACCTCTTCGCCGAATCGCTCGTGGCGCTGGACCTGAAGACGGGGCAGCGCAAGTGGCATTTCCAGGTCGTGCACCACCCGCTCTGGGACTTCGACCTGTCGTCCGCGCCGATTCTGGCAGACATCACGGTGAACGGCCGCGCCGGTCATCGCCTCGGCCAATCAGCAGGTGGTCGGCTTGAGCGTGGTGCCGGTGGCCGACAAGCGGTTTTCGGATTCACGTACGGGGGAGGCGATGAACTGGCCGGCCTCCGGGACGTGTACGGCCACTCGGGGATCGTCCCCGGCTGAACGGCGGCCGCGCCCCGGAGAAGCCGGTGGCGCCCGGCAACCCCAACCCGCCGCGGGGGATGGGCGCCGGGTTTCTCGCCGCGCCGCAGGTGGACGGCCTGCCGATCAACAAGCCGCCCTACGGCGTCATTTCGGCCATCGCGCTCGACACCGGGACGCTGAAGTGGCAGGTGCCGCACGGCGACACGCCGGATGCGATCCGCAACCACCCGGCGCTCAAGGGGCTCAGCCTCCCGCGGACAGGGCAGACGACCAGCGTCGGGACGATCGTCACCAAGGGGCTGGTGATTGCCGGGGAGCCCACGATCACGACCGCCGGGCATCCGCGCGGCGCGCTGCTCCGGGCCTACGACAAGCACACGGGGAAGGATGCCGGTGCCGTGCTCATGGAGGCGCCGCAGACCGGTTCGCCGATGACCTACATGTGGCACGGGCGCCAATACATCGTCGTGGCGATCAGCGGGCCGAGTACGCCGGGCCAGTACGTCGCGTTCGCCCTGCCGGACACGGCCCCGAGCGCGCGGCCGACCACCGGCGGCGCGCAGTAGGCGCCGCGAGCGCGCAGGCACAGCCGGGGTTGGCCCGGGTGACGAGCAGGCTGGGACGGGCGTAGAATCCGGCGACGAGCAGGGGACATGGGCCGTTCCCTCCAGCGAACGAAAGGCAGCGCGGCATGAGCGAGCACGACAACGACGCACCCGACCTGTCACGCCGGGAGTTCCTGGCGGGGACCGGTGCGCTGGTGGTGGCGACGGCGGTGGCGCCGGCCGAAGCGCAGCAACCCGGCGCGGCGGCCGCGATCGCGGTGGATCCCGCGGTGCCCCACTCGACGATCCGCCTGACGATCAACGGGTCGGCCCGGTCGATCGAGGTCGAGGACCGGTGGACCCTCGTGGAACTGCTGCGGGATCGCCTGGGCCTTACCGGCACGAAGATCGGCTGCGACCGGGGCGAGTGCGGCGCGTGCACCGTGCTCGTGGACGACACGCCGGTCTACGCCTGCAGCCAACTCGCGGTGTGGATGGACGGGCGGCAGGTGACGACCGTTGAAGGGCTCGCGGCGAACGGCCGCCTCACCCCGCTGCAGCAGGCCTTCGTGGACCACGACGCCCCGCAGTGCGGCTTCTGCACCTCGGGCCAGTTGATGAGCGCGACCGCACTGCTCAAGCGGACGCCGCAGCCGAATGCCGAGCAGGTGAAGTCGGCCATGGCCGGGAACATCTGCCGCTGCGGCAACTACAACCACTACGTGGCCGCCGTACTCGCCGCGGCCGGCAGCGGCGCCCCGCGCCCGAGTGGCGGGGGAGGTGACCAGTGAGCCAGCAGAACAACACCGGTGCACGGGCCGGGACCGGTGTGGAACCGCTGAAGACGCTCGGGCACGCCACGCCGCGCATCGACGCCGTCGAACGCGTCACGGGGCGCGCCAGGTACACGGGCGACGTCCAGCTGCCTGGCATGCTCTACGCGCGCATCCTGCGCAGCCCCCATCCGCACGCCCGCATCACCGCCATCGACGTGTCGAAGGCGCGGGCGCTGCCCGGCGTACGCGCGGTGCTCACGCACGAGAACTGCGAGGTGGTGTGGGGCGCCGGGTCGATCGCCGGCGGGCAGCAGTACAACGACGAGGTGAAGAAGATCACGAAGCAGCGCCGCTACGCGTTCAACAACCCCGTGCGGTTCGTCGGTGAGCCTGTGGCTGCCGTGGCGGCAGTGAACCGGCACGTCGCCGAAGAGGCCCTGCGCCTGATCGCGGTGCAGTACGAGACGCTGCCGTTCGTGCTGGAGCCCGAAGACGCGCTCAAGCCGGGCGCGCCGCAGCTCTGGCCCGAGGGCAATCTGGCGCTGAACGCGCGCAACGAGGCGCAGCCGCAGGTGCAGCGGCGGGGGAACGTGGCGCAGGCGTTCGCCGCGGCGCCGCTGGTGTTCGAGGACCGCTATTCCACCGCGTTCGTCCACAACGCGCAGATGGAGCCGCGTGCCTGCGTGGCGCACTGGGAGGGCGACAAGCTCACCGTCTACACGCCCACGGGCGGCATCGCGAACTGCCGTCACGACATGGCGCGCGACCTCGGCATGCCCGACGAGAAGGTCCGCGTCGTGTGCCAGTACATGGGCGGCAACTTCGGCAACAAGAACCAGAA
>CAYLTD010000050.1:0-33246 GCA_964386715.1 uncultured Bifidobacterium sp.
ACCAGGCAGCCGGCGAAGTGCGTGTACCACGTGTGACAGTGGACGACGTCGATGTCCGTGAGCTGGGCACCCATCAGCAGATCCTGCGTGAGCGTGTCGAGCAGCTTGCCGTGGCGGGGGTCGCGCGTGGGCGGCAGCGCGATCGGCTTCACGCTGTCGACACGCAGGTGGTCGCCGGCGACCTGCTGGTCCCCGAAAGCGATGACGCGGACGGTGTCGCCGTGCCCGAGCCCCGCCAGTTCACGGGTCAGGTACTCGACATGGACGCCGGCGCCCCCGTAGACATAGGGCGGGAACTCGTTGGTCAGGATGCCGATGCGCACAGTGGGCCTCTCCAGATGATACGCAGCGGAACGGGGCGCGGGCAGCGAAAACCGGGGAACTCTGCGGGTATCATCTGCGTCACACCTCGTTACGGGAGAGCCGACATGTTCAAACCAGTCTTCGTCACCATGCTGACCGCCCTTGTCGCCACCGCGGCGGCCTCGATGCAGCCCGCGGCGCAGCAGCCGGCGGCCTCCGACGGGCCTGTCCTGCACGCCGATTACACCCTGGACTTTCCCGCCTCGTACCGCGAGTGGATGTTCCTCAGCTCGGGGCTTGGCATGAACTACGGCCCGACCGTCTCGCCCACGGGGCGTCCGGCTCTCTTCACGAACGTCTACGTGAACCCGTCGTCCTACAGGGCCTTTCTGAAGACAGGGGCCTGGCCGGACCGCACCATGTTCGTGCTGGAAGTGCGGGGCGCGGCCAGCGAAGGGTCGATCAACAAGACGGGGCAGTTCCAGACGGGCCTGCGCGCCATCGAGGCCAACGTAAAGGACGCCCGGCTGCCGGGTGGCTGGGGCTTCTACAACTTCGGACGCAGCCAGGCGGCGATCGCCCCGCTGCCTCAGACGGCCGACTGCTACACCTGCCATCGCGACAACACCGCCGTCGAGCACACGTTCGTGCAGTTCTACCCGGAACTGATGGAAGTGGCCCGGAAGATGGGCACGGTGAAGGCGACCTACAGGGACGAGATTCCGAAGTAGCGGCAACCCGCGGGGCCCGACCAGGGCGCCGACCTGCGGCGCGAACGGGCGGCGCCTCCGCCGCCGTTCGCGCCCCGGCCGCTACGCGCGCAGCGGCTGCTTTCCAATCGGCAGGGTGCGCACGCGCACCTTCGTGGCGGCATAGATGGCGTTGGCCACGGCCGGCGCCAGCGTGGGCACGCAGGGCTCACCCAGGCCGCCCAGGTGCGCATCGGACCGCACAAACGCCACGGTCACCTGCGGCGCATCGGCGATGTGAATCATCTGGTGGTCCCGGAAATTCTTCTGGACGACCCGGCCGCCTTCGATCGTGATTTCGCCCAGCAGCGTGGCCGACAGGGCGAAGACGATCCCACCCTCTACCTGGGCCGTGGCGGCGTCGACATTCACCACGTCCCCACAGTCCACGGCCGCATAGACGTGCAGCACCTTGAGGCGACCCTCCGGGGAGACCCGCACGTGCGCCACCTCGGCCACGATCGTGCCGAAGCTCTCGGCCAGGGCGATGCCTCGCCCCTCGCCTTCGGGCAGCGGCGTGCCCCAGCCCGCGATGGCCGCGGCCTTCTCGAGCACGGCCTTGAAGCGGGGCTGCTCCCCCAGCAGGTCGCGCCGGAACTCGAAGGGGTCGCGACCCGCCGCGTGCGCGAGTTCGTCGATGAACGACTCCTTGAAGAATCCGTGCTGTGAGTTCAGCACCGAGCGCCACTGACCGAGGCGAACCGGATGGTCCGCCTTCTTCTCCTCGTCGTCACGGTCGGCAATGGCGTACGGCATGAACACCGCCTCGCCGTTACCCCCGCCGGTGTAGAAGGACTTGACGGCCACGGGCGCGCCGCTCGCGTCGAGGGCCCCGGCGAAACGCGACATGGCGGCTGGGCGGTAGTAATCGTGCTGGATGTCGTTCTCACGGCTCCAGATCATCTTCACCGGCGCCGGCGAGACCGCCTGGGCAATCCGCACACCGAGGTCGATGTAGTCGAACGTGAATGGCAGGCGCCGCCCGAAGCCGCCGCCGAGCAGCTGGTTGGTCAGCCGCACCTGTTCGACGTCGATGCCCAGCGCCTTCGCCGCGGTGGCGCGGGCATTGAGCGGGTCCTGCACTCCCGCCCAGATGTCTGCGCCGGTGGCATCGACCCGTGCCGTGCACACCATCGGCTCCATCGTCGCGTGAGCGAGGAAGGGGAGCCGGTAATCCGCCGTGACGACCTTTGCCGCGTTGGCGGGCATGGCCGGCGGGGCCCCCAGCGCCTTGTCGAAGGCCTCGAAAATCGATGCGCTCGAGACGCTGCCGTGCCCGGCATCGTCGAACTCCGGCTTCAGTGCGGCCAGTGCTCGTCGGGCGCGCCAGTAGCTGTCGGCGACGACCGCGACCGCGTCGTCCAGCTTCACGACCTTCTTCACGCCTGGCATGGACTCCGCCGGCGCGGTATCCACCCCCTTGAGGCGGCCGCTGTGCACCGGCGCGATCTCGACGGCCGCGTACAACATCCCGGGCTGCACGACGTCGATACCGTACACGGCGGAGCCATCCACCTTCGCCGGAATGTCCCGGCGGGGAGTCGAGGTACGGCTCAGCGTGTAGGCATTCGGGTTCTTGAGCGCGGGGTTCGTCGGGACGTCCTCGCGCGCCGCATCCCTGGCCAGTTCGCCAAACGTGGCGCTCCGCCCCGATGCCTTGTGCTCGACGCGCGACTTCGCCGCCGTGCACTCAGCTGGCGACACACCCCATTGCCGGGCCGCGGCGGCGACGAGCATCTCGCGCGACGCGGCGCCGGCCACCCGCATGCCGTAGACGCCCGTGGTGCGGACCGACAGCGACCCGCCGGTCGCCATGAGACCGAACCAGCGAACACCGCGGTACGCGGCGTAGTCCATGCCATTGAGCAGCCAGCTCGGAAGCGAGGTGCCGGTGGCGAGCCGCAACGCGTAGCCGTTGGCGTACGCGTCGAGGGCCGGTGCTTCCTTCACCTGCACCAGGTTCCAGTCTGCTTCCATCTCCTCGGCGGCCATCATGCCGAGCGCGGTGTGGATGCCCTGGCCCATCTCGCAGTGCGGCACGAGGACGGTGACGATGTTGTCGGGCGTCACCGAAATCCAGGTGGTGAGTTCGCCCTTTTCCAGCGCATCGTCGCCGACGACGCTCAGGCGGTTGGGGGCAAGGGCCAGGCCGGCCACGCCCAGCACGAAGCCGCCGCCGACTACCGTGCCGGTGCCGATGAACGCACGGCGTGTCCATTTACCCACGGTCGCCCTCCGTTCCCGGCGTCGCCTGCGTCGCCTGTGCCACCGCGTGGATGGCACGCCTGACGCGGACGAAAGTGCCGCAGCGGCAGATGTTCGTGATGGCGTCGTCGATCTGGTCGTCGGTGGGTGCCGGGTTCTCCTGCAGGAACGCGGTTACCGCCATGATCATGCCGGACTGGCAGTACCCGCACTGGGGCACCTGGTGTGCGATCCAGGCCTGCTGCACCGGGGTGAGCGTGCCGTTCTCCGCCAGGCCCTCTATGGTGGTGATGGTGCCGCCGTCGGCGACTGAAACCGGCAGGGTGCACGACCGAACCGCGCGGCCGTTCAGGTGCACCGTGCAGGCACCGCAGGACGCGATGCCGCACCCGAACTTGGTACCGGTCAGCCCGAGCTGTTCACGGATGGCCCACAAAAGCGGCATTTCCGGTTCGACGTCGAGTACCCGCTCGCGTCCGTTGACAGTCAGCGTAATGGCCATGCCAAACCTCACGATGAGGATGTCACCGATGAGGTTTCGCGGCAAGCGGCGCCTTGTCAAGGCGATCTCGGGCATGCCGTCGAGAATCCGCACGAACGGGCACCAGCGCGTGGATGGGCCGGCCCGGGCATCGGACTTGAAAGGGATGAGCCCGGAGGATGCGCCGAGGGTGGAAGCTCCGGAGAACGGCAGAGACGACGACGGGGCCGCACCCGGGAAGACGGGCACAACCGCGGCCGAGGGCGCCACGTTGGAGCAGAGCCTCGATCGCCGCCGCGAAGGGCGGGAGCGAACCGCCCGTGCGCTGGCGGTCGACACCGTTGGCGTGATCTCCTTCCAGCTGGACGGCGGCCTGATCGACGCCAATTCGGCCTTCGAGCGCATGAGCGGCTACACGCTCGACGAACTGCGGGCATTTCATCACTGGCAGGCGCTCACGGCGCCCGACTTCGCCGCCGTGACTGCCCGTCACGCGCTGGACCTGGCCGGTCGAGGCGAAACGCCGCCCTACGAAAAGCAGATGGTCCGGAAGGACGGCGGTCGGTGGTGGGGCCTGTGCGCTCCCCGGCGAATCGCCGGTGACGGACCGAGCGCCGAGTGCATCGAGTTCATCATCGACGTCTCCGACGCCAAGGCCGCGGAGGACGCGCTTCGTCGGAGCGAGGCGCGGCAACTCTTCCTGCTGCAGATGAACGAACGGCTGCGCTCGCTGTCCGATCCGGGAGACATCCAGTTCGAGGCAGCGCGGAGCGTCGGCGAGTATCTCGGGGCCAGTCGCGTCGGCTACGCCGAGGACCAGAACGACGGCGAGAGCGTGGTCATCGCGCGCAACTACACCCGGGGCGTCCCGGCGCTGGAGGGTCGCTATCACTATCGCGACTACGGCCACCAGCTGCTGCTCGGCCTGCAGTCGGGCCGCACGGTCACGAGGGCTGACATCGAGCACGACCCGACGCTCACGCCAGCCGAGCGCGACGCGCATCGTGCGCTGCAGGTTGGGGCCATGGCCGACGTACCGCTCCTGAAGGATGGCCGGCTGCTGGGGGTCCTCTTCGTGCACATCCGCGAGGCGCACCAGTGGACGGATGAGGAGCTGGCGCTGCTCGAGGCGGTGGCCGAGCGCACGTGGGACGCGGTGGAACGCGCCCGTGCCGAGTCGGCGCTGCGCGAGAGCGAGTCCCGGTATCGCGGCCTGTTCCGCTCGATAGACGAGGGTTTCTGCATCGGGCAGGTTCTGTTCGACGCGCAGGGCCGTCCGGCGGACTACCGCTACGTGGAAGTGAACGACGTGTTCGAGCGCCAGACCGGGCTGGTGAACCCGGTCGGCCGTACGGCCCGCGAACTCGTGCCGGCCCTCGAGACCTTCTGGATCGACACCTACGCCCGCGTGGCGCTTACGGGGGAATCCACTCGATTCGTCGAGCAGGTTGCCGCGATGGAGCGGTGGTTCGACGTCTTCGCATTCCGCGTCGGACGGCCGGAGCAGCGGCAGGTGGCCATCCTGTTCAAGGACCTGACGGCGCAGAAGCGGGCGGAAGAGACGCGCCGCACGGAAGAGCAGCGCAAGGACGAGTTCCTCGCGATCCTGGCGCACGAACTCCGCAACCCGCTGGCGCCGATTCGCACGGCCGTCGGCCTGCTCAGGCAGCCGTCGGTCCGTGAGCCGCTGCGCGAGCGGGCCCGGGACATCATCGAGCGGCAGGTGGCGCACATGGCGCGCCTCGTGGACGACCTGCTCGACATCTCGAGGCTGTCGCGTGGCCAGATCGTCCTGCACCGGTCGTCGGTGAACCTGAGCGACGTGCTCGACCTGGCCGTCGAGACCGCTCGCCCGCTGATCGACGAGCGCGGACAGACCCTGCGGCGGAGGGTGTCTGCCGAGCCCGTGTACCTCGACGCCGACGCCGCCCGTCTCTCGCAGGTGTTCGCGAACCTGCTGAACAACGCCGCGAAGTACACACCGGCAGGCGGGTCGATCACCGTCGAGGTGGAATCGACGCCTGGCGCCGTCCGCGTCCGCGTCATCGACACCGGTATCGGCATTGCAGTGGAGCACCTCGATCGAGTGTTCCAGTTGTTCGCGCAGGGGAGTGGAGACCACGCGGCTGGCACCTCCGGCCTCGGCGTGGGCCTCGCACTGGCCCGCCGTCTGGTCGAGATGCACGGCGGCACGTTGTCCGTGCACAGCGGCGGACCTGGCCTGGGCGCCACGTTTTCTGTCACGCTGCCGGTGTCCGGGATGCCGGCCGGAAAGGAAGTCCGTCACACGGTGCACACCGATCTCCCCACCCTGACCACACGCGTGCTCGTCGTCGACGACAACAGCGACGCGGCCGACACCACCGCCATGCTCCTCGAGGCCTCGGGCTGCGAGGTGCGCACCGCGTACAGCGGCGAGCGGGCGCTCGCCGAGGCGGAAACCTTCGGGCCCGACGTGGTGCTGCTCGACATCGGCATGCCGCGCATGGACGGCATCGAGACGTGCCGCCGCCTGCGCGCGCTGCCGGCGGGCGCCGATGCCTATGTGATTGCCGTCACCGGCTGGGGGCAGGAGGAAAGCCGCCGCCAGACGCAGGATGCCGGATTCGACGCGCACCTGGTCAAGCCGGTCGAACCCGAGGCGCTCCTCGCGGTGCTCGCCAACCGGACCGGCCGACGCGCGTAGCTCCATTCGTCGCGGGTAAGATCACGCCATGGCACCGCTGGTCACGGCGCGGACCTTGCGCAAGCAGTTCGCAGCGTTCACGGCCGTGGACGGCATCGACTTCGACGTCCACCCGGGCGAAGCTTTCGGCGTCCTGGGGCCCAACGGCGCAGGGAAGACCTCCACGATGCGGATGGTGGGGTGCGCGTCCCCGGTGTCCGGCGGCGAACTGCGGATCTTCGGCCTCGACCCGCGCATGCACGCCAGCGCCATCAAGGCGCGGCTCGGCGTGGTGCCGCAGGCCGACAACCTCGACGCCGAGCTGACCGTGCGCGAGAACCTGCTGATGTACGCGCGGTACTTCGACATCCCCGCCCGCGTGGCCCGCGAACGGGCGGACGAACTGCTCGAGTTCGCCCAGCTCACCGAACGCGCGGGGTCGCAGGTGGAGCCGCTCTCTGGCGGGATGAAGCGTCGCCTGACCATCGCGCGCGCGCTCGTGAACCGGCCCGACCTGATCCTGCTCGACGAACCGACCACCGGCCTCGATCCCCAGGCGCGGCACCTTATCTGGGAACGCTTGTACCGACTCAAGCAGGACGGCGCGACGCTGCTGCTCACCACGCACTACATGGACGAGGCCGAGCAGCTCTGCGATCGCCTCGTCGTCATGGACCGGGGGCGCATCGTGGCGCATGGCTCGCCGCGAGAGCTGATCGAGCGGTATGTCACCCCGGAGGTCCTCGAACTGCGGGTGGCGCCCGAGGTCCGCGCGACGCTCGGGGCACGCCTGTCCGCGCTGGCGGAGCGGAGCGAGGACCTGCCGGACCGGATTCAGCTGTATGCGGCCGACGGGGAGCAGGTGCTGGAACAGATCCATGCCGCCGGCATTCCGGTGGAACGGGCCCTCGTGCGTCGCGCCACGCTCGAGGACGTCTTCCTGCGGCTGGCCGGCCGGACGCTGGTCGACTGATGACGCGCGCGTTGAGACTCGTGCAGCGCAACGCCCTGGTGTACCGGCGCGTCTGGCGCGGGTCGCTGTTCGGGAGTTTCCTGCAGCCCACGCTGTTCCTGGCGGCGATGGGCTACGGGCTTGGCTCGCTCGTCGATCGCGGCGGCACGGCGTTGCCGGGCGGCGTCCCCTACCTGACGTTCCTCGGCCCGGGCCTCCTGGCCTCGAGCTGCATGCAGACGGCGAGCTTCGAGGCGAGCTTCCCGATTACCGGCAAGATGACGTGGCGGCGGAACTACGAAGCGATTGCTGCAACGCCCGTGGGAATCGTGGACATCGTGCTCGGCGAGCTGGCGTGGATCGCGGTGCGTGTGACGGTCGTTGCGACGGCGTTCGTGGCCGCGCTGCTGGCCTTCGGTGCGGTGTCCTCGCCGCGGGTGATCGCGGCCATCCCCGCCGCCGTGCTCACCGGCCTGTCGTTTGCCGCGCCGATCGTGGCGTACGCCGCGACGTTGCGACCGGGGGGCAATTTCAACGCGGTCTTCCGGTTCATCGTCACACCGCTGTTCCTGTTCTCCGGCGTGTTCTTCCCCGTGGTGCAGCTGCCTCGGGTGATGCAGTGGCTTGCGTCGGCGACGCCGCTGTATCACGGCGTGGAGCTGACCCGTGGAATCACGCTCGGCACGCTGGCGCCGGGGGCGGCGGTCGTGCACCTGCTGTTCCTCATGGCGGTCACGACGGTAGGTGCGCTGGCGGCGTTCCGCACCTTCGCGGCCAGGCTGCGGGCCTGAGGCTGCGTGGCGATGCGAACGCTCCATCCGGCGGTCCCGGCTCCACGTCGCGCGCTGCGCATGGTGCAGCGGAACCTGTTCGTCTACCGGCACGGCTGGATGACGATCGTCTCAGGGTTCTTCGAGCCGCTGTTCTACCTGCTCAGCATTGGCGTGGGGGTGGGTGCCCTGGTGCGCGAGGTCGATGGCATCCCGTACGCCGCATTCGTTGCGCCGGGCCTGATGGCCGCGAGCTGCATGAACGGCGCGATCTCGGACGGTTTCTTCAACGTGTTCTTCAAGCTCCACTACGAGAAGACCTACGACGGCATCCTGGCGACACCCATGCGCGTGCCCGATATCGCGTTCGGCGAGATGCTGTGGGCGATGCTGCGCGGCTCACTCTATGCCGCGGGCTTCATCGGCGTGATGCTTGCGCTCGGCGCCTGGCGGGGCGAGGCGCTCGTACGGTCGTGGACGGGGGTGCTCGCGTTCCCGGCCGCGGTGCTGGTGGCGGCTTCGTTCTCCTCCATCGCCATCCTGCTGACCAGCCTGGCCCGCGCCGTCGAGGACTTCGACATCGTCATGGGCCTCGTGGTCATGCCGATGTTCCTGTTCAGCGGCACATTCTTCCCGGTGAATCAGCTGCCAGCGGCGGTGCGGCCCGTCTTCGAGGTCGTGCCCCTTTTCCACGCCGTCGAGCTCCTGCGGGCGCTGACCACCGGGCGCGTGGATCTCGGTGTTCTCTGGCACGCCGGGTACCTCGCGTTCGTGGGTGCGGCCGCCCTGGTCGTCGCCATGCGACGGCTGGAACGCAGTCTGGTCGCCTGACGGGACCCGCGCGCGTCAGCGCGTGGGGCAGTTGCCGGGGAGGGGGCGCCACCCTTCGACGTCGATCACCAGCTGCTCGACCGGAGCGACGGTGCCGAACCCGCTGCCGCCG
This sequence comes from uncultured Bifidobacterium sp., assembly GCA_964386715.1. Classification (GTDB taxonomy): domain Bacteria; phylum Acidobacteriota; class Vicinamibacteria; order Vicinamibacterales; family CAVVIG01; genus CAVVIG01. The sequence goes on from CAYLTD010000050.1 coordinate 9,069, forward strand.
CCCGCGACCGGCGGTCCGCCACCGGTGATGCGCGCGCCGCCGCCGAGCGGCACGCCGCGCCCGAGGTCCTGTCCCTTCTTGATCAGGCCGGTGATCTCGATACGGTTGCCTTCCTGCGCCTCGATCTCGCGCAGGAGCTTGCGCGGGCCGGCCATGCGCATGCGCGTGCCTTCCGGCACCGCGGAACCGCCGGGCACGTCCTCGGCTGGCCGGCCGGCCGTGAAGACGTATCCCCGGCCGCAGCCCGGGACGAAGATACGGACCGAGTTCTTCGGCACCGGCTTCGAGTCCTGTGCGTGGAGCAGGCCGATGGTGGATGCGGCAAGCAGTACCGCGCAGCTCAGGTTCTTCATGTGGAGTCCTCGGACGTTGGCGTCTGATTGTAGGCACGGAACGCCAGCCGCGCAGGTCGGGTTGGCGTCGGGCAGCGTAAGGCGTACGGCCGGCGGAGCGGCGATGTACGACGCGCTGGCCGCCATGGTGCCGAGGATGGCCGCGCCCCCGATGGACAGCCCGGCGAACCGGCCGAGGAGCACGCCCAGCGTCGCGTTCACGATGGGCATGACGAGCCCGAAACCGAGGAGGAAGGGTCATCGGGTGCTGGGGGAGCAGACGGGGATGCGGCGCCAGCTCGTCCACTCAGCGTATCCCGAGTCGGCCGCCCGCCCTGCCCAAATCTCAGCCGATCGTGGCCAGCGAGAGCAGCCGCACGACGGGGGCATTGGCCGACCGCGAAGCGTCGAGGTCGACCTCGAAGACGCCGCTCCAGTCGTTCTGTTCGGCGGGGTCCACCAGCACCTGTTCCACGACCCAGCGCCGCCGTGCCTCGTCCGGGCGGACGTGCGTGTGACGCACGTTGCGCGCCTCGGGATCGAGGCGCAGGTGGGCATGTTCGGCCCGGTAGGCCTCGCGCGCCTCTTTCAGCGCGTCGCCCGTCCACCACGGGGGCGAATCGACCTCGTCTGCGTGTGTGCGCTCCTCGTGCGCCGCGGACCCGGGTCCGCCGAGGCTCTCGATCGCGGCGTCGAACCGGCCGACGTCCCACGCGCGCAGGAAGGTGAAGATGCGGGTCCGGACGGCCGCCGTGAAGGCTTTCGCGTCGCGCGTGATATCGGGGGGTGTCGCCTCCGCGCCGGGCGGGCGCAGCGACTCGCCGGCGGCCTGCGCCGCGACCATGCGGTGTGGGTCGCGCATGCGCTCCCACTCCTCTTCGAGGCTCGCGTCCACCTGCCGGAGCAGCGTGCGCAGGTACCACTCCATCTCGCGGACCTCGTCGGTCTTGGCGCCGTCGGGTACCGTCTGGCTCAGCACCTTGTAGACCCCGTGCAGGTGGCGGAGGAGGAGGCCCTCCGAGCGCTGGAGTTCGTAGTCCAGCACGTACTCGGCGAACGACCGGAACTGCTCGAACATCTCGCGCGCGACCGACTTGGGCCGGATGTTCTCCTGGCCGACCCACGGGTGGCGGTCGGCGAACGCGTTGAACGTCTCGTAGACGAAGTCCCGCAGCGGCTTGGGGTACTCGAGCTTGTCGAGCTCCTCCATGCGCTGCTCGTATTCCATGCCCTCGGCCTTCATGCGCGCGACCGCTTCGTCTTTCACGCGATCGAGCTGCTTGCGCAGGATCAGGTCCGGGTTCTCGAGGATGGACTCGACGAGCGTCAGCACGTCGAGCGCGTAGGTCGGCGACTCGCGTTCGAGCAGCGGCAGCGTTTCGATCAGGTAGAGCGACAACGCCTGGTCCATCGAGAAGTCGTCCTGGAGGGCCACGTTCACCCGGAGCTTCGCGCCCTCGGGTGTCTTCGGGACGAACTCCACCACCCGGCGCGACACGAGTGCCCGGAACAGCTGCCAGGCGCGCGTGCGGTGGGCGGCCTTCGCGCCGTCCGGCTCGTGCGACTCGCGCACCAGCCGCTGCATCGCCCGGCAGCCGTCGCCAGGCCGGCTGAGCACGTTCAGCAGCATCCCGTGCGTCACCTGGAAGCGCGACACGAGCTGTTCGGGCTGCGCTCCGATGAGCCGTTTGAACGTCTGCACGTCCCAGTTCACGAAGTTGTGCTCGGGCGGCCGGCGCAGCGTGACCTTCTTGCCGTCGCGCGCCGACTTTTCCTTCAGCCGGATGTTCTCGATCACGTGCTCGGGCGCCTGCACCACCACGAAGCCGCGGTCGTCGAACCCCTTGCGCCCGGCGCGGCCGGCGATCTGGTGGAAGTCGCGCGCGGTGAGGTGTGCCGTCTTCTGGCCATCGAACTTGCAGAGGCGCGTGAAGAGCACGGTGCGGAGCGGCACGTTGATGCCGGCGCCGAGGGTGTCGGTGCCGCAGATCACCTTCAGCAGGCCAGCCTGCGCGAGCTGCTCCACCAGCACGCGGTATTTCGGCAGCAGGCCCGCGTGGTGCAGGCCGATGCCGTGGCGCAGCCACTTGCGGATATCGGCGCCATACGGGCTGGTGAACTGGAACGCGGCGATGCGCGCCGCGATCGCGGCCTTCTCCTCCTTCGTGCAGATCTTCAGGCTCGTGAAGTCCTGCGCGCTGCCCGCCGCCTCGGCCTGCGTGAAGTGGACAACGTAGACCGGCACCTTCTGCTCGTCCACCAGCTTCTCGATGGTGTGCGCGAGCGGGATCTCGGAGTAGGCGTAGTCGAGCGGTACCGGGCGCTCGGTCGCGCGGACCGTAACCGCCGGGATGCCCGTGCGCGACGCGAGCGCGTCCTCGAAGAACCGGGTGTCGCCCAGCGTGGCGGACATCAGCAGGAACCGCGTCTGGGGCATCGTCAGCAGCGGCACCTGCCACGCAACCCCGCGATCGCGATCCGCGTAGTAGTGGAACTCGTCCATCACCACGTGCTGGATGTCGGCCGCGTCGCCCTCGCGCAGCGCGATGTTCGACAGCACCTCCGCCGTGCAGCACAGGATCGGTGCCGTGCGGTTGACGCTGGCATCACCGGTTGACAGCCCCACCAGCTCGGGTCCGAACTCGCGGCAGAGCGCCATCCACTTCTCGTTGACCAGCGCCTTGATGGGGCAGGTGTAGACCGCGCGCTGTCCGCGGGCCAGCGCCGCGAAGAGCATCCCCGAGGCGACCAGCGACTTGCCCGAGCCGGTTGGCGTGTTGAGGATGACGTGCTTGCCGTCGAGCAGCTCGAGCAGCGCCTCTTCCTGCGCCGGGTAGAGGCTGAGGTGTCGCCGGGCGACGTACTTGAGGAACAGTCCCAGCAGGGTGTCGGCAGTTGGGTCCCACATCGCGTCGGACAGGAGGTCGGAGATCGCGCCGGGCATCGCCCTCTCTTGTACCTCATCGTCCGGCCGTGCTCGCGGGGCGGGCGGCTTCACTGGCCCGATCGAAGAGAGCCCCGCCCGGCCACCCCGGCTCGAACGCCCGGCCCGGGCAGCCCGGGGATCCACCTCGCGGCACGGTTTTCGCCCGCAGGCTGGTATGCCTGAGTCAACACCCGTACGTGGTCGCCCCCTTTACACCGGCACCCCGCGGACCCGCACGATCGCCGTCGCGGCGGGCGCGCTGGCCTTCGGGGTGACGGCGTGGCGAACCGGCGCCGCCGCCCGCCGCCGGTCTTCACCGTTTCCGAGGCTTCCCGAACTCGACAGCACACGACGCCTGCTGGCCGAGGGATACACCTTCATCTCGGACAGCTGCCGCCGACTGGAGACGGATGTCTTCGAGACGCGCCTGCTGATGCAGCCGGTGTTCTGCGCCCGTGGCGAAGACGCGGCGCGCATGTTCTACACGCCGGGCCGCTTTACCCGGCAGGGTGCCATCCCGCTGACGACGCTGCTGCCGCTCCAGGATCGCGGGAGCATCCAGACACTGGACGGCGGCAGGCACAGGGCCCGCAAACGGTTGTTCCTCGACCTGCTCACCGCGCGGGATCGCATCGAGCGACTGTCCGCCATCACGGTCGACGAATGGCACCAGTCGGTCCACCGCTGGCAGCGGCACTCCTCGATCGTGTTCCACGACGAGATCGCACAGCTTCTGTGCCGCGCCGCCTGTCGGTGGGCCGGCGTGCCGCTCGCCGATGCCGAGGTGGCGGCGAGGACCCACGCGTTCGTCGAGATGGTGGAGGGTGCCGGCCGGGTGGGGCCACGAACGTGGCGTGCCCTGCGGCGACGCCGCGAGACCGAGCGCTGGCTGCGCTCCGTCGTGGGCGCCGTCCGCGACGGCCGGCTCGACGCCGCGCCCGGGTCGGTGCTGCACGCGATCGCGAGCTACCGTGAGCGCAGCGGCGAACTGCTGAACGTGCGCACGGCAGTCGTCGAACTGATCAACGTGCTGCGGCCCATCGTCGCGGTCGCCCGTTACGCCACCTTTGCCGCGCTGGCGCTGCACCAGCACCGGCCCGCGCGCCTGCGGCTGCAGGGACACAGCGAGGAGTACCTGCACGGCTTCGCCCAGGAGGTCCGCCGCTTCTACCCCTTCTTTCCGGCGGTCGGCGGCGTGGCGCGCACCGCCTTCGAGTGGCGCGGGCATCGTTTCGACCAGGGCACCTGGGTGGTTCTCGATGTGTACGGCACGAACCACGACCCGCGGCTGTGGCCCCGGCCGGAGCAGTTCAGTCCCGAGCGCTTCACCCGGTGGGACGGCGATCCATTCACGCTCATCCCGCAAGGCGGCGGCGACGCCTCTGAAACGCATCGGTGCCCCGGCGAAGACATCACGCTCGGGCTGATCAAGACGCTGACGCGCCAGTTGGTTCGGCTGTCCTATGACGTGCCGAGACAGAACCTAACCATCGACCTGCGGCGCGTGCCGGCCCTGCCGGCCAGCGGGTTCGTCATCGCGAACGTGGAGCGGAGGCGGGCGAAACGCCTTGCCGGCGCGCCGGCCAACGTGCACACTGGCGTCAGTGGCTGACCGGGTTCGCTGTGCATGGGCGTCGTTGGTGGCCGCCGCGGTGATCAGCGCCGCGGCGCCGACCATGCTCGCGCAGGGGGTGATGCTGCCAGTCCCGCCGCTGCCGCAGATCGGCCTGCCCCTTCCGCCGATGGGCCTTCCGCCGGCCGAGCCCGCCCCGAATGCATCGACGTCTGCGGGACCGGCCGATGCACGTGAACGCGACGGCGAGGCTCGACAATCGAGCGGCGTCCGGGGCCTGCCGCCGCTCATCGTAGTGCCGATGCTGGTGCCTGCGGGGGCGGCAATACCAGGACGCGCCGTGCCAGAGCGAGTCGTGCCGGAACGGGTGCCGGAACGCGCCGTGGCGTCTGAGCCCGCGTCGCGTCCTGCGGCCGGCGTCACCGAGCCGCGGCTGCCAGCCGGCGATGGCGCGGTTGGCCGGATGCACGCATCGGACGTTGTCGAATCACCCACGGTGTCGGCAGCACCGGAACCGGCGGCGTCGCCCGTTGCCGCGCCCGCCGACTCGGGCACGCTCTACGTTATTCCCGGGTGTTACGCAGGCAACGTGCGTCCCGACGCACAGCGACTGCCGAAGGGCTGCGATCCCGCACGGACGACCATCGTCGCACGCTGAGCCCGCCTCGAAGCCCGCCTTGGCACGCCTGCGTCGTCGGTCGGCTATCGGCCTGTCAGCCGGCTGAACCAGCCTCCGCGAGGCGCTGTGCCCGAGCGGAGCCGCCCCGACAGCCAGAACCATCCGGAGATGACGTTGCCGGGAACGACCGCCCCGGCGAGCAGCGCCGGATCGATCACCACGTCGTAGGTGCCACCGACCGTGTCGACGAGGGCCCACCAGAACGATTCACCGGAGACGGCATTGGTGCGAGGTCCCGCATCGACGACGTGCCCGGCCAGCAGCGCGTGCGATTCCGGCGGGATGATCGGTTCACCGTGGGGGGAGAACAGGCCGGACGGGATGAACGATCTGGACCCGAACGACAGGCCCTGCGCGGCCTGATCGGCGGCGTACGCGTCGGCCGAAGCGAAGACCGAGATCTGCTGGGCGAACGCCGCAATCTGGGCATCGACGACGACCGGCAGGTCGAGCGACTCGTGAACCGCCGCGTCCGGGCAGTCGAAGACGAACGGGTAGTCGCCCCCGGTCGCCGCGCCTTCAGGCGGGTTGGCCCAGGCGAGGAAGGTGCCGTCGAGCGGCGTGTGAGCCTTGCGCGTGATGCGTGCCTCGAGGCCTACACGCACGAGCGAGCGGCCTTCGAAGTGTGGGTTCATGCCCATCGCGTCGCCCTTGCGCGTCAACTGCAGCCACAACTGTTCGCCGGTGCCCGGCGACCATTTGAGGTACTGCCCGGGGCCGGCATCGATCGTCTCGGCGCGTTCGGCCGCCCTGGAGGCGAGTGCGGCAAGGTCCTCGCCCGAGGAGACGCGGAAGCCAATGGCGGAAAACTGACTGGGCACGATCGACAATTGTAGCTGGCCCCTGCGAACGGCCCGACGAGTGCGCCGTCGCCGTCCTCGGTGCCCAGGCCCTCAGGCGTCAGCATCCCCAGGTGTGCGCCGTTCGAACGGCGGAGTGGTGACTGAGGGCTGATGACCGGGATGGTTCACGCGGTAGCATCGATCGTTCGCGATGCGCAGCAGCGAGTGGATTGCCCTGGCGTACTTCGCGTACCTGCTGGCCGCAGCACTGGCGGTGCGGACCAGAGCCGCGCACCGATGGCGGGCGGCGACCGAAGCCGTCCTCGCCGCCCTGTGCGTGATCCTCGTGGCGTGGAGCGGCGCGCGCGGCTCGATGGCGCCGCTCACTCACGTGCGGGACTGGGCGCCGCTCGTGTACCTGCTGTGGTGTTACTGGATCCCAGCGCACGTGAGGGATGGGCTCGACGTCGAGGCTGAGCGCCGCCTGAGGCACGTCGACGTGCAGTGGGCAGGCCCGCTCATCAGGGGCGTATCGCGCCTGCCGCGGCTGTTCGTGGAGGTACTGGAGTTCACCTATCTGCTGTGTTATCCGCTGCTGCCCCTCGGCTTTGCCCTCGTGCGGTATCCCGGTGCACAGGGTGGGGCGGAGGCTTACCAGGCCGCGGTGCTCGTGGCTGCGTCGCTGTCGTACGGCGCGCTGCCCTGGGTGCGGACGAGGCCACCGCGCGCCGTCGAGGCGCCGCCGGTGCCGCACTCAGCGGTGCGCGCGCTGAACGAGCGCCTGCTGCTCGGTGCAAGCGTACAGCTCAACACCTTCCCGAGCGGTCACGTGGCGACGTCGGTGGCCGCGGCGCTGTGCCTGCTCGCCGCGCGGCCGATCGCCGGCGCGCTGTTCGTGCTGGCCGCGCTTGGTATCGCGGTCACCTGTGTGTCGCGGCGGTATCACTATCTGGCGGATGTTGTACTCGGCGCGGCAGCCGGAGGAGTCGGCTTCATGGTGTCGCGCTGGGTCACGTGAGCGGCTCCTCAAGCCGCTGGACGAAATCCCCCGGCAGGCAGTCGGCGGCGTGCCTCCTGAATCGACGAGTACGTGGCGAGACGGGGAGCAAGCTCCCCGTTCGAGGTGGAAGGATGGGTGCCGACCGGCGGAACGCCGTCGGGCGCGGTGTTGTCCCTACCTTCAGCAACAGCGGTGCCAGCGGAGCCCGCGACCGACGTTCGAGCCCATCACGGGCCCTGCGCTTGCTACGTCGGTGGGCGTGACCGACCATGTGATCCTCGAAGGTGATCCCGACAAAGACAGCACGCGCCGGCACCTCGAGCGGGTGCTGAAGAACACCACCTCCCAGCAGCGAACGATCGGTGTGGCACTGGCCGCGGGCGGCACGGCGTGGGGCCTGTGGCGCCTCGTGCGCCTGCTCCGTGGGCGTCGCGCGGGCGAGGTGCAGGTGCGCGCCGGGAACGACGACCTCGGGCGGCGTCGCTGAGCTGACCGCTGTCGGCACCGGGTCGTGCGGATGCGACTCGACTCCAGGAGCCGAGGTGTCCGCGCCGGCGGCGGTGCGGCCCGACGCTTCTGCTGGACACGCGGCCGAAGCCGGCGTATCGTCTGGCAGATTTCTGGAGGGCAGACCCGTGGCTGAACGCGCCCCGCACCGTCTTGTCGGACAGAACTACACCACGCCCGACCTCGTGGCGAAGGTGACCGGCCGCGCGAAGTACGCGGAAGACTACAAGGTCGACGGCATGCTCTGGGCGAAGCTCCTGCTGAGCCCCATGCCGCACGCGCGCGTCGCGCGCCTCGACACCAGCCGCGCGCTCGCCATGGAGGGCGTCAAGGCCATCCTCACCGTGGACGACCTTCCAGCGGTCGTCGCCGGCGCCAACCTCGGTGAAGGGATCATCGCGAGCACGCTCAGCGAACGCGGCCTTACGAACGAGCCGCTCTACGAGGGCGAACCGATTCTGGCGGTGGCTGCGGTGGACGAGCTGACGGCCGCCAACGCGATCGAGGCGATCGAGATCGAGTTCGAGCCGCTGCCCTTCGTCACCGATCCGCTGGAGGCGATGCGGCCCGGCAGCCCCGACGCCCGCGCCGAGGGTACGGTGTGGGTCCGCCCAGCGCCGGGGCAGACCGGCAATCCCGAGCCGAAACCGTGGAAATGGACCGAGGCCGACTTCGCCGCGGCCGCGCCAGGCCAGCTGCCTGCGGGCCGCGCCACCGACGAGTGGAGCTACGGCGACCTCGAGAAAGGCTTTGCCGAAGCGGCACTGGTCGTCGAGGACAGCTTCGTCGGTCCCAACACCAGCCACGTCTCGCTCGAGACGCGCAGCGCGATGGCGTACTGGCAGAACGGGACGCTCTACATGCACTGCTCCACGCAGAGCGTCATGCGCACCGTGTCCGCGGTTGCGCGCTGGGCCGGGGTCGACCCGAACAAGGTCGTCATCATCAGCGAGTACACCGGCGGAGGGTTCGGCAGCAAGGGGTCGAGCGCGGTGTTCACCGTGATCCCGGCGCTGCTCTCGAAGAAGGCCAACGCCCCGGTGATGCTGCGGGTCACGCGGGACGAGGAGTACTACTTCGGTCGGGCGCGGCCCGCGCTGCACTCGCGCGTCCGGGTCGGCTTCGCTAAGGACGGACGGATCACGGCGCTCGACGGGTTCGCGCTGGTGGACAACGGTCCCTACGATGCAGTCTCGGACGGCCGGTCGGCGGGCGATCACATCTCGCTGGCCTACCAGCCGCCGGCGATGCGGTGGCGGTACACCACCGTCCTCACCAACACGCCGCCGCGCGGCGCCCAGCGGGCTCCCGGCGGGCTGCAGGGGATCGCGTTGATGGAGCCGCTGCTTGCCAGGGCGGCCGCGCAGCTCGGCATCGACCAGGTCGCCATCCACCGCATCAACGCGCCCGAAGGCAAGGCGCCGTTCGGGCCGCCGAATGCGCGCGGCGCCCGGCCCTACGTCACGAGCGCGTTCGCGAAGCAGGCGCTCGACAGGGGCGCGGAACTGTTCGACTGGGAGGCGCGCAAGAACGTCAGCGGGCGTCGCGCCGGCTCGAAGGTACGCGGGGTCGGCGTGGCGCTCAGCGCATACTCCGCCGGTTCCATCGGCTTCGATGGCCTGCTGGTGATCCGACCCGATGGCCGCGTTGCGATCCAGAGCGGCATCGGCAACCTGGGCACCGAGTCGGTGTTCGATTCGCACCGCATCGCCGCCGAACTGCTGGGCGTGCCCTGGGACAAGTGCGACGTCTCGTGGGGCAATACCTCGCGGCACTTCCCGAACACCTGCGGACAGGGCGGGAGCCAGACCTCGCACGCCATGCCGCGGGCGGCGCACGCCGCCGCCATGGACGCCGTGCGCAAGCTCCAGGAGATCGCGGCCCGGACGCTCGGCGGCGACCCCTCCGGTTACGTGGTAGCCAACGAACGCGTCGCCAGCGGCGGGCGCGGGATGTCGCTTGCCGACGCCGCCCGCAAGGCCATCGAGCTGGGCGGCAAGTACGACGGGCACGAACTGCCCGGCGACATCAACACCTACACGAAGGCGTCCGCAGCCGCACTCGCGGGCCAGGGGCTCATGGGTGTCGCACGGGACAACTACCCGCGTGACGGCGCGTCGAAGTCCTACGTCGCGGGGTTCGCGGAAGTGGAAGTGGACGTCGAGACCGGCCGCTACCAGTTGGTCGATCTCGTAGCCGTCCTCGACTGCGGCACCGTGCTCCACCCGCGCGTGCTGGGCGGCCAGCTCTGGGGTGGGTTCATCCTGGGTGTCGGGCACGCGCTCGGCCAGCGGTTCGTGTACGACCAGCACTTCGGCGTCGGTCTCGCCAAGCGCCTGTACAACAGCAAGCCCCCGACGATCCTCGACATGCCGCCGACCATGCGGTGGGCCGCACTCGACATTCCGGATCCCGAGACGCCGGTGGGCTCCCGCGGGATGGGAGAGGCGCCCGTCGGGGCCGGCTTCGGCGCCGTTGCGAACGCCATCGCCAACGCGGTGGGGCACGACGTCTTCCGCCGCGCGCCGATCATGGCCGACATGATCCTGATGGCGCTCGAAACCGGCAGGCCGGCCCACGAGCCGCTCACCGCGAACATCTAGGGAGAGACCGGAGGAGTCCCCGGTCGCAGGTCTTCAGCCTCAGTCGTTCCGCTCGCTCACGTTGACGACTGAGGACTGAGGAACCCCTACTTCCCCTCAGCCTTCCGCGCCGCCGCCAGCACGTGTTCGATCGTGCGATTCCCTTCGTGACACGCGTACTCGTAGATGAGCCCGGTCATGCGTGTCATCGGAATTTCGGCGCTCCACGGCTCCGTCCACACGGCGTCGTCGCGCACCGTGACCTGGTAGAGGAGGGCGTCGTCGCCGGTGCGATGCAGGCGTTCCACGACATGCATGCCCGAGGAGGAGCCGCGCCACTCGCGCTTCGCGTAGATGTTGGTCGTCTCCACGACGAGCGTCTCGCCGTCCCAGTGGCCGCGACTGTCGCCCAGCCACCGGGTGACGTGCGCCGGGAGGTGCGGGCGGCCATCGAGCGGGATGATGCGTGTCCCGCCGCCCATCTCCGCGTTGATCGCCACGTGGGACGGCGTCTGGACGATCTGGTAGTGGCTGTTGTAGGTGATGCTGGGCAGCATCGGTGGGCCCTCGGTGCTGAACCACAGGCAGCGTTCGTTCAGCTGCCGCTGCTCGTGGGAGTCGGTGCCGCCGAAGGGCCCGAGGCCCGCGCGGGCGCTGAGCCGCGCGCGCGCCTCCGGGGTGAGGGCCGGCACACGTCCGGTCGGCCCGACGATCAGTGACGTGCGCAGCGTCGGCACGATGGACCGGGCCTCGCCCCACAACTCGGGAGTCGTTTCTCCGGCCAACTCGGTTTCCGCCGTCAGGTTGGTGGCCGTCAGGTAGCGGGTCAGCGCGTCGGCCTCGTAGGCGGCCGCCTCCTCGCGCGTGAAGAACTCCTTCGTGCCGAGCGCGGCCGGGCGTTCGAGCGGCGTCAGGGTGGCGTTGCTCCACCGCCCTTGCAGGTCGGGGTGCCCCCACGGCGTCCGGCGCGCGCCCACGGGAACCGCGGGCGGCGCTGCGCCAGGGCGGCGCGCGCGCTGTGCGGAGGTGTGGTTGCCTTCCAGCAGGAGCGCGGCGATGGTGAGGAGCAGGGCCAGGCCGTCGCGGGTGCGCACGTGCGGGATGTTAGCTGATTGCCGCTTCGCCGGGACCCACAGGAGCCAGCCATGCGGGCCCCGACCTCCGACGCCCGATGCCCCAATCCCCCAATCCCCGGCCCCGAATTCGCCGACCCGCAACCCCCGACCGCGGTTCCCGCCGAGCCGCACGCGAGGTAAACTGCGGAGGTAACCTGTCGATACACGGTGAGTGAGGGATCGGTCCTGATGCGCCTGCGTCTGTCGTGCCTTGCGCTGCTCGCGGCGTCCGCGTGTACGTCGCCGGGCGTCGCGCCGTCCTCGTCCACGTGGCGCTTCTCGGGGACCGTGTCGGCAGTGGACGGCGGGCGAGTGACGGGACCGGTGCCTGGCGCCGAACTGACCGTCGTGAGCGGCGTCAACCTGCACGCGACCGTCACCAGCGACGCGCAGGGACACTACGTCTTTCCCCCGCTCGCCAAGGGGCGCTTCACCCTCGAGGTTGCGGCTCCCGGGTACCACGGCGCATCGCCGGTGGTAGACCTGTATCGCGACACCGAAGTGAACTTCGGCCTCACGCCGCGGTAAGCGTCGCGTCAGCCAGCCCGGCAGCCTGGCAGCCGGGCCGCCAGCAGCCGCGGCGGCGCGCTACAATCCGCGCCTGCGCGTTCACCGTTGCGCGAGGAGGGTCACGTGGCGAAATCGATTCTCATGCTCGTCGGCGACTACGTCGAGGACTACGAAGTGATGGTGCCCTTCCAGGCCCTGCAGATGGTCGGGCATGCCGTGCACGCGGTGTGCCCGGGCAAGGCGGCGGGCGAGGCCGTCCGCACCTCCATCCACGACTTCGAGGGCGACCAGACCTACTCGGAAAAGCGCGGGCACAACTTCACGCTGAACGCGACGTTCGACGCCGTGAAGCCCGAGCAGTACGACGCGCTCGTCGTCCCCGGCGGCCGTGCACCCGAGTACCTGCGGCTCAACCCGCGTGTGCTCGACGTGGTGCGCCACTTCGCGTCGGCGGGGAAGCCGATTGCCGCGCTGTGTCACGGCCCGCAACTGCTGGCCGCGGCTGGCGTGATCGCGGGGCGGCGCCTGAGTGCCTATCCTGCGTGCGGCCCCGAGGTGCAGCTGGCCGGCGGCATGATGGCCGACGTCCCGATCGACGGGGCGGTGACCGACGGCAACCTCGTCACGGGACCCGCCTGGCCCGCGCATCCGGCGTGGCTGGCGCAGTTCCTCGTCGTGCTGGGGACGCGGGTGCAGCACGAGTCCACGATGGCGACAAGGGTGTAACGGAGTCCGGTCGGTCCGGTTCGTGCTCGAATGGCCGGTGGTACGGCCGCGCGGACCGCCCAGGCAGAACGAGAGTCCCTGCGACTCGAGGAGTCGGTATGCGGAGAGGCAGGCGTCTACGGTGGGATTGGCTCGTCGTGCTGGCTCTGGGTGCCGTGATCGGGTGTGAACAAAGCCGTCCCGCCAGCGACGGCAAGTTCCATGTTCGTTCGACGGTGGAAGTCGAGGTGCTGCGGGTCAACGATGTCGTGCTGGAGGGCAGCCAGGTGGTGAACCACGTCAGGGTGCTGAGCGTTCGCATGCCGAACGGGCACCAGGGCGAGATTCTGATCGCGTCGGATGAAGCGGTGCGGGCGGGGGACCGCGTCAAGGTCTACGAGTTCAATCTGAAGAACCCCTTCCGCTCGACGGAGGTCGCCCAGACGGAGCCGATCACTTTGGCGATCCTGGCGAAGTAGCCCGCTCCGCCGGCGACGCAGACTTGGTCTGCGTGCCAGCGGCGGAGCAGACGCCACGATCGCGTGGTGGGCGGACGGGACGCACGGGCGGACTGGCGCGCCCAGCAGGACTCGAACCTGCGACCCCCGGCTTAGAAGGCCGGTGCTCTATCCAGCTGAGCTATGGGCGCCCGCACACGGGAAAACCGTAGTCTACCAGCGGCTCCCCGCCAGGTGCCCGCGAACCCCGCGCCAGCAACCGCCAACTCCCGCTGTGCGCGGGGCAATCGGCGCGGCCGCCGACGCGCACTCGCCGGTCACCGTCCCAGCGCCGCGGTCAGCCGCGCATGCCCGCTGCGGCTCACCGGGATACGCTCGCCCGTCGTGAGCAGCGCCACCCGGTTCTCCCGCGCGTCGAGCTCGACCCGCGCGAGCCGCGCGAGGTTCAGCAGGTAGGACCGGTGCACGCGCACGAAGCGCCCCGGGTCGAGTGACGCCTCGACCTCCGCCAGCGTCTGGTCCTTCAGGTACTGGTGCCCCTCGGACACGTAGGCGACGTAGTCGTCCTGCGCCTGCACGTAGTCGATCCTCTCTACCGGGATCACGTGCACCCGCGCGCCGTCGCGCACCAGCACGCGGGCGGAGGGTTCCCCCTCGCGCCGCCCCGCGGCCGCCAGCGCCTTGACCGGCGTCGGCTCCCGCCGGGCCAGGCGCTCGCGCGCACGCCCAATCGCCCCCGCGAGGCGGTCTGCGCTGAACGGCTTCATCAGGTAGTCGACCGCGTTCACCTCGAACGCGCGGATGGCGAACTCGTCGTGCGCGGTCGTGAAGATCACCGCTACGTCGCGGCCCACCAGTTCGATGACTTCGAATCCGGTCAGCTTGGGCATCTGCACGTCGAGCAGCAGCAGGTCCGGCTTCGCCTCGCTCACCGCCTTCACCGCCTCGAAGCCGTTCGCGCACTCGGCGACGATCTCGATGCCCGGAATGCCCGCGAGGAACTCGCGCACCACCCCACGCGCCAGCGCCTCGTCGTCCACGATGGCGACGCGGAGCGGCGCCGCTGTGTCCTGATCGACCACGTCACTCCTCCGAGCAGGGCAGGTTCAGTTCCACCCGGAAACGGTCCGGCGTGGCGAGTGCCTCGAAGCGTCCGCGGTCGCCGTACGCCGTCAGCACGCGTCGCCGCACGTTCTCGAGCCCGACGCCCCCGCGGCGCCGGGGCACGACATCCGGATCCCGCGGGTTGTCCACCGTGATGATCACCCGATCGTCGTGCCGGGCGACCGTGAAGCGGATCGTCCCGCCGTCGAGCAGGTTCGCGATGCCGTGTCCGATGGCGTTTTCCAGCAGCGGCTGCAGCACGAGCGGCGGCACGCGGCACGCCAGCGCCGCCTGATCCACCGCACGCTCCACCGTCAGCCGGTCGCCGAACCGCACCTGCTCGATCGACACGTAGGCGTCCACCAGCGCCAGTTCGTCGACCAGCGCGTGGCGGTCGAGCGCGCTCACTTTCAGCGTGTTGCGCAGGAAGTCGCCCAGCAGGACGCACATGCGCCTCGCGCCGTCCGGGTTCGCGCTGGTCAGCGCGCTGATCGAGTTGAGGCTGTTGTAGAGGAAGTGCGGGTTCAGCTGCGCCCGGAGCGCCCGCAGCTCCGCGTCGCGGGTGGCCACCTGGAACTCGAGCCGCTGTCGCTCGGCCTCGCGCGCCGCCTCGTTCGCCAGCGCCACATGGTGCACCGACAGGACGAGCAGGAACAGGATCACCGCTGCCGCGAACAGGAACGGCTCTTCCGCGGCGCCAGCATCGGCCGCCCCATCGGCGCCGACCAGCCGCAGCGCGAGCCGCCACAACTCGGCCAGCCCCAGCCAGAGCAGCCCGCTCACCAGCGCGGCGGCACCCGACACGGCCACCAGCGTCGTCACGCCGCCAGTCGTCACCGGCACCGCTCGGCAGACGTACCAGGCCGACAGGCAGACGAACGCGTACAGCACGAAGGTCGGCACGATGAACGCGGCGGCGTCCAGCATGCCGACTTCCTGGCGGGCCAGCGAGAACGAGAGCAGCAGGCCGACGGCGACCCAGGCGGCCAGGTACGCCGCAATGCGTCCGAGCCGCGCAAGGACCGGGTGCATCAGCTCCGGATCGTCACGCCGCCGAGGAACACGATGCCGCGAATCACCAGCCGCGGCGGCGCGGAGGTGGCGGCCGTGGCCTGCTCGATGACCGTCGGCGGCGCGACGATGCGCTTGTCGTCGATGCCGCCCATGACGGCGACGACCGGCGCCGACACCACCCAGTCGGGCGGGATGAGCAGTTCGCACCCGCCAATGACGGCAAAGAGGTCGATCACCGCTTCGCTGCCGCGGGCGAGCTGTGCACTGCGCAGGTCGACGTGCGCGCCGCCCATGAACACGGTCACCTCCGACCCGCGATAGGGCATCGGCGCGCTCACGCGCTTGACGCCGCTCAGCACCGCCACGATCGGGCCCACGTCGGCCCCCGTGGTGATGGTGTCGTAGGCCTGCCGCACGCTGGTGCGGACGCGGAGGCCCTTGCCGCCCATCAGCCGGATGCCCACCGCAATCAGGACCGCCGGCCAGAACAGGCTGAACACGCTCGCCCGCATGATGCCGAGCGAGTTCAGGAGGAACAGCCCTCCGACCGCCATCCAGACGACGGCCGTGACGGGGAAGACGCGCTCGCCGCTCGGACCGGTGCGCGGCGTGAAGAACTGCTGCAGGCCGATGGCAATCAGGATGAGCGGCCAGAAGCGGAACAGAAAAGCTGCATCGGCCAGGTGCATCCGATCGAGGAACAGCACGACGCCGAACACCACCAGGCCCAGCCCGAAGAGGACGCGTGGTGCGGTGAAGCCGGCCGTGTCGCGCGAGTCGAGGGTCATGGCATCCGTCCTACGAAACGATGGTGAGCGAGCCCATTATCACGGCACCGCGCAGCACGAGCCGGGGCCTGCCTGCGGCGGGGCCGCTCGCGGCCGGCACGTCCGACCAGACACCACTCGCGTCGGCGGCGGTGGCTGGCGCATCCGGGATGGCGCGTCCCGGCTGCATCTCGTGTCCCAGCCGATCGCCCGGGCGTTCACGCCTGCGCACCGCGCCGAACAGGAGGACCGGCCGCGTTTCGACGCTCCAGCCCGGCGGCACGATCACGGTGGTGGACCCCATGAGCGTCACGACGTCCACCACCACCTCGGAGCCGGTGACGCCGGTGGCATCCCTCAGGTCGAGTTCACCGCGGCCCATCACCGAGACGAGCTGGGCGCCGCCGAACGGCTGGCTGAGGGCGGAGGCGTGGCCCCGGCTGGCTACTGTCACCAGGCGGGGCCGTCCGTCCGGCATCACGGCCGCGTGTGACCAGTCGCGCAGATCCGTCGTCACCCATGTCCCGATGAGGATCGCCACCAGCACCCACGACGCCGCGCCGTCCCGACGGCCGCGCAGCGCCTCGGCCTCGGGCGAGCCTCGCCGAGGCGTGGTGACGGCCTGCAGTACGACGCTGGCGCCAAGCGCCACGAACAGCAGCGGCCAGGTGCGGACCAGCGAGAGCCAGTCCTGAAGGCCGGCGAACCACCACGCGCCGGCGAGCACGAAGAACAGCCCTTCGCGCCCGTGTCGTGTCGGCATCAGGAGCCGGGCTACGCCATAGCCGGCGAGCAGCACCGGCCAGACGGTCGATCGCCACGAGCCGGCGAGCAGACCCGCCTGGTCGAGCAGCAGGACGATACCCAGCGCCACGAGCAGGGCACCGAAGGCAACACGTCCCGCGCCGCGCTGGACGTGCGTGGCGGTGTGGTCGAAGGTTGGGGTCGTCGGCTCAGTCATGGGACGCCACCTCGGAGCTCAGAGCAGGGCCAGCAGCGCAGCCGCCACGTCGCGAACCGTGGCGACCAGCAGGTCCAGCAGCGAACGGGCATCGGGCGTCGCCGCCACCCGCGTAAGGGCGAGCGGGTTGGTGAGGATCACCCAGGCGGCACCCGCGGCGGTCAGCGCCAATCCGAACCCTGCTGTCGCCGCGGCCGTGAACGCCACTTCGTGTTTGCTCATGACGCAACCTGAAAGATCCGGCCTGGCCGTAGGCAGCCAGCCGATGTGCAGACGTTACCGGGCGGGCAAGGGTGTCACACGCCGAATCGGTGAACGCCCGCCAGGTCCCGGCGAACGGCCGGCGCGCAGCCTTGTGCCGCACCGTGACCGGCGGTCACGCCCGTGCCTCCGGCGCCCGCCCCGATCCCCGCAACCCGTTGAAAACACGTGGCCGGACCGCTGGAGTGGGCCTTGCTCATCCATGCCGCATGAAGCTGCTGCTGTTTACACTGGTGCTGGTTGCAAGCTGGTGGGCGATCGTCTTGAATCTGATGATCGGTCACATGAAGACGCTGGTCCTGTTGGTGACGCTCCTGGCGCTGCCGTGCGGCCAGGCGCGGGCGCAGACAAGCGACGCGCCGGACGGCACCCGCGTGGGCGCCGCGGTCGTGTCGGGCATCGACGAGAGTCGCCTCAGTCCCGGCCTGCGCCGTGCGCTCGATGCCCTCGTCGGACGGCCGCTCGACGCACGGGAGGTCGACGCGCTGGCGAAGCGGATCGAGGGCGAACGGCCGGAGGCCGTCGTCGCAGTGCGCAGCATCCTCCAGGAGGATGGCACGGCGCGCGTCGTTTTCCTGGTCGCCACGACGGAGGCGGGGCGCGACCGGGGCGACGACAACGTCAACGCCCGCTACATCGTCGAGCGCGTGTCGGTGGATGGGGTCGACGAGGCGCGCCTCAGCCAGGCGCTGCGCGACGACCTGAAGGCGGTGGAAGGGACGCGGCCCACCCGCAGCGTGACCGACGCCCTGCTGCAACGCGTACGGGACGAGCTGCCCGGGTACGACGTGACGCGCCGCATGGCACGGGGCAGTGAGCGCGGAAGTCTGGTGATGACCGTGGTCGTTCGACCCGGCGAGGAGATGCGCTGGCTGCGCTTCCAGCCCAGTCGATCGAAGTTCGTGCTTCACGAGGACCAGGGCGGCAGCGGGTTCCTGGACATCGACATCGGGCGCCGCGACGTGCGCGTGAATCCGTTCGTGGCACTCGGCAACGCCGACGACCTGGTCGAGGAGTATTCCGGTGTCGGCATCCGTGTCGAGTCGCGCAACGTGGGCACCGAACGGCTGGGTGCGGCCGTGGAGATCTCCAGGTTCGATGCCGACTGGCGCCGCCAGACGCGCGAGGCGCTGCAGGCCACGCCGAGCGCACCGTTCCAGTACGACACGCGTTCGACGGTGACCCCGACAGTGACCTTCGCGGTGTCACGACGGGTGCGAATCGTCGGCGGCGTCAGCGTCACGCAGCTCGAGCCTGACACCCGTGCCGAGTCCAGCGTCTCGGCGAACGCCTTCGTGTTGGCCCTGCAGTACGACGGGCGCTGGCGGGAGGGCCGTCGGCGCCAGGACGTCGAAGCGCAATTCGATGTCCGCGCCGCGGGCGGGGCCCTCCAGAGCGACCTGCGGTATGAGCGCTACTCGTCCCGCGTGCGCTACCGGGCGCGGTGGGGCAGCCAGACCTTCCTCGCGACGGGCATGGCAGGGGGCATCAGCGGGCGGGCGCCCATCTTCGAGCGCTTCACCCTCGGCGACTCCACCACGCTGCGCGGCTGGAACAAGTACGACATCGCTCCGCTCGGCGGCACCAGGGTGGCGCACGGATCCATCGAGTACCGGAAGCACGACTGGGCACTTTTCCTCGATACCGGAGCGGTGTGGAGCGACGTGCTTGCCGCGAAGACGCGGGCGTCAGCGGGCGTCGGGCTGCACACCGACAGCTTCTTCGCCACGCTGGGGTTCCCGCTGAACGACCGCGATGTTCGCGCGACCTTCATCGTCGGTGTGCGGTTCTGATGGAGCGCCGGGCGGCACGTGTGGGCGTGGCGCTGCTGGTGCTGCTTGCCAGCCTCGAGGCGGCACCGCCGCGCGCGGTCGGCGTGAGCCGCCGGCCGGATGGCCTGCACGTGCGGGCCGAGGCGCTCGGCCTCATCGAGGGGCGTACCCTCGAGGAACTCCAGGACGGCAGGGCGGTGCGCCTCGTCATCGAGGCGGCCACCGCGCCCGCGGAAGCGGGCCCGTGGGCCACGCAGGCCCAGGGGCGGTTCATCCTCAGCTACGACCTGTGGGAGGAGCGGTTCGCGGCAACGTTCGCGGGCCCACCGCCGCGCTCGATCTCGCACCTGTCCGCCGCGGATGCCGAGGCCTGGTGCGTCGATCAGCTCCGCATCCTGCCGTCCGAGGCAACCCGGCCTGGAGGGCGGTTCTGGCTGAAAGTGACCTATCGGGTCGAAGACGAGGTCCAAGGGCCACGACGCGGCGAGGCGGGCAACGCACTTCGCGGGCTGATCGAGCTGTTCAGCCGCCGCGACGCCGCCCACGGCCGCACGGGCGTTGTCGTGTCGGGCCCGCTGAGTGCAGAGTAGGAGCCGTGTTCCGCACCCTGCGTACCCGGCTGATCGTCGCGTTCCTGCTGGCGACCATCCTGCCGATCGGCGCTGCCGTCTGGATCACGACGGCGCTGCTCGAACGCAGCCTGGGCTACGCGACCACCGATGAACTCGACCGTCTCTCGTCGACGCTCGAGTCCACGGTTCGCGAGCTGTATCGACGCGAGCGCGAAGCGCTGCGGGCGGATGTCGGCGCGGGTACCGTGGCTGGCACAGTGTTCCTCGCCCGGGACCGCGGGGAGTGGCCTGCGGCCGCTCGTGCCTTCTGGGACAGCGGCGAGGCCGAGCGGTTTGCCGTATCAGGCGACGGCGGTGACCACGTGGACTTCTTCCGCCGCGACGCGGACGGCGTGCGACTCTACCGCCGGCACCTCGGGGGCGTGCGCCTCGACGACCTCTCGGCCGCGTTCCGCGACGCCCGCAGCCTCGTGGCGTCGGTGGAGCAGCGCGACCTGCGGCGGGGCTTCACGCTGACCGCGCTCCTGCTGCTGGCCGTCGCGTGGTGCCTGTCGATGGTCCCGCTGGTGCTCATCGCGCGTCGGGTGACCCGGCCGATCACGGAACTCACCACTGCGCTGGCGACCTTTTCCCCTGAGGCGCCCCCCACGCCGCTGCGCACCTGGAGAGACGATGAGGTGGGCCGGGCGGTGGCCGCGTTCAACGTGCTCGGCCGACAACTGCACGACAGCCGCGAGCGCCTGGTGCACCTCACCCGGATGGCAAGCTGGCAGTCGCTGGCGCGTAAGACGGCGCACGAGCTGAAGAACTCGCTGACACCGATCCGGCTGACCGTGGAGGAAATGGTGGCGCGGCAGGCCTCGCAGCCCGATACGGCGTTCATCGCGAACGCCGCCCAGATCGTGGTCAGCGAAATCGAGACGCTCGAACGCCGCGTCCGGGCCTTCTCCGAGTTCGCGGCCGAACCGTCCGTGACCCTGGTCCCGGTGAGCGTGGCGGCAGTCGTGGAGGAGCGCCTCACGCTCCTCGGGCCGCGGTTTCCGGACCTGCACCGCGAGCTGCGGACCGCTGAGGACCTCCCCCATGCCGTCGCCGACGCCGACCTCCTGAAAGGCGCGCTCACGAACCTGGTGCAGAACGCCGCCGAAGCCGCCGGCCGGCATGGCCGGCTCCTGCTGATCGTCCGCCGTGACGGCCAGCGAGTGGTTGCCGAAGTGCACGACTCCGGGCCCGGCCTTCCACCCGAGGTCGAGGCCACCCTCTTCCAGCCGACCATCACCTTCAAGCGGCACGGCATGGGGCTCGGCCTGTCCATCGCGAAGCGGAACGCACTGCTTTGCGGCGGCGACCTGGCCCTGATACCGGGGCTGCTCGGTGGCGCCGGCTTCTGCATCACCCTTCCGGCTGCCTCATGACCCGTTCCCGCCACATCGTCGTCATCGATGATGAACCCAACATCGGGTCGTCGCTGCGGCTGATCCTCGAAGGTGAGGGCTACCGCGTCACGGTGTGCGACACGGTCGCCCGCTTCGAGCGTGAGCGCAGGTTCATCCGTCCCGACGTGCTGCTGCTGGACGTGCGGCTGCCCGACGGGAACGGCATCGACGTGCTGCGAGGCCTGCGTCAGGCGGACGACCCGGTGCCCGTCGTGATGATCTCCGGGCACGCGACCATCCGCGACGCCGTGGACGCCACGCGCAGCGGCGCACTCGATTTCCTGGAGAAGCCGCTCGGCCGCGACCGCGTCCTGCTGGCCGTGAAGAATGCGATCGATCGCGCAGACCTGCAGCGCGAGAACCAGCGGTTCCGGGAGCTGATCGGCGACGGCCCGAGAATGATCGGCACGAGCGCGGCGTTCGCGCAGGCCGTGGATCAGGCGTCGCGCGTCGCACGGTCCGATGCCAGCGTGCTGCTCACCGGCGAGTCGGGCACGGGCAAGGAACTGCTCGCCGCGCACATCCACGCGCACAGCGCGTGCGCCGGCGGGCCGTTCGTCAAGGTGAACTGCGCGGCGATCCCGACCGATCTCCTCGAAAGCGAGCTGTTCGGCCACGAGAAGGGGGCCTTCACCGGGGCCGTGGCGACGCGGCGCGGCAGATTCGAGCTGGCCGACGGCGGCACGATCTTCCTCGACGAGGTCGGCGACCTGCACGAGGCGGCGCAGGCCAAGCTGCTGCGGATCCTGCAGGACGGGGAAGTGCAGCGCGTGGGCAGCGAGCAGGCGTTCAGGGTCGCGGTGCGCGTCATTGCGGCCACCAACCGCGACCTGATGCAGATGCGGGCGGAACGCCGCTTCCGCGAAGACCTGTTCTACCGGCTGAGCGTCGTGCCGATCCGGCTGCCGGCGCTGCGCGAACGGCTCGAGGACATCCCGGCCCTGGTCGCGTACTTCCTTGACGACTTCTGCCGGCGCAACAACGTCCGTCCCAAGGCCGTGTCGGCCGACGCCGTGGCGATGCTGGCCCGGTATCCTTGGCCCGGCAACATCCGTGAACTCCGCAACATCGTCGAACGCGTCACGATCCTGAGCTCGGGCGACACCATCACCGGCGACGCGATCCCCCTGGAGGTCCGCGAGCCGCGCACGGCGGCCGGAGGCGGGCTGCAGCAGGTGCGGCACGGCGCGGAGCGCGACCGGATCCTGGCCGCGCTGGCCGATGCGCGCGGGAACGTGGCCGCGGCCGCGCGCGCGCTCGGCGTCGAGCGCACCGCGCTGCACAAGCGCATGCGCGCCCTGGGGATCGCCCGACCCGCACGTCCGTAGCCGGCCGCGCTTGTGGCATCATCGACGGGTGCCGATGCTGAGGTTCGTGGGGATGAGGAGAGTGGTGCTGGCCATGCTCGCGGCGGCCGGGACGCTGATCGCCGGCTGCGGAAACGATTCGCCGTCAGGCCCGTCCGTGTCGAATCCCCGCGTGACGTCGATCTCGCCCGCGAGCGGCAGCACAACCGGCGGCAATACGGTGACGATCACGGGCACCGGCTTCAGCAGCGATGCCACCGTGACCGTCGGCGGTGCGGCGGCCACCGGCGTGCAGGTGACCGGCACCACCTCCATTTCGGTCACCACGCCGGCCCGCGCGAGCGCGGGGCAGGCCGATGTCACCGTGACGACGGGAGGGCGCACGTCGACGCTGGCCAACGGGTTCACGTTCGTGGCCCCGAGCGGCAGCAATCGTGCCCCTGCCATCAGTGCGTTCCAGAGCATCGGCCCGCGTACGAACCAGCCGTCCGGATACGCGGACCTCAACGAGACCGTGCAGGTGCTGGCGACGGTCACCGACGCGGAGACTCCGACAGGGCAGCTCACCTACGAGTGGAGCGGCCCCGGGACGCTGACGCCCTCGGGCGCCTCACTGACCTGGGTGGTGCCGTCGTCGTTCTCCACAGGAACGCCGGCAACCGCGACGCTCACGCTCACCGTGACCGAGCGCTACACCGAGAACGGCGTCACGCACCGGCAGTCGTCGACCGGTACCTTCCCGGTGCGCGTGCACAACTCGGAGAAGGAGATCCTCGACCTGGGCGAGGACTTCCTGCTCGCGTTCTCGGATTCGGCGAGACCCACGGACTACGTGCTCCGCAATTTCTCGACGAGCTGCGACAGCGGGCGCGGGCGGTCCGCGGAAGCGGGAGATGTGGATCGGAATCGGGCCGAGCGCGTCATGAACTTTCCGGCCGCGCGCGTGACCCGACGCCCGCCGGTGACGTGGTCGTTCGTTCGTCGCGGTTGTTTTCCGGCCGGCCGTTTCCAGCCGAATACGGATGCGTGCTCTTCCTACACCGTGTACTGGGACTCCACCGACAAGGCGACGGGCCGCCGTGAAATCACGGAGGGCATCGACTACGTCAGCGCGGTGCTCGAGAACGACCGGTGGCTCCTGTGCCACAGCGACTTCATCGGCACGGTGCGCAATCCGCTCACCGGCGCAGTACGGTCGATCACGTGGTAGGAGGGGCCCAGGCGTTCGTCGTGCGGGCCGCGACGGCCACCGACGCCGACGCGCTCGATCGCCTCGTCAACTCGGCGTACAGGGGCGACAGCAGCCGCGCCGGGTGGACCACCGAGGCCGACCTGCTGGACGGCCAGCGCGTGGATCCCGAACGGCTGCGGGAGGACGTGGCCACTCCAGGGCACGTCATCCTCGTCCACGAGCACGAGGGCGAGATCGTGGCGTGCGTGCACCTGGAGGAAACCGGGGACGGCTGTTACCTCGGCATGCTCACCACGCGTCCCACGCTGCAGGGGAGCGGCATCGGGCGCCGCATGCTGGCCGCCGCGGAGCAATGGGCGGTCGAGCGCCTGGGGCAGCGCGAGATGCACATGTCGGTGATCTCGATCCGCACCGAACTCATCGCCTATTACGAGCGGCGCGGCTACGTCCGCACGGGCGAACGGCGCGCCTTCCCGTACGGTGACGAGCGATTCGGCCTGCCCCGCCGGCCCGATCTCGAGTTCGTGGTGCTGAGGAAGACGCTGCGCGGGGAAGGCTAGGGTGCTGTAGGGCCCTGAACTTCGGGCTTCAGGCTTCAGGCCGGCCCGACCGCCCCGCGCCCC
>CAYLTD010000051.1:0-30045 GCA_964386715.1 uncultured Bifidobacterium sp.
CGGTGGTGACGACGGGCGCGGCGCAGACGATCACGCTGCCGAGCGGCGCGACGCTGAGCGGCACCGTCACCGACGACGGGCTGCCACTCAATGCGACGGTGACCAGCCAGTGGACGCAGCAGAGCGGGCCGGGCACCACGACGTTTGCGAATGCGGCGAGCCCGCAGACGACGGCGACGTTCAGCGTGGCGGGCAGCTACGTGCTGCGGCTCACGGCGAGCGATACCGCGGCCAGCGCGTTCGCGGAAGTGACCATCACGGTGAACCCCGCGCCGCCATCGAATCAGCCGCCGGTGGTGACGACGGGCGCGGCGCAGACGATCACGCTGCCGAGCGGCGCGACGCTCGCGGGTTCGGTGACGGACGACGGGCTGCCGACGGGCGCGACGGTGACCAGCCAGTGGACGCAGCAGAGTGGCCCCGGCACGACGACGTTTGCGAATGCGGCGAGCCCGCAGACCACCGCGACGTTCAGCGTCGCGGGCACGTACGTCCTGCGGCTCACGGCGAGCGATACCGCGGCGAGCGCGTTCGCGGAAGTGACCATCACGGTGAACCCTGCCGTGCCGACCAACCGCGTGCCCACGGCAAACCCCGGCGGCCCATACAGCGGCGCCACGGGCGTCGCCGTCGCGTTCGACGCGCGCGCCTCGTCCGATCCTGACAGCGACCCGCTGACCTACTCCTGGAACTTCGGCGATGGCGCGACGGGCACTGGCGCGACGCCGAGTCACGTGTACTCGGTGGCCGACCGCTTCACCGTCACGCTCACCGTCAACGACGGGAAGGGCGGGAGCGACACCCGGTCCACCGAGGCCGTGATCGCGCAGAGCAACCGTGTGCCGACCGCGGATGCCGGCGGGCCGTATCTCACCGACCTCGGGAGCCCGACGGCATTCTCGGCACGAGCCTCCGATCCCGACCGCGACGTGCTCACGTACGCATGGGACTTCGGCGACGGGTCCACCGACAGCAGCGGTCCGACGCCCACCCACGTCTACGCCGGCGAGGGTACCTTTACCGCCCGCCTCACGGTGAGCGATGGCCGCGGCGGCACGGTCAGCAGCAACGCACGTGTCACGGTGGGACCACCGGCCGATCGTGTCCCGCCGACCATCCGGCTGAACGCTCCGGCCACCCTGCTGCCTGGCGTGCAGGCCGATGCGACGGCCGACGCGGTCGACAACGTCGGCGTGACGGGCGTCACGTTCGAGGTGACGGGATCGCAGGCGACGGACAGCACGGCCGCGCCGTATCGACGCCAGTTCAGCGCGCCCGGGGTTGCGGCGCCTGGCAGCACGATCGTCGTCAGGGCGACCGCTCGCGACGCCGCCGGGAACACCGCCACCGACCAGGCCACGGTGACCATCGTTGCCGCGCCTGACGTCACGCCGCCCCTGGTCACGCTCCAGGTGCCGCCGACAGCGGCGCCCGGCTCCACGGTGCTCATCACGTCCACCGCGTCGGACAGCAGCGGGGTGCAGTCGGTCACCTTCGCCGCAGGCGACGTACCATTCGCGACGCGCTTCGGCACTCCCTTCACCGCGTCGCTCACGATTCCGGCCGACGCCGTTCCGGGAACGTCGATCACCCTCAGCGCGCGCGCCGTCGACTTCGCCGGGAACGCGGGTCAGGCCCTTGCCACGCTCGGCGTCGTCGCCGCTCGCGACACGGTCGCGCCGACGGTCACACTCACGGCGCCATCGTCGCTGGTGACGGGAGCAGCGCTGCGCCTGAGCGCCGTCGCCACCGACGATGTGCGGGTGGCGGCCGTGGAGTTCGTGGTCGACGACGTGCCTGTCGCGACGGTGGTCAACGACCCCGCCCGCGTCGACGGCGCACCGTACGTCTTCGAGTTCCGGCCTGCACGCGCGCCGGGGACCGTACTGCGCGTGCGCGCGATCGCCCGGGATGCCGCCAACAACCCGGCGGCGAGCGAGGCGACCACACGGATCACCGCCGCGCCGACTGCCGGCGCGACGGTTGCGGTGGGCAGGGTGTACGACGATGCGACAGGCCAGCCGCTTGGCGGGGCCAGCATCACGCTGAACGGCGTGGACACGAACGGCCAGCCCTACACCGCCTCCGCCACTTCTGACGCGCGCGGACACTACTTCGTCGGGATCAGTGGGTCGCGTGCGGTCCTGCACATCGCCCGCGCGGGGTACTCGAGTGTGGACCGGGTCGTCGACGAACCTGCGTCGCCTCGGGTCAACGTCTTCGACGCGCGGCTCACCCCGCGCCGTGCTGGCACACCGGTGCCGGTCATCGCCGCGATCGCCGGCGGAAGCTCGGGGTCGAACCTCGCACGGCTGACGCTCGCGGCCGGCAGCCTCGCGGCGGATACCGGGATCGACGTGCTGCCGATCGGCCCGCAGGGCGTCCAGGGGTTGCTGCCGCTCGGCTGGTCGCCGGTGGCGGCGGTGGATCTGCTTCCACACGGCGTGCCGTTCACCGGTACCGGCGCACTGGCCGCAGACGCAAGCGCCGCGCGAGGCGCTACGCCACTCGTGCTGGCGACCTGGGACGAAGCGGCTTCCGCCTGGCGGGCCGTCGGTGCCGGGACGCTGTCTGCCGACGGACGACAGGTCAGCGGGGAAGTCCCTTCGACAGGTCAGTTCGCGTGGCTGGCGGCGGACTCCGCACCGCAGGCTCCGCCGCAGCCGCAGGCCGGGGATCTCATCGGGGGCGCGGATCCGCGCGCAATACCCGATTCCGCCACCGCCACCGTGAGCCCCCAGCCGCGCATCGTCTTCTACAGCCCCGGCGCAACCTATGACGTCACCGGCGCGCTGGGGGCCGACCTGCCGAGCGGCACGCCGGTGCAGGTGCACTTGCGCGAGAGCTATGCGTTCACGTCCGGCGACCGCGCCGCACCGGAGCCGCTGACACAGGATTTCGTCGTCTACCAGCGTCCGGGCGCGGCGGGGGCGACAGCGGCCGCGCGGTTCGTCGTCTCGCCGTCGCTGACCTTCGAGGCCGCTGACCTGCAGCGGGGTGTGATCACCGTCGACCTGCGGGTGCCATCCGACGAACCGGGTGCGATTGTCGACGCGGCAGGTGGAACCGTGGCGACCGCGACCGGCGAGTCGCTCGAGGTGCCGGCCGATGCCTTTGGTGCGCCGACGCCCGTTGACGTGCGGGCGCTCGCGGCCGACACGCTGGGCGTCCCTCTGCCCTCGAGCCTGATCCTCGTCGGCGCGGTGCAGGTGAACCTGTCCGGTGCATCACCGGTCGTGCCGCTGGCGCTGTCGGTGCCGAGGCCGACGGACGTGGACGCCACCGAGCCGATCCTGCTGATCCGGCTCGCCTCGATTCGGGGAGTGACGCAACTGCGGCTGGTTGGCACCGGCCGCGTCGTCGGCACGCGTGTCGTGAGCGACCGTGCGGTCGCCGGTGTGCCGGCGCCGCTTCCGGGCGTGGATGCGTCCGGGCAGTACCTCTTCGTGCGCGGCTCGGCAGGAATCGGGTTCGTCGCGGGCCGTGTGCTGAGCGCCGCCGGGTCGCCGGTCGCCGATGCCCTGGTCACGACCTCCGGTCTCCCGGTGGTGGGCGTGGCGGCGACCGATGGCACCTACGCGGTGCCGGCCGCGGTGGGCACCGGGACTGTGACCGCCGTCGACGTCGTGCGCCTGGACCGCGTCAGCGTGCCGGTGACGGTGCCGTCGCGCGGGGCCGTCGTGGGCGTGGATCTGCGGCTCGAGCCCCTCGCGCTCCGGATCACGTCGCTGACTCCGTCCGACGGGACGACATCGGTGCCGCTGTCGAGCGCCGTGGTCGCGACCTTCTCGCAGCCGCTCGATCCTGCCACCGTCACGGCGGCCAGCTTCCAGGTGGCCTTTGCCGGTGGTATCGCCGTCGGTGGCACGCTCTCGCTGTCCGGCGGCAACACACGCGTGACGTTCCGGCCGGCCCAGATCCTCGCGCCGAACGCGAGCTACACGGTGACCCTCACGACGGCCATCCGCGACGCGGTGGGCCGCGCGCTGTCGGGCCCTGCCACGGCACAGTTCAGCAGCCTCGACACACGGCCCCCGCCTGCGCCCGAAGCGGGCAGCATCGCGGCAACCATCCCGGACGCGAACGGCTTCACGACGGTCACGGGCGCCCAGGGGACCGCGGGCCTGCGTGACACGGTCTCGATCGTCAACCTGACGCGGAATACCTCGTTCCCGGCGCTGGTCGCGCCGAACGGCAGCTTCACCGCGACCTTCTCCGCCGGACTCGGCGACCGCCTCCAGGTGGCCATCACCGACGCGAGCGGCAACCAGACCGTCGTCCCCCTGCCGACCTTCACGCGCACCAATCCGGATGGCAGCCGCGCCTCCGTCGTCGGATCGGAGGGTGGGCGCATCAGCGGTCCGGGCGGCGTCGTGGTGGACGTCCCGGCGGGTGCCTTCCCCGCGCCAACCGTCGTCACGATTGCCGCGGTCGACGAGGCGGCGTTTCCGACGCAGTTGACGGCGGAGCAGAAGCAGTTCTTCAGCTTCGCCGGCGGGCTGCGCCTCGACTTCGGCGGCGCCGAGCCGTCGACGTACCTGAACGTCTCGATTCCGACGACGGGCGGAGAGACGCGGGACGATCGCTGGGTCGTGGGCCAGATCATCACCGTCAACGGCCAGAGCCTGCTCGAGGTCGTCGACACCGCCCGCGTCATCGACGGGCGCATCACCACATCGTCGCCGCCGTGCCCCGGCGTGCAGGCCGCGGCGCTCTACGGCTTCGTCAAGTCGACCAAGAGCACGGTTGGCGTGAACTACGGGCGGCTCTACAACGAGAACCCCGATCCGTTCCAGCGGGCGATGGCGCAGTTCTCCCAGCCGATGTTCTCCGGAGGCGTCGGCCTGCTGGCGCTGCCGTACGTGCTGACGGCCTCGCCGACCCCGCGCGATGTGTGCATCCCGGTCCTGTCGGGCCGCGTGAGCGTGCAGCCGAACAGCCAGCGGATCACGATCGAGGCAAACGCGTTCACGCCGGCCGACCGGCAGATCATCGTGCGGAACGGCACGAGCGGGCGGGTGTTCTACTACCCGCGCAACGTCGCCGAGTTCCGCTTCGTCGTCTCGGGCAGCGTCGAGGACGCGTTCAGCGTCAAGGCGCGGACGACCGGTGGCGACAAGCTGGTCCCGTTCACGATCGGCGCGGGCCCCGTGCCGGGTACGGTGAACGTGCGGCTCGACTCCGCGTCGCTCAACCAGGTCGTCAGCGCGATCGTCGTGACGAACAACGCGACCGGTGCGGTCCGGGAATTCCCGCAGTCGGGCGCCGCCACGCGGATTGCGGCGGCCGGGGCGGGGGGCGACGCCTTCAGCGTCTCGGTGGTGGACGTCAACGGCAGACAGCGGGACGTCGGGTTCACCGTCGAATCGCCCACGGGGACGGGCAGCCTCGTGGTGCGCGCGCTGCCGGCCACGATCGATCCGAACACCGATGTGTTCCTGCAGCGTCTCGACGGCCGGAACCCGAGTGTCGTCGTCGAGCGGATCAAGGTCCCGGACGATCGCATCGAGTTCGGCGGCTTCGAGTATTCGTTCAACGGCCAACCCGAGGCCGAGTTGTACCGGCTGCAGGTCGAGTATCGCGACGGCCGCGCGACCGACAGCATCATCATCCCGGGCGTGCGCATCACGGTGTCGAACCCGGTCACCGGGCGCGAGATCGAGACCTACAACACGCTGGTCGCGCCGCCGGACGAGCCGTTCAACCTGGGCAACCTGAACGGCGACACCACGCCGCCCACCCTGACCTCGACGCCTGGCCCGCTCAGCACGTTCGACCCGGGCGGGCTGCTGGCGTTCTCGTTCTCCGAGGGGATCGATCGCGACAGCGCCCGCAACGGCATCCGCCTGGTGGACGTGGACGGCAAGGTGGTGTCGGGCCAGGTCCGTCTGAGCAATCAGAACCGGACAGCGGTGTTCGTGCCCGATGCACCGCTGCGCATGGGCACCCGCTACGTGATCACGCTGGAGGGCGTCCAGGACGGGTCGGGCAACCTCCTCAAGAAGGCCAGCTTCAACCTCTCGACTTTCCGGCCGGTGACGATCGACGGCCCGTACACGGCCGCGGGCGTGATGCGCATGCTGCGGTCGCTCACGCTCGTGAAGAAGCCGCGCGACAACGGCGGGACGCGTACGCTCGGCTTCGGTGTCAGCGGCGACATCACGGGCGGCCGGCTGGGCGTGATTCTGGACCTCACCGACCCGCGCTTCCCGTCGCTGCTCGGCACCATCGAGAACGACGATCTCGCGCGCTTCACGGTGGTCACTGGCGTGCAGCAGCTGCCGCTGCGCGACCAGAACCCCTGCGGCGGCGGCACCACCTTCAGCGGCGACCTGGCGATCGCCGTCGCAGGCTCGAGCGTCGGCACGGCCGTGCGGTTCTTCGACGTGACGAACCCCGAGAGCCCGTGCTTCCTCGGAGCCAAGCTGCTCACCCTGAACCCGTCCTACGGCCAGGGCGACCAGGGGGTCGTCTACAACGCGCTGGCATTCGCCCGCGCCGTCGCGTGGCTGCCCGACGGCAACCGCATCTCGGCGTTCGCGGCGATCGAGAACGTCGGGCTGATCCTGACCGACGTCGGCGGCAGCATCCCCACGGTGCTGCCGCGCGACCGCTTCCGGGGGCCGCTGGCCGCCGGGAGCTATGCGGACGTCCTGGCGGTGGACGGTCGCCTGGTGGCGATCGACCGGGGCCGCGCCACGCTCGACGTGTTCGATGCGAGCCTGGCGCAGGCGTCCACGACGCAACTGCCGCTGACCGACGCGATCGCGCTGTCGTATGCCGCCGCGGTTCCGCTCGACCTCGACCGCGACGGCCAGATAGGGACCGACGAGATCCTCAACCTGGCCTTCGTCGGCGGCACGGGCGGCGTCGCCGTGGTGGACGTGACCTCGCTCGATGCGCCGACCGTCCTCGCGAAAGTGCCGATGGCTGGCGCCGTCTGGCAGATGGACTTCGACGCGGCGAAGCGCCGGCTGCTGGTATCGGGCGCCACCGCGATCCCGGATGGCGAGTTCGCTGTCTTCGCCATCGACCTCTCCGGCGCCGCACCCCTTGCGGGCGCTGACACGAACGGCGACGGCGTCGATGATCGCATCACCTGGCGGACGCCGCCCGGCACTTACACTCTCGGCAACTCGAACTACCGGGCCCTGCGATTCGATCCGACCACCCGCGTGCTGTACGTCGGCACCACGACGGCCGCGTCGGGCACGGGCGGGTTCGAGGCATGGACCTTCGACAACCTGTGCTGCGACCTCGGCGTCGACTTCACGGCGCGCCCCTCGCAGACCACCACCGGCTTCAAGGACGAACTGCTGCTGCGCGAGAAGAAGGCGCTGCAGGTCGGCCTGGCCGCGGGGCTCGAGGCCGCCGCGTCGTGCGGGCCAGAGATCCGCCGGAGCGGCACCACCTCCACTACCACGAGCATCTCGATCCTCGAGCAGGGGAGCGGCGCCTGCCTGTGGCGGCAGAATCCGGCCGAGGCGTGCGCGGACACGTACCAGCCTGGCCTCAGCGACCACGACTTCGAGGTGTTCGTCCCGGCCACGTTCTTCTCCGCCGGCGTGCCGGGGCCTGCGGCGGTCTGCGTCGCCACCAAGCTGAGCGACCAGTTCGTGAACCCCGATGGGTCGCCACGGCCCATCGACATCGGGGGCGGCGTGACGGTGTCGTTCCCGGACATCACCTTCTTCCCGGTGAACAGGGCCGCGTTCGAGAGCGGACGGCTGGACATCACGCCGCCCCGCTCCTCGGGCGGCGACGCTGCAGGCGACCTCGGCCTGGGCCGCCAGCAGCTGCTGCTCAAGTGGGTGCTCGAGGGCGAGTACGTCGAGGTCCCCTCCTGGGACGTCAGCGGCAAGTCGCTCGAGGAGGTGATGACGGCCCTGCGCTCCGGTGCAGGAATTCCCGCCGTCGAGGGGCTCGAGTGGGGCGTGCTGCAGAAGCACAACCTGCTGAAGTCGAAGGCGTTCCTCCGCGTGCGCGGCGCGTCGCTCGCCGGCTCGTCGCTGCGCCCGTTCTACATCGGGCAGCTGCACGACACGGGCAAGGCGGGCATCCGTGCGGCGCTGGCGCGGATTGTCGCGGACCCGGCCGCTGCCGCCCTGGCCCTCGACGTCACGCGCGCGTCGTATCAGGACAGCGGCTGCCGCTACATCGTGTCCAGCGTGGCGCCGGACGGATGGAACCCGAAGCCCTGTACCTCGTTCGAGGAATACATCGCATCGGTCGCCGCACGCACGCTGCAGCAGAACCCGCCGCTGACGCTGTTCACGGCAAGCCAGGTCTCCGAGGTGATCCATCGCTTCTACCGCGTGAAGGCCGACCTGCAGCCGTCGGTCTCGGGCGAGAACGACGCAGATGCCTTCATCGCCACCGCGGCGCGGTTCATCGACGACGTGATCGAACAGACCCAGCCGGTCTACGACGGGGCGATTGGCCAGGACCCGCAGTCGGCGCTCCGCCAGTCGAACCTGCTGGCGGCGCGGACCGCCACGGAGCGGAGGGGCACCGCGAGCCTCCACGTGGTTCCGCGCTTCTTCAATATCGGATTCACCGGCGGCAGCGGCCTGCAGGTGTCCATGTACCGGGGCACGACGGGCCCCGGCGTCCAGGTGGCGAGCCGCCGCCTCGACCTCGGCGGGGGCGAGGAGCAGTACATCGAGACGACCGCCGACGCACGTCCGGACCCCGAGGATGCGGTCACGCCGCTCGATCGCAACCTGAACGACCTCACGTCCATCGAGCCGCTCAGGCTCGAGCCGGTCTTTCTCCTCGGCGGAGGAACGCCGGGCAATCCGCGCGTCAACCTCAACGCGGACTTCGCACAGCCGCACTACGTGGCCTTCACCATCGACCTTCCGGAAAAGAAGGTGGCAGAGGCCGTCCGCACGAACAACTACGGCGGGTTCTGGTACTACGTGCTGGACCGCAGCAGCGGTGCGCCGGTGTCGCTCCCGGGTCCCGTACCGCTGCCGCTGCCCGATCCCAACGGCGATCTGCTCAACCCCAACGCGGAGTGCCTGCCGTCGGCGGACCTCCAGTTGACGCAGGGGTTCCTGATCCCGGGCACGCCGACCATCATCAGCGACACCGTGTTCCTGGACCCGGGCAGCTCCTCGAGCTACAGGGTCACCGTCACCAACACCTCGCTCCGCACGGTGTCCGACATCGTCGCGTGCACGGACTTCGGCGCGGACGACCAGTGCCTGCCCGTCGGGCGGCTCGAGCCGTCGCAGTCGCAGTTCGTCACCTTCGCCTACACCGCGCCGCGCGGATCCTCGGCCCGCTTCATCAAGGCCACTGCGGCGTCCCCGGACGTGGGGACACGGACCAGCACCGGCATGTGGGTGTACGTCGGCTGTGAGGCGAACCTGCTCGTGTCACTCCAGTACGACCCGAACCCTGACATCGCCGAGGAGGAGTCGAACACGGAGTTCTCGCAGGTCATGCGCGGCGGGTTCGGCCTCCGGCACTACCGCGTGATCGACCGCCGGACCGGCCTGCCAATCCGCGCCACGCAGGTGCAGGTCGACGTGCGGTACTCGAACGGCACCTCCCAATTGCTGTCGTTCTTCACAGACGACAGCGGGCGCGTGCGCACGGTCGAGCGAGAAGGCCTGGTGGTGCCGATTCCGTCGGGCCTGAAGGCCGGCGACAAGGTCGTGGCCACGGTCAAGTCAGTGAACGGTGAAGCCCCGTTCTGTTCCGGCGGTCAGCAGTTTGCCTTCAACGTC
Source organism: uncultured Bifidobacterium sp. (assembly GCA_964386715.1). Classification (GTDB taxonomy): domain Bacteria; phylum Acidobacteriota; class Vicinamibacteria; order Vicinamibacterales; family CAVVIG01; genus CAVVIG01. The sequence continues at coordinate 9,738 of CAYLTD010000051.1, forward strand.
ACCGATCGCACCTACACGCGCGCCTGGCTGGCCGGAGCAGCCATCGGCGCCGAGGGGACCATCGAGATCGGGGTACAGGGCAAGGCGGGCACCGGCTTCGGGCTGACGCTCGCTGAAGTGGCGGGAAAGCCGCGCCAGACACTGACCTTCGGTCGGCAGTGGAGCGCGGGAGCCGGCGTCCTCGAGAAGGTGCTCGAGACCGGCGCGCGCGCCCGATTCGGCCCGCTCAACGCCGATGCCACGATTTCCGCCAAGGCCGGCGCCCTGCTGCTGGTGTCGGGGGCCGAGCAATTCGATTTCCCCTATAACGGGCTTGCCGAACTCGACACGGCCAAGTCGGCCGCGCTGGGCGGACTGCTGCTGACCACCCTGTCCGGCCTGGCCGATCCGACATCAGCCAAGCAGCTCGACACACTCGTGAACGCCGTCGCCCCGGCTGACGCCTACAAGGTCGCGAGCACCGGTGCCGTCGGTCTGGAGGGCAGCGTCAAGCCGAAGGCGGCCCTGGTGGCCGGGATGCTCCTGTCGAATGCGGGGCGCGCGCCAGGCTCGATCGACTATGGGTTCGAGGCCAGCATCGGCGCGGGTGCCGGACTCGGCTATCAGTTGAGTCTCGAGCGCAGGCCGGTAGCGAAGGAGATCACCACCAGTTACGAGATCAAGGGCAGCGCGGACTACAGTTCGGCGCTGGGACTGGGCACCGGACAGGAGTTCGAAAAGAAGGGGCAGCTGAAGCTCCGGCTGATCGACAAGCTCAAAGCTGCCATGAAGCTCGGAGTGGCCGGCAGCATCAAGGCCGCGATTACCGTCGAGGCGGAGACCTGGCGGCCCAAGAAGCTGGTCCTCACGTTCGCGGGGGCGAAGAGGTTTGGCTGGCAGGTCGGCTCCACCGTTTCGCAGACCGGAGACAACAAGGTTGAATCGGTGGACGGCGGCCTTGGCGTGGGCGACAAGACCAGCATCAAGTTCACCATTGTCGACCCGCAGCTGATCGACCGCTTCGTGAACGAACTGCAGACGCTGCCCGCGCTGGTCGGCGCCAGCCCGTCGCCGCCGCAACTCGGGTTCACAGCGGTCAGCGGGCAGTTCCCCCAGTTCCTCGAGAGCGTGGTATCCACGCCCGCCGGCGTCACCTACGAGATCGTCCGTGAGGAGGGCGACGCGTTCGCGTTGCCGGTCGCCGGAGCGCTCTCGATTCTCGGCGTCTCGCTCGACATCGAGGGTGGCCTCAGCATCGATCGCACGGTCAGCTACACGCTCGAGAAGGGGCTGCTGAAGGGCGGGGAGCTGTTCCCGCTGGCCTACTACACACGCGACGAACTGATTCCGGTGATCCCGACCGGGACCGACCCGAACCTGGACGAGTTCCGCCAGATTGGCGCGATCGCCACGAAGTCGGTGGGCGATCTCACCACGCGCCCGTTCGACCTCGTGCAGACGGCGTTCAGCAGCAACGCGGTGCGGTCGCGTCGCACCGCTGAACTCCGCTGGGACAGCCGGGTGGAGCCACAGTTCGAGCCGGGCGTCATTTCGTACACGTACACGCCGCTGGCGGGACCGTTCGACCTGCCGTACCTCATGCTCCCGAATGCCGTAGCCGGTCCAGGCGAACGATCGCATTACGGCATCGGCGGCTTCCACCAGTTCGTGCCGGCGAACCGCCGGTTCACCGGGCCGGCCACCGTCACGATCTTCTATCGTGACGATGAGGTCGCGGCGATTGACGAGACGACGCTCGGCGTCTACCGCTGGAACTACGAACGCGGCGACTGGGACTTCCTGGGCGGTGCGGTCGATCCGGCGGCGAACACGGTGAGCGTGTCGGTGGACCGCACGGGCATCTACACCGCAGCCCCGCCGATGACGGCCGGCGTGGTGGCACTCACCGGGGTCGGGGTGGCGGGCGGCGACAGCACGAATCCGCAGACGACGGTCACCTATACGAGCGGCGTGCTGCGGCTGAACAACGGGCAGCCAGCCCCCGACGGCACCCTGTTCACCGTGGGAGCGGTCTTCCCGGGCCTCGACGCGGCCCCCTTCGGCACCGTGCAGACGCCCGACGCGGACCCGACAACGCCCGGCGTGCAGGTGGCCTCGCAGAACGGCGTGCTGCAGTTCACCATCCTCTATCCGGCGGGCGGCGGGCTGTCGACGGTCTACGTCGGCGCCGTCGAGGGCACGGCGTCCGCAGCGCAGGTGATGCCGCTCCGGAGTTCGACCCCGTGACGACGAGGATGCGCCGCGTCGTGCCGCAGGGAGGCGCCCGGTGAGGCGGAGCCCTGTCGTCGCGCGTGTGCTGCTGGTCGTCGTCGCGCTGGCGACGCTGTTCGGCAGCGCGCGTCCTTCCGGGGCGCAGGGACGGTTCCTCGCGAAAGAGGACATCGTCCTCCTCGGGCTCGGCATGCGCGTCGAGCCGGAATACCAGGTCGTTCCCAAGGACATCGCGACCATCGTCGGCACGTTCCTGTCGGCGGCGACGCCGCCGGGCGACGCCCTGTCGCCCTTCGCCCCGGACGCCGTGGTGCGCGCCACGCTGCGCGGACCCGGCGCGCCTGACGGTCTCGAGATCACGGCGCTGCCCAACAGCCCCCTGAACATCCCGCCGCTCAGCGTGCCCGGCCTCTACACGCTCGAGGACATCCGGTTGGAAAGCGGCGGCGCGGTGCTGATGCGCGGCACGCCCGAGAGCGTGCGGCTCGAGGTCATCGAGAAGCTGCTCGTTACGCAGGTCACGGCCCGGCCGCTGACGGCCCAGGAGATCCGCGAGAAGGGCATCGTCTTCGACACGTCCAGCTTCCAGGCCTACAACTTCACGGCGGCCTTCGCGGTGCAGGACACGCCCGTTCAGGTGAACTTCCCCGTGGTGCTGCCGTCGCTGCGGGGCGCCCAGGACATCACGCTGGATGGGGCGTCGCTCGGTCCGATCAACACGATTCCGACGCTGCCTGAACTGAAGACGATCATCCCGGACACGCTGCGCCTCCAGACGCAGATTCCCAATTTGAAGGTCGTCGGCTTCACGCTGAAGGTTCCCGAGCTGAAGGGCCAGACGCTGATCGTCCCGCCGATTCCCGGCGTGGTCGTCATTCCCGGCGACATCGGCTTCCTGAACCAGTTCTTCAGCGTGATGCTGATGGTCGGCAACGTGGCGCCCCCGGGTTCGAACCTGGTGGTGAGCAACCTCACCGGAGAGATCCTGCTGCCCGTCGGGCAGGACACGGTGGTGGGCTCGGGGGACGACCCGCTGCGCATGGCCACGACGACAGGGGGTGTGTCACCGAAGGTCCGGCTGGTCGTCCAGCCTGGTCCGGACGGCAGGCTGGGGACGGCCGACGACGTCGGCAGCCTCGGGCCGGGTGAATCGGGTAGCGCCGAGTACCTGGTCGAGGGGATGCGTGAAGGCACGCACGTGATCGAGTTCAACATCAGCGGCACCCTCACCGGCCTGCCGGTCGGTCCGGTCACCGTGAACGGACGGGCCGCGGGGTCGGTGCTGGTGCGCAACCCGAACTTCACGCTCACGTTCACCCATCCGGACACCGTCGCCGCAGGCGAACCCTACAGCCTGGACGTCACGGTGACGAACACGTCCGAGTCGCCGGCGAACTTCGTGAGCCTCAATCTGTTCGCGCAGAACATCTCGGGCGCGAGCCTCGTGGGCGACGCGAGCCGCGAGATCGAGAGCATCCCGCCTGGCGATTCGGCCACCGTCACCTTCTCGCTGGTGTCGCGCGTGGCGGGCCGGGTGACCGCGGCGACGCTGGACTCGAACGAGAACGTCGCAGGACGTTTCGCGCTGAAGACGGCGATCGGCGAACTCGGCGTACCGGTGTCGCCCGACTCGCTCGTCCTGCCCCGAGAGGCCGCCGCCGTGCCGATCGATGTGCGAAGCGCCGCGCTCGGCCTGCTCGGCAAGGCCTGGGCGGTCGCGACGGCTCCGGCCATAGCGCTCCCGAAGGACGTCCGGCGCTTCTCGAAGCAGGTGGTCTTCGACCGTGCGGTTCAGGTGGCCGAAGCCGGCGTGCGGATCTCGCTGCACGAGGCGGTGCCCGACAGCGTCGCGCAACTGGCGATGGACTTCGTGGGGAGCGACGCGGGCCGGCTGGCGACGCTGTATCCCAACGTGTCCGATCGCGACTTCGCCCGTCGCGATCTCGAGGGGTTCGACGAGCTGCGGCGCCGGTCGGTGCGTGGCGACGTGTTTGCGGCTGCGGTCGCTGCCCAGCTCGGTCCGGTGCTCGGTGCGATGGGGGGAGCGGCCTTCCACCGGCAGTTCGCGGAGAAGACGTCGTATCGGCCTCCGCAGCTGTCCGTGCTGGTTACCGCGGCTGCCGGTCAGTTGCCGGTGCGGCCGGAGCTGGTCGACGCGCTCGGCCGCCGCATCGGTGCGCTGGACGCGAACGGCAAGGTGATCAAGGACGTCCCGTTCGGCGACGCGTTCGACTTCACGGACGGGTCCGGCGCGCTCACCGGCCGTCTGTTCCTGCTCGCCGTGCCGGAACCCGGCGAGTCGCGCCTGACCTTCGGTGCCCTGGCCGCCGTTCCCTCCGGCGCGTTCTCGGTCAGCGTCGTGGTGCCGGACGGCCAGGGCGGACTCCGGCAGGTGGTCTACGACGGCCTGACGGTCGACCGCGGGATCCAATCGGCTTTCACTGGAGTGGAGCCGTTCCGCGTGAGCCTCGACCTGCCGGTCGTGAGCAACGGAAGCGGCGCGCCCGTGCCGGCGGCGGCGGACGCGGCCATCGTGCCGCCCCCGCTGAGCATCATCGGGGTGGTGCAGCAGGCCGACAAGGACGTGCTGTCGTGCACGATCGGAGGCGCGGCCGTCCAGGTCGGCCGCGTCATCGGCGTCCTGTTCAGCGAGGAGGTGACCCCGCAGTCGGTGCAGGACCGGCTGGCCGCCAGCGAGATCAGCAGCTTCCTGGTGGACGGCAACGTGGTCGTGGGGGTGGCCCTGCAGCCCGGACGACGTGTGGCGTTTCTCGCCTTGCGCGATCCGATCGGTCCCTTCGTCGCGCGATCGCTCACCGTGCAGGGGATCGCCGACGCGCGCGGGCGGGCGATGTCGTCGCAGACCCTGCCGATCGAGACGACCGTGACGGACTCGGCGGCGCTGGTGTCGGGTCTGGTGATGGGAGCGGACGGGGCGCCGCTGCCGTTTGCCAGCGTCCGCCTTTTCGTGTGGCACCCGTGCGGCTTCCTGCAGGGCGTCAGCAGCAAGGTGGCGGACGCCGACGGACGGTATTCGTGGGACTGGGTCCCGAACACCCCGCGCAACCGTGTCGCGGCCGTCAGCGCCGACGCGAGCCAGTCGAAGGCCGTCGACTTCACGAGCCAGCGTAACGGCCAGCGCCTGAACGTGACGGTCGTGTTCGTGGGCCGCGGCACCGTCGCGGGATACACGCGAGACGCGAATGGCACGCCGCTGGCCGGTGCAACGGTGCGGGTGACGAGCCTGACCGACGACAGTTCCTACGGTGCGGTCACCGACGGTACCGGCTATTTCGCCATCCCGCGCGTCCCGGTGGGCAACGTCTTCATCGAAGCCGTGCACACCCCGACCAACGCCAAGGGCTCGGCGGCCGAGCTCCTTCCCCTGGCCAATGCCACGGTGACGCGCAACGTCACTCTGTTCAGCATCGTGCTGCCGGACACGAAGGTGCGATACGGCGACGTGACGGGATTCGTGCTGAGGGCCGACGGGGCATCGCCGGCTGCCGACGTGCCGGTGGTCGCCTACTACCAGAACGGATCGCAGCCCGGGGTCGCGTGCCCGCAGGGGCTCCCGGAGTGCGCCATCGGGCTCACGCGCACCGATGCGACCGGCCGGTTCGAGCTGCGCCGGATCAGCGCCGGCCAGATTCGGCTCGACAGCTTCGACCAGCTGACCTATCAGCAGGGGGATGGCCGGATCACCCTCACAGCCGACGCTGAGGTCTCGCTGCGGATTCTGCTCTCGAAGGGGCTGGCCACCGTCAACGGCTCGGTCCTCGACGCGAGTGGGCAGCCGGTGGCGGGCGCCCGGGTGGGTGGTGGCCTCAGCATCACGACGACGGGCAGCGACGGACGCTTCACCCTCGCGGACGTGCCGGTCGGCAAGGTGACACTCGTCGCCGTCAGCGACGCGCTCAACTCACGCGGGAGTGCGCTCATCGACATCGCGCAGGCCGGACAGCTTGTCAGCGCCGCGATCGTCCTGGAGGCGGTCGGCAGCGTCGCCGGCACGGTGTATCGGGCCGACGGCACGACGCCGGTTCCGGGGAACATGGTCTACCTGTTCCGCAACGTGGGCACCGCCGAGGGCCTGGCGATCGAGGTGATCGCCTCGATGCGCACCGACGGCCAGGGACGGTATCGTTTCGACGGTGTCCCTGCCCGGCCCGACGCGGGGATCTCCGTCTCGTCGTTCCTGCCGGACTTCTCGGACGGCAACCTGAGGCCCGTGACGCTCAGGTTCAACGGCCAGGTGTTCCGCGCCGACCTGGTGTTCCGCGGCGGCGGAGGACGCGTGCGGGGACGCGTGCTCGACGCCGACGGCCAGACCCCGCTGCGGGCGTCAGTGGGCATCACGGCCGACCGCGTGGACATCGCCGGCGGCCTCGTCGGTGTCGGTTTCAGATCCGTGTCCAACTACGAGATCGCGGAATCCAACCTCGCGACGGGCGAGTACAGCTTCAGTGGTCTCTTCGTGGGACCGTTCACGGTGACCGCCGTCGGTCGCTTCAGCCCCGATCCGATTGCGCTGCAGTCCCGGGTGCCCTCGCCGGGGGCCACGGTGCAGCTGGACCTGCGGCTGCAGGATACGAGCCGCATCGAAGGCACGGTGTTCCAACCCGACGGCGTCACGCCGGTCGGTGCGAATGTCGTCGTGCGATACCGGTCCGCGGAGTTCCGGACCGTGTGCGCCACCGCGGGGGACATCGTCATCGGTCCGATCACCATCCGCGCGGGTGAGTGTGACGACGTGCCGCAGGGTATCCAGGACGAGACGGTGGTGACCGATGCCTCCGGCCACTTCCTCGTGCCGCTGGTGAACGCGGGGGCCTTCACCCTGACGGCGACCGACCCCGACAGTGGGCGAACGGCCCAGATCACCGGCTCGGTGCGCCCCGGCCAGACGGGGGCGTTCTCCCTGCGCCTGCTCGGGGTCGGCTCCCTGCGCATCAACGTGCGGGGCAGCAACACGACAACGCTCATCCCGGGCGCCAGGGTGACGGTCACCCAGGTGGCCTTCCCGAAGAAGACGTTCACCGGCGTGGCCGACGCCAACGGCACCCTGCTCCTCGACGGAGCGGACGGATTCAGTGAAGGCGACGTCGTCGTGTCGGCGGTCGACCTCCGGAACGGCTTCGCGGGGCGGGCCTCGGGCCGGGTGACCAGCGACGGCCAGCAGGTCACCATCCCGGTCTACCTGTTCAACGCCTCCGGCAGCATCGACGGCCGGGTGTTCCGGACGGACGGCGTGACGCCCGCGCCGTTCGTCGAGGTCGTCGTCAGCAACTGCGTCCCCGACCCCTCCTTCATCGGCTCCGGACCGGCGCCGTGCCTCTCTGGCGGGCCGCTCGCGTTCGCCGTTGCAGACGGCGAGGGGCGATTCACGATGGACCTGATGCCGCTCGGCAGCTTCCGGGTGGACGTGTTCAACAACGCCACGGGACGGCGCGGATACCAGGCCGGCCGCATCGATCTCGATCAGCAGGTCGTGCCGGTCACGATCGTCGAAGCCTCGCGCGGGCTGGTCACCGGCACGCTGCTCGCCGAGAACAACCTGGAGCCGCTCCCGAACTGGGAGGTGTGGCTCATTCAGAACGCGCCGGGCGGGCGGCAGCTGCCATTCCTGCGGACGACCTCGGACGTGGACGGCACGTTCGCATTCCCGGGTGTCGTGGCCGGTCCGTTCCAGCTGCAGGCGAGCAGGACGACGCTGCTGCCTGGCGATCCGTACGGCCAGGGGTCGGCATCGGCTCGGCTGGATCAGGAAGGGCAGCGGGTGGACGTGCCGCTGCTGGCGCGCGTCATCAGGCAGCAGCGGGGCACGGTCGACGGCTCGGTCGTGAATCCCGACGGGTCGCCTGCACGGGATATCTCGATCGATCTCTGCCCGGTGTCGACCTGTGCGCAGGACCGGCCGGGCCCCGGGCACCTGCGAGCGGTCACCGGAGACGACGGCCGCTTCTTCTTCAGCGGCGTGCCGACGGGGCGGTTCGTCATCACCGCGGTGTCGCAAACCTCGTTCAACCAGGCGTCTGCGCGGGGCGAACTCCAGTTCGAGGGCGACACCGCCCAGTTGTCGCTGATCCTGTCGGGCACCAGCCTCGTGAGCGGAACCGTGGTCTTCGGCAACGGCGCGCCCGCCGCGAACGTGCAGGTCCTGTTCTCGGGCACGCCGTCCAGCGGCTGCCCGGGGTTCGCGTGCGCCGGCTTCACCGACGCCGCGGGGGCATTCGCGTTCCCCAACATCACGGCTCGCACCTACTACGTGATTGCCACCGACCCGGTGTCGGGCCTGAGCGGGTTCATCAGCGGGACGCTGAACCCCGGATCTGCGCCCACGCTGCGTATCGTGCTGCAGGCGACGGGCAGCGTCACCGGACGCGCGCTGTTCGCGGACGGGCGTCCAGCCCCGGGCATCACCGCGGAACTTTCGGCGTTCGGTTCGGCGCCGATCTACCGCGAGTCGGGTGACGACGGTGCGTTCGCGTTCCCGGCCGTGGCGCTGGGCACCTACACACTGCGCCTCGAGGATCCGATCGGTTCCGGCATCGCCCGCCGCGAGGTGGCCGTCAACGGCGCGGTGGCTCTCGGCGACGTCACGCTGGACGATGCACCACCGTCGGTCGCGACCCTGACACCGCTGGCATCGGCCGTTGGCGTGCCGCTCGCCTCGACGATCCGGATCGTCTTCTCCGAACCGGTGAGCGTAGGAACCGTCAACCAGGCGACGGTGCGGGTCGCCGGTCCGGCCGGGCCCGTGCTGGGGACTCTGCAGGTCAGCGGCGGGGACACGACGGCCACCTTTACCCCGCTGGCCCCGCTGCAGCAGCAGTCGCGTTACACCGTGGCGCTCGAGGGCGTCACCGACCGCATCGGCAAGCCGATCGTGCCGTTCAGCGCGAGCTTCACGACGGTCGACCTCACGCCGCCCGCGGTGATCGACCTGTCGCCCGCGGTCAACGGCAACGGAGCGCCGCTGGCGTCGACCATCCGGGTGAAGTACTCCGAACCGATCAACCCGGCGCTGTTCCGTGGGCCGCCTGTGACCCTTTCCGCCTCCGGCACGCAGCTGGCCGGACGGACCGATGTCACGCTCGGCAACACGGTCGTGGTGTTCACCCCGGCCTTGCCGTTGGCCGAGAACACCCTCTACCAGGTGCAGCTCGGCGCGGCGGTCGACCTCGCCGGCAACGAGCAGCCGTCGGGATTCACGTACGAGTTCCGGAGCTACGACCGCACGCCGCCGCAGATCACCGCGCTTCGCCCGGCGGGCACCGGCACCGTCATCGAGAACGGCATCACGAGCGTGGTGGCGGACGTCGGCGCCGGCCAGGACATCGCGCTCGTCGACTTCTTCATCAACGACCAGCCGGCGGCTGCTGCCCGCACCGCGCCGTTCACCCTCTCGTTCCAGGCAACCGCGCAGCTGGGCAGGCCCGGCGAAGCCGTCCGCGTCGCCGCCCTGGCGACCGACACGTCGGGCAATCGCGGGACGATGCCGGTGTCGGTGGTCATCCCGATCGTGGCCGATGCGCCGCCCGTCGTCGCGATCACGACACCCGCCAGCGGCGCCACGTTCCGGACGGGCGACCGCGTCACGGTCACGCTGCGGGCGACGGACGATCTCGGGGCGACACAGCTGGCCTATCGTGCGCAGACCGGCCGGGCGCAGGACGCGGGGACGACCGGCGTGAGCCCGGCGAGCGCCGACGTGACCCGCACGTTCGCGTTCTCGCTCGGCAGTGACGTCGTGCCGGGCAGCACCATCACCATCAACGCGTCAGCGACGGACACCAAGGGCCAGACGACCAACGCGCCGCCGATCACGATCACGGTGGCAGATGCGACGCCGCCGACGGTGCAGATCACCGGCACGACGACCGGCGCGAGCGTGGCTCCAGGCCAGCAGAGCAGCGCGATCGTCGCGGCGCAGGACCTCGGCGGGATCGCGTCGATCACCTTCACGACCAGTGGCGCGGTCGCCGGCTCGGACACCCGCACCATCGCACCGGTCCAGAACTCGGTGGCCGCTGCCTTCGCATTCACCGTTCCGGCGACGGCGCGGGCAGGGGACACGGTCACACTGGACGCGACGGCTGTCGATGCCGCGGGCAACACCACCAGCGCGGCCCGCGTGATCCTCCCGATCGCCGACCGCAGCGGCCCCACCCTGCGCCTGCGTACCGCCAACGGCGGCGCCGACGTCCTGCCGGGCACGACGCTGGCGATCGTCGCAGAAGGCGAGGACGAGACCGGCGTGAGCACCGTGGCCGTGTCGGGCCAGGGCGCGTTCTCCTTCGCGCAGTCGCGGCAGATCTCGCCGGTCTCCAACAGCATCCAGCAGACCTTCCAGGTGCCGGTGCCGGCAGGGCTCGCTGACGGTGGGGTGATCGACGTGGTCGGGACGGCCACGGACATCTTCGGCAACGTGAGCCAGCCGGCCACCCTGCGCCTGACGGTGCGGTCACAGGTGGATGTCGCCCTGCCCGCGTCGGTGCTGATCGCCGCAGGCGATACCGCCGGGGTCGAGGTCGGCCTGTCGGCGCCGGCTCCCGCGGGCGGCCTCATCGTCGACCTCGCGAGCAGCAATGCCGCCATCGCCCAGGTGTCGCCGCAGCTGTCCTTCGCCGCGGGCGAGACGATGCGCACCGCGGCCCTGACCGGCGTCACCGGCGGCACGGCCACCCTGCAGGCGCGCGTGAACGGCGTGGATCGGGGCAGCACGGTGGTGACCGTGCGCGGCGGCATCGTGCGCGGCATCATCCGCAACCTGCAGCTGCAGCCGGTGGCCGGCGCGTCGGTGACGGTCGCCGGCGGCGACGGCGTCGTGTTCAACACGACCAGCGGCCCGGACGGCGCCTACCTGGTCGCCGGGGTGGGCCTCGCCGGATACACGCCGACGACGTTCTTCACGGTGCGCGTGAGCGAACCGGTCACTCAGCGCATCGGCTTCGCCACCGGCATGCTCAGCGCCCCGGCGGGGCATGCCACCGTGGACGTCGTGCTCGTGTCGGCCGGCACCATCTCGGGCGCGGTGCGCCATCCCAACGGAACCGCGGCAGGCGCCGGCGTGCGGGTGGATCTGCTCCCGGCGGCGAACCTGGTGCAGCCACTGGCCACCACGTTCACGGGTGAGAGTGGCACGTTCGAGTTCCCGCTGGTCTCGCCGGGCGAGTACGTCGTCGAAGCGTCAGACGTGAGCGGCAACCGGGGCCGCTCGAATGCGCTCGTCATCAACGCCAGCGGCCAGGTGCTCGACGCGCCCGTCACGTTCCTCGGACGGAGCACCGTGAGCGGGCGCGTGCTCGACGGATCGGGCAACGTCGTGCCCAACGTGCCGCTCACGTTCAGCAGCACGAGCCTCTTCGGGCCGGCGGCATCGGTCGCCACCAACGCCGGGCCGGACGGCACGTTCCGGTTCGAGGGCGTTTTCGTCGGTTCGTTCACCGTTGCTGCGCGCGACCCGCTCACGAACCTGGCGGGCTCCACGGCCGGCACGGTGGACACGGATGGACAGGTGGTGACGGCCGATGTGCGCATCGCCGCATCGGCGAACCTGCGCGGCACGCTGTACCGGGCGGACGGAACGACGCCCGTCGCCGGCGCCCGCGTGACGGTCTACGGCGCGGCGAGTGCCACCGTGACCACCGACGGCGGCGGCGCGTTCAGCGTCGCGGCGCTGCCGCTCGGACCCTACCTGCTCGAAGCGCGGGAGCCATCCACGCGGGGGTTCGCGCGCACGCAGGTCACGCTCGGCACCAGTGGCGAGACGGTGACGCAGGATCTGCGGTTCTTCCCGCAGGGCACGCTGCTGGTCTCGGTGGTGGATGCGAACGGCTCCCCGATCGGTGGGGGGCAGCTCCGGGTGAGCAGTGCCACCGCGCTGGCCGGGGACACGATCGATGTCGTCGGCAACGCCACCGGCACCACCATCGTGGAGTGGGTGCTGGCGTCGGAAACGGTCGCGGTGTCGGCCTCTGCCGGCGGGCTGAGCGGCTCCATCATCACGTCGCTGCAGCCGGACGAGATCAAGGCGGTCACCGTCCGCCTCGAGCCGACCGCGACGATTGCCGGGACGGTGTTCCTGCCGGACGGCCAGACGCCCGCTGCCGGGGTCACCGTGTTCTGCGGCGGCTGCGGCTCGGTGGTCACCGACGACGTTGGCCGCTACGAGTTCGCCGGGTTGCGCCTGTTCACCTGGTCGCTCGAGGTGCGCGATCAGTCGAACATGCGGCGCGCGCTGGCCCGCGACGTGTCGCTGCGACAGGCGGGTGAGATACGCGGCGTCGACCTGACGATGGTGGGGCTCGGCACGGTCACGGGTCGCGTGCTGAACCCGGACAACTCGAGTGCCCCGAACCTGCGAGCCGAAGTCCGCAGCCTCGATCCGGACCTGGGCGGATACTTCGAGGCGCTGACCGACGGGGGCGGGTTCTACCGTGTGGAACGGGTGCCGGTTGGCGCGATCGGTGTCTCGGTGGCCGACCGCCCGCGCGGCCTCTTGGGCGAGGCAGCCGGGACGCTGGCGCGGGACGGCGACACGCTGAACCTCGACGTGCTCCTCCGCAACAACGCCGTCACCTTGCCGCAGACAAGGCAGGACGGCAACCAGTTCACGTTCGACGTGCAGGCCAACGGCAGCCTGGCGCAGGGGCAGGGCAGCATCTTCCAGCTGCCGACCTACTACGGCGACCCCGGCGGCGCGATGCTGCTCGACATCGTCCGAGGTGCGACGTCCGCGCGCTTCGCCGGGAGCGCCATCGGCACCACGGAAGCCAACGGCCGTGAACTGGTGGTGTCGCAGGCCAACATCAATGGCCTGAACGTCTCGCGCAAGGTGCTGGTGTCGTCTGCGTACTTCGCGCGGTACCTCGAGCTGCTGACCAACCCGACCAGCGCCCCGATCACCGTGGACGTGCGGCTGCAGACGAACCTGCGTGCGACGGGCGCCTTCGCCACGTCGAGCGGGGATGCAGCGGTCGACGTCGTCGACTCTCAGGCGCCGGATCGCTGGATCGCGATGAACGGTGCGCCGGACGAGGATCCATTCCGGTTGCCGTTCAACAGCTTCGGGCTGCCGCAGGTGGGCTTTGCCTTCGCCGGCCCTGGCGCCGCGACCCCGCCGACGCTCGGGACGTTCACCGTGCGCCCGCTCGGCAGCAGCGGGGCGCTCACCTACGGCTGGTCGAACGTCACGATCCAGCCGGGCGCCACGGTGGCCTTCATGCACTTCGGCGTCCAGCAGTACAGCCGCGCCGCACTGCAGGCCTCCCTCGAACGGCTCGTCCAGGTGCCGCCTGAGGCGCTCGAGAGCCTCAGCCCTGCCGAACTCGCCGCCATCCGCAACTTCGCGACGGCCGCGGACGGTACAAGCGCGGTGCCGGCGCTGCCGGCGCGGGGCGGATCGGTGACGGGCCGCCTGCTGGAGGCTGACGGCAGCACGCCGGTGCCGACGGTTTCAGCGGCCGCGGGCGTCAGGCTGCGGAGCAGTGTCGTGCTGTTCGGCCGCACCTATCACGCCGGGACCAACAGCACGGGGACCTTCAGCTTCGCGACCGACACGCTGGGAACGGCATTCAGCTTCCCGCTCGCGCCGTTCTCGCTCGAGGCGGACCACCGCATGACGAACGTGGTCTCGCCGTCGGTGGCCGGAGCCTTCGCCCCGGCCACCGCCACCGCCTCCACCGACGTGGTCTTCAGCAACACCGCGCTGGTGCGCGGCCTCGTGCGGCGGACGTCCGGCGCGGTGGTGGCAGGCGCCCGTATCACCTTTGCGGCGCCGGCGTTTGCCGGAGGCACCTTCCCGCCGAGCACGGCGGCCGGGGTGTATGCCGCGGGCGGGCTGCCGCCGCAGGCCTACACCGTGACGGCCTCGATCCCGCATCCGCAGGGCGTCAACTTCCGGCTGAGCGGCGCCGCCGCGGTCGCCCTCGCGGCGGGCGACGTCCGGACGCAGGACGTGACACTCCAGCCCACGGGCGCGGTGACGGGGGTGGTGCGGACGGCGGCGGGCGCCCTGGCGGTGAACACGCCGGTCGAACTGCGCGGGGCCAGCGTCTTCGGGGACAACTTCACCTACCTCTCAACGGTGACCGATTCCTCCGGCATCTACCGCTTCGTGGACGCGCCGCTCGGGACCCTGACGGTCCGCACCGTCGATCCGGTCAGCCGCTATGCGACGACCGTCCCGGTGACGGTGGTCCAGGATCAGACGTCCACGGCGGATCTCGTCCTCGGCGCGGTGGGCAGCATCGACCTGACGGTCAACTACGCCAACGGCCAGCCTGTCGCGAATGCCTCGGTCGAGATCCAGATCGCGGCGATGGACACCTACTTCCGCTATGTCGCGTCGACGAACGCGGCGGGCAGGGCCACCATCCCGAACGTCGCGGGCGGTGCCTTCATCGTCAGGGTGAGCCGTCCGAATTCGCTGGTGAAGGTGGATACGATCGGCAGCATCACGAGCAACGGCCAGGTGTTGCCGCTGACGGTCGTGCTGCCCCCGGTGGGCAGCCTGGCGATCCAGGTGACCACCCGCGCCGGCGTGCCGGTGGACCAGGCGTTCGTCGAGGCGAACCTCTACTCGAGCGACTTCTTCAGTTACCTCGGTTACACCGACGCGTCAGGCCGGCTGACGGTCCCACAGGTCAACGGCCCGTCGCCCCTGCTGATCCGCGCCACCAGCTCGACGACCGGTTCCTCGCGCCAGGTGTCCGCAGCGATCACTGCCGAGGGACAGGTCCTCGACGTGCCGATCGTGGTGGACGCACAGGGCAGCGTCTCGGGCACCGTCACGACTGAAGGCGGCGTGCCGCTGCCCGGCACCCAGGTGCTCGTCTTCTCCGAGAGCAACTCCTTCACGGCCGCCGTGCAGGCGGACGGACTGGGCCGCTACCAGGTGAATGCGTTCCCCACCGGCACATTCCGCGTCCGGGTGCAGGACTTCACCACGCAGCGGTTCGGCGCCACCGAGGGGATGCTGGCCGCCGACGGGGCAACGGTGACGGCGGACGTCGACGTGAATGGCTCGATGCTGCCAGCGGCTGTGACCGACGCGAACGGTACGGGCTACAACGTGCTGACTGACGGCGCGTCGGCCAGCAACGCCGCGGCCTTCGGGCGCTATCCCACGGTGTCGGTCAGCCGCGCGCTCGCCGACTCGTTCACGTCCTTCGCGGGCGATGCCGGAGCTGCCCGGGAACTCGACGGCCGTCAGCTGGCCGTCCGCAACTTCGACAACCGGCAGATCCGTCCCGCCTCGCTGGCCGGGCTGACGGTCGTGCGTCGCACGTTCGTCGATCCGTCGGGCTACTTCGTCCGGCACCTGGACACCTTCTTCAACCCGACGGCCGGCCCGG
Organism: uncultured Bifidobacterium sp.; assembly: GCA_964386715.1. GTDB lineage: Bacteria > Acidobacteriota > Vicinamibacteria > Vicinamibacterales > CAVVIG01 > CAVVIG01. The sequence continues at coordinate 25,310 of CAYLTD010000051.1, forward strand.
TCACCGTGGACATCGAGGCACTCGGCATCTCCAACGCCAGCCGCGTGCTGGCGTCGTCGAGCGGCGACACGGCCGTATCGCCGGACGACACCTGGTTCACGGTGGACGATCCGCGGCGTACGGGCATCGTCCCGTCGGCCATCGTGATGCAGGGGCCTGGTGCGGCCGCGGCGATGACGTCGACGCAGCTGTGGTCGGACCCGTACAACAACAACGGCAGCTACTTCGTGCGGGCGCGGTGGAGCCGCATCACGGTGCAACCGGGCGAGCGGGTCAACCTTCTGCAGTTCGTGGCGGCCGCCGGCGATGCCGCGACGGCGCAGGCGGTTGCCGAACGCCTGGTGCAGCTGCCGCCCGAGGCGCTGGCCGGCCTCACCGCGGCCGATGCCTCGCGCGTGATCAACTTCGTGGTGCCGGCCGACCTGAGCAGCCCCCTGCCTGCATTCGGGGCGGTGACCGGACGGGTGTTCGCGGCCGGGTTGGCGCTGCCAGGCGCGCAGGTCACGGTCACAGGCAGTGCGCCTGTCTTCGGCCCGACGGTACGCGTGAACGCCGATGCGGCTGGTGCCTTCACGGCGCGCACCCTGGATGACGGCCCGTTCTCGGTGCGGGCGCGCAACCCGATCACCAACGAGCAATCCGACGAGGTGCCGCTCGTGCGCACGCCGGGCCAGCCGCAGGTGACGCAGGACCTGCTGATCGGGAATCTCGGGATCCTGCGGGGCACCGTCCGTTTTGCGCGGGGCACTCCGACGCCGTTCGCGCAGGTCAGCATCAGCGGCGGCGTACTCGGTTCGGCCGTGACCTCGACCGCGGGCGCGGATGGCACGTTCAGTGTCGCGCTGCCGGCGGGCGACTACACGATCTACGCGTCGGCGGGCTCCCGCTACGCCTCGGCTGCGGCGACGGTCTCGGTCGGTCAGGAGGCGCTGGTCGCCCTGACCCTGAACGCAGTCGCCATCCTGCGCGTGACGGTCACCCGGGTGGACGGCACGCCGCTCGCCTACGTGCCGCTGCAGATCTTCCAGGGCGGCAACTGGTCCTACTATCCGTTCTACACGGACCAGAACGGCGTGGCCACCCTGCAGGTCGTGCAGGGCCCATTCACGATCCAGCTCCAGACGACCTACGAGACCTGCAGCGGCGCCGTTGCGGCGTCTGACGATGGCGCGACGATCGACCTGCCGTGCGTCTCAGGGGCCGCGAGCGTCCGCGGCACGGTGCGGTTCGCCAACGGGACGCCGGTTGGCGGCGGCTATGTGCAGATCGGCAGCAGGTCGGCGACCATCAATGCGGACGGGACGTACTTGATCGAGTCGCTCGCCCCCGGAACCTACACCGCCTACGCGACGGTGAACGGCGCGACGACAGAGGCGCCGTTCACGCTGGTGCCGGGCCAGGATGCCGTACTCGACATCCGCTTCCCGGGCTTCGCCACGGTGCGACTCACCGTCCGGGCAAACGGCGCTCCGTTGACGACGGCCTATGCGTATGTGTCAGATGCGACGGGCTACCGGTTCGCCGGGTACGTCGACGCGAACGGACAGCTCCTGATTGCAAACGTGCGGGAGGGAGCCTTCACGCTGTTCGTCTACAGCTACGGCACCGTCCCGCTGTCCGTGACCAGGGCTGGCGTGGTCACCGCGACCAACGTCGCCAATAACGAGGTCGTCGACGTGCTCGTGGACTCCATTGCGGGCACGGCCTCCGGCTACGTCTATGCGGCCGACGGCACGACGCCGGCACCGAGCGTGCTGGTATTGCTGCTGGATGATGCGACCGGCACCTCGCTGGCCGCGGCCTTCACGAATCAGGCCGGCTTCTATCAGGTGTCGACGTCGTCCGACAGCGGGGCCGTGCGCGTCCGCGCCCAATCGCCGATGGATCCGAGCATCGTCGCCGAGGGGACTGGATCGTTCGCGACCAACCCCTCGTTGACCATCGACCTGACGCTGCCTGTCGGCATCCTCCGTGGGCGCGTGCTTCAGGCCGATGGCACCACTCCCGCGGCGGCCGCGCGGGTGGAGGCGGCCCAGGCCCGCGAGAACAGCGATCCCGCGACGACGACCGCCTACACGGACGCGCTCGGCGTTTTCGTCATCGTGGGGCCGTTGCAGGGGCCGGTGAGCCTGCTCGCGACGAGCGGCGAGTCGCCGCTCCTGATCGGGCGCGCCGAGGCCAGCGTCGCCGCGGTCACCACGGTGGCCGCGCAGGATGTCGTGCTGGCGCCGTTCGGGACGATCACCGGCGTGGTGCGCGATGCGAGCGGCGCCCCCGTCCAGTACGCGGACCTCGCCGTGACCACCGAGGTGCTTGATGCGACGCGGCCGCTCTACGGCCAGACGGATGTGGATGGCACGTTCAGCCTCACGGGCGTGCCGGTCGGCGGGTTTGCGGTACAGGCGTGCCTGTATGACGGCACCACGGGTGTCTACGCCTGCGGCGCCGCTCGCGGCACGGTCGCTGGCGCCGGGTCCACCGCGGTCGTGGAGGTGGTGCTGCCCGCCTTCGGCCAGGTGACGGGCACGGTGTACGCCGCCGATGGGATCACGCCGGCGCCCGATGCGTGGGTCACCGTCACGGCCGGCGCCGACGGCCCCAACGGCGCGTTTTCCGAGTGGGTACGGGCGGACGCATCGGGCACCTATTCGCTGGACAACGTGCCGGCCGGCCCAGTCACCGTGGCAGCGCTGGATGGTTCCACCTTCAATGCGGTCGGCGTGTCGTTCGGGCAACTCACGGCCGCCGCGCCGCTGTCGCTTGACGTCCGCCAGTCCGGCGCGTTCGACGCGTGCCGGACGCCGCTGGTGCGCCCGGGGTCCGGCGGGCTCTCGTACGACTTCGATTGTCTCGGCCTCCTTCGCGATGGCGGGACGACCGACCGCCGGCTGACGGGCCCCTTCGTCTATCCGTTCGGGCCGAAGCTCGCAGTCAACGGCCAGGCCCTGGAGTCGAACACGCCGGCCCGCCGTGCCGCCGACGGCAGCGGCATGGAGCTCGGTCCCTGGAATCTCGGCGGCCTCACCGTGTCGCGCGCGGTGTTCGTGGCCGACTCCGGAGGCTTCGCACGGTACGTCGACACCCTGACGAACACCACCGGCACGTCGGCCACCGTCACGGTCACGGTCCGGAGCGCGGTGGCAGGTCCCGTGGACCTGCTCGTGGGACCCGCGGCGACGGGTGGCCGCTATGCCATCCTGAAGCCGGGGACCACCGCCACGGCCACGAGGCCGCTGGTCGGCTTCGTCTTCGCGGGCGCGCAGGCCGGGGCCAGCGCCACCGGCCTGCAGTTCCCGCGACTCATCGGATCGTCCGGCTACCAGTACCGGCTGACGATCCCCGCTGGAGAGTCCGTCAGCGTGCTGCACTTCCTGCTGCAGCGCGACCCGACGGACGTGGCGGGCGCGCAGGCCCAGGCCGAGGTCCTGGCCACCCTCGCCGACCCGGCCGCGCTCATCGGCCTGACCGCGGCCGAGCGCGCACGCATCATCAACTTCGCGGTACAGTGACGGCTACGGGGCAGGGTGACCGCATGACTCTCGCATTGTGGCGGATAACCGTGGTGGCGCTGATGCTGGCGAGCGCCGGCCGGTCCCTGCACGCGACCGAACGGATGCCCGTACCGGACATCACGCTGGTGGACCGGCACGGGGCCGCGCGTCAGGCGCCCGCCGTCGCGCGCGCCGGCACCTGGCTCCTCGTCGTCGCGGAACCAGGCTGCACGTCCTGCGACGTGATGCTGGACGCCGCGACCGCGGCCGCCTCGGAAGCCGGCGGGGGCGTCATCGTCGTGCTCGCGGGTGGCGCCGCGGCCGACATCGAGGCAGCCTCGCAGCGCTGGCCCGCACTGGCGGAGACCAGCTGGTTCCTCGCCGATCGCACCACCGTTACCGAGGTCTTTCGCCTGACCACCCGGGGAGCGATCGTCGGCGTCCGCGACGGTACCGTGGAGTGGAGCCTGTCGGGCGTGATCACCAATCCCGCCGACCTGCGCACGCTCTGCGGCGCATGGCTCGCCACGCCACCGTAACGCGGCCTGCCGTGCTCATCCCGCGCCTGCGCACCACACGCGATCGGACTCGCGGCGCGCCGCAGACCGGCGTCGCTCGACCCGACGGTCATCGCGTGTGAGGCCGCGGCCGGACCGACGGTAGTGTCTCCGAGACACTACCCTGGACCGGCGCCCGTTTTGGTCAATCGGCCCGTCCACGGCTAGAATCTCAGCGGTTCCATCTCCATCAATCCCGCCTGCGGGGAGGTCTTCGCGATGCGTCAGGGTGCACGAGCGCGCGTCACCGCGCTGCTCGTTCTGTTGGGTCTGTGTGCGGCTGCCACGTGGGTGCGCGGCCAGGCGGTCACCACCGGGGTGGTCGAGGGGCGTGCGGTAGACGACAGCGGCGGTGTGCTGCCGGGCGTCACGGTGACGCTCCGCAGTACCGCACGTAACACTGTCGTCACCCAGACCACCGGGCCCTCGGGCGACTTCCGCTTCCTGGCCGTCCAGGTGGGCGCCTACGAGCTAAGGGCGGAGCTCGCCGGGTTCGGCACCGTGACCATCACGGGAGTGACGGTGGATCCCGGCAGCACCCAGCGCTTTCCGCTCCAGCTGAAGGTCGGCGCCCTGGAGGAGGCGGTCCTCGTCACCGCCGACGCCCCGCTCCTCGACATCAAGGACGCGACGCAGTCCACCACGCTCGACGACCAGTACCTCGAGAAGCTGCCGCTCATCACGCGCA
>CAYLTD010000052.1:0-29414 GCA_964386715.1 uncultured Bifidobacterium sp.
TGATGCGCAACCTCGTCAAGCGCGCCATCCGCGGCACTGGTCAGGCGACCACCTAAACGCGTATAGTCTCGGACGCACGTGCGGCATCCCGAGCCGGGGCAGAATCGCCCCGGTCGGGATGTCTCGGTTTGTTGGAGGAGCGATATGGATTTCCTGACGTGGGGACGCAACCCGTGGGGGCAGCAGATCCTCACGCACATCTCGTGGGACCTGCTCTGGGCCGCGCTGTTCGCGGGCCTCATGTTCCTGGTCTCGCACGCGAGCTACATGATCCTCTCGGCGCACCGCAAGCGCTCCGCTGAGGAAACCGACGCGCTCGAAGCCGCCAACAAGGATCTCCCGGAGATGATCGAGCGGCACTCGTTCATGGCCCGCATGTTCCACTGGGTCATGGCGGCTGCGATGCTCACGCTGCTCTTGACCGCATTCCTGCCCATCCTGGGCATCAAGTTCGCGTGGGTGCAGTGGCACTGGATGGCCGGGCTCGTGCTGACGGGCGCCATCATCTACCACATCATCCACGCAAGCTTCTTCATGGACTTCTGGTCGATCTGGATCGGCCCGAAGGACATCCCCGAGTTCAAGGCCGAGATGATGGCCGAAGTGCTCGGGCAGGAAGGCGGCCCGAAGACCGGCAAGTACCCGCTGGGCAACCGCCTCTACCACCTCGCCATCCTCGTCGTCGGCCTCACGGTCTCGATCAGCGGCATGACGATGATGTCGCGTGTCCGCCAGCCGCTCTTCACGCGCAACCCCTACATCCTGGACGACGCGACGTGGGGCCTCACCTACGTGCTGCACGGGGCCGCGGGTGTCGCGTTGGTCGGCATGGTGATCGCGCACATCTACTTCGCGCTGCGCCCGGAGAAGTGGTGGATCACGAAGGCGATGATCTTCGGCGCCATCACCCGCCGCGACTACCTGGCGCATCACGATCCGCGCCGCTGGAACGTGCGCGGCAAGACGCAGGCGGCAGGTCGCTAAGTGAGCGCGGCAGAGACACAGCTGGCTGAAGCCCGCTCCGTGCTCGACGCACGGTGCAACGCCATCGAGGAAGCCTACGAGTTCATGCTCGCGTATGCGGGTCAGGGGCTCGCCAGCGACTCGGGCAGCGCCAAGGGCGGCCAGGTGCGCGACTACCTCACCAAGTGCGAGAAGGCGCTCGGCGACATCACCGAATACGTCGCGGCCTTCTCGCCGTCGTCCGGCAGCGAAGCGCTCGTCGGCTTCCTCAAGGTGCTCGACCACGACACGGTCAACGCGCGTGCGGCGGTGCGCCTGGTGCTGTCGCTGCCGGCGATCAGTTCGCAGGTCGTGGACAACCTCAACGCCTCCACGCACCTGCGTGCGGTGCTCACGGACCTGTTCCTGCTGGACGAGGTCCTCAAGGGCGTCCGCACGTAAGAGTTCAGCTCCGGTCGGTCGGGTCGGTCATGCACGCCTGGTGGGAACAGCCAAGCTCCCATCAGCCGGCCTGACCAACCTGACCCATCCGACTCCCTCCGGCAAGGTTCAGCACGATCCCATGGACTTCCTCACGGCCCTCCGGTCCGGCTCACCGGTGTTCGCGGCGGAGCTGCGGCCCCCCCGCGCCGAACTCGAATCGGCCGAAGGCATGAACGCGTGGATCGACACCTATCACGCCGTGCGCCGCCTGACACGCGAAGGCACCTACGTCTTCCTCACCGACAGCGCGGTCGGCGCCGCCGAGGAAGATAACCTCCGGCACCTGGTCACCAACCTCCAGCGGGATGTCCCTCGCGAACGCATCGTTCCCTTCATGACAACGAAGCATTCGCTCGAATACTGTCGCTCTTACGCGGAGCGGGCGAGGCAGAGCGGATTCCCGGCTCTCGTGGTGCTCGGGGGGGACAAAACGGTTGGCGTGCCGCGGTGTGTCGAGCATGCGTGGCAGCTGCGCGCCGTCCTGCGCGAGCAGGACCCGTCCCTCGTGCTCGGCGGCTGGGCGAACCCCCATGCTGACCCGCGAAAGCAGGTGGACTTCCTCGTCGACGAGCACTTCACCGCGGAGTTCTACCTCACGCAGGTGGTGAGCCACCATGACGTCGCGCGGGTCGAGGCGTTCGTCGAGGAGGCGCGCCGCCGGCAGGTGCACCAGCCGGGGGTGTTCGGAGTCTTCTTCTACCGGAGTGCGAACCCGCGCACCCTCCACGTGCTGAAGGATTTCCTGCCCGTGCCGGTGGAGCCGCTCACCAGGGAGTTCGCCGGCGGCGCCACGCCCGAAGAGGTGTGCGCACGCACCCTGCGCGCGCTGGTCGATGCCGGCGCCCGCCACTTCTATATCAGCAACCTGCCGGTGACCCGCGCCCAGTCGGTGCTCGCGTCCGTCCTCAGCCGCGCCGGACTGTAGCGGTCAGCGGGCCGAGACCCGAGAGTCGTCTCAGAGAACATCCGGACGCAGGCCAGGGCCGCGCGCGCGGCAGGCCGGAGTGCTCAGTTCGCGACCCGACCGCGCCTGAGGACCGGCGCCTGATGGCTGGGCCCTGAGGGCCGGGGCCTGGACTCGGCACGACGACGGTGCACCGCCCGTGAGGACTACCTGACGTGGCGCCCGCCGTCGACCCGCAGCGTCTCCCCGGTGATGAAGTCGGTATCGATCAGCGCCAGCACGGCTTTCGCGATCTCGGCCTCGCCACCCCACCGACCGAGCGGGGTGGCGGCCTCCACGGCGCGGTATTCCTCGTCGGTCGTTCCCGGTGGCGCCACGATCGGCCCGGGTGCGATGGTGTTGACGAGGATGTTGTCGCGGGCGAGTTCGAGGGCGAGCGCCTCGCTCAGCGCCTTCACGCCTGCTTTCGCGACGTAGTACGGGAGGTAGCCCGTATACCGAGGCCTGCCGCTGGCGGCCACCCAGTCGCTGAAGTTGATGATGCGGCCGCCACCCTGGCGGCGCATGTGGGGGATCGCGGCCTGCGCGCAGAGAAAGCTTGCCCGCAGGTCCACGTGCAGGGCGGCGTCCCAGTCGTCGACCCCAAGGTCCGCGAGCGGCCGGTTCACGTACACCGACGCCATGTTCACCAGGATATCGAGGCGTCCGAACGCCGACACGGCCTGCTCGATCAGCGCGGCGCACGCGGGCGGTGAGGCCAGATCGGCCTGGAAGACCTCGGCGCGCGAGCCCGCCTGACGGACCGCATCAGCCGCGGCTTCCGCCTCGCGCCTCGACCGGCCGTATGCGAGCGCGACGTGGGCGCCTCGCGCCGCGAGTGCGGCCGCGACGACCGCGCCGATCCGTTTCGTGCCCGTGAGCAGTGCAACTGTGCCCTGTACATCCATGGTGTGTCGGCGATAATCGCTGGCGCGCCGCGATACGCGGCCGCGTCCGGATTATAGCGACGGCGGAGGACACGATGACCGAGCGCGTGGGATTCATTGGCCTGGGTGTGATGGGGCGGCCCATGGCGAGACACATTGCCGCGGCGGGGTATCCCATCACGGTCTACAACCGCAGCCGGGCGCCGATCGATGAACTCGCGTCCGCCGGTGCTGCCGCTGCCGACAGTCCGTCCGAGGTCGCCCGCCGCTCCAGCGTCATCATCACCATGGTGTCGGACACCCCGGACGTGGAGGCGGTGATCGCGGGCCCGGCCGGCGTCCTCGAAGGCCTCGCCGCGGGGAGCGTCGTGGTGGATATGAGCAGCATCTCGCCGGAGGCCACGAAGAGGCTCGCCGGGCTGGTTGCCGCCAGAGGCGGGACGATGCTCGACGCGCCGGTCAGCGGAGGCGAGATTGGCGCCATCAACGCCTCGCTGTCGATCATGGTCGGCGGCGACGCGTCGGCGCTCGAACGGGTGCGGCCGATCCTCGCGCGCATGGGGAATCCCGAACGCATCGTGCACGTCGGCGTGGAGCCTGGTTCGGGCCAGGTGTGCAAGATCTGCAACCAGGTTGCGATCGGTGGAGCGCTCGCGGGCGTGAGCGAGGCGTTCGCGCTGGCGAAGAAGGCCGGCGTGGAACTCGGGCCGGTCCGGCAGGCCCTGCTTGGGGGCTTCGCGTCGAGCCGTGTGCTCGAAGTACACGGCGAGCGGATGATCGCCGGCAACTACAAGCCCGGGTTCCGGACGCGGCTCTATCAGAAGGACCTGCGGCTCGCGAGCGAGTCGGCGGCCGCGCACGGGGTCGCCATGCCGGCGACCGCGGTCGTCGCGCAGCTCATCAACGCCCTCGTGGCTCACGGCGGCGGCGACCTCGACTACTCCGCGCTCGGCACGATGCTCTTCGACCTGGCGGGGCTCGACGAGCCGGTGTCCCGATGACCGGCCGGTGGAAGCCGTCGCGAGGGAAGTGACATAATCCGCGCGATGGCCTCGCTGTTCCCCTTCCGTGCGCTGCGGCCCCGGCCCGAAGTGGCGCACCTGGTTGCGGCCGTGCCCTACGACGTGGTGAACACCGACGAGGCCCGCGCCCTGGCGCACTGCAACGACGCCAGCTTCCTGCGCGTGTCGCGCGCCGAGCTCGAACTGCCGGCGGACACCGACCCCTACGCCGACGCGGTGTACGACCGGGCCGCGGCCAACTTCGAGCGGCTGCGCGACTCGTCGCTGGTCCTCGAGGACGAACCGAGCCTGTATTTCTACCGCCTGCGCATGGGCGATCACGAACAGCTCGGGCTCGCCGGCTGCTTCTCGATCGACGAGTACGATCGCGACGTCATCCGGAAACACGAGCGCACGCGGCGCGACAAGGAAGACGACCGCACCCGCCACATGCTGGCGCTCGGGGCGCAGACCGGGCCGGTGTTCCTCACCTATCGGGCAACCGCCGACGTGAACGACCTGGCCCGCCGCGCCACCGCGGCGCCGCCGCTGTTCGACTTCGAGGCGGCCGACGAGGTGCAGCACACGGTCTGGCGCGTCACCGGTGCCCCCCGGGAGGCGCTCGTCGCGGCGTTCTCACGCATCGGCGAGCTGTACATTGCCGATGGCCATCACCGCGCGGCGAGTGCGTCGCGCACACGGGCGACGATCAGGGACCGAGGCGAACCGCGGGGATCACTGGGGGACGGGGCCGATTTCAACACGGTGCTGGCCGTGGCCTTCCCCCACGATCAGGTCCAGATCCTGCCATACCACCGCGTCGTCAGGGACCTCGGCGGTCTCTCACCCGACGGGTTCCTCGCCGCGGTCCGCACGCGCTTCATCGTGGCGCCGGGTGCGCCCGCTCCGGAGGAACGCGGATCGATCGCGATGTTCCTCGCGGGCACCTGGCATCGGCTGACGCCAGTGTCGCCGCCGGACCCATCGGATGCGATCGCTTCGTTGGACGTGAGCGTGCTGCAGGATCAGATCCTCGCGCCGCTCCTCGGGATTGCCGACGTACGTACGGACAAGCGGATCGACTTCGTCGGCGGCATCCGCGGCACGGGTGAACTCGAGCGCCTCGTGCACGCGGGGCGTTTTGCCGTGGCCTTCTCGCTGGCGCCCGTGACGGTCTCAGAGCTCATGGCCGTGTCCGACGCCAATGCCATCATGCCGCCGAAATCGACCTGGTTCGAGCCCAAGCTGCGGGACGGGCTGCTCATCCACCTGATCTAGCCGTGAAGGTCCTGGTCGCGGACAAGTTCGAGCAGAGTGGCCTCGACGGCCTGCGCGCCGCCGGGTGCGAGGTGATCATCCAGCCGGACCTGCAGGACGATGCGCTGCGACAGGCGATTGCCGAGACGCGGGCCGACGTCCTCGTGGTACGCAGCACGAAGGTGACCGAGGCGATGCTCGACGCGGGTGCCCTGTCCCTGATCGTCCGGGCGGGTGCCGGCTACAACACGATCGATGTGGCGGCCGCCTCGCGCCGGGGCATCTACGTTTCGAACTGCCCCGGCAGGAACGCCATCGCAGTCGCCGAGCTGACGATGGGGCTCATCCTGGCGCTCGATCGTCGCATCCCGGATAACGTGGCCGAACTGCGCGCGGGCCGCTGGAACAAGAAGGCCTTCTCGAAGGCCGCGGGTCTTTTCGGCACGACCCTGGGCCTCGTGGGCTACGGCAACATCGGCCACGAAGTCGCGCGACGCGCGCTGGCGTTCGGCATGCGCGTGTCGGTGTGGAGCCGCCGCTTCGCGAGTGGTGGTGAGCGGCCGGACCTGCCGGTCGACCTCGCGGCGACCCTCGACGACCTCGCCGGGCAGTCCGACGTGGTGAGCGTGCACGTCGCCCTGGCCAGGGAGACGCGCGACCTGATCGGCGAGGCGTTCTTCAGCCGGATGAAGGACGGGGCGGCCTTCGTCAACACGGCGCGCGCCGAAGTGGTGAACCACGAGGCGCTCGCCCGCGCGGTGCGCGAGAAGGCCCTCCGCGTCGGCCTGGACGTGTTCCCGGATGAACCGGCTGGCGGCTCCGCCGAGTTCAGCACGCCAGTCGCCGCGCTGCCGGGCCTGTACGGCACGCACCACATCGGCGGCTCCACCAGCCAGGCGCAGGAGGCCATCGCGGCTGAGACCGTCCGGGTGGTCACCTCGTTCATGCGCACGGGCACCGTCCCCAACGTCGTCAACCTCGCCCGCAGTACGCCAGCCACGCACATGCTGGTGGTGCGGCACCGCGACCGGCCTGGCGTGCTCGCGCACGTCTTCGATCGGCTGCGCGACGGGGGCCTCAACGTGCAGGAGACGGAGAACGTCATCTTCGACGGCGCCCAGGCCGCCGTGGCACGCATCAACGTCGACGGCGTGCCGGCGGCGGACACCCTCGCCGCGATCAGCGCCGGCAGTGCGGACATCCTCGACGTCCGCGTCGTTCCGCTGTGAGCTTCAGTACAATAAGAAGTTCGTCGGCTCGTTCCGTCCGGCCGTTGCCGGACCCTCCGGAGAATTCATGACTACCGTGCATCGCGTCTTCAACTTTTCTGCAGGCCCGGCGGTCCTGCCCGTGCCCGTGCTCGAACAGATCCAGCAGGAGATGGTGGCGCTGCCGGGTGTCGGCATGTCGGTGCTGGAAGTGAGCCACCGCTCGAAGGCCTTCGAGGGCATCCTGGCCAAGGCCGAAGCGGACATCCGCGCCCTCGCGAACATCCCGTCGAACTACAAGGTGCTGTTCCTGCAGGGCGGCGCCAGCCTGCAGTTCTCGATGGTGCCGATGAACCTGCTCGGCGCGGGGCAGACGGCCGACTACATCGACTGCGGCTCGTGGGCGGACAAGGCGATCAAGGAAGCCAAGAAAGTCGGCACGGTGAACGTGGCGGCCTCGACCAAGGGCGAGAACTACTCGCGGCTGCCGAAGCCGTCGGAGCTGAAGCTCACGCCGGGTGCGGCCTACGCCCACGTGACCACCAACAACACGATCGAGGGGACGGAATACAGCACGCTTCCCGACGTGGGTGACGTTCCGCTCGTCGCCGACAGCTCGTCCGACGTGTTCAGCGGCCCGGTGGACGTGACGAAGTTCGGTCTCATCTACGCCGGCGCCCAGAAGAACATCGGGCCGGCCGGCGTCACGCTCGTGATCATCCGCGAGGATCTGGTCGCACGCTCCGCGGGCAACAAGAGCCTGCCGACGATGCTGCACTACGGCACGCACGTGGAGAACACGTCGTTGTACAACACGCCGCCCGCCTTCGGCGTGTATGCCGTGGGCCTCGTCATCAAGTGGCTGCTCGATCTGGGCGGCCTGCCGGCCATCGCCGAGATCAACAAGCGCAAGGCCGCGAAGCTGTATGCGGAGATCGACCGCACCGGGTTCTACCGCGGCACGGCGAACACGGCCGATCGGTCGCTGATGAACGTCACCTTCCGGCTGTCGAGCGAGGAACTCGAGAACAAGTTTGTGAAGGAATCCACGGCGGCCGGCTTCGACGGGCTGAAGGGGCACCGTTCGGTCGGGGGGATGCGCGCCTCGATCTACAACGCGTTCCCGGAGGCCGGCATCGACGCGCTCGTGTCGTTCATGCAGGAGTTCGAGCGCAAGAACGGCTAGCGTCCAGCCCGGCGGCGCGACCTCCGCGTGTTGATCCGCATCAGGAAGGCAGGCGGCCCCAAGGGTTTCCTGCCTTCCGGCGTCTGGCGGCCGGAACGTGCGCGGGGGGCTATTCCGGGTTCGCCACGAACCGGTACCCCACGCCCCGTACGGTCTGCAGGTGCCGCGGGCGGCTCGAGTCGGCTTCGATGTAGCGGCGCAGGCGGACGACGAAGTTGTCGATCGCCCGGGTGTCCGTGTCCTCGTGCAGGTTCCAGACGCGCTCGAGGATCATCTTGCGCGACACGGCCCTGCCCTCGTGTTCCACCAGGCAGCGGAGCAGGCCCGCTTCCATCAGCGTGAGCGGCATGCGCCGCTCCCCGACCCGCACCTCGAGCAGTTCGAAGTCCACCACCGTGTTCCCGAACGCATAGGCGGCCCCCTGCTGCCGCTGTCGTGCGTCGAGCTGGAACCACTCGTGACGCCGAAGCAGGCCGCGCACGCGGGAGAGGAAGATGGGCAGCTCGAACGGCTTCGTCAGGTAGTCGTCCGCGCCGGCCCCGAGGCCGTTGAGGACGTCCTCCGATCCACCTCGCGCGGTCAGGATGAGCACCGGCACGTACTGGCCCAGGCGTCGCAGTTCAGCCGTGACGGCAAAGCCGTCGATTCCGGGCAGCATCACATCGAGCACCACGAGGTCGAACCGACGGCGCTGCTCCACGAGCAGCCTGAGGGCCTGTTCACCGCTCTCGACCGCCTCCACCTCGTGGCCTTCGGCCTCCAGGTTGAACCGCAGGCCGTCGGCCAGGTGCCGCTCGTCCTCGACCAGCAGGATGCGGCTCATGGCTGACCCGAGACCAGGGGCAGCTGTACCGTGAACGTGGTGCCCTGGCCTGGCCCTTCGCTCTCGGCGAACACGGTGCCCCCGTGCCGCGCCACGACCGCCCGTACGATGAAAAGGCCGAGGCCCGCCCCCTTGATCCGAGAGGTCATCGAGCCGGGAATGCGGTAGAACCGCTTGAAGACGCGCCCCAGCTCCGACACCGGAATCCCGACGCCCCGATCGCTGACGCGGATCGTGGCCGCCCGCGAGCCGCTCTCGGCAAGTTCCACCGCCACGGCCACCGTCTCGCCCGAGTACTTGATCGCGTTGTCCACCAGGTTGAGCACGACGGCCTTGAGGTCCTCCTCGTCGCCCATCACCCGCGGCCTGACGCTGTCGGCGAACGTCGTGCGGTAGGTGAGCTCGCCGGGCGTCAGCCGATACCGCGTCTGCGCCAGCGACAGGCAGTCGTCCACCACCTTGCGCAGGTCGACGGGCCGGAAGGTGCCTTTCTCCTGCGGCGCGCGCAGGCGGCCGGCGCGAAGCACCTGCTCGACGGTGGTGAGCAGGCGATCGCAGTCGTCCACCATCACCTGGTAGAACTCCTGGCGTTTCGTCTCGTCCACCGGCCGCTGCTGCAGCGTCTGCAGGTGCAGTTTCACGGAGGCGATCGGGGTCTTCAGCTCGTGGGTGACGGCGTTGATGAAGTTCTCGTGCTGCTCGTTCCGGCGGATCTCACGGACCAGGAAGATGGTGTTGAGGACGACGCCCGTGATGATGAGGGGAAAGAGGATGAGGCCGGCGACGAGCAGGCCGGCCTCCCTCCAGCTGACGATGACCCACCCGATGTTCAGGGCGACGGCGCCTCCGACGCCCAGGCATCCCAGGACGACGAAGGCGACGGTCTTGCGGCTGACGCCGGACTTCATGGCGTCAGGATACGGCTAGGCGGCGGCTTCCTCCAACGCACTCCTGACCTTCGCCGCCTTCAGGTCCCACACGAGGCCGACCGCACTCAGGAGCTTCAGCGACACCCAGGTCCAGTCGAACTCGTACCACGCCAGGCCGTGTCGCGCCGAGACCGGATGAGCGTGATGGTTGTTGTGCCAGCCTTCACCGAAGGTGAGGAGGGCGACCCACCAGACGTTCCGAGAATCGTCGCTGGTTTCAAAGCGACGGTTGCCGAACATGTGCGTGGCCGAGTTGATCATCCAGGTGGCGTGCAGGCCGACCGTGACGCGCAGGAAGATGGCCCAGCTCACCAGCCCCCATCCGCCCCACGCCAGCATGCCGAGCCCAAGAACGGTGAGCGGCACCCAATGGTAGGTGGAGAGCCAGCGGTAGAAGGGATCCTTGCTCAGGTCGGGCGCGTAGCGCGCCAGGCGGGCCGTGTCGCTGTGCTGGGCCTCGCCGAAGATGATCCAGCCGAGGTGCGCCCAGAAGCCGCTGACGCGGGGCGTGTGCGGATCCTCGGGCTTGTCCGAGTACTGATGGTGCAGGCGGTGCGTGGCAACCCAGAAGATGGGTCCGCCCTCGAGCGTCAGCGTGCCGCAGACGGCGAGGAAGTAGTCGAACCACTTGTAGGTCTTGAAGCCCCGGTGCGTGTGGAGCCGGTGGTAGCCCATGCTGATGCCGAGGCCGACGGCGATCCAGTGCAGGACGAGCGCGACGATCAGGTTGCGCCAGCTGAACATGAACAGCGCCGCAACCGACATGAGGTGAAAGACGATCAGGACGGCGGACGTGACAAGGCTGACACCCTGCTTCTGCGACTGCAGGGCCTTCTCGATGTAGGGATTGGACACGAAGGATTCCTCTAAGCCAGGAGTCGACGGAAAAAACGGTCGATTCAGCTTAGGAAACCCCGCCCGTCGTGACTGTAAGAGTTCTGTAATTCCTGCCCGGCCCTGCCCGGCCGGCCCCCGACCCGACTGGCCCGTGACCCCGACCGGCCCGCGACCCGACCGGCTCCCGACCCGACCGGCTCGTGCAGCCGCGGGATTCAGTGTGCCGGCCTGAACCGGCGGCGCCGCCGCCGCCGGCGCCGCCGCGGCGCCTCGTCGCCGGCTGGGTTCGCGACCGGCTCCTCCGCCCCGCGCTCGGCGAGCACGGTAATCCAGTGCTCGACGATTTCGGGCGCGTCGCCGCGGATCTCGAGCCAGGTGAGCGCCTCGCGGAAGATGTTGCGGTGCGTCAGCGCGCGCTGGGCGCGCACGCTGGCCCCGAGCTCCCGCAGCCGACGCTGCAGGCCGAGGATCTGGCGCAGGCGCTCGAGGTCGCGCCGCGCGAGCGGCAGCTCGCCGAGCCGGGGTCCGACCGGACGGCGCGGCCGTTCGCCATCGGCGAGCGGGGGGCGGCCAAGGGCCGGGGCCAGGCCAATCGGCACGAGCAGGCTGCCGAGCAGCACCGCATTGGTCAGGGTGTCCGGGGTGGAGGAGAACTTCTGCCGATACGCGTCGACCGCGGCAAGCGACCGCCACAGCGGATCGCCGGCCCGCTCGTGCAGCTCCGGCGTCACGGGCTCGAGCAGGCCCGCGTCGAGCAGCCCGCGGAAGGTCTTCAACGCGGAGCCCGCCCGCAGGATCTTGTAGTACTCCTCGAGCATCCGCGGGGGCGAACTCGCCGCGATCTCCTGGCGCAGATCCCGGATGGCGGCCAGGATCGGCCGCTCGATTGTGAAGTCGAGCCGCGCGGCCAGTGCCACCGCCCGCAGCATGCGCACCGGGTCCTCGCGGAATCGCACCAGCGGGTCGCCAATCGAACGGACGACGCCCGCCTTGAGGTCGTCGAGCCCGCCGACATAGTCGATGATCGAGAACGTCGCGATGTCGTAGAACAGGGCGTTGATGGTGAAGTCGCGCCGGAACGCATCTTCCTCCGGCGTGCCGAACGTGTTGTCGCGGTGCAGGATCTGCCCGTGGTCGCGTGAACCACCATCCTGGCCGCCGTCCTCGTCGGTCCGGCTCAGGCCCTCGGGCGTGTGCGGATGGTGCTCGGGGGCGGGTACGCCGTCCTGGACGATCTCCTCGCCCGGCTGTATCTGGCGCCGGAAGGTCGCGACCTCGATCACCTTGGCGCCGAACTTCACGTGCGCGAGCCGGAAGCGGCGGCCGATGATCCAGCAGTTCCGGAACAGCTTCTTGACCTGATACGGGTGGGCCGACGTCCCGATGTCGAAGTCCTTCGGGCGTCGCCCGAGCAGCAGGTCGCGGACGCTACCGCCGACGAGGTAGGCGATGTGCTCGCCCTGGCGCAGGCGGTAGAGGACCTTCAGGGCGTCTGGGTCGATGTCCGAGCGTGAGAGCGTGTGCTCCGCACGAGGGACGACCCGCGGTTCGACCATCGACGGGCATTGTACCAAACACGTAACTGGTGGCAGCTAAGTGTAAAGGCAGCAATGTCTTAGGCCTGGTACGTCGCTGTGCTACCATCGGCGGGTATGCGTCGCGCCGGGGCCGTTGCTCTCTTCGTCGTGGTGTCCTCCCTGCCAGCCGCGGCCGCTGACGAGCGTGCCTCGCTCGTGAAGGCGCGGACGGCGTACAACCAGGGCGACTTCGACACCGCCATCGCGGCCGCCGACGATGCGAGGGGGGGCACCGACCTGGCAGACGGCGCCGACCTCGTCGCGGCCCGGGCCTTCCTCGAGAAGTACCGCGCGAGCGCGGCCCCGGAGGATCTGGCCGCTGCCCGTGAGCGTCTCCGCCGCATCCGGCCGGAGCACTTCACCCCGCGCGAGCGTCTCGAGTTCATCGTCGGACTTGGCGAGTCGCTGTTCTTCGACGCCTCACCCGCCGCTGCGGCCACCATCTTCGACACGGTGCTCTCGAACGACGGAGCGATCGAGGGGCGGGATCTCGTCCTGGACTGGTGGGCCAGCGCCGTCGACCAGGACGCACGTCCGCGCACCGAGTTCGAACGCCAGGCGATGTACGAACGGGTTCGAGCGCGCATGGCGGCCGAACTCGCCCGCAATCCGGCCAGCGGGCCCGCCGCCTACTGGCTGGCCGCTGCAGCGCGCGGCCAGGGCGATCTGCAGACGGCGTGGGGGGCCGCGCAGGCGGGGTGGGTGCGTGCGCTGCTCGCGGCGGACCACGGCGCCGCACTGCGCGGGGACCTCGACCGGCTCGTGCAGCGTGTCCTCGTCCCGGAGCGTGCGCGCCTCCTTGGTCAGCCCCCGGAGGCGCTGCGTGAGGACTGGGAACAGTTCAAGGCGAAGTGGTCGCGGTAGCGATCCTAGCTTTTCGCCTCGTTCCAGTTCTTCCCGATCCCGACGTCGACGATCAGCGGCACGTTGAGCTGCGCCGCTCCCTGCATCCGTTCCCGCACCAGGGTGGCGGCGGCGTCGGCATGCTCCACGGGCACCTCGAACAGCAGTTCGTCATGCACCGTGAGGATCATGCGCGCGCCGGGAATTGCGCCGAGCGCCGCGTGCGTGTCGATCATCGCGCGCTTGAGGATGTCCGCGGCGGTGCCCTGGATGGGCATGTTGACGGCCTCCCGCTCCGCGGCCTGCCGGATCTGCATGTTGCGGCTGTTCAACTCCGGAACCAGGCGTCGGCGACCGAAGAAGGTGCGGACGACGCCCGAACGACGTGCCTCCTCGAGGGTCGTGTCGATGAACGCCCGGACTTTCGAGAAGCCCTGGAAATAGGCGTCGATGAAGGCCTGCGCCTCGGCGGGCGACACGCCGATGTCCTTGGCGAGCGTGAAGGCCGTCTTGCCGTAGAGCAGCGCGTAGTTGACCATCTTCGCCTTGCTGCGCAGGTCGTGCGGGTCGAGGCCGCTGTCGCTCCCGAAGATCTTCAGCGCCGTACGTTCGTGGAGGTCGGCTCCCTCCCGGAACGCGTCCACCAGCACCGGGTCGTCGGCCAGATGGGCGAGCACGCGGAACTCGATCTGGGAGTAGTCGGCCGAGATGAGCACGTGACCCGGCTCGGCGACGATCGCCTTGCGGATCTCCCGGCCCGCCTCCGTCCGGACGGGGATGTTCTGCAGGTTCGGATCGCTGCTGCTCAACCGCCCGGTCGCCGCCACGGCCTGGTTGAAGCAGGTGTGGACGCGCCCCGTCTCCGGGTTCACCAGCAGCGGGAGCGCATCCACGTACGTGCCCTTCAGCTTCTGCAGTTCGCGCCACTGCAGGATCAGCCGCGGCAGCTCGTGCGACAGCGCCAGTTCCTCGAGGACATCGGCGGCGGTCGACGCCGTGCGGGTCTTCGCGTTGCGCCTGAGGGCGGGCAGCTGCAGCTTCTCGAAGAGGATGCGTGAGAGCTGCTGCGGCGAGGCGATGTTGAACGGCTCCCCGGCGATGGTGACGATGCGGGCATTCAGGTCGGCAAGCTGACGCTCGAGCGTCTGTGACTGCGCGGCCAGCGCGGCGGTGTCCACGCGCACGCCGGCGCGCTCGATGTCGACGAGCACGGGTACCAGCGGCTGCTCGAGCGTCCGGTATACCAGGTCGAGACCATCTGCGGCGAGCAGGGGCGCCAGCTCCGAGGCCAGCTGCAGCGCCAGGTCGGCCCGCTCGCCGGCGAAATTCAGCGTGGCATCGGGCGGGTTGTCGGCGAGCCCGATCGCCTTCGCGCCGCGGCCGCACAGGTCCTCTTCGGTCAGCGCCTTGTATCCCAGGTGCTCGAGCGCGGTGCCTTCAAGCGGATGACCGGACCTGGTGGCATCGAGCAGGTAGCTGGCGAGCATCGTGTCGAGGCCCAGGCCACGCAGGGAGACGCCGTGCCGGGCGAGCACGAGGGCATCGGTCTTCAGGTCGTGGCCGACCTTCTCGATCGTGTCGTCCTCGAGTACCGGGCGCAGCGCGTCCAGCGCGGCCTGCACCGTCATCTGCGGACCCGCGTGCATGCCGGCGTGACGCAGCGGGACGTAGCGTGCGGTCCGCGGCGCCGTCGAGAGTGCGATCCCCACGATCCCTGCACGCACCGAGGCGGAGCGGTCGGGCAGGACGCGCAGGGCCACGCGGCCAGCCGTCCGGATCTCGGCGATCAGGGCCGAGAGGGCCGGGGCGTCGGTGACGAGCCGGTAGTCCTTCGTAATGGTGTCCGCGGTCGGCGCGTACTCCATCGTCAGCGAGCGGAATCCGAGCTCGGAGAACAGGCGGAAGCAGGCGTCGCGCGAGGGACCGCGGTAGCGCAGCGCCTCCGGATCGAACGGCACCGGCACGTCGCAGTGGATGATCAGCAGCTCCCGGCTGCGGCGGGCATCGTCGGCATGGTTCAGCAGCGCTTCGCGGTATTTCTTCCCTGGGACCTCGGCGGCGTGCTCGAGGAGGGCATCGAGGGTGTGCCATGTGCCGATCAGGTCGCGCGCGCCCTTCTCGCCGATGCCGGGGACGCCCTTCACGTTGTCGATCGAGTCGCCCATCAACGCGAGGACGTCCACGACCTGGTCCGGTCGGACGCCGAACTTCTCCTTCACGCCGTCCGCGTCGTACCAGGTGCCGTCGTCGCGGGGATTGAAGACGCGGACGTCGCCGTCGACCAGCTGGAAGAAGTCCTTGTCGCCCGTCACGATGACCACGGAGTACCCCGCCTCGACGCCGCGGCGGGCCAGTGTGCCGATCACGTCGTCGGCCTCGTAGCGATCGTGCGTGAGGATCGGCACGCCAAGCGCCTCGCAGGCCTGGTGGACCAGGGGGATCTGTCCGGCCAGGTCGTCCGGCATCGGCTTCCGGTTGGCCTTGTAGTCGGCGGCGAGATCGTCGCGGAAGGTGCGGCCGGGCAGATCGAAGGACGCGGCGATGAAGGCGGGCGCATGCTCCTTCAGCAGCTTGCGCAGCATCGTGACGAAGATGTAGACGGCGTTGGTGGGCACGCCGGCGGCGTTGCGCAGCAGTGTGCCCTCCGCCGTGCGGATAGGCGCGTGATACGCGCGGTACATCTGCGAGCTGCCGTCGATCAGGTAGAGCAGGGGCTTGGCGTGCATCGGGAAGCGAGAATTTTTAGCATATCATTGCGAAGAATGCGGATTCGGTGGGTGGTGGCGCTGCTGGTGCTGTGCGTGATCCCGGCGTGCAGCGGCGGCGTCGGCCTCTTCAAGTCGTACGAGTACGAAGAAGAGATGTACCTCTCGCTGGACGGCGCCGCGACGCTGTACGTCAACAGCTCAGTCCCGGCGCTGAATGCCCTGCGCGGCACACACCTCGACCTCAACCCGTCCGTGCGGCCGTCGCGCGACGAGGTGTCCGCGATCTTCAGCTCGCCGCAGGCGGAGGTGACGCGCGTCACCTTCTCGAAGCGCAACAACCGGCAGTTCGTGCACGTGCGGCTCGACGTACCCGACATCCGGACGCTGAACCGCGCCGACGCGTTTGCGTGGTCCAGCTACGCCTTCGCGCGCGAGGGTGAGCTGTTCAACTACCGGCAGGTCGTGGGGCCGCCCGCCTCGAAGGGGCTGCCCGGCTTCGTCTGGGACGGCGGGGAGGTGATCGCCTTCCGCATTCACCTGCCCAGCAAGATCGCGTATCACAACGCCGGCCCCGGCAATCCGCAGCGCGGCAACATCCTCGCGTGGGAGCAACCGCTGGCCGGCAAACTCAAGGGCGATCCGATGACGCTGGACGCCCGCGTGGAAACCGAGTCGATTCTCTACCGGACGCTCGCGCTCTTCGGCGTGACGCTCGTCGTCGTGGCCGTGCTGTTCGTGCTGCTCCTGTGGTGGGTGCTGCGCCGCGGGGCCAGGCCAGCGCAGGTGTGATCGCCGCCCCTGGGGTGTTCCGACCGCGTCAGGCGGTCTTCGTGCGTCGCGCGCCCGCGGCGGCGCGGCTGCGCTTCGCGCCGGCCTCGGCGTCGGTGCTCTGCGCCGGCTTCTTCCGGTTCGCGCTGACCTGATCGAGGCTGCGGCGCAGTGCCTCCATCAGGTTCACCACCTTGGGAGGCTCCTCGACGGCGGGCGCCACGAACTCGCGGCCCGCGACCTTGGCGTCGATGATGTCGCGCAACCCGTCCTGGTAGGCGTCGCGGTAATCGGCGAGTTCGACCGGTCCCTCGAAGGTCCCGATCACCTGGCGGGCGAGCGCCACTTCCGCGGGCTTCACCGCCGCGGGCATGTCGGCGAGTTCCTCGATGGTGTCCATGCTGCGGACTTCGCTCGCGTGCCGCAGCGTGTACATGACGAGGCCGCGGTCGCGCGGCTGGACCTTGATGAGATATTCGCGGCCGTACAACGCGACCTTGCCTATCCCGGCTTTCCCCTGCATGCCTTCACGAATGACCGCGAAGGCCTCCCGCGCCACGGCGCCGTCCGGCGCGAGGTAGTAGGGGCGTTCGAGGTAGATGGGGTCGATTTCCGTGTCGTCGGTGAAGCGCTCGAGGTTGATGACGCGCGTGGACTCGACGCGCACCTTCTCGATGTCCTCGTCCTGCATCACCACGTAGCGGCCCTTCTCGAACTCGTAACCCTTCACGATGTCGCTGCTGGGCACGTCGCGCTGGCAGTTCGGGCACCACCGCTTCTGCTGGATCCGGGTCTGACACTCCGCGTGCAGCTGATTGAAGCTGAGCGTGGCGCCGGCATCCGTGGCGGGAAAGACCTTGACGGGGATGTTGACGAGGCTGATCTTCAGGTAGCCCTTCCAGGTCGAGCGTGCGGCCATGAGCGTGTCCTACTGGTCCTTGATCGGCGCGATCGCTTCATCGACCGCGACGTTGAACTGACGGAAGTTGGAGTACGTCGCCGTGCCCTCGACGCGGGTGCCATTGAGCTTGTTCTCGAAGACCTCGTGCATCTCGATGGGCACCGGCACCTTCATGCCATCGACCTCGCCGAATGCGACGAAGATCGACGCCTTCAGCCACAGGTCGTCGATGCCAATCTCGGTCATGAGCACGCGTGAGGTGTCGGGATCGAGCCAGAAGTGGCCGCTCGCCGGCAGGTTGCGTCCCTGCGGGGACACGACCATGGTCCGCAGCTGGACCTCCCGGAACGACACCGCCAGCGCCTGGGGCGGCACCTGGAATGCCGGCGACCTCGGGAGCAGCGCCGGGTTCACCGGCGCGGACCGCTCGAACTGGAAGCCCGGTTGCTGGTTGCGCGCCAGGACCACCAGCGCGAGCACGGGCAGGTTGATGTTCCGCTCGATCTCGCCGATGTTGTACCGCGAACTCTCGGCCATGATCCGCCGCGCCTGATCGGCGGTGGACCTCGAGGGCTCGAGGAAGAGGCGCGCAAGGCGATTGTTCCGGTCCTTCAGCTTGCGGCCATCCACCTCGGTCACGTCCCGGAACTGCAGCCATGCCTCGGAGCCGACCGGGCGGACCAGCAGCAGGTCCGACTGCAGTTCGCGGTGCATCGGCCCCGAGTAGGTGGGGCGCCGCCCGGGCACGTTGGTGGGCTGCGCCCCGAACCGGTTCAGGGCAGGCCGCACGTCCTGCACGTAGCGCTCCGCCATGACGACGCCGGCAAAGGCATCGGCGAACGCTTCGACGTAGGTCGCCGCGCGGGACAGGACGACGGCAAGCGCTGGCGCGGGCCGCTCCTGCGCCGGTACAACGCTCACCGCCGCAGCCCAGAAGCCGACTACAGCAACGGCGATGTTCCGCATCAGAGGGTTGACTGTAGATCCACCCTCGCGCCAAGGCAAGGCGCGCGCGAGGTCGGACCCCGTCGGCAGGCCCGTGGGAGATGTGCCGCCAGCGGGCCGCCGGACCGCGCGCGAGTGGCACAATGGTGTCATGACGCTCCGGGCCTTGTTTCTTGCCGTGTTCGTCGCTCCGGCACTCCTGGCCGCTGCCTGTGCGACCGAGGAAACCCGCTCGCCGGACGAGGTGCCTCCGGGGCCGACGCCTGCCGTCGAACGCACGTCGATTGGCGACATGCCGGACATCGACATGGACGCCGTGCTCGCGCACACCAGGACGCTGTCGTCGGACGAATACGAGGGACGCGCCCCCGGCACGAAGGGAGAGACGCTGACCGTCGCGTACCTGGTGGAGCAGTTCCGGAAGCTCGGGCTGAAGCCCGGCAACACCGACGGCACGTACGTGCAGAACGTGCCGCTGGTAGGCATCACCCCCACGCCGGCACCCCTCGTCGTGCGATTGCCGCAGGGCGAGCAGCAGCTGCGGTGGAAGGACGATGTGGTCGCCTGGTCGAAGCACGTGGCGGACACGGCCTCACTCGCGAACTCCGAGCTGGTGTTCGTGGGCTACGGCGTGGTGGCGCCGGAGTACGGCTGGGACGACTACAAGGGGCTCGACGTGACCGGCAAGACGCTGGTCATGCTCGTGAACGATCCGCCCGTCGTCGATCCCGCGAACAACAACGAGCTGGATCCCAAGGTGTTCGGGGGACGCGCCATGACCTACTACGGGCGCTGGACCTACAAGTACGAAGTCGCGATGGAGAAAGGCGCGGCAGGGGCGCTCATCATCCACGAGACCGAGCCCGCGGGTTATCCGTTCAGCGTCGTGCAGTCGAAGGTCGGCGAGCAGTTCGACCTCGTCACGCCGGACAAGAACCTGAAGCGGCCTGCCGTCGAGGGCTGGATCACGCTCGACCGCGCGCGTGACCTGCTGCGATCGGCCGGCCAGGACTTCGCCGAACTGAAGGCACGCGCCGCGACGCGCGAGTTCGCGCCGGTGCCGCTCGGGTTGCAGGCATCGATGACCATCCGGAACACGATGCGGACGGTGGCCTCGAAGAACGTCGTCGCACGCCTCGACGGGCGCGACCCGGCCCTGAAGAACCAGTACGTCATCTACTCGGCACACTGGGACCATCTCGGCACCGGCCCCGGCGTGAACGGCGACGCGATCTACAACGGCGCCAAGGACAACGCGGTCGGCGTGGCGGGCATGCTGGAGATCGCGCGTGCGTTCACGCGGCTATCCGCCCCGCCCAAGCGATCGATCGTGTTCCTCGCGGTGACGGCCGAAGAGCAGGGGCTGCTCGGATCGCAGTTCTACTCGGTGTCACCCATCTACCCACTGGCACGCACGGTCGCCAACGTCAACATCGATGGCCTGAACGTCGGGGGACGGACGAGCGACCTGACGCTGGTCGGCTACGGCGCCTCGGATCTCGACGACTACGCCCGCGACGCCGCGGGTGAGCAGGGCCGGGTGGTACGACCGGAGCCGGAGCCCGAGAAGGGCTTCTACTACCGATCCGATCACTTCAACTTCGCCAAGCAGGGCGTGCCCGCGCTCGACCCCGACGACGGCGTGGACTACATCGGGAAACCGCCTGAGTACGGGCAGCGGCTGCGCCGCGACTGGAACGAACGCGACTACCACCAGCCGAGCGACGAGGTCACCGCCACATGGGACCTCACGGGCGCCGCGGAGGACCTGAAGGTGTATTTCGCGGTCGGATACAGGGTGGCCGAGGCGGATACGATGCCGGAGTGGAAGCCGGGCAACGAGTTCAAGGCCCGGCGTGATGCCGCGCTGAAGGAAGCACGCTAGTCGACGCAGTTGTGCCGGACGGGTGCCCCCTCACTCACGGGAAGGTGGCCGCCACGCGCCGCGAGCGCAGCAGGTAGAGGAGCCACCCGGCGTAATACGCCAGGACGACGGCCACGTAGAGTGGCGTGTCGCCGGGCATCCGGTTACTCGGGAAGTACGGCGTCAGGTACGCGAGCAGCTGCACGCCTGCGGAGAGCGTGAGGGCGAGGCGGGCGAGGGCCGGACCGGCTGGCCGCTCGTCGAGCAGCGCTCGTCCCGCGGCGATGCACATCGCGGTGATCACGAGGCGGGCGGTGAGCACCACGCCGACCCCGGCGCCGCGCACCTGCAACGCATTCATGGCGCCGGCTGCCACCACCCCGAACGACAGCGGCTCCCAGACGAGCAGCAGCAGCGCCAGCACGCGCAGCCACCCGCCGGTGCCCCTCGGCTCGTGGTGGTTCGCCTGCTGTCGGGTACCGCGCCTCAAGCGGACGTCTCCTGTCTGCTAGGATGCCACCGGTGCGGCTGTATCTGGTACACCATGGCGCGGCGGTGGGCCCGGATGTCGACCCGCGCTGCCCGCTGTCGAGCCGGGGTCGCGAGGCGACCGAGCGGCTGGCCGCGGCCGCAGCCGACAGGGGAGCCCGGCCAGACATCATCTGGCACAGCGGCAAGCTCCGGGCCCGGCAGACCGCCGAGATCTTCTGGCGCGCCTGCAATGCGCTCGCGGCGTTCTCGGCCACACGCGACGTGCAGCCGGGCGATCCTCCCCAGTGGATGCGCGACCGCCTCCGCCACGAGCCGCGTGACGTGCTCATCGCGGGGCACTTTCCGCACCTGCCGGAGCTGCTGGCCTGCCTGCTGTCTCCAGCCGTGGCGTCCTTTCCCCCGCACGGGCTGGTGGCCCTGGTGACCGACGATGATGGCGAGACCTGGATCGAGGAGTGGCGTGCCGTGCCGGTGGGAGACGGCGAGGTGGCGTTGACCGCGCCGAGCACAGGAGGAACGACGCGATGCTGAAGCCGACGATGACAGTGGCCGTCGTCCTCGCGCTGCTGGCCGCTGGAGCGGCGAGCGACGCCGTCGACGCTGCGGTGCAGGAGGGGACACCCTACGCCGCGACGCGCCTGATCGGGCGCTGGCGCGCGATCATCAATGCCACGCTCGAGGACTCGCGAGCGTTCGCGCCCGAGGCGGTGGGGGAGTTGATGGAGATCTTCGTGTCCCCAGGCGCCGTGCGCCTCGTGCAGGACAAGGCGAACGAGGACGCGGTGCGCAAGGCGGACGCCGTCGTGGAGCGCTACGCGCTGGCGGTGGTGAAGGCGGGCGCGCGCCAGCCTGACGGCAGCGTGATCGTGGGAGAGGCCGCGGTGGATGCCGCGGAGCGTGCCGTGTGTCCGGTGTATCCGTTCTGTCCGCAGTGAACGGCGAGGGCGGCTGAGGCCCGTTGAGGCCTGCGCCCGTCCCCGCCGCTCGCCGAGGGTGCTGCCAGCCGAACACCCGAGAGTGCCGCTAGCGGATCACGATGCCGACCGACGCGCGCCAGAAATCGAACGAGCCGAGATCCACGTCGATGAGTTCTGACCCGCCCGTGTCCTCGTTCAGCGTCCGGAAGTACCGAACGTCTCCCCGCAGACCGAAGTGGTCGTTGAAGAAGCCCATGGCGCCCACGCCGAGGTTGAAGCCGAAGTCGTTGGTGGTGAACGCATCGATGCCGCTGACACCCGAGTCGATGCGCGTGCGGATGAGGCCGAGGCCGCCGGTGACATACGGGCGGATCCCAGGCCCTCGCGTGCCACCCACCGGGATGCCGATGATGAGGTTCCCCATCACGTTCATCACGTGATTGTCGACGCTCTCACCGAAGAAGTCCGGGGCGAACCCGAAGTCGACTTCACCGCCGATGATGCCAGCACCCATGTAGCCAGCGTTCGCACCAAAGGCCCAGTTGCCTTCGGCCTGATCGTTGCCGAAGTTCACGCCCGCCCACGGGCTCACATATCCCTCCGCCCTGGCCTGGGTCGGAGCCCACAGCGCGGCCACCGCAGCCACGATGAGCAGAGCCTTCATCACACGTCGCATTTCGTTCGCTCCTTTTTGCGCGCCACATCGGCGCACCTGGCGCCACAAAATTGCAAGGCGTGTGCCCCGAAGGTAATCAGGTCCGGCTGGGGAAGTGCAGCGCGACCGTAGAGCGGAAGCTGCGGCGGGACCGGCGGCGGGGACGGAAGGGCCGGGCGCGCTCCGAACCGAGCGCGCCCATACAGCGCGCGGACTAGCGCTCGACGGTGACGTTGACCGGCGACAGGATGCGAGCCGTCACCTCGACGCCCGCAGGCAACGTGGCTTCGCTGCGCCCCGAAGCCATGACCGCAGCCGTGCCGCCGGCCGCGCCTGTCGTGGCCCCGATCGCAGCGCCCCGGCCGCCGCCGATGATCGCGCCGAGAATCGCCCCGGCTACGGCTCCGCCGCCGATCTTTGCGGCCGACCCGTTGCTGCGCTCGTCGCCATATCGGTAGATCGTTTCAGTGGTGATCGGGAGGCGCGTGCCATCGGCGAACGCGAGGGTGTGGAAGCGGATCCCGAGGCGGGCGCGCTCGCGCAGCCGCCCGCCGCGCTCCACCACCGTGACGGACCCCAGGGCGCGCGTGCCCGCTGGGATAGCCACCCGCCCTCCGGCGCGCACGTCGCGCACCACGCGGGCCTCCACCCGATCCTCGACGCGGGCGTTCTCGGAACTGAGTGCGATCTCCGTCTGCAGCCCGATCACCGAATCGGCCGACACGGTCACTTCGTCAAAGGTCGGCTGGGGCGGTTCAGGTGCCCGTGCAGCTTCGACTGGCCGTTCCTCGACCGGAGGTGCTGGCAAGGGCAGCGGCTCAGGCGTCTGGAGGGCAGCGCCCGGCTGCGCCGCGGCTGGCCAGGTGCGATCGAGCGCGGGCGCCGATGCGATCTGCGCGGGCGGCGACGGACGGGGGCGGGCCGGCGCCGGCTTCGGCTCGGCAACTGCTGCTCTGCCGCTTCCGGACGCAGCAGCTCGCTGCGACGACGGTGAGGGCGGCGGAACCGAGGCGCGGGCGTCCGGGACGGTGGCCTCGGTCTCCTGGACCGTGGCGGGTACCGGTGCGGCCGCTGCCGGTTCTGGCTCCGCGGCGACAGCAGCCACCGGCGCGGTGGTCTGGCGGCCGGCCAGATATCCGCCCCCAGCGGCGGCGGCGACGCATGCCAGGCCGAGTGCCGCGAAAACGAGTTTGCTGGACATGGAACCCTGGTCTCCTTGACCCGCTGTCGGCCAACGCAAGGTGCGTGCCCGGGCTCTGCCGCAGTGTAGCCAGGTAAGTCGCTGCAGTGAAGGAGTTTATCCGAAGGCTCGTCCGCGAGGTGGTGTCACCTGCAGCGGACCTGTCCTCTCGAATAGGCAGGACGCGGTGACGATCGCCGGGTAGAGCCCCTGAGCGAGGCCGACCCGCGGCCGGTGAGACGGCCGCGGGTCGTGCGTATGACGGAGCTGTGGCGTCGCCGGGCGTACTAGTAGCGGTAGTGCTCCGGCTTGTACGGTCCGTCCACCGGCACGCCGATGTACGACGCCTGGTCGGCCGTCAGCCGCGTCAGCTTCACCCCGAGCTTGTCGAGATGCAGCCGGGCCACCTTCTCATCGAGGTGCTTCGGCAGCGTGTAGACCTTCTTCTCGAGATTCTGCGCGTTGGTGTGCAGTTCGAGCTGCGCCACCACCTGGTTCGAGAACGAGCAGCTCATGACGAAGCTCGGGTGACCGGTCGCGCATCCCAGGTTCAGCAGGCGCCCCTCGGCGAGGATCATCACCGAGTGGCCGTCGGGGAACGCGAACTCGTCGTACTGCGGCTTGATGTTGATCCGCTGGATGCCCTTCTTCTTCAGGCCCGCCATGTCGACTTCGTTGTCGAAGTGCCCGATGTTGCCGACGATGGCCTTGTCCTTCATGCGGGCCATGTGGTCGACGGTGATGATGTTCTTGTTGCCGGTCGCCGTGATGAAGATGTCGGCGGTCTCGACCACGTCCTCGAGGGTCGTGACCTGGTAGCCTTCCATCGCGGCCTGCAGCGCGCAGATTGGATCGATCTCGGTGATGATCACGCGCGCGCCCTGACCGCGCAGCGCCTGCGCGCAGCCCTTGCCGACGTCACCGTAGCCCATCACCACGGCCACCTTGCCGGCCAGCATCACGTCCGACGCGCGGAGGATGCCGTCGGTCAGCGAGTGACGGCATCCGTACAGGTTGTCGAACTTCGACTTCGTCACCGAGTCGTTGACGTTGATCGCGGGGAAGGCCAGCGTGCCGGCGGCCATCATCTCGTAGAGGCGATGCACGCCGGTCGTGGTCTCTTCCGAGACGCCGCGGATGCCTGCAAGGACCCTGGTCCAGCGTCCGGGGTTCTTCGCCTGCTCGGCGCGGAGCAGGTCGAGGATCACGCCCCACTCTTCGGGATCGGTCTCGGGGTTGAAGGTCGGGACCACGCCGGCCTTCTCGAACTCGGCGCCCTTGTGCACGAGCAGCGTCGCGTCCCCGCCGTCGTCGAGCAGCAGGTTCGGGCCGGTTCCGTCAGGCCACATGAGCGCCCGCTCCGTGCACCACCAGTACTCCTCGAGCGTCTCGCCCTTCCACGCGAACACCGGCACGCCGGACGGGTTGTCCACCGTGCCCGTCTTCCCGACGACGACCGCCGCGGCTGCGTGATCCTGCGTCGAGAAGATGTTGCACGAAACCCAGCGCACGTCAGCGCCCAGTTCGACGAGCGTCTCGATCAGGACGGCCGTCTGCACCGTCATGTGCAGCGAGCCCATGATCTTCGCGCCCTTGAGCGGCGACTTGCCCCTGTATTCGGCGCGCAGCGCCATGAGGCCCGGCATCTCCTGCTCGGCCAGTCGGATTTCCTTCCGACCGAACTCCGCCTCGGCGAGATCCTTCACCTTGTACGGCTCGCGGCCTGCCGCCTGTGCCGCTGCGAACGCGTGCGGCGTCTCGACAACTGTAGCCATCCTGCTCTTCTCCTTGTGTGTGACCTGTCAGCGAACCATCGAACAGCGGGCACCGGGCATCACGACGGGCCCGACCCGCTGAGACTTCTCCTACGACGCCGGTCCCTCCGGCGCCTGGGCCCCCGGGGGCCCGCCTCTTACGCCTGTCGCCACGAAAAGCGCCGGGCCCTTCGCCCGTGCGTCGGGAGGCAGGGCGACGACGCGAATGTCCCCGAACCCGACTCCCGCCAGCAGGCGTGCCGCCTGGTCCTCGGAAAACCCGAGCCAGACATGTCCCATCTGCTGCCGGTAGCTTTCGCGGTCGTGCGGCAGCATGTCCACCAGCACCACGCGACCACCCGGCTTCAGCACGCGCGCGACGTCGGCGAGCGCCCGCGACGGCTCGGGCACGTGGTGCAGCACGAGCATCACCGTCGCCGCATCCAGCCGGGCATCGTCGATCGGGAGCGACTCGATGTCGCCGCGGCGGAGGTCGACGTTCGACCATCCCTGCACGCGCTTGCGCGCCGCCTGCAGCATGGCCGCGGAGTTGTCGACCGCAATGACGCGCGCGACGAACGGCGCGAGGGCGGCACTCACCTGGCCGGTGCCGCAGCCAAGGTCGCCGAACACCGCGTCGGGGCTGGCCAGCGCCGCCATAGCCGCGAGGTGGAAGCGATCGCCGAACATCTCCTCGCGGACGCGATCCCACTGGCCCGCCGAGGAGGTGAAGAACTGCTGCGACTTGCTGCGCCGCTCCGCGAGGGCGCCCTGCAGGCGCCGCTGGTCCTGCACCGCCGCCGCAGATGCGCCGACCTGTTCGCGCACGAGCAGCCACAGGCGCCGGGAGGCGGCGTCGAGCGCGTCGCGGTGCATCGCGTAGACGTTGCTGGTGCCTTCCGCGCGCGCGACCACCCATCCGGCGTCGGCCAGCGCCTTCAGGTGCCGGCTGACCGTGGACTGCGGCAACTGGAGCACGCCGCACAACTCGGACACGCTCAGCTCGTGGCCATCGAGCAGCAGCAGGAGGCGGCTGCGCGTGGTGTCGGCGAGCGAGGCGAGCTGGTCCAGGATAGGGGGGACGCGCACATTCATCCGTGTAGCCGGATTAAAGGATAGCACAGGTCGGGCTCTGCCACGCTGCGCGCAGCCGCGCGCCCTTGTACGGGTCGACGCGCGTCTGGGCCGTGAGACACGCCCTGGTCGAGCGACGCGCAGAATCTGGAAGGGGGGCTCTGGCGCGGCCGAGCCGGTGGCCGTCGTCTCAGAACCCGGGCGACAGGTTGAACTGGAACATCCAGCCTCGACCGGCGCGTTGGAGCGCGCGCGCGAAGTCGAACTGCCCGATGGCGAAACCGAACAGGTTGGCGCGCAGCGTGACCCCCGCGCTCGACACCCCCTGCTTGTCGCCGCCGAAGATGGACGGCCGCTCGCCCCGGCTCCACGCAACACCGCCATCGAGGAACACGCCGACCTCGGCAGGGACCGGCCCGTACATGCCGCCCCGCGGTCCCGTGAACGGCCGCAGCAGCGGAAAGCGGAACTCGAGGTTGGCTACCAGCATGCGCGTGCCCAGCAGGCGGCTGAAGGCGGGGCATTCGCCGGGCGCGCCGGTCGCACACTCGTCCGCCGTGATCGAGTTGGGGCTGTAGCCGCGCACCAGGTTCGGATACCCGATGAACAGGGGAAAGAAGCGCGGATCCTCGCCGCCCACGCCGTAGCGCCCGAAGTGCATGACGCGGGTGGCCAGCGTGTAGAAGGAGGCCGGCATGAAGTAGCGGCGGTAGTCGACGAGCGCGCTCGTGTAGTTCACCGAGCCCAGGGTGGGCGACACCTCGAATCGGTAGCGCTGCCCCGCCACCGGGCTGGTCGCGCCGAAGTTCGACGTGTCGTAGACGAGAGCCGCGGACGTCGTGCCAAGCGTCAGCGGATCCGCAATCGAGCGCTCCACCGTATCGTCGAGGAACAGCGCACCGGAGATCGCCGAATAGGCCTGGGTCTGGACCACCTGGTCGAAGGCAAGCTGCGTGACGCCCGCCTGGAACTCCAGGCGTTGCGCACGGTTGAACGGGTAGGCCAGCACGCCTGACGCGGACCGTTCGGTCTGCCGGAACAGGATCGACTGCTCGACGATCGCGGGCTCTCCGTCCACGTCGGCCGTGAACTGCTGGACGCCGCCGCTGATGTAGGGCACCTGTCCGCCGATGACACCCCAGTTCCAGCGGCGCGATTGATTGAGATAGGCGGCCTGCGCGGCGGTGTTCTTGATGCTGAAGTTGCTGCTCAGTCCCGCGTTGAGCTGCACCGACGTCACGAGTGACTGGTTGCCCAGCATGTCGCTGAACGAGGCCGAGATCCCGCCGCCGATGGCCGCTCCGAAGCGGCTGGCGCCGAATGCGACCGACGGTTGACCCAGTGCTTCGAGCTGCAGGCCGCCTCGGTACTCACGCGTCTCGTAGGTCTGTGGGCGGGGCAGGCCCACCATCGGCTGTGCGAGCACCTGCTCGACCTCCCCCTCGCGGCGGGGAACCGGCGGCAGCACGGCGGCGTTCGTGTCGAGCCTCAACGGCTCCACACGGGGCTGATCCGGTGCGATGGTGTAGATGTCGTAGCGTCCCTCGTCGTACACGCTGGCTGCGATGAGGCCGCTTCGCGAGGCCACCGACAGGGCCGGGCTGGTGGCGGTGATGCCGCTGACACCCGTGCCGACGGTCGTGACGGGCGTCACGGCGCCGCTGTCGAGCGAGACGCGAAACACGTTCGGGATGCCCCCATCGTCGGCGATAAAGTAGAGCGAGCGGCCGTCGGGCGCCCACTGCGGGTTCAGGTGCCGCCCCTCGCCCCCGGGAACAGGCACCTGCGTCACCCGGCCGCCCTGCGGATCGATGAGGCCGAGCCGGTAGGGGCCGATGTCGAGGACGCCGAGCCGCGAGGAGAAGCGGTCGGTCGCGAACGCGATCCGCGTGCCGTCTGGAGACCAGGCCGGCTGGAGATCCGCATACGGGTCGCTCGTGAGTTGCCGAACCTCCCCTGTCTCGAGGCTGACGGTGAACAGGTCGGTCAGCCCACGGGTCATGCCGGTGAAGGCCATCGACCGGCCGTCGGGCGACCATGTCGGGTTGAAGATCTCGTCGAGTGTGTCGAGCCTGATCTCCCGCTCCTTGTCGCCCCGCCGTGCATCGAAGATCGCGATCGCCGGACGCCCGCCGGTCACGATGGCGATCGCCAGGCGCCGGCTGTCAGCGTCCCAGGCCCCGGCCGAAGCCAGGAACTGGAGGCTCGAGTAGTGCGGATCGTTTGCCGTGCTCGTGAGCTTGTGCAGTTGCTTCCCGGTGGCCGCGTCTGCGACGTACAGGTCGATGGACAACAGGGAGCGCTCGGAGAGGTACGCGATGTAGCGTCCGTCCGGGCTGATTGCAGGGCCAACGTTCAGGTCGCCCCCGAACCGGTCGCCCTTCGCGACGGCGGTGCCGACCTCGGACGGAGGCGTGGCGGCGGAGAGTGCCGGCGCATACGCCGCGCGGATCGCGGCGTGCCAGTCGGCGGACACCTGCTCGGGCGCCACGCCGAGTACCTGCTGAATGGCGATGCGGGGATCCCCGGCGCGCGCACCGATGTCGAGCATCGGCCGGATGACGCCGTCGCCCCAGCGGCCCGCGACGTAGGCCCAGAAGGCCTGACCCCACCGGTACGGGAAGTACTGCGGGTTGTCGAGGTCGTCGATCGTCGGCAGCTTCTCCTTCCGGGCCGCATCACGCAGCCACATGGCGGTGTTCGGATCGACGGCGCCGATGGACAGGTACTCGGCCATGCCCTCGATGAACCAGAGCGGAAGCCGGTGGGCGCCCGTGAAGCCGGGCTGGCCGCCCTCCACCGCCGTGATGTCGAACTGGAACGCGTGGACGAGTTCATGGCCGATCACATGGTCCGTGTCGGCCAGCGGCCCACCGAGCGGCAGGATGATCCGGCGCCTCAGGGGTTCGGTGACACCTCCGGTCGATTCGCCGATCTCGCCTGGAATCGTGTTGGTCTGTTCGAAGTCCACGTGTGACGCATACAGCACCAACGGCTGGCGGCCACGCAGGCGATGGTCCAGCACGCGCTCGAGGCGGACCAGCCAGCGTTCCGACATGCGCGCAGCGATGTCGATGCCCTCCTGCGCTTCCGGGTAGTAGTAAATGTCGAAGTGCTGGGTCTCGAGGATGCGGAAATCGAACGTCTTGTAATGGACCTTGTTGCGGCCGAAGTACTGCGCCGAGGCCACATCCGCCGCGAGGCAGCAAAGTCCGAGGG
>CAYLTD010000053.1:0-28956 GCA_964386715.1 uncultured Bifidobacterium sp.
AGGTGGATCACTTTCTGAGCGGCGAGTGGATCACTTTCCGAGCGGCGCGTCCACCGCCGGACTTTCGTGCGGCTGACAACACCGAACGGGCCAGGCCGAGAACGGAATCGCAGGGCAGGTGCTAACGCTCGAGCTGAGCCGCCCGCGGAGGCAGACGAGGCTTGGTCGCGGAGGGACGATAACCATCTTGGCCCGGAGTGGCCAGGCCTTGGCTGCCGTAGTCGGGTCGGCTCGAGCGAGGGGTTAGGCCCCGCTGGGCGCGACGACTTCGAGTTTGAAGCGATCAGGATCTTCACAGAACACGGCGTAGTAGTCCGGGCCACCGGCAAATGGGTGTCGATCTTCGTACAAGAGCGAGTGTCCGTTGTGCTTCACCCACTTGGCGATCTGGTCAACCTGGGCCCGCGATGTTCCCCGAAAGGCCAGGTGATTCAGGCCAACCCGTTTGCGGTGGTACCCGGCGGAGACGTGCTCAGGCAATGCGGGCAGGAGACAGAAGTAGGTCTCGTCATCGCCACGGACGTAGTTCATGCCTCCTGACCAAGGATCAGCTTCGTAGCCAAGCATGGCCATGAAGGGAGTCCAGAATGCGCACGAGCGCTCCAAGTCACTGACGTACAACTCGACGTGGTGAAGCATGGGCACGCTGCGGTCCTCAGAGTGGTGAGTGCGGGGCCTAGACAGAATGACTTCGGTAACAGATGGCTGACCAGCGGGAGTGATCGCGGGTTAGCCTACGCGGCCAGAGCCGCGCCGCCGCAGGGACCGCGGCGGCGTGTTCCCGGAGGTCAGCCATGCGCCAGTCTACTCTGCTGTTCGTCGCTCTGGACGTCCACAAAGATTCGACTGCCGTGGCCCATGCAGCCGGCGATACCCCCACCGGTCTTCGTCGGCGAGATCGGCACGCGGGACCGCGACATCGATCAGCTCCGGCGCCGCCTCCAGGACAAAGCCCACGGGCTCACCATGGCGTACGAAGCCGGCCCGTGTGGCTACGGCATCTACCGCTATCTCACCGCCAAGGGCGGGGCCTGTCAGGTGGTCGCGCCGTCGCTCATTGCGCGCAAGGCCGGCGACAAGGTCACGACCGACCGTCGAGACGACGTCACGCTGGCGCGGCTGCTCCGATCGGCCCAGCGAGACGCACGCGACCACGACGGACGTGCCAGGCCGGCCCGCGACAGCACCACCAGGGCGATGAGGACGAGGAAGGCAGCCTGCAGGGCCGCCGCGATGCGAAGGGCCACGGGAAACACGCCCGGGAAAGCTCCGCCCATCGCGTAGGCTCCCCATGGCGCGCCCGCCGCCAGCGCCAGCTGGAACAGGACAACAGCGGCAGTGACCGCCGCGAAGAAAGCGGCCGCGACACGCGAGACCAAGCCAAGCTCCCCATACCGACGGCAGTCCGGCTGACGCTCGCGCTACGCAAGGGCGGCGAACGTCGCAGAGGCGCACGTGGTGTCAGCCGGCCCGGCGTTGACGGAAGGATGGCACGTATCAGGGTGGGGTTCCAACCGCCCGGGCCCGGACGACAGCGGCGGGTGCGACATCCGCGCGGCGGGTGCGACGCGCACGGCGGGATGGGACGCGCGGCAGCAGCTCCGCCGCCACGCGCCACGGGCGGTGCGAGCTACGGGTTGTCGTTCGGGAACGCCGGCCGCGGGTTGGCCGACACCCACACGTTTCTGATCACGGCCCCGGGCAGGGTCTCGGATCCGGCGCGCCCACCGACCGAGCCGAGCCGGATGAGGTGCGGATTCGGGGCATACGGCGCCCGGTAGCTGGCGCCGACGCTCTTCACCACCGGCCCGTTCGCCCCACCTTCCCTCACTTCGAGGCGCGACTGGCCGTTGCTCCACGTGTAGGTCCAGAGGTAGAGCTTCGTCCGATCCCAGCGCATGCCGCCCGCGTTCGGCTCGCCGGCGTCCACCCCGCGCGACCGCAGCGTGTAGCGCACCGTCCCGCCCGAGTCCGCGTTGCGGCGGTCGGCGGTGAACCGGAACGCGTTGTCGGTGACGTTCACGCCGTCACCCTGCAGCATGCTCATCACCTTCGTCTTCCACTGCTCGTTGCTGTTCCCGAGGTTAGTGATGATGGCCGAGAACTGCCCGTCGACCAGCGGCTGCTCGAGCCGCCACTCGACGAAGCTCTCGATGCCGTCCAGGCGGATGCCCTGCCCGAGGACGAAGGTGGTGCCCGAGGCACGGCCAATCGTGGTCCCCGTCCACAG
Organism: uncultured Bifidobacterium sp.; assembly: GCA_964386715.1. Lineage (GTDB taxonomy): Bacteria > Acidobacteriota > Vicinamibacteria > Vicinamibacterales > CAVVIG01 > CAVVIG01. Next base: position 2,231 of record CAYLTD010000053.1, read on the forward strand.
CGGGTCGTAGAGTTCGTTGCCGCGCAGGTATCCGCGCGAATCGGGCGTCACGAACGACGCGAACGCCGACCACGGACCGAAGTTGTCGCCCAGGCGCGCCCGCGCGCGCCACGTGTAGCGCTTCGCATAGTCGAGCGCCGCACCGCGCCACGTCGTGTCGGAGACGATGGCGGACTGCAGGCGGGTGTTCGCGGCGTCGTAGATCTCGAACTCGTACTGCAGACCGCCGGAGGCGTACTTCACGGTGGCGGCCGTCAGCACCAGCGTCGGCGCGGTGTCCTGGAGGACGACGTCGTTGATCGGGACGCCAGGCCCGGCGCCGTCACCTTGAGGGTCGAACCATCTGCCGCAGCATCACCCGCGGCCTGGCCGCTGCCGCTCGGCGACACCGGAGTAAGTTGTGCGCGGCCACAGGCCATCGACAGCGCGAGCATCGCAGACACACCCAGGGCAAGACACACACGTCCGTTCATCGGCACATCTCTCCTCAATCGAGCGGTGGCGGCATGCCACCTCATGCATGAGGCCACCAAAATCAGGAGATGCCAGTGAGTGTGATTACATGTTCATAAAGGTCTTGTCTTGCCCGCCCGGGCACGCGAGATGGGCTCCTCAGTCCCGGCCGGACCGAACCGGCGCCAGCAGGTTCGCATCGCGCGCCAGCAACCACCGGCTGCCCTCTCGCCGGAACACGGTGAGCGCATGCCCCGCGCGCTCGATCGGGTGGTCCGCCCCCGGCGGCGTCACCGCCACCGAGATCGTGCTCCACACGCAGGCCAGGTCGCCCGAGACCTGCACCTCGTGAATGTCGACGCGGCTCTCGATGCTGGGGCGGGGTGCACCGGCGGACGCGCGCGACAGCGCCGCGAATTCAGTCTTGCCCATCGGCTGTCGCCCCGCCGCCAGGAACACCACATCGTCGGTCATCAAGCCGAGCACGGTATCGGTATCCCCTGCCCTGGTCGCGACGTGCCACGCGTCGATGAGCGCCCGAATCTGGGTCTCGTCACTCGACATGCTGCCTCCCCTCTCCTCTGCTGGCGGGTGCCGCGCCGCGAGGCGGCGCGCAATGCCGGACGTGTCCGCCGCACGCCCCCGGTGCCAGGGCCCGCCCCCTTCTGGACCTGCCATGCCGGTTCTCGATGCGCCCCAGCACGTCTCCCGAGTACGCCCCCGTTCGCCCGTGAAGAACAACAATGGCCTCCAGGCGCCATGAGCGTTCACCGTGCACACCGGTGCCCGCGCCTTCGTAGGACATATACCGACTGCGCAGCGACCACCGAGTGCGCTACAAGGCTCCTCACGAACGGAGCGCTGGTCCTGGCGCTTCGCCCCGCGCCCCAGTCGCGCTCACTTCGACGGATCTCGAGCGCGACCTTCGGCTGCGCCACGGGAGGAGTATCCAGATGGAACGACTCCAGGAGCATCGCCTCCACTGCGATGCCTGCCAGCGGCCGATCACCGTACTCATCGAGCCGGCGACCCTGTCCGAGATGCACGCCCCGGCCCGCGCCCATCGCTGGCCCTGCCCACACTGCGGATTCGTCCTGGAGTGGATGCTGAAGGCGACCGTGCGCGATGTCTGCGCCGGGGACACCTCCCCGATCCGCTGCCGCTCGTGTGGCCAGGACATGCCGGTGGTCCGCGATCTCGACACCAGGCACCCGGCCGGCGCCCTCGCCGCGTCGGGACACCACGTCCCCCTGCCGTTGCCGTCCACCTACCATCGGTGTCCCACGCACGGCATCGTACGGGTGTTCATCAGCGGCCAGCAGCAGGTGCTCGGCAACGTCGTCGTGTAGGCCGTGCCCCCCCGGTGACCCCGGGTGGTGTCGGCGATCCCCAGACGCGGCGGCGATCCGCTCGGACTTTGATACGTGGCTTCGCTCCCTCTCACCGTCGAGGAACCCGACACCGCCCCGCGATCAAACCGGCGTCCCGTTCTGCCGCTTGCACCAGCCTTCGACGTGATGGGATCATCGGGTGCGATGGGCGGACGGCTGCTCGCGATCGGACTCGTGCTGGCGTGCTGCGTTGGCCTTCCGGCCTGCACGCCGCGTGGCGACGTCTCACTCTACGTCCACGAACCAGTGACCGCCGCCGAGATCGAGACGCTGATGCGCCCTCACCATCGTGACGGCCGGTCCGTGCGCGTCACGACGTACGCCTACGACCGCTACAACGCCTACCACGAGACCGGCGAATACTACTGGCCGGCCGACGGCGACTGGCGCCGCATCCGCTGACCTTACCTCCGCTCGAAGGAGACTGCCGACGCGGCATCCCCTTCGAACGGTCCCACCCTCATCGCGGTCACCCGGCCGGCGCCGTTCCTCACGAACGCATAGAGGCCGAAGTCCGACGCAGAGAAGAACAGGTCGCGGTCGACGTGCGCGAGCGGCTGCCGGAAGGGCACGCGCCCCGCCGTCATCCACAGCCCACCGCTCCTCCGCCCGACGGTCAGCGTGTTGCCGTCTGCACTGGTGTAGGTGCCGGCGAGATCGCCGAACGACTGCCTGACACGCGCAACCGGAAGGCGCGGGGGCGAGGACGTCGCGCCGTCGTAGATGACTGCCGCGAGGTCGCGCCCCCATCGGCTGCGCATTCCCGACTGGACGTTGCTGAGGACGACGACCACGTGGCCGTCGTCGTAGGACCCGATGTACGCGCCGAAGCCTTCAGCCCCGCCGCTGTGTTCGCTCAAGGCGTGTCCGAGATACGACCGCCGCTCCCATCCATACGGGGATGGCAGCGCAGGGAGATTCACGATGTCGGTGCCCCGGACGGCACCCGTCCAGGCGAGCAGATCGGCGGCCGTGCTCATCAATCCTGACGCGCCGACCATGGGTGCCTCGGATTGCTCGATCGGCACCGCTGCGCCATCGAGCACCGCCTTGTTGCCTTGCGCCCCGTCGGGCACGGGCGCAGCGGCCAGCGGTGTCGTGCCGGCCAGGGACAGCGGGGCCAGGAAGACACGGTCGAGGTACTCGCTGTATGAAACGCCGCTTGCGCGCTCGATGACCTTCGCGAGCAGGACGTATGCCTCGTTGCCGTCCTGTTCGCGGCTGCCCGGCGGGAAGCGTGCCGGCGCCCTCCCGATGAAGGTGAGCAGATCGTCCAGCGCGAGCGGGCGGAGATATGGCACCGACGACTGGATCGCGCCGACACCCGAACTGTGCCGCAGCAGGTGCTCGATCGTGATGCGGTCGCCGTTGGGAATGCCGGGGACGTAGCGCGAGAGGGTGTGATCGAAGGACAGGCGTCCGTCCTGCTGCAGCTTCACGACCAGCGCGGCGGTGAAGACGCTCGACAGCGAACCGAGCGGGAACGGCGTGGTCAGCGTTGGCGTGCTGCCGCTGCTCCGGTCGCGGCGGCCCACTGCGGTGCTGGCCAGAATGGTGTCGCCCCTGGCAATGGCCACGACGCCCGAGAAGAGGCCGGTTGCCGCATAGGGACGCACGTAGCGCTCGAGCCGCTCCTGGATGGCGCCATCACCCTGCGCCACGGGGACAGCCGTGCCCAACCCCATTGCCAGTGCGAGTGCCGCGGCGCCGCTGCGCCACAGCGTTCCGACCCCACGCATCAGCTTCCTCCCTCCCGCTCCCGCCGGTCAGGGCCTCAGGATGACACAGCCTGTCCGCCGAGGGAGACCCCACAAGAACCTGGCCTCACCCTCGTGCCCCTGGCGCCGGGCTTCCCGTCGCGCCAGGATGGCCGCGAGCGTCGCCGATCCCCATCCGGCACGGACGGTCCATTCCAGCGGACCTGCCGCTCCGCATCCCGGCGACGGTCGAGGTGGCTTAGAGATGCAGTGCTTGCTCCTGCGCGACAAATAAGGAATAAACTATACCCCGTTCAGCTTGCGCAACAGGACGCGTGTGGAGGCCTGCCGGATATGCTCTCGTCGAACGTCGACCCCGGGAGCCGACTGTCGCTGCTGATCGTCGACGACGAGCCGATGGTGCTGTCGCTCCTCTCCAGGTTCGCCAGCCAGAACGGGTTCTCGGTCGTCCTCCGCGACGGACGCTCCGATGTCATCACCGAGCTGCCGGCACTCCAGCCCGACGTCGCGCTCGTCGATCTGCATCTGCCGACCACGTCCGGGCTCGACGTGCTGCGTGCCCTCCGCAAGGCGCGTTCGAACTGCCACGTGATCGTCATGACCGGCGCAGCGTCGATCGATACCGCCATCGAGGCGGTCAGGCTCGGTGCGCTGGACTACCTCACGAAGCCGATCCAGCTCGACCGCCTCGGCACGCAGCTGACGCAGGCGCGGTACGAGGTGGAGCGCCGGCGGCGGCTGCTGAAAGGCGGCGCACAGGACGGGCGGCTGCGCGAGCATCGGCTCTACTGCGAGGGATGCAAGCGGCCCATCACTGTGCTCATCGAACCGGCCACCCTGTCGGAGATCTACGCTCCCGCACGCGCGCAGCGATGGCCGTGCCCCCACTGCGGATTCGGTCTGGAGTGGCTGCTCAAGGCGACGGTGCGCGGTGTCTGGGCGGGGCACACCGTCTCGGTCCGCTGCCAGTCGTGCGGCCAGGACATGTCGGCCGTCCTGGATGCGGCGAGCCCGGCTGCGCAGGGTCCCGCCGGCAGGGGACCAGTCCCCGCGTCGCTGGCGTCCACCTACCATCGCTGTCCGGTTCACGGCCTGGTGCAGGTGTCCGCCAATGGACAACAGCAGGTCGTCGGTCATCCTGCCGAATAACCCGCCGGGCGCCACCGACGCCTCGTCCACTGCATCGTCCGGTTCCAGACGTGCGGCGGACGCAGAGTTCAGCCGCCGCCCGCATGCCGGACCACGGTCTTTATGGCCGCACGCAGGTGAAGCTTGCCGCGTCGTTTGGATCGCCGCGGCCGGTGTACCGTGGCACGGAGGGATACAGACACACCGGCCGCGTGAACGCGACGCGGCGCGTGGCAGCGTCCGCATCGGTGAACCTCGTGCCAATGAACTGCGCCGGCGGTGTTCCCTGTTCGACCCAGCGCTCGAGCGCCGCCACCAGGTCGTGCTCGGCGTCTCGCGCCGGCGGCAGCTGCTGGCCGACGCCCCCGAAGTTCGACGCACCCGGTCCCCCGTAGCAGTGCGCCATCCCTGGCACCATGAACAGCCGGTAGAAACCCTGCGTCGCCTCGAGGCCGCCGTTCGCCGCCACGACCTCCTCGTAGTACTGCGGGCTGTACGCCGGCTGCAGGGTCTGGTCGTTCCACCCGTGATACTGGATGATCTTGACGCCGCGCTGTTTCGCACGGCTGTAGTCGACCGCGACCGCGTTGCCGAGTCGGCCGACCTTGCCGTCCGCGGCTGCAAGGTCGGCGTCGAAGTCGAAGCGCCGGAAGTCCCACTCGGGGTTCTCGAACACGAGGTTCGAGAAGTACGAGATCAGTCCGAGTCCGCCCGGGCCCTGCCGCGACGGCACGCGCACGATGCCGGTCCACGAGGTTTCGGAGCCGAGGGCAAACCCCGGGAAAATTCTGGCGCCGGTGCGCGGATTGATCGGACCGTCGTAGATCTTCCGCAGGGCTGCCGCCTGTGCCGCTGTCAGGCAGTCGTTCGACTCGTCGCCACGACACACGAGCGACTGCGGATTGAAGTCGCAGCGGCTCGGGTCGGCAATGACCTGGTCGGCCAGTCCGTCTTGCCGGTCGCACTGCGCGAGCACGGCCCGGTTGATGGCCGGCAGCTTCCCCGGCGGAATCAGCGCGTCGGGTGCGCTCATGGCCTGGGCGTTCCAGACGAACCCGGCGTTCGAGTGCGACTGGAAGTTCCAGGGCGCACCGACAATCAGGCCGTCGAAGTCGTCCGGGTACCGCTGTGCCTCGATCAGCCCCTGGCGGCCTCCGTTCGAGCACGAACTGAAGTATGAGTGACTGGGCGCACGCCCGTAGAACGCGGCAATGACCGCCTTGGCCGCGAGCGTCGTGACGTGCTTCGCGCGGTACAGGTAGTCCGCCGCTTTCTCCGGGTGCCCGACGGCCCACCACTCGTCGGTGTTCGAGTGGCCCGTGTCGGTCGACGCCGTGGCGTAGCCGCGCCGCACGATCGCGTCCATCGCGCCGTCGAGTCCGTTGCGCGAGTAGTTGGGAGTGCCCGCGAACCCGCCCTCACCGGTCGAGAGGAACTTTCCGTTCCAGGCCGCCCCTTCAGGCAGCCATACCTCGAAGAGGATGTTCGAATCGCCAGAGGGCCTGCTGACCCCCTGCACGCGGCAGAACGCCGGCAGGTTGGTCAGCGTGATATTCGGGCCGATGTCCAGCCTGCCGGCCGTGACCATGGTGCCGGCGGTGATCGTCGCATCACCGTCGACATGCAGCCCGGCCAGCGCGGCACATGCCGCCGCGCCCGCAACTGGCGCGCTGGACGCGCGCCGTCCAGCGCCGGACTGAGCCGAGAGCCCAACAGCGGCGAGCAGAAGCGCACCGGTCAGTGCGGCGAGATGTCGTAGCGCCATCGCGTCCCTCCCCGGGCGCCGATTATACGGATGACACCTCGTGGCTGAACACCGGCTGGTTCGCGCGCCACGGCCGATGCACCGCCGACGCCCCGGAGAACCAGCTCGACCTCGCTCGCTTCCGGGACAATCGCGGCCACGGTCACTGCACCCGCGACCTTCGCCGCTGCCCACCAGGCCGGGCATCGTGCGCGTGGAAGGGTCGCGGGACGGCGCGGGCCCGCTCGGTCAGGGTCGTGCCAGCGCATCGGCAAGGGCCTCGACATCGGCCGCATCGTTGTACACGTGCGGGGACACCCGGATCGCCGAACCGCGCAGCGACACGTGGACCTTGCGCGCACGGAGCCGGGCGTCTGCCGCGGCGAGATCCACGCCAGCCGGCGCACGCACGCCGAACAGGTGCGCGCCGCGCCAGCCTGGATCCTCCACGGTGTAGCCCTGCGCCCTGACGCGTTCGATGAGCGACGCCGTGAGGGCCGCGGTGTACGCCTGGACGCGTGTCGGCTGCCACTCGAGCACGAGTTCGAGCGCCGCAATCGCCATGGGCATGAGGGCGAAGTTCGAGCGTTCCCCGACATCGTACCGGACGGCACCGGGCTGGTAGTCCTCCCGATAGTTCACGAGGTCCTTGAAATTCTCGCTCCCGGCCCTGCCGATCCAGGTCTCCTCGAGCGGCTCGCCGTCGTCGAACCGTGGGCCCAGGTACGCGAATCCCATAGAATAGGGGCCCATCAGCCACTTGTAGGTGGCACACACCACGGCATCGGGCTGGATAGCCTGCGCGTCGAACGGCATCGCGCCAATCGACTGCGTACCATCCACGACGAGCGCGGCCCCGACCTCGCGCGCGCGACGCCCCACGGCCTCGAGGTCGAACCTGGTGCCGTCGGTCCAGTGCACATGGCCGAGCGCCACGACCGCCGTCCGCCGGTCGATGGCCTCCAGCAACCGCACGTTCCACTCCCGACCACGTCCGTCGGTCACGTCGGGAGGCCTCACCGTGCGCACCTCCCCTCCGCGCATGGCGCCCAGCCGTCTCCACGCATGCACGTTCGCCGGAAACTGCTCGTGCGTGACGACGATGTTCTGGCCGGCGGCGACTGGGAGGTTACGCGCGGCGATGGCCAGTCCGTACGAGGCGGCCGGGATGATCGCGATCCGTGACGGGTCCGGAACGTTGAGTACGCGCGCGAAGAGGGCCCGTGCGCGATCGCTCTCCGCGAAGAAGTCCGACGGAGCCAGACGCGCCGGGACGCGCTTTCGCACCACCCCCGCGAGTCCGGCAGACTCCACCGCCGTCGCGAGCGGCGACATGTACGCGCAATTGAGATAGTGCTCGTCGGCTGGCAGCGAGAACGCCGAGCGCAGGCAGGACAACATCGCCGCATTCTACGTGCGGCTGGGTTGGATGGCGGCAGGCAGGAGGACGGTGGCAGCGCCCCGGCGCGCTGCCACCGTCGAACCTCAGGCGAGCGCCTTGCCGTACAGCGCGAGCAGCCGGCTCCAGGCCTTCTCGGCCTGCGGCTCGTTGTAGACGCCGGAGTCGGGCGGGCACCAGCCGTGCGCGGCGTTGGCGTACACCTCGATTTCGGCCGGCTGGCCGCTCTTCGCGAACGTGTCCTTCAGCACCGTCTTGTCGTTCGGCGCGCGCTGGTCGTCGTTGGTCGCGATGGCGATGAGGAGCTGCGCCTTCGTCTTCGAGGCCTGGAGGTGCGGGCTGTTCGGCTGGTCCGTCACCAGGCCGCCGCCGTGGAACGAGGCCACGGCGCCGACGCGGTCGGGCACCGCCGCCGCCGTGCGGAATGCAATCGGCCCGCCCATGCAGTAGCCCTGCGTGCCGATCTTGCGGTTCTTCGCCACGGACGGCTGCTGGTCGAGCCACGCGATGAACGCCTTCGCGTCGGTCATGTGCGTGGTCTCGGTGAGCGCCTGCATCATCGGCACGAGCGTCGGAATCGGCGTCGCCGCGCCGTTCTCGGCGGTGGGGGCCTTCTTCACCCGGTAGAACGGGTTGACGACCAGGACGGAGTACCCCGACTCGGCGAGCCGCTTGCCCATCTGCCGCATCGCCGGCCGCAGGCCGAAGATGTCCGGCCACAGCAGCACGGCCGGCGCGGTGCCGGCGGCGGGGTGGACGAAGTAGGCGTCGCAGGTGCCGTCCGGGGTCTTGATCGTCACCTCGGACTCGGTCACCGCCACGGCGTTCAGCACCTTCGGCAGCACCATCGCCATGCCCGCGCCGAGCAGCACGCCGAACTGGCGGCGCGTCACCATCCCGCGCGCTTCGTAATCCACCCGGTCGTCTTCGAAATGATCCTGATCACACATAGCAACTCCTCCCAATGGACGCGCACCGCAGTCCAGGACAGTGGTGCCACTCTACACCGCGTCGACACAATTCTCGACGCCCTCGGATGCGGGCACTGCGGGCCGACCTGGCCCACGCGCTGGCCCGGTGGACGCGGCGGCAGTCCACATCGCCTGCGGGCCCCCGACGGCTACCCGTTCTGACCCTGCAGGCGCTGGAACACCGCCAGCATGCCCGGCGACAGGTCGGCGTGGTGATGCACGATCCGCCACTCGCGGCCTTCGCGCACGTACACGTTCGTCACGCGGTGCTCCACCGTGACGGTCTCGCCCGCCATTACGATGGTTCCCGACTCGACCCCGCTCTCCACGGCCATGTCCCGCGTCGCGCTCATCTTCGGCGAGCGCAGCTTGATGGCCCCGCCGGTGCACAGGCTGGCGACCTGCGGCCACGGCCCCTTCACCTTGGACCAGCCGCGCTCGCACCCGCCGATCGGATGCATGGTGGTCGCCGCGGCGGTCCGTGACCAGACATCCAGCATGGGACCCGCGTCACCCTTCACCAGCTTGTTCAACGCGGCGTAGAACGACTTCGAAGCCTTGCGGGCGGCGGCCGGAACCGGCATCGGCGGTATCTCCTTCGCGAACACGAACGGTTGGACGGTTGATCTGGAGCCGACATCTTACAGGGTCACGGCCGTCTGCGCGCCCGCCTCGGTGCGAGGCCCGCGCAAGGTCCTTATACGAGCTGATACTCCGGCGTGCTCATGATCAGGTGCACGGTCAGCCGCAGCGGTTCCTCGAGGTACGTCGTGCTGCGCGCCAGGCTGTCGGTCGCGAGTTCGCCCGTCAGGAAAGCCACCAGCGCGTCCCGCATGCTGGACGATGCCGGAACGCGCAGCAGACGCCACAGCAGATAGTCCACTGCCTCGGCGGCCGTCTTCGCGCCGCTGTCCAGCACCATCCGCGAGAGATCGACCTGCGCGGCCCGGCGCGGCGTCGGGATCAGCTTGCGAGCGGCCTGCACCCAGCCGACGTACCCGGAGATGCGGGTGTTGAACTGCTCGTCCCGTTCGAGCGCCACCCGATCGAACGTGCTCATGTTCGCCGGGTCGCTCACCGCCGTGGCCGCACCCACGTCGTACCCCTCTCGCAGCCGGCGGCCGAGGATGTCGTCCGTGCCGGCCGTGAAGTTCCAGTCCCGGAACCCGGTCATGTCGGGCATCAGCACCTCGCGGGCCACGTTCCCCCGCTCGATGAGCAGCCCCGGCGTGATCCACGCCTTGCCGCCCGCCCAGCCCGCCACCGACGGCGGGTTCAGCAGGTGCTGCCCCATCGCGATGGTCGACTGGTTGAAGTCGGGCACGCCCGGAATCTCGTCGACGCCCAGCTGCTTCATCATCGCCACCAGGTGCTCGACCGGGCTCTTGATGTGCGCCCCATAGCTCGCCTGGCTGTAGAAGTCCCTGGACGAGAGGATGGCGGTCAGCAGCGGCTTCACCTCGTAGTCGTGATCCCTGAGGATCGTCCCGAGCTTGCGCCGCAACGCGTCCGACAACTCGTCGCGCACGAGAAACCGGTAGATCTTCCCGGCCAGGAACTCCGCCGTCACCGGCTGCTCGAAGATGATCTTCAGCACCGCCACGCCGTCGAAGTTGCCCGTCCGGCCCAGGAAGGTCTTCGGCCCGTCGTCGTGCTTCTCTGGATTCACCTTGAAGGCGAGGTCGTCGAAGTACCACCCGGTGAACGCGCGCGCGCACTCGCGGACGTCCCGCTCGGTGTAGTTCCCCACGCCCATGGTGAAGAGTTCCATCACCTCGCGGGCGAAGTTCTCGTTCGGCGCACCCTTCACGTTGTACTGCGCATCGAGGAAGTACAACATCGCCGGGTTCTGCGCGACCTTGATCACCAGCTCGCGGAGGTTGCCGGTCGCTCCCTGCTCGAACAGCGCGATCTGCTGCAGCATCTTGCGGTAGTCGCGCACCTTGTTCTCGTGGGTGGCGAAGTGGCCGTGCCACAGCAGGGCCATCTTCTGTTCGAGCGGATGCGTCGTCTGCAGCATCCGGTTCGCCCACCAGTAGCCGATGCGCCGCGTCTCGAGCATCGTCGCGCGCAGCCAGTAGAAGAAGCGGTCGGAAATCGGCTGGAGGGGGCGGTTCCCGGACGGCTTCACAGACACGCCCATGGACGCGCCGGTCTTGAGGGCGCGGTCGGTCGCCTCCGGGCGGCTCTCGGGGAAGCCATTCAGCGACGGATCCCACAGGCCCGACTCGACAAAGGGCTGCATCCGCGGGTTCGGGATGCTCTCGTAGTGCACGAGCGACTTCACCGCCCGTTCGAGCCCCTGCTCCCCGAGCGCACGCACCTCGTCGGGCGTGCCGCCAAACCCGGCATGGGCCAGCAGGTGCGCCGCCCGGTCGTAGTTCCACTCCGCGGCGGAGATCGGCGTGAGGTCGTCCTTCCAGCTCGCCGGCCCCGGGGACCAGCCTGAACGCGTGGCCATCGGTCCCTCCCCTACGCCCGGAACATGCGGAGTGTGTCGAACGTCTGCCCGAGCACCTTCGCGGAATCCGCGCCCAGCCACTCCTCGATCACGGTGGCGTACACCTGGCGGAAGTCGGTGGTGTTCTCGAGGTTGCCGTCCATCACCAGGTTGTCGAGGCTCGGCGGCGTACCGTACATCCCGCCCTTCACCGAATTGCCGATGACGAAGTTGACCTGCGCGGTGCCATGGTCGGTGCCGAGGCTCGTGTTCTCGGGCACGCGGCGCCCGAACTCGCTGTGGACGTACAGCACCACATCGTCTGCCCGACCGATGCGCTTCATCTCCTGGAAGAAGCCGGCGATGGCATCGGAGCAGTACTGCAGCTGCCGGTCGTGCGGTGCCGCCTGGTTCACGTGCGTATCGAAGAGGCTGTTGCGCAGCGGCACGTAATACAGGCGCGTCGGGAAGTCGGCTTCGATGAGGGCCACCACCTTGTCGAGGTCGAGCAGGCGCAGGTCGGGGTTGTTCCTCCCCGGGTACTTCGACCACGCGGTGCGGACCACTTCGGAGGCCTGCGCCGCGCTGCGCGTCACGTCCAGCACATACCGATGCGGGTCGCCTGCAGGTGTCGTCTGCGCGCCGAGCGCGTCGAGCACCGACTTCTCCTGCGAGAACACGCCGCGCTGGAAGCGCGCCGGGTCGCTGAACACGAGCGGCACGTGCTTCTCCGCCTTCACGGCCAGGCTCTGGCTGTCGGCCACATTGACGATCAGGTGCTCGCGCGCCCCCGTCGGGTCGAGCGCGGACGCGGTCCGCCCGATCCATCCGTACTCGTTGCCGCTGTTCGGCGCCGCCGTGTGCCAGAACGAGATCGACGTGAAGTGCGAGAACGACGGCTGGTCGTAGCCGACGCCCTGCACGATGGCCACCTTGCCTTCGTCGTACAGCTGCTTCATGCCGGCCATCGACTTGTGCCAGCCGAAGTGGTCGTCGATCTTGAGGACGTCCTTATCCCGGATACCGATGGTGGGACGGTGCTTGTAGTAGGTCGCGTCGCCGTAGGGGACGATGGTGTTGAGCCCGTCGTTGCCGCCGAACCACTCGAACACGACGAGGATCTTGTTCGACAGTGTCTGTGCGGCCACTTCGCTGGCCCGGCTGAACACGTACGGGACGGGACCGATGCCGCCGAACAACCCGAACCCGAGACCGCCGGCTCCCAGCCGCAGCAGGTCGCGTCGCGACACACCAGAACCTGACAATCGATCCGTGCGAATCATGGGTCGCCTCGTCGATGCAGTGGTCCGGACATCGGAACACCTGACCTCCCCGCGGCGGGCATTGCCGTCGTCAGACGGCCGCGGGAGGTGCCACAGCATAGCGCTGCGGACGCAGCGTGCTCAACGGCTACGGCTCAGCCGCAGGAAGTCTGGCGTTCTTGGGCGAGCCTCACCGCCCAGCGCCGCAGGCCGGGCCCGGGTTCATGGCGTCCCCGAGAGCACGGTCCGCAGCCACGGCGCCACACCGGTCAGCGAGTCGAGTGCCGCCGGGACCGACGCAGCCGCAGGGCCGGCCGCGACGAACGGCACCGGATTGCGGGAGTGCGTGTGGTGCCAGGGCTCCTCGGCGTTGCCGTGGTCCGAGGTGATCACGAGCGTGGTGGCCGTGCCGGCGCTCAGGTATCCGGCGACGAAGCCGTCCAGCTCGCGTAACCGCTCGCCGAGCGTGTGGCGCTCGCGGTGCCCGGCATAGTCGAGCGCCCAGTGTTCGAGGACGGTGAGGTGATGGGAAGCTGCCGCGTGTGCGAGGCGCTGCCCCGCGTCTGCCGGGTTCGACCAGTAGCCGGGCCAGTGCGCTCGAGCGTCGGCCAGGTCGAGCAGCGCACAGCCTGCCGCGCGCGCGGCGACCGCAAACGCCGACAACATGTTGCGCCGGGCGTTGAGGACGCGTCGCAGGTACTCGGGGCGATAGCCGTTGGCGTGGAACACCGACAGGCCGCGCCGCGTGGCCCACACGTGGAGGCTCTCCTCCGCCAGCAGATCCCGCAAACGACCTCCGGGGTGCGGCCCCTGGTGACGCTCCAGCAGAGCGGACGCGTTGACGCCTGTGAGCAGCGTGGTCTGCCCCGTACCGGACTGCGGCAGGCCGTCGACACCAAGCGTGGCATCGAGCACCCGGTAGGCCGCGCCCGGCGCGTCGTGCGGCGTCAGCGCGAAACCGGAGGCCAGCGAGCGAAGCGTATCGAGCCCGCCAGCGTGCAGCGGACTCCGGGCGTCGGCCGAAAGGCCGAGACCGTCCACGAAGAGAAAGGCGACACGCGCGCGAGCCACCGCGCCATCGTCCCACAGTCAGGTGGTCCGGTCTTCAGGGATTCGTGGCGGTTCCATGGCGTCGGACATCCCCGCCGCATCCCGCCCGGTGTGCCTACCTCGGGTGGTCGTCGTCAGCCGGATTGGCCGCGCCCCCTGCGGCCTCGCGCGCGGGCGTCGTCGTGGTGCCGGCGTTGAGCGCGTACACCAGGATGCGCGGCGGCACCGGTGCGTTCGCGTCTGCTGCAGGTGCAGGGCCGCCGCCGGCGGGCGCCGCAGGCGCGCCCCCGGGTGGCGCTGGCGGTGGCACGACCACCCCTCGACCTCCCGTGACGGCCACGTACTGCTTGCCGTCCACCATGAACGTGGTGGGCGGCCCCATGCCGAGCCGCAGGCCCGTGTTGATTTCGTGCAGCTTCTCGCCGGTGTCGGCGCTGTACGCCAGGAGCCGGCCGTCGGGGACCACCTGCAGCACGAGATTGCCGGCGGTGGTCAGCGTGCCGCCGCCCGACGCGCCGCCGCCTTCACGCCGCCACCGCTCCCGCTGGTTCACCGGATCCCAGGCGAGCAGGAACCCGCCGCGCGCGCCGTCGCTCGGACCGACCATCGGCGGCACGAACGGGGTCGGTGGCGTGGTGCCAGGCGCCGGCTCCGGCGCAGCCGCGCCGCGGCCGGTGCCGGTGTTGCGTCCGCCTTCCCTGTAGACGAAGGTCTGCGGGTTCACCGTGTAGGTGGTCGAGTTTCCGAAGGTGGTCGGGATGTACGTCAGCCCGGTCTGCGGGTTGAACGACATCGGCGCCCAGTTGTGCGCGCCGATCGGGCCGGGGAAGATCGTGACCGGCTCGGTGCCGTAGAACGCGCGAGGGTGGATGAACGGCCGCCCCGTCTTCCGGTCCATCGCCTCCGACCAGTTGAGCGGCGCGTACGGCGACGCCGAGATGAACTCGCCGGTCAGGCGATCGAGCACGTAGAAGTAGCCGTTCTTGTTCGCCTGCATGATCACCTTGCGCGGGCGGCCACCCATGGTGATGTCGGCGAGCGTGAGCTGCTGCACCGAGTCGTAGTCCCACGAATCGCCCGGCACCGCCTGGTAGTACCACTTCATCTCGCCGGTGTCGGGGTTCACTGCGATGATCGAGCAGACGTAGAGGTTGTCGAGCCCCTTCGATCCGCGAAGCACCTCCGGCCATGGCCCGCCGTTGCCGGTGCCGAAGTAGACCAGGTTGGCCTCAGGGTCGTAGGACATGCCGTCCCACACGGTGCCGCCGCCGCCCATCTTGTACCACTCGCCGCTCCAGGTCGGCATCGCCTTGCGCATCGCGTCGTTCTCAACCGGCTTCTTCGGATCGCCAGGGACGGTGTAGAACCGCCAGGCGCGATGCCCTGTGTTCACGTCGAACGCATCGACATAGCCGCGCACCGGATACTCGGAGCCCGAGAGGCCGACCAGGACCTTCCCCTTCGCGATCCGCGGCGCCATCGTCAGCGTGTACTGGTTCTGCGGATATTCGGAGCGGGCCTCCCAGATCGGCTTGCCCGTCGCGGCGTCGAGCGCCACCAGGCGCCCGTCGATCACCGGGACGATCACCTTGTTCTCGTAGAGGCCCACGCCGCGATTGACGACGCCGCAGCAGATCTTGGACTGGACCGCGGGACGGTTCACTTCGGGATCCCACTTCCAAAGCAGCTTTCCCGTTCGAAGGTCGATGGCGTAAGCCACGCTCCAGGTCGTGATGTTGTAGAGCACACCGTTCGAGACCAGCGGCGTGGCCTCCTGATTGCCGCCCCCGGGCGGGTTGAAGTTGCCGCCCGGCACCTCGATGGACATCGCCTGTCCGAGCTGCGCGACGTTCTTCGCGTCGATCTGCGTCAGCGGGCTGTACCGCCGCTCGCCGAGATCGAGGCCGTAGGTGATCCAGTCGTCACCGGTGCCCGGGGCGGCCCGCAGCACGCTGTCGTCGACCCGGCGTGGGGACTGCTGGGCGTGTGTAGCTGACTGCGACAACGCGAAGGCTGCGCCGGCAACGACCACGGCCCTGACGATCGTCGATCCTGTGTGCCGCTTCGAACTCGGGAACATGTCGTCCACCCTCTCCTGCCGCACCCCGTGGTGCGCCGGTTGTCCTGCGGCCCCTTCCCGTCCCGTATTTGCTGGCGAGAGGCTCACGATGGACGCGGATTATACCGGTGGTGCGCTCCAGGACGAGACCCGACAACAGGGCTGCGTGCGAACGAGCGGATGATCGCCGCAGCGGCGCGGCGCTGCGCTACTGACGCAGGAGTCCGCGCCAGTTGATCGGGCGCGTGGCCGCGCCGCTCTCCGCATCGAGCACCCCGACGTCGAAGGTCCCCGGGCGCCGTCCTCGCCGGCTGGGCTGGCCTGCGCTGCGAAGGCGTCGGCCGAGAGGCCGAGACCGTCCACGAAGAGAAAGGCGACACGCGGGCGAGACACCGCGCCATCGTCCCTCACTCGGACGCCCCGTCATACCGGGCGCTCACCCGCGTCCGACGACCGCGCGCGATCATCGGGCGGCGTGCGGGGGCCTGCGACTGCGACGATCGGGCGGGGCTGGCGCTACGGGCGGTGATCCGCCGCCAGGTGCTCCCGCAGCAGGTCCCGCCCGAAGTCGCCGGCGAAGTCGCGCCACACCGAGTGCACGTGGTTGCCGTTGCCCTGCGTGTTGTCGTACTCGATGAGGAACGTGGGGCCCTGAATCCGGTAGTAGTGCTTGCGGCCCCGCTCGACGTCACCCGCCCAGGCAAACGTGATCGCGTCCGTACCCGCCTTGCGCAACTTCTCCATCCGGAGCGCCGCGACGTCGGGCGCCATCTGCGCCGCATACGCCTCGACCAGCCCCATCACCGCGGACCGCTGCGCGGCTGACAGGTCGGACAGCGCCACGCCCGGCGGCGACAGCGGCTCGACGGGCACCTTCACCATCGTGACGATGTCATTCGGCGCCGTCGCCGAGATCACCGCCCGCGCGCGCAGCGACGGATCGAGTGATTCCACCAGCGCCCGGGCCGGATCCTCCTGGAATCCCAGGACCCGAAGCCCCTTCTTGTCGCCCTCGCGCACCTCCGCGGGGTTCGATCCGAAGAATGTCGGCGCGCTCACCGTCACGGCGCCGTTCACGATGGTGAACTGCAGGGAGACGTGATGTCCCTCGACGCGCCAGCCCCACGTGCCACGCGCGGTCGGTGTGCCGAAGACCGACCAGAAGTACCGCTCGGGATCCCGCGTGAAGGTCACGCGCGCGGCTGGAGTACCGGCTGGTGCGCTGGCCGCCGCTGCGGCTTCGATGGCGCCGAGCGTCGTCTCCAGTTCCATGATCTGCGTCGCGGTGAGGTAGCCGCGCTGGCTCAGGCCGGCCTTGAGCAGTGCGTGGGCGAGGGCCCGCTGCGCCGCCGTCATCTCCTTGATCGTCAGGCCGTTCCTCGGGAATGCCCCGGGAGCCGGGCCGGTCGGGATGAAGTGCCAGTGCAGACGCTCGTCCGAGTCGAAGGCAAACTGGGCCTTCTGCTTCTGATCAGGGGTGAGCGAGTCGAGGAATTTGCCGGCGGCGGCCGCCATTGCGGCAGGTGCGGGTTCGGCGCTGAACATGGGTGCCGACAGCAGCGACACGCACAAGCCAGCCAACAGCAGCAGACGGGGTGAACGCATCTCGGCCTCCCTGGACGGCACACAGGACAGCCGAGATCGGCCGGCCATCGGGCCCGCACGTCGGCTGTGCCGGCGTGCGGCCCGATCCATCCCCTTCCTTAGAGGCCAAAGGTGGCTGGCCCACCGCGACAGATGCGATGCATACCGGGAATCGGGCCCGGGGTCAGCGGGTTACCGCGGGCGACTGCTGCCGTCGCGGTTCGTCCCCGCAGCACACTGCTCGGCCACGCGCCGCACCGACTCGGCACGGACGGTGTGCATGGCACCGGCGCTGTCGCTCGTGTCCGCGCGTCTGTCGCGTGCGTTGTCATCTCGGGGCCGATCGGTTCCCGTCGTGGTGCCCGATGTGCCCGCCGTGTTGCTGATGAACGGGCCTTCGATGGCCACCATCGTGTTGAGGTGCGAGGCCAGATCCTGTCCGCTCGCTGCGACGATGTTGTAGGTGGCGCCCGGTGCCCAGGTGCCTGCGCTCATCTGCGGCCGATCGGCCGCGCCGCCCGTCGGGTTGGCCGACGCGAGCTGCAGCACGAACGATCCGGCCTCGCCGCCGGCGAGCAGGCAGCCGGTGACGCTGGCGCGGTTGGCCGTGGCTCCCGCAGTCTGCATCGACTCGGAGGCGGGTCGTCCGGCGTCGGCGGCCGAGTTCATGCCGGGGGTATCGGACCTCATCGGGTCGCGCCCGTCAGACCCTGCGGTATCTCCACCGCCACAGGCCAGGGTCATCATCGTCAGAACGGTTGCCGCGGCTGATGTCACGAGTCTCATCCAGTGCCTCCCTCTGGATGGAACTGTCGCAATCAGCTCGCCAACCCGCGAGAACGGCCGACGCGTTCGTCAGCGCCTCGCGTAAACCCAGTGCAACGCCCAGCCGATAACCCCATCGGCGCACATCACCGGAGGTTGCCATGGGGCGGTTCAGGGTTCCAGCGCTCGTCGCGGTCGTCCTCGCGCTCGTCGGTATCTCTGCACCTCGTCGCACCGCGGCCGCTGAGGGCCTCGTCCTCGCGATCACCCCCGCCTACGCAACCGCTCCCGGCTTCATCCGAGTCACAGCCACGATCGACGTAAGCAGCGAGAACCGCTACCTCGAGATCGTCGCCGACTCCGAGGGATTCTTCCGCAGCAGCCGCATCCCGCTCAACGGCGCCGCCGCCCCGCGGCGCACCGTCGTGATGCTGCAGAACCTTCCGCCAGGCGAGTACGAGATTCGTGGGGTCGTCGAAGGATCTGCCGGGGTGCGCGCGGCGTGCGTGCGCACGGCGCGCATCCTCGAGTAACGATCGGGCCTGGCAGCCACCAGAGGGTGGCGCGCCCATCCGCGGTTCAGATGCGACGCCGGAACCGCGACAGCACCACCCCGGCGGCCACGGTCAGGGCGCCGTAAATGGCCCATTCGAACTGCCCGGTCATGAAGCTGCCGGGTAGCAGTCCGATGCCCTGGAGAATCCAGACCGTCCCGATAATCGACAGGACGATGCCAAAGCGCGGGAAGCCGTTCACAGGTGCTCCTTGCCTCAAGTCCGCCCCTTTTGACTCCTGCCACGGCTGAGACGGTTCATGACCCGGGGTTCCATTTCCCCGGCGTGACCGGCTGACCTCACCGATTGACCGCACCGCCTGCCGTCCCCGCCGGCTGCTCACCGCCGGCTGCCGTGACCGGCGGTCGGCGCCACGCCACGTCAGCGCGCGGACGGCCCGGGAGTATGATCGGGCTTCGGCACTCACCCTGCGGCACACGATGACACACACAGACGTTGTGGACAGGCTGGCCAGCCATGCCACCCTCGGCAGCGCGCCGCGCGCCGAACTGGAGTGGCTGGCGACCCGCACCTTCCTCCAGAAGCTGCAGGAAGGGGACGTCGTCACCCGGAAGGGCTCGGTCGTCGAGAACCTCTACATCGTGCTGTCGGGCCACCTCGCGATCTTCGTGGACCGCGGGAACGGGCCTACCCAGGTGGCGGAATGGCACGGCGGGGACGTCACCGGCATCCTTCCCTATTCGCGCATGCAGAGCGCCCCGGGCGACACCGTCATCCTCGCCCCTACCGAGTTCCTCGCACTGCCCCGCGACCTGGTGCCGCTGCTGCCCCACGACTGCCCGCGCGTGACCGAACTGCTCGTCCACCGCATGGTGGACCGCGCCCGGCTGTTCACCACCAGCAACCAGCACGACGAGAAGATGAAGTCGCTGGGCCGGCTCTCCGCCGGCCTCGCGCACGAGTTGAACAACCCCGCGGCCGCCATCGAGCGCAGCGCCGCGCTGCTCGAAGACCGGCTCGACGCGGCCGAGCGCGCCACGCTCGAGCTGGGCGCCGCCCGGCTCGGCCCCGACCAGTTCGCGGCGGTCCAGGCCATCCGTGCCGCGTGTCTGGCGCCGAAGGTCCAGGGGGTCCTGTCGCCCATCGAGCAGGCGGAGCGTGAAGACGCACTGACCGACTGGCTCGACGATCACGATCTGCCGTCGGACATCGCGGGCGTTCTCGTCGAGACCTCGGTCACCGTCGAGGCGCTCGGCCAACTGGCGGCGGCGGTGGACCGCCCCGTGCTTGGCGCCGCCCTCCGCTGGGCGGCCAACGGCTGCGCGGTCCGCACCCTCGCGTCCGAAATCCAGGACGCCTCGACGCGGATCTCCGGGCTGGTGGCGGCCATCAAGGGATTCACCCACATGGACCAGGGTGACTCCGCCGAGCCGCTGGACCTGGCGCAGAACCTGAGCAACACGGTCACGGTGCTGCGTGCGAAAGCACGGGGCAAGTCCGCAGCCGTGGCGCTCGACATCCCCGAGGGGCTTCCGCCGGTCTGCGGCTTCGTCGGTGAACTGAATCAGGTCTGGTCGAACCTGATCGACAACGCACTCGACGCCGTGGCCGACTCGGACGGCCGGGTCGAGATCGCCGCCCGCGCCGACCGCGGACGCGTGCTGGTCACCGTGACCGACAATGGCGGGGGCATCCCGCTGGACGCGCAGTCGCGCATCTTCGATCCGTTCTTCACCACGAAGCCGGTCGGCCAGGGCACCGGCCTCGGCCTCGATATCGTGCGCCGCGTCCTGGAGCACAACAAGGCGACCATCACCCTCCAGTCACAGCCGGGCCGCACCTGCTTTACGGTGTCGCTTCCGACGGCAACGCCGAAGGGCCCGGCCGGAGTCCCCGCGTGAACAAGCCGGTCCTGCTCGTCGTCGACGATGACCCTCAGGTGCTCGGGGCCATCCGCCGCGACCTGCGCTCGCGCTATCGCGAGGGCTACACGGTCGTGGCGGCCTCGTCCGGCGAGGAGGCGGCCAGCACCATTCGCGAGCTGAAGGCCCGGGGAGACGACCTCGCGCTGGTGCTCTCCGACCAGCGCATGCCGGGCATCCAGGGCGACGAGGTGCTCGCCCGCACCCGCGAGGTGTACCCGGTCGCCAAGCGGGTGCTGCTCACGGCGTACTCGGACATCGCCGCGGCGATCCGTGCGATCAACCAGGCGAAGCTCGATCACTACCTGGCAAAGCCCTGGGACCCCCCCGAGGAAAAGCTGTTCCCCGTCGTCGACGATCTGCTCGACGCCTGGCAGGCGGAACACCTGCCGGAAGCCCGGGGGCTGCGGCTCGTGGGCGCGCAGTGGTCGCCCCGCTCGCACGCGATCAAGGACTTCCTGTCCTGCAACCTGATCCCCTATCACTGGGTCGACGTGCAGCGCGATCCGGAGTCGCCCGCCCTGCTGCAGGCGGCCGGCCTCGCGCTGAACGAGCTGCCCGCGCTGATCTTCGAGGACGGCACGGTCCTGCGCGATCCCGAACCGCGCCAGGTTGCCGAGCGGCTCGGACGTCCGCTGGCCGCGACCGCCGACCTCTACGACCTGGTCATCGCGGGGGCTGGACCGGCCGGCCTCGCCGCCGCGGTGTATGGCGCCTCGGAGGGCCTGAAGACGCTGCTCCTCGACCGCCACGCGCCCGGCGGGCAGGCGGGATCCAGTTCACGCATCGAGAACTACCTGGGCTTTCCCACCGGCGTCACCGGCAGCGAGCTCACCCGCCGCGCCATCACGCAGGCCCAGCGCCTCGGCGCGGAATTCATCGTGCCCCTCGAAGTGACGGGCGTGACGGTGGAGGACGGCTACAAGCACGTCCGGCTCTCCGACGGCCGTACCGTCGTGACGCGGACGCTGATGGCAGCGACCGGCATGATGTACCGCGAGCACCCGGCCGCGGGGGTCCTTGAACACACGGGCATCGGCGTGTACTACGGTGCGGCCACGACCGAGGCGCCCGCCTTCTCGGACAAGACGGTCCTCGTCGTCGGCGGCGGGAACTCCGCCGGGCAGGGCGCACTGTACCTCGCGCGGTACGCCGCGGAGGTGCAGATCGTGGTGCGGCGCGACGGCCTGCGGGACACGATGTCGCAATACCTGATCGAACAGCTCGAGAAGACGTCGAACGTCCGCCTGCGCGGGCTGACGGAGCTGGTGGCCGTGGACGGCGACGGCCGCGTCGAACGCGCGGCGCTGCGATCCGTCGAGTCCGGCGACACGAGCGTCGAGGACGTCGACGCCGTGTTCGTGTTCATCGGCACCTGTCCGCGCAGCGACTGGCTCCCGGCCAATGTGCTGCGCGATCCGAAGGGATTCGTGCTCACCGGCCGCGACCTGATGGCAACCGAGGCGTTCCCGCGTGTCTGGAAGGAGCCGCGCGCGCCGCTCATGCTCGAAACGGGCATTCCCGGCATCTTCGCGGCGGGCGACATCAGGTCGGGCGCCATGAACCGCGTGGCGGCAGCGGTGGGCGAAGGCTCGATGGTCGTCCGCTTCGTCCACGAGTACCTCGCGCTGCACTGAGGCGCGCTTCGGGCACTCCCGCCGTCAAACGGCCTCGGCCAGCGTAAGCGCGAATCCCCGCCCGTGCCACTGCCCCGCCAGCCGGAACCCGGCACGCCCGAGGATACCGGGCAGGTCCTCGAGGCGGTACTTGTAGGAACTCTCGGTCCAGATGGCCTCGCCCGCCTCGAACTGCAGTTCGAGGTGCGCGGCGGGAATGCGCACGCGCTGCGGTGTCGCCGTCACCAGGTGCATCTCGACGCGCGAGGCGTCCGCGTCCCAGCGGGCGCGGTGCGCGAACGCCGCAACGTCGAAGTCGGCGCCGAGCTCGCGGTTGACCCGCACCAGCAGGTTGCGGTTGAACGCCGCGGTCACGCCCAGCGGGTCGTCGTAGGCCAGCAGCAGCTCTCCCTCGGCCTTGACCAGGTCGGTGCCGAGCAGCAGCGCGTCTCCCGCCGAAAGCGCGCTGCGAATCGTCACCAGCAGCGCGTCGGCGCCCGGCGGATCGAAGTTGCCCAGATTGGACCCGAGGAACAGCACCAGGGCTCGCCCCGGCGCGGCTTCATCACGCAGCGCGAGCACGCCGTCGTCGTAGGTGGCCTCGTGAGGCACGATACGACGCAGCGGCGAATCGGCCAGCGCTCGACCGGCCGCATCCAACGCCGCACGCGACACGTCCACCAGGTGGACCACGAGCCCGGGGTGGGCCGCCGCGTCGACGAGCGTCCGGAGCTTGGCGCCGCTTCCGGGCCCGAGTTCCAGCATCGAGCCGACCCTGCCCCCGAGCGCCTGCAGGATCGCCGGCGCATGGGCGTCGAGCAGCGCCTGTTCGTTGACCGTGATGCGGTACCACGGCAGCCGGCAGATGGCCTCGAAGAGCGCCGAACCGAGGTCGTCGTACAGGTAGCGCGACGGCAACTGCCGCGGCGACAGCTGCAGGTAGTACGCGACGTCCTCCGCGAAGGCTCGGCGCGCGGCCTCCGTCTCAACGTGCGCAGCGGAACGTGGCATAGACGTAGGGATACCTCGCGCGGAACCAGTTGCGGAACGAGGGGCGCAGCAGCTCCCGCGCCGTCACGGGAGACGCCCCCTTGATGACGAAGTGTTCGCCGTCGAAGAAGTCCGCCGAGTACTCGGGGTAGGCTGGCAGCGGCGTGAAGCCGGGGAAGGGCGCGAAGGGCGTCGACGTCCACTCCCAGCCGTTGCCCACCAGGTCGTGAACACCCCACGCGCTGGCGCCCTCAGGGTGGCTGCCGGCCGGCTCCGGATCCCACGCCGAGAAGTCGAACACGCCGCGCCCGGGCGTCGGCGACTCCGTGCCCCACGGATAGGGGCGCTCCCCGCTCGGGCTTCCGTATGCCGCTCGTTGAAACTCCGCTTCGCCCGGCAGCCGTGCACCGCTCCACCGTGCGAATGCGGACGCTTCCGCGAGGCTGACGTAGACGGGCCACGATGCCGGCAGCGGGAGGCGTTCGAACATGCCGCGCCAGAACCAGCGGCCGCCCTCGCGCTCCCAGAACATCGGGTGCTCCCGTCGCTCGGCCTGCACCCATGCCCAGTCGTCAAGCCGCCACCACTGTGGATCGCGATACCCGTCATCCTCGACGAACTCGAGGAATCGCGCATTCGTGACGTCGTGCCGCTCGATCTGGAACGCCGCCACGTCCGCGCTGCAGGCCGGCGACTCGTTGTCCCAGCCGAACACGAGCCGCGCGGCGTCCACCCCCAGCGTGACGCGCCCGGCCGGCACGTCCACCCATTCGATCGGCGGCACCTCGCCCTCGACACGCGGCGTGTAGCCGGCAGGCGCGCGCTTGCTCGCGTACGGCAGGCGATGCCACATGTAGAGCAGCGTCTCCTGGTGCATCTCCTCGTGCTCGAGGATCGCGAACACGGCCTGCATGCGGTCCAGCAGCGGATGCCCGGGCCGGTCGAGGTCGGCGTGCATCAGCGCCTCGACCACGCGGCGATCGGCCTCTTCGCCGAACGCCTCGACGACCGAACGATCGGGCCACGTCAGCTTCGCCTCCTGATGCGCGCCTTCGTGTGGATCGATCCCCCGCGCAAAGAGCCGTTCCAGTGACGGATCGATGCTGGCGCCCCCGAGGGCCCGCTTGACCAGGGTATTGAAACTGAAGCCGGGCAGGTGCCCGTCGTAGAACACGATCGGGTGCCGCAGTGCGATTGGCTGCGCGTGGTAGGCGTCGTCGCGCAGCCGCGCGAAGATGTCGCGCGAGCGTGCGCGGTTGCGGCGATACCGCGCCACGAGCGCGGCGCGGGTGGAAGAACCGACCTCGAACTCAGTACTCGGCAAATGCCTCATCCGGATAGCACCAGACCCAACGTTCGCCCACCTCGGCGGAAGCCACCACCGGGTGGCCGGTGGCCTTCGCGTGCTTGGTGGCGTGACGGTTCGGCGAGTCGTCGCAGCAGTGGGTGGCCCCGCATTCCTGGCAGGTGCGCAGGTGCACCCACGAGCTGCCGGTCTTCACGCACTCGTCGCAGACCCGTTTCCTGGGCGACTTGATGCTCTCGAGCGCCTCGATGTGCGCGCAGACCTCGGGACTCGCCATGACTGGGCACCTCCAGTGCCGGTGTCATTATGCCGCACGCCTCAGTCGGTTCCCGCCGCGAACTCCTTCGCAAACACCGCCGACGTCTTCGTGCGCGCATAGCCCAGCCGGAGGTAGAAGCGGTGGGCGTCCTCGCGCTTGATTTGCGAGCGGACGACGATCCCGGCCATGCCCTGCTCGCGAGCCCACGACTCGGCGCGCGCCACAAGCCTCGCCCCCACGCCGGCGTCCCGATAGCCCGGTGCAACGACCAGGCCACCAATCTCGGCCCGCGCGTCGGACTGCACGTGCTGCACCAGCGCGACGTGAACCCACCCGATCACCTCGACGTCGGCGCACGCCACGAACACCGCGTGATCCCGGGCATCGAGCAAGGCTGCGAGGCGCGCGCTCATCCGATCAGCGTCCGTGGGGTACCCGAGTTCGCCGCTCAATCGCGCCACGGCCACCGAGTCGTGCAACGTCACGGAGCGGATGGTGGTGGTCACGGTGCGCCTGGTCAACGCGGCTGCGGGACGATGGCGATCCGATCGAGGACGGCGGGGTCCGCCGGCAACTCGTCGTCTCCGACGGGATAGCCGCTCTGCCCCAGGAAGAATGCGACGAGGTCCGCATACTGGGCGGGCGCAAGGCCACCCGGATCGTTCTCCGGCATGGTCTCCGAGAGGTAACGGAAGACATCGCCCACGGTCCGTCCCTCCCATCGGGCGCTGAACGCCGGCTCGGCGAACTGGACCGCCGCATGGCAGCCGGTGCAGCTCTGCTTGAATCGCGACTCGCCGCGGTCAGCCTGGGCGACGCTGAAGACGCGGTCGAGAATCGTGATCGGATCCTGGCCAGCGGCCTGCGCAGTCGTGCGACCGCCGGCGAGCACAAGGCCCGTCACGACGAGCGCCCAGGACGCGGCGAGGATGCCCGCCATCAGCCGCGAAGCCCGCCGTGATGGCCACCGGGAGGGAGAGTTGCGCATCGACGCTACTCGGCGGCCGGCGTATCACCCTTCTTGAGCCGCTCGCGCGCCTTCTCGACGTCACGGTGGAACACGAAGAGGCGATCGGCATTCCCGTCGGGATCGGTGAAGTTGAACTGCTTGCCTTTGGCCAGCCTGAGCCGCAGGTTCTTCTCGAGGTAATCCACTTCGAACGCCTCGAGATCCAGCAACCCGCTGCGGAACGCGTCGTCCTTGTCGGTGGTCTCGTAGCGGATGCCCTGCGGTGTGGCGACGAGGCGGCCCTTGCAACTGCCCATGCGGTGCTTGTGCACGACGTCCAGTGCCGCGTTCAGCCGCACCTCGCGCAGCTTGATGGTGACGTCGGTCGACCCGGCCTCCAGCGTGACATCGCGCGCCACCCCTTCGAAGCCCGGTGCCGAGACGTTGATCCGGTGCGACCCGGGCTTGACGTCGGTTGTGGTGAGCGGGGTCTTGCCCAGGAAGTTGCGATCGACGAAGACCTGCGCCCCCGGCACGTCGCTGTCGACGCGCAGTGTCACGAGGTCGGGTGCCGGTGCCGCGGCGACCGGGGCTGACGGTTCCGGCGTCGCGGCCTCGGCCCGCCGGCGGGGCTCCGCAGGGCGCGGACGTTCGGGCGCCGGCGTCGGCGCGGGCGGCGCCGTCTCGGTGGGAGCAGGAGCAGACCGCGGCGCCTCGCTGGGCCGGGCCGCGGCCGCTTCCTCAGCGGGCGGCTCGGGCGCCGGGCGGGTCAGCAGGAACACGCCCCCGCCGACAACGAGGAGGCCGGCAAGGATGAAGGCGACAACACGCTGGTTCACGTCAGAGCCTCTGGTGCAAACCGCTGTCCCCGGCAGCACGCAGCCCTTTTGCTGCGGGTGCGTGCCGCCGGAGCGGCGATGCGGTCAGTTGGTGGCGAAACAGTAGAAGTAGCCGTTGCCACCTGTGGCGATGAGGTTTGGCTGGCTGCAGCCGCGGGACCCATGCGCGGAGTTCCACGAGTTGGGCCGGGTGCCGCCGCCCTGCTTGTCGAAGTGCCCCATGAACACGCTGCCGCTGCCGTCCGCACTCGACGTGTAGCCGTTGCAGGTCGTGTCCTCGCCCGCGGCGAAGGCCGTGCCGTCCGGCTGCGAGCCGGTGAGCATGTCGTGCTGGTTCGGCGTGTCCCCGCGCCCCTTCACGGTCTC
>CAYLTD010000054.1:0-23578 GCA_964386715.1 uncultured Bifidobacterium sp.
CGCACCTCTACAACGCCGACGTCATCTCGATGCCCGACAAGTGGGAGTACCCCTGGTATGCGGCGTGGGACCTGGCCTTCCACGTCGTGCCGCTGGCGCTCGTGGACCCGGAGTTCGCCAAGGAGCAGCTGTTGCTGCTGCTGCGCGAGTGGTACATGCACCCGAACGGGCAGCTGCCGGCCTACGAGTGGGCGCTCGGCGACGTGAACCCGCCGGTGCATGCCTGGGCGGCGTGGCGCGTCTACAAGATCGACAAGAAGCGCACGGGCCGCGGCGACGTCGCGTTCCTCGCACGCGTCTTCCACAAGCTGCTGCTCAATTTCACCTGGTGGGTCAACCGCAAGGACGCCGAGGGCATGAACGTCTTCCAGGGCGGCTTCCTCGGCCTCGACAACATCGGCGTCTTCGACCGCAGCGCCCCCCTGCCGACCGGCGGACACCTCGAGCAGTCCGACGGCACCAGCTGGATGGCGATGTACGCGCTGAACATGCTGGCCATCGCTCTCGAACTCGCCGACCACGACCGCGCCTACGAGGATGTCGCCAGCAAGTTCTGGGAGCACTTCCTGAACATCGCGCACGCGATGAACGGCGGCCGGCAGCACGGCGGCCACGCCAGCGATCTCTGGGACGAGCAGGACGGCTTCTTCTACGACGTGCTGCACACCCCGGACGACGAGCGGCAGCGGCTGAAGATCCGCTCGCTGGTCGGGCTGATCCCGCTCCTGGCGGTGCAGACGATCGAGCCAGACGCGCTCGCCAGGCACGCCGGCTTCCGGCGGCGTTTCGAATGGTTCATCGAGAACCGCCCGGACCTCACCGAGGGGGTGGCCTGCATGAAGACGGCCGGCAACCGTGAGCGGCGGCTGCTCTCGGTGGTCGACGGCGACCAGTTGCGGCGTGTCCTCGCGGTGATGCTGGACGAGCGGGAGTTCCTGTCGCCGCACGGCATCAGGTCCATCTCGCGCGTGCACCTCGAGCAGCCCTACATGCTCGACGTCGGCGGCATGCAGTACCGCGTCGCCTATGAACCGGCCGAGTCCACGACCGGGCTCTTCGGCGGCAACTCGAACTGGCGCGGACCCGTGTGGTTCCCGATCAACTTCCTGCTGGTCGAGGCGCTGCAGAAGTTCCATCACTACTTCGGCGACAGCTTCGTCGTCGAATGCCCGACCGGGTCGGGCCGCCTGATGAACCTGTGGGATGTGTCCCAGGAGATCTCGCGGCGCCTGGTCTCGACCTTCACGCGGGACGAGGAGGGCCGCCGGCCTGTGTTCGGCCGCACCGCCCTGTTCCACGGCGATCCCGCGTGGCGCGACCTGATCCCGTTCCATGAGTACTTCGACGGAGACACCGGCGCGGGCGTCGGCGCCAGCCACCAGACCGGCTGGACCGCGCTCGTCGCCAAGCTGCTGCAACAACGTGGAGACCATCATGAAAGCCATCGCCGTTCGGCCCGGACGTCCGGGCAGCGCACACCTCACCGACGTCAGGACCCCGTCGCTGTCTGACGTCCCGGACGGC
This sequence comes from uncultured Bifidobacterium sp., assembly GCA_964386715.1. Taxonomy (GTDB): domain Bacteria; phylum Acidobacteriota; class Vicinamibacteria; order Vicinamibacterales; family CAVVIG01; genus CAVVIG01. The sequence goes on from CAYLTD010000054.1 coordinate 1,525, forward strand.
CGCGGCGTCCTCGTGCGGGTCCTTCGTGTCGGCGTTGACGGCACGGACCGCGAGATCAACGCCGCCGAGTACGGCGCCGCGCCCGATGGCGACGACTTCCTCGTCATCGGGCACGAGGGCTTCGGCCGGGTGGAGGCCGTGGGCCCGAAGGTCTCCTTCCTCCGGCCGGGCGACTTCGTCGTTGCCACGGTCCGGCGGCCGGGGTCGAGCCTGTACGACCTCATCGGCCTGCAGGACATGACGACCGACGAGCAGTACTTCGAGCGGGGCATCAACCTGCGCCACGGCTTCCTGGCCGAGTACTACGTCGAGCACGAGGACTTCATCGTGAAGGTGCCGCGCGGCCTCAAGGAGGTCGGGGTGCTCCTCGAGCCGATGACCGTCGCGCAGAAGGGCATCGCGCAGGCCTACGAGATCCAGCGGCGCCTCAAGGTGTGGCGGCCGGCCAGGGCCGCCGTGATGGGGTCCGGCACGCTGGGGCTGCTGGCGTCGCTGGCGCTGCGCCTGCGGGGGCTCGACGTGACGACCTTCGGCCGCACGCCGCGCCCCTACCTGAACGCCGACCTGCTCGACGACATCGGCGCACGCTACGTGAACACTGCGGAGTGCGCGATCGCCGAGGCGGCGGCCGCACGGGGGCCGTTCGACCTGATCTTCGAGGGCACCGGATCGTCCACCGTCGTCTTCGAGGCCATGCAGGTGCTCGCCCGGAACGGCGTGCTCGTGCTGTCGAGCATCACGGGCGGCCAGCACACCCTCGAGGTGCCGGCCGACCGCATCAACCTCGACTTCGTGCTGGGCAACAAGGTGATGGTGGGGACCGTCAACGCCAGCCGCGAGAACTTCGAGGGCGGCGCGCGCGACATGTCGCAGGCCGAGGCCGAATACCCCGGATGGCTGCGGCGGCTGCTGACGCACCCCGTGCGCGGGCTCGAGCGGTACGACGAGCTGTTCACGCTGCTCCAGCACCCGAACGGCGCCATCAAGATCTACTGCGAAGTCGCGGCCCTGGACTGATCCGATGACCTCCATGTTCGTCCCGCTGCGGCTCCGGGCCGCCACGCAGGGCCGCCAGGTCACGTGGCTCGAGCTGTTCTTCGACCTCGTCTTCGTCGCAGCGGTGGCGCAGGTGGCGTCGCCGCTGCACGGCGACTACAGCCCGTCGGGCCTGGTGCGCCTGGCACCGCTCTTCGCGCTGGTCTGGTGGGCCTGGACCGGGCACAGCGTGTACTCGACGCGCTTCGACACCGACGATGGGCTGCAGCGGGCGCTGACGCTGCTGCAGATGTTTGCGGTGACCGTGATGGCCGCGAACGCCGGTGACGCGCTGGACAGCGTCTCCGCGGCCGGGTTCGTGGCGGCCTACGCCGTGGTGCGCCTCGTGCTCGTCGCGCAGTACGCGCGGGCGAGGCAGGTACGGCGGGCGCGCGCGATCGCGACGCACTATGCCGCGGGGCATGGCGCGGCGGCGGTCCTGTGGCTCCTCTCCGCCGTGGTGCCGGTGCCGGCGCGTTTCCTGATCTGGGCCGCGGCGCTGGCCATCGACCTCGGCACGCCGTGGCTCGGTGTCCACCACAACATCCGCGTGCCGCCCGACGCACGACACCTGCCCGAGCGCTTCGGCCTGTTCACGCTCATCCTGCTCGGCGAGTCGGTCGTCTCGCTGATGCGCGGCGTCGAGAGCCAGGAGAGCTGGCCCCTCCAGGCGTTCCTCTCCGCCGTGTCGGGCATGGTGCTGCTCTTCGCGGTGTGGTGGGTGTACTTCGACGGCATCGGCGCCGTCGAGCATCAGCACGTGCGGACGCGGCGCGACGCGGTGCGCTTCCACGTCTGGAGCTATGCGCACCTGCCGCTCGCGCTGGGCATCGTGGTGCTCGGCGTCGGCATCGAGCGGACGGTCACGGCGGCCGCGCGGGCCAGCCTGCCGCGCATGGACGTGCTGATCATGGCCGGCGCCGCCGCGCTGATTGCCGGAGCCCTGGGTGTCATCGCCGCGACATCGGGCCGCCACGCCCGGCGGGCACTCGCGCCCGCTGGAGCGCCGGACCCGACCAGGCCCGCGGTGAGCGTGCCCCGGACGGCCCAGGAAAGCTAGCTGGGCCAGCGTGCGCATGGGCGATGGGTTACCGGTGCGCCCCCGGCTTTGATAGGCTGAGGCCGGTCCACACATGGATCGGCCCGCCCGCGAAGGGCAACGCCTCGCCGCACTCGAGCAGTACGCGGTGTTCGGGACGCCGCCCGAGGCTCCGTTCGACGACCTGGCGGCGCTGGCGTCGCAGATCTGCGCCACGCCCGTCGCCCTGGTGTGCCTGGCCGGGGCCGACCGCCTCGCGTTCAAGGCCCGCATCGGGCTCGACCTGGACGACACGCCCCTCGCGACGTCGTTCTGCGCGTCCACCCTTGCCCGCGGCGACCTGCTGGTCGTACACGACGCCGCAGCCGACCAGCGATACGCCACGAACCCCCTGGTGACAGGCGCGCCGCACCTGCGCTTCTACGCCGGCGCTCCCATCGTCACCCCCGACGGGCACGCGATCGGCACCGTCTGCGTCGCCGATCGGCAGCCTCGCGACCTGGCGGCGTCGCAGCTCCAGGCCCTGCAGGCACTGGCGCGACAGGCCATGCGCCTGCTGGAGCTGCGGCTGCTGGGCACGACGCCGTTGCCGGCGCAGCGGCGTGCGGAACTCCTGCTGCGGTCCATCACCCAGGCCACGGCGGCCGCGACCGGCTCGGCGTTCTTCAGTTCGCTCGTCGAGCACCTGGCCACGGCGCTGCAGGTGCGCCGCGTCTTCATCGCGGAGTGCCTGCCGAACGACCGCGCCCGCTCACGCGCCGTGTGGCTCGACCAGGCCGCGCAGCCCAACTTCGAGTACAGCCTCGTCGACACGCCGTGCATGAAGGTGACACGCGGCGAAACCTGCCTGTACTCGCACGACGTCCGCCGCTACTTCCCCACCAACGCGGTGCTCGCACGTCTCAACGCCGAGAGCTACCTCGGCGTGCCGCTGTGGGGATCCGCGCGGCAGGTCGTCGGCCATATGGTGCTCGTGGACGACAAGCCGATGTCCGACGACCCGCTCTGGGTCTCCGTGCTGCAGACCTTTGCCGCGCGCGCCGGCGTCGAACTCGAACGCGAACAGTCGGAGGAGCGGCTGCGCGCGGCGCTGGCCGAGGTGGAGGTCCTCAAGAACCGCCTCCAGGCCGAGAACGTGTACCTGCAGGAGGAGATCCGCACGGAACACAACTTCGAGGAGATGGTCGGGCGCAGCCCCGCACTGCTGTCGCTGCTGCAGAAGGTCGAGCGCGTAGCCGACACCGACACCACGGTGCTCATCACGGGCGAGACCGGCACGGGAAAGGAGCTGATCGCGCGCGCGCTGCACAGCCGCTCCGGCCGCCGGCACCGTGCGCTGGTGAAGGTGAACTGCGGCGCCATCCCGGCCAGCCTGATCGAAAGCGAGCTGTTCGGGCACGCAAAGGGTGCGTTCACGGGGGCACTCGAGAAGCGCGTCGGCCGGTTCGAGCTGGCCGATGGCGGCACGATCTTCCTCGACGAGGTGGGCGAGCTGCCGCTCGACACGCAGGTCAAGCTGCTGCGGGTGCTGCAGGAGCGCGAGTTCGAGCCGGTGGGATCGAGCCGCACGGTGCGAGTGGACGTCCGCATCATCGCCGCCACCAATCGCGACCTCGCCGCGGAGGTCCAGGCCGGCCGGTTCCGTTCCGACCTGTTCTTCCGGCTCAACGTGGTGCCGCTGCGGGTGCCGCCGCTGCGGGAGCGTGCGGACGACATCCCGCTGCTGGTCACCTACTTCGTCGCCCGGTTCTCGCGGAAGTTCGGACGGCCGCTCGAGGGCGTCTCGACGGCGGTGATGAGTCGCCTGGTCTCGCAGCCCTGGCCCGGGAACATCCGCGAACTCCAGAACATCATCGAACGCGCAGTGGTGATGTCCCAAGGGCCGCAGCTGGCCGTCGACCCCGAGGTGCTCGGCCTCCCCGAGCCCCAGCTGCCACGCGCCGTTACCGGTGCCACTGGTTCCTCGGCCGCCTCCTCCGCCGCCGTCTCCCGCATCGCCCCCGCAGGCATGCCCTCCAGCGCCGGCGCCTCCGCCACGCCGCTGACGTTGCAGGACGCGGAACGGCGCCACATCCTGGAGGTGCTGCGCCAGACCGGCGGCGTCATCGAAGGGCCCGCTGGCGCGGCGCGCCTGCTCGACCTGCATCCCAACACGCTGCGGAGCCGGATGAAGAAACTCGGCGTCACACGCACGGCCCACGAGATTTCGTAGCGTCCGGCCCACGAGGCCACGAACCACGGAATGTCGTGGTGTCGTCGGCCCCCGCTTCGGCCGGTCCTGTCCCCGCAACCTCCTGTAACACCAGCACGATAGCGGTCCGCCGTTGCGGCTCGCTCTCAGGGCACGCGTGTTGCCCCTGCACCGCGCGTGCTGCGCATCGTTCACGTCGACGCCCGACAGCCGAACGGGTCCACCGTCCTGCCGATCAGGCTGGTGGGGCAGGTCCGGGGGCAATGGGTGGACGAGCTGCAGCGCCTGTGCGCAGAAGCGCTCGCGGCAGGCAGGGTCCTCGACATCGACATGGCGGAGGTGTCCTTCGTCGACGAGCGGGGACTGCGCCTGTTCCGCGAGCTGCGCGGGCCGCGCGTGCGGCTGACCAACTGCGCGCTGTTCGTTGCCGAGCAACTGAAGGCGATTGAACAGGACGTGTGACATGAACGACGCCGTGGAAGAAGCCGCCCTCGTGGCGGGGCTGCAGCGCGGAGACGAGTGGGCCTTCGAGTCGATCGTGCGGTTGTACGGCGGCCGGCTGCTCGCCGTGGCCCGACGCTATGTCCGGAACGAAGCGGATGCGCAGGACGTCGTGCAGGCTGCATACCTGAGCGCGTTCCGGGCCTGCGCACGGTTCGAGGGATCCGCGCAGCTCGGGACATGGCTCCACCGCATCGTCGTCAACACCGCGTTGATGAAGCTGCGGTCGCGCCGGCGCAAGCCCGAAGAGTCCATCGAACACCTGCTGCCCGCCTTTCACGACGACGGGCACCACGTCGAGCAGTTCACCGCGTGGACGACGCCCGCCGACGCGCTGCTGGAGCAGCAGCAGACACGGGACCGCATCCGCGCGTGCATCGACCGGCTGCCCGACAGCTACCGGACGGTGCTGCTGCTGCGCGACATTGAGGAGCGCACCACCGAGGAGGTGGCCGAACTGCTCATGCTGACGCCGGGGGCGGTCAAGGTGCGCCTCCACCGGGCGCGCCAGGCGCTCTCGACCATCCTGCGCCAGGAGCTTGGGCCCGGCCGGGGGCCGGTAACCGCACCGCGGCGTGCGGCATCCAAGCCACAGGACCCGGTCGCCACTCGGGGCGGCCGGCCTGCCGATGGGCGGATGTGTTGATGACTTGCCATGAATTGACCTCGTTTCTCGGAGACTACTTCGCGGGCGAACTCGAACCCGAGGTCAGTCACGCCTTCGATCGCCACCTGTCCGCGTGCCCGAACTGCCGCCAGTACCTCGCGGAGTACAGGCAAACGGTCGCGCTGACGCGCGCGGTCCTCGACCCGGCCGACGACGCCGTGCCGCAGGACGTGCCGGACGGTCTCGTCGCCGCGATCCTCGCCGCCCGGCGACGGGACGCGTCGGGGTGAACGCCGGGTGGGCTGCGACGCATCGCTGCGTCCTGTGCTCGCACCTAGGCGCTGCCGGGCCGGTCGAGCGGACGCGCGTGCAGCGCCCGCTGCGACAGTCCGTTCTGGTGTGCCTTCCATCGCCACCCGAGGTCGCCCATCAGGCGGTAGACGACGTCGGGTATGACTGACGTTGCCATTCGCTCGATCGCCTGCGGCGGAAGGGCACCCGTTGCCGCGAGCGGCGGGATCGCCTTGTCCAGTGCCTGCACGATGTGGGTGACAGGGCCGGCCGGCGTCTCGAGCGACGTGCCCGGCGTCACCACGCCGCCGCCGCCCAGGGGCAGCCCGCCCGCCCACACGTACGAGGCACGCTGGGCGAAATGCCGCGCCATCCTCATGGCCGTGCGGGTCTGCTCGGCTTCGGGGAATCCGCAGTTGACGAGCATCGCGAACCGCGGCATCAGCAGGCGTGCCGGCGCCGCCGTTCGTGCTGCGGCGACCAGTTCGAGCGCGTGCGTCGTCAACGAGGGCCACGCGTCGACGTACAACGGCGTGACCAGGAAGAGCAGGTCGGCTGCCGCGAGGTCTGCCGCCGCCTCGAGCGCCGCGGCGCGCGCGTGCACGAACTCGGTGGCGACGTGCGTGGTGGTGGTGACGCCGACGTGCCGGAGCCTTGCCGCGATGGTACCTGCAAGGACCTCGGACGCGCTGGTGCCCCTGGCCTTCGGGCTGCCCACGAGCAGCGCGGCCCGGCGTACCGGCGCCGCCTCGCTGGCGCGAGGCTCGGGGGATGCGGCGGCCAGCAGCGCGTCGCGCAGCGGAGCGCGTCCGCTGATCGCCGCGCCAGGCGTGAGCGGGTGCTCGAACATGGCGCGAATCACCGCGGGCCAGTCGGACTCGTGCTGCGCGTCGACGACGGCCGTGCCGCACGCCGGTGCGAGGTAGTTGATGGCGTTGGCGTCCGTCAACTCGGCGAATGTGGCAGCCTCCTGCGCATCCGGCGTCGGCAGCCAGCCAATCGAGAAGAGCCGCTGGCGTGCCTCGTATCGCATGTGGTGATGCGTGAGGGCGTGGCGCGTCGTGAAAAACGGCTCGAGCAGGCACAGGAGCCGATCGACCGCGGCCTTGAGCACGTGCCCGTGGCCGCCGAAGGTGACGGGATCGAGGAAGACGAGCGCGTCGGTGTCGTGCACCGCCTGCACGATGGCGCCCTCGGCATCATGGGCACGGCACCGACCGGGCGTCTTCACCCAGCAGTCGAACTCACCCTGGCAGAAGGCGAGGGGCGTCGTGGCGAGATCGAACGCGTCGCACCGGTCGTAGCCCGCCGTGGCCAGTTCGCGCGCGACGACACCGGCCAGGCGATGCAGGGACGATCCGTCCGACGGCGCGGCCGACAACAGTACCGCCCGCATGGCCTCACCTTCCTTTGACGAAGTACCGGGCCTGACACGGGTGGGACAGCAAGACGCGCACCGACGGTCGCTCCAGCGCCGGGCAGGCGCCGGATGAAGCCGCTGGCAGGGTCGCCGGGGATTCGGCAGGCCTGGGCCGGCCGCCGCCGCCGAGGCCGGGCGGCAGCTCGGACGCCGTGTGACTACTTCAGCTCATCACACGTCTCCTTCTCGTCCTCGCCGACGTACTCGAGGCACTTCGCGTAGTCGAGGGGGCCCTTTCCGATCACCTTCGCGAACAGGAAGTCGGCCACCATCTCGATTTCGCGCGGCTGCAGCGTGGTTGCCGGGTCGGTGAGGGCGAGGTTGTTCTTCGCCAGGTCGGCCTTCGTCGTGTTGTTGCACCGCGCCGCGTCCTGGTAGGCCAGGCGGTCGAACGCCGGCATGCCGCGCCCGGGCCGGCCGCAGCGAATCGCATACAGGATGCCGGCCCGGCCGAGGCGCGTCGTGCGCAGGCTCGGCGCATCCGGCATCTGGGTGTCCATCTTGCGCCCGTCGGCGGCCCACCCGTGGCAGGTCTTGCAGTCCGCCCTCGACATGTAAATCGACTGCCCCTCTTCGATGTCCGCCGGGTCGGGCGGCGGCGCCTGTGCCTGCGCGCTCACGCGCGCCGCGTCGGTCGCCACCAGCGCGAACGCGATCGCCGACGCCAGCACCGCTCCGGTTCCCCATGTCACTGCACGGACCCACAGACGCATTCCGCCCCCTTCACGAGATGCTGCGACGCGCGCGCGGGATGGCCCGCCTCGCTTCGGCGTCGCGTGTCATCAGTTCCTCGACGGCAGCCCGAAGCTCAGGATGAGATCCCCGCCGCGCCGCCCACGTTCCCCGCCACCCGACGCCACCGCCACGAACGGCTCGCCGTTCACCATGTACATCGCCGGCGACGAGAAGACGCCCGCGCCGGTGTTGAACTTCCACAACATCTCGCCGGTCACCGCGTCAAACGCGTGGAAGTATCCGGCGAGATTGCTGCCCGTGCCGACGAACACCACGTCGCCTGCCGTCACGACCGATCCCGCCTGGCCGTAACCTTCGAACACCTGCCGCCACTTCAGCTCGCCGGTCGTCGGATCGTACGCCGAGAAGTAGCCCTTCGCGCCACGGCCCGCGCGGTAGGGCCAGTCGATCGCGGCCACGTAGAGCAGGCCCGTGCGCGGACTGTACGACAGCGGCGCGTAGTTGGTGCCGCCGTTCGCGCCCGGCGCGATGATGAGTTCCTGCGACATCGGCGTGAAGTGCGGCGCGGTCTTGAACTTTGCGAGCTGCTCGGCCGGAATGTCGATCGCCACCACAGGGCAGACCGGCTCCATGGGCTTGCCGCTGGACGTGAACGGGATCGGCTGTGTCGGCCAGGGTGCCTGCCCGGGCCCGGCATTCGCCGTCGGTACCGGCATCTCCCTGATCGGGTGCACCGGCGCGCCGGTCTCGCGATCGAGGATGTAGAGGTACCCGTTCTTGCTGGCCTCGGCCACCGCCCTGACGCGTCGGCCGTTCACCTGCATGTCGAACAGCGTCGGCGGCGCGCCCGAGTCGTAGTCCCACACGTCATGGTGCGTCTGCTGGAAGTACCACTTCAGCCGGCCGGTATCGAGCGTCAAGGCAACGATCGAGTCGGTGAACAGGTTCGTCCCGGCCCGCTTCGTGCTGTCGCCGAACGGGTTCGCGACCGCCACGTAGAGCAGGCCCAGCTCCGGATCGATGGCTGGGGTCTCCCAGATGCCGCCGCCGTTGCGCTCGCCCCCCACCCATGTCGGTCCTGCAATGTCCCAGCCCTGATCCTTCGCGTCCTGCGGGATGGTGTTGAAGTGCCAGAGCACCCTGCCGGTCCTGGCGTCGATCGCGAGGACGTGTCCGCCGGGGATGTGGCTCTCGCTGCGCGTGCTGCCGATGTACAGCACGCCCTTGTAGTACTGGGGTGCCGTCGTGAACCAGTAGCCCATCGAGACCGCGGTCTTCACGTCCTCGTACCGCTGCTGCAGCACATCGAGGATGACGCTCGCCTGCCCGTTCTTCCCGAACCCTGGCAGCGGCGTACCGGTCTTCGCGTCGAGCGCGAAGATGAAGGAGCCCGCAGCCGTGTAGACGACGCCGTCGCCGTACACGACACCGCGGTTGCGGAACACGTAGCCTTCCCGCGCGCCGCCGCCGAGCAGCGTGGTGACGTCGTAGGTCCAGAGATGGTGGCCGTTGGCGGCGTCCACCGCGTACACGCTGCCTCGCGAGTCGGTCACATACATCACCCCGTCGACGACGACGGGCGTGGTCTGGTTGCTGACGCCGTCGATGACGCCGTGCTGGAACAGCCAGCGCGGGACGAGCGACTTCACGTTGGCCCTGTTGATCTGGTCCATGGGCCAGTAGCGGGTGCCGGCGAGGTCGAGATTGTGGAGCGGCCAGTCGATGTTCCGCCTTCCCTGCGCCCGCGCCACGTGGTCGACGCGCGCCGTGACCAGTCCGGCCAGCAGCGCGGCCGCAACGACCGCCCCCACACGGAACCGCACGCCGATGGCATGGCTGTTCATCACGCGCTCCACCCCTGTTACTGGCTGACCGGATGTAGGACCGGCTCGCAGCCACATCGCGCCAGCTGTTCGGGTGGACACGTCGCGTCCCCATACGAGCAGAAGACACAGCAGTCGCCCACCTTCGGCCGCAGCAGCGTATGGCACTGCGGACACTCCCACAAGAAGATGCAGCGGTCCTCAGGCATCACGTCGGATGTCACGGTCCCGCAGGACGGGCAGGTGACCCTGACGTCCTTCGTGATCCTCATCGCCTCGTCACCGCCACGATCCCCCACGGCCCGTCGCCGACCGGGATTTTCTTCGTCACCGTGCGTGACGCGACGTCGATCACCGACACGTCGTTCGAGGGACCGTTGGCGGTGTAGACCGTGCGCCCGTCGGCCGACACCGCGATGCCCCACGGACGGTCGCCGGCCTCGATCGACCCCACCACGGCGTCGGTGGCGGTGTCCACGAAGAGCACCATGCGGCTGCGCCCGGTCGAGACGAAGAGCGACTTGCCGTCCGGGGACAGCGCCAGGCCCATCGGCCGCATGCCCTGGCCGAGGTCGATGGTCTTCAGGCGAACAAGCCGGCGGGCATCGATCACCGCCACCAGGGCGCCGTTCTCGGCCGGCACGTAGGCCCGCGAGCCGTCCGGCAGGAAGGCCACGCTGCGCGGCCGTGGACCGACCTCGATCGACGTGAGGACCTTGTTGGCGACGCGGTCGATCACGTACACCGCGCCCGCGTCCTCGGAGGTCACCCACACCTGCGTGCCATCGGGGGTGACCGCAATCCCTTCCGGTTCCTCACCCACTTCGACCGACTGGATCACGCGACCGTCTGCCACGTTGACGGTGCTCACCTGGCCCGTGTCCTCGTTCGCGATGAAGGCCGACGCGCCGTCCGCCGTGAGCGCCAGACCTTCCGGATCGGACCCCGCGCGCAGGACCCGCACCAGCGTGTTCGTCCGGGTGTCCACCTCGCCGATGCCGTCGGCCCCCTTGTCGGGCGGGGGCAGCTTCGATTCGTCCACGCCTGGCCCGGCGATCGGGGAGCCGCTCAGCGCGGCAAACACTCGCGAACCATCGGCGTTCGCCACGACCCCGCGCGGGCGCTTGCCGAGCGCGACGGTGGCAATGACGCTGCCCCTCGCTGCGTCGATGACCGACATCGTGCCCGCCCGTTCGTTGGTCACGTAGAGCACGTCACGCGGCGGCTCGGAGGGCGCCGATGCCGCCGCGGGCGCCGCCTGTTGCGCGGGCGCGGCCTGCTCCGGTGTCCCGCCGCCACACGCGGCCATCAACACCGCGATCCCGCCGACCCACGCTGCTCGTCTCATCGATCCAACCTCCGCTCGCACCGGGCCGCGTCTGCCCCGGGCGTCAGTTCTGCAGGGCGAGCCCCGCCTTCGCGCACTCCTCGACCACCGTCATGTACTGGAGCACGCCTTCCTTGCCGATCACGTACGGGTTCTTCTCTCCGGCCTTCCGCTTCGCGAGCGCCGGCACCTTGGTCTTCGTGCCGTCGAAGTTCGTGTGGTTCGCGATGATGATGTCGGCGCCGGCCGACGCCGCGAGGTCGCGGAACCGCTGGGCCGACTTGATGTAGGTCTCGAACCAGAAGCTCGCCGGCCGCTCGGGCGTGATGTAGTTCGCCGGCCCGGCCACCCAGTTGAAGGCCGTGCCGCCCCACGCCGCCGCGAGGTGGGTCTGCCCGTTGTCCTTCACCGGCACCAGCGTGGACAGGGTCCCCAGGGTGTGTCCCGGCGTGATGTAGAGCGTGAGCGTCGTGTCACCCAGCGTCAGCTTCATCCCGTCGGTGGCGACGATGTCGCGCCGCGGCACGGGCTGGGCGTTCGGGTTGCGCGCCGAGCGCTCCAGCAGATTCCAGTCCACGGCCGACGCAACGATGCGGGCGCCGTACTTGTCCTGCAGGAACTTGGCGCCGCCCGAGTGATCGCCATGCCCGTGGCTGACGATCGCATACTTGATTTGCGCGGGGTCGAGCCCCAGCGTACGCAGGCCGTCCACCACTTCCGCCTCGACCGAGTAGTCGAAGATCGTGTCGATGACGATGATGCCGGCCGACGTGGTCACGGCCCACGCCGAGTACTCGCTCTGCCCGACGAAGTAGAGGTTGTCGAACACCTTGGCCGGCGCGGCATACCAGGTGTCGCGCGCGGGTGGACCCGACGGGCGCGGGGCCGCGGTGGATTGGCGCGGCGGTGGCGGGGTCAGGGCATTGCAGGTGCGCTCGAACACGGCCTGGTGTTCGGTGCCCGCCGCGCGCCGCGCAGCCTCGATGTGCACCTGGGCGGCCGCCTTGCCCGTGCCTTGCGCCGAGACGCAGGTGCCCGCAATGCCCAGCAGGATCGCCACGCCGACGCCGTGTCCAAGCTTCGTCATCTGCCACCTCCGGGGCGCTGCCGAGGCGCCGGCCGCTAGGGTACCCGAAAACCTGCGATTGGGTCGGTCCCGGCACCCAGAGGCGGTCGCGATGGGGCCAAACCTGACGCCAGGCTGGATGAGCAGCCATGCCGGCAGGGCGCCGATCGCGACCGGTGCGAGCGCTGGCGTCCTAGTGCGAATCGAGTATTGACCCTCGCGCCGCGCTGACCGCATCGTGTGCACTCGCCCGTGCCTGGAGTACCGATGACCTACGTGAACCCACTGTCCGTGCTCGTCGTGGCTGCGCTCGTCGCCACTTCCGCCGCGTCCGCGGCTGCCGCTCCTGCCCCGATCGTGCCGCTGGCCGAACTCGAAGCACAGGCCCGCGCCCGGGCCACGGCGACGGCACGCGTGCCGCTGGCCAGCCCGACCTCGGACGTGCTGGCTGCCGCCGCGTCCTTCGAAGTGTCCGGCAGCGGCCGCGTGCCGAACTACCTCCGCGCGCTGGCCGGCAAGCCGGCGATCGTGCAGCCGTTTGCCACGCTCATCCGGACCTTCGTCCTCGACGGGAACCTGCCCCCGTCCCTGAAGCTCGCGATGGCCACGCGCATCGCGCAGGCGAACCGCAGCCCCTACGCCGCCGCCCACGCCGCGCGCCTGCTGCGCGCCACCGGTGCCGAGGGCGACGCGTGGCTCGCCAGGCTCCGCGGGAACCAGATCGAGTCCCTGCCTCCCGCCGATCGGCTCGCGCTGCGGTGGGCCGAGCTCCAGACCTTCGACATCCACGGGATGGGCGACGACGAGTTCCGGCAGCTCCGGGGCTACTACAGCGACTCGGAAATCGTCGAGCTGACGTTCACCGTCTGCTTCTTCAACTACTTCTCGCGTATGGTCGAAGGGCTCGGGCTGCCCGTGGAGCCGTGGGTGCTCGACGGCTCGAAGCCGGCCGCGATGAAGCCGTGGACGCGCGACCGCAACCCCGCGCGCGTCGCGCTGATCTCCGATGCCGAGATCGAGGGCACCAGTGAGGTGCTGCGCGCATCGCGCCAGCCGGCGCAGGGCGGACTCGGGCTCGGCATGGCCAACTCGCAGCGGGCCATGTACCGCGTGCCCGCGCTGGCCCAGGCCTGGCGCGCCTTCGGCGCGGCGAACGGCGCATCGGCCGTGGGCCGCGACATCCTGCTGCAGGTGTCCTTTGCCGTGTCGATGGCGAACGGCTGCCGCTACTGCACCATCCACCAGGTGGTCGGCCTGCGGCGGCTGGGCGTCGACCCGACCAAGCTGCTCGCCATGGAGAAGGACGATGCCGCGCTGACGCCGCGCGAGAAGGCCGCCGTGCTGTTTGCGCGGAAGCTGACCGCCAGCCCCGCCTCGGTGACCGGCGCCGACTACGCGGCGCTGACGCAGACCTTCGGGGATCAGGGTGCGCTGGAGGTGCTGCTCCAGACCTGCAACTTCAGCTTCATGAACCGCTTCACCGACGGGCTCCGCCTACCCTCGGAGGACGAAGCGATCCACATCTACCGCGAGGTGTACGGCCGGGACGGGCTCGCGCCCCGGCCGGCGGACAGCACTGCGGGCACCCGGCCGGGCAGAGCTACCCCCGCGGGGCCGGCCAAACCGCGACCATGATGCGCCCGGGCGCCCCCGGTGCTACACTCCGCCGGTCGGCGGCGCCTCGATCCACCACGCCGCTCGAGGAGGGAGCATGGCTGTTTCGCGTCGCACCTTCGTCAGGACCCTGGGCCTCGGCACCACCGCGCTGACCACCCTGACGCCGGGCAGCGTCACGTCGGCGCTGGCTTCGACCACCGCGCCCGCCGGCGACGCCGGCACGATCGTGCGGCTTGGCAGCAACGAGAACAACCGCGGACCGGGGGCGAAGGCGCTCGAGGCGATGCACGGCGCCATCGGCCGTGGCAACGGCAAAGGCTACCCGCCCGACAACGTCAACGAGCTGGTGGACGCGATCGCCGCGGCCTGGCAGGTGAACCGGACCAGCGTGATCGCGGGCACCGGCTCCGGCCCGATCCTCGAGGGCAGCGTGCGCGCCTTCTGCGCGGCCGACAAGCCGCTCGTCACCGCCGCCCCGACCTACGGCACGCCTGAGAACATGGCCAAGCGGCTCGGTGTGCCCGTCCGCTCGGTTCTCGTGGACAAGGCGACGCTGCAGCTCGACCTCGACGCCATGGCCGCCGCGTCGAAGGGCGCCGGGCTCGTCTACATCTGCAACCCGAACAACCCCACGGGTCTCGCCCGTTCCGCCGCCGACGTCGAACGCTTCGTGCGGCGGGTGAAGGCGGACTCGCCGTCCACGACGATCCTGATCGACGAGGCGTACATCGACTACGCGCAGGACCCGGCCGTGCGCACGGCCAAGCCGCTCGCGCTCGAACTGCCCGGCGTGGTGATCGCCCGCACCTTCTCGAAGGCGCACGGCATGGCCGGCCTCCGCCTCGGGTACGCAATCGGGCAGGAAGCCACCGTCCAGGCGATCCCCCGCGTATGGCAGCTGGGCAGCCTCAACACCATCACGGCGGCCGCCGGCATCGCGTCGCTGCGCGACACGCAGCACATCGCCGCTGAGGTTGCGGAGAACGCCCGGGTCCGGGCCTTCACCATGAAGGCGTTCCGCGACATGGGCTACCAGCCACTGGAGTCGCAGACCAACTGCATCTTCGTGGACCTGCGCACGTCGGCCGCCGCGTTCCGCGAGGCGTGCCTCGCGCAGCGCATCCAGGTCGGACGCGATTTCCCGCCCTACGAGAAGACCTACAGCCGCATTTCCCTCGGGACGATGGAGGAGATGCGCCAGGCGGTGGAGGTCTTCCGGCGCGTGCTGGCCGCCAAGCCGGCCGCGACGTCGGGCCAGTAACGCCCCCGCGACGTTCAGCGAGGCCGGCGACCATACCCGGTCGCCGGCCGATTCGCCTGCGAATCCGCCACACGCCCCGCCCAACTCGGCGGTATCATCGCGCATGGACATGCTGTGGTGGCACTGGGTCGCCATCGGTCTCGTGCTCGCAGGCCTCGAACTCGCCGGCCCCGGCGGGTTCTTCATCATCTTCTTCGGAGTCGGCGCCGTCGCCGTCGGCCTGCTGGAACTCGCAGGCCTGGGCGCACCCCCCTGGCTGGCCTGGCTGCTCTTCACCGTCATCTCGGTGCTCTCGCTCCTGCTGTTCCGCCGGCCGCTCCTTGCGGCGCTGCGCCGGTTCGATCCACCCACCACGGCCGTCGATCGCCTGGAGGGCGAGGTGGCGACGCCGCTCGCCGACATCGCGCCGGGTGACGTGGGTCGCGTGGAGCTGCGGGGGTCGGCGTGGTCGGCCCGCAATACGGGGACCGCCGTCCTCCGCCGTGGCCAGCGCTGCATCGTCCGCCACGTCGACGGCCTGATGCTGTCGATCGTTGCCGAAGGAGTCTGACCGATGGGTCCTGTGGTCGTCGTCGTCGTCTTCGCCATCCTCGTCCTGATCGTGATCAGCCGGACGGCCATCGTCGTACCGCAGCAGAGCGCGTACGTCGTCGAGCGCCTGGGGCGCTACTCGAACACGCTGCAGGCGGGCTTCCACATCCTGCTGCCGTTCGTCGACGTGATCCGCTACAAGCACTCGCTGAAGGAACTCGCCGTGGACATCCCGGCGCAGGTCTGCATCACGCGCGACAACGTGCAGGTGGGCGTGGACGGCGTGCTGTACCTCAAGGTGCTGAATCCCGAGCGTGCGTCCTACGGCATCACCGATTACCTGTTCGCGATCTCGCAGCTCGCGCAGACCACGCTGCGCAGCGAGGTGGGCAAGATCGACCTCGATCGCACCTTCGAGGAACGCACCAACATCAACACGTCGGTGGTGAGCGAACTCGACAAGGCGACCGAACCCTGGGGCGTGAAGGTGCTGCGGTACGAGATCAAGAACATCACGCCTCCCGCCGACGTGCTCGCGGCGATGGAGAAGCAGATGCGCGCCGAGCGCGAGAAGCGGGCTGTCGTGCTGACGTCCGAGGGCACGCGCGACGCCGCCATCAACAACGCCGAGGGTGCGAAGCAGGAAGTCATCAAGGCGTCCGAGGCGCGCAAGCAGCAGCAGATCAACGAGGCGGAAGGACAGGCGGCGGCGATCCTCGCGGTGGCGACGGCCACCGCCGAGGGCATCAGGCGGGTGGCGGACGCCATCAAGGTGGACGGGGGCGCCGAGGCGGTGCAGCTGCGCGTCGCCGAGCAGTACATCACGCAGTTCGGCAGGATCACCGAGTCGAGCGACTCGACCCTGGTGCTGCCCGCGACGCTGACCGACGTGGGCTCGATGATCGCGCTCGCGATGAAGGCGGTGCAGGCGAACAACGGGGCGAGTCGTTAGTCGTCAGCCGGCGTCGTCGGTCGGAGTGGTCGGTCGCAGTCGTCGGTCGCAGTCGCCAGCCCTCAGTCGCCAGCCCTCAGTCGTCAGTCCTCAGTCGTCAGTCGCCAGGGCAGGGCGGGCCGGGCCGGCCTTGCCACTGTCGGACTACACCCGCCCGACCCCGACCTGTGCTAGCGTTCGCCCCACCTCGAAAGGAGGGAGACGTGACGCGCACTTTCCGGCTGCTCTTCGCCCTGTCCCTGGCTGCCTCGATCCCCTGGCTGACGTCCGGCGTCCGCGGGCAGGACCGTACGGGCGGCTCGCGCCTGCCCTCGCTTGCGGCGGGCGACTGGCCGCACTACACCGGCGACATGCGGGGCCACAAGTACTCGCCCCTCGCCCAGATCGATGCCTCGAATTTCGGCAAGCTCGAAGTCGCGTGGCGCTTCAAGACCGACATCTTCGGCCCACGGCCTGAGTACAAGCTCGAAGGCACCCCGCTCGCGATCAACGGCGTGCTCTACACCACGGCGGGCACCCGACGGTCGGTGATCGCCCTCGACGGCAGGACCGGCGAGTTGATGTGGTCGCACAGCCTGCGCGAAGGGAAACGCGCCGGCGTCTCGCCCCGCCAGCTCTCCGGACGCGGCGTGTCCTACTGGACCGACGGGCGCGGCGACGAGCGCATCATCTACACCACCACCGGCTACCGTCTCGTCGAACTCGACGCGAAGTCCGGCTCCCTCATCCGCTCGTTCGGCACCGACGGGATCGTCGACCTGAAGGTGGGCGCCTTCTTCGGCAACCGCCAGCCGATCGACCTGGAGTCGGGTGAGATCGGCATCCATTCCACGCCCGGCATCGTGAAGGACACGATCCTCGTCGGCTCGTCGTTCCGCGAGGGTGCCACCGTGAGCACCCACAACAACACCAAGGGCCTCGTCCGCGCCTTCGACGTGAAGACCGGCAAGCTGCTCTGGACCTTCAACACCATTCCCAGGCCCGGCGAATTCGGCAACGAGACGTGGGAGAACGACTCCTGGGCAGTAAACGGCAACACCGGCGTCTGGACGCAGATCACGGCCGACGAGGAACTCGGGCTCGTGTACCTGCCCGTCGAAACGCCCACGTCCGACTATTACGGCGGGCATCGGCCCGGCAACAACCTCTTCGCCGAGAGCCTCGTCGCCGTCGATCTGCGCACGGGCCAGCGCAAGTGGCACTACCAGTTCGTGCATCACCCGCTCTGGAACTACGACATGTCCTCCGCGGCCATGCTGGCCGACATCACCGTGAACGGCCGCGCCGTCAAGGCGGTGGCGGTGCCGAGCAAGCAGGGGTTCCTGTGGATGTTCGACCGCGTCACCGGCCAGCCGATCTGGCCGATCGAGGAGCGCGCCGTGCCGCAGTCCGATGTGCCGGGGGAGAAGACGAGCCCGACGCAGCCGTTCCCGACGAAGCCGCCGGCCTACACGCGCAATGTGCTGCGCGTGCCGGACGACCTCATCGACTTCACGCCCGCGATGCGTGAGCAGGCGGTCAGGCAGATCTCTCGCTACCGCGTGGGCCCGTGGATGTACAACCCGCCAGTGCTCGGGAACGTCAACGGCCTGCTCGGCGCCATCAACATGGGCAACGCCGTCGGCGGAACGAACTGGCCGGGCGGCGCGCTCGACCCGGAGACACGCATCGCCTACACGCCGGGGAACAACTCCGGCATCACGGCCACCACACTGGTCGAGCCGCCGGCGGGCTACACCGACATCCGGTACGTGTCGGGGCTCGCAGGGCGTCCGTTCCAGGAAGTGCTGGGCCCCGGCGACTGCTGCGCCGCCGATTCCCCCCGTGCCTCGCGGGACGAGAACCGTGACCCGCTCACCGGCTCACCGCGGGCCGCGGCGCCGGCTCCTGCTCCGGCGGCTGCCCCGGCCACCGCGCCGGTGCCCAACGCGAACCTGATCACCGGCGGGCTGAACGTCGAGGGGCTGTCGATCCTGAAGCCGCCCTACGGACACATCTCGGCGATCAGCCTCGACCGTGGCGAGATCGTCTGGCAGACGCCGCACGGCGACACGCCGGACAACGTCCGCAACCACCCGGCGCTGAGGGGCATGAACATCCCAAAGACGGGCCAGGCCGGCACCTCGGGCATCGGACTGATGGTGACGAAGACGCTGGTCGTGATGGGCGACCCGCAGGTCACCACCACGCCTGATCATCCACGCGGCGCGATGTTCCGCGCCTACGACAAGGCGACGGGCAAGGAAGTGGGCGGCATCCTGATGTCGGCCCCGCAGAGCGGCTCGCCGATGACCTATCTCGCCGACGGCAAGCAGTACATCGTCGTCGCCATCAGCGGCGGGAGCTACTCGGGCGAGTACATCGCGTTCACGTTGCCGAGGTAGGGCAGGTGGGGCAGGTAGGGCAGGTAGGGCAGGTAGGCAGGTAGGGCAGGTAGGCAGGTAGGGCAGGTAGGCAGGTAGGGCAGGTAGGCAGGTAGGGCGGGCGGGGATACTGGTCCAGCCTGCCTTCGCCCAGCCCGCCGGGGCCCGGCCTGGCCAGCGAGCCAGCACCGCCATTGCTTGGTTCCTCCAGCCAGGCCCCGCCATCCCCCGCCCGACCCACCCGACCCACCCGACCCACCAGGCCCACCCGACCCACCAGGCCCACCCGACCCACCAGACCCATCCGACCCACCCGACCCTCCCGACCCTCCCGACCCTCCCGGCCCCCCGACCGCCCGGACCCTCCCGACCCTCCCGACCCTCCCGACCCTCCCCCTATCCAACCCCAGATATTCCGCCTTCTCTCCGCTTGACAGAAGTGTCTGGCGGACCGACCATTTATGGCCACAACCCGGCGCGCGCGGTGCTGCGCGCCAGGGGTTCGCGTCCACCCGCCCGAGCGGGTGCCCGACGCAGGAGGTTGCCATGACGTTCGACCGTCTGCCGCACGTCGTCGCTGGTTTCGGCGTGCTGCTGGCCGTAACGGGTGCGACGGCGAGTGCCCAGGGCACTGCGCCGGCCACACAGCGCGCCGCCGCGACTGCTCCCCCGAAGGTCACCTTCACGCGCGATATCGCGCCCATCCTGCAGCGCAGCTGCCAGACGTGCCACAACCCCGATGGTGGCGCGCCGATGTCGCTGACGACCTACGAGGAGGTTCGGCCGTACGCACGCGCCATCAAGACGCGTACGCACATGGGCCCGCGCGCCGGCGTCATGCCGCCGTGGTTCGTGGAGAAGACCATCGGCATCCAGCGCTACAAGGGCGACCCCTCGCTCAGTGAAGAGGAACTGGCCAAGATCGCGTGGTGGGTCGACAACGGCGCCCCGCGCGGCAACCCCGCCGACATGCCCGCGATGAAGGCCGCGGCGATGGGAGAAGACGGCTGGCTGCTCGGGAAGCCCGACCTCGTCGTCAAGGGTCCGGAGATTTTCGTGCCCGCGGTCGCGCCAGACAGCTGGGGCGACGTCGGCAGCGCACCCACCGGCCTCACCGAGGATCGGTGGGTCAAGTCCGTGGAAGTGCGCGAGGTGAACGACATCCCGCGCAATGAGGGCACCAAGACCGTTGGGGGCCGCTGGGTGTTCCACCACATGAACTACGAGAGTTCGGTGGAAGGCCAGCCCGGCACCAGCACGACGTGGCCCATCCACGAGATCGGCCGCAACCCCGACGTGTTCCCCGAGACAGCGGGCCGGCTGCTCGCCGCCGGTTCGGTGCTGCACCTCAACGCCTCGCACGTGCACGCGAACGGCCACGACACGAAGGCGCACCTCGAGTTCGGCTTCACGTTCTTCCCGAAGGGGTACCAGCCGAAGTACAAGCGCTCGGGCGTGCTGCTCGGCAACGGCAACGACCTGGACATCAAGCCGAACCAGGCGGGCCAGGAAATCCACGCGTTCCACACGCTGACCGAGCACACGAAGATCATCGCCTTCGAGCCGCACCTCCACGCCCAGGGCACCCGCATGTGCCTCGAGGCGATCTGGGGCATGAACATCCAGCAGCTCACCTGCGTGGGCTACGACCACAACTGGGTGAAGCAGTACATCTATGAAGACGATGCGGCGCCGATCCTGCCGAAGGGCACGATCCTGCACCTCGTCGGCTTCCTCGACACCACCCCGGGCAACAAGAACATGGCCGACGGGCGCAACTGGACCGGCGGCGGCCGCCGCTCGGTGTCGAACATGTTCATCGACCTCGGGTACTCGGTGCAGATGACGGAGGAACAGTTCCAGGCCGAGATGGCGGACCGGCGCGCGAAGATGAAGAGCCGGAACGACTACGACCTGGGCTGCCCGCTCTGCTGGGCGCCGCCCGTGCAGCAGCAGCCGAGCCGCACCACGCAGCAGCAGCAGGGGGGCGGTCAGCAGTGAGCCGAACCCGTCGAGGTCTGTTTTCTCTGGGGGCGCGACTGATGGTCGCGCCCCTCGTGTCTCTCGCACTCGTCGCGGGCTCTGCTGCCGCCCAGACCCGGTTCTCCTACTCGTCAGGACAGCCGCTCGAACCGGCCTACGAAGGCTGGATGCAGAACGAGGACGGCTCCTACACGCTCTACTTCGGCTACCAGAACACCAACTGGATCCAGGAGTTCGACATCCCGATCGGCCCGGACAATCACTTCGAGCCCGGACCGGTCGATCAGGGTCAGCCGACGCACTTCTACCCGCGCCGCAACCCGTTCCTCTTCACCATCAAGGTCCCCAAGGACTTCGGCACCAAGGAACTGGTCTGGACGCTCACGGCCAACGGTGTCACCCGTAAGGCCTACGGGTCGATCAAGAGCGACTATCTCATCGACCCGCAGGTCATCTCCACCGAGGTCGGCGGCGAGAACGGCAGCCTCGCCAACGACCTGCGCACGAACATCCCGCCCGAGCTGAAGGTGGAGGGGCCCGCCACGCGCACCGTGAAGGTGGGCCAGCCGCTGTCGCTGGCCGCCATCGTCGGCGATCCCGACAACCTGCCGCCGCGCCGCGACGGGCGCCCGCAGCCGGGCGTGAAGAAGTCGGTGCGTCCACCGTCCACGCCGCGCCCGGGCGCGCCGAGCAACAGCCCCAACGTCGTGTATCGCCCGCCCGTGGCGGTGGTCGCATCGGCGGGTCCCGGCCTCCACTTTTCGTGGACGGTGTATCGCGGCAAGGCCGCTGCCGTGAAGTTCACGCCCGACCAGATGAAGACGTGGATGGACACGCGGGCGTACGGCAACTCCATGTGGTCGCCGCCCTACGACATCCCGGTGCCTCCGGAGGATGGCAAGTGGTCGGCGCAGGTCACCTTCGACGAGCCAGGCACCTATGTGCTGCGCGGCGTCGCCAGTGACGGTGCGCTGTTCACGTACGAGAACGTGACCGTCACGGTCACGCCGTAGGTCGATCGCCGATCGCACGTTGCCGATCGCACACCGCCGATTGCTGATTGAAGAGTGCCGATTGAAGGAGTCCTCACGATGATTCGAGTGCAGTCGATGTCCCGTTCCGCCCTGGCCGGAGTGATCTTCGGCGGCGGCGCCCTGCTGTGGGTGATCGGGCAGGGGCCTGCGGCAGTGGCCGCGGCCGCGCAGCAGCAGGCGCAGAGCTACTTCATGGGCGGCAACCCGTCGCGCGTCGAGACGAAGATGACCGTGGCGGCGCTGAAGTTCCCCAAGGGCAGCCGCTCCAACTGGCACTCGCACGACGCGGGTCAGGTGCTGATGGTGCAGGAAGGCCG
>CAYLTD010000055.1:0-22668 GCA_964386715.1 uncultured Bifidobacterium sp.
GTCGTCGGCAGCACGACGAGCTACACCTACGGCATGAACAACCGCCTGTACGCGAAGCGTCGGATCGGGCAGACCAGCCAGGCCCAGGAGATCGTGGCCTTCGAAGTGACCCAGTCGTACTACACCGACGCGCGCGCCTCGCAGTTCGACCCGCGGTTCGCGACCGCCAACATCGGCGGCCCGCCCAGCAAATTCTCCCCGGTGGCGCTGATCCTGCGGGCCACGCCGGCGCAGGCGGTGAACGCCAACGTCCGGGCCGAAATCGACAGCAAGTACAAGGCGCTGCGCACCATCTCGGCGAACGGCACGCTCAACTGGCGGCAGCAGGTGCAGACGACCGTGGGATGGAGCCACCGGTTCTTCATCGAGGGGCTCCCGGGGTTCAACGACCGCAACAACCTCGACCACTACCTGAACGTCCAGTCGAACGTGAATACGCGCGACCGGCGGTACGGCGCCGTGTTCGCCATGAACTACGACATCCAGCGCTCCACAATCCTGCAGCAGCGCGTCTCCGGCTTCTACAACGCGCAGTGCTGCGGCATTGCCTTCGAGTGGCAGCGCTTCAACTTCGCCGGGATTCCGTCCTACGTGATCCCGGCCGACAACCGGTTCTTCCTCTCGTTCACGCTGGCCGGACTCGGCAACTTCTCGCCCTTCAGTGGCGGGATGAGCGGCGTTCCTCGCTGAATGATCACGGGCCGAACGCTCGTCACCGGCGCCGCGGGCTTCGCCGGCGGTTACCTGCTCGACCTCCTGACGGCCGATGGGCGTCCGGTGACCGGGTGGCACAGGCCTGGCGGCCACGCCCCGCGCGCGGTCGTCGGGGTCGAGTGGCAGGGCGTGAACCTGCTCGACCGGGAGGCCGTACGCGCCGCGATCCGGGCGCTCCGCCCGGTCGCGGTCTATCACTGCGCGGGGGCTGCGCACGTGGGACAGTCGTGGGATACGGCGGCAGCCACGCTGCGGGTCAACGTGCTGGGAACCCATCACCTCATCGAGGCGCTGCGCGACGAGGCACCGGACGCCCGGATCCTCGTCACCAGTTCGGCTCTCGTGTATGGGCCGAGCGATGCCGCCATAGACGAGCAGCACGTGCTCATGCCCGGCAGCCCCTACGGCCTCAGCAAACTGGCCCAGGAACTCGTCGCCGTGGGAAACAGCGACGTCCCCCCGGCCTACATCGCACGCCCGTTCAACCACTTCGGGCCACGGCAGGACGCGTCCTTCGTATCGGCAGCCTTCGCGCGCCAGGTGGCTGAAATCGAGGCCGGCCTTCGGCCTGCGGAACTGTCGGTCGGGAACCTCGAGGCCCGACGCGATCTCACGGACGTGCGCGATACAGTTCGGGCCTACCAGGCCATCCTCGAACGGGGCGTGCCAGGACGCCCCTACAACGTGTGCAGCGGCACCGCCGTCGCGGTCCGGGAGGTCCTCGACCAACTGCTGTCGCTCGCGCGGCTGCCGGTGCGGGTCGTGCCCGATCCGGCACGCTACCGGCCCAACGACACGCCGCTCGTGCTCGGTGATGCCACGCGGATCTCGCAGGAGCTCGGCTGGACCGCCCGGATTCCGCTCGAACAGACGCTCCGCGACCTGCTCGACTACTGGCGGGCGCAGGTCCGGCCGGCATGACCCGGTCCACCGCCAGCGCCATCGCCGGCTTCAGCTTCGCCTGCGTGCTGGCCGTCGTGCTGACGTGGCCACAGTCGATCCACCTGACGGGCGCGATCGCCGCGCACCACGACGCCCAGTTCAGCATCTGGCGACTGGGCTGGATCGCACACGCGCTCGCCACGTCGCCGCGGCACCTGTTCGACGCCAACATCTTCCACCCGACGCCCGGCACGCTGGCCTTCTCGGACGCAACGCTGCTGGAAGGCATCGTCGGTGCCCCCCTGTTCTGGGCCGGCCTGCCACCAGCTCTCATCTACAACGTGCTGCTGCTCGGCGGCATCGCGGCGTCCGGGGCGGCCATGTTCCTGCTGGCCAGGCACGTGACCGGATCGACGCCGGGAGCCCTCGCCGCCACGACGGTGTTCACGCTCCTGCCGTATCGGGTCGAACACGTCATGCACCTCGAACTGCAGTGGACGATGTTCGTGCCGCTCACCTTTCTTGCGTGGCATCGTTTCGTAGAGCGCCGGCGCCTGCAGGACGGCGCCCTGGCCGGCCTGTGCCTGGCGCTGCAGACGCTGGCGTGCGTGTACTACGGTGCGTTCCTCGCGATGGCACTGCTCCTCTTCGTGCCCATCCTCGTGGCGAGCCGCGCGCGAACCCACGCCGCGGCCCTGGCACCGGGGTTCCTCGCGGCAGCGGGTGTCACCGCCGTGCTCACGGTCCCCTTCGCCGCGCCCTACCTCGCTGCGGCCGATGCGCTGGGCGCGCGCGACCCCGAGGAGATCGCACGCTACAGCGCGATGCCGATCAACTACCTCGCGACGACGTCGCAGAACGTGGTCTGGGGATGGACGGCCGATCGGTGGGGCAGTTCCGAACTGCGATTGTTCCCGGGCGCGGTGTCGATCGTGCTCGCCCTGCTCGCCTTCATACGCCGGCCGCTGCGTGACGGCGTGCTGTACGGGTGCACGGCCGCATTCGCGTTCGAGCTCTCACTGGGCACGCACGGACACGTGTATCCCGTGCTCGTGCAGTACCTGCCCGCGCTCCAGGGCTTTCGCGCGCTGGCGCGGTTCGCGGCAATCGCCAGCTGCGCGTGGGCGGTACTCGTCGCGCTCGGCATGCAAGCCCTGCTGTCGCGATTCGACGTGCCAGCCGTGCGGCGGATCGCGGTAGCATTGGTCATCGGCGTCATGATCGTGGAGTACGCCAACAGACCCATGGCGCTCATGGCTGCCGAGCAGGTCGAACCGGCCGATGTCTACCGGGTGGTTAGCCGAGCTGAGCAACCGGGCGCGGTTCTCGAACTGCCACTGCCGGATCTGACTCATCTGCCTGGCTGGGATCCGCAATATCAACTGTGGTCGTTGTGGCATTGGCGCCCCCTCGTGAACGGTTACAGCGGCTATCACCCGCGCGACTACATCGATACCGTCCTGCGGATGCGAACCTTTCCCGATGAGGCGACAATCAACCGACTGCGCGCACACGAGGTGCGTTTCATCATCGTGCACCGTGCCTTCTACGAGCAGCAGGCCTATGCAGACCTGATGCTCCGCTTTGCCTCGACTCCTGCGCTCCGGCCCTGGGGCGCCTACCGGGATCCGATCGGCATGGCGGACGTCTTTGAATTCATTGCCGGTGACTGAACGACTGTCGCGCGTGTTCGCGCTCAACATCCCAGCCGTCGCCTTTGCGGTCAGCACCGCCACCCTCGGTCACGCGCTCCAGATCTCCAACGGCACGTTCCATCCCGATGCACTCTGGTGGGTGGGGCTGGCGCTCGCGTGCTGTATCGTCGGGACGTTCACGCACCGGACGGCGACGTCCTGGTCGGCCACCGGTGTCCGCACCGTCACCGCCCTGCTCGCGGTTGGGGTGCTCTGGAACATCTGGCAGGGGATGCACGCGCGACCGGGCCTCTTCACGCCGGAGGACGCCAATCTGACGCCGCTGCGCACCGGACTGGTGCTGCAGGCGCTCCTCGTCGCGGCCGGCCTGTCCCGCCACGCTGTGTTTCGGCGCTGGTGGTTTCCCGCAGTGCTGGGTGTGAGCCTTGCGCTCGGGGTGTGGATGATCCGGTCTTCACCGCATCCGTACATCGACGTCGTCGTGGTGCACAACGAGGCGATGAATGCGTTCCTGGGCGGCCACGACCCGTATCGCATCTCCTTCCCGAACATCTACGGTGAAGACTGGAAGTACTACTACAACCCGGCCGTCGTCTTCGGCGATCGGATCGGGTTCGGCTACCCGTATCCTCCACCGAGCCTGCTCCTTGCCATCCCCGGCTATTTCCTGCTCGGCGACTACCGGTACTCCGAACTGGCCTTCCTCGTCGCGGCCGCCGCGCTGATCGGCTACAGCCGCAGGCACACTGCCGCGCCCCTCGCCGCCACGATGCTGCTGACCACCCCAAGGGGACTGTTCGTCGTCGAGCAGGGGTGGACAGAACCGATCACGATCTTCCTTGTGGCGCTTACCACCTTCCTGCTGGTGGAAGGGCCGGTGCGGGCGAGCTGGTCGGCGGGACTGATGATGGCGACCAAGCAGTACCTGCCATTCACAGGGTTGGCCGTGCTGCGCACGCTGCTGCTCGACCGCAGGCGGTGGGGCGTGGCGCTGTTCTGGATCGTCTTGATGGGCGCCGCCTGCACGCTGCCTTTCGCGCTGTGGCACCCCAACTCGTTCATGCGCGCGGTCGTCTGGCTTCAAACGCTGGAGCCGTTCCGGACCGATTCGCTCAGCTTCCTGATCTGGGCGGACCGCAACGGCTACGGGCGGGGGTCGTTCATCTGGGCCGTGGGTGCGGCGGTGACCGCAGCCATCGTGAGCCTGGTCACGACGAGGAACACGCCGTCCGGATTTGCCACGTCCACCTCGCTCACCATGTTTGCGATGTTCGCGCTGGGATCGAAGGCGTTCTGCAACTACTACTACTTCGTCATCGGCGCGATGTGCTGTGCACTCGCCGCCTTCGCCGGGCCCGGGGAGCGCGAACTGATGCTGGAGCGACCGGACACCGGGGATTGATCGCGGCTCCTCAACGGCCCGTGAGGAGATAGGCGCGCAGCGGACCCGCTGCGGAGATCAGTTCCGCGTGCCGTGCGTCAGGCGCCTGCCGCTCCGCGCGGACTATGGTGATCCGTGCCTCGTGACCGGCCGGCTGGAAAGCCGGCGTGAACATGACGACCCAGTCCGCGGGGACAGCCACGGGTCGCGCCACCTTCTGCAGTTCGAGGATCGCCCCGGCGACGATACCCCAGTCTCCTTCCGGCACCTCGATCAGGGGACGAACCAGCTCCCGCGCCGCGCAGAAAGCGTCGAGTTCCGTGCCGAGGCGCCTCGCGGCCATCGCCTCGGCAGACGGCGTCCGCACGGCACGCACGGCATCGTTCGCCGCTCCGGCGATCGCGGCCATCGACACCAGCCAGCCGCTCACGATGAGTGGAGGCACGCCGGCGCGAACCCGCCTGCTCTTCACCGGAATGGCCGACGCCAGCGCGCCTCCGCAGGCCGCGGCTGCCAGCGTGCCGAGGCCAGTGACCCAGAACACGTCGTGATCGAAGATCCGCTCCTCGATCCGGGACACCGACCAGAGCGAGACCACGGACGCCACCAACACGAGGCACGACAGGGCGGGGCGGAAGTCGGGCACCCACCGCCAGTGCAGGGCGACATCCATGGTCAGGAGGGCCAGCATCAGCAGGCAGGTCCACTCCGCCCAGAGCACCGGGCTCTCAACGAACGGCACTCCGCGTGGAACGACCAGGTCGGGCCGGGCGAGTCCGACGAACATGTCCGACCACGCCGACACGGCGACGTCCGTCCGCTGGCCCGCCTTGCCCGCAACGGCGAAGAAACGCCATAGTTCAGCGCCGTTGCCAGCCACGCCGCCACGCACCTGTTCGAGTGCGGGCAGGCACCAGCACAGTGCGAGGATGATCGTGGTGACGATCAGGCTCCGCCGCCACCGCCCACGATCTGGGCCCTCACGTGCGCGCGCAGCGGCCCAGAGCGCTGGCGCGGCGGCAACCGCCACCGCAGTCGGAACCAGGGCGACATGCGACTGGGCAGCGACGCTGGCCAGCACGGCCACCCAGGGCAGCATCGTGGCCTCGCCCGCGACCACATCTGCGGCGACGACGAGCAGCCCGACCAGCGGAAGGATGGCCAGGTGCGGGTTCCACGGGCTGGTGAAGACCTCCGCCATCCGCCACGCCATCACGCCCACTGCGAGCGCGACTGCGGCGCTCAGCGCATCTCGCCTGCGCGCGACGATGCTGCCGATGACGCAGAGGACGAGCACCGACATCGTCGCGGCGCCGGCGAACAGGCCGGCGTTCCGCTGCCCGGCGATCACATATGGAGGGACCAGGGCATAAAAGGGTAGCGGCCCCGGATGATGCCACTGGAAGCGCGAATACGCGCCGACGAGCAATTCCCCCTGCGAAGCGAGGCGGGTGTAGATCTCGGCGATTGCGAGGTCCGACGTGGCGGGGGCGTCGGGGGCGAGGCGGGCCCCGACCAGACTCAGGGCGGCCGTGACGCCCGCCAGAACCCACAGGATCAGACGCAGCCCGCGACTCACGACGCCAGCATCGCACAGGGTTCACCTTGACTCGCGCCGCGCTCAGCGTGATGATCGCGAGGCGAACATACGGCGAAAATCGACGGTGCCGACAGAACCCCTTCTCTTCCACGACTACCGGACCAGACCGACGCTGCGGGGCGTGGCCGACCTCGTTCGCGTCGGCGGGACCGCGGCGTTGACGGATGCCGAACGTCGGGCCGACTCAGCCACCTACCAGGAGGTGAGCTGCCGCTCGGCCCTGAACCGGGTGCAGGGCATGCCCTTCAAGTGGACGCTCAACCCGTATCGCGGCTGCACCCACGGCTGTCACTACTGCTTCGCCCGGCGCTACCACTCGCAGTTCGAGCTCGATGCCGGCGACCAGTTCGCGTCGGTCATCCTGGTGAAACGCAACTTCGTGGATGTCCTGCGACGCGAACTCGACCATCCCGGCTGGGAACGCGAGCTCGTGGCGCTGGGCACGGCCACCGACCCCTACCAGCCGATCGAGGGCCACTATCGGCTGTCTCGGGGAACACTCGAGGCCCTGGCGGCAGCGCGTACGCCGACCGGACTGGTGACCAAGGGGCCGATGATCGTGCGCGACATCGACGTGCTGCAGGACCTCACCCGCGCGGCAGCGTGCACGATCTTCATGAGCGTGCCGAGCGTGGACGAGGACGCGTGGCACACGCTGGAGCCGGGCACGGCCTCGCCGCTCCAGCGACTGCGCGCCGTTCGCCAACTCGCCGACTCGGGCCTGAACGTCGGCGTGCTCATGGCGCCGATCGTTCCGGGCTTCACGTCGTCGCGCGCCAAGATCGAGCGCACGGTAAAGGCCGTGGCCGATCACGGTGCGCGCTTCGTCGGGTGCAACGTCATGTATCTGCAGGACGGCACCAGGGCCCACTTCATGGCCTTTCTCGATCGCGAGTTCCCCGCCATGAAGCCCCGGTACGAGCGGCTGTACGCGCACGGAAAGTTCCCGGCAGCGGGCTACCGCAACGAGATCAGGGCCATGGTGCGGGTGCTTCAGGAGCGCTACGGCCTGAGCACCCGGGCCGGTGGCGGGACCGACGCGAGTGGGTCGGCAGGGGCTGCAGCGCCGGGGGCGCCGCAGCCCGAGCAGGGGGGCTTCGAGTGGTAGCGACTAAGTGGGGTCGCCCAGCACCAGTGCCTGATGCTCCGGCAGCGACGCGCCCGTCGGCGCGGGTCGAACGACGACGTCGCCCTCCTCGACTGTCACGTCGAAGTGCGTGCCGTCCTTCCAGTGCTCGCTGATGGGCAGCTTGATCTTCTCGTCGATCACGCGCTTGAGGAAGCGGGCACCGAACGCCATGCTGTATCCCTGCTGGACGAGACGCTCGAGAGCGGAGTCGCTCACGGTAAGTGTCTTGCCAGCCTTGGCGAGCGTCCGCACGACCTGCTGCAGGTAGAGACCCGCGATCGTGCGAACCTCGTCGTGGGTGAGGGGCTTGAAGAGCACGACCTGGTCGATCCGGTTACGGAACTCGGGCGTGAACCGCCGCTCCAGTTCGCGCATCACCTCACCCTGCACCTGGTCCACACCGACGTTTCGGGACAGGAATCCGAGGGGGCTGGTGAGCTTCCTGAAGTTCTCCGACCCGATGTTGGACGTCATGATCACCACGGCGTCGCTCAGATAGACGCGCCGGCCGCGCCCGTCGGTCAGCCACCCCTCGTCGAATGCCTGCAGGAACAGGTTCAGCAGACTCGGGCTGGCCTTCTCCACCTCGTCGAGCAGGACCACCGTATACGGGTTGTCCTTCAGCTGGTTCGTGAGGATTCCGCCGCGCTCGCTGCCGACGATCCCGCGAGGCATGCCAATCAACTTATCGATGCCGACACCACCGTCCTGGTACTCGGACATGTCGATGCGGACCATCTTCTTCTCGTCGCCGAACAGGAATTCGGCAACGGCCTTTGCGAGCTCGGTCTTGCCGACACCGGTCGGCCCGAGGAACAGCAGCACACCGTCTGGACGGTCGAAGCCGTCCTTCAGCGGACCCTTGTTCAGCACCAGACGGCGTGCCACGGCGCTGATGGCGTTCGCCTGTCCCACGACGCGCGACTGCAACCGTGACTCGATGTCCCTGAAGCGGTCCGTGACGTCCCGGAAGACCATGTCCTCCGGAATCTGGGCGGTGTGGGAGATCACGGCGACGACATCCTCCTTGCGCACCTCCCATCGGCGATCGATCTCCGCGCGCACGGCGGCGGTGTCGAGCCACCCGATCACCTTGTCGGGCAGGTGCAGGTGACGCATGTAGCGGGGTGACATGTCGAGCGCGGTCTCGATGGCCTCGTCCAGCAGGCGCACGGAGTAATTGCGCTCGAGGCGGGGCCTCAGACTGTAGAGAATGCGGCGCGTTTCCTCCACCGACGGCTCGGGGACGTTCACGGACCGGAACCGGCGCGCCAGCGCCTCGTCCTCCTGGATGTACTCCTTGTATTCGCTCAGCGTCGTCGCAGCGATCATCCGGATCTCGCCGCGCGCCAGGACCGACTTGAAGACGTTCGCCGCGTCGGACGGGGCGCCCAGTGCCGACCCGGCACCCACCATGGTGTGCGCCTCGTCGACGAACAGAATCAGGTTCGGCCGCTCCTTGATCTCGCGGATGACGTTCTGGATGCGATCCTCGAACATGCCGCGCAGCATCGTGCCGGCGACCATGGTGTTCATCTGCAGGTTGACGATCTGGCAGTCGCGGAGCCGTACCGGCACCGACTCGGGTTCGAACTCGATCCGGCGCGCGAGCCCCTCGACAATCGCGGTCTTGCCGACGCCGGGCTCCCCGACGAGCATCACGGAGTTGGCCCGTTCGCGATGGCAGAGGATCTCGAGCACCTGCTCGATCTCGCGGTCGCGGCCGAACACCGGCGGAACCTTGTCCTGCCGCGCCAGCAGATTGAGGTTGGTGGCGAAGTGCTTCAGGAACGGTGGCAGTTCGAAGCGTTTCTTCAGACGCTCTTCCCGCAGCTCGATGTCGCGCATCCGCGCATTCAGGCGCGTGATCAGCACGTCGGGTTCCATGCCGTGGTTCCGCAGGATCGTCACCGGGACGCCCTGGCTCTCCTCGAACAGCGCGGAGAACAGGTCGACGGCTTCGATGGTCTGGCGGCCGTTGCGTGTCGCGTGGTGCAGCGCGAGCTTGAAGACGAGCTTGGTCGCCGGCGACACCCGCAGGTCCCTGCCTGCGAATGACGGCATCATGTGCAGGTGCTCCTCGATCGCCTGCAGGATGGTGTGCGGGTTCAGTTCCACATCGTGCATCACCTCGGCGAAGGTGTCCCATTCCACCTGGGCGAAGGCGAGGAAGATGTGCTCGTTGGTGAGCAGCGCGTGTTCCCGCCGTCGAGCCTCCTCCGTGGAACGGTCGACGATGCGCTGTGCGGTCTCCGCGATCTTGCTGGGCGAGATGTCGAGATCGTCCACGTGCACGACTGCGTCCTCCGCACACGAACGGAGCAAAGTGCAGGCCAGTGGAGAGTGGATCGCGGCGGAAGCAGGACGGGAGGTTGGGGCGAGCCGGCCCGCCAAGGGCCGGCTCGTGCGACTAGCGCTGCTGGAGCAGCGCGGCGATGCGACGCTCGGTGGGCGGGTGGGTCGAGAAGAGCGACCCGATGCCGCCGAGCGAGAACGGCTTGATGATGAACATGTGCGCGGTGGCCGGGTTCGCGTCCAGGGGAATCGCGCGCGCCGCGCCCTCAATCTTGCGCAGGGCGTTGACGAGCCCCATGGGATGCCCGGCGATCTCGGCGCCCGTTGCATCGGCGGCGAACTCGCGCGACCGCGAGATGGCGGCCTGGATCAGCATCGCTGCGATCGGCGCGACAATCAGCATCGCCAGCGCCGCGATCGGGTTCTGTCCCTCCCGGTCGTCGCTACGACCGCCGCCGAAGAACATCGCAAAGCGCGCCACCATCATGATAGTGGCCGCGAGCGTGGCCGCGACCGAACTGGTCAGGATGTCGCGATGCTTGATGTGGGCAAGCTCGTGCGCGATGACGCCCTCCAGTTCGTCGTCGGACAGGATCCGAAGGATCCCCTCGGTAGCCGCGACAGCGGCGTGGCTGGGGTTGCGCCCGGTAGCGAACGCATTGGGCGACGCGTCGGGAATGACGTAGACCTTCGGCATCGGCAGCTGAGCGCGCTGCGCGAGCCGGGCCACCATCTGGTACAGGCGGTTCTCAGGCCCGACCTGCTGAGCCCGGTACATCGAGAGGACGATTCTGTCCGAGAACCAGTACGAGGCGAAGTTCGTGGCGACGGCGAACACGAAGCCCACCACGAGCCCCTGAGCTCCACCCAGGGACTGTCCGAGGAACAGGAGCAACCCGCTCATCGCGCCGAGAAGCAACGCTGTTTTCAGTCCATTAGGCATAGTTCTATTGTAGTTGGACGAGCGCGGACGTCACCCGGTTGCGCCCTGTATAATCGCGGCATGCCCGCCGCCTTCCTGCTGCTTGGGGCCGTGCTGCTGGCGCAGCAACCGCCTCCGCCGCAGCCGTTTCCGCGCGGCGGCGTCCAGCCGCCCCGCACGACCACGGCGCCTGCTCCGGCCCCAGCCGCGCCCGCCGCGCCCACGCCTGCACCGCCGACAGCGCCGGCAACGCCCGCGGCTAGCGACGCGCCGACCGACACCCAGCTCGGCGTGCAGTTGTACCCCGGGGCGCAGTTCCTCGCCTCGTACGATGCCGGACGCGGGCAGCGCTACTACCTGTTCGGGACGACGGCGTCCTTTCCGGACGTGGTGGCCTTCTACCGGACCGTCCTGAAGCAGCGCGGAGAGCTGATCTTCGACGCGCCGGCCACGCACCAGTTCGACATCGGGCGCTTCCGCGAGGAAACGATGGCCTTTCCACCGAGCGTGACGGTGAAGGAGTTCAAGTCGCTCGTCTCGCCCGGGTACCCGAACCCACGCCGCGGCGCTCAGCCGGAGCGTTTCCCCACCGTGATTCAGGTGGTGCCGGTCACCACCCCTTGAACCCGGCGGGCACGGTCGCTCAGTTCTTCACCGGAATGTAGATCTCGCGTCCCTTCCGGAATTCGACGGCCTTCTCTTCCAGACCGGCACTGACGGCGGCCTGTTCGTCGACACCCCGGCTGCGCGCGTAGTCGCGCACCTGCTGGGTGAGTTCCATGCTGCAGAACTTCGGGCCGCACATGGAACAGAAGTGGGCCACCTTCGCGCCTTCGGCTGGCAGCGTCTCGTCGTGGAAGCTGCGCGCGGTGACGGGGTCGAGCGCCAGGTTGAACTGATCCTGCCAGCGGAACTCGAACCGTGCCTTCGACAGGGCGTCGTCCCACTGCCGGGCGCGCGGGTGCCCCTTGGCGAGGTCCGCCGCGTGCGCGGCGATCTTGTAGGCAATCACGCCGGCCTTGACATCCTCGCGGTTGGGGAGCCCAAGGTGCTCCTTGGGGGTCACGTAACACAGCATGGCCGTGCCGTACCACCCGATCATCGCGGCACCGATGGCCGACGTGATGTGATCGTAGCCGGGCGCGATGTCCGTCGTGAGCGGCCCGAGGGTGTAGAACGGCGCCTCGGCGCACCACTCGAGCTGCTTCTCCATGTTCTCCTTGATGAGATTCATCGGCACGTGGCCAGGGCCCTCGTTCATCACCTGGACGCCGTATTCCCAGGCGATTGCCGTCAGCTCGCCCTGGGTCTTCAGCTCGGCGAACTGCGCCTCGTCGTTGGCATCGGCGATCGAGCCCGGGCGCAGACCATCACCCAGCGAGAACGACACGTCGTAGGCGCGCATGATCTCGCAGATCTCGCGGAAGTGCGTGTAGGTGAAGTTCTCCTGGTGGTGCGCCAGGCACCACTTGGCCATGATCGACCCTCCCCGCGAGACGATGCCGGTGACGCGGCGCGCCGTCATGGGGATGTAGCGGAGGAGAACGCCTGCGTGGACGGTGAAGTAGTCGACACCCTGCTCGCACTGCTCGATCAGCGTGTCGCGGTAGATGTCCCAGGTGAGGTCTTCCGGCCGGCCACCCGCCTTCTCGAGTGCCTGGTAAATGGGCACGGTGCCGATCGGGACGGGCGCGTTGCGGATAATCCACTCGCGGGTCTCATGGATGTTCCGGCCGGTGGAGAGGTCCATCACCGTGTCGGCGCCCCAGAGGGTGGCCCACTGCAGCTTCGCCACCTCCGCCTCGATCGACGACGACACGGCGGAGTTGCCGATGTTCGCATTGATCTTCACGAGGAAGTTCCGGCCGATGATCATCGGCTCGAGTTCCAGGTGATTGATGTTGGCCGGGATGATGGCGCGGCCGCGCGCGACCTCATCGCGCACGAAGTCGGCCGGCAGGCCCTCCCGCACCGCGATGAACTCCATCTCCTCGGTGATGTCGCCGCGCCGGGCGAACTCGAGCTGCGTGATCGGGCCGCCGTTCTTCGCGGCGGCCCGACGGCGCGCCACCCACGCGTCGCGCAGCCTGGGCAGGCCCTTCGCGACGCCGACGTCCTGGGGGCCGCTGGTGTCATAGACGCGCAGCGCCGGCTCGCCCCCGGACAGCGCGATCTCCCGCATAGGCACGCGCACCCCGCGGGCGCCCTCGACATAGACCTTGCGCGAGTTGGGATAGGCGGCAGCGAACTCGGACATTGCGACACTCCCAGCAGGGCGACAGGGGGCGGAGGACCCGCGCTCCCTTCGCCGGTTTCAACCGGACTCGCCG
The DNA here is from genome assembly GCA_964386715.1 of uncultured Bifidobacterium sp. Classification (GTDB taxonomy): domain Bacteria; phylum Acidobacteriota; class Vicinamibacteria; order Vicinamibacterales; family CAVVIG01; genus CAVVIG01. The sequence continues at coordinate 12,909 of CAYLTD010000055.1, forward strand.
ACCTCACTCTCGTGAGGCGGCGAACCCCGCGCGACACCGCACGCGGGTCAGGTTCCAAGGGTCTGTTCTCAATCCCGGCGAGCGGGATACCCCCGGCGGACTCCCGATCGTAACCCTGAATCCGCCCGCGGAGCCACGCGACGTGCGTCGCCGGTCCCACCCACGGGAGCGCGGGTGGCGCGCATGATGGCCGCACGACGCGCCGGGGAAAAATGCTCGACCGCGTAGCGCAGGGTGGTCCGGGGCAGCGCCGGCCCGGCGTCTCGCAGGTAACGTTCCAGGCGCACGGGATCGGTCCGGCCGCACTCGCGCAGCAGCCATCCCGCGGCCTTGTGTATGAGGTCATGGCGGTCGGCCCGGAGCGCGGTGGCGACGCCATACGCCGCGTCCAGCGACACCCCGCGCGAGGCCAGCCGCACCAGGGAGACCGCGGCTGCCCGACGGACCCAGAGGTTGCGATGGCTGACCCACGCGGCCACGTCATCCACGAGTTCGGGATGCCGCCCGAGGAGCGGTGCGATCAGCGTGCCACACAGCAGGTCGGTCGTCGCCCAGTTCGCGGCGCGGTTGGTCGCCAGCCAGCGCTTGAAGGTCGTCAGGTCGGCCGCCCTCAGGTCGCGCTGCCGCGCGGCCATCGACTCGATGGCGACCGCCTTCATTTCGAGGTGCGGTTCGCGTATGCAGACGTCGGCGAACGCCAGTGCCTGGGCGTGCGACCAGGTGGCGCGCCATTCTCCTGCCAGCTCGCGGGCTACCCGGCGCACCTCTGGCGTGCGGACATTCAGGAACACCAGCGGAACCGAGGGCCGGAAGTAGCGCGCCGGGTCGAACGTGCCACGCGGCCGCGCCTGCGCCTCGAGGGTTCGTCGGAGGCGGTCCACGAGCGCGGCCAGCGCCGGATTGCCGATGCCGGCCGTCTGCCGGCGAACGACGCGTTCCCCGCTGCTGCGCCGAGCCGGCGTCAGCAGGCCATCACCCTACCTTCCGGATGATGAAGCACTTCAGGTAATAGGTTTCTGGCACCCCGAGCATGACGGGATGGTCGCGGCCCTGCATTCGTTTCTCGATCACGGTGACGTGGACGCCTGCGTCGACGGCCGCCTCGTACACGATCTGCGCGAACGCGCCTTCGCTGATGTTGTACGAACAGCTGCATGTCACGAGCGTGCCGCCGGGATTCAGCAACTTGAGCGCGCGGAGGTTGATTTCCTTGTAGCCGGTCACCGCCTTCGCGACCGCGCTCTTCGTCTTGGCGAACGCCGGCGGGTCCAGCACGATGGTGTCGAACCGCTCCTTGAGGCGCTCCAGGCCGCGGAGTTCATCGAACACGTTGCCGACGCGGGCGTCCACGGTCACGCCGTTTTGCTCCGCATTACGGCGGATGCGCTCCACCGCTTCCTCGGAGATGTCGATCGCGATCGTCTCGGCGGCCCTCGGGGCAAGAACCAGTGCGAAGCCACCGTTGTAGCTGAAGCAGTCGAGGACGCGCCCCCGCGCGTATCGCGCAGCCGCTTCGCGGTTCTCCCGCTGGTCGAGGAACAGGCCGGTCTTCTGCCCGAGCCGCAGGTCGACTTCGTACTCCACTCCCGCCTCGTGCACGTGCACCAGGTCCGGCACGTCACCGGCCATGACGACGACGGCCTGAGGCAACCCCTCGAGCACACGGGTGCGTGGGTCGTTGCGGGCCAGGATGCCCCGAGGGTGCAGCCGATCCTCCAGCACGGACACCACGAAGGGGAGGAGGCGGTCCATCCCCTGGGACAGCGCCTGCACGACCAGACAGTCTCCGTAGCGATCGACCACCAGGCTGGGCAGCAGGTCGGCCTCCCCGTGAATCAGCCGGTAGGCCGTCGCATTCAGCTGGAGGGACTCCCTGAAGTCGATCGCCGCGTCGATCCGGCTGCGGATGAGCGCCTCCCCCGCGGGCGCCTCTCCATAACTGAGCATCCGGATCGCTATCTGGGACTGGTCGCTGAACAGCGCGTGTCCGAGCACCCGGCCGCGCGTGCCGCGGACCTCCACGAGGTCGCCGGCATCGGCCTGCACATCGGCGACGTCGGAGCGGTAGATCCACGGATGGCCGGTGCGCAGGCGCTGTTCGCCGCGGCTTGACAGCGTGACAATCGAGGACATGAGGACTTAAGGCTACAGGCTTTTCCCGGTCGCCCCAAGGCCGCTGCCCGTCCGGCATCACCGACGCGCATAGTAGAATCGCGGGATGCGCGTGGCTATCGGCGCGGATCACGCCGGCTTTCTTCTCAAGGAACACCTCAAGCAGACGCTCCAGCGCCTCGGCCACGCGGTCGACGACTTCGGCACCGACAGCGAGGCCTCGGTGGATTACCCGCCGATCTGCATGGCCGTCGGGCGGGCGGTCGTCGACGGCCGCGCCGACCGCGGTGTCGTCCTCGGCGGCAGCGGGCAGGGCGAACAGATCGCCGCCAACAAGGTGGCCGGCGTGCGCGCGGCCCTCTGCAACGACCTGTTCACCGCGCGGCTCTCGCGCGAGCACAACGACGCCAACGTCCTCTCGATGGGGGGGCGCATCGTCGCGTTCGGCCTGGCCGACGAGATCCTGGAACTCTGGCTGAACACGCCGTTCGCGGGCGGGCGACACCAGCGCCGGATCGACCAGATCACCGAAGCCGAGGCCGCGAGCCGCCCCCGCTGACGGGAGAGCCACGCGACGCGTCAGGCGAGCATCGCGAACCCGGATATCTGCCGCGGCCACTGACCGCGGCCACCAAACGAAACGCAGGAACTGCCATGCCGACAGACACCCGAAAGCTTCCGATGTGGCGCACGCTCGCCGAGACCGACCCTGAAATCGCGGAGGCGGTCCGGCAGGAAGTGCACCGGCAGAATACCGGGCTCGAGCTGATCGCCTCCGAGAACTTCGTGAGCCAGGCTGTCCTGGAGGCGGCCGGCTCCGTGCTGACCAACAAGTACGCCGAAGGGTATCCGGGCCGCCGGTACTACGGCGGGTGCGAGTTCGTGGACGTCGTCGAGCGCGCGGCCATTGCGCGTGCGAAGGCCCTGTTCGGCGCCGAACACGTCAACGTGCAGCCGCACTCCGGCGCTCAGGCCAACATGGCCGTCTTCCTGGCAGCCCTCAAACCCGGGGACACCGTGCTGGGCATGAACCTGGCCCACGGGGGACACCTGACCCACGGGCATCCGCTCAACTTCTCGGGACAGCTCTACACCATCGTCTCCTACGGCGTCCGCAGGGATGACGAGCGGCTGGACTATGAGGAACTCGAGCGGCTGGCCGACGAGCGCAAGCCCAAACTCATCATCGTTGGCGCGAGCGCGTATCCCCGCGTCATCGACTTCGCGAGAATCCGCTCGGTGGCAGAACGCGTCGGCGCGCTGGTCCTGACCGACATGGCCCACATCTCGGGCCTGGTGGCCGGCGGGGTCCACCCCAGTCCCGTGCCCCACTCGGACTTCGTCACCACGACGACCCACAAGACGCTGCGCGGGCCGCGGGGCGGCATGATCCTGTGCCGCGAGAAGTACCAGAAGGACATCGACCGCAGCGTCTTCCCCGGCGTGCAGGGGGGGCCGCTGATGCATGTGATCGCCGCCAAGGCGGTCTGCTACAAGGAAGCCTCCGAGCCGACCTTTGCCGAGTACCAGCAGCAGATCGTCAGGAATGCGTCGCGCCTGGCGCGCGTGCTCGCCGACGCGGGCTTCCGGCTGGTCAGCGGCGGCACCGACAATCACCTGATGCTGGTGGACGTGTTTTCGCGAGGCATCACCGGGAAGGTGGCTGAAGCGGCCCTGGGCAAGGCCGGCATCACGGTGAACAAGAACGCCATCCCCTTCGACCAGAACCCGCCGATGACGGCCAGCGGCATCCGGATCGGCACTCCCGCGATCACCTCGCGCGGCCTCCGGGAAGCGGAGATGGACATCGTCGGCGACCTCATCGCCCGCGCGCTGAAGACACCTGACGACGATGCCGCGTTGACGATGGTGCGCGAAGACGTCGAACGCCTGTGCCGGAAGTTCCCGCTGTACCCGGACTCGCTGGCCTGACGGCGGCGGTGTTCCGCGAGGGCGGCGCCCTGTCTCGGGCGCTGCCCGACTACGAGCCACGGGCCGGTCAGGTCGACATGGCGGCGCGGGTGGCGCAGGTCTTCGAGGACGGCGGCGTGGTGCTCGCCGAGGCGGGCACCGGCACGGGGAAGACACTCGCCTACCTGGTGCCGGCCATCCTGAGCCGGCAGCGCGTGCTCGTGTCCACGGGCACGAAGAACCTGCAGGAACAGATCTTCTTCAAGGACATTCCGACGCTTCGCCAGGCGCTCGACGTGCCCTTCACGGCGACCTACATGAAGGGCCGTGCGAACTATCTGTGCCTGCACCGCCTGGATCAGCTTGAACAGGGCGCCGGCGCGGTGTCGCGTGAGGTCTTCCTCCCGATGATTCGGGACTGGGCCGGACGTACCGAAACGGGCGATCGCGCGGAGCTTCAGGATCTCCCGGAAGACCTGCCGTTCTGGAGCGAGGTCTCCGCCACCGCGGAGACCTGCCTCGGCGGCGAGTGCCCGCGATATGACGACTGTTTCGTCACCAGGATGCGGCAGCGCGCCGCAGCGTCCGATGTCGTCATCGTCAACCACCACCTGCTCTGCGCCGACGCCGCCGTGCGCCGGAACGCGTTCGGCGAGGTCATCCCTGCGTGCAGCCACGCGATCGTGGACGAGGCGCATCAGCTCGAGGACGTTGCCACCCAGTATTTCGGGCTCTCGCTGAGCAACCACCGGCTCGAGGACTACGCGCGCGACGTCGAGCGGTTCCTGCGGGCCGACGGGACGGTCCTGCGGGACGCGCGGTCGTCGATCGAGAAGGCCGTCGGCCGCCTGCGCGACCACGCGCGTGCCTTCTTCGTGGAGCTTGCCTTCGCCCACCGGTCGTCGGACCGGGTCAAGGGGGAGGAGCGCGTCCGCGCGACCGATGCTTCACTCGCACACACCCGGGAAGTGGCCGCCTACCTGACCGGCTCGCTCGACCTGCTCGAGTCCGAGTTCGCGCTGCTGAAAGCGGCGCCGGGCGAGGGCGACGCCGCCACCCCCTTCGACAGCACGGCGCTCTCGAGGCGCGCCGCAGAACTTCGCGACGACCTGCGGTTCCTGCTGAGAGCGGGCGACCCGACCTTCGTGTACTTCGTGGAGTTCCGGGGGAAGGGAGTGTTCCTGCGCGCCTCGCCGATCGACGTCTCGGAGATCGTACGGGACCTGCTGCTCGACAGGATGCGGACGACCGTCCTGACCTCGGCGACGCTGACGGTCGACGGAACCTTCGGTTACATCCGTTCGCGGCTCGGAATCGTCCAGGCCGACGAGGTGCGGCTGCCGTCCGAATTCGACTACTCCTCGCAGGCCCTGCTGTACCTGCCTCGACGGATGCCGGACCCTCGGTCGCCGGAGTTCACGATGGCGGCCGGCCGGGAGGTCGTCGAGCTGCTGCGCCGCAGCCGCGGGCGGGCGTTCGTGCTGTTCACGAGTTATGCGGCGTTGCGAGCGGTCCAGGCCATTGCCGAGATGTCCTTGCCGTATCCCATGCTCGTCCAGGGAACAGCACCGCGGTCACAACTCGTTCAGCAATTCCGGGATACCCCGCATAGCGTACTTTTTGCAACGTCGAGCTTCTGGCAGGGGGTGGATGTCGCGGGGGAGGCGCTCAGCTGCGTTATCGTCGACAAACTGCCGTTCGCCTCTCCGGCGGAACCGATCACAGCCGCTCGGATCGAGGCCATCCGGGCGGCCGGGGGCGAGCCGTTCGGCGAGTTCCAGGTGCCGTTGGCCATCCTGGCCCTGCAGCAGGGGCTCGGCCGGCTCATCCGGCATCGCCGTGACCGCGGGGTTCTGGCAATTCTCGACCCCCGGGTCCGGACCAAGGGCTATGGGCGGCGGTTCCTGGCCTCGGTGCCTCCGGCGCCCATCGTCTCGGATCTGGAGGCTGTCGAAGCCTTCTTCTCGATCGTGTAAGATACTGGGGCTTTAGTAGTTACTTACTTCTTCAGGAGGAACGTATGGTCCGCCGAATCTGCGGCCGGCCGGGTCGGCTCTTCGTCGCGGCGCTGATCGCGTCGCTCTCGTTCTCGGTGGTGCCTGCCGTTGCGCAGTCCACCGGCATGATCAAGGGCGTCGTGGTCGACTCCAGCGGCCAGCCCGTGGACGGCGCCCGTGTGGTGATCGAGATGGCCGGTGGGACCGGCCGGAAGTTCGAAACCAAGACCAACAAGAAGGGCGAGTACATCCAGATCGGCCTTCCGACCGGCTCCTACGCGGTGATGGCCGAGAAGGACAAGTCGGGGTCTGCACCGACCACGGTCGGCGTGCGCGCCAACACCACCCAGACGGCGAACCTGGCGCTGGCCGGGGCCAGTGCATCGGCGGTCAAGGAAGCCCAGGCCAAGAACGCGGCTATCTCGAAGGTCTTCGACGAGGCCGTTCAGCTGAGCAACGCCGGCAACCATGCCGAGGCCATCGCCAAGTTCAACGAAGCGATCGCCATCCTGCCCAACTGCTACAACTGCTACAACAACATCGCGTTCAGCTACGCGTCACAGAAGGACTTTGCCAGCGCCGAAACGGCGTACAAGAAGTCCATCGAAGTGAAGCCGGATGATGCGGCGGCGTATGTCGGGCTGGCCGGTATCTACTTCAACCAGGGCAAGCCGAACGACGCGAAGCCGCTGGTGGAGAAGGCGGTGACAATCGACCCGTCGAATGCGGACGCGCACTACATCTACGGCATGACCCTGGTCTCGTCCGACGCCGCGAAGGCGAAGGCCGAATTCGAGCAGTTCGTGAAGCTGGCACCCAGCTCCCCGAACGCGGCGATCGCCAACTCGCTGATCGCCGAACTCGCGAAGCAGATCAAGTAGCCCTCAACGCTGGGCCATCCGGTCAGGTGGCCACGGCCACGCGACCGATGCCCACCGACATCGCCCACCGACTGAACGGCGTCCGCGACCAAATCGCGGACGCCGCCCGTCGGTCCGGCCGCCTCCCCACCGCCGTCCGGCTCGTTGCCGTCTCCAAGACCTTCCCCCTCGAGGCCATTCGCGCCGCCGCGGCCGCCGGCCAGGTCGATTTCGGCGAGAACAAGGTCCAGGAAGCGCACACCAAGATCGAAGGCGCCGGCCCGATGCCGCTGCGCTGGCATCTGCTCGGCCACCTGCAATCGAACAAGGCACGCAAGGCGGCCGCCCTCTTCGACATGATCCACTCGGTCGACTCGGTGGAGCTGCTGCGCAGGCTCGACGCGGGCGCGTCGGATCGCGGGCGCGTCGTGGACATCCTGATCCAGGTCGACCTCGGGAACGAAGCCACGAAGTTCGGTGCCTCCCCGTCAGAGGTGCCGCGCTTCATCGACGCGGCCATCGGGTTCCGGCACGCCAGGCTGGCCGGGCTGATGACGCTGCCACCGGCCGTCGACGAGCCCGAGGATGCGCGTCCCTACTTCGCGGAACTCCGCCGGCTGCGCGACAGCCTCGTCGCGTCGGGCGTTCCGGGTGAACGGCTGCGCGAATTGTCGATGGGCATGAGCCACGATTTCCAGGTGGCGATCGAGGAAGGCGCCACCATCGTGCGCGTCGGGTCGGCCATCTTCGGCGCCCGAACCTACGCCTGAGCGCCGAGCCTACACCCGCCTCCCTCATCGGCCGATAGCACGGGCATCACGAGGGCTGTTGTCATGAACGTGAGTCCCCTGGACCTCCGCCAGCAGAAGTTCCGCACCACGCTCCGCGGCCTCGACCCGGTGGAGGTTGCTGCCTTCCTTACCGCTGCCGCCGACGACTACGAGGAGGCCATGCGCGAGGCCGATCGGCTCCGCCAGGAGGTGACCCGGCTCGAGACCGTCGTCCGCGGGCACGTCGAGCAGGAGAAGAGCCTGCAGAACATGCTGCTCACCGCGCAGAAGCTCGCCGACGACATGCGGGCCACGGCGGAAGAGAACGCCATCCGCATCGTCAAGGAAGCGGAGGCCCGGTCTGAAGCCCTGATCCAGAAGGCACAGTCGCGAGTCGAGGACATCCAGCGTGACGTGGACGGGTTGATGCTGAAGAAGCGGGATGCGGAAACCGCGATGGAGACAACCATCCAGGCGCTCCAGAACACGCTCGACTTCGTTCGCGAGCAGGATACCCGCGATCGCGACGACCGCGTCGTCATCCGCCGCCCCCGCCTCCTCGAAGCCCACGCCAGCGTCGGGTGATTCGTCAGACACCATCAGGCGTGGAACTGGATCTTCGGGTGGTGCCCCGCGCCTCCCGCACGGCGCTCGCCGGGCCGCGGCATGGCCGGCTGCTGGTGCGCATCGCCGCGCCTCCCGTCGACGATGCGGCAAACGAGGCGCTGCTGACATTCCTGGCGTCAGTACTCGGGTGCCCTCGGCGGGCCGTCCGGCTAATCTCCGGTGAACGCGCGCGAGAGAAGCGTGTCGCGGTGGACGGAGTGACCCTGGAAGCCGCCGCGCGCACGCTCCTGGGCGAGCATCAGTGAGGGACTCCCGCCGGGGTGAGCACCTCGAGCGAGAGCCCGAAGTGCCAGGGATACTGGTAGGTCGGTAGGACCTCGATGGGCTTGTCGTACCACCCCTCGATGTTCACCGTCCGCTGATCCCGCTCGATGGCCACGTTGTCGAGGTCCAGCGGCACCTCGTACTGCTCCGCCAGGCCGGCGATGCGTGCCATCAGTTCGGTGTCGTTCTTGGCCTTGAACATCGCGGCGTCGCGAACGGCATCCCGGAAGCGGATGTGCGTGATGTACTCCGAGCCGATCCGGACGGCGGCGTTGGCGAGGAGCGCCACGACGGCGAGTCTCACGAGGAGCTTCATCACGCTGGTCGGAATATCGGCCGCGGACCGGCACCTCGATAGGGGTCTGTCGGCGGCGGGTGGACTGAGGGGTCCGAGTCCGTCAGCGGATCTGGTGAAGCATCCGGTCCCACCGCGTGCGCGTAAAGAAGTGCGCAAAGACGGACCCGAATCCCCGGACCGTCTCGGCGGCTCCCGACGCCTCGTAGTCCTCGCGTTCGGCCTCGTATGACCAGTAGATCAGGAGCGCCTTGCCCTTGACGTAGTCACGCGGCAGGAACCCCCAGTACCGGCTGTCCTGCGAATTGTCTCGATTGTCGCCCATCACGAAGTACTGGTGGGCCGGTACCGTGACGGGCCCGTAGCGCTCACGCACGTCGAGGGATGTCACCTCGTGCAAGGATGCGCCGGAGCCGGGTGGTTCGAGGAAGTGCACGTATGGCTCGTCGAGCGGCGTGCCGTTGATGTAGACCTTCTTCTGCCGCAACTCGATGGTCTCGCCCGGCAGGCCGATGACCCGCTTGATGAAGTCGCGTTCGGGCTCTTCCGGGTACTTGAACACCACCACGTCGCCCCGGCGGATGGTGCCGAGCGGCAGCAGGGCCTGCTCGACACCGCTGGCACTCGGGCCGAAGGCGAACTTGTTCACGAGCAGGTGGTCGCCGATGAGCAGGTTGTTCTCCATCGATCCCGTGGGGATCTTGAAGGCCTGGACGACGAACGTGCGGATGAACAGCGCGAGGATGACCGCGATGACGATCGACTCGAAGTACTCGCGGAGCGTGGACTTTCGGAACTCGCGTCTCATTCGCTGTCCGTCCCCATCCTGAGCACCGCCAGGAATGCTTCCTGCGGGATCTCGACGCGCCCGACGCGCTTCATGCGCTTCTTGCCTTCCTTCTGCTTCTCGAGCAGCTTGCGCTT
>CAYLTD010000056.1:0-19706 GCA_964386715.1 uncultured Bifidobacterium sp.
GCGCTCGGCGTGCCGCTCTCGCAGGTGGAGGTGGTCTGGGGCGACACCGACCGGTGTCCGTACTCGGTCGGCGAGTCGGGCAGCCGCACCACGATCATGACCGGCTACGCCGTGGTGCAGGCGGCGGCCGACCTGAAGAAGCAGATCTCGGAGAAGGGGATGCCTGCGCCAGGCCGTACCCTCGTGGCGAACGCCTCGCCGAACCCGCGCCTCGAGGGCAAGACGCGTAACGCCTTCGGCGCGCATTTCGTCGAAGCGGCGGTCGACACCGAAACGGGCCGTGTCCAGGTGACGAAGTACGTGGCGGTGCACGACTGCGGCCGGATCATGAACCCGCTCAGCGCCGACGGGCAGATCAAGGGTGCCGCGGTGATGGGCCTGGGCCAGGCGCTGCACGAAAACCTGGTCTATGACGCGCGGTCCGGCCAGCCGCTCAGCCCGGGCTACTACTTCGACCGCGTGCCGACGCACCTGGACGCACCCGAGGTGGAGGTCACGTTCATCGAGAACGACGATGGCCACGGCCCGTTCGGGGCGAAGGCGATTGGCGAATCGGGCATCATCCTCTCGCCGGGCGCCATCAACAACGCCATCTTCAACGCGATCGGGCGCCGGCTGAAGGACCTCCCGATCACCCGCGACAAGATCCTGGGAGCGCTGGCATGAAGAGCTTTGCACACAGCACCGCACGCGACCCGCAGCAGGCGGTCCGGCTGTCGCAGGAGGCCCGGAAAGCGGGCCGCGCCGTGTCGTACGTGGGGGGCGGCAGCGATCTCCTGGCGCTCGTCAAGGAGCGGATCGTCCAGCCGGATGTCCTCGTGCAGGTGCGCGGCCTGCGCAACCTCAACGCCGTCACCGCGGCCGGCGGCGGTCTGACGATCGGCGGCGAGATCACGATCGCGCAGCTGGCCTCGCACGAGCAGGTGCGCCGGCAGTACCCGGCACTGGCGATGGCGGCCGAGAGCGTCGCCACCCCGCAGATCCGGAACGTGGGCACCCTGGCGGGCAATGTCTGCCAGCGCCCGTGGTGCTGGTACTACCGCAACGGGTTCCCGTGCTACAAGGCGGGCGGCAACCAGTGTTTCTCGTTCGCGGGCGAAAACCAGTTCCACGCGATCTTCGGCGGCGGGCCGAGCTACATCGTGCACCCCTCCGACGTCGCGCCCGCCCTCGCCGCGCTCGACGCCACCTTCCGGATCGTCGGTCCATCAGGTGAGCGGACGCTGGCGGCCGGCGAGTTCTTCGTGCTGCCGCGGCAGAATGCGGAGCAGGAGACGGCCCTCCAGGCTGACGAACTGCTCGTGTCCGTGCAGGTGCCGTCCACGCTGGCCGGGGCCCGCGGCACCTATCACAAGGTCATGGATCGCGAGGCCTGGACGCACGCCGTCGTCAGCGCGGCCGTGGTGCTGCGCATGGACGGCGACGTGTGCCGCACCGCGCGGATCGTGCTGGGCGGTGTCGCGCCGATCCCGTGGCGCCTGCCGGCCGTCGAGCAGATGCTCACGGGGCAGCGCATCACCGACGCGCTCGCGGCGCAGGCCGGCGAGGCGGCCGTGCAGGGCGCGCGCGCGCTGTCGCGCAACGCCTACAAGATTCCGCTCACGAAGGCGGTCGTGCGCCGCGCCATCCTCGACACGGTGGCCTGAGCACCATGGCCGGCGCGCCGCTCAGCCGACGCGACTTCCTGCGGCTGCGACGGACCGAACAGGGACGCGTGCTGGAGTTGTCGTGCCGGACGCTGTATATGCGGCTGGCGGACGCGCGACTCGCGCCAGAACCGGCGGGCGAGTGGGAACCGTGGATGGGTGAACCGCCAGCGGTGCTCCAGCGTCGCACGGCAGAGGATCTGCTCGGCACGCTCGAAGCGGACCTGCGGGACGTCCAGGTGTTGAGGCTCGTGGAACCCGAGTGGCTCGAGTCGCTCGCGGAGGCGCCGGCGCTCGCACGGGTGTTCGCCGCCTTCGCCGAACGGGGCGGCCGCGTCGAATCACACGCGCGCGCCTAGGCGCGCGCCAGCTTCAGCACCAGTTCCGTCGTCGCGACGGACCACCGCTCCACCGCCTCGAGATCCACCGCATACGGCCACAGATCCAGCGGGTTGTGGAACAGTGGCCCGCTGCCCAGGAACGACACGTATCGCCCGCCGCCGTTGTGGATGTTCCGCGCCTCGCCGCTGGGCACGCTGCCGAGCGGCACCCGGCCGTCGAGTCGCGCGCCGGCGGTCTCGATGGCGCCGAGGGCGAGGCCCGCGATCTCCTCGGTCGCGGACTGCAGGCGCATGCGCCCGTCCTTCGCGCCGATGTTCGCGCCAAGGTGCACCCAGGCCCACGCTCCCTTGATGAGGGTCGGCTCGTCGTGCAGGAACCGATCGAGGCCGAGGTGGCCGAGTTCGTGGCCGCTGGACGCGACGAAACGGACCGTACGCTCGGGACGGACGGCGGCCACGGCGCGTACCGCTTCGAGCCAGCAGGCGATCCCGCCGCCCCGCTCGGACGCGCACTGCCACCAGCCGCTGCGCGGCGTGATCACGACCACCGGCGCGAGGTCGGCCCGGCGGCCGCGCACCGTGGCGAGGATGTTGTCGGCAGAGGCCCTGGTGCGCTCGACGTGCGCGTACGCCTGCACCGTGCCGCCGGTGCGGGCGATGTCGGCCAGCCATTCGTCGGTGGTGGAGGAGACCTGGACGACCGGTACGCCGTACGGCTGCGTGAACGCCACCGCGTTGGACGGGCAGAGGCCGGGCGTGTCGCCCCGGGTGACGGCGATGATGGCGCGCAGCGAGGCGTCGCGCCGCAGGGACGCAATCGCCGCACCCTCTGATCCGATGGCCGCGCGGTCGAGCGTCACCAGCGCGAGCGGCGCGCCGGAACCGGGGAGGCCGAGACGGCCGCCGACGCCCTCGGCCGGCGTGAAGCCGCCGTCGAAGAAGGGCAGGGCCTCGCGCCGTGTGCCGCCCGCTTCCACGGCAGCGCGCCGGAGGTCGACGCGGTCGAGCGTGAAGCCGCGCGGCGTCACCTCCGCGCCGGCTTTCGACGCCTCGCCGGCCAGCCACTGGCCGGACTCGTTGTCGACCTCGGTGGCGGTGCGGTGCGTGCCCTGGAAGTGATACGTGCGCAGGATGTCCGCGATCCGCTCGCGTCGGTCGGGATCGGCGGCCTGCGCGCCAAGCCGCACCCGTGAGGCGGCGAACGCCGGCAGCACGGTGGCGGTCAGCCGGAGGAACTGCTTGCGTGTCAGCTTCGTCATGCCCACCGCGACAGTACAGCAAATCGCCCGGCGCGAGGCAATCCGGTTCCGTACAATCGCGGTGTGGACCTGCTGACCGCGATCAGCCGCGTGTTGCCGTTTGCCTTTGCCTCGGGCGTGAACCTGTACGCCACCGTGGCCGTAGCCGGGCTCTGCTCACGGTTCGGGCTCGTGCAGTTGCCGGAGCAGTTCCGCGGGTTCGACCACCCCCTGGTCATCACGGCGGCGCTTCTCCTGTACGGCGTGGAGTTCGTCGCCGACAAGGTACCGTGGGTCGACACGCTGTGGGACGGCGTGCACACGGTCATCCGCCCGGTCGGCGGCGCGTTCGTGGCGGTGGCGGCGCTGGGCGAGGCGTCGCCCGCTGCGCAGGGAGCCGTGGCCCTGCTCGGCGGGTCGGTCGCGCTCTCGTCGCACCTGGCGAAGGCGGGCGCGCGTGCCGTGGCGAACACCTCGCCCGAGCCGTTCACGAACTGGGGACTGAGCCTGGCCGAGGACGTGTTCGTGATCGGCCTGACGTGGTTCGCGTTCGAGCACCCGTGGCTGGCCACGGCGGTCGCGGCGGCGCTGATCGTGGCGATTGCGGCGGCCGCGTCGCTGATCGTGCGCGCCGTACGACGCCGGTTCTCACGGCGCACTGTCACGGCTTGACCCGTTCCGGCGAGGGCGAGGCCGCAGCCGCCACCCGCCCTGCCTGACCCGCCCGACCTGCCCGACCTGCCCGCCCTACCTGACCCACCCGACCTACCTGACCCACCCGACCTACCTGACCCACCCGACCCACCCGACCCACCCGACCCGCCTGACCTGTCCGCCTACTTCCCCGGTCCCCGATACACCGACTCGCGCGGGGCCTTGCCCTCGATGAACATCCGGATGTCGCGCGCCACCTGCGGGCCTTTCTGCAGCATCACCCAATGGTCGTCGTCGGGGTAGAGCCGCACGCTGAGATCGGTGACCCACTTGTCGAGGCCACTCAGGTGGCCGGTGAGGATGGCGGTGTCCTTCAGGCCCCAGATGACGAACGTGGGCATGCGCAGGATCGTGGACTTCGCGCCGGCCGTCATCTCCTGCGCGGACCACGAGCGCGCGACCGTGGAGGCCGGGTGCAGATCGTTGAACGGCGGGTTGCGGTTGTTCGCGCGGTAGTAGTTGAGCCCGGCCGTCGTCGAGCCCGGCTGCGACCAGGCGTCGATCCACATCTGGCGGTCGGCCTCGGTGTAGCGGCCCGCCTTCACCTCGGCGTCCACGAACCCGGTGTGCGCGCGTCTGCTGGCCGTCTCCTTCGTGTCGTTCTCGTTCGGCGCCTGTTCGCCGGGTGCGAGGTAGCCGTTGAAGACGAAGAAGTAGTTGCTGGCGTAGCGCTGCGCCGGGTTCTCACGGAGTTCGCGCTCCGAGAGGAACGGGTGCGCGCCGTTGACGATGACCAGCTTGTCGAGCATGTCGGGGTGCATCATGGCGAACACCCACGCGACGTTGGCGCCCCAGTCGTGCCCGACGAGCGTGAACTTGCGCCCGCGGCCGGCCATCTGCTCGGCGAACTGCCGCACGTCCTCGATGAGGTGCGGCATTTTGTAGGGTTCGAGGCCCTGCGGCCTCGAGGAGAGGTTGTAGCCCCGCATGTCGAGGCCGACCGCCTGGTGGTCGCGCCCCATCTCGAGCATCTGGTCCTTCCACTGGTACCAGAACGACGGATATCCGTGGAGGAACAGCACGAGCGGCCCCTGCCCGATGGTGGCGTAGTGCAGGCGCTGGCCGTTGACCTCGGCGTACTTGTGCTCGAAGGCCGGCGCGGCGCCGGGTGCTTGCGCCAGAGCCGGAACGGCCGACAGGCACGACACGATTGCTGCTATCGCCGTCTTTCGTAGTACTCGCATCACAGCCTCCTGAACCCGCATCGGGCAGGGCACGCGGGCCTGCCGCCGGCAGTGATGCTACCGCGGGCGCCGGGAATGTCCTAGCCGGGGCGCGGGCTGCCGCCCCAGGGGCGCATGCGCGCGGGTGCCGGCCGCGCGGCGCTGGTGCGCGAGACCCGGGGGCGAGGGCTGCCGGCGCGCGGAGGCGCCGGTGTGCGAGGCGGCGTGCCGCTCCTCGCCACGCCTCCGATATCAGGCGTCGGCGTGCTACCGGGCGGGCCGGGGAAAGGCCCACTCGAAGCCGCGCTGCACCACGTCGGTCGGCACGGTGTGGCCGCCCTCGTACTCGCGGTACTCGACCTCGTAGCCGAGGCCCGCCAGCCGGGGCACGAACCGCCGGCTCGTCACGTCGATGGGCATGACCCGGTCGTTGACGCCGTGCGAGATGAAGATCCGCGGCTTGCCGGCGACGGCAACCGGCGACAGCACGCCCGGCGAGAACGCGAGGATCTGCGGGAACACGTCACCTGTCCCGATGCCGAAAGACAGGGCGAACGAGGCCCCGTCCGAGTGGCCGGCCAGGACCATGCGCTGCCGGTCGACGTGGCATCGCTCGAGTGTTCGGGCCAGCGCCGCCGACAGGAAATCCGCATCGTCGCCGTACGAGCCGAGCACGAGGTCCCAGGTGCGCTGGTCGCGGGAGTCGGGGGCGAGGATAATGACGCCGTGTGCCTCTGCCATCTCGAACGCGTAGAACACCGACTGCGCCGTGCCTCCGGCGCCGTGGAAGAAGACGGCCAGGGGCGCGGGCGTGTCCGACGGCAGGCCCCGCGGCACGACGATCAGGCCGTCGCGTTGGTCGCCCAGGCCGAGCGGGTGTTGCCCCGGGCCGAGCCGCTCGGCGGCGCGCAGGGCTGCGGGGGCACCCGCCAGCAGACACGCACTGGCGAGGAATCGTCGCCGGGTGAGTCCGGGCACGGGGCGAACAGTATCCCGGCTGCGTGCCGCACGCAACCTGTGGGCACGGCGCGGCCCGGCGCGGGTGAGGCCTGAGTGGCGCGCGCCAGACCTGCACCCCTGATCATCCTTTTTGTCGGCAGCGGCGCGGCAGCGCTGGTCTACGAGGTGGTGTGGCAGCAGCTGCTGCAACTCGTCATCGGCTCGTCGACGGTGTCGCTTGGCGTGCTGCTCGCGACCTTCATGGGCGGAATGTGCCTCGGCAGCCTTTCGGCCCCGCACCTCCTCTCCACGCGGCGGCACCCGCTTCGCACCTACGCCCTGCTCGAGCTGGCGATCGGCGCGTCGGGGCTGGCATTGCTCTGGCTGATCCCGCTGCTGAACAGCGTCTACGTCAACGTCACGGGCGGGGGCGCGCTGGACGTGGCCCTTCGCGCAGCCGTGGCCGCGGTATGCCTCCTGCCGCCGACCTGGGCCATGGGCGCCACGCTGCCGATCGCGGCGCGCTGGGTGGAGCGCGCCGGGCGCGGCGCCGACTGGCTCGGCTTCTTCTACGCGGGAAACCTGGCTGGTGCGGTTGCCGGATGCCTGCTCGCGGGCTTCTACCTGCTCCGCGTGTACGACATGGCCATCACTACCTACGTGGCCGTGGCGCTGAACGTCGGCGTGGGGCTGGTGGCCTGGCGCATGGCACAGACCGACGCCGACATGCGGGCGCTCCGCGGCTCGCTGACGGACGCCGTCACGGCGCCGCTCGATGGCGCGCTGGCGCACACCACGGCTGCGGCGTCCCGCACCGAGTCGGCCGTCGAGGCGGCCGTGGGGCCTGGGCACCAGCCCGGCACGCATGGCCGCGCGCCGCTCTACCTCGCCATCGCGTTGTCCGGTTTCTGCGCGCTGGCCGGAGAAGTGGTCTGGACGAGGCAACTCGCGTTGATCTTCAGCGCCACGGTCTACACGTTCACGATCATCCTGGCGGTGTTCCTGATCGGGCTCGGGATCGGCAGCAGCGCGGGCGCGGCGCTGGTGCAGCGCCTGCGTGAGCCTGCGGGCGCGCTGGCCCTGTGCCAGCTCGGGGCGGCGGTGTCGATGGCCTGGTCGGCGCAGATGCTTTCCAATTCGCTGCCGTACTGGCCGGTGAACAGCACGCTGGCGCCAAGCATCTGGTTCAACTTCCAGCTCGATTTCGTCCGGGCACTCTGGGCCATTCTGCCGGCGCCGCTGTTCTGGGGCGCCAGCTTCCCGCTGGCCCTCGCTGCCGTGGGGCAGGGCGTCCGCTCGGCCTCGGACCGCATGGTCGGTCGGGTGTACGCCGCCAATACCGTCGGCGCCATCGCCGGTGCGATGGCGGCCAGCCTGTTCCTCATTCCCTGGGTTGGCTCGCAGCGGACGCAGCAGGTGATGATGGTGGGCGCACTGCTCGCGGCCGGGGCCGCCGTCGCAGCAGGTCCGGGGCCGATGTGGAAACGGCTGCTCGTCGTGCCGGGGCTGGTCCTCGTCCTGGCCGTGCCCCCGCTGCCTGCGCTGCTCGTCACCCACGGGCGCCACGCGGCCGCATGGGCCGGGCACCCCGAAGAGGTGATGTTCGTTGGTGAAGGCATGCACGCCTCGGTGGCCGTCACCCGTGCGGGCAATGGCGTGCTCAGCTATCACAACGCCGGCAAGGTGCAGGCGTCGAGCGAACCGGCGGACATGCGGCTGCAGCGCATGCTGGGGCACCTCACGACACTCGTGCCCGAGCGCCCGCGCTCGGTGCTGGTCATCGGGTGCGGCGCCGGCGTGACGGCCGGAGCGGTGAGCGTCAGCCCCGGCGTGGAACGCGTCACCATCGTGGACATCGAGCCGCTCGTGCCGAAGGTGGCAAGAACCTGGCTGGGCAGCGTCAACCACGACGTGATCGCGAACCCGAAGGTCCGCGTGATCGCCGACGATGCGCGGCACTTCCTGCAGACGACACGCGAAACCTTCGACGCCATCACGTCGGATCCGCTGGACCCGTGGGTGAAGGGCGCGGCCACGCTCTACACGGCGGAATTCTTCGAGACCGCGCGGCGGCACCTGAAGCCGGGCGGGGTCATGACCCTGTACGTGCAGTTGTTCGAGAGCAGCCCGGCGACCGTGAAGAGCGAGATGGCTACCTTCTTCAGCGTGTTCCCCGACGGGCTGGTATTCGGCAACGTCTTCGAGGGGCACGCCATCGACACGGTGCTCGTCGGCCAGCATGGTCCGCCCCGTATCTGGCTCGACGAGATCGAACAGTTGCTCCGGAACCCTGCTTATGCCACCGTCGATCAGTCGCTGATGCAGGCCGGGCTCTACGGCGCGGTGGACCTGTTCGGGAACTACGCGGGTCGCGCGCCCGACCTGAAGCCGTGGCTGGCAGACGCGCAGATCAACCGCGACCGCGATCTCCGCCTCCAGTACCTGGCCGGGCTTGGCGTGAACCAGCACGCGGGGGATGACATCTACCGGGAACTGCTGGCGTATCGCGTGGTTCCGGACGATCTGTTCGTGGGAAGCGAGAGCACGCTCGCACGGCTGCGGGACGCGATGTCGGGCGTGCGCGAGTGAGGGGCCACAGGGCCGTAAGAAGGGCCCCAGGGGCCATGACGCAATCGGACAGGACCGACATGACGACGAAGAGGAGCCTGCGTGCGGGGAGGTGGCGCCGGCCGCGCCGCGGGCAGCGGGGCACCGCGTGGGCCGTCGTGCTCGTGGCGAGCCTCGTGGCCGGCCTGGCCGCGGGATGCGGCGGCCGCGGGTCGGATGGCGCACCGGGGCAGCTCGTGGCCAGGAGCGGCCTTGTCATGGGCTCCGAGCTGACGCTGATGACCTGGACCGCCGATCAGGACCGCACCAACCGGGCCTTCGACGCGGTCTTCGCGGAGTTCACGCGGCTGGATGGCCTGCTGAGCACGTGGAAACCCGACAGCGACATCTCGAAGCTGAACGCCGCGGCCGGACACCACAAGGTGGAGGTCGGCCGCGACACGATGAGCGTCCTGAAGGCCGCGCGCGACGTGAGCGATTGGACGGGGGGGAAGTTCGACGTGACCTTCGGTCCGCTCAGCGACGTGTGGAAATTCGACCACGACCAGGACGATACGGTTCCGAGCCGGGAGGAGATCGAGGCGCGGCTGCCGCTCGTGGACTATCGCCGGCTCGTGCTCGACGACCGGAACGGCACGGCGTTCCTCCAGCGTCCCGGCATGCGGGCGCACCTTGGCGGCATCGGCAAGGGGTTCGCGGTGGAGCGGGGAGCGGCGATTCTGCGGGAGGCGGGCCTGGACAGCTTCTCGATTCAGGCTGGCGGCGACCTGTATGTGGGGGGGCAGCGGGGGGACCGACCCTGGCGGCTGGGCATTGCCGACCCGCGGGCGGCTGATGGAGCCATCTTCGCCAGGATCGAACTGACCGACAGCACGTTCAGCACATCGGGCGATTACGAGCGGGCCTTCGTGAAGGATGGCGTGCGGTACCACCACATCATCGACCCGGACACCGGCGAGCCAAGCCGCCTGTGCCGGAGCGTGACGATCGTCTCGAAGAGTCCGGTGCTGGCGGACGGCCTGTCGACCGGCGTGTTCCTGCTCGGGCCCGAGCAGGGCATGGCCCTGGTGGAGCGGCTACCCGACGTCGAAGCGGTCATCGTCGCCGCCGACAACCGCGTGCTGGTCTCGAGCGGGCTGCAGGGGAAAGTCGACATCCTGCGGGCGCCGACCGACGGCATCTGAGTCGTCAGGCCCCTCGCGGCGCGCCGCCCGGGTCAGGTGTTCTGGAAACTGGCGCCCACCGACAGGCCGGCCTTCTTGCGGTGGAAGACCACCCAGTGCACGCACTTCTTCTCGTCCGCGTAGAGGCGTTCGCAGTCGTCGCAGCGCACGCACTCCGAGCGAACGATCTGCGGCCCGCGAATCGCACCCCACTCGCAGGTGCGCTCGCAGATGCGGCAGCTGTTGCACTCCTTCCAGCGCTTGATGCGGAACAGCGTGGTGACCTGCGACATCACGCCGAGCATCGCGCCCACGGGGCAGAGGAACCGGCAGTACAGGTTGCGGACCACCAGCGTCGCCAGCAGCAGCACGGCGAGCATGCTCCACATCACGGTCGTACCCACGCCCGTGTACATCCAGAACGGCTCGACGTAGCGGTAGACGCCGGTGAACCGCTGCAGGCCGAACAGCTGGTACTTCGTGACGATGTAGTAGCCGACGACCCCCACGAGCAGGCCGTACTTCACGTAGCCCGCATACCGTTCGACCCGCGCCGACGGCTCCCAGCGGATCTTCTTCGGGACCACCGCGTCCATCAGCTGGGTGAGGGCGCCGAACGCGCAGATGCGGCCGCAGTAGAACCGTCCCCAGAGCAGCGTGGTGGCGACGGTGAACCCCGAGATCAGGTACCAGGCCAGGCTGTACTGGAATTGCGGGAACTCCCAGTCGATGAACCGCGCGATGTCGGTCACCGACATCATCGTGCCCTTGACGTACCCGAGGTAGGCCACCGAGGCGACGAGCGCGGCGTATTTCAGGGGATTGCTCTTCCGGAAGAAGCTGAAGAGGGCGAACGCGAAGAAAACGGTCGTGATGGCCAGGTCCGCGGCCTGCGGCCGAACGATGTCCTGCCAGGTCTCTTCCTTGACCTCCTCGTCGAAACCCCAGGGGTCCTCGGCCGTATCCGATCCCCCGCCCGCCTGCCCAGGCGTGGGGGGCAGGCCGAGGGCCGCCCACGGGTCGGTGCCCGGCGCGGCGGGCCTGGTCGTCTCCGCGGCAGGCGTGTCGGTGCCGCGTTCGTTCGGGACGGCAACCGGAGGAGTGGTCGGCGCCGCGGCCTCCTGGGAGGCGGATGGCATCGAGCCGGCAGCCGCGCCGCCTGGCGCCGGCTGCGCAAAGAGCGTCGTTCCGGTGAGGCAGAGGACGAAGGGGGCCGCCAGCAGCACCCGTGAGGCGAGCCGCCTCAACGCTTCACCGCGTTCGGATCCAGCAGCGCCCGCGCGACGATGCGCGAGCCGTCGCGGATGGCGCGGGTCGCGCTCCCGATGCTCAGCGTCGCGCGCGATACGGCATCGACGTCCGCGCCGACCTGGAACTTGTCGAAGATGCTCTTGCCCTTGAACTGGTCGGCGAACTCGGGCGGGTCCACGGAGAAGTAGCCGTACGGCTCCGAGTTGTAGTCGACGACGACCGCGTTGATGGTGCCGTTCAGGTTGAGGCCCACGAGGATATGGATGGCGCCGTGATAGCCGTGCTCCTGGGGCACCATGTCGGTGGTCCAGAAGATGTAGCCGATCGGCTTGGCGTTCGGATCCTTCTTGGGGTCCACGCCGTAGACGTTGTAGTGCAGGGGCGTGCCGGCCAGCGGCCCGAAGGCCACCGCCTGCGGGAAGAGCTTCTTGAAGTGTCCCTCGGGCGTCGGGTTCGTGAAGATGCGGTCGGCGGCGGCCACGGCCACCACGCTTGTGTAGAGCAGGACGATCAGGGCAGCAACGTTCCTCAAGCAGTCCTCCGGCTCGCGATTATCCGGGCGTTCGGAAACAGGCGTCAAGCCTGCTGCCAGAGTACGACAGCCCGGCGGCCGCGCGCGCGGCAAAGCGTGCTAGGGTTGAAATCCATGGCGGAACCGACTGTCCCGTCACCGGAGTGGTTGTGGACGGCGAACCGGCTGGCCACGATCGCCCACCAGCTCTCGAGCGTCGCCCACGAGGCGAACAACCTCCTCCAGGTCATCGCGGGGTCCGCTGAGATGATCGGTCTGCAGGCCGGCGCCACGGAGGTCACGCAGCGCCGGGCCGCGACCATCGCGGAGCACGCGCACCGGGTGGCGGCGCTGCTGGGAGCGGTCCAGGAGTTCGGGCGCGCTCCCGACCCGGACGGCCACGATACGGTCTCGGTCAGGCGCGTCGTCTCCGGCGCGCTGGACCTGCGGCACCACGCCCTCACACGCGCGCGCATTGCCACCGCGCTGGAACTGCCCGATGAGGCGTGCCAGGCCCGGGCGAGCTGGAGTGGGGTGATGCAGGTCGTGCTCAACCTGCTCATGAACGCGGAGCAGGCGCTGCAGGGCCGCGCTGACGGGCGCATCCGGCTCACCTTGAGCCACGCCGGTCGGGAGGTGGTCGTACGCGTGGAGGACAACGGGCCAGGCTTCGACCCCGCGCTGGTCACCCCGGGTCAACTCGGCCGCAGCCCGGCCGGTCTGCCGAAGCTGGGCCTGGGGCTGCTGGTGGCCGATCTGGTGGCGGCGCGCGAGGGCGGGCGACTCGAGGTCGTGTCGGCCGGCGGCGGCACGACGGCAACGCTGACGCTGCCGTCGGTCTAGTCGGGGACGCCGGCGTCCACCGGCTTCGCTCCCTCGAGCCGCTGCAGCTTGTCGATGAGCGTCGTCCGGCTCAGGTTGAGCAGCCGCGCTGCGCGCCGCTTGTTGCCGCCGGTCTTCTCGAGCGACCGCAGGATGAGTTCCCGTTCCAGCTGGGAGACGACCGAGGTGAAGTTCAGGCCCTCGTCCGGGATGGTCACCGGCGTCATGACGTCCATGCGCTCCGGATTGCGCATGTCATCGGGCAGCATCTCCGGCGTAATCTCCTTCGACGTGCCGCTCAGCGCGACCGCGTGCTCGACGGCATTCTCGAGCTCGCGGATGTTGCCCGCCCACTCGTGCGACATCAACGCGCGAATGGTGGACTGGGCGATGCTCCGGACAGGCAGGCCGTTGTGCTTGCACGACTTCTTCACGAAGTGCTGTGCGAGCAGGGGAATGTCCTCACGCCGCTGGCGCAGCGGCGGCAGCGGGATCGGGACGACGTTCAGCCGGTAGAAGAGGTCCTGGCGGAAGCTTCCGTCACGCACCATCTTGCGCAGGTCCCGGTTGGTGGCGGCGATGACGCGTACGTCGAACTTCACCGGACGCGAGTCGCCAACCCGCTCCACCTCGCGCTCCTGCAGCGCGCGCAGCAGCTTGGCCTGCACCGGCATCGGCATCGACGCGACCTCGTCGATGAAGAGCGTGCCGCGGTGCGCCGTCTCGAAGCGGCCGACGCGCGCGCTGATCGCGCCGGTGAACGCCCCCTTCACGTGGCCGAAGAGTTCAGCCTCCACGAGCCCCTCGGGGATGGCGGCCGCGTTGAAGGCGATGAAGGGGTAGTCGCGACGCGGGCTGTTGTCGTGGATCGTGCGCGCAATCAGCTCCTTGCCCGTGCCGGTTTCGCCGATCAGCAGCACCGTGCTGTTCATCGCCGACACCAGCTCGAGCCGCTGCAGCACGTGGCGCATCGCGCTGCTGGTGCCGATGACGTTGTCGAACCGGAACGCCGAGGCGTTGGCCTCGAGGGCCGCGTCGGTCTCGGCCTCCCGCTTCAGGATCGCGTTCTGCAGCCGGACGGCGAGGTCGGTGAGCGCAAACGGCTTCGTGAGGAAGTCGACCGCGCCCCGGCGGATGGCGGCCACGGCCTCCGGCACGCCACCCGAGCCGGTCATGATGACGCAGCGGATGTCGGGATACCGGTCGAGGGCGGCGTAGAGGATGTCCATGCCGTTGCCGTCGGGCAGCGCCAGGTCGAGCACCAGCCCGTCGTAGGCGAAGCCTTCGAGCCGGGAGAGCGCGTCGGCGGCGTCGGCCGACAGCGCGACTGAAAACCCGTGGCCTTCAAGCGCTTCGGCGACCAGTCCCCGGATCTCGGGTTCATCGTCGACGACGAGGACGGTGGGTCGAGTAGACATAGGAATCCACGGCACGGCGGAGCCATTCCGCCCGGTCGACACAGAAGTTCTCGGCCGGAACGGCGTCCGGCTTCAAGTTTTCCGCGTGATGGCCGATGCCCTAGTATGCACCAGCGGAGCCGCGCCGTTGCCAGCTGACGCCCTTGCCAACATGTTCGAGGTGCTCGTCGTGGACGACGAGGCCAGCGTGCGCGAGCTGCTGTACGAGTACTTCCACGCGCTCGGGTTCAAGGTGACCGGTGCCCAGGATGGCCGCGCCGCCATCGCCGCCCTCCAGCGCTCGCAGGGCAGCTACGGCCTCGTGGTGACCGACCTCAACCTGCCGGGTGCAGACGGGTTCGCCGTGCTGCAGATGGCCCGACAGGCCAATCCCGCGTGTTACGTCGTGATCGTGACCGGCTACGCGTCGCTCGAGTCCGCGATCCGGGCGGTGCGCGTCGGTGCCTACGATTACCTGGCCAAGCCCTTTTCCCTGAGTCAGCTCGACGTCATCCTCGCGCGTATCCGCGACCGCGTGTCGCTGCAGCAGGATGCACGGCGACTCCAGTCCGGGGCCGGCGGTGCCGATTCACCCTCGGGCACGGCCCTGGCGGTCACCGCCGCCCTCGAGCAGCGCGTCTCCGCCATCGAACAGAGCCTCGCCCGCATCGAGAAACTGCTCCTGCACTCCCGCGTCTAGACGCCCGCCCGACGGTGCTGTCGGACGGCCGACAGCGCGCCGCGCGGAAAACCGTGCAGTTGCGCGTATCCGGCCCGCGTGAGGCCGGGGCACCCGCCTTGCTCACCGGTGATCCGGACGGTTCACCGTGAACAACATCTCCGATTCCGCCATCATCGCCGCCCTCGGGCGCCAGCTGAATCGCGCGGTCGCGCGCCAGCAGGTCGCCGCGGGCAACCTCGCCAACATCGACACCCCGGGGTACCGCGCGAAGGAAGTGCAGTTCGCGCAGACCCTCGAGGACACGCTGCGCAGCGGCGCCGGCGGGGACGCCGACGCGCTGACCGTCGCCGACTCCCCGTCGCTGGCGGCGCGCCGCGACGGGAACACCGTGCAGGTCGACCGCGAGCTCATTGCCATGAACCGGGCGGCCGGCGACTTCAGCGCGGCCCAGACCGCGCTCGCCGCGAAGTTCCGCCTGGTGCGCTACGCCATCAACGAGGGACGGTAATCCGCCATGCCGCTTTCTGCCGCCATCCGTGCCAGCGCCTCCGCCCTCGACGCCGAACGCACGCGCCTCGAGGTGGCCGTGTCCAACCTCGCCAACGCGGAGTCCACGCGGGGGCCCGACGGCCAGCCCTATCGGCGCCGCGACGTGGTGCTCACCACCGAACGGCTCGACAGCTTCGATTCGGCCCTGGGCCGGGCCGGTGTGGCGGGCGTGTCGGTGAACGGGATCATCGAGGACCAGTCGCCGTTCCGGCGCCGCTACGAGCCGTCGCATCCCGATGCCGATGCCGAGGGCTACGTGGCCGTCCCGAACGTGGACGTGCCCGAGGAAATGGTGGACATGCTCGGCGCGGCCCGTGCCTACCAGGCGAACGTGCAGGCCATCAACGTGGTCCGCGAAACCATTCAGAAGGCGCTGGAGCTGGGGAAGTAAACCATGGCGATTGATCCGCTCACCACTGGCATCGCGACGACCCCCCTCCCGAGGATCGGCGGCGCCGCGGCGCCGTCGTCCGGGGGCTCCTTCGCCAGTTCGCTCAAGCAGCTGGTGGACTCGGTCGAGGCGAGCGCCGGCGAGGCGAACGACGCGGTCGCCGGCATGGTCACAGGCAAGGGTGACGTGCACCACGCGATGATCGCCCTGCAGCGGGCGGACATGATGCTGTCGATCACCGTGCAGATCCGCAACAAGCTGGTCCAGGCCTATCAGGACGTCATGAGGATGCCGGTCTAGTCCGGCCCGCCCGCCTCCGGAGAACCCCGTGAACCTGGAACAGCTGCTGGCACACGCCAAGCGCCTCACGGCGACCCTGTCCCCGCAACAGCTGGTGACGCTCGTCCTGGTGTTCGTTGCCGTCGTCGGCCTGCTGGTCGGCTCGGCCTACTGGATCAACACGCCGAACTACGGAGTCCTCTTCGCCGACATGGACGCGGAGTCGGCCGCCTCGGTGGTGTCCCGCCTCAAGGCCGAGAAGGTCCAGTACGTGCTCGACGACGGCGGCCGCACGGTACGCGTGCCGCAGACCCGCGTGGACGAACTGCGGCTCGACTTCAGCTCGCAGGGGATGCCGACCAGCGGGCGCATCGGCTTCGAGATTTTCGACCGCACCGCCTTCGGCACGACCGAATTCCTGGAGCAGGTGAACTACCGCCGTGCGCTCGAAGGGGAACTGGCGCGCACCATCGGCACGATCGCCGAGGTGCAGAGCGCGCGCGTGCACATCGCGATGCCCAAGCCGTCGCTCTTCACCACCGACGCGCAGCCCGCCAAGGCTTCAGTGGTGCTCAAGCTGAAGGGACGCAAGCCGCTGGCGCCGGGCACCATTGCCGGCATCACCGGGCTGGTGGCCGCGAGCGTCGAGACCCTGCGGCCCGAATCGGTCGTGGTGGTGGACACCTTCGGCCGTGCCCTCAGTGCCCGGCCCGATGGTGACGACGACCAGGACACCTCGGGGCTGAAGCTCGATCGGCAGCGACGTGTCGAGCGCGACCTGTCCCAGAAGGTCGTGGCGCTGCTCGAGCCGATCGTCGGCGAGGGCGGCGTCCGCGTGAACGTCACCGCGCGGCTGAACGCGTCCACGTCGGAAGAGACGCTGGAGCAGTGGGATCCGACCACCGTGCTGCGAAGCCGCCAGATGTCGGCCGAATCGGCCAGCGCCGCCCTGTCAGGCAGCGGCGCGGCCGGCGTGCCGGCGATTGCCGGCGCCCGCGCCAACACGCCCGCGCCGGTGCCGGCCGACGGGGAGGCCGCGGCCGTGGCGACTCCGGTGGGCCTGCCCGGCGGCGGACCGTCGCGCACGACCGAGAGCACGAACTACGAAGTGAGCAAGCTGACGCGCCACACCGTCTCGCCGAGCGGCGACATCGCCCGGCTGTCGGTGGCGGTGCTGCTCGACGACGCCCGCCCGACGGCGGAAGGGGCCAGCGGGGAGCCCGGCAAGCGGGCGCCGCGCAGCGCGCAGGAGGTCGAACGCATCCAGCAGCTCGTGTCGTCCGCCGTCGGCATCGACACGGAACGCGGCGACCAGCTGACCGTCGAGAACATCTCGTTCGACGAGGGGCCGCCGGTGGTGCCTGAAGCGCCGCAGACGACGATGCAGAAGGTCACCACCTTCGTGAAGTCGGACGGCGCGGCCGAAGCGGGCCGGACCGTCGGGATCATCCTGCTCGTGGCCATCGCCTTCCTGTTCGTGCTGCGGCCCATGATGCGGGGCGTGCTCGGGCCCGGCACGCAGCTGAAGTCGGTGCCGCTGCCCGTGCCGGCCGGGGCTGCCGCGATGGCCGGCGCCGCGGGCGTGAGCGTGGCGAACATGGCGGCCGCCGGCGTGCCGACGGTGGGCGAGTTGCAGCAGCAGATGGAGGCGCAGCTGGCCGCCGCGCGCGAGAACCGGCGCCTGCCCGTGCTGACGCGGACCGCCGCGAAGGTGGTCGACGAAGAGCCTGAGTCGGTGGCGCGGCTCATCCGCGGCTGGCTGGCTGACGAGGATGCGAAGTGACCGTCACGACCCCGCCCCCGCAGATGAGCGGCGTCCGCAAGGCCGCCATCGTCCTGATGGCACTTGGTGAAGAGCACACGTCGAAGGTGTTCAAGCACCTGCAGGAAGACGAAATCGAGCGCCTCGCGCGGGAAGTGGCGGGACTGGGTACCGTCCCTGCCGAGACCGGCGAGCGTGTGCTCGAGGAGTTCCATCAGCTGTTCTCGGCGGCCGAGGTGCTGCAGTCCGGCGGCGTCGATCAGGCGCGCCGGATGCTGATGAAGACGCTCGGCCCCGACGTGTCGCGCCGCATCCTGGACCGCGTGGTGCGGTCGTTCGGCAACGACGACGGGTTCGCGGCTCTCGAGAAGACGAACCCGCAGCAGTTGTCGAAGTTCATCCTGGGCGAGCACCCGCAGACCATCGCGCTCATTCTCGCGCACCTCGATCCGACCCAGGCGGCCCAGCTCGTGTCGCAGTTCCCCGATGAACTGCGGGCCGACGTCCTGCAGCGGATGGCCAGCATCGAGGACATCACCCCCGAGGTGATCGGCCGCATCTCCCTGGTGATCGCACAGCGCCTGAAGTCGCTCGGCGGCCCCTCGCGGGAGCAGCGCGGCGGCGTGCGCGCGGTGGCCGAGCTGTTCAACCGGCTCGACCGCAATATCAGCCAGCCGGCGCTCGAGCGGATTGAAGCCGAGTCGCCGGACATGGCGGTGGCGATCCGCAACCTGATGTTCGTGTTCGACGACCTGCGGAACATCGAGGAGATTGGCATCCGCGAGATCGTGAACCGCGCGGACAAGAAGATCCTGACGGTCGCCCTCAAGGGCGCGTCCGAGGAGATCCGCGCCCGCTTCTTCCAGAACATGTCGAAGCGTGCCTCGGAACTGTTGAAGGAAGAAATGGAAGTCATGGGCGCGGTCCGCCTGCGCGAGGTCGAGAAGGCGCAGCAGGAGGTCGTGGCGATTGCGCGCAAGCTCGAAGAGGAGGGCGTGATCTCCACGGGCGCCGGCGCGGGTGAACCCTATGTGGTCTGACGCGACCCGCACCGCCAGGCGCGCGGTCCGGCCGCGGGAACTGACCGCCTTCTGGGAGTCGCCCGAGCCGCCGCCCTCCGCCTCGGTGGTGCCGCTGGTCGGCCCGCCGCCGCGGCCCTTGCCGGCAGCCGCCGCCGCGTCGCCGCCGCCGGCAGAGGGCGGCGCCGATCCCCGGCCATCGTTCGCCGAGCTGGAACGCGAGGCCTTCACCAAGGGCTACAACCAGGGCGAGCGTGCCGGGGCCGAGGCGGCCGCGCGCCGCGGCGAGGCCATGCTGCGCCGGCTGGCGCAGACCGTCGAGGAACTGGCCGGGCTCCGGGGCGAACTGATCCAGAAGACCGAGCGGCAGGTCGTGCAGCTGGCGCTCGCCATCGCCGAGCGGATCCTGCGGCGCGAGGTGTCGCTCGACCGTGAGCTGCTCGTCGCGATGGCCCGCGTGGCCCTCGAGCGGCTCGGCGAGAACACGGCCGCGACCATCCGCCTCAACCCGGCGGACCATGCGCTCATCGGCCATGCGGCGCACGCGGCCGAAGGCAGCATCGTGCAGGTGGTGGCCGACCCGCTGGTGAGCAGCGGCGGGTGCCTCGTGCAGTCGGACTTCGGCCTGATCGATGTGGGCATCGACGCGCAGCTGAACGAGCTGGCGGCGGCCCTCGGCGTGACGCCGGCGGGCGCACACGTGCGCACGCTCGAACAGGGGGCCGCGTGAGCACCGGACTCGATCTCGACGTCTACATGGACCGGGTGGCGCGCAGCGAGCCGGCGCCCATCATGGGCGAGGTCGTGCGCGTGACGGGTCTGCTGGTCGAGTCGATCGGCCCGCGGGCGCGCGTCGGGGAAGTGTGCGAGTTGCGCGGCCGCGACGGCAGCCCGCCGCTGCCGACCGAGGTGGTGGGCTTCCGCGACGGGCGCCTGCTCACCGTGCCGCTGGGCGACACGGCCGGCATCCGCCCGGGCGACCGGATCGTCGCGCGGGGTGGCACGCTGTCGGTGCCGGTCGGCGTGAGGCTCGTGGGTCGCGTGATCGACGGCCTCGGCCGCCCGATCGACGGCAAGGGGCCGCTGCAGGTGAACGACGCCGCGCCGCTGAAGCCGCCTGCCATGAACCCGCTGTCGCGATCGCCGATCGAGCAGGCCGTGGGCACGGGCGTGCGCGCCCTCGACGCCATGCTCACGTGCGGCCGCGGCCAGCGTATCGGCCTGTTCGGCGGCAGCGGCGTGGGCAAGAGCACGCTGCTCGGCATGATGGC
>CAYLTD010000057.1:0-18203 GCA_964386715.1 uncultured Bifidobacterium sp.
GACGAGACGCCGATGAGCGACTTCAAGACGATCACGCCGATGCGGTACGACGAACGCGAGGAACAGACCGATCCGGGACGCGGCCAGAAGCTGCAGCGCAAGGGATAGGATAGGCCCCGGTGCTCTTCAGGATCGACTTCAGGCAGCTGACGTTCGGGCAGCCGGAGATGCTCTGGCTGCTCGTGCTGCCGGCGCTCCTGCTGGTGCTGTGGGGCTGGCGCCTCGCCCGGCGCCGTGCCCTCACCCGCCAGCTGGCGCGCGGCCGGGTGGTGCCCGTGCGGGAGCGTTTCGCCCCGCTCGGCGACCTGCCCTTCTGGCTCTGCCTGATTCTGTCCTCGGCCGTCCTCATCCTGGCCCTGGCGAAACCGCACGGGCCGGCCACCGCCGTCAGGTCGGGCGGCGTGGACCTGATCATCCTGCAGGACGGCTCGGCGTCCATGTACGTGAAGGACGTCGCGGACGACCGCTGGCAGCGTTCGGTGCGCTTCCTCCGCGTCATCGGCGACTCGCTCGGCTGGAACAGCGACCGCATCGCCCTGGCCCTGTTCGCACACATCGCCGCGCCCCAGATCCGGCTCACCAAGGACCCGAACACGTTCTTCTTCTTCATCGATCATCTGGACAAGGTGTCGCCATTCCGCCTGCAGGACGAGACCACCTGGGACACGAACCTCGAGCAGGGCATCTACTGGGGCGTGCGGCTGTTCGAGCGCGACGAGGAACTGCACGGGAAGTCGCCCAACGCCAAGGCTTTCGTGATGGTGTCGGACGGCGAGTCGTGGAGCGGCGAGGTGGAGAAATCACTGCAGCGCGCCCAGGAGGCCGGCATTCCGCTCTTCGTCGTCGGCGTGGGCACCCTGGGCGGCGGGCGCATGCCGGAGTTCGTGAACAAGGACGGCGAGGTGGAGCGCGACCCGGAAACCCCGACCGTCTCGCGCCTCGACCGCGCCTCCCTCCAGCGCATCGCGTCGGCCGGCGGCGGGCAGTACTTCGAGCTGGACCGTGACGGCGACCGCCAGATCGCCAACGCGATCATCGACACCGCCAAGCGCATGGCGCCCTCGCTCGGCTCGCAGGAGATCGCGGAGGAACTCTACTGGCGCTTCCTGCTCATCGCGGCCGTCTTCCCGTTCATCGGCATGCTGTTCCTGCGCGACCGCGCCGAACTGTGGCTGCAGGCGGTGGGTGTCGCGGCGGCGACTCTCGTCGTCATGTTCCTCGTCGGCTAGGCGGAGCGGCGGAGGTGCTGGAGCGGCGCACGGCAATCCTGGCAAGCATCCTGGTGGGTGTGTCGCTCTACATCAGCGTGTGGCAGGTCTCCGGCGCCAGCGATCCCTGGAGCGACCCGGCGTACTGGCAGATCGCCATCCCGCTCGCGGTCCTCGCGGCCGCCTGCATCGGCTACCTGGCGAAGGGGACCTCGTGGCTCGCGGTGCTGCTGATCGTGCCCGCCCAGATGGCCACGATCGTGGTAAAAGGCGGCGAGCCGGGCAGCCTGGGCCCGCGCTCGCTGGGCCGAGGGCTCGCGCTGGCGCTGCTCTTCCTGGTGGTCGCCTGGATCACGGCGCGAGTGCGCCCCTCACACCGCCGCTGACCGGTTCGGCGACGGGCCCGCGCGTCCGCAGTGCCGAGACCCCGAGCCAGTAGGTCGACAGCCACGGAATCGCGGGAATGCCGGCAACGAAGCCCGGCTGCAGGTACCAGCTGGTTGCGCTGCTGGTCGGGTCGGGAAACGACAGCCCCCGCAGCGCCAGGAACAGCAGGGCCGCCAGGTTCATGGCGACGTGGATGATGGCGCCGCGCCCGCCGAGCCAGCCGGCGCGCCGCATGGCGGCGGCGAACAGGGCGTTGGCCGCGTAGGTGAGCGCGCAGGCCGCAAACAGGAGCGAGTCGAGGGTGTTGCCGATGCTCGCCACCGCATCGGGCACGCGTCCCTGCGAGACCAGCGTGCTGTACGCGCCGAGCTGGAACGACGTCCAGACCAAGTACGCCGCGCCCGCGAGCAGGGTGATCGTGCGCCCGACCGAGGCGGTGGCGGGCGCCGGCCCGGCAAGCGTCTCGCCTATGAGCGCGAAGCCCGAGGTCACCGCGACCGTCGCGGCGAGCAGCACGGCATACCGCATCCCGTTCTCAATCGGGGTCGCATCCCACGGGGTGCCCAGCCCCACCCAGAGGAGGGCGATGAGCGCGAACGGGGTCAGCAGCAGCACCGCGCCGGTGAAGGAGCGGTGATCAGGCGAGGTATCACGGGCGCCCGCTGCGGGGCGCAGCTGCCAGGCCGCCGACACCATGGCGGCGAAGAGGGCAAGACCGACCACCTGATACAGGCCGGCGATGCGCAGCGGCCGCGCGCCGGCGAGCGGCACGGCGAGCAGCGGCGCAACCGCGAGGACGAGCAACGGCGCACGATGCGATCCGGAGTGTCGTGGCATGGGGGCGTCCGGCTGCGGCCCGCACGGTGGAGAGGCCGAGCGCCGCGTAGGATACCACCGCGGCCGTGGCTCGACGGCGCTACTGGGCGAACCGCCTGACGTCGATGCCGTACTTGCGCACCTTGTAGTTGAGCACCCGCTCGGTGGTGTCGAGCAGGCGCGCCGCCTTGGCGCGGTTGCCCCGCGTGGTCTTCAGCGCGTCCTGCAAGAGGTCCTTCTCGAAGCCCGCGACGGCGTCGGCGAGCGACACGCGGGTGACGGTGCCCGACGCCTCGGCCGTCTGGAGCGACGGCGGCAGGTGATGCCCGTGAATGACCTGCCCGTCACAGATGAGGACCGCGCGCTCGAGGGTGTTCTCCAGCTCACGCACGTTGCCGGGCCAGTGATACGACATGAGCATGTCGATCGCCGGCGTCGCGATGCGCTTGATGCGCTTGTGGTGTTCCCGCGAGAACTTCTCGAGGAAGTGGTCGACCAGCAGCAGGAGGTCGGCCTTCCGCTCGCGCAGCGGCGGCACGAAGATGCTGAACACGTTCAGCCGGTAGAACAGGTCCTCGCGGAACGTGCCTGCCGCGATGGCCCGCTCCATGTCGGCGTTGGTGGCGGCGATGAGCCGCACGTTCACCTTGATCGTCTCGGTGCTGCCCAGGCGCTCGAACTCGCGCTCCTGGAGGACGCGCAGCAGCTTCACCTGCGTCGAGAGATTGATGTCGCCAATCTCGTCCAGGAACAGCGTGCCGCCCTCGGCCAGCTCGAAGCGTCCCTTCTTGCGCTGCTCGGCGCCGGTGAACGCCCCCTTTTCGTAGCCGAAGAGTTCCGATTCGATGAGGCTGTCGGGCAGCGCCGCGCAGCTCACCTTGACGAACGGCTTGTTCGCGCGGGGCGAGTTGTAGTGGATGGCGTGGGCGATGAGTTCCTTGCCCGTCCCCGACTCGCCGCGGATCAGGACGGTCGTGTTCGTGGAGGCGACCTGCGCCATCTGCTCGTACATCTGGCGCACCGGGCCGCTGGTCCCGATGATCGTCGAGAAGTCGTAGCGCTCCTTCAGCTCCTGCCGCAGGTGGGTGTTCTCGTCCACCAGCCGCTTCTTGTCCTCTTCGACCAGCCGCTGGATCTTGAGCGCCTGCGCGATGCTCGACGCGACGATGCCGAGGAACTTCACGTACCGCTCGTAGTCGCGGTCCGGGTTGAACCGGAGGTCCACGCCGATGGCGCCGACCGCGCGGCGGTTCAGCAGGATCGGGACGCAGATGAACGTCAGCTCCTCCCGCGTCAGTTCCGGGCGCTTGGCGGCCCGGTTGAGGAACGTGGGTTCCTTGCTCACCTGCGGGACGACGATCGGGCGGCCGCTCTCCACGACCTTGCCGATGATGCCCTCGCCGATGCGGTAGCGCACCGTGTGCGACGGCGCGTCGAGGCCGTCCGCGGCCTCGACGTGCAGATCGCGGGTGTCGTGCAGGAGTGTGATCAGACTGCGGACCGTGCCGTGATGCTTCGCCAGGACCTCGAGCACGCGGTGCAGCGCCGAGCGCAGGTTGAGCGTGCCCGAGAGCGCCTGGCTGATTTCGAGGAGCGTCTGCAGGCGACGGTTCTCCATCGCCTGCATGACCGCCGGGTCGACCGTCTGTCGTGCCTTAGCCATTCGCCTTGGAGACCGTCGCGCTGTTCACGTCCTCGTCGGTGATGGTGACGGGACGCAGGAACGGCATCATCGCGCGCAGGTTCGCGCCCACCTTCTCGATCTGGTGCGCACGCTCGGCCTTGCGCGTCGCCTCGAACCACGTGCGGCCGGTGGCGTTCTCCTGGATCCAGCCTTCCGCGTACTTCCCGCTGCGGATGTCGTCGAGGATCGCCTTCATGGCCTTCTTCGTGTCGGCGGTGATCACCCGCGGGCCGGCCGTGTAGTCGCCGTGTTCCGCGGTGTCGCTGACCGAGTAGCGCATGTAGTTCAGGCCGCCCTGGTACATCAGGTCCACGATCAGCTTCAGCTCGTGGAGGCACTCGAAGTAGGCCACCTCCGGCTGGTATCCGGCCTCGACCAGCGTCTCGAAGCCGGCCTTCACCAGCGCGCTCACGCCGCCGCAGAGCACGGCCTGCTCGCCGAAGAGGTCCGTCTCGGTCTCCTCGGCCATCGTGGTCTCGATGACACCGGCGCGGGTGACCCCGATCCCCTTCGCGTAGGAGAGCGTCAGGGCGCGGGCATGGCCCGTTGCGTCCTGGTGCACGGCGAACAGCGCCGGCGTGCCGGCACCCTCGACATAGAGTTCACGCACCCGGTGACCCGGCGACTTGGGCGCCACCATGGCCACGTCCACGTCGGGGCGCGGCTTGATCGTGCCGAACCGGATGTTGAAGCCGTGCGCGAAGAGCAGCATCTTGCCCGGGGCCAGGTTCGGCTCGATGGCGTCGGCGTACAGCTTCGCAGCCGTCGTGTCGGGGACGAGCATCATGATGACGTCCGCCCACTGCGCGACCTCCGCGGGCGTGCCCACCTCGAGGCCCGCCGCCTGGGCCTTGGCACGCGACCGGCTGCCGGCCGGCAGCCCGACCCGGACGCTCACGCCGCTGTCCTTCAGATTGAGGGAGTGCGCGTGACCCTGGGACCCGTAACCGATCACCGCGACCTTCTTGCCCTGAATCAGGCTCAGATCCGCGTCCGCGTCGTAGTACATCTTCGCCATGCGTCTTGTCTCTCCAAATCGTTGTCGGTGTTGGACGAACCCGGAGGTCCGTCGCTGCGTACAGTCGAACGCCCGGCCGGCGGACCCGAACCGACCGGACCCGGGGCTGCCGGGCGTTGTCCTGCGGGATGCCGTGCCGTGACCACCTGGGCCCGCCGGCGCCGGCGGGCTCAGACCGAAAGCGCCCCGCCGTCCTTCTTCCGGGTCGGCCCGTCGCCGATCCCGCGCGACGGCGCCACGGACCCGCCCGGGCCGCTGCCGCGCGCCATCTCGATCCGGCCGGTCCGGACCATCTCGATCACCCCGTAGGGGCGCAGCACCTCGAGCAGGCTGTCGATTTTATCTTCTGTCCCGGTCGTTTCAATGACCAGCGTCTCCGGCGAGACATCCACGATGCGGGCGCGGTACACGTCCACCAGCTGCATCACCTGGGTGCGCGCATCACCCGCGGCGCCGACCTTGATGAGCGCCAGATCGCGCCCGATGCTCGGCACCCGCGTGATGTTGTCGACGCGCCGCACCGACAGCAGCTTGTACAGGTTCGCCTCGACCAGCCTGGCCCCGCGTTCGTCCGTGTCGACGACGATCGTCATGCGCGAGAGCCCTTCCAGCTCCGTATGGCCGACCGTCAGCGACTCGATGTTGAACGCACGACGACGAATGAGGGAGGCCACCCGGTTCAGCACACCGGGTTTGTTGTCCACGTAAACGGCAAATGTCTGCATGTCAGTAGGCTTCGAACGTCACGCGCCCGGCTAGTCGGCCGCGGTTTCCGCGATCGGCGAGGGCCGGCGAATCATGTTGTGGAGATCGTTGCCCGCCGGGACCATGGGGAACACCGAGTCCTCCTGCTCCACGCGGAAATCGATCAGCGCCCCCCGCTGGTGACGGGCGGTCTCGACGGTCGGCTTCACTTCGCCCCGCGTCGTCACCGTCGCCCCCCACACGCCGTAGGCCTGCGCCAGCTTCTCGATGTCAGGACCCGTGATCGGCGTCGCGGCGTAGCGCCGCTGGTAGAAGAACTCCTGCCACTGCCGCACCATGCCCAGGTACCCGTTGTTGATGACGGCCACCTTGACGTCGAGTTCCTCCTGGACCATGGTGGCCAGTTCGCACAGCGTCATCTGGAACCCGCCGTCGCCCACGACCACCCACACCTCGGCATCCGGACGTCCCACCTTGGCACCGATCGCCGCCGGCAGCGCGAAGCCCATCGTGCCCAGGCCGCCGGAGGTGATGAGCGACCGCGGCGCGTCGTGGTGGTAGTACTGCGCTTCCCACATCTGGTGCTGGCCCACGTCGGTGACGACGATGGCCTTCCCTTCCGTGATGCGCCAGATGTCGTTGATCACGTGCGCCGCATACAGGTGCCCGTCGTCGGGCAGGTTCTGGATGTCGCGCACCGCCGAGTCGCCCTTCAGGTCCGAGATGTACGCGAGCCACTGCGACCGGTCGCCCGTCTCCACGCTGGGCATCCAGCTGCGCAGGATGTCGCCCACGTCGCCAGCGACGGCCGAGTCCACCTTGACGTTCTTGTTGAACTCCGCCGGGTCGATGTCCACGTGAATCTTCTTGGCGTTCTGGGCGTAGGTCTTGAGGTTGCCGGTCACGCGATCGTCGAAGCGCATGCCCAGGGCGATGAGCAGGTCCGACTCCTGAATCGCCTTGTTCACCCAGGCCTCGCCGTGCATGCCCATCATGCCCAGGTTGAGCGGGTGCGATGCCGGCACGCTGCCAATCCCGAGCAGCGTCATCGCCACCGGAATCTGCGCCTTCTCCGCGAAGGCACGCACCACGTTCTCGGCATGGCCGAGCATGATGCCGTGGCCGGCGAGAATCACGGGCCGCTGCGCCTGGTTGATGAGGGCGATGGGATCGACGCCGAACGAATGGCCCGGGCCCGACCGCTCGAGGCTCGCCACGTCGGGCGCCGCGTCCTCCCAGTCGAACTCGCACACGCCGAGCTGCGCGTCCTTCGTGATGTCGATCAGCACCGGGCCCGGCCGGCCGTGCGTCGCGATGGCAAAGGCCTCCCGCACCGCCGCCGCGATTTCGTCCGCACGGCTCACCAGGTAGTTGTGCTTGGTCACCGGCAGCGTGATCCCGGTGATGTCCGTTTCCTGGAAGGCATCGGTGCCGATGAGGCCGCTGCCCACCTGCCCGGTGATGCAGACAATCGGCGTCGAGTCCATCATCGCGGTGGCGATCCCGGTGACCATGTTGGTCGCGCCCGGGCCGGAGGTGGCAATGGCGACGCCGACCTTCCCCGTCGCGCGCGCGTAGCCGTCCGCCATGTGCGTGGCGCCCTGCTCGTGCCGCACGAGGATGTGGCGAATGGGGTAGTCGAGCATCGCGTCGTACGCCGGCAGGATCGCCCCGCCCGGGTAGCCGAACACGACCTCCACGCCCTGGCGCACCAGGCACTCCCACAGAATCTGCGCTCCGGTCAGCGTTTTTTTGCTCATATGCCTCTCTGCCTGCCGATGCCGAACCACGGCTCCCACACGATGGAACGACGCCTGCGCCGCTCCGCCTTCACGATCCCGCGGCTGCCTGGACGGCCGCCGCCGGGCGATAGCTGGGATACGACCCGAGGACCCGCACCATCGACGCGAACTCGCCGAGGTGCGCGAGCGCACGCTCGCACGCCAGGTCGTCGCGCGCCGCCGCCAGGTCCACGTAGAACAGGTACTCCCACTTCCGATCCCGGATCGGCCTCGACTCCAGCTTGGTCAGGTCGATGCCGCGCAGCGCAATCGCGGCGAGCGCCTTGAACAGCGCTCCGGGCTCGTTCGCCAGCGCGAACACGATCGAGGTCTTGTCGGGAGGCGCCTCCGACAGCGGAGCACGGCCGACGACGAGGAACCGCGTCGTGTTCGAGTCGAAGTCCTGGATGGCCGACCGGACCTGCTCGAGGCCGAACACCTCGGCGGCCCGGGCGGACGCAATCGCGGCGGCGTCGCGCATCCGCTGGTCGACGATCATCTTGGCGCTGCCGGCCGTGTCGTAGCTGGCAATCACCTCGACCCCCTCCAGCGCGCGCAGGAACCGCTCGCACTGCGCAAGCGCCTGCGGGTGCGAGTACACGCGGCGGACGTCGGCCAGGCGCACGCCGGGCAGCGCCAGCAGGTGGTGGACGATCGGCACCTCCACCTCCCCGACGATGGGCAGCTGGTGCTCGAGCAGCAGGTCGAAGTTCCGGTGGATGCTGCCGCCGATCGAGTTCTCGATCGGCAGCACGCCGTAGTCGGCGCGGCCGCCGTCCACGGCGGCGAAGACGTCCTCGAAGCTCCTGCACGGCAGGAGGTCCGCCTCCGCATTCACCAGCCGGGACGCGGCCTCGCTGAAGGCTCCCGGTTCTCCCTGATACGCAATCTTCATCGTCGTCGCTGCTGCGTCATCGTCGGCGCTGGCGTCCTGAGCGTCCCGGCCCACCGCCCGCGCCCTGCGGGACCGCGCGAAGCCGGACAACAAAAAAGGCCATCGTCCTCTGGGGATGATGGCCTCGTGGGTTCCTGCGCTGTCACCCTGCCATCATCCGGTCAGCCGGACGCCCGTCCTGACGACGCCGACGCCGGCGACGAGCACGGGAACCGTCACGACCAGGAAGGCAGCACGCAGCATCTGATGGAATTACACCGGCTTAGCGCCGCTGAGTCAAATCCAAACAATGCATCAGAAAATAATCTGAGCGAATAGTTGCGGCATCTACATAACGCCTGCGAATGGTCCGCGTCGGGTCGGGAACCCGCGCGGGTGGCGGTCGCGCGGGGCCCTACCGACGGACACGACCGGCGGGCCCTACCGGCTGGGCGCCACCTCCACCGCCCGCCACTGCTCATCCATGCGCGCGAGCACCGCCGCGGCGTCGCCCTGCAGCAGGAACCCCCGTGCAACCGTATCCTCGACGGCCGCCCGCGCGCGCTCCCGATACGCCTCGCCCGACGCGTAGCGCTCCGCGACGGCCGGCCGCGGATCGTTCGAGGCGGTCCGCTCGGCGACGGTGCGCGCAAACGGGATGCGCGACCCGAGGAGAGACACGAGCAGCCTGGTTCCGCCGGTGGCCGCGTTGCGGTAGTTCCAGCCGGTGTAGGTAGCCAGCGGCACGCGCGATTCCGCCGTGCGGATGCCGGCGGTTTCATTGCCGTCGGCATCGACCTGCGGCACCAGGAACGGGATCGGCTGGCCGTTACGCTGGTGCGTCTCGATGAACCCGGGCGACTGCACGCCGGGGATGGCCGGGAAGCGCACCGCCGAGGCGGGCACCAGCGTGCCATCGGCGAGGCGCGGGTGCTGGCTCGGGGGCGGTGCCGTGCCCGTCCGCAGCCACTGCTCCATGGCCGCCATCAGGGCGCGCATCGTCCACCAGTAGTCGAGCGGGTTGTCGGGTTGCTGCCCCCGGGTGACCCGCGTCGGGAACCGCGCGGGGCCGTGCTGCGCGCCCGTCAGGTAGTAGACGCGCGTGTTCGGGCCGAGGTCGAGATCCCTGGTGCCGTCCGGCGACGTGTGCACGAGCGCCGCGCTGCGCCCCCCGCCCCAGTACTCGACCGACGTGTTCGTGAAGAACAGGCGCGGCTGGAACGCCCTCGCGCGTTCGTTGTCGAGCAGCCCCTCGGTCCGACCGCTGATCGGGTCGCGCGTGGCGACGGTCGCGTACGGAAAGCGCGTGATCTCGTACATGGTGAGCGAGGTGGGCGTGGCCGCCCGGGCATTGACGTCGAGCTGCGCGGCGCCGGCAATGTGGGCCCAGCCGGCATCGTAGACCTGCCGCCCGTGCTCGTCGCCGTTGAAGCCGTGGTAGAGGAACGTCCGGAGGAAGCGGCCGCTCTGTGACGACCCGAATGCGAGCGCCTGCCGCGCGCGCAGCGGCGCTTCCGCCGTGTACTTGATCCAGCTGCCGATGTCGCGGAACGCCGCGAGCCCCAGTCCTGACAGGGGGAGCGCCGAGGGTCGATACGCGAGACGGTAGATGCGACCCGGCTCGAAGCCGCCCTTCAGCGTCACCGCGTTCCCGGCCAGCGTCCACCGCGTGCGGTCGATCACCTGCGGCTCCGCGAACTGGCGGTCACGCACGGTGAGCCGGTTGTCCGAGGCTGCGGGGTCGGCCGGCTGATACCCCGCGAGGTCGCCCACCACCTGCCGCTCCGCCGACGTGTCAGGGATGAAGTCGCCCTCGACCATGCCGCTCACCCCTCGTGCATCCGGCACGGAGATGCCCATGAGCCCGTCCACCCGGCGTACGTCGAACTCCCATCCCACCCACACCAGCGTGAAGCCACGTTCGAGGAGAAAGGCATCGCCGAGATCCTGCTCGCTGAGCGGGTCGTTGGTGGCGCCGCGCGTGAAGCCGGTCAACACCAGCTTGCGCCCGCGGTTGAGCACCTCCACGAGCGCGATGCCGTTGGCCCGCGCTGGATCCCTGGGCCGGAGGATGTACAGATCGCTCGAGAACTCGACGCGCCCCTGCGCGTTGAGCGGGGCATGAGCGATGTCGGCGATCACGGCATTGCGCGGGTCCCGGGGATCGACAGCGAAGTGCGCCGTGCCGACCAGCTTCTCGGCGCGCGGCCCGACGTCGCTGCGCGCGGCGATGTCCACCCGCGTGACCTCCGCCCGCGCGGGTCGGGGGGCGACACCCGCAGCGAAGAGGACCACAACCAGCGACCACAGGAGAGCGGGGCGTCGTGATGGCATGCGGCGAAGTATAGCGCTGCTCAGTTTGCGTTCGGCGACAGGTGCGGCGATCATGAACGGCGCATGGATCAACAGCAGAGTCCCAGTCGCACCGGCGCCACGGCGCCGGACCTGATCGCGCTTGCCCAGCGCCTCGCGCGTGACGCCGAGCGCCACGCACTGCTGTCCGCGTCGCTGGCCAGCCAGGCCGATCGCCTGATGCGCGCCGGCCTGCGCGAACTCGAACGCCGCGACGCCGCGAGGGCCGGACGCTCCGCCTGAGGCTTGGGGCACCCCGGCGCCTCGTGCGACAATCCGCGCATGACCTTCCTGCGCCTTGTCGCTGCCACCACGCTGGCCGCCGCTCTGGCCGCCTGTGGCGGCGTATCGTCGCCTTCGAGCTATGCCCCGGAAGACTTCACGGGCATCCTGCAGCCGGCCGGCGAGGTCAACCGCGCCTTCTCGGTCAGCGGCACCGGTGAACTGCAGCTCGAGCTGACGGCGCTCACGCCCGCGCCGCGCGTCGGCTTCATCTCCATGGCCGTCGGCCGGTACGTCGGCAGCGTCTGCTCGCCGCTCCTCGGCTACGTGCTCAACCAGGTCGGCGTCAATCGCCCATACGCCCTGGGCCGCATCACCAGGGGCAGCTACTGCATCACGGTCTACGACGGCAACCTGGCGCTCACCGCGCCGGCGGCCTTCACCGTGCGGATCCTGAAGCCCTGAGCGGCAACCCGCGCAGCGGCGTCGGCCGTCTCGCCCCATAATTCGCGCGTGGCTTCCCTCGAGGCGGAGATCGATCGGCTCTACGCCCTTCCCCTTGCGGAGTTCACCGCCGCGCGCAACGCCCTCGCGAAGCGTGTGCCCCGCGAGGAGGCGGCTCGCGTCAAACGCCTCCAGAAGCCGACCATCGTGGCCTGGGCCGTGAATCAGCTGTATTGGCACGACCGGGCGGCCTGGGCTGCACTGATGGCTGCGGGCCGCGCCCTCCGACAGGCGCAGATTGCCGCGCTGACGAGCCGTTCGGGCGACGTCCGCGACCAGGCGGTGGCGCACCGCGCGGCAGTGACCGCAGCCGCGCAACGCCTGGCCGAACTCGCCGCCCCGTCCTCACCCGCCTCCGATCAGGTCGCGCGCATGCTCGAGGCCGTCTCACTCGCCGCGACACCGCCAGAGTCGCCGGGTCGCTTCACCGACCTCGTGCTTCCCTCGGGCTTCGAGGCGCTGTCCGGCATCACGCCCGCCGGCCGGACGCCGGAACCGGCGCCCGCGAAGTCCCCGGACGCGGTTCCGGGGCGCCGTTCCCGCTCCCATGCAGGGGAAGGCCGCGCGGCAGCCGCCGCGGCCCGGGCGCGCGCTGTCGCGCGCGAACAGGCGCAGGCGGTCGTCACTCGCGCCGCCGCAGCACTCGACGAGGCCCAACGGGCCGAGGAGGCCGCCCGGCAGGTGCTCGACGCCGCCCGCGAGCAGCTGCGCCGCGCCGAGCACGAGCACGAGCGGCGCTCGCGGGCGTCCGAGTCTGCCCGGGACCGGCTCCGCGACGCCAGGGCTGCCGTCGCCGCGCTCGACTAGGTCCCGCTGCAACGTCGTCCGCCTCGTCAGCGTCCAACCGCTCACGCGTCGACACCTCAGCCGACAGCGACCCGCGTCGCGTTCTACCCGGGCGGGCCCGCCTCGGGCCGTGTGTTAACGTCACGTCTATGCATGAACTCGCGCTCGTCCTGCACTCGTGGATCCGCTGGGTCGCCATCCTGACCGGCATCCTGACCGTTGCCACCGCCATCAGCGCCGCGGCCG
Organism: uncultured Bifidobacterium sp.; assembly: GCA_964386715.1. GTDB lineage: Bacteria > Acidobacteriota > Vicinamibacteria > Vicinamibacterales > CAVVIG01 > CAVVIG01. The sequence continues at coordinate 12,584 of CAYLTD010000057.1, forward strand.
ATCCGAGGGCCAATCGCTGGGCCCGGATCTTCACCATCGCCCTCGATGTGCAGTTCCTGCTCGGACTCGTCCTCCTGCTCACCAGCACGGCGTTCCAGAACATGGGCGAGACGATGCGAGACGGCACGGCGCGGTTCTATGCGGTGGAGCATCCCACGCTGATGATCGTCGCCATCGCGCTGGCACACATGGGGCGGGTCTTCGTCCGCAAGGCGGCCTCCGCCGCCTCCGCCCGCACCAAGTCCCTCATCTTCTTCGGCATCGCCACCGTGCTGCTGCTGGCGGGCACGCCGTGGCCCGGCATGCGCGACAGCCGACCCTTGTTCCGACTGTGAAACGACGCACACTCGTCCTCGGTGTCATTGGCCTCCTCGCGATCGCCGCGGTCGGCGCAGCCATCGCCCGTCGCGGTCCGCGGCGCACGACGGTCGACGTCGGCGCCGCCACCCGGAAGGCGGAGTTCCGCTCGACGGTGACGGCGTCGGGCGAGATCGTGGCCTCGCAGTATGCCGACATCGGGTCGAGTGTCATGGGCAAGATCGTGGATCTGCCCGTCGCCGAGGGCGACCGCGTCAAGGCGGGCCAGGTGCTGGCGCGCATCGACGCCGTGCAGGCGCAGAGCGAGGCGACCAGCGCCGTCGAGCAGACGCGGGCCCTCGAGTCCGACGTCCTGGCCGCCGGCGAGCAGGTGAAGGCCGCTGAGGCCGATGCGGCCGCAGCCGCGGCGCGCAAGCGCGACGCCGACCAGGTGCTGAAGCGCCGGCGCGAACTGGCCACCGAGCAACTGGTGCCTGCCTCGGAGCTCGACTCGGCCCGCGCGTCCGCCGACGCCGCGGCGGCGCAGGTCGAAGCGGCGTCCGCGGCAGTCGCCCGCGCACGACAGGCGCTCGAGACCGCGTCCCGCCGGGTGGCCCAGGCCCGCGCGCAGCAGACCCGCGCGCGCGACGTGCTGGCCAAGACGTCCATCGAATCACCCATCGACGGCGTCGTCACCCGCCTGCGCGTCCGCGCCGGCGAGATGGTGGTGGTGGGCGTGCAGAACCAGCCCGGCACGACGCTGATGACGATCTCGGACCTCGGCGCGATCGATGCGGAGGTCAAGGTCGCCGAGGCCGACGTCCTCAACGTGCGCGTCGGCCAGAAGGCCGACGTCACCCTGGAGGCGCTGCCCGGCAAGACGTTCAGCGGCAAGGTGGTGGAGATCGGCGCCAGTGCCCTGCCTGTCACGGGCACCGCGGCCGCCCGCGAGTTCCGCGTCGTCGTGCGCCTCGACAATCCCGACCCTGGCCTGCGCCCCGGTCTCACCGGCGACGCCGAGATCATCACCAGCGAGCGGACCAACGTCCTGACGGTGCCGCTCCAGAGCGTCGTGCTCCGACCCGGCGAGAACGGTGAGGGCCGTACGGGCGTGTTCACCGTAGACAACGGCGTCGCGCGCTTCGTGCCCGTCACCTCCGGTGTCATCGGGGGCCTCGACATCGAGGTCTCCGGCATCGAGGAAGGCACCACGGTCGTCACGGGGCCGTACCAGGTGCTCCGCGAGCTGAAGGACGGCGCACTCGTCGCAGCACCAGGAAAGGAGTAGGCGCGTGGCGCTGCAGAGCGTCGTCGAGGCCGCCGGCACCGTCGCCCGCAACCCGCTGCGGTCGTCGCTGGCCGCGCTGGCTGTCGCCGCGGCCGTCGCAACCACCGCCGTCGTGCAGACGGGTCTCGATGCCCTCGCGCGGTCGGCCCGCGAGACCAGCGCCCGCGCCTTCGGTTCCGACTCCTTCGTGCTGGCGCGTCTCGCAAGCGGCAACCTGAGCCGCCGGCAGCTGGCCGACAAGCTCGCCCGGAATCCGGCGATCACGCGCAGCGACGTCCGGTTCATCCGGAACGTGGCCGACGGGCAGGTGGCGTATGCCGCCACCGCCCAGGGGCGAGCCGACGTCGTCGTCGGTGGCCGCAAGTTCGAAAACGCGACCATCAATGGCACGCAGTCCACGCTCCTCGACATCCGCAACCTCGAAATCGAGTTCGGACGCTTCTTCACCGACGACGAGGACACCAGTGGCGCGCCCGTCGTCGTTCTCGGCCGCGCCATCACGGATGCCGTCTTCCCGGTGACCGACCCCATCGGCCAGCAGGTCCGGATCGCAGGCCGGGCCTTCACCGTCATCGGGCTGCAGACGCGCCAGGGCCAGGCGGGCGGCGTCTCGCTCGATCGGTACGTGTGGATGCCGCTCCGCGCCTACGAGCGTGCCTTCGGCAGCGCGGCCAGCCTGCAGGTGTTTGCCAAGGCCGAGGACACCAGCCGGACGACGGCCGCGGAGGACCGGGCGCGGGTGTCGATGCGGGCACGCCGCCACCTGCCGCCCGGCGCCGAGGATACCTTCGACATCATCACGCCCGAAGCGTCGCGGTCCTTCGTCACGTCCATCACCGAGCGCATCGGAGCGGCTGCCATCCCGATTTCGGTCATGGCGCTCATCGCGGCCATCGTGGTCGTCACCAACACCAGCCTCGTGTCGGTGACGCAGCGGACGCACGAGATCGGCATACGGCGGGCCCTCGGCGCGCCACGTCGCGCGATCATTGCGGAAACGCTTGCCGAGTCGGCGATCGTGGGGCTGATCGGCGGCACGGTGGGACTCTCGGTGGGGGCCGGCGTGCTGTCGCTGGCGTCGGGGGCTGCGGGTCTGTCGCTCGTGCTGAGTCCCGGCACGGCGCTCTTCAGCCTCGGGGCCGCAGTGCTGGCCGGTACCGCGGCGGGCTGGTATCCGGCGCGTCGCGCCGCATCGATCGACGTGGTCGCCGCCCTGCGCGCCGAATAGAGGGACGCCGTGCTGCAGAAGCTCCGCGAACCCGCCCTGCTCGCGTTCGACTCGCTGCGTACCTCACGCGCCCGGTCGTTTCTCGCCGTCGCGGGCATCGTGATCGGCATCGTGACGGTGGTGCTCGTGGCCTCGGTGCTCGCGAACGTGCGCAACCAGATCGCGGTGCTCTTTCGCGATCTCGGCACCGAGAACGTCTTCGCGTTCCACCTGACCGGCGACCCTTACGTGACGCCGAGCGAGGCCGAAGCGCGCCGGCAGCCGTTGAAGCTCGACTTCATCCCGGACCTGAAGCGGCTCGGTTCGGCGATCAAGGACGTCGGCGCCGAGGTCATCGTGCCGACGACGGTGAACGGGCAGGCGCTGGTGGCGAGGGCGGGCACGAACGAGTCCGACACGGTGCTCGTGGAGGGTGTCTCGCCGACGTTCTTCGACATCGTCGGCGCCGAGTTCGAGCGCGGGCGGCCGTTCACCGAACTCGAGGACCGCCAGGGCGCCCGGGTGGCGATCGTCGGCGCGGCACTGGCCAGGGCGCTGTACGGCGACCAGTCCCCCCTCGGCAAGACGCTGACGCTGGCGGGCGACACCTACACCGTGGTCGGTGAGCTTCAGAAGCGGCGCGGCGGCTTCTTCGGGGAGAACCGCCAGGACAACCTGCTCAACCTGCCGGCGGGCACGGTGCGGCGCCGGTTCGGCGAGCCCGAGCGGCTCGTCCTCTACATGCAGGCGGAGCCGGGCCGGCGCGACGAGGCGTTCCGCCAGTCCGAGACGATCCTCCGCCAGCTGCGGCAGCTGCCGCCCGGGGCCGGCAACGACTTCACGCTCTCGACCGCCGACTCGATCATCGCGACCTTCGACAGCATCAGCGTGCGTATCGCCCTGGTGACCGTGGCGCTCGCGGCGGTGAGCCTCCTCATCGGAGCCATCGGCATCGCGAACGTGATGTTCATCAGCGTCACCGAGCGGACCCGGGAGATCGGGGTCCGCCGGGCGCTCGGGGCGCGGCGGGGCGAGGTGCTCGTGCAGTTCCTCCTCGAAGCCGCGTTCCTGTCGGGCATCGGGGGCATCGCCGGCGTGTCGCTGGCGCTGCTCATCGGCGTGCTGCTGACATTCGTGGTGTCCGGCTTCTCCGCCGTGGCACCGCTCTGGGCGGTCACGTCGGGCATCGTCAGCTCGGTCGTGGTGGGCCTGACGGCAGGCTACTGGCCGGCGCGGCGGGCGGCCCTGCTCGATCCCGTCGAAGCGCTGCGACACGACTGACCGCGCCCCGTTCGTGGCCGGGCCGCCCCGACGCCTCCTGCGTGTCCGGCCGCACCGCTCCCTCGCAAAATTCCCCACCAGGCGCGGAAATCACCGGACCGCAGCGTCCCGCCCGGGACGCACACCGGCCAGTTTCGGGCCGGATTCCTGCGGAGGGGATCGTCCCGCTTCGTGGCACAGCGCTTGCCCACAAAGAAGGCGATCGCCACGCCGGTCGAGACCGGCAGGAGGGCCGCGATGCGGCGCACGTTCGTCACCGGCGTCACCTGGACCGCCTTCATCTTCGCCGTCTACCTGTTCCTCGGCTTCCGCCCGGCGCCGCCCGACACGATTGGCGAGGGTGAGATCTGCTTCCGCTGCCGCGGCGTCATCACCAACGGACGCCTCGCCGCGGAGATGATGGACCGCAACCTGCCGACCAAGTACCGCACGGCCGGGTGCATGGCGAAGTACGTGAAGGCCCACCCCGGGGACACGCCGCGCCTCTATGTCGCGGACTACGTCTCGGGAGGGCTCATCGATGCGTCCCGCGCCTGGTTCGTGCCCGTCGTGGTGAACGACCGCACCGGGCAGCGCGACTACAAGGCGTTCCTTTCGAGGCAGAGCGCCGAATCGCTGGCCGCGGGCCTCGGCGTGGAAGCCGTCCGGTGGCCGACCGTCGTCGAACGCGCTGAACTCTAGTCTAGAAGCTATCTCATAAACCCGACAGCGGGTGTGTGAACGAAATCCTGTGGCGCGTCGTACCGCAGGATATGGACCTGACTGGCACGCAACGGGCGATTGACCTGCCGGACCTCTTAACCCCACTTAGCACTTGAGTCGTCGGCCGAGATGTACTTTACTCTCGAGGTGCCGAATCCCTACGACGAGAGCCTCCGCCGGCGCGTGATTCGCGCGTATGAAGCCGGCGAGGGGACGTACGACGAGCTGGCCGCGTTGTTCGATGTGGCGGCCCGGACCATCAACCGCTGGGTGGTCCGATTCCGCGCCGAGGGCACCGTCGTGCCCCTGCCCAAGGGCGGCGGCTGGACCTCGCCGATCCTGATGCCCACCTTGCACGCCCTGGTGGCCGAGGCGCCGGACGCGACCTGCGCGGAACTGTGCTTCGAGTACAACCGCCGCGCCCCGGCCGCGCACCACACCACGCCGACGAGTCTGTGGCGGGCGCTGCGCCGCGCGGGATACGTCGTCAAAAAAAACGGCCGCGTCCGAGTGAGATCGATCGCCCGGACATCCAGCAGAAGCGCGCCGCCTATCGGCGGTGGCGCCGCACCGTCGACGCCGGTCGGCTCATCTTCGTCGACGAAGCCGGAGCGAATCTCTCGATGGGACGCTCGCACGCCTGGGTCCAGAAGGGGGCGGAGCACGTCGAGCCGCGCCCGATGAACTGGGGGAAGAACCTGACGCTGATCGGCGCGATCGATCAGCACGGGTGGGTGACGCTGGGGACGCAGTGGACGGTCGCGACGTCCGACTCCTTCGTCGCGTGGGTGTGACCTGCCGGATTTCTTCGGACCAATCGCTATTGGAGAATGGCGCCGGTCGGA
>CAYLTD010000058.1:0-17878 GCA_964386715.1 uncultured Bifidobacterium sp.
TGTCCGAAGGCCGACTGCGCCTCGCCGATCTTGTTCTTCAGCGCATCCAGGTTCGACTGGATGTCCGCTTCCATGGCGCGCGCGTACTCGCTGGGCTGGCCGCGCAGCGTGTTGCGCGTGTACCGCACCTTCTCGCGCAGCCGCCTGTCGGTGATGCTGCCGGCCGCTTCGTCCAGCTTGCGCGCGGCCTCGCGTGAATCACCGCGGGCCCCGTTTGCGAGTTTCTCCAGCTGGTCCTGCAGTTGGCCCAGCTTCTGGTCCATCGCGTCCTTGCGCTGCTGGAGCGACTGCGCCCGGGCGTCACGCGCAGGGCCCTGCGCGCCCTCGAGCCCCTGCACCTCGGACGCCACCTGACGCTGCTCGTCGGCCAGCTGCTCGGCCTGCTGGATCGCGTCGCGGACGTCGCGTTCACCGCGGCCGTTCTGGTTCTGCTGCAGGCGCTGCTGCGCGCGGCGGAGCTTGTCGAGTGCGGCTGACGCCTGCGCTCCGGCATCGCGCGAGCCGTTGGCCGCCGCCTGGCGCATGGCGTTGGCCGCGTCCTGCAGCTGCCGCGCCGCGTCGGCCAGATCCTGTCGCTGTTGTTCACGCGTGAGCTGCTCCAGCCGGCGCGCGGCCTCCTCGACTTCGCGCGCAAGCTGTCGCTGCGCATCGCTGCCGCCGCCACCGGAACTCTGCTGGCCCGCGGCCGCGAGCCGCTGCTGCCGTTCCGCTTCCTGCTGCTGGCGTCGCGCGAGTTCCTTCAGCTTCTCAGCCAGCTCGTCGATCTGCCGGTCGCCGCCCTGCTGCTCGGCGCGCTGCTGCATTTCGTACTGGTTGGCGAGCTTGTCCAGTTCGAGTTCGAAGAGATCGGCGAGATCCTCGGACATCTGGTTCTGTCCGCCGCCGCCCCCGCCGCCGCCACGCTGCTGCGCAACCTGCACCTCGTACTGCTGCTCGGCGTCCTGCAGGAGCTTCAGGGCCCGCTGCTCGGGTGAGAGCGCCTCCTTGGCTTTCTGCCCCTTGAGGTCGGACTCGGCCGACGCCATCTCCTTCGCGGCCTTCGGCAGGGCCTCGGCGATGGCCTTGAAGGCCGGATCGACGGCGTCGAGACGGCTGTTCATCTTGCCGCTCAACTCCTCCACCTGCTGCCGCAGCTTGGCCTGGGCGAGGGTGAGGAACACGGTCTGCTCGCGGAACTTGTCCGCCGACATCTTTGCCCGGTCGCGGACGATGTTGAAGGTGGCGGCCACGATTTCGCGCTGCTGCTGCGACAGCTGGCCAACCTGGTCGCCGGCGCCACCGCCGCCGCCCATGCCCGCCATGGACTGCGCCGGCTTGTAGTCCTTCTTGAACGGGCGGATCTGCACGAAGTAGATGTCGCTCGTCGTCGTCTTGCCGCCGGCAACGCTGTCGTTGTCCGCAGCCTTGGCGTAGTAGGAGACGAAGTCCCCCGGCTTCAGTCCGAGTTCCTCGAGGTAGATCGTGTGGCTCGCGGTCACCTCGGGCAGCGTGCGGGCGCCGCCAAACAGGTTGATCGTCTTCTCGGCGCCGCCGTTCACCGAGTAGAACATCTGGACCTGCTTCACGCCGAAGTCGTCGTCGGCCCGCACCTCGGCGAACACTTCCTCGACGGGCGTCGCGTTGGGGTCGCGCCCCGGCTTGTTGAATCGGACCGAGGGGCCCTGGTCGTCGAGCACGTCGATCGTGTACTGCGGAGAGGCGCTGACCTTCTCGCCCGCGGGCCCTTCCAGTTCGATCTTGTAGAAGCCCTGCGCGTCCACCTTGAAGTTGGCGGCAAAGGTGCCGTCGGGCTGCCTGGCCAGCGGGATGGAGCCGTTCTCGTTCAGGATCACCCGCCCGCCCGGCGTCGTCATGGTCGGCGTGATTGTGAGGTAGACATCCGTGCCCTTGATGGCGGCGATGTCACCCGCGGGATCGACGGTGCGCGCCTCGAGCTGTGTGTAGGCGGGGAAGCGGTACTCCGCGACCATCTTGTCGACCGTCGGCAGATCCACCACGTCCATCCGGAAGATGGGGGAGCGGACGCCGTTGGATTCGACGTAGTAGTCGGCTGTCTGCTCGACGTTGAAGAGCGTGCCTTCGAAGATGCCCGATTCGGTTCCCGCCACCAGCGGCACGCGGTCGAAGCTGCCCGCCGGGTCGAGCCGCACCATCAGCGTGGCGTCGGAGGACGAGAACCCGAGCAGGCGCGCCTTGATGGCTTGGTCCGCGCCGCGCGGCAGCTTGGTGTTGCCGGGCGTGACGTCGATCTTGTAGGGGCTGGCCGCCTCTGCACTGCGCGAGATGAGGAGCAGGGCAGACATGCCGCTGCGCAGGAACGCCGGGCCGAAGGCGATGAGCAGCGTCGCGGCGGCCGCGATGCCGCCGAGGGCGAGCAGCTGGGCGCGGAGGTTGCGCCGCTCCACGGCGAGGCCGTCTTCGAGCGCGCGGCACTTCTCGATGGCCTGGTCGACGAGCCGTTCGACCAGCTTCGGCGACGGGCCGCGTTCGCCGTCGGCACTCGGCACCGATTCGATGGCGCTCAGGATGGCGGCCTCGAGCGTGGGATCCTTCTCCTCGAGGTACAGGGCCACCTGGCCGTCGGTGACGCGGCGGCGGAGCGGCTGGACGAAGCCGATCACGACCAGCGCCGCGAACACCACGAGCGCCAGGATGCGGAAGGTGATGATCGCGGTCGGGCTGAACCGAAGTGCCTCGAGGCTCGATGCCGAGAGGAGGAGGGCCAGCAGGGTCCCGGCCACCACGATCACCGCGCCCCGAAGGGCCAGCTTCAGGCGCCAGCGGTTCCGGACACGGCGGATGACCGCGACGAGCTCCTCGCGACGGTCGGCACTACCCGGTTCGTAAGCCATCGTGGGTCCTCCTCCCACTGTCTTTTCGAGCTTTTTCGAGGATACACCCCCCGGCGTGGGGAGTCCGCTACTTTTCCCGTCCGCCTCGACCAGGGCTCCGGCTGTCTGGCTGCCAGCAACCGCCCGCCGGCCCTGGCAGCAGGCACAGTCCTGGCTGCAGGCTCCGGGTCTGCTGCCAAGGCTTCGTCCCCGCCGCGCCGCGGACCGCTGCGAGCCGCCCGCTTACAGGAACCGCTCCTTCTGCGACAGGCGGTTGGCCCACACCGCCTCGGCGGCAAGGAGGCCGAGACCAGCGAGCAGCAGGTACCACCACAGGTTCTGACCCTTCTCCGCGTCCTCCGCCGACACCTCGGTCGGCGCCGCCGCGGTGGCCGTCTGCTGCGCGGCACGGCCGGTCGCCGCCGCCACGAGTTCGCCCGGGTCCATTGGCGTGAGGTCCGACTCGCTCGGGTCGAGGTTGACCGCGATGCGATCGGGCCGGGCGGACGGGCCGTCAGCATTTCGGATTTCGTACGCGCCGTGTTCGTTCAGCTCGAGGACCGACGACTCGCCCGCGCCGTACCGCAGGCGCTGTCCGCCGGGTGTCACGACAATCCGGTCGGCCTTCACCTTCAAGGCGCTCGCGAGGTCAATCACCTGTCCGACCGTGGACCACGCCGTGGACTGCTCGTACTGCGACACGTAGCGCACCAACTGGTGGACGAGCGGCAGGTAGACGGGCTTGAGCGCGAGGTCGGTCCACGAATCGTCCAGCGACGTGGTGAACGCAATCACGCGGCCGTTGCCGATGCGACGTTCGGCGGCGGCCACGGCGCCATCGTCGTACCGGGCGAGCACCCGCACGTCGCCCGCGGGCTGCAGCGTGCGGTAGCGCAGGATGCGCGCACCGGAGAAGTCGCCGCTGCGCGGCGCCTTGAACAGCTCGAACACCGGGTGCCCGTAGTCGCGGAATCCGAGGGTCGCGCCGCGTCCTTCGCTCCGGTCCACCACCTGCCCCAGCGTGCCGGGCATCACCTCGGTGTCGTTCTGCGGCCACGACATCCGTTCACCCATGGCAAGGATCAGGCCTCCGCCACGCTCCACGTACTGCTTCAACGCGGGAACGCCAAGGGCGGCCGGCAGGGACGTATCGTTGAAGAGCACGGCCGAGCGCTTCTCCAGCATCGCCGGCGTGACGCGCGAGCCTGGCACGACCTCTACCTGGAAGGTGGGCGTGTTGCCGATGGCCAGCGCCTTCGACAGGTAGAAGCTCGCATCGCTGCCGCTGTCCACGACGAGCACGGGCACCGCCTGGCTCGGCGTGAGCACGAAGTCGAAGGTGTTGTCCGCGGGCATCGCATCGGTGCCCGCCTTCACCACCCCGAGGACCGCGGGATCGGCCAGCGTGAACTGAGCAAAGGTTACCGAGGTGGACGCATTCGGGGCGATGTCGACGGTCTTCGTTTCGATGGGGTGTCCGTCGATCTCGAGCGACACCGGCACGCCCGCGGCGGCCGTCGCGCTCTTGTTGGAGACGCCGGCCGTAACGGCGATCCGTTCCTGGTTCGAGAACGTCGAACGCGCGAATGTGACCGAGGGGACGGCCACGTTCACCACCGCCTCGGTGGCCACCGACACCGGCGTCAGCGTCAGCCCCTCGCCGAAGTGGACGTCCTCGGACCCGCTCCAGCCGGTCCGCTGGAAATCGGAAACCAGCACGGCCTCGCGGCGAGGCAGGTTGGAGCCGGACAGGATACTTTCTGCCAGCTTCAGGGCCGGGCCGAATCGCGTCGCCCCGGACGAAAGCGTCGCGGCGTTCAGCGCCGCCTCGAGGCGGCCGCGGTCGGCGGTGGCCCGGATGTTCTCCTCGGCGTTCCGGGCGAAGAGCACGAGCGTGGCGCGGTCGCCGGCCCCAAGCGAGCCGAACACGCGACTGGCTTCCGCCTTCGCGCGCTGCCACCGGTCGCCGTAGCCCATGCTGGCGGAGTTGTCGAGCAGCACCACGATCTCGCGGCTGCCCCCGGTGGCGGCCAGCGCCGCAGCCGCGCTCGCGGGGAAGAACGGGCGGGCAAACGCCGCGACGATGAGCGCGAGCGCGAGGACACGGAGGAGCAGGAGCGGCCAGTGTCGGATCCGCCGCCGCCGCACCGACTGATACGGAATCTTCTGCACGAACATCAGCGACGGGAACTCGATGACGCGCTTCCGTTCGCGCTGGATGAGGTGCACGAGTATCGGGACGGCGATGGCACCGAGACCCAGGAGCAGCAGAGGAGAGAGGAAGGACATTGCGAATCGCTAATCCCTAATCGCCGACGGCACTACCTGACCCGCGAGAGCTTCTCGCGGCTGGACAGGTACGAGAAGAGGGCCCGGTCGAGCGGTTCGCTCGTGTTCACCAGGGCGTAGTCGATGCGCTGTTCCGAGAACTTGGTGGAAAGCGTGTTGATGTGTTCCTGGACGAGCCGTCTGTACTCCGCGCGGAACGATTGCGGCACCACGGGCACCTGCTCGCCGCTCTCGAGGTCCTGGAACGTCGACGCATCGTCGAAGTCGAAGTCGATCTCCTGCGGGTCGAGCACGTGGAACACGATGAGGTCGTTGCCGAGGAACCGCAGCGGCTTGATGGCGTCGAGAATGGCGTCGGGCGTGTCGTAGAAATCGGAGATGAGCAGCAGGATGCCGCGGCGCTTGAAGTACTCCGCCATCCGGTGGAGCGGCTCACTCAGGTGGCCCGGCCGTTCGGGACGGGCGCGATCGAGGGTATAGAGCACCTGGTCGAAGTGCTTCGCCGACGGCGGGACGTGCGCCACGATCTCGCTGTCGAACGTGAGGATGCCGACCCGATCCCGCTGCCGGTGGGCCAAATAGGCCAGGCACGCGGCGAGGAACGAGCCGTATTCGAGCTTCGAGACGCCGCGGCTCGCGAAGCTCATCGACTTCGAGATGTCGAAGAGGACGGTGACGTTGGTGTTGGTGTCCGCCTCGTACTGCTTGATGTAGTACCGGTCGGTGCGGGCGTAGAGTCGCCAGTCCACGCGGCGGATGTCGTCCCCGGCTACGTAGCCCCGGTGCTCCGCGAAATCGATGGAGGCGCCGAAGAACGGGGCGCGATGGAGGCCGTTGATGAAGCCGTCCACCACGGTACGCGCCAGCAGGTCGAGGTTTCCCACGCGCGCCAGGATCTTCGGATCCACGAACCTCGCGCCTGCCATCTGCCCGGTGCTGCTCAACGCCATCAGTTCACCCGCTCACCGCACCCGTGGTTGACCGCGTTCGCCGCGCGGCCTCTTCTGCCTGTCCCGACATGGGCGACTCGCCGCGCCTGACTCGCATGCACTGGCCGGCTGAGGCCCAGCCTGCTTCGCCCGCCCTGCCTGCATGGACCGCCCTGCTTCTTACATCCCCGACGCCGGCACCGCCACACGCTCGAGCAGTTCGTCGATGATCTGGTCGGTGGTGACCCCCTCCGACTCCGCGCGGAAGTTCACGAGCACGCGGTGCCGCAGCACCGGGTGTGCCATCGCGCGGATGTCGTCGAAGCTCACGTGGTAACGCCCGCTCGTCAGCGCGCGCGCCTTGGCGCCGAGCACCAGGAACTGCGCCGCGCGCACGGAGGCGCCGAACGCCACCCACTTCTTCACCGAGTCGGGGGCATTGGGCGCCTTGGGCCGGCTGGTGCGCACCAGCGACAGCGCGTAGCGCAGCACGGGGTCGGCGACCGGCACGCGGCGGACGAGCCGCTGGAACGCAATCAAGTCCTGTGCGCTGACCGGGCGGTTGAAGTGCGGGTCGATGATGCCGGTGGTCTCGCGCACGACCTCCAGTTCCTCCTCCTCGGGCGGGTGCTCCATGAGGATGTGGAACATGAAGCGATCGAGCTGGGCCTCCGGCAGCGGGTAGGTGCCCTCGAGTTCGATCGGGTTCTGCGTCGCGAAAACGTAGAACGGCTCGTCGAGCTTGTAGGTGCGCCCCTGGATGGTGACGCGGTGCTCCTGCATGGCCTCCAGCAGCGCAGCCTGCGTCTTGGGCGGCGTGCGGTTGATCTCGTCGGCCAGCACGATGTTGCTGAAGATGGGACCGGGGGCGAACACCATCTGGCGCCGGCCGGTTGCCGGGTCCTCGTTGATGATGTCGGTGCCGGTGATGTCCGAGGGCATCAGGTCGGGCGTGAACTGGATGCGCGTGAACTTCAGCTCGAGCACCTGTGCGAGCGTCTGGATGAGCAGCGTCTTCGCCAGCCCCGGCACCCCGATGATGAGGCTGTTGCCGCCGACGAAGAGCGTCTGCAGCACCAGCTCCATCACCTGGTGCTGCCCGATGATCCGCTTGTGCAGCTCGGCCAGGATCTGCTTCCGCCCTTCGTTCATCCGGTCGGCGAGCGCGATGTCATCGGGCGAGTTCAAATCCACGGTGTTGGTGTCCACGCGCAACTCCTCAGGGGTTGGGGTCGATTCGCTGTCTGGGCCCGACGTCGCACGCCCCCCGCGGAACCACGCGCGGATGACGCGGACCGATCGGGCAGGCGCTCAGTGCGTCAGTCCATAGATCACGTAGTTCACGCCCAGCTTGTACGCCTCGTTCGTGTCGGTGATGGGCGCGAATCCCTGGTTCGAGAACTCCCAGTATTCCGAGATGTCGTTGTTGTAGTTCACGATGGCCATGAGCCGCTTCGCCGGGTCGTTGTCCTCGTACAGCCCGAGGTATGCCGGCTTCAGATCCTGATCGTAGGGCGGCAGGAACCCCAGTGGGTCGGGGATTTCGAAGAAGGCGTGGAAAATGGGGTGCGACCCGTCGAGTTCCACCCACCGGGCCCCGGGAATGACCTGCTGGAACGCCCGCTCGAAGAAATCCCACCCGCCGCGGTTCTCGGCGAAGTCGTCGAAGATCACGAAGCCGCCCTTCTGCAGGTAGGCGCGGAACGCGGACGCTTCACCGTCGCTCATGGTCCAGTACCCCGGCTCCGACATGTAGGCCACCGGGTATTTCGGCAGCTCGGGATCGTCGAGCGCCATCACCTGGGTGTCCATGATCCGCGGCTTCAGGTTCGTCACCTCGTTGATGATCTGCATGAAGTGCTGCTCGCCGAACGGGTAGTCGTGCGACCAGGGATACCGCTGCGACTGGAAGGCGATCGGCGGCCCGTACCGCAGCCGCACGAACGTGAACTCCCCGTTATAGGGCACGTTCGGCTTGATCTCCGCTCCGCGCGTGGGCCGCCATGGCCCCGTTCCCGGCTGTGCCGCGACGGCCGCGCCGGCCAGGACCGCGGCCGCGGCCAGCGCCGCCAGCGCCCGCCTCATTTCCGTCCTTCGATCTCCCGGATCTGCCGCGTCTTCACCGCGAGGTCGGTCAGCAGCTTCTCGAGCTGCTGCTCGTAGGCGGCCTGGTCCATGCTGTCCTTCTTGAGCCGCAGGTCGCCGACCTGCCGCTCGAGCGCGTCCCGCTGCTCGAGCAGCGCGCGCAGGGCGGGGTCGGCCGCCCGGGCAGACGCGGTGCGCGATCGCGGGGGCGCGAGGTACAGCGCGCTCGCCAGCTTGCCCTGCGCGCCGTCGTCCAGGGCGGCGTGCTCGGTGAGGATGTGCCCTTCCTTCTCGTAGGCCGCTTTCACCCTGGCAGTTGCGAAGTCGAAGGCTTCCTGCACCGACACCCGCCCGTTGCGATCCCGGTCGGCCCCTTCGCCGCCCGCGAGTGCCTCGATGAAGAACTCCGGAAACCGGGTTTCGTTCCGCTCGCCCCCGGTGCGCGTGGCGGTGACGATGGTCCGAGCCGGGCCCGCGAGGGGCTGCAGGAATGCTCCGCTCGAACTGGCGGTGTTCACGAAGGTGATCTTCTGGGTGGGGAAGCGCTGCAGCAGCGTTGCGTAGTCGGCGGCCGTCAGATCGGGGCCGGGGAGGTTGAAGGCTCCCATCTTGCCGTCGAAACTGCCGTGTCCCAGGAGCAGCACGAACACCTCGTCGTTGGGTTTGGCCCGACCGGCCATGTCGGCGAAGGCCTGCGTGATCCCGTCGCGGCTGGCGCGTCCCTTGATCCGCGGATCGGTCCCCGTGGCTTCGGCATACCACGCCACGTTGGCGTCCAGCACGCCCTGCTTCTTGGCCGCGTCCACCACCGCCCCCGCCCACTTGGTGAACAGCGCGGCGTGCTCCTCGTCGCCCGACACACCGGTGACGACCAGCAGGTGGACGTCCTGGGCCGACGCGAGGCGCGCGCTCCCGACGGTCGAAACGAGCGCCACGAGCACGCCTGCGGCAAACGCGGGCAGGCCGCGCGACCGGAACCGGATCATGCGAGCCCCCGCTTCCTGCGGAAGCCCCACTCCGCGGCAATCAGCCCGAGCAGCGCGATGAGGATGAACGGCATGTCCCACAGGTCGCGTTCCTCCACGACGGTGACGCCGCGACCGCTGAAGTTGATGGCCTCGGGCAGCGCCGCCGCGGTGTCCGGTGTGAAGAAGCGGCCGCCGGTGTCCTCCGCCACCCTCGAGAGCAGCGACTGCCGCATCGCCGCGTCGAAGTACTCGGCGTCACCGGCCGATGCGCGGGCGTGCACGGTGTGCGTCCCCAGCTCCTTGCCGTCGCGCACGGCCGTGGTCTTCACCTCGTAGACGCCCGGTTCCTCCGGCACGAACTGCGAGCGGTATTCACCGTCCTTCGACACGGTCCACTCGAGCGGGACCTCGCTGACCTTGCCCGACGGCGTGGTGATCTGCGCCACCACCCGCGCGTCGTTCACCTCGACGAACGCCGGGTCGACGACCTCGGCGGTCAGCTTCAGCGTCTCACCGGGTTCGACCCGGTCGATGGTGGAGGTGAGTGCGACCGGGTCGGGCACGCCGTCCACCAGCCACCGCACGAGGCGGCGCCAGAAGGTGGCGTGGGTGGTGTCCTCGACCGGGATGGTCGCGTCCATCTTCCAGATCCACGAGTCCTGGATCGGCATGGCCAGCGCCTTGCCACGCCCGTACCGCTGGTACGCCAGCACCACCTGTTCCTGGCGCGTGTCGGTGGTGCCGGACAGCAGCAGCGTGGCGCCCGGCTTGACCGCGCGCACCTGGTTCACCGCGGACACCTGCGGCATGTCGTTCCACTTCGCGGCCGACGAGCGCTCGTCGCCGGCGAGCTGCGTCACCGGGTAGACGCTCCCGGCCCTCGTGGGGTGCACCGCCAGGCGCGTGAAGTAGGGCGCGGTGCTGGCCCCGCGCGCGCCGCCGTCGAACTCGATGGGCAGCACCTCGGCGACCGGCGTTCCGGCCCAGCCCCCCTCGGAGAACGAACGCCGTCCGCCGAGCATCAGCAGCCCGCCGCCGCGCTTGCTGACGAAGTCGGCGAGCATGCGCAGCTGGTCGGGGGAGAAGGAGGCGGCCTCAACGCTGCCCAGGATGATCGCGCGGTAGGCGAACAGCTCCTCACGCGTCTTCGGAAACCCGCCGACGACTTCGTCGGGGCTGCCCACGTCGAGCCGCAGGTACTTGTCCTCCGCGGTCCGCTGCAGGATGGTGACGGCGAGGTTCGGGTCGTCGGAGACCGCGCGGCGGACGAACTTCGCCTCGAACCGCGGTTCGCCTTCCAGGTAGAGGACCCGTTCACGCCGGTCCATCACTTCCACCAGGGCGTCGCGCGCGTTGTTCTGCGTCACCTGCTCTCCCTGCTGGGGCTCGATCCGGAAGCGGAACAGCCGCGCGCCGGCGTCGTTCGCGTTGACGTTCACCCGGACCGTCGCCGACTGGCCGTCGGCCGGCAGCTTCACGTCCTGCGAGTTCACGATCCGGCCGTCGTCTTCGACGAGCAGCGCGACGCTCGTGCCGGCATAGCCGGTCTGCGAGATCACGACGTCGACCGCCAGGTTCGTCCCCTTGAGCGTGGTGCGCGGCGTCTCGACCCGCGTGATCTGGATGTCGCGGTCGAAGCGGTCCGCGCCGACGCCGACGGGAAAGACCGGGATCGTGCGTGCCTTCAGGCTGGCGAGCGGTTCGTCCAGCGTGGCGTCGGAGGTGTCCGCGCCGTCGGTCACCACCACGAGCCCCGCGAGCGGGAGGCCGGACAGTTCGTCGCGCGCGCGTTCGAGCGCCTCGCCGAGGTGCGTGGCGGTGCCCTCGTACTTCAGGTCTTCGGTGGCACGCAGGCGGTCCGCCGAAGAGGAGAAGCGGAAGTAGCGGAGCACGAACCGGTCGCCCAGCGCCTTGGCCAGCGCCCCGCCGGGCCCGAACTGCTGCTGCACGAAGGCCGTGCGGGGTTGGCCGGCGCGGTCCGCAATCGTCATGGACCGGGAATCGTCCACCAGCACGCCGAGGAAGTTCTGCTGCGGCACCGCGGCGCGCAGGATGAGGGACGGCCGGAGGAGACAGAAGACGATGAGCAGAAGGAGGGCGCTGCGCAGCGCAATGAGGATCGCCCGGTCGCGTGGATGACCCGGGGACGTGAGGACCCGGTACGTCCACAGGCTGGCGGCCGCGACCGCAGCCACCACCAGCACGAGCGTGATCGTCGAGCGCGACGCCGCGAACGTGAAGTCGCCCTGCTCGAAGACAAGAGCCGGGTACTTGAACAGGAAGTTAAACAGCCAGCTCATGTCGGCCCGCTTGGCGCCATTCTACCCGGAGCAGCACGCGCGCAAGCATAGCCCGGCTCGGGGGAGATTGCTGTTAGGACGTGGGCGGCGGCGAAAAAGACTCCGTCGCACTCGCCGGCCGTGTCAGGGCTTGACTTTTCGGAATCGCGACCGCAGTTTCGCGAAGGTCAGCAGCGCCGCCTCGCCCAGCACGACACCACTGAGCACCCAGTCGCTCGCGCGGTTCCGCTCGCGCGCGACCGGCACGGCGGCCGGCGGCAGTTCCGCGTCGATGATGCAGTTGGCCCCGCCCCACGCCGGCGTGAAGGTACCCGCGCGCACCCGCTCCTCGTACTCCCGCGCCGCGAGCGTGCCGATCTTCTTCTTCTGGCCGATCTTCTTCTCGCCAGGGTCCTTGCCGTAGGGCGACGCGTGTTCGATCTCGGCGTTGAGTTCGGCGCCGACGAGCACCGCGAGCGCCGACAGGTAGAACCAGAGCAGCAGCACGATGACGCCGCCGATGGCCCCGTAGGTGGCGTTGTAGGCGCCGAAGTTCGTCACGTAGAACTTGAAGCCGAGCGAGACGGCGAGCCAGAGCACGGTCGCCAGCACCGAACCCGGGGTAATCCAGGTCCACTCCTGCTCGGCGTCCGGGGCGTAATAGAAGATCAGCGCAACGGCCGTCGCGACCATCAGGAAGACGAGCGGCCACTGCAAGATCTTCCAGCTCCATTCGAACGCGGTGCCCAGCCGCAGCCAGTCGGCCACGCGCTCCGCCAGGGTCGGCCCCGCCACCACCAGAGTGGTCGAGATGATGATGAAGACGGCCAGCGCAACCGTCAGGCCGATGGCGACCAGCCGCACCTTCCACCAGGGGCGGCATTCGCTGATGTCGTACGCCTGATTGAGGGAGTCGATGACAGCGGTCAGGCCGGACGACGAACTCCACAGCGCGCCGAGGACACCAATGGTCAGTAGCCCACTCGCGTCGTCGCTCGCAATCTTGCTGAGCTGATCGCGGATGATGCCCAGCACCTCGCCGGGCGCCACCCGTGCGAGAGTCCCCATGACGGTTTCCATGAGGTTGTCGACCGGCACGAAGCTGAGCAGCGCGACGAAGAAGAGCAGCGCAGGGAATAGCGCCAGGAAGAAGTAGTACGCGAGCATGGCGGCCAGCCCGAGGCAGTTGTCGGCCACCACCTCGACGGCGGTCCGCCGTACGAGAGCCCACCACCCAATCGGTACCCGGAAGGCTTTCAGCATCTACTCGCGTCCGGAGTGGCGTCGCAGGCCGGTGCCGACGGTTGGCGTCCACGACGGGGCGTCGCTGGCCGGGAACGATTCATCCGACGCTTCCGTCACGATCGCATCGTCCCAGCGCCAGGGGGTCCGGCGGGCCATCGCCCGGAGCCACAGACGCGCTGCCGACAGGTCGCCGTCGCTCGTCAACGCCCACCAGGCCAGCGTGCCCCCGGCCGCGGCGAGCAATCGCCCCTGCCACGACCCGATCTTGAGGCCCTGCAGCGCCAGGGCCCCTCCCCCGACGCCTACGAGGACGCGTGACGGTGTGTACCGGACCGCCTGCCCGTTCCAGCCCTGGCGGTTCCACACGCTTTCGGTGGAGCGGTGCTGTCCGAAGTTCAGTTGACGATCGTCCTGGATGGTGTGTGCCGTAGCCATGACCCGGGCCATGCAAATTCCGGTCACGTCCGCCAAGGCCTGCCGGTGATGTCGTTCCGTACACGGGACGTCGATGGCCGAACACAAGCACGAGCCCTCGACCCGACGCCATAGGCGCGGAGACATTCACCCCGGTCCCGATGTCGAACAAATGTGTCGGTCCGACGTGGTAGAGGGCCGGTCGACTGCTGTGGTACGTGGGTTGCAATTTTCGCTTGACGAACCCAAAGCCGGAGTTGAGAGACGAGGGATGCTTATGACAGGCGAGACACGTCGCGCCACCGAAGAGGCCCTGCGCCGCGTAAGGGGCGAATTCCTCGAGATGCCCGGCATGCGCTTGACCGAAGCGCAGGCGCGCCGTCTGTGGAACCTGGACGCGGTGTCGTGCCAGGAACTGCTCGGTGCGCTGGTCGATGCCAAGTTCCTGTTCCGCACGCGCGACGGCGCGTTCATGCGCGTGGAGCAAGCGCAACCGGCCCGCGCCTCGCATACACCCCGCCGCCGTATTGCGGCGGCCTGACCTCGGCCCTTCCGGCCGCCGGCGCGTGATCTGCTCACGAGCCCGCCGGCGGACCTTTGCCCATCCGGACCGGGCGGCGCCCACGGCGGGCCGCCCCCTTCCCTTCCTGATACGAGCAGCCGAGCTTGTCGAGCCCGGCGCTCGTCCCCGCGCCAGGTGGCTTCTCCCGTACGATTGTCGGCATGGTGCCGACCCGACTGCTGATCGCGACGACCAATACCGGCAAGTTGCGGGAGATTCGGGAACTCCTCGCCGGCCTCCCGGTGGACCTGCTCACCCTCGCCGACCTGCCTCCTTTGCCGGTACCCGACGAGACCGGCCTCACCTTCGCGGAGAACGCGCGGCTGAAAGCCCTTTACTACGCGGGCAGGACCGGCCTGCAGACGGTCGCCGAGGATTCGGGGCTGGAAATCGACGCGCTCGACGGCGCGCCGGGCGTGCTCTCGGCGCGCTTCGGAGGAGATGACAGCTCGTATGCCCGCAAGTTCGCGCTGATCTACGACGCGCTGCGAAGCCGGGGCGTCGCTGGCAGCACGGCGCGGTTCGTGTGCGCCGTCGCGGTCGCCGCGGCCGACCGCGTGGAGTACGAGACGCGGGGTGTGGTGGAGGGCGAGATCGCGTCTGCGCCGCGCGGGGAGGGCGGGTTCGGGTACGACCCGATCTTCTATTACCCGCCCTTCGGCTGCACGCTCGCGGAAGCCGGCTCCCGGAAGTCCGAGGTCAGCCACCGAGGCGCCGCGTTTCGGGCACTCCGGGCCTGGCTGTGCACAGCGAGGCCGGAGCAGCACGGCTAGCACGCCCCAGCATGTAGGAAGCCCCGAGCGACCCAGGCGGTGTGCGCGTGGGCCGCCGCCGTGCGGCCCGGCGACGGTGGTGGCGAGACCCGCTACCCGAGCGACATGAGACGGCGGATCGAGTTCGCGCGGGACACCGGGTCGCCAGACCCGCCACGGAACCGCACCACGAAATCCGCCGGCCCGCCGAAACCCAGCCGCCGTTCGTGGGCGTGCAACTCGGCCAGGGCCAGGCCCAGGACGGTGCCGATCTCGTGCTGCGACCACCCGCCCCCCGGCTCCGCGAAGGTGATCCGCGGCAGCACGCGCGCTCCTTCCACCAGGCGGCCCCACCGCAGCCCTGCGATGGCGCTGCAGGACAGGCCGGCCTCGGTGAACAGGCGATGGGCGACATCCCCTCGCGCCGTCAGGCCGCTTGCGTCGCGCCCGTATCGCCGCGATCTGACAGGCGTGTCCGGCGGGGACGTCGATGGAGCGGCGGCTGGCAGTACGTGAAGTGTGTCCACTCGGGCGAGCTCCTCCGAAGTGTAGACAGTGTCAACATCTGCCACGCCGGAAGCGTAGTCCTGTATGTTGACGATGTCAACACGAAGTTCGTGCGACGACCTCGGCACATGCCGGCCTCGCCCGTGGCATGCACCTGCCGCACGGGTTGCTGACAGGCGAACGCGCAGGGCGGTGCGGCTCGCCTCTCTTCACCATTACGGATTCCGGTCCGGTCAGGTTCACCGGCCCATCGCACCGGGCCGATCGCCCGAGTGGTCAGCGGCCGATCCGCGCGAGGATCAGTTCCGCGAGTGGGGCACCGACTTCCTGCACCATGTGACCGGCACCCGGGATCACATCGAACGTGGCCCCCGGAATGTGGGCCGCGAACTGGCGTCCCCACTCGATGTTGAACACCTGGTCCTGGTCGCCGAAGATGACGTGGGCCGGCTTCTTCCACGACGCGAGCGCCGCATAGGCGCGCGCCTGGCGTTCTGCTCCTCCCTCTATGGGGTTCTTGAACGGCAGCATCCACGGCCATCGCCTCGCGCCCACCTGGGACTCGGGACTGTGGAACGGTGCGCTGTACGCCGCTGACAGCGTCTCGACCGGGTCCGGGCTCCGCGCCGCCCAGGCCCCTCCATTGATTTTCGAGAAGTCGACCGCCTGGCTGCGTGCGTTCCAGTCGCGCAGCGCCTGCGTGTACTGGTAGCCCTCGTGGTGCAGCCACGTATTGAGGATCACGAGGCGGGCGAAGCGATCGGGCATGTCGGTCGCGTTGATCAGGCCGTAGGGACCACCCCAGTCCTGGACGACCAGCGTGACGTCGCGCAGGTCGAGGGCTTCGATGAAGCCCCGGAGCTGCCGAACGTGCGCCTCGATGGTGTACCAGTTCTCGTCGGTGACCTTGTCGCTCTTGCCGAAGCCGATCATGTCGGGCGCGATGGCCCGGTACCCCGCGCGCGTCAGCACCGGAATCACGTTGCGATAGAGATAGCTCCAGCTCGGTTCGCCGTGCAGCAGCAGGAAGGTCCCGCGCGTGGCGCGGCCCTCATCGACGTAATGCATGCGCAGGCCGTCCACCTCGACGTAGTGCGGCGCATACGGGTAGCCCTTCAGGTTCTCGAAGCGGGCATCCGGCGTGCGGATCCGCGGTACTGTCTGCGCCGACACGGGCGACCGGTCGCCCCCCAGCAGCGCGCTTCCCGCTGCCCACAGCACGGCCATCACCCATCGCGTGCGCCATTCACCCCGACGTCCGTTCATCCGGTCTCCTCCTGCGCGCAAAGATTACGTGCGCTCGACCCGCCGTCGAGCGGCAAAACGATGACAAAGCGGTGGCAGCGCGATCACCTCGAGGGCGTTTCGCCACCCGCCGCCGGATTGTCATCTGTTTGTCATCCGCGGCGCGGCGGGCCTCCTCTAACGTCATGCGTCCGGGAAATCCCCGAATCTGCACCGCTGCCGCACGCCGCCGCCCGGCTGGCGTCGGCCGCCGGTCGCCTTCGGGCCACGAGGAGGATGCATGAGACTGAGCGGAACACGGGCGATGATGGCCCTGCTGGCGGTGCTGGTGACGCCGGCCCTGGCCCTGGCCCAGAGTGCCATCGTGGGCACGGTCAAGGACACGTCAGGAGCCGTCCTGCCCGGCGTGTCGGTGGAGGCGGCCAGTGAAGTGTTGATCGAAGGGACCCGGACGGCATTCACCGATGCCGACGGCCTGTATCGCATCGAGAGCCTGCGACCGGGAACCTACACGGTGACCTTCTCGCTCGCGGGCTTCGCCACGGTGAAGCGCGAGCGCGTGGAACTGCCGGCGGAGTTCACCGCGACCATCAACGCAGACATGCGGGTCGGCTCGCTCGAGGAGTCCATCACCGTCACCGGCGACACGCCGGTGGTGGACGTCACCACGGCCGTGCATACGCAGGTGCTGAACCGGGAGGCCATCGACGCCATCCCCACGGCTCGCACCATCCAGGGCATGGCCCAGCTGATCGTCGGCATCAACCTGAACGCGCCGGACACCGGCGGCGCGCGGGCCATGCAGCAGACCTATATGTCGACGCACGGCATGGCGCCCGCCAACACCACGGTGATGGTCGACGGGATCATGCTGAAAGGACTCCAGGCTGACGGGATGGTGCAGAGCTACTACAACGACGCCGCGAGCGTCGAAGTGAGCTACCAGACGTCGGGCATCACCGCGGACACGTCGGCCGGCGGGGTGCGCGTCAACATGATCCCGCGCGAGGGCGGCAACCGGTTCGCGGGCGACCTGAAGGCGGCGTATCGCCCGGGAGAGTGGCAGGCGGACAACCTGACGCAGCGGCTCCGCGACCGGGGCCTGCGCACGGGCAACGCCACGGACCGCATCATCGACGTCACGGTCTCACAGGGAGGGCCGCTGCTCAAGGATCGGCTCTGGTTCTTCGGTACGGCGCGCTACAACGCGGTCGACAACTTCATCCCGAACACGACCTTCGACGATGGCAGCCCGGGCATCGACGACCAGTTCATCCGCCAGGGCCTGCTGCGACTGACGTGGCAGGCCTCCCCGAAGATGAAGCTGTCCGCCTTCTTCGACGAAATCGACAAGTACCGCGGGCACGACATGCAGGCCAACTTCGATCCCGAAACGGCGGCGCAGCAGTGGTTCTGCCCGGTGTGCAACCAGGGCGTGGCCAAGCTCACCTACGCGGCAAGCAGCCGGCTGCTGGTGGAGGCCGGGTTCTCGCGGTTCCTCGGCTACAACACCATGCAGTACCAGAACGGGGTCGAGCAGCCGCGGTTCTCGCCAGCGTGGTTCACCAACACGGCGCAGGTCGACGAGGAACTGGGGCACCGCAGGACCGCCTCGCTCCTGCAGAACTTCGACAGCCCGAACCGCTACGGCTGGCTGGCCTCGGCATCCTACGTGACCGGGTCGCACAGCCTGAAGGCGGGCGTGCAGATGTCGTGGGTGTTGGCGCTCGTTGAAAACTGACCAGGCAATCGGGGTTCTGCTCGCTGAAAAT
>CAYLTD010000059.1:0-17721 GCA_964386715.1 uncultured Bifidobacterium sp.
CGCCGTCTACGGCGCGGGCCTCAACGAATTTCCACCACGTCCGGGGACTCTAACTTCCGCTCCGCCCGTGACACGGCACGGATCGAAGGGAAACACCGCGTTTACCTGCTGCACACCACCGACGGTCACATCGCGCCGATGGCGTTCCGCGATCTGGATGGTGAGCCGCTGGTCGAACTCCGCACCTTCCCGTCGCTCGACGCCGCTCGCGAGTGGTGCCAGCAGCAGGAGGTGCAGTGATGCACACTGCAACTGCACACGACCTGCTGACCCGTTACCGCGATCTCGGCTTCGAGTTGGTGTTCTATCCCACTCGCCGCAAAGGGCCGACGGACGACGGGTGGCCGAAGAACGAGTATCGAATCACCGACTACCAGCAGGGTCAGAACGTCGGCGTGAAGACCGGCGTTGAGATCCAACCTGGGAAGTTCCTGGGCGACGCCGATTTCGATTGGCCGGACGGCATCCCGATGGTGAAGCGGTTCTTCCCGCCGACCGAGTTCGGCTTCGGTCGCGAAAGCAAGCGCCTCAGCCACGCTTTCTACACAACGGAAGCGCCGTTCACATCGCTGAAGTTCGACGGTCTCGACAACAAGACCTTCCTCGAACTCCGCAGCCGCAAAAAGGACGGCACTGTCGGATACCAGACGATGGTGCCGCCGTCGCTGCATCCCAGCGGCGAGCTGGTCACGATGAAGGTCTGCGACAGCCTCGGCCATGTCGAAGTGAAAGCCTTCGTGCGAGCCGGGACGCTGTATGCCGTGTTCTGCGCCGTGACCTACTGCTTCGGTGTCGGATCGCAGCGGTTCAAACACGAACCGCGACTGGCGTTCGCGGGCTTCCTGCTCGACCTCGGGCTCGAACCCGCCGAGGTCATCACGATTGGCGAATGCGTGGCGGAGTTGACCGGCAACACCGTCGCGAAGGTGCGCAGCGACGTCGAGAGCACCGTTGAACGTCGCGCCAAGGGTGGCCCGGTCACAGGCGAGCGGCACCTTGCCGACGCCATCGGCGAGAAGGGCGCGAAGGCCACCGCGGCGATACGCAAGTGGGTCGGCCGCATCGTTGATGCGCCGCTGGGTGCTGACCGCAACGAGTTCGCCTTGTTGCAGCGGGTCGAGGCGCTGAACGACCGCTTCTTCATGGTCGATGTCGGTAACGACACCATCATCGGCGAGGAAATTGAGCACAGCGACGGGCGTCGCCGCTGGTCGGAGTTCTCCTTTCGATTCGTTCGAGAGTCTCAAGCGCAAGTTGATCAAAGAGGAAGCCATTCTGCAGAAGGGTCGCCGGCCGATGGCCTTCGCGGATTACTGGCTTCAGCACCCGAAGGGTCTGCAATACGACCGGCTGGTGTATGCACCGCCCGGCTCGCCCGTCACCGTGCGATTCGGTGACGGCCACAATTAGGGCAGGAACCAAATCGCCGGAGGACGAATGTATGAGAGCAGCAATCTACGCCCGGAAATCCACGGACGAACCTGGCAAGGCACAGGAAGCCAAGTCCGTAGTGCAGCAGGTCGCGGTGGCCCGCGCCTTCGCCGAGAAGCGCGGCTACACCGTGGTGGAGGAGCACGTCTACGTTGACGACCGCATCAGCGGTGCCGAATTCGAGAAGCGTCGCGGTCTACAGCGACTCTTGCGTGCCCTCGATCCGGTGCCACCCTTCGACGTCCTGATCGTCGAGGAACAGAAGGCACTCGGCCGCGAGACGAGCGAGACGCAATACCTGCTGAAGAAGTTCGACATGGCAGGCGTCGATGTGGTCGAGTGCATGCACGGTCGCTCGCTGATCCCGCAGACCTGGATCGACAAGGCCACCAGCAGCATCATTGCCGCCACGGACGAAGCACATCGCGTGCAGTCGGCCGAACGCGTCACGCGTGCCATGCATCGACTGGCAAAAGAAGGTCGAGTATGCGGCGGTCGTCGCTTTGGCTACCGCAACGTGGACGTGACCAACGGGACCGATGCACACGGTCGCCCGTTGCGTGCCTATGTGGAGCGCGAGATCGTGCCGAGCGAAGCCGCGGTGATCGTGCGCATCTTCGAGTTGTATGCCAGTGGCCTCGGTCTGAAGCTGATCGCGAAGAAGCTCACGGCCGAAGGTGCACCGGCACCGAAGGCCGCGAACACCAAGGAGGCACCGGTTGGCGGCTGGACCCCGTCGTCGGTGCGCGGTGTGCTCGATTGCGATCTGTATCGCGGTCGCGTCGTCTACGGCAAGACGAAGAAGCGCAACCAGCGATGGGGCAAGATCGACCAGAAGCCGCGTCCGCAGTCCGAGTGGATCGTCACCGAGCGCGAGGACCTGCGCATTGTGAGCGAGGAGCTGTGGCAGCGCGTTCGCTCGCGTCGTACCGATGTGGCGAAGCGCACCCTTCGATTCGCTGATGGTCGCATGTCGGGCCGTCCGCCCAAGCACGCCGCACAGTCGCTGCTCGCCGGTCTGGCGACGTGTGGCGTGTGTGGTGGGTCATTGGTGGTTGACCGTAAGGGTCGCAAGGATGCCGGAGCAGCGACCTACGTGTGCCTCCGCCGCCGCACCAACGGCGGCTGTAAGAACACCCTGCGCATCCCGGTGGCCGACATGGAGCAGGCCGTGCTGTTCCACGTCGAAGAACATGTGTTCACACCTGAGGCCATCGAAGCCGTGGTGAAGATGACCGAGCGTGATGACCTGCGCGAGATGCAGGCGCAGCGTTCAGTGGAACTGCGCAACGTCGAGGCTCGGATCAAGCGGCTGGTGGCGGCAGTGGAGGACGGCGGCGATGTGAGGTCGTTCGGCCAACGGCTCCGCGAACTCGAAGCGCAGCAGGCCGCCTTGCAGAACGAGATCGCCAATCTGCGGCCACTCCCCCGGCTCCCGCTGCCGGTGGTCCAGAACCGGCTGGATGAATGGCGGCGAATGTTGCGGCAGAGTCCTACACAGAGCCGTGCGGTGTTGCAGCGGGTGATCGAGGGTCGGATCGTGTTCACGCCGACGGCCGACGGTGCCTACGAGTTCACGGCCACCACGCGCTTCGACAAGCTGTTCACGGGTGTGGTCGTGAAGGGGTTGACCGAGCCGGACGTCCACGGCATCGAGGGTCTCGAACACCTGACCGCGGAGGACACGTTCGACGCCGACTACAGCCGAATGCTGGAAAAAGCCCAGGAAATGGCGATGCAAAAAGGGTGGTGCGCCCGGAGGGACTCGAACCCCCGGCCTACAGGTTCGAAGCCTGCCGCTCTATCCAGCTGAGCTACGGGCGCTTCCAGAGGCGAGACGCCGAGTGTACCCGACCGACCGGTCGCAGGCAATCGACCGCGTCTCGGCCCCCCGGCACCGCGCATCACCGCAGGCCCCCGCTTGACGCGCCACTCGCGCGGCAGGGAAGATGCCGTCACCATCACCGACCTCACCCACGCGCCCACACAGGGCATGCCTGAACCGCCACGCTCGGCCGAGGAGTGGCGCGCCGCCGCCGACGCCCTGCTCAGGGCCGCCGACCTGCGCGCCTACGACCTCCTGCGCACGGCGCTGCGCGAGCATCCCGACGACCTGCGCCTCCAGCAGCTGATCGCGCGGGCACTCGTCCAGTGCGGCGCCATCCGCGAAGCCAACGAGCGGCTCACCCGCCTGCACCAGGCGGGACATACCGACGAGGAAACCGTCGGCCTGCTCGCCCGCACCCACAAGGACCTGTGGGACACCACCGCCGACGCCGCCGAGCGGGAGGCGCACCTCGATGCCGCCATCCGCTTCTACACCGAGGCCTGGCGCACGACCGGCGGCTACTGGACCGGCATCAACGCGGCCACGCTCCTGGCCGTGTCGGGCGGGGCCGCGAATGCCGAGCATGCCGTGGACGTCGCACGGCAGGTCGCCGCGCAGTGCCGTGGCCTGCTCGAGCAGGCCACGGGCGCGGAGCGGTACTGGCTGCTCGCCACCCTCGGCGAGGCAGCGCTCGTTGCCGGCAACCTCGAGGCCGCTGCCGACTTCTACACGCGGGCCGCAGCCACGGCGCCCGGCGTCGGCCACCTGGTGTCGACGCGCCGCAATGCGCGGATGCTGCTGCGCCACGCAGGCCTGGACACCGCACACCTAGATGCCTGGCTGCCCGTGCCGAGGGTGATCGCCTTCGCGGGCCATCTCATCGATCGGCCCTCGCGCCCGAACCCACGATTCCCGGCGCACCTCGAAGCCGCGGTGCGCTTGGCCATTGAGCAGCGCCTCGCGGCCGTCGGGCCGGCAATCGGCTTCGCGGCGGCCGCGTGTGGCGCCGACCTGATCTTCCTCGAACTGATGCGGGCCCGCGGCGCCGACACGCACATCGTCCTCCCCTACGGCCCTGAGCAGTTCGTCCCGGACAGCGTCGACTACCTGCCAGGCACACGCTGGCGCGTACGCTTCGACACCGCCGTCCGGAAAGCCTCGCAGGTGATCTCGGCCTCGGACCACCGGCTGGGCGACGGCGGCATGTCCTACGAGTACGGATTCCGGGTGCTGGACGGCGAGGCCGCAATGCACGCGGACAAGCTCGACACCGAACTGGTCTGCGTGGCGGTGTGGGATGGCCTGCCGGGCGACGGCCCCGGCGGCACCGCTTCGTCGGTCGCACACTGGCGCCAGGCCGGACGCCGCGTCGAGGTGATCGATCTCGCGGCGGTACGCGCGGCGTACGACGCGGAGCACCATGCCGTTGCACCGACATTGGCACCGCACGCCGAGTTCGCCGAGGCACCCGCCGGAGGCGAAGCGGGCACCACCCACTCCGCCGAGGCGGACGCTGCGCGCGTCGATCGACACCTCGAGGGGCCAGACACCGTCGGGGCGGAGCAGGGTGCCGCCGCGCACGCCGGCACCGTGGGCCCGGAGCCGCGGCCGCACGTCGCCTCCGCGGAGGACGTGCTCGACGCCGAGATCGTCGGGCTGCTCTTCGCCGACGCACACGGCTTCAGCCGGCTCTCGGAGGCCGAACTGCCCGTCTTCGTGTCGCAGTATCTCGGGCTCGTCGCCGCGGAACTGGCGCGCATGCCGACGCCGCCGCTCCTCACCAACACCTGGGGCGACGGCCTCTACGTTGTCTTCCGCACCGTCCGCGACACGGGGGAATTTGCGCTTCGTCTCAACGACGCAGTCCGCCGCACGGACTGGCGCGCGCTCGGCCTGCACGACGGCCTCAGCCTGCGGATCGGCCTGCACGCGGGCCCCGCCTATGCATGCACCGACCCAGTAACCCGCCGCCCGAACTACATCGGCGCGCACGTGAGCCGGGCCGCGCGCATCGAACCGATCGCGCCGGCCGGCGAGGTGTACGCGAGCGGCGCGTTCGCCGCGCTCGCCCGTTCCGAGCAGGTGTTGGGTTTCAGCTGCACGTACGTCGGGCAGACGCCGCTGGCCAAGGGCTACGGCACGTTCCCGACCTACGTGGTGCGCCGGGTGGCGCCGCGCCGCACTTGACCGGACGGCGGCGGTCGCGCCCCATGCGGGACCGACGATGCCGCGTCCCCTGGTGCCGTGCCCGATACAATGGCCGGCATGCGCCTGCACGCGCTCGCCGCCGCGCTGCTCATCATGTCCGCTCCGCTGCCCGCTGCACCTGAGGCACAGTCGGGCCCCGTGCCACCCCGTCCCTCGGCGACATCAGCAGCCAGCGTCGACATCGAACCAGGCATTTCCGAGGCGCTGGCGACCGAGCGCGAGCGCCGCATCACCGCACTGCGCTACGACCTGGCGTTCGACATTCCGGACACGGCCGTGGCCCCGATCTCGGCCAGCGCCACGCTGCGCTTCGATCTGGCCGA
This sequence comes from uncultured Bifidobacterium sp., assembly GCA_964386715.1. GTDB lineage: Bacteria > Acidobacteriota > Vicinamibacteria > Vicinamibacterales > CAVVIG01 > CAVVIG01. The sequence continues at coordinate 5,791 of CAYLTD010000059.1, forward strand.
CGCCGCGCAGCCGCTCGTGCTCGACTTCGCTCCTGCGGCCACGCACACGCGCGCCGTGCGCGCCAACGGTGCAGATGCACGCTGGTCAGCCGAACGCGGACACCTCGTGCTTCCAGCCGAGCACCTCCGCAGCGGGTCGAACGAGATCACCATCACGTTCACGGCCGGGGACGCGTCGCTCAACCGGAACCCCGACTTCCTGTACACGCTCTTCGTGCCCGCGCGCGCGCACCTCGCGTTCCCCTGCTTCGACCAGCCGGCGCTCAAGGCACGCTACACGCTTGCGCTCACGGTGCCGCGCGCCTGGCAGGCGGTCGCCAACGGCGCCGAGCTGTCGCGCGAGGCCGGGGGCGACAGGGTCACGATTCGCTTCGCCGAAACCAACCCGCTGCCAACCTATCTCTTCTCCTTCGCGGCCGGAACCTTCTCGGTGGACACCGCCGAACGCGGCGGGCGGACGTTCCGCATGTTCCACCGCGAGACCGACGTCGCCAAGGTGGCCCGCAACCGGGACGCGGTGTTCGACCTGCACGCGGCGGCGCTCGCCTGGCTCGAGGAATACACGGGCATCCCGTATCCCTGGGGCAAGTTCGACTTCGTCCTGATCCCGTCGTTCCAGTTCGGAGGGATGGAGCACGCCGGCGCGATCCTCTACAACGCGTCGAGCCTGCTCCTCGAGGAGTCGGCCACGGTGAACCAGCAGCTGGGCCGCGCCAGTGTCATCGCGCACGAGACGACGCACATGTGGTTCGGCGACCTCGTCACGATGCGATGGTTCAACGACGTGTGGATGAAGGAGGTGTTCGCCAACTTCATGGCGACCAAGATCGTCAACCCGTCGTTCCCGCAGGTGAACCACGACCTGCGGTTCCTGCTCGCGCACTACCCGGCCGCGTACAACGTGGACCGTACTGCGGGCGCCAACGCGGTGCGCCAGCAGCTCGGCAACCTGGACGAGGCCGGCACGCTCTACGGCGCGATCATCTACGACAAGGCGCCGATCGTCGTACGCAGCCTGGAGACGCTGGTGGGTGCCGACCAGCTTCGCGACGGCCTGCGAGATTACCTGCGGCGTTACCGCTTCGCGAACGCCACGTGGCCCGACCTGATCGACATCCTCGATGCACGCACCGATGACGACCTGCGGTCGTGGAGCCGCGCGTGGGTCGACGAACCCGGGCGGCCGGTCATCCGGACCGAGCTTGCGGCGTCAGGCGGGAGGATCCGATCGCTCGCGCTCACGCAGGCCGACCCGAGGCCGCGCCGAGGACTGCGGTGGAACCAGCAGCTCTCGGTGACGCTCGGCTACGCGGATGGCCTCCGCTCACTCCCCCTGCGGCTGGACGGTGCTCGCGCCGACCTGCGGGAGGCCGCGGGCCTGCCGCGCCCGCTCTTCGTCCTGCCGAACGGCGGCGGCATCGCCTACGGCCAGGTCGAACTCGATCCCGCGAGCCGGCGCTGGCTGGTGGAACACCTCCCGGATGTCGACGATGCCATCACGCGGGGCAGCGCGTGGGTGGTGCTGTGGGACGAGCTGCTGCGCGGCGTCGTGTCGCCCGGCGCGTTCCTCGACCTCGCCATGCGTGCGCTGCCCAGGGAGGGCGACGAACTGAACACCCAGCAGGTGCTGGAGTACGCACGCGGCGCCTTCTGGCGCTTCACGTCCGAGCGTGAGCGGCTCGCGATGGCACCGCGGCTCGAGACGACGCTGAGGACCGGGCTGGATCGTGCGCCGACGCAGAGCCTGAAGTCGGCCTACTTCCGTGCCTTCCGGGACATCACGCTCACGCCCGACGGCGTCGGCTGGCTCGAACGCGTGTGGGATCGGCAGGAGCCCATCGCGGGCCTCACCTTCGCCGAGGTGGACGAGATCGCGATGGCGCTCGAGATCGCGGTGCGCCAGCGCCCGGGGTGGAAACACGTCCTCGAGGCGCAGCTCGCACGCACCACCAATCCCGATCGCCGGGCACGCTTCGCGTTCGTGATGCCGGCGCTCGACGCCGACCCGCAGGTACGCGACCGCTTCTTCACCAGCCTGGCGGACGTGGCCAACCGCGCGCACGAGACCTGGGTGCTCGAGGCGGTGGCCTACCTGCATCACCCGCTGCGCGCCGCACACGCGGAAGCGTACATCCGGCCGAGCCTGGAACTGCTGCTCGACATCCAGCGCACCGGCGACATCTTCTTCCCCAAGCGCTGGATGGACGCCACCTTGTCCGGCCACTCGTCGCGGCGGGCTGCCCGCACCGTGCAGCGGTTCCTCGCCACGCTCCCGCCGTCCTATCCGCCTCGTCTCCGCATGACGATTGCATCGTCGGCCGACGAGCTGTTGCGCGCCGCGGGACTCCTGCCGACGTCCAGGTAAACCTCGCCGAGGCCGGCCGTGCCATGGCGCGAACCGGCCTTGTGGAGGTCCCTATCGGCCGAGGCCGATGCCCAGGGTCACCAGCGTCACGGTGTTGTCGTCGCTGAGGAGCAGGCGCAGATCGACCCGCATCGGCCGTGCGGTCTTCTTGAAGTCGAGCCCACCCACGATCTGCAGCCGCGCCGTCGTGCCATCGTCGGCCAGGATACCGAGGCCGGCCCCCGCGAACGGGTCCACCACCGAGTCGTTCGTGTTGAAGTGATAGAGGCCGTTGGTCGAGATGTACGCGCCGGTGCTGCCGCTCACGCGATACACGCTGAGGTCCGCGGCCACTTCGATCTGCTTGTTGTCGAACGGGCGCCCTTCCCCGCCAGCTCCCACGAGGAACCCGGCATCCCCGCAGCAGAACACGAGGCCGGCCTGGCCTTTCCAGTGGATGCCGCCGGCCGACGGCAGGCGCCCGCTGCCCTGCGCCGCGGAAACCGTGGACAGGGAGGCAGCCGGGCGTTCGGGCCTGGCCGGCGCGGAGGCGCGGGACTGGGCGGAGGCAGGAACGACGAAGAACAGGGATACGAAGGCGGTCGCGAGTAGTCTCATCCGCTCATGATGCCCGCAACTCGACGGTCTTGAAAAGCACAGCCGTCCGCATTGCCCGCCCGGACGCTACAATGCGCGCATCCAGGAGGGTCGCCATGCGCGTCGCCGTGATCACAACGCTCCTCGCCCTGTCGCCCGCGCTCGCCGCGGCGCAGACCGTGCCACCCGCGCTCGATGTCCCCGCCTCCGAGGTGAAGGCGTTCATCGACCGGCTGCCGAAGGACCGCATCAGCGATCTGCCCATCCGGGTGACCGACGTCGGCGGGTACAAGGTGGGCGTCTACGGCGTCTTCCGCCCGAAAGGTATGCCGGGCGACGCGAACCTGCACGACACGTCGGTGAGCGAGATCTACTACATGCTCGAGGGCACCGGCACGCTGGTGACCGGCGGCACGCTGAAGGACCCGCGCAGCGCGGGGTCGAGCCCCAACACCGGCCGGCAGAACATGCGCGGCTCCGGCATCGAGGGCGGCGTGAGCCGCAAGGTCGGCCCGGGCGACATCATCGTGATCCCCGGCAAGCTGCCCCACTGGTGGAGCGCACTCGACAGCGACATCAAGTACGTGATCTATCGCCCCGACCCCGAGGGCCTGCAGCGGCTGAAATAGTCCCGCGGCGAGTCGGGAGCGTTCGCCCGCCGTGCGGCCGCCGGATCACGGCGAGCCCGTCTCAGCCCTTCGACGCGGCAGCCACGGACCCCGCTTCGCCCTCTCCCGCGGACGCCGGTTGCCACACCGGATGTGGATCGCCCGCGTCGGTGACGAGCAGTTCGTGAGGCGTGTACCGCGCCTTGTACGCGAGCGATGCGCAGCCGGCAACACGGTAACCCAGGTAGACGTAGGCCAGGCCGCGGGCCCTGGCATCCTCGATCAGCCACACGATATGCGCGACGCCCAGCGACGGCGGCGCGTGCTCCGGGTCCCAGAAGAAGAACACGGCCGACGCAGCGCCCGGCACCTCGTCGACGATGCCGAGGCCGACGAGGCGGTGGCCTGCCTGCGGGTCGCGAAAACTCACCTCGCGCACGGCAGGATGTGCGTACGCCAGTTCGGTGTCGTACCGCTCGGCGTCGAGCGGGCTCGGCAACCACCCGCGCTGCCGTTCGCGATCCCCGTGCCACCGCGCATACAGCGACAGCCGCTCGGCGTCGACGACGGGAGGTCGCACCTCGCGGGTGAGGCGGGAGGCGAGCCGCCGCGCGCGGCGCTGGCTGCGGCTCGGCACGAAGGTGGCGGTCGGCACGCGCAGCGACACGCACGCTCGGCATCCCTCGCAGACGGGGCGGAAGTAGGCCGGGCCGAAGCGGCGCCAGCCACGCGCGAGGAGATAGCCCAGTTCGGCCGGCGTGACGTCCACCATGACGGCGACGTCGAGAGTCGCCGTGCGATCGGGCAGGTACGGGCACGCGTGCGGCGGATCGAGCAGACGCTGGACGAGCCGGGCCATGCTTCCGAGCATACGCCGTGTGCGGGCGCCCGGGGCTGGCATTCCACCATTACACCGCAGTGGTCTACCATGGTAGACATGGCGCTGAACATCAAGAATGCCGAAGTGGAACGGCTGGCCGCGGAAGTGGCTCGGCTCACCGGAGAGTCGAAGACAGAGGCCATCCGGCGGGCGCTCCAGGAACGCAGCCGCCGCCTCCGCGGAGCGGCCCCGGCCGATCGGCGGACACGGGTGCTTCGTTATCTGGAGAAGTCCGTCTGGCCGAAAGTGCCGAGCCGCGAAAAGGGACGCCGGCTCACGCGCACACAGGAAGACCGCCTCCTCGGTTTCGGCAAGGAAGGCGTATGACGATCGACTCGTCGGCGCTCGTCGCCATCATCTGTGCCGAAGCCGGCCACCTCGACCTCGTTGACCGCATCCTCGGCACGGACCACGCGCGCATCGGCGCGCCCACCCTCACGGAAACGAGCATCGTCGTAGCGGCCAGAACCGGCCGGCCGATGACCAGCGTCATCGATGGCCTGCTGGACGAACTCGGCATTGTCGTGGTGCCGTTCGGCGAGCCCGAGTGGCGCGCCGCTCGGGAGGCGTATCAGCGATACGGGCGCGGACGCCATCCTGCCGGGCTGAACTTCGGAGATTGCCTGGCCTACGCAACCGCGCGGACTTCGCGCGATACGCTGCTGTTCGTGGGGCAGAACTTCAGCCGGACCGACATCGACCCGGCGTAGGCATCGCGCACGCACCATCCGCGGCTTCCGTGCCCACACGTTCCGCTCACGGTCGTGCCGCGGTTTTCGCGGATCGGAGTCGTCGTGCCAGCACGCTGATTCCTCTTGAGGTTCCCGCGCGCCTGTCGGATAGTGTGACGTTCACGCTTCGGCGGTCGTCTTCACCCTACGGCACCCGCATGCAACTCGTCTGGCGCGCACGCCCTGAACTCACCCGTCCGGGTCCCGGCATCGAACTGCGTCACACCGCGATCCCGAACGTCACCATCGCCTATCTGCCCACCTTCGGCCGCTCCACCGACGGGCAGACCATCGTCATCCACGTGCTCGAGGTGCCGCCCGCGGGCGTCGCGCCGGAGACGTGGAAGCGGGTCCTGCAGGACGTGCACGTGCTGCTCGAGAACGAGCTCGATGGCGTGCACGCGCCGCGGTTCGCCGGGTCGGACGTCACCGCCACCATCAACGAGTGATCCGCGCGTGCGCGGACCGGCGCCACAAACAGAGCGGACCGGCGCCACAAACAGAAACGGGCCGCATCGCTGCGGCCCGTTCCCTGTCGACGCGTGACGCAGCCGTCGGCTATGGCCGCGGGCGCGTGCTGATCCAGACGTTGCGGTAGATGGTGCCGGGGATCGTCGCCGACTCCGCGCCGCTGCGCCCGGCGGGCGTGCCGATGAAGGCGGTGTGCGGCTGCGGGTTGTACGACCCGTTGCGGCTGTTGCGCGTGATGTCGTAGATCACCGGGCCGGTCGGCCCGCCCTGCTGCACCGTCACGCGGACCGTGCTGCCCCAGGTGTAGCGCCAGTAGTACCAGGTGTTCGGGTCGAGAATGCGCACCGAGTTCAGCCGCTGATCCGTGAGCGGCTCGTAGCGCACGTCGAGGTCGTCGGCCGACCCGTACAGCACGCGGTAGGTGATCGAGTTGGGCGGGAACCCGCCAGTGCCGCGGTACTGGATGTCGACGCGGTAGCGGTTGGTGATGTAGTCGTTCGTGTCGGGCGAACCTTCCATCATGCCGAACACTTTCGACTTGTCGCCGGGTGCGTTGGCCCTGAGCCCCTTCACCTCGACCGCGAACTCACCCGTGGTGACCGTCTGCGGGATGTCGTACCGCACGTAGCTGTTCACGGCCTCGAGCCGGGCGCCTTCCGCCGTGAAGGTGACCGGGCCGACCACCCGGCCCACGGTGGTGCCGTTGAAGAGCGGATCGAAGACCTCGTTGCCGCGGATGTAGCCGCCTTCGGACGAGACGAACGACCCGCTCGCCGACCACGGACCCACCTCGTTGCCGAACTCCGCGCGCGCGCGCCACGTGTGCCGCTGGCGGAACGCGAGCTGCGCCGTCACGCGGAACGTCGTCTGGCCGATGGCGCCGGAGTCGGTGACCTGCTGCCCGGCGGCGTTGAACACCTGAAAACGGTAGGCCAGCGGGCCCGGGAGCACGCCGCCGAAGCGGGCGGAGGACCCGCCAATCGTCAGCGTCGGCGCATCGTTCTGCTGCGCATCGTTCAGCGGCGACACCACGGTCGGAGGCGTCACCTTGAGCGTCGAGCCGTCGGCAGCGGCGTCGGCCGCGGCGGCGCCCGACGCGCTGGGGGACACGGGCGTGGCCGACTGGCGGCTGCACGCGACGGCAAGCGCGAGCGTCGCCGCGCCAATGGTGAGATAGAACCTGCTCGACATCCGGTAGCTCCTGGTTGTGGTCACGTCTCGGAAGGAAAGAGGAAGACGAAAGTCATGCTAAGTCGGCAACGCGGCCTGGTCGGCCGCACGGCTGGAGCGGCGCCGGCGCCCCGCCCTGGTGGTGAACTCGAGCACCATGATCTGCTGGTACCGCAATTCGAGGTGGGCCGAACGCCGCGTTTCGCGGAGCGCGTCGCGGATGCCCTCGAACACCCGCGCATCCTCATCGGGCAGGTCGTGCTCGTCGAGCGCGTCCTGGATCAGCAGTTCGAGACGGGCCGCCGTCATGGTGTCATCGAAGCTGATGAGGGCACGGCCGTCCGGCGTTGGCACGAGCACCACGCCGGTACGCTGCTCCAGCGTCTTGGTCGGGATCACGACGATCACGGCCCGCTGGCCGAACGGCACGACTTCGGCCGGGGGATGGGGCTGCTGGGCGACTCCCGGCAGCGCCAGTCGCACCACCGCCCGACTCAGGTCGTGGTCGATCGCCTCGAGCGCGTGGATGACACTCTCGGGCAGCGTGAGCGTCACCGCGCGTGACGGTTCGGCAAACTTGCGCGGCCGGCCGCGCCGCGGTTTCACGGCCGGGAGAACCATGGCTGCCATTGTTTTTTGTGGATTATTCACGCACGAAGGCGATTTCACAAGGCTTATTTCGCGCGCTGTCGCAGCCAGGCTCAGCCGTTCGCGCCTGACGCAGCCGGCAGCCAGCGACGACACCCGCGCACCGGCGTGCCGACCTTCCGGCAGCGGAAGCGCCCCGGCGCGAATCGCCCCGCTGTTTTCGATGGGGCATCGCTGGCACGCCCTTTCCTGCTGACCCGCCGGGGGAACTCATGACGACGCGGTTCGACACGATGCCTCAGGACGCCTTCCCGCTGCAGCTACCGCACACCGGCCAGACCTTCCTGTGCCCGAACTGCGAGGCCGAGTTGGCCTACGCCGGCAGTCGGCCCACCAACGGCAGCGGCACCGAACTCAACGACTACTTCCGGTGTCCGGCCGGGTGTGGCATGTTCGAGCACGAGCGCCGCAGCCATCGGCTGCGCTGGCTGGACGTCTCGCTGTAAGCAGTGCGCGCGCCCCGATTGCGTGGTGTCGCGGCGCGGCGCGGTTCCTACAGGCGCCCCTCGCGTCACGAGCACGGTGACAGCGCGCCCTGCGTTTGCCGGGAGAAAAGCAGCCTGCGCCCGGCGCCCGGCGCCCATTGGCCGGCCTGCCGTGCCGCGCCCGCCGCCCCTTCCACCAGCCCTGCCCGGCCTACCTGACCCAACCGACCCACCTGACCTACCTGACCCACCCGGCCCACCTGACCCACCTGACCCGCCGGACCCGCCGAACCCGACCCGCCTACCCGGCCTGGCCGACCACGGGACGCGGCCGCCCCCGCTCTGCTCGCACGCGCCGGTCGTCGTGTTGCGGCCGAACACCGCGACGCAATCCGGAAGAACCGGTGGGCGCCGACGGTGCGGCTGCGCGTCGAGCAGCGGTGGCTCGACCCGTGGCAGGACAACTCGCACCGTGTCCGCAGGCGCCGGTCGTCGGGCCGCGGCCGAACACCGCGACGCAGGCCGGAAGAACCGCACCTCCGGCGACACGTTGGCAGCACCGTGGGGCCCCACTGCGTCACCCCACGGGGATCCTGGCGCCTCCGGGCGGTTCGCGCATCGCGACGGCCTGTGTCGCAACGTGTTCGGCCGCGCCCCGCCGCCCGGCGCCAATGCCCAGCCTGCCATTGCCCGGCCTGCCGCACTGCGTCCGTCTCGACTCCCCGCCTGCTCCACCTGCCCCCGCCCGGCCTACCCGACCCACCCGACCGACCCGACCCGCCCGGCCTACCTGACCCACCCGACCTACTCGACCTACTCGACCTACTCGGCCTACCTGACCTGCCCGACCCACCCGACAAGCCTTTGAGTCACTCCAATCGCTGAGCTATTCTGTCGAGGTGTCCGATCCGGCCGAGCTCCTCCGTCAACGCGGCATCCAGGTGACCGCGCAGCGCCTGGCGGTGCTCCGCGTCGTGTCGCAGCGTCCGCACATCACGGCAGAAGCGGCGGCTGACGCCGTACGTGCCGACATCGGCGCGATCTCACTGCAGTCGGTCTACGACGCGCTCAGCCTGCTGGTGTCCGAACGGCTCATCCGGCGTATTCAGCCGGCGGGCTCGCCGGCACGTTACGAAGGCCGCGTCGGCGACAACCACCATCACCTGATTTGTCGTGTGTGCGGGCAGTTGGTGGACGTGGAGTGCTCGGCGGGCGCCGCTCCGTGCCTGTCGGTCGCCGACGACAAGGGTTACGAAATCGACGAGGCCGAGGTCGCCTACTGGGGCCGGTGCCCGGACTGCATTGCTGCGGCGCGACCCGCGTCCGTTGCCGACCCGCCGCCGCGCCGCACCACACGGCGGGTGCGGGCGGCGAGCGAGGGCAATCGGGAAATCGGGCGATGCCAAATCAAGAGCATCAGCGGTCAGTAGCGGCAACCGGGCACTGGCGTCGCCATCGGCGCCTCGACCAGATGAGCGCGTGGCGATTGCGGTTGGACATCGGCCAGTTGGTGATCGGTGATTCGTGCTTGTGAGCTGGTGAAGTGGTGAGTTGGTGAGTTGGTGAAGTGAGTTGGCGAGTTGGTGAGTTGGTGAAGTTGGAATTGACGATCGGCAATCCGTTCCCGTGAGGCGTCCATGAGCAACGAATCGAAGTGTCCGTTTTCGGCCAGGGCCCATAGCGGCCCGTCCAATCGCGACTGGTGGCCGAACCAGTTGAACCTGAAGGTCCTGCACCAGAACCCGCCCGCCGGCGATCCGATGGGCACCGACTTCGACTATGCCGAGGCGTTCACGAGCCTCGACCTCGATGCCGTGAAGAAGGACATCGGGCAGGTGATGACCACCTCGCAGGACTGGTGGCCGGCCGACTACGGGCACTACGGGCCGTTCTTCATCCGCATGGCGTGGCACAGCGCCGGCACCTACCGCATTCACGATGGCCGCGGCGGGGCGGGCGCCGGCACGCTGCGCTTTGCGCCGCTCAACAGCTGGCCCGACAACGCGAACCTCGACAAGGCGCGCAGGCTGCTGTGGCCGGTCAAGAAAAAGTACGGCCGCAGCATCTCCTGGGCCGACCTGATGATCCTCGCCGGCAACTGCGCGCTCGAGTCGATGGGCTTCAAGACCTTCGGCTTCGCGGGCGGACGCGAGGATGTGTGGGAACCCGAGCAGGACGTGTACTGGGGCAGCGAGCGCACGTGGCTCGCGGACGAGCGCTATAGCGGCGACCGCCAGCTCGAGAACCCGCTCGGCGCGGTGCAGATGGGTCTCATCTACGTAAATCCCGAGGGCCCCAACGGCAACCCCGATCCGCTGGCCGCCGCGCGCGACATCCGCGAGACGTTCCGCCGCATGGCGATGAACGACGAGGAGACGGTGGCCCTCATTGCCGGAGGCCACACCTTCGGCAAGGCGCACGGCGCGGGGTCGGCCGCCAAGGTGGGGCCGGAGCCCGAAGCCGCCCCGCTCGAGGCGCAGGGCCTCGGCTGGCTCAGTGCACACGGCACCGGCAAGGGTGGCGACACGATCACGGGCGGTCCCGAGGGCGCGTGGACGCCGACGCCGATCACCTGGGACAACACCTTCTTCGACACGCTCTTCCGCTACGAGTGGGAGCTGACGCAGAGCCCCGCGGGCGCGAAGCAGTGGAAGCCGAAGGATCCCGCCGCGGCCAGCGCCGTGCCCGACGCGCACGATCCGAACAGGCGTGTCGCGCCGATGATGCTCACCACCGACCTCGCGCTCCGGTTCGATCCGGCGTACGAGAAGATCTCGCGCCATTTCCATGCGCACCCGCAGGCGTTCGCCGACGCGTTCGCAAAGGCCTGGTTCAAGCTGACGCACCGCGACATGGGCCCGTACGTGCGCGGCCTCGGCAAGGAAGTACCCTCCGAGCCGCAGCTGTGGCAGGACCCGGTTCCGCCGGCGACGCACGCGCTGATCAACGACGCCGACATCGCGGCGCTCAAGGCGCAGATCCTCGCGTCGGGTCTGTCGACCGCACAGCTGGTGACGACCGCGTGGGCGGCGGCCTCGAGCTTCCGCGGCACCGACAAGCGCGGCGGCGCCAATGGCGCGCGGCTGCGACTGGCGCCGCAGAAGGACTGGGCCGTGAACGACCCGGCCGCGCTGGCGAAGGTCCTGCCGGTGCTCGAACGGATCCAGCTCGCCTTCAACGACGCGCAGCCGGGCGGAAAGAAAGCGGTGTCGCTGGCTGACGTCATCGTGCTCGGCGGCTGTGCCGCAATCGAGCAGGCCGCGAAGCAGGCGGGTGTCGCCGTGCAGGTGCCGTTCACCCCTGGCCGCACCGACGCCTCGCAGGAGCAGACCGACGTCGAGTCGTTCGGTGTGCTCGAGCCGACCGCCGACGCCTTCCGCAACTACCTGGCGGCCGGGCAGGCCCTGCCGGCCGAGCACCTGCTCCTCGAGCGGGCGCGCATGCTCACGCTGAGTGCGCCGGAAACCACCGTGCTCGTCGGTGGCCTGCGCGTGCTCGGGGCGAACGCGAGCGCCTCCAGGGTGGGCGTGTTCACCGACACGGTGGGTGCGCTGACCACCGACTTCTTCGTCAACCTCACCGACATGAACACGGTGTGGACGCCCACCTCACCGGCCGCGGAGACCTTCGAGGGACGCGACCGACGGACAGGCGCGCTGAAGTGGACGGCCAGCCGCGTCGATCTCGTGTTCGGCTCCAACTCCGAACTGCGCGCGCTCGTCGAGGTCTACGCGTGTGACGATGCGAAGGAGAAGTTCGTGAGGGACTTCGTCGCGGCCTGGGCCAAGGTGATGAACCTCGACCGCTTCGACCTGCCGCGTCGCGCCGGTGCAGCGCCCGCTGCGCCCGCGCTCGCGTACGCCTGACCCGGTTGCGGGCAGTGGGATCGCCGACGCGGTCCCGCTGCCCGTTTCAGTGAGCTACCCAACCTTCCCGACCCACCCGACCTGCCCGACCCACCCGCCCTCGCCTGTCCGCGCACACCCCGGTCGCCGGGCCGCTGCCGACCACCGCGACGCCGGCCGGAACAACCGCACCTCCGGCGGCACGTCGGTGG
>CAYLTD010000060.1:0-17234 GCA_964386715.1 uncultured Bifidobacterium sp.
GATGCGGAACAGGTCGTTCCCGACCTTGATCAGCTGTCCCTTCCGGAGCCGTTTCGCTTGTACAGTGTCAGCCATAGATGTGTCTGTATATCCTTGCAATCGTAGCACATATGGCCGAGCCCCCACAAAACATGCTACGATGCCAACCGTGGCTTTTTCACGGTGGGATCCCTTCCGCGACCTGCTGGCGCTGCACGAGCAGATCGGGCAGTTCGTCGGGTCCGACGCGCCCGGGTGGACCCCGCCGGTCGATCTCTACGAGACCGCAGGCGGCTTCATCCTGACCGCGGAGGTACCAGGCCTGGCGCGGGACCAGGTGGAAATCCACGCCGAGGAGAGCCGCATCGTGGTTCGCGGCGAGCGGGCGAGCGGCGCGGTTCCCTGCGAGCAGTACCACCGGGTCGAGCGCGGACACGGCCGCTTCTCGCGGGCGTTCGTGCTGCCCGAGCCGATCGACGTGGAAGGCGTGTCCGCAGAATTGAAGGACGGCCTGCTCACCGTCACGATCCCCAAGGCCGGCGGCCGCGGAGGCCGACGGATCGACGTCTCGTAACGACGGGTCCCCCCGAGGGCCATGCTGCCTCCGACCCAGTCCCGCATTCCGGTTCCCCTCGGCCTCGTGCAGTAGGCCGTACCCCTATGTCTCGCAGGCTCCTTCTTCCGCTCGTGCTGGTGGTCGCCGGGTTCATCGCCGGGCTGGTGGTCACCGGCCGGATGCCGATTGCGTCCGACTCGCGGGCCGCAACGCCCGAAGCGACATCCGAGCCCGCCGAACCGCAGCCGGCCGCCCGCCCTGCGGCGGCACCGCAGGCCCCGCCCGTGGCGGGCCTCGCGCCCGACTTCACGCGCATCGCCTCGCAGGCCGTCAAGGGCGTGGCGAACATCTCCTCGGTGCAGGTGGTCCGCCGACGGAACTCGCCGTTCCAGGACGACCCGTTCTTCCAGTATTTCTTCGGCGACCAGGACATGTTCGGCTCGCGGGATCGGCGCTCGCTCAGCCTCGGGTCCGGCGTCATCATCTCCGCCGACGGCTACGTGGTGACCAACAACCACGTGGTCGGCGACAACGTCCGCGAGATCACCGTCTCGCTCGGCGACAAACGCGAGGTGCGCGGCCGGTTGATCGGCACGGACCCGGCCACCGACATCGCGCTCGTCAAGCTCGATGTCCAGGGGCTGCCTGCCGTGCCGTGGGGCGACTCCGCGAAGCTGCAGGTGGGCGAATGGGTGCTGGCGATTGGCAGCCCATTTCAGCTGAGCCAGACGGTGACCGCCGGGATCGTCAGCGCCACTGGCCGCTCGAACGTCGGGTTCTCGGAATACGAGGACTTCATCCAGACCGACGCCGCCATCAATCCCGGCAACTCGGGCGGCGCGCTCATCAACACGCGCGGACAGCTCATTGGCATCAACACCGGCATCTTCAGCCAGAGCGGCGGCTACCAGGGCATCGGCTTCGCGGTGCCCAGCAACCTGGTGCAGCACGTCGTCGACGAGCTGATGCGGTACGGCGAGGTGCGACGAGGCACCATCGGCGGCATCATCACCATCGACAAGCTGACACCTCAGATTGCCGAAGAGATTGGCGCGCCCGGCACGTCGGGCGCTCTTGTCGTCCGCATGATGCGCGGATCGGAAGCCTACGACGCCGGCGTGCGCCCGGGCGACGTCATCGTCGCGTTCAACGGGACGCCGGTCCTCGACCCATCGCAGCTGTACCGCATGGTGGCCGATGCCCGGATCGGCTCGACCGCCGCGATCCGCGTGCTGCGGAACGGGCGGCCCCTCGAACTGCGCGTGCCGATTGTGTCGGACGCCCGCGGGCGGCGCTGACTCGCGCGTGTGCGGCATCGCCGGCATCGTTCATACTGACCAGGCGCGCCAGGCCGACGCAACCGCCCTCGGTCGCATGGCCGAGGCCATGGCCCACCGGGGTCCCGACGGCAGCGGCGTGTGGACCGGCGGCCCGGTCGGCTTCGCGCACCGCCGACTGGCCATCATCGACATCTCGGGTGGCCAGCAGCCGATGGTGTCGCCCGACTCAGGGGCCGTCCTCACTTTCAACGGTGAGATCTACAACTACCGCGAACTGCGCCAGACCCTGGCGGCCGACGGCTTCGCGTGCCGCGGCGCCAGCGACACCGAGGTCGTCCTCCGCGCCTTCGAACGGTGGGGCGACTCGTGCGTCGACCGCCTTCGCGGGATGTTCGCGTTCGCCGTCTGGAACCCGCGCACCGGCACGCTCCTCGCGGCCCGCGATCGCCTCGGCATCAAGCCCCTGTATTACCGCTGGACCGCCGGAACCCTCACCTTCGCATCGGAGCTGAAGGCCATTCTCGCGGCCGACCCGGACGTGGCCGCGCGCCTCGATCCGTACAGCTTCGATCGCTACCTTCGGCTCCAGTACGTTCCGGCGCCGTACACGATGGTGACCGGCGTTCGTCAGCTGATGCCCGGCTGTACGCTGACGCTCTCCACGGAGGGTCGGCCGGTCGAGCGACGCTACTGGCAGGCGCGCGCGACGGCGTGCGGCCCGCAGACGGTGGACGACTTCCAGGAGCGGCTCGCCGAAGTCGTGCGCAGTCACCTCGCAGCGGACGTCCCGGTGGGGGCGTTGCTGTCGGGCGGCCTCGACTCGAGCCTCGTGGTCTCGCACATGGTGCGGGCCAGTTCCGGTCCCGTGCACACGTTTTCGGTGGGTTTCGAGGATGCCCACCTCGATGAACGTCGTGCCGCACGCTCGGTCGCGGACCACCTCGGTACGGTGCACCACGAACAGGTCGTGACCGACGCCGACGCCGCCGACGTGCTGCCGGGTCTGGTGGCGCGCATGGACGAACCGCTTGCCGATTACGCCGCGCTCCCGACCTTCCTGATCTCACGCTTCGCCGCGCAGCACGTGAAGGTGGTCCTCACTGGAGAGGGCGCCGACGAACTGTTTGCCGGATACCGGCGCTATCGGCGCGACCGCGTGCTCGCGCCCATCGCTTCGCTGCGTCCGGCTTACCAGGCCTCGCACGTGTTCACGCGCCGGGAGACCGCCCGCCTTCTCGGCCGGCCGCTCTCCGCCATGACCCGCCCACCGCATCACGCCAGGCGCGCGCGCGGCGCCCTGAACCGGCTCCTGCTTCGCGACCTCGAGGGCTGGCTGCCCGACGACCTCCTCGTCAAGGTGGATCGGATGACGATGCTGTGCTCGCTCGAGGCGCGGGTCCCGTACCTGGATCACGAGTTCGTGGAGTACGCGCTGGCCCTGCCTGCCACGAACAAGCTGGGCCTGCTCGGCGGCCCCAACAAGCGCCTCATGCGCGACGCAGCGCGCACAGTGATGCCCTCGGCGCTGGCGTCGCGGCCAAAGCAGGGATTCAAGCCGCCGGTGGACGCGTGGATGCGAGGCCGCCTCAAGCCGCTCGCCACCGAGGCGCTGCTCGAGCCGTCCTCGCGCCTTCGCGACCACGTGGACATCGCGGTCATCCGCCGCCTGATCGACGATCACGCCGCGGGGCGGTCCAACGGACACCGGCTGTGGACCCTGCTGGTACACGAACTCTGGAGCCGCGCGTACGGTGTCGCCTGAGCGTCGCGTCGCGTACATCCTCGGCACGTTTCCGCAGCCATCCCAGACGTTCATCGCACGGGAGGTGCGCGGCCTGCGCCGCGCGGGGGTGCCGCTGCTGCTGTTCGCCCTGAAGCGGCGCAGCCCCGATGCGCTGGAACGTGCGGACCTCGCGTGGTTCGGGGCGGTGCGTTTCGCCCCCTTCGTGCTGTCACCCTCGACGGTGCGCGCGAACCTGTCGCAGGCACTCCGGCATCCGGGTCGCTATGGCTCCGCGCTCTGGCGGCTGCTGATGCTGCCACACCGGCCACGCATCTTCGTGCTCCGGGCCGTCGTGCTGTTCGCGCGGGCGGCGTGGATCGCCGAGCAGGTCGAGGGGCAGGGCGGCTGCTCGCAGGTCCACGCCCATTTCGCGCTCGCGCAGACCGAGGTCGCCATGGCGGTGTCCACGCTACTGCGTGTTCCCTTCAGCTTCACCGCTCACGCACGCGACATCTACGCCACGCCGAGTGCGCTCGCGGAGAAGATGCGCGCCGCCCGCGTCGTCGTGACCTGCACGGGTTACAACGTCGCGCACCTGCGCGAACTCTGCCCGGACCTGCCTCCCCACCACGTGCGGCTCGTGCATCATGGCGTCGATACCGGCAGCCACGCCGAAGGCCTGGAGCCCAACGCCCCGCGCGCGACGCCGCCGCGCATCCTGGCGGCCGGACGCCTGATCGAGAAGAAGGGATTCGACACACTCATTCGGGCCTGCCGGCTCCTCGCGGACCGCTCGGTCCGGTTCGAGTGCCGCATCTTCGGGAATGGACCCCTCGAGACGGCGCTGCGTCAGTTGATCGACTCACACTCGCTGTCAGCCGTCGTGACACTGGCGGGATGGGCTGGCGCGGACACGCTCCAGGAGGAGATGCGCGCGGCCAGCGTGTTTGCGATGCCGAGCCGCGTGACGCGGGGTGGCGACCGCGACGGCATCCCGAACGTGGTGCTGGAGGCCATGGCTGCGGGCCTGCCGGTCGTCGCTACCGCGGTGTCGGGCATCCCTGAAGCGGTGCTTGACGGCGCCACCGGCTGGCTGGTCCCACCCGACGACGCCGCGGCGCTCGCGGGCGCCCTCGAGCGTGTCCTCGGCGATCCCGCGCTCGCCCGTACGTTCGGGGCGGCAGCCCGTTCGCGAATTGCCGACGAGTTCGCCCTCGACGTCGCGTCGCGGCGCCTGGCCTCCGTTTTCAGCGCCGGGCTGCCGGGCTCGCTGGGGCCGTGACGCCGTACGGCCGCGGGGTTGGCGCCCGGAAGCGAGCACCCGGCCGTGCGCGAACCTGAGATGATGGCGACATGAGCGATTGGAACATCAGCGGCGTCCGCCAACTCAGCGCACCCGACCTGAAGGCCATGCTGGACGCCGGACAACCCTTCGAGCTGGTGGATGTACGCACGCCGGAGGAACGTGCCACTGCGGCGATCGGCGGCTCGCGCCTGCTCGATCCCGCATATGGCGACTACATCCTGAGCCTCGACCGGGACACGCCGCTCGTGTTCCAGTGCCATCACGGCATCCGCAGCCAGATGGCGGCGGAGTACTGCGTCCGACAGGGGTTCACCCGGGTCTACAACCTGGTCGGCGGGATCGATGCCTGGTCCATCCAGGTGGATCCGGCGGTGCCACGGTACTGATCGCCACCGTTTTGTCGCAGGCAGCCCATATCGGGACCGACGGCAGCGGTGTACCATCCGTCTCCCTCGCGGCGCGCCGTACAATGTCCCTGATGCCTCCGGCACTCCCCGCTTCGTCGATCGACGATGTCGGTGCGTTCCCACCGCCCGACCGCACGGTTGCGCTCAACCTCGGGGCCGCAGGCCTGTTCCTCGCCCTGATTGCGGTGGCGATCGTGTTCGACTGGGTTGCCGCCAAGGGCGTGGTCGTCGTCGGCTTCCTCTCGGTGGCGATGGCCTATCTGGTCCTGCCGGTGGTCAAAATCATCCGCCGGACCGCGGCGCTGTACCTGGGTGGCTGGCGGCCGTCGCGGATCCTCGCCATCACGATGATCTACACGTTCGTCGCGGTGATCCTGTTGCCTATCTGGACGATCTGGGGCGACAAGATCGTGTCCCAGGTCCCGGACGTGGCGCGCGAGGTGCCCCGCCACATCGCCCGGTTCGTCTCCCAGGTCCGCGCGAGCGAGCGTTGGGACGAGCAGTTCTCGTTCGAGCAGGAAACACGAGCCGTGCTGCGCGCGACGACGCGGCGGCTATCCAACCGGATCGAGACCGAGGTCGCCGAGGTCGGCGCCGAGGTGATCGGCGCGAGGCTCGTGGTGCCCTGGCTGGCATGGGTGCCGATCATCGCCTTCCTGCTCGTCGCCCAGTGGCCGACGTTCCAGCGATCGGCGGCCCGGGCCGTGCCGACGCCCCATCTGAAGTGGCGGACCGACCAGTTCCTGCACCAGGTGAACGAGGTGCTCTCGGCATACACCCGCGCGCAGGCGCTCTCGGCCCTGATCGTCGGACTGATATGCGGCACCGGCTTCGCGTTGATGAAGCTGCCCAACGCCGCCATGCTGGGTATCGTGGCCGGGTTGCTGGAAGTGATCCCGATCGCCGGTCCGCTCGCGGTGGCCATCTCGGCGACCTCGGTGTCCACGCCTGCCCAGGTGTATCTTGTGCTCGCCTTTCTCGGCGCACTGCGCGTCCTGCAGGACTACGTGATCTACCCGCGCCTGATCCGCCGGGCGATGCACCTGCATCCGGTCGGTGTGGTCGTCGCAATCTGGGTGGGCGCGATGCTGGGCGGGGTCGTGGGTGTCTGCCTTGCGGTGCCGACGGTGGGCGTGCTTCAGGTGCTGCTCCGGCACTGGCGCGAGTACCGCGACATCGAGCGGCTCGTCCAGCGGAGCGCCGGGTCGTAGGAACGCCGACCCGGCTTCGACAGCCGGGCCGGCGCACGCGCGATGCTAGGGCAGCAGTCCGGGCGGCACCATCACGCCGTCCAGCACGTGGACGATGCCGTTGCGCGCCCGGACGTTGAGCAGGCCGCCAAAGGGCGCCCCGCCGATCCGCCCGCCCGCCACCGTGGCGGTGTTCCCATCCAGCATCTGCACCTTGCCTGATGCCAGCACGCTCGTGGAGTTCCGATCGCCATTGGTCACGTGGTACAGCAGCACCGGCGCCAGGGCGCTGGCCGGTAGTGCATCGACGAGTTCATCACCAAGACCATCACCTTCGCCATCGACAAGGTTGAGCTTGAGTGCATCGTTGAGGACGACTGCTGCGGCGTTGAAGGCTGCGTTGGTCGGCGCGAAGACCGTGTAGTGCTTCGTGCCGTTCAGCGTGTCGACCAGGCCGGCCTTGCTCACCGCGGCGACAAGGGTGGAGAAGTTCGGGTTCGATGTGGCGATGTCCACGATGGACGGCTCGGCCGAGCGCCGCGCCTCCGCCGTAATGTCATTCGCCGCCACCGATGCCGCCGAGGGCGACACGGGCGACCCGCCGTTGGAACTGCAGGCGACCCCGCCGAACAGGGCCATCACGGCCGACAGGGCAGTCATCTTCACGTTCATCTTGTGGCTCCTTTGACAATGATTTGTCCACGACAATTGACGGACACGTGGGGAGAACCCCCTGACTCGAGGGTTTATTCCGCGATCCGGTGTCGAGGTTGGGGAAGACGGGTTGCCGAGTGTGCTCGTGCGCCTCGGGGCCGCAGATTCAGAGCGGCCGAGGTAGGTCGAACGCGAATGCCGGCGGTTGGAGGAGAAGCTCACCAGGCCGCTGATGTGACCATCGAGCGGCCCGGGCGGATGAGGCGCGGACTAGAGCGCCCGCAAAACCATGACGGTCATGTCGTCCCGGGGTGGTTCGGTGCCCGCGAAGGCGGCGACCGCCTGCTCGACCGCGGCAAGCGCCTCCTGTGCAGACCGGCCCCGCACCGATGCGAGGCAGGCCTCGAGCCGCTCATCGCCGAACTCGTCCCCCTCGGCGTTCACGGCTTCGGTGACGCCGTCGCTGAACACCACGAGGAGGTCACCGACGTCCATCGCCATTTCGCCCGTCTCGAAGGTGCTGAAGTCGAACAGACCGACCGGCGTGCCCCCCGTCTCGAGCCGAACGATGTCGGCGGCGCGCACGAGAAAGGGCGCATTGTGGCCCCCGTTGCAGTAGCGCAACGACCGATCGACGCCGAGTTGCGCGTAGAAGATGGTCACGAACCGCGAGGCGACTGCACGCCGGCAGAGCGCGCGGTTCAGGCGGTCGATCACGGCCGACGGCGAGTCAGGCGCGTTGGCCTCGCTGGCGAGCATGCCCTGCACGACAGCCGTCAGCAGCGCGGCCGAGGTGCCCTTCCCCGCCACGTCCGCGACCGTGAAGGCCAACGACCCATCGGGCTGCGGCACGTAGTCGTAGAGGTCGCCCCCCACCGAGCGGCACGGCGTGGTGCTGGCGGCCAGTTCGTAGGCAGGCGCGGAATGGCGGTCGGGCGGCAGGAGTGCACGCTGGATTTCCGACGCGATGCGCAGCTCCTGCGCAGCGCGCTCCGCCTGGACGGCCTCCTGGTAGAGCCGGGCGTTCTCGATCACCACCGCGGCTTCGGCGGCCAGCGCGTGCAGGACACCCGCGGCCTCGAGATAACCCTTCTCGCGGCTGTCCAGGTACAGCACGCCGATCCGTCGCTCGGTGCCGTCGCCGTGTCCGTGATCCGCGCCGAACTGTGCAACCTTGAGCGGCGTACAGAGCACGTGGCGGATGCCCAGGGCGAGCGTGCCACCGTGCCGCGCAGCGTGCATGTCGTCGAGCAGGTCACTGACGATCCGGTCGCGCCCAGTCTGGAACACTTCCTCGGGAATCTGCTTGCTGGTCTGCGCCGACGTGAGCGTGATGCCGCCGCGGGCGCGCGCCAGGCGCTGGACCAGTGCCCCTCCCGGTTCGGCCAGCAGGATGAAGCCCCGCTCGGCCCCCGTGAGTTCGAGGGTGCTGTCCAGCACGATGGCGAGTACCTCGTCGAGCACCTGGCCCGAACCGAGCGCGCGCAGGCCCGCCAGCAGTGCATTGACCTGCCTGAAGTCGAAGTGACCCGAGGTCAACGCGCTGCTCTCGCCGAGATCGACCCGCAGTTCCGTCTCGCCGATGCGAATGCGGTCCCCCGCCTTGAGGGCGGCGTCTTCGACGCGCACGTCGTTCACGAAGGTACCGGCCCGCGACCCGAGGTCGCGAACGTGCCAGTCCCCGCCCACCTGGACGATCTCGGCGTGACGTCGGGACACATGCCCGTCGTTCAGCTGGAGCTGGGTGTCCGAACTGCGCCCGATCGTGAAGGGTCCGGAGGGAACGGCCACCGCACGCCGCCCCTGGGCATCGACGACAACCAGGTTGAGCATTACTTCGCGGCGGCGAAGCTCTCGATCGCGGCCGCCTCCGTGTCGTAGGAGTCGAACACCGTGGCCAGCTTCGTGATGACCAGCAGATCCTTCAGCTTCTTCGTCACGCCATAGAGCTTGAGGCTGCCGCCCTGCTTCTTGACGCTGGTGAAGGCATTCACCAGCTCGCCCAGTCCGGCGCTGTCGATGTAGGCCACGGCACTGAGGTTCAGCACGACTTTCCGCTCGCCGGCCGCGAGGACACTGCGCACCTTCTCGCCCAGCCGCTCGGAGCCCTCGGGCCCCAGCGTGACAGGACCGTCGATGTCCAGCACACACACGCCTTGCACGTTCCGCTGCGAGATGTTCATGTCGAGAGTCCTTCCGGAAGACGAAACAGTTGAGCAGGATTATATGACCATTGCGCGGGCCGGTTGGCAAACGACTGGCATGACGATGGCCCGTGCGACGTGTGCAGTTCACGACAATGCTCATCAGCGCGGCGGCCCTCGCGATCGCCGTCAGCGCCTTTGCCCCTGGCCGCCTCTTCGACACCCGTGAGGTCCTGGCCCTGCGCCTGGAGGCGCCGCTCAACGACCTGTTCGCCCATGCCGAGAAAGAAGACTACACGGTTGTCGGTCGCCTGGCGTGGGAGGATCCGGTCAGCGGTGAGCGCGTGGTGCTCGACGACCGAGCCATCTCCATCCGCGGCAACACGAGCCGACGGCCGGGTGAATGCGACTTCCCGAAGCTGAAGGTCTCGCTCCAAGGGGCCGACCTCCAGCGCACGGCGCTCGAGGGCCTGCAGTCCATCAAGCTCGGCACGCACTGCGGCGATCGGGCCGACGGCGACCTCACGCCGAAGTACGGGCGGCTGGCCAACGAACGGTCTGCTCATCGCGAAGCGCTCGTGTACGCGATGCTGCACGCCGCCGGCGTGCCAACGCTGCACGCGCGCCCTGCCAGGGCAACCTACGTCTTCACGGACGCCCCTGCGGCCCGACCGCTCGTCCGCGACGCGTTCGTACTCGAAGACGATGACGACGCCAAGGCTCGGCTCGGCGCGACGTCGGCCATCGGCGAAGAGCAGTTCACGTCAGCCCGCGACGTCTTCGCTCCGCGCGACACGGCCACGCTGGCGTTCGGGCAGGCGCTCGTCGGCAACTTCGACTGGTGCCTCCGTATGTTCCCCGGCGACATCTATCGCTGCGACGACCGCCGGCCCTTGTGGAACGTGCTGGCCTTTGCCCGCCCGAACGACACCGTCGTGCCCGTGATCTACGACTTCGACCTCGCCGGTCCGGTGGTTGGCCGCCACCCGTGGTTCCGCCAGGTGTTCGACACGGCCATCACGCCCTCCGGATCCGAGACGGTCGTGGAGGTTGTGGCACAGGTCCAGCGCACACGTTCGCTCTTCGGCCGTCCCGTGCTCGACGACGCACGCCGGCGATTCCGCGAGACACGGGCCGCCGTGCTCGCAGCCATCGAGCAGGCGTCTGTGGACGACGCCGGGCGTGAGCTGGCGCGGCGTCACGCCTCGGCCTTCTACGACGCGATCACGGACGAGGCCTTCTACCGGCCCGTGATCGCGGAGGGCGGCGTCTTCCCCGCGCTGGACGCGGCGGCGAGCAGGCCCGCCTGCCCGGAGGGCAGCCCGGCCCCGGCAGGGACGCTCGTCGGCGACGTGCTCGAACGCGAGGGCGACATGGTCCGAGTGCGCCTCCTTGACGTCCTCTGGCAGTGGACCGGCTCACGGCGCTGCGACATCGTCCATCGGCAGCCCGTCTGGATCCCGGCGAACGCGGTCAGCCCTGACTACCCGCGCTAGAATCGCATGGTGGTCGATCAGCCGACACAGTTATGGAAGCTTCGGCGCGAAGGCGATGAGATCGCGTGCCAGGCGCGCCTCGTCCCGTACGGCATCGAGGTCGACATCCTGAGCAACGGCTCCGTCGTGCTCACCCGCGTTTTCGCCACCGACGACGAGGCGCTCGCCTGGGCGCACGAAAAACGGACGATGCGCCAGTCGCAGGGCTGGCAGGCCGCGCCGCCCGAAGCGGCGGCCGATCACCCACGGTTGGCGTGAGTCGGGCCGGGTGAGACCCGCATCGGCAACTTCCCGGAGTTCGTCGAAGAGGCGGAACAACGCGTCAGGCGCCTGCGTCAGCCCCTCGACGATGTCCTCTTGGTACTTCCGGCGCGCGCAGGCAGGTCGACCGAACGCAGTTCGAAGTTGTCGGGAGACGGGGTTGCCTCTGGTCGACTTCGCAGCACGATGTGGCGATTCGTCATGGCTTGCTCCGGGAATCGAGTTCGTCCCACCGGGCGTACGCATCGAGGAGCTGCTGCTCCACCTCGCCGGCGCGCGCGAGCGTCTTCGCAATCGCGTCGGCGCCTTCCTTGTAGAACTCGGGCGAGGCGATCGCCGCCTGCAGCTCCCCGTGTTCCGACTCGAGCGCCTCGATGCGGTGCGGCAGCGCATCGAGTTCACGCTGCTCCTTGTACGACAGCTTCCGCGGGGCCTTCGGCGAGTCGTCGGGGGCGTTGGCGCCGGGTGACGCCGGGCGGGCCGACGGCGGCACGCCGTCCCTGCTCGGACCCGACGCCTCCTCCGCGCGTCGGCGCTGGCGCAGCCAGTCAGCGTAGCCGCCGACGTACTCCTCGATGTGTCCCTCGCCTTCGAAGACGATGGTGCTGGTCACGACGTTGTCGAGGAAGACGCGATCGTGGCTGACGAGCAGCAAGGTACCGGGCCACTGGACCAGCTGCTCTTCCAGCAACTCCAGCGTCTCGAGGTCGAGATCGTTCGTCGGCTCGTCCATCACCAGCACGTTCGCCGGGCGCGTGAACAGCCTGGCGAGCAGCAGGCGATTGCGCTCGCCCCCGGAGAGCGCCTTCACGGGTGACCGGGCACGTTCAGGCCCGAACAGGAAGTCGCGGAGATAGCCGTGCACGTGCTTCGCCTGTCCGTTCACCGTCACCGTGTCGTTGCCTTCACCCACGGTTTCGAACACGGTCTTCTCGGGGTCGAGCTGCTCACGCTGCTGGTCGTAGTACGCGACCTGTACGTTGGCGCCATGGCGAACGGTTCCGGCGTCGGGCGGCATCTGCTCCAGCAGGAGTCGGAGCAGCGTCGTCTTGCCGGCGCCGTTCGGGCCGATGAGGCCAACCCGGTCGCCGCGCATGATCCGCGTCGAGAAGTCGCGCACGACGACCTGATCTCCGTACGCCTTCTGGAGCCCCTCGGCCTCGAACACCATCTTCCCCGACGCGGCGGCCCGGTCGATGCGCAGCGAGACGTTGCCCTGGACGTCCCGCCGGCGCGCCCGCTCCTCGCGCATCGCGAGCAGCGCCCGCTTGCGCCCTTCGTCGCGCGTCCGCCTCGCCTTGATGCCCTGCCGCAGCCACGCCTCCTCCTGCGCGAGCCTCTTGTCGAACTTCGCCTGCTGGACGGCCTCGTTCTCCAGCCATTCCTCCTTCTTCTCGAGATACGCGAGATAGCTGCCGGGCCACGAGGCCAACCCGCCGCGATCGAGTTCGACGATGCGCGTCGCCAGCCGCTGGAGGAAGGCCCGGTCGTGTGTGACGAACACCACGGCCCCCTTGTAGTCGGCAAGGAAGTTCTCGAGCCAGGAGATCGCCTCGATGTCCAGGTGGTTCGTCGGCTCGTCGAGCAGCAGCACATCCGGCTCTGCGACCAGCGCGCGCGCCAGCAGGACGCGGCGCCGCCAGCCGCCTGACAGGGTGTCGACTCTGGCCTCGCCCTGGAGATCGAGCCGCGAGAGGACAAGGTCCACACGGTGCTCGCGGCGCCAGTCGTCTGCATCCTGGGTGGACAGCCCCGCCAGGCCTTCGGCCACGACGTCGAACACGGTCCGATCGGTCGTGAGCGGAACGTCCTGCACGAGCCGGGCGACCTTCAGCGCGGGCTGGTGCCAGACCGTGCCGGCATCAGGCGCCAGCTCGCCGCTGATGATCTGCAGGAGCGTGGACTTCCCGGCGCCGTTGCGGCCGATCACCGATACGCGCTCGCGCGCATCGATCTGCAGCGAGACATCGTCGAGCAGCGGGAGGTGTCCGTATGCGTGAGAGATGTGGTCGAGGGTCAGAAGAGGCACGGACCGATGCGACGCTATACGCGCCCGAGCAGGCGAAGCAGGCCCAGCGTGATGGCCGGCACGTAGGTGATGAGCATTACGCCGATACCCAGGATGCCGAGCATCGGCAAGGAGGCCCTGGCCACCTCGAGAAGCGGCTTCTTGAACCGGTATGACGCCAGGAACAGGTTCAGCCCCACCGGAGGCGTCAGGTAGCCCAGCTCCAGGTTGGCGATGAAGATGATGCCGAGGTGCAGCGGGTGTACGTCGTACGCCAGTCCAAGGGGCACGATGAGCGGCACGACGACCACGATGGCTGAGAAGATGTCCATCAGGCAGCCGACCACCAGCAGGAACAGGTTGAGTCCGAGGAGGAACGTGAAACGCGAGTCGATGTGGGACCGCGTCCATTCCAGGAGATGCGCGGGCACCTGCGCGCTCACCAGCCAGCTGGTGAGGCCTACGGCCACGCCGAGAATCACGAGCACGCCGCCCACGACACCCACACACTCGGCGAACACGCGCAGCAGGTCGCGCGTAATCGAGACATCGCGGTGGATGATCGTCTGGACCGTCAGGGCGTAGAGGGCGATCAGGGCGGAGGCCTCCACCGCCGTGGCGGTGCCGCTGAACAGTGCTGCCAGCACCACGAACGGCATGGCGAGTTCCCACTTCGCGGCCCAGATGGACGAGAAGGCTTCGCCGACAGCAAACGGCTGGCGCCCGGCTCCCGTTGCCAGTCCCTCCCGGACCCCCCAGGCCGCGATCATCGAGGTCATGAGCACGCCGGGCACGATCCCCGCGATGAACAGGTCTTCGATGGGCATCTGCGCCACGATCCCGTACAGGATCAGCGGCAACGCGGGGGGCAGGAGCAGACCGAGCGAACCGGACGCGGTGAGTAGGCCCAGCGAGAAGCGTTCGCGGTAGCCATCCTTCACGAGGGCGGGGAACAGCAGTCCGCCGAGTGCGAGGATCGTCACCCCCGAACCGCCGGTGAACACCGTGAAGAACGAGCACAGCACCGCGCACACGACGGCGGTGCCGCCGGGAATCCACCCGAACCACGCGCGAAACACCCGGAGCAGGCGGGCGGACGCCGCACCCTCGGCGAGCAGGAAGCCGGCGAGCGTGAACATCGGGATCGCCGGGAGCGTGGGCGACGTGCTGAGTGCGTAGGTCTCGATCAGCACGGCTGCCGGCGTGACCCCGTCGATCATGAACAGGACCACGGCGGCGCCGCCCAGGATCGCGAAAATCGGGGCCCCGAGCAGCGCGGCAATCAGGATCACCGCGAGGAACGGCCAGGCGGGCTGCGCCTCCAGCAGCGAAGGCATCCAGATCACGACGCCGGCCGCGACAAGGCCGAGCGCCGCGATGGCGCGCCCGGTCCAGCGAGGGCTCGCGCGCCACACGAGCCGGAGCGCGATCAGCGCGAAGCCGAGCGGCAGGCCCAGCTGCGCCACCCACGTCGGAATCCCGGCGCCGATCGAGCTATGGGCCTCACGCTCGGTGAGAAAAAGGTCAACGCCCCCCTGGGCGAGCAGCGCGGCCATGCAGGACGCCACGGCAGCCGCCAGGATGTCGGCGGCCCGCCGGATGCGGCCATCGGGGATGAACGTGCTGCTGGCCAGGGCGAGCAGTTTTCCCTCTCGTGCGGCAATGGCCGCCCCGAGAAAGCCCACCCAGAGCACAAGGTGCTGGACGAGAGGACCAGCGGCGGGAATGCCGACACCCACGGTGCGGCGCAGTACGACTTCCAGGATCGGGATGAGAGCCATCGCGGTCAGGGCGACCGCGGCGATCGCGTCCTCGACGCGCGCGGCGAGACGGCTCACCGGGCCTGCGGTGCCGCCGGCGTGGCGGCGCGCTGCTTGCGGAACGCGTCCCGCTCCTTCTGGGCGAGGTCGAAGACGTCGGGCGGCACCATCTTGCCCCGCATTGTCTGGGCGAGCGACTCGGCGAGCTGCTGCCACTCCGCGGGATTGCCCTTCGTGACCTTGAGCCCCTGATTCTGCATCAGCACGGTAGCCAGGCCGTCCTGTTTGGGCACGTCAGCCTGCAGCTGCTTCTCCACCTTCAGGGAGATCTCGACCATCTTCGCGCGATCGGCGGCGGAGATCCGGTCCCAGGTGCGCTTGGAGACGACGGTCGCGCCCACGATCGGGCTGATGCCGAGGTCGAGCATGTACGGCGTCTGCCTGAACCACTGGAACGACATCGCCGCCAGGGGCGTGGTGGGAAGGGCGTCGAGCATGCCAGTGGTGAGACCGGTGAGCACGTCGGTCATCGCCATCGCGCGTGGCTGGAAACCATTGGCCTTGTACCACTGCGTCATCGAGTCGTCGCCAGCCGACGTGAACAGCCTGGCCTTGCGGAGGTCCGCCGGCGTCTGGACCGGCTGCTTGGAGAACACCTGGAGCCATCCGCCATGCCCCCAGTGCACCAGCACGAAGCCCTTGGCCTCGACGCGCTGCTTCAGCAGCGGCGTCAGCTTGTCGACGACGTGGTTCAGCTCGTCGTAGTTCTGGAAGAAGAAGGGGATGTTGAAGACGTTGAACGACCAGTCGATGCTGCCGAGACCGGCGACCGTCAACGCGCCGGCCTGGAGGGCGTTGAGGCGCATCTTGCGCAGGACCGTCGGCTCATCACCCTGGGAACCGCCGGCGTACACCGTCAGGTCGACGCGCCCGCCCGTCGCCGCCTTCCAGTCGGCGCCCATCTGCTTCAGGCTCTTGTCCCACACCGAGCCGTCGGGCACGAGGGTGGCGAGCTTGATCGCGGAGGTCTGGGCCAGCGGCGCGCGCGACAACGCGAGCGCCGCCAGCGCAGCCAGGATCAGGCGCGAACGCCAGGACGACACGGCCGGCGACCTGCCTTACTGGACGGCCGCCCGGGTGGCGGTCCAATCCGCCTCGCCCATGCCCGCGATGCTCGCCTTGCCGGTGACGCTCGTCTGGCCGATCGTGCCGGTCATGGTGACCGGCAGCTTGCCCTGCGGCGTCTCCGCCTCGAAGTCGATCTTCACGGCGGTCCCGGTGACGGTGCCGGCGATGGCGAGGTCGCCCGCCGGTCCACTGAGCGTACCGGTAAGTTTCTCGCCTTCCTGCTTCATCACGGCGGTCGCGGGCATTTCGCCCATGCCGGCAATGACCAGCTTGATGTCCCACTTGCCGTTCAGGTCGGTGATTGCAGCGCCCGCTGCCGCCGCAGGGGCCGCAGCCGCCGCGGCCGCCGGCGCGGCGCCCGCGCGCTTGCCCGTGAACGGGAACTCGCCGAAGTCGCCGATCTTGACCGTCCCGGCCATCGCATCGCCCGTCACCTTGCCGTCGATGACGAACGCGATCGCCATGCCCTGCAGGTTGATCTCGGCGTTCAGCTTCACGGCGTCGCCGAGGGCCGTCCCCGAGACACCGATCGGGCCCATCGCGTTGGACATGGTGCCGGTCGCCTTCTCGCCGTCGACCTTCAGGCTGAGCCCCACCTGGGTGGTGCCCTGCGGCGTGGTCATCGCCAGTTCCCAGTCGCCCGCGGGACCCGACTGCGCCGACGCCACACCAGGAGCCACCGCCAGAACCGCCGCCGCCGCAAGCACACTCAAGAACTTCTTCATCGAAATCGCTCCGTGCAGGTTGAGGCCCGAGAATATCACGGTGATAATACGGCCTATGCGATCTTTACATCTCGTTGTCGCCGCCGCATTTGCAGCCGCCGCACCGATTGCGGCCGCGACCCTGCAGCAGGGCGCAGCACCAGCCGGCTCCCAGGAACGCGACTTCCTCAGTCGCGTCCGGCGGCTCACCGTGGAAGGGCGTCGGGCTGGCGAGGGTTACTGGCACCCCGACGGCACACGTCTGGTGTTCCAGAGCGAACGAGACCCCGGAAACCCCTTCTACCAGATCTACACCCTCGATTTGACGAGTGGCGACGTCAAAAGGATCTCGCCCGGGATGGGAAAAACGACCTGCGCGTTCTTCCGGCCCGGGACCGACGAGATTCTCTTCTCCTCGACGCACCTGGACCCCAAGTCGAAGCAGTACCAGGACGAGGAGCTGGAATTCCGCGCCTCGGGCAAGGAGCGCCGCTATTCCTGGGACTACGACCCGGAAATGGACATCTTTGCCTACAGCGAGAAGGGCGGGACCATGAAGCGGCTCACGTCCGCGAAGGGGTATGACGCGGAAGCGAGCTACTCGCCAGACGGCCAGTGGGTCGCCTTCTCGTCCATGC
>CAYLTD010000061.1:0-15027 GCA_964386715.1 uncultured Bifidobacterium sp.
TCTCGTGGTTCACCGCCAGCCGCCTTCGTCCGGACTGACGACTCGGGTCGGCCGACTCTGCGGTGCCACGCGCTGACTCTCATTTGTCCGACGCCAGGCTCCCGGCTTGCGCCGAGCACCCGCCGTCGTGACAGGGTCTTGTGTGTGCTTGCACGCACTATCTAGTTTTCAAAGAACCGACATCTTCAAAGCACCCTGGGTGCTTTGCCCATGCTCGCGTCGCGCCGGTTGTTGCTTCGGCGTCGGCATCGCCGACCGCGTCAGGGGAACTTACTGAGATTACTATCGCCCGCTTCGACTGTCAACCACTTTTTTCCAGCGCTTCATCTTTTTTTCGATTCGCGCCGAGCGGTTGAAACCTTCGGGCTGACTTCGTGCGACAGGAAATGCCGTCGGATGAACCTGGCAGTATTTCCGGGGACCTACCTCAGCTCGCTGCTTGGTCTCAGCCAGCTCTCCGCTGCCCTGCAGCGGGTGTCTCGCGCCGAATGTTTAGAGAGTATGGCGTACAAGAATCGGGCCGTCAACCCCCTCACGAGAGAATCCTCACGAGGTGATTCTGCTTGCTTCCCTTGCGGACCACCAGCACGCGCCCGCCAATCGCCTGGTCAGCCGTCACCCGCGCCTGCACGTCGCTCATCCGCCGGTTGTTCACATACACCCCACCGGCCTGCACCAGCCGCCGCGCGTCGCTCTTCGACGAGGCCAGCCTCACCAGGGCCACCAGCTCCACCACGCTCATGCCGTCGCCGCCGAGCGACGCCGCCGCCAGATCGGTGGCCGGTACATCCGCAAACACCGCCAGCACATCCTCCGCCGACAGCTGGTCGATGTCCTCACCGAACAGCAGCTGCGACGCATGCTCCGCCCGCACAACCTGCACGTCCCCGTGCACCAGCGCCGTCACTTCCCGGGCGAGCGTGCGCTGCGCCTCCCGCCGCTCGGGCGCGTCCCGCATCTGCATCGCCACCGCATCGATGCGCTCCCTCGACAGGAAGGTGAACGCGCGCAGGTACCGCACGACGTCCCGGTCGTCCGTGTTCAGCCAGAACTGGTAGAAGGCGAACGGCGAGGTCCGCTCGGGATCCAGCCACACCGCGCCCGCTTCAGTCTTGCCGAACTTCACGCCAGACGCCGTCGTCACCAGGGGCATGACGAGCCCATGGGCCTTCTTCGCACGCAGCTTGCGGATCAGGTCGATCCCCGCCGTGATGTTGCCCCACTGATCGCTGCCGCCGATCTGCACCGTGCACCCGTAACGATCGAACAGCTGCAGGAAGTCGTAGGCCTGCAACAGCAGGTAGCTGAACTCGGTGAACGAGATGCCCTCCTCGCTCTCGAGCCGGCGGTTGACCGACTCCTTCTGCAGCATGTAGTTCACGGTGAAGTGCTTCCCAGCGTCGCGCAGGAACGACAGCAGATCAATCGTGCCCAGCCATTCCGCGTTGTTGACGATGCGCGCCGCGTTGGGCGAGGCATCGAAGTCCAGGAAGCGTTCCAGCTGCACCCGGATTGCCGCGACGTTGCGCTCGATCTGCTCCGACGAGAGCAGGTTGCGCTCCTGCGACTTGCCGCTCGGATCCCCGATCATGCCCGTGCCGCCGCCGACGATCGCGATCGGCGTGTGCCCGAACCGCTGACACCGCGCCAGTCCCATCAAGGGCAGCAGGTGACCGACGTGGAGGCTCGACGCCGTCGGATCGAAGCCCGCATACAGGGTCACCGGCTGCGACGCCAGGATCTCGGAGAGCCCCTCCGTCGCGTCGTAGACAAGCTCACGCCAGCTGAGTTCCTCGAACAGGGTGGCCATGGGGATTGGTTACTATACCAAGCGATGGCGGTCAGCCGGCGCGACATCCTCAAGACGATCGTCGCTGCCGGTGTGGGCACTGCCGCTGGCGCCGGGGCGAACGGCTACCTGTACGAGCAGCACGCCATCGTCGTGAACGAGCGGGACCTGCCGGTGGCGGGGCTGCCCGATGCGCTGGACGGACTCCGGGTGGGCCTGCTGACGGACGTCCACTGCAGCCGGTGGGTCACGGCGGACGACGTCCATCGCGCCGTCGAGCGCCTCTCGCAGGCCGCGCCTGATCTCATCGTGCTCGGCGGTGACTACGTCACGTGGGGCGACCGCCGATACGTGGACCCGGCTGCGGATGCGCTCAGCAGCCTCAGTGCGCCGCTCGGCGTCTTCGCCATTCTCGGCAACCACGACGATGATCACGACATGCCGGCCGCCCTCACACGACGAGGCATCGCCGTGCTCCGAGATGCACGCACGCGCCTGGCCGTACGCGGCGAGGTGATTGAACTCGTCGGCATCCGCTTCTGGACGCGGCGCGAGACCGACCTGCGGCCACTCGTGCGCGGCGCGCGCGGCACAACGATTCTGCTGGCACACGATCCGAGGCGCCACGGGGAGGCCGCGGCTCTGGGCATCCCCCTCGTGTTGTCAGGCCATACTCATGGCGGACAGGTCGTCCTCCCGGGCGTGGGTGCCATCGCCGCCCGCAAGTTCCCCACGGTGGAGGGAACCGCCACGCGTGCCGCCACCACCTTGTTCGTGAGCCGCGGAATGGGCACCGTCTACGTTCCGATCCGGATCAACTGCCCGCCGGAGGTCGCCGTGCTCACGCTGCGCGCCGGCGGCCGGACCGCCTGAAGGGCTACCCCGCCCGTTGGGCCGAAGGGGTCGCCGCCCCCGCAACGAAGCGACGCCCGTCCAGGTGCCAATCCCAGGCAAGGACCATCGCAATCGCCTGTGGATAGATGCGGTGCTCCTCGACGAGGATCCGGGCCGACAGGCTTGCGGGCGTATCGTCAGGCTGCACCGGGACGGCGGCCTGCAGGACGATCGGCCCCGCGTCCAGTTCCGCCGTCACCAGGTGGACGGTCGCACCGGCGATGCGGACGCCGTGTTCGAGCGCCTGCCTCTGGGCGTCGAGTCCTGGAAACGCCGGCAGCAGCGAAGGATGGATGTTGAGGATGCGATCGGGGAACGCCTCCAGCAGCGGCGTGCCCACGAGGCGCATGAACCCGGCAAGGCAGACCAGGCTGACGCCATGAGACGTCAGGACATCCGCGAGCGCCGCGTCATACGCGTCACGGCTGGTGAAGTCGCGCTGCAGCAGGCAGAGGGTCTCGATGCCGGCCTCGGCCGCACGCCTCAACCCCGCTGCCTCGGGCCTGTTCGAGACGACCACGGCAATCGTGGCGTCGAGATCACCGCGGTCGATCGCGTCGATGATGGATTGCAGGTTGGAGCCTCGGCCGGAGATGAGAACGCCGAGCCGCCGACTCATGGGACGTACCGCACCTCGCGGTCACCCTCCACGATCGCACCCAGCACCACGGCGCCGGACTCGTCCGCGGCCGCGAGCGCCCGCAGGACGTCGTCCTGCCGCGCCGCGTCGCACACCAGGATGAGGCCGATCCCCATGTTGAACGCCCGCAGCATCTCGTCAGCGGCAATGCCGCCCCGCGCCGCGATGAACTCGAAAATCGCTGGCACCTGCCAGGACGACCGGGCGATCCGGGCAGCGCACCCCGCAGGGAACACGCGCGGCAGGTTCTCGGTGATACCTCCGCCGGTGATGTGGGCCATTCCCTTCACGAGGCGGGCCTCGAGCAGCGGCATGATCGGGCGCAGATAGGACCGGTGCGTGGCCAGCAGGGCATCCGCGACCGTGCTGCCCAGTTCGGGCACCGGGCTCTCTGGTGACAACCCGCAACGTTCGAAGAAGACACGTCGCGCCAGCGAGTAGCCGTTGGTGTGCAGGCCGGTCGACGGGAGTCCAATGAGCACGTCTCCTGGCTTGATCGTCGCTCCGTCGATCAGCCGCTCGCGCTCCACGACCCCGACGATGAATCCGGCGATGTCGTACTCACCTTCGGCATAGAACCCCGGCATCTCGGCCGTCTCGCCGCCAAGCAGGGCACAGCTGTTCTCCCGGCACGCGCGCGCGACCCCGGCGACCACCTGCTCGGCCACGTCCGGCGAGAGACGGCCAGTCGCCAGGTAGTCGAGGAAGAACAACGGTCTCGCACCCTGCACGAGGATATCGTTCACGCAGTGATTGACCAGGTCCGCACCGATGGTGTCGTGCCGGCCCGTCATGAACGCGATTTTCAGCTTCGTACCGACCCCGTCGGCGCTGGAGACGAGGATCGGGTCGCGCAGGCCTGCCGCCGCGAGGCTGAACAGCCCACCGAACGAACCGATTTCCGACATGACACCCGGCGTGAAGGTGCTGCGGGCGAGTGACTTGATTCGTCGTACGGTCTCGTTGCCGGCGTCGATGTCGACGCCCGATTGCCGGTAGTCCATCAGAAATCCAGTTTGCCGATCAGCGTCTGCATCAGGTCGCGGCCGCCCGACCCTTCGGGGGCGTCCCAGTACGCGCGCCGAACGAGGGCGAAGAAGCGCTCCTTGTCGAGGTCCTCTTCGAGCATGTCGAACCCTTCGGCCACGAGGTCGATGGCCTGTGGCCGCGCGGCCGCCTGCCGGAGGAACGCGAGCATCACGGGCGTGTTCCGCAGCGCGATCGTGGCGAGCGCCAGCGCCACAGGAGCACGCGTGGGATCGCGCGACGGGATGCCGACCTGGAACAGCGTGGAGACGGCGCTATCCCGGCCCGAGACGCCGAGCGCACCGAGCCCGGCTGCCGCGCCGCGCAGCAGTTCCTGGAAACCCATGTTCTGGTCGGCGAACCCGAGGGTCTCGCCGAGATAGTGCTCGTGCGAGCTGCAGTTGACGCCGAGCAGGCAGATGGCGGCAGCCACCAGCGGCTGGGTCTGGCGCGGCGCGGTGCGCTGCAGCGCCGCGAGGGTCTCGATGGCCCGGGTGTCCCCGATCTTGCCGAGCGCCAGTGCCGCATCGTCCAACAGCGGACCGTCCTGCCTGGCGATGCCCGTCACGGCGTCGTAGGCGTATCGCGCGCGGTAGTCTCCGAGTGCCTCGATGACCGCACTGCGGAAGAAGTCTTCGCCTCGGCCCACCTCGCGCACCAGTACGGCCTGCACGCGCGCGTCGTCGCCGTGCGCGGCGAGGGCGCGGATCAGGGCGGGCCGGACGAATTCGGCCTGCTCGCGATCGAGCGCCGAGAGGAGCACGGGCACGAGCGCCGGATCAGGACTGTGCTCGAAGAAGCTGTACGCGACGGTTCTCAGTCGGTCGTTCGGGCTCGTGAGCGCCTCGCGCATCGCGTCGCGCGTGCGGGGGTCGGCGAAACCCGTGAGCAGCACCAGGGCCCGATAGCGCACATAGCCGTCCGCGTGCTGCGCGACCGCGTCGAGCAGGGCCGGGACCGCCTGCGCCGCGTCGGTGCGGCGGACGAGCCGGGACGCGCCCATGCGCGTCTCGTAATCGAGGGATCCAAGTCGATCGATGGCCCCGCGCAACTGGGGCGCTCCGACCGATTGCGGCGCGGACGGCTCCTGCGCCGCGACCGTCGTCGATGCCCCGACGAGGGCCAGGAGCGCGAGCAGCAGGGTGCTGAGGCTGAACGCAGACCGCCGTGGGCCGATCGCAGGAGACATCGTCAGTTCGAGACGGCTTCCTTGTCGAGCTTCAGTGCCAGTTGAAGATAGCTCTTCTCATCCCGGGGGAAGGCAACGGGATACTGGCCGGTGTAGCAGGAACTGCAGTAGTGGTCGTGGCCTTCGCCCACGGCGGTCATCAGGCCGCTGAGACTCAGGTAGGCCACGCTGTCGCAGTCGAGGTATGCGCGAATCTCGTCGAGCGTGTGCGTGGCGGCCATCAGCTCGGATCGACGCGGGGTATCCACGCCGTAGAAGCACGGCGAAATGGTCGGGGGACAGCTGATGCGGACGTGCACCTCGCGAGCGCCTGCAGCCCGCACCATCCGCACGATCTTCCGGCTGGTCGTGCCGCGCACGAGCGAGTCGTCCACGAGCACCACCCGCCTGCCCTCGAGGATGCTCCGGACGGGGTTCAGCTTGACCTTCACCCCGAAATGGCGGATGGAGGACTGCGGCTGGATGAACGTACGGCCGACGTAGTGGTTCCGGATCAGGCCCATCCGCAGCGGGATGTTGGCCTCGTCGGCGTAGCCCATGGCGGCACACACGCCGGAGTCGGGAATCGGGACCACGACATCAGCGTCCACGCGCTGCTCGCGGGCGAGAACCCGTCCGAGGTTCGTCCGGACTTCGTTCACGCTCTTCCCGAAGACGTAGCTGTCCGGGCGCGAGAAGTAGACGTGCTCGAACACGCAGTGCGCGAGCGGCGCGGGCGGGAAGGGTTTCAGCGATCGGATCCCGCCTGCGCTGATGATCAGCAGCTCCCCAGGTTCGACGTCCCGAACGTAGGTGGCGCCGATGAGATCCATGGCGCAGGTCTCGGAACAGACGACGAACGCCTCTCCCAGGCGGCCCAGGGCCATCGGCCGGAAGCCGTGCGGATCCCGCACGGCGATCATGCGGTCTGGCGTCAGCATCAGGAACGAAAACGCCCCCTGCAGCTGCGTTACCGACTCGACGACTGCGTCTTCGACGTTGCGGGCCTTCGATCGGGCGTACAGGTGCAGCACGACTTCGGTGTCGCTGCCCGATTGGAAGATCGAGCCCTGCCCGACAAGTTCGTTGCGCAGGGCGTCAGCGTTGGTCAGGTTGCCGTTATGACAGATGCTGAACTGCCCGTGGGCACAGTCGATGAGGAAGGGTTGCGCGTTGGCGAGGCGGCTTTCGCCGGCGGTCGAGTAGCGCACGTGCCCGATTGCGGCATGTCCCCGGAGGTGCGAGAGGGTCTGGCCATCGAAGATGTCGGCCACATAGCCCATGTCCTTGGAAACGCGCACGGTCTGGCCGTCCGACACGGCGATCCCGGCGCTCTCCTGCCCTCGGTGCTGCAACGCGTACAGCCCGAGGTAGGTCATGTTCGCGGACTCGTGGTGCCCGAAGATGCCGAAGACGCCACACTCATCCTTGAACTTATCCAGCATGTCAGGCCACTCTTCTCCCCAAGACGGGTTCACACGTCACCGGACGCCGTCCATGCGCCGCCAGGCGGCATCGTCATGAATTACGCCCCCACCACCTCTGCACCGGCCGCCGTTCCCTCCGAGCGGCCGGCCTGGCCGAACACCCGTTCGAATACCTCGTCGACATGCCTGAACTGCTCCTTCAGGTCGAAGGCCAACTCGATCTCGGCGGGGGTCATGACGGCGGAAACGTCGGGGTCGGCGAGCAGCAGGCCGCGGAAGTCGGCTCGTTCGTGGAAGGAGCGCATCGCGTTGCGCTGCACCCACTCGTAGGCCTGTTCGCGCGAGATGCCCTTCCGCGCCAGTTCCAGCAGCACCGTTCCCGAGAAGACGACTCCGCGCGACCGCTCGAGGTTTTCCTTCATCCGTTCGGGGTACACCACCATGCCCTTCACGATCCGCGTCATCCTGCGGAGCATGTGGTCCAGGGCGATGAAGCTGTCGGGCAGGATCACCCGTTCGACGGAAGAGTGCGAGATGTCGCGCTCGTGCCAGAGGGCGACGTTCTCGAAGGCCGCGTGGCAGTTGGCGCGGATGAGCCGCGCCATGCCGACGATCTGCTCGCAGCCAATCGGATTGCGCTTGTGCGGCATGGCCGAGGAACCCTTCTGCCCCTTCGCGAACGGTTCCTCGATCTCGCCGATCTCGGTCTTCTGCAGCCCGCGGATCTCGAGGGCGAACTTCTCGAGCCCGGCGGCGGTGATGGCGAGCGCCGCCAGCAGTTCGGCGTGGCGATCGCGCTGCACGACCTGTGAGGCCACGGGTGCCGGCGTCAGCCCCAGTCGGCGGCAGACGTCCGCTTCGATTGCCGGCGGCAGGTGCGCGAAGGCACCCACGGCGCCGGACAACTTGCCGACCGATACGGTGTCCCTGGCGCGACGTACGCGTTCGATGTTCCGGGTCACCTCGGCGTACCACAGGGCGAGCTTCAGGCCCAGGGTCATCGGCTCGGCGTGCACGCCGTGGGTCCGCCCGATCATGGGCGTGAGGCGGTGTTCGATTGCGCGCTCGCGGATGGCGACGGAGAGAGCGGCGAGGTTGGCGAGGGTCACGTCACACGCCTCGCGCATCTGCAGCGCCTGGGCGGTGTCGATGACGTCCGACGA
Organism: uncultured Bifidobacterium sp.; assembly: GCA_964386715.1. GTDB lineage: Bacteria > Acidobacteriota > Vicinamibacteria > Vicinamibacterales > CAVVIG01 > CAVVIG01. The sequence goes on from CAYLTD010000061.1 coordinate 8,108, forward strand.
CGTCATGCCGAAGTGCAGCCACCGGGCCGACGGCCCCACCTTCTCGGCCACCGCGGTCGTGAACGCGATGACATCGTGCTGCGTGACCTGCTCGATTTCTTCGATGCGGGCGATGTCGAACGCGCCACGCTCGCGGATGTCACGGGCCGCATCAGGCGGGACGATGCCCGCGGCGGCCATTGCCTCGGCGGCCGCGGTCTCCACGAGCAGCCAGGTTTCGTACCTGCGCTGATCGCTCCAGATCCGGCCCATTTCAGGGTGTGTGTAGCGTTGGATCACGCGTGGTTCCTGCCCGGAGAGACACTCAGGACACCGAGGGCCATGCCAGCCGACGCCGATTGCCCCGTGCCAGGGACGCCGTGCGGCCCGATCCTCCCGAACGCTCGCTGTCGTGTGTGGTGAATGCCCCTATTGTAAATCGAGTCGCTCGCGCGACAGCTGCAAACCGTTCACATTCCCGAGAACGGTGGCCGACAGCGCGCCGTTCCGGAAGAGATCGGTCGCCACGCGCTGCAGATCGGCCGGCGTGACCTTCTCGATGCCGTCGAGCGTCTCGTCCAGCCCGAACTGCCGGTCGAAGTAGATCTCCTGCCGGGCGATGTGCGACATGCGGCTGGCGGTGTTCTCCAGGCTGAGCATGAGGCTCCCCTTCAGGTGGTCCTTGGCCCGCTGCAGCTCCGCCGCGCTCACGGGCGTCTGCTTGATCGCCCGCAGTTCCTCCACCACCACGTCGACGACCTCGCCGACTGCCTCGTTCGCACAGCCGGCGTAGATGGTGAACGAGCCGGCGTCACGATAGGCGCTCAGACCCGAGAACACCGCGTAGGCCAGCCCGCGCTTCTCCCGCACGTTCTGGAACAGCCGCGAGCTCATGGAGCCGCCGAGCAGCGTGTTGAGCACGTACGCCGCATACCGGTCGGCGTGGTCCTGGGCATAGCTGCTCGCCCCAAGGCAGACATGGCTCTGTTCCAGCTCCTTGTTGCGGATGAGCACCTTCGGAACGACGACGGGCGGTGCCTCGACCAATGGCTGGCTGGACGCCGTCAGGTGTCCGAAGCGTTCCTCGACGAGGCGCCGAAGATGATCGTGCTGCAGGTTGCCGACGGCCGAGACGATCAGGTTCGACGGCGTGTAGGCGTCGCGGAAGTACCCCCGCAGCAGATCGGCGTCGAACGACTCCACCGTCTCGCGGGTGCCCAGGATCGGACGCCCCAGGGGGTGGTTCTCCCAGAAGCCCTGCGTGAAGATCTCGTGCACCAGGTCGTCGGGAGTGTCATCGACCATCTTGATCTCCTCGATGACGACCTTCTTCTCCCGTTCGATGTCCTCAGGGCTGAACGCCGGATTGAGCACGATGTCCGAGAGGACGTCGAGGGCGAGCGGCAGATGCTCGTCGAGAACCTTGATGTAGTAGCTCGCGTACTCCTTGGCCGTGAAGGCATCGAGCTGCCCGCCAATCGAGTCGATTGCCTGGGCGATGTCTTCGGCCGACCGCGTGCCGGTGCCCTTGAAGAGCATGTGCTCGACGAAGTGCGCGATGCCGCTGCGCTCCGCCGTCTCGTGGCGCGAGCCCCGGGCCAACCAGACGCCGATGCTGACCGAACGCACCTGCGTCATCTGCTCGGTGAGTATCCGGAGGCCGTTGTCGAGCACGTCGCGAACGATGGGTGAATTCGACACGTTGTCTGGCCCGCTGCGAAAAGGTTTCAGGATGCCCGCCCCGTTCTCATGATTCCGCCAAACTATTGAGAACAAAGGAATTACGAGCAAAATGGCACTTTAGCATACTCCCAGCCGTTCCGGCAAGCACGGCCCGCCGGAACCCGCCCGGGCTGGACACCCGCGGTAACATGAAGGGTGTATCCGGAAGTTGTTGCCCCCGTGAGAGATATGCACCACGCGCCGGCCAGGCTGACTGAACTCGACCGTGCCGAACTCGAAGCCGCCCTTGCGGCGGCCGGCCATGAGCGGTTCCGCGCGCGGCAGGTCTTCGCCTGGATCTACAAGAGAGGCGTCACCAGTCCCGATGCGATGACGGACCTGCCGCGCGAACTCCGGGCCACCCTCGCGCGGGACTTCACCGTGTTCACCCCGGCGATCGCCTCGCGCGACCGCTCGAGCGACGGCACGGAGAAATTCCTGCTGCGGCTGGAGGATGGGCGCCAGATCGAGTCGGTGTTCATCCCCGATACACCGGCGATGACCTTCTGCATCTCCACCCAGGTCGGGTGCGCGATGGCCTGCGCCTTCTGCCTGACCGGCAGGATGGGGCTCGTCCGCAACCTGACCGCCGGGGAGATCGTCGGACAGGTGCGGGTACTCGCCGACGCCCTCGGCCTGCGCGATAAGCCGTTCAACATCGTCCTGATGGGGATGGGCGAGCCGCTGCACAACTACGACGCCGTGATGAAGGCACTCCGTATCCTGGCCGACGACCAGGGCTTCGGCCTGCCGCCTCGTCGCGTGACGCTCTCGACGGTCGGCCTGCTGCCCGCGCTCGAACGCCTGGCGCAGGAACCGCTGATGCCGAACCTCGCTATTTCACTGCACGCACCGACCGACAGCCAGCGGGGCGCTCTCGTGCCCGTCAACAGGAAGTGGGGAGTCGCTGACATCATCGAGGCGTGCCGCCGTTTTCCGCTCCGCAAGCGGAGCCGGATCACCTTCGAATACGTCATGCTGGCGGGTGTCAACGACTCTCCCCAGGATGCGCGCCGCCTGGCGAAGCTCCTGGCTGGCGTGCGGGCCAAGGTGAACCTCATTCCTTTGAATGCGGCGGCGGGCATCCCATTCGAGCGGCCTTCGGATGCCGCAGTTGACGCCTTCGCACGCGTGCTGGCTGAACGCGACGTGACCGTCTCGGTGCGCAAGAGCCGCGGGCGCGACATCCGCGCGGCATGCGGCCAGCTGATCGTGGAAGGCCAGCAACAGTCGCCCGGCCAGAAGCTCGCCACCCTCGCGTTTCACTGAGTCCGCGGTCCTCCAACCCGCCAGGTCGTGGTCACAATGCTGCCAGTGCGATGAGTACAGTCCTGGTCACCGGTGGGTCCGGGTTCATCGGCAGCCACATCATCCTGCAACTGCTCGACGCGGGATACACCGTGCGCGCGACCGTCCGCCACCTCTCGCGCGAGCCGCAGGTCCGGGCCCTGCTCAGAGAGGGCGGCGCGACGGAAGAGAGCCAACTGACCTTCGTCGCGGCCAACCTCGAGGAGGATCGGGGTTGGTCGGACGCGGCGCGGGGCTGTGACTTCGTCCTCCATGTCGCATCCCCGTTCCCGACGCGGTTGCCGAGGCACGAAGACGAACTGATCGTGCCCGCACGGGAAGGGACGTTGCGGGTGTTGCGCGCCGCCCGCGAGGCCGGCGTGCGCCGAGTCGTCCTCACATCATCGTTCGCCGCCGTTGGCTACGGACATCCGCCGCAGCGCGCGCCGTTCGACGAATCGAGCTGGACCGATGTCGAGGGGCCCAATGTCTCTCCCTACGTGAAGTCCAAGACGCTGGCCGAGCGGGCCGCCTGGGATTTCGTCGCTCGGGAAGGCGGGTCGCTGGAACTGGCGGTCATCAACCCGGTCATGGTCTTCGGGCCGGTGCTCGGTACCGACTATTCGACGTCCATCGGCGTCATCCAGCAGATGCTGGACGGGAAGTTTCCGGCCTTTCCGCGGATAGCGTTCGGCGTGATCGATGTACGGGACGTTGCGAGCCTGCACCTTCGCGCGATGATGCACCCTGCTGCGTACGGGGAGCGGTTCCTGGCGGTCGCAGGCGATTTCGTCACGCTGCGCGAGATTGGCCGGGTGCTGAGGTCACGCCTCGGCGATGCCGCGCGACGGGTTCCGACCCTGGAACTGCCGGACTGGGTCGTTCGTGGAGCGGCACTGTTCGATCCCGCACTGGGTCAGGTCGTTCCGGAACTCGGCCCTCCCAAGAACGCAACCAGTGCGAAGGCGCGACGGGTGCTCGACTGGAGGCCGCGACCGACGGCTGAAGCGATCGTCTCGACGGCCCAGAGCCTGATTCGACGAGGGCTCGTGCAGGCGAAGGCGAACGCCGGGCGATAGCCGTTCAGCCCACGACCTCGCCCGCCAGCGTGGGTTCCGTACACGTAATCCGAACGCTCACCCACCGGTTGCGCGGCAAGCCGGGTGGAATCCGCACCTTGAGGTAATTCCCGGTCACCGCCAGCGTGCCGTCGTCCAGCGTCAGCGCCCGGAACACCTGCCCCAGCTGGCGGTCGAGAAAGCGCCGGTTCAGGCCAGAGCCGATGTCCCGGACTCGGGCGCCCCATCCCTTGACCACGGCGCCGTCGGGGCGGTGGCCCATCCGCGAGGCTGCGGTGCCAGGTCGGTCGGAATAGGGGAACACGTGGACATGGGTGAGCGGCGACCGCTCGAGGTACCCCGACAGCACTGCGAAGTCCTCCGCGGTTTCCCCCGGAAATCCGACGATCACATCCGTGCCGATCGAGGCGTGAGGTAACTGAGCGCGGATGTCGGCCGCGAGGGCCGCGTAGTAGGTCAGCGAGTAGGGCCTGCGCATCGCCCGCAGGACGCGGTCGCTGGCGTGCTGCAGGGGCAGGTGGAAGTGGTCGGCGAAACAGCGCGATCCAGCAACCAGCCGAACGAGCGCCGGCGTGCAGTCCATCGGCTCGAGGGAGCTGATTCGAAAGCGCACGTCGGGCTGCGGGCCGTCGAACCTGTCCCGGAGAGCGGAAAGCAGGTCGAGCACCGTACGCCCGGGTGTCAGGTCCCGTCCCCACGAGCCGAGGTGCACCCCGGTGAGTGCGATCTCGCGGAACCCGAGCGCCACGACGCGGTCAACTTCGGCGAGAAGGACGTCGAGGGGTTGGCTGCGCGGCGCTCCGCGTGTCGTTGGAATGATGCAGTACGAGCAGGGTTCGGCGCAGCCGGTCTGCACACGCAGCGTATAGGCCGTGCGCCCGGCCACGCCGGGCTCGATGACCGCGCCGCAACTGCCCTCCCCGGGGCGGTCGGATACTAGCGCACGTGGCAACTCAGGTCGCTCGACGCCCGAACCAGGAGAGATGCCCCGGATCACCGACAGCAATCGAGGCTTGTCGTCGTTGCAGACGACCTCCGAGACGTTCGGCAGGGATGCGACGTCCGCCGGCTCGCGCGTGGCGTAGCAGCCGGTGACGATGATGCGGGCGGCTGGGTTCACGCGGGCGATGCGCCGCACGGTCTGCCGCGTTCCCTGATCGGCGCTCGCCGTCACCGAGCAGGAGTTGACCACCACCACGTCGGCGACCTCTGGCGCGGCTGGTTCGTCCCCCCGGCGGAGGAACTGCTCCTCGAACGCCAGCGAGTCGGACTGGTTGACCCGACAACCGAAGGTGATCACGGAGTACTTCATGATGGCAACGGGCGATGCCGCTCGGCCGAGGATCCTGACACCCTCGACGGCCCGCGTCAGAGCGGCGAGAGGGCCTTTCGGCCGATGTCGCGTCGATATTGCATGCCGTCGAACCGGATGCACCTGACGCCCCGGTAGGCCTGATCGATGGCGTCCGCGAAGGACGCGCCCCGCCCGACGACGGTGAGCACCCGGCCTCCCGCCGTCACGAGCGTCCCCGCCTCGAGGCGTGTGCCCGCGTGGCACACGACGCAGCCCTGCGCCTCGGCCTCGGTCAGCCCGCTGATCTCCCGGCCAACGTCAGCGGTGTCGGGATACCCGCGCGACGCGATCACCACGCCGACGAGCCGCTCCTCCGCCAGCCCGACGGCCGTCTCGCCGAGCCCGCCAGCAGCCGCCGCCGCCAGCAACGGCACCAACGGAGTGGCGACCCTCGGCAGGATCACCTGGGCCTCGGGGTCGCCGAGGCGCACGTTGAACTCGATCACCCGCGGACCGTCTGTCGTGAGCATCAAACCGACATACAGGAACCCGCGGAACGGGTGTCCCTCGGCGGCCATCCCGTCGATCACCGGCTCGACGATCTCGCGCATGACGCGCGCCTCGAGCGGAGCGTCGACGAGCGGACTGGGCGCGAAGGCGCCCATGCCTCCGGTGTTCGGTCCGGCGTCCTGGTCGAAGATGCGCTTGTGGTCCTGCGCGGTCCCAATGGGCACCGCGCGCGTGCCGTCGCTGACGACGAAGAAGGAGACTTCAGGCCCTGTGAGGCATTCCTCGATGACCAGCCGGTGACCGGCCGTCCCGAACCGCCCGCCTGACATCGCGGCGGCGATCGCCTCCTCCGCCTCCGCGAGGTCGCCGGCGATCACCACCCCTTTGCCTGCGGCGAGCCCGTCGGCCTTGAGCACCACCGGCCATCCGAACCTGCCGGACCGGACGACCTGGAGGGCGTCCGCCTCGGTCTCGGCGGTATGAAACGTTGCGGTGGGAATGCCGTGTCTGGCCATGAACGCCTTCGCAAACGCCTTGCTGGTCTCGAGCTGTGCGGCGGCGGCGGTCGGCCCGAACAGGAGCCGCCCGGCCTTTGCGAAGCGATCCGCGACACCCAGGCCGAGCGGCACCTCCGGGCCAATCACGGTCAGATCTACCGCTTCGCGCTCGGCCAGGGCGAGCACGGCTTCCGGGTCGGACACGGAGACCGGATGAACGGGAGCCAGCGCGGCGATGCCCGGGTTACCGGGGGCCGCGATGACGGCCACGCCGGGTTCGGCGGCCAGCCGGGAAACGAGGGCGTGCTCGCGCCCCCCGCTGCCGATGACGAGAACTCTCATGCCCGTAGTTGGCTGCACGTGGGGATGGGTCCGAGCGGTAGGCTCGGCGGGGAGTATTTCGTTGACGGGGTCCGGGATTGCGCCTAGAATCCGCCGTTGCCGTGATAGCCTAACATATTTGGTCTATGTGACCAGTCGGTGTAACCGCAGAGACTGCCACCCGAAAGGGGTGTGATTTTCGTGGCCGAAGTGAAGATTCAGGAGGGCGAG
>CAYLTD010000062.1:0-12985 GCA_964386715.1 uncultured Bifidobacterium sp.
GCGCCGTGCGCCGACATGTAGGTCTGCTGCATCGCGCGGCTGCCGCCGACGTCGGGGGCATTCAGGTTCACGCCCGTGATCAGCTGGCCGAGGCCCTGGATGGTACGGCCGGTCGGGATGGCGTCCACGACGTCGCGGTTGAGCACCTGTGTCTTCGTGGTGCTCTGGACGTCCACGGTTGGTGCCGCGCCGGTGACGGTCAGCGTCTCTTCGAGCGCACCAACGCGCAGCTCGCCGTTGATCGTCATTGTGAAGTCCGACTGCAGCTCGATGCCTTCGCGCCGGAAGGTCGAGAACCCCGCCAACGAGAAGGTGAGGCTGTAGGTGCCGGGCCGCAGGTCGACGAGGCGGTAGCCGCCGTTCTCGTCGGTGATGACCGAGCGGGTCTTCTCGATCAGCACGTCACTGGCGGCTTCGACCGTGACGCCCGGGAGCACGGCTCCCGAGGTGTCGCGCACGACGCCGGTGAAGGCGCTCTGCGCCCTGGCAGCCGCGGGCAGGAGGCAGAGTGCCGCCAGAGCCGCGCACACGGCGTGCGTGATGGAACGCGTTGTCATACCACAGTCCTCCGGGTGAACGTCCACGAGCGCACGGCGTCCCGCCGACTGCCGTCGCCGAGTCGCAGCGGGCTCATCCAGCCGTACGCGGGGAGGGAGTATCGAACAACGCGCGGCCGAGGTGGAAACGCAAAATCTGGAAGGAACCGTGCCGGAAAACCGATGAGCCGCGACGGGCGGTGGACGCGATGGAAGAAGCGCAGGAGCAGGTGCCGTGCAGCGCGCGGCTGGGTCGGGCCGCGTTCGGTGGGTCGGGCGGCGTGCTCGGGTGGAAGAGCGGCGCGGGCCGCCCGGTCAGTCGGATCCGGTCCTGCTCTTGCCGGGCAGCAGATTGGCCAGCGTCTGCTGCAGCTCCGCACCGTCCACCGGCTTTACCAGGTGCACCCGGAACCCCGCACGCGCCGTCCGTTCGCGGTCGTGCTGCTGGCCGTACCCGGTGACCGCGACCAGCGCCGTGCGCTGCAGGGCCGCATCGGTCGCGAAACGCTCGGCCAGCTCGTACCCGTCCATCACAGGCAGGCCGATGTCCACGAGCGCCACCTGCGGCGCGAAGCGCGCCGCTTCTTCAAGCGCCGACGGTGCGTCGTGGACGACGCGCACGGCGTAGCCGAACGCCTGGACCAGTTCACCAAGCAGCGCCGCCGCGTCGCGGTTGTCGTCCACCACGAGCACCCGCCCGCCGACGGGTGGTGCAGCCACGGCCGCCGTCGCCCCATCGTCGGCGTGACGGCGGCTTCCGTCCTGCTGGAGCCGCGGGAGCCGCACCACGAACTCGGAGCCGGCCCCGCGCCCGGCGCTGTGTGCGCTGACACGCCCGCCGTGCAGGTCCACGAGGCTGCGCACGATCGCCAGCCCGAGCCCGAGGCCCCCGCGCGACCGGGCGATCGACTGCCGTTCCTGCACGAACAGGTTGAAGACGTGCGGCAGCATGTCGGCATCGATCCCGGTGCCCGAGTCGCGGACCCGCAGCGCGATCTCGTGCGGCTGGACGTCCGCCGAGACGTGGATGCGGCCGCCGGCTTCCGTGTACTTCGCCGCGTTGGTCAGGAGGTTCGCGACGACCTGTGCGAGCCGGCCGAGGTCGCCGTTCACGACGAGGCCGTGCGGAACGTTGACGTCGAGGTGGTGCCGCTGCTGCTCGATGAGCGGGCTGGCGATCTCCACCGCCCGGGCCACCACGTCGGCCAGCTCGATGGGCGCACGCCGCAGATCGATGCCACCCCGCGTGATGCGCGACACGTCGAGCAGGTCGTCCACCAGGCTCACCAGGTGCTGCACCTGCCGTTCGATCAGCGCGCGCTCGCGTTCCACCTGATCGATGCCGCGCAGCTTCAGGAGTTGGAGTGCCGTGACGATCGGCGCCAGCGGGTTGCGCAGTTCGTGCCCGAGCATCGCCAGGAACTCGTCCTTGGCGCGACTGGCGGCCTCCGCCTCCTCGCGCAGCGCGACGAGTTCGGTGACGTCCACCGTGATCCCGTCGAAGCTCACGGCGCGTCCCTCGTCGTAGGTGGCGCCGCCCAGCGCTCGGATCCACCGAGTCCGCCCGTCGAGGCCCACGGTGCGGTACCGCGTGTCGAAGCGGGAGTTGTTGGCAATCGCCTCTTCGATGGCCAGGCGGGTTGGCTCCCGGTCGTCCGGATGGAGGCGGTCGAAGAACACGTCGATCGTGACGATCGCGTCTTCGGGCAATCCGAAGTGCGCCTTCACCTGCGGGCTCCACACGAGGACGTCGAACGGCAGGTCGCAGTACCAGAGCCCGACGTTGCTCGAGGTGACCGCCAGTTCGAGCCGATGTTCGGCCATGCGTCGATCGTGGATGTCGATCACCGAACCCACGAAGCCCGCGAATCGACCGTTGGCGTCCGTCCGGGGCCGCCCACCGTCGATGACCCAGCGGTAGGCGCCGTCGCGGCGGCGGAGCCGATGCTCGACCGCGTACGGCATGCGCGCCTCGTTCGCGCGCAGGAAGTGCTCGCGAGCGGCGGGGCGATCCTCGGGGTGCACGGCATCGAGCCACCCGAAGCCCAGCCCCTCCGCCTCGGTCTGCCCGGTGAATTCGTACCATGCCCTGGACAGGAACGTGCACGACCCGTCGGGCTCGGTCACCCACAGCATGGCCGGCGCGGCATCCGCCAGCTCGCGAAACCGCTGTTCGGTCTTCCCGAACGACGACGCCCCGCTCTCGCGGTCGGCGGTCTCGCGTTCCGCCGTCTCGTGTTCGGCCGTCTCGCGTTCGGTCTCGCGTGGTGCCGTCGTGATGTCGCTGAACACCAGGGCCACGAGGCGATCGCCGCGAGAGCCCGTCGGCGCGGCGTGCACCTCGAACCGGCGTCCGCCGTGGTCGTCCCCTGCGACGAATCGTGTCGCCTCGCCGCCGAGAGCCACGCGTCCGCAGGTGTCGAGGCCGTCGGCGCCGAGGAGGCGGCCGATCTCCCCGACCGGGCGGCCGGTCGCCGGCTCGGGTCTTGCCAGCCGGTCGAAGGCGCGATTGGTGTCGACGATCCGTGCATCGACCGGGTTCTCCTCCGCGTCAACGAGGATTCGGACGAGGCAGCAGGCCTGTTCGACGGCGTGAAAGAAGACGCGATAGGCCGCGGCATCGGGGCGTTCGTGCTGCGACTGGGGATGGGGAGTCTGGCCCGACGACACGCTTCCCATTAGACGGGCAGAGCGTGAAAGGGTGCAACCAGAGCCGTAGCGGAGGGGAGCGACCGCACTGCCGGCACACCAACCGTCGCGATGCTACGCGCGGGATCGTTCGTCGGGCGGCAGGAGCGGAGGGAGGCGGAGGAGGAACTGGCTCCCGCGTCCGCGTCCGTCGCTGTGCGCGTGGAGTGTGCCTCCGTGTAACTCCGTCAGGCGGCGCGCCACCGCCAGGCCGATGCCGTGGCTCCCCCGCGGCCCTCCCACTGTCGTGAACAGATCGAAGATCTGCGGCAGCAGCGCGGCGTCGATGCCCTGCCCGTGATCGACCACCGCCACCTCCACCATGTCCACCAGTCGGACGGTGACGACGATCGCCTGTCCTGCTGCCGAGTATTTCGACGCGTTGACCAGCAGGTTGGTCAGCACCTGTTGCAACCGGCCCGCATCCGCGCGTACCAGCACGGGCGTTGCCGGTGCCCCCACGGTCACGTGCTGGTCGCGTCCGAGCAGGTCGGCGTGAATGGCCTCGACCGCTTCGTCGACGACCGCCCGCACATCGAGCACAGTGGGGGTCAGCGTGACGTCGCCGCGGATGAGGCGTGCGGTGTCCAGCAGGTCGTCCAGCAGGCGCCCCATCTGTGCGAGCTGACGGTCCATCGTCGTCCGAGCGCGCGCGGCCGATACGGGATCGGCCGCCTCGTCCAGCAGCGCCAGCGCGGCCTTGACGGTGTGCACCGGCTGCCGGAGTTCGTGGCCCACCACGGCGAGCCATTGCTCCTTCTGTTGCGCGTCCCTGGCCGCCTGCACGACCGCGGTCTTCAGTTCCGTGATGTCGACACTGCTGCCGACCATGCCCTGGCACCGGCCATCGGCGTCCAGGCGAGGCGCCCCGTATGACGCGACCCAGCGCCATTCCCCCGATGCGTGACGGACGCGCACTTCCCCTGTGAAGGGCGTGGCCGTGCGGAGACAGTCCAGCAACGCCGCCACGTACGCATCACGATCGTGGGGATGCAGCAGCGCCTGCCACGCGTCGGCCGAGTCGTCCGCATCGGTCGTGCCGACGAAGTCCATCCATGCGCGATTGACGAATTCCAGGCGTCCGCTGGCATCGCGCATCCAGATCAGGACCGGTGTCGAGTCGGCCACGCTCCTGAAGCGACGCTCGGACTCGGCGAGCTGTTGCTGCACGCGCTGGCGAGCCACTGCTCTGCCTGCCGCCCGGGCAAGGCGTCGCAGGAGGTCGATCTCGTTCGCGTCGGCCTGGTGCGGCTGCGCCCAATACGCACCGATCGCGAGAGAGGGGGCAGGCGGACCGTCCGGCACCAGGGCGAGTCCCTGCACGAAGGTGCCATCGTAGAGGTCGCGCGGGACCCGCGCATCGGTGTGGATATCGGGGATGACGACCGGCTGCCCCGACCGCATGGCAAGGCCCGAAACGCAGATGTGCGCCGGGAACGCTCGGCCGCGCCACAGCGCGGAGTCTGCATCCTCGCCGACGTATTGGCAGTCGCTGCCGCAGCGCAGCACGACGGTGGCGCCATCCGCATCGACGAGGCGACGCGCGGCCCAGCTCACGACTCCCGAGATGGTCGCCAGATCGGCCGCGTCGAGTAGTTCGTTCAGCGTGTCGAGCAGCACGTGCACCCGTGCATCCGCCGACATTCGCGGACGAGTCTACCGGAGGATCCGATTTCGTGCCGCCACAAAATGGGGACCTACGCACCCCGATGCACCCATCACGCGCATGCCGGGTGCAGTAGCGCGCAGAATGGCAGGGCTAGACTTCCAAGCGCGGCCGTTGATATAGTGCCGCCACTAATTCGGGTGACCGTCGGACGACGTCCGCAGCCGCTGCGCCAGCGTCCGGAGCCGCCCTGGCGTGCGCGGGGTCGTCAGCAGCACGTCCACGGCCGTGCGTATCAGGGCGGCGCGGCTGAGAGGGACGACTCCGTATTCCGATGCCAGCTCCGCGCGGAGCGCATCCAGGCTCTGCACTTGCCGCTCGAACAGCACAACCGACACCTTGGACCAGGATTCGAAATGCACGCGAGGCCGGCCGCGCATCGGCGTGGCCTCCGGGGATTTCCTACCAGGCATGCGGCGAAGTATAGCGAAGTTTGTGCTAGCAGGAAATCACAACGGTATCCCAACGAGGTCAGCCGATGGCGCGCAGGCGAGCGGGACGCCCTCCTTCCGGGGCTGCCCCAGGCGAAAAGGTCGTCGACTATCCGCAGCTCAATCTCCGAATTCCACCGGAGTACCACGCTGTGCTGCGCGACCTGGCGCACCACCTGGCGCTGCCGCAGTGGCGCGTCGTCTGTGAGGCTCTGCGACTGCTGCGACGGCAGGTGAAGGCGAAACCGCCGCTGCGACGTTCCCGCGACGACAGCTGAGCCCACGAATACAGTTGAGCTCCGCCGTCTGCGCGTCTCCCCCGCACGTCTTCTTCAGCAGCCGATGTGGAGACACCTCGAGAGTCGTATACTGGGTCGTCCCTCATCCTCTCTTGCAATCTGACACCGGCGCTCCGCCACTGGCGGCCGGACTGGGAGATTCCTTGACGACCGTCACCACCTCGTGCGCGGGCGCGCTGGGCGCGAGCCTGCAGCGGGAGAGCCGGACCCTGGCGGACCGCTGGCTGCAACGCCTCGTCGCGCTGTTGCCGGTCGACGCCCGGTCGGTCTTCCCGACCGACCTGCTGCTCGATCACATTCCAGCCGTGATCGAGGAGATCGGACACTACGTCGCCGAGCCTGCCCAGGAGGACGTCGCTGCTCGGACGATCGTGCTTGCGAAGGCCCGCGAGCTGGGCCGACTCCGCCACCAGCAACAGTCGTCGCTGCATCAGGTGTTGCGCGAATACGACGTCCTCGGGGAGGTGCTCGAGGACTTCCTGGCCGACGAAACCCGACTCCTCGTGCCGGCGCCGCCGCTGGAGGACTGCCTGGCCGTCTGGCGTCGTGTGGGCCGCGCCGTCCGCGTACTGATGCAGGTCACGGCGGGCACGTTCATCAGCGAGTTCACCGAGGCGGTCAGTGCGCAGGGCCAACGGCTGGATGCGTTCAACAGAGCGGTCGGTCATGAACTGAGGAATGTCCTGGGCACGCTCCAGTTCGGCGCCGCGTTATTGGCAGGGGAAGCGGCCGCCGACGAGTTGCACCGCCGCCGCCTGGGTGCCACCGTGCAGCGAAATGCGGACCGGGCCCTGAAGATCATCAGGAGTTTCGAGCGCCTGCCCCGGTCGGGCGTGCTCTCCCAGACGCCGACCGAGCAGACAGTAGAGCTCAGGGAGATCGTGGACGAAGTGTTCCGCCAGCTCCGCGAGATGGCTGAGCACCGCGGTGTCGATCTGCGAACCGACGCCACACCCGCGCTCATCCATCTGGACACCGGCGCGCTCGAACTCGTTCTCATCAACCTGGTGGCCAACGCCATCAAGTATTCCGACCCCCGCAAGGCGGTGCGCTTTGCGACCGTCGAGTACACCGGCCACCACGATCACCACCAGCTGACGGTCTCGGATAACGGAATCGGGATTCCCGCCGAAGCGCTTCCGCGGATCTTCGGGCGGTTCGTGCGAGCACATGCCGATCTCGATCAGCAACTGGGCGTGGATGGCACCGGCCTGGGTCTGGCGATCGTCGAGGAGTGCGTGAACTCGGTTGCGGGACAGATTGAGGTGTCGTCCACCGAGCACGTCGGAACGACCTTCACCCTGCGGCTCCCGAAGAAGCTGCCCGCGTTGGCGGGACACGGCGTCTCGCCCGAGGTTGCAGGCCGGGCCGGACAGCCTGGCTCGACTGCCGAGGCGCCCTGATCGCGGCGAGCCCGATCATGGGCGAGGAATCACTCGCGCGGACGGGCCGATGATTCGAGGGGAAATGGAGTGGCGCGCCCGGCAGGATTCGAACCTGCGGCCTTTGGCTCCGGAGGCCAACGCTCTATCCAGCTGAGCTACGGGCGCGTGCGGTGTTTAACTGTATCACGAGGGCGTGCGCGCGATCGCCCGGACACTCTCGTGTAACCGGGTGCACGACGTCGAGGCGGGTAGTCCGACCGGGCGCCGCGCGTGAGGCGCTGCGCGCCGGTGGCGGCCGCCGCCACCCGATTGAGCCGCCCGCCCGACCGATCAACCGGCCTGCCTGCCGCGCGCGCTCAGAACCCCACCCGGTACTCGAACCGCAGCACATCGTCGTACCAGACCGCGTCGGTGAGGGCTTTGCCGTAACCCACGTAGAGCGAGTTGCGGCTGCCGAGCACCAGGCGTCCGCCGAACTTGGCGTTCAGGATATTCAGCCCGTCCACGGGGCCGTTCTCCGCGGTGGAGAACCCGTCCACCACGTGCCAGCCGACCAGCTCCACCACCGGCGACAGCCGCGTGCCCCCACGGCGATAGAGATCGAAGCTCGGACCGATGCCGTAGTAGATCACCTTGCCGGAGAACTTGTCCGAGACGGTAATCGGCACGCCGGCCGAGCCGTCGAGCGGGAAGATGGTGCCGAACTGCGCCTCGAGGCTGACGTACTCGCCCAGCTGCGTCCAGTAGAGCAGCGTCGGTTCCACGCTCCACCGATTGTTCCCGAGCCCCTTCTTCGAATCGCCGGACGGCGCCTGTGCGAGGAGCTGGAGCGTGATCTGGCTGTTGCTGTCGCTGGCGAGCCCGAGCTTCACGCCCCCGCGGACGTCGGAGAGTCCGCTGTTGTCGCCGAAGCTGCCCGTGCCGGGCACGAAGGACTGCGGCTTGAGCGATCGGAACGGCACTTCACCCACCAGCGACAGGCGACCGGTGACCGCATACTCGGCCCACGCATAGAACTGGTTGAAGTCGGCGCTCGTCAGCACACCCGGACCCGGGCCGGGTGCGTCCGGGTCGTACGCGGGATTGTTCGCCGGCAGGAAGCGGTAGCAGCCGCACTTGGCGTAGAAGAACTCCGCCCGATCGGCGGCGTCGAGCCCCGTGGCGGCGTCGAAGCGGACGCGGATGCGGCTCTCGATGGTGCTGTCGTTGATGTAGCCGACCATGCTCGGCCGCCGGATGCGCGTGGAGGCCGGCACCGTCCCCGGCTGCTGGACAGCCGTGTTCGCGGAAACCGCCGGCGCACCGGGCGCCACCACAATCCCTTCCGGCACCGAGGCGGACTGCGCAGCCGCAACAACCGGCACCGCCAGTGCGAAGAGCGCGATCATCAGACGTGTCATCGTGAGCCTCCGAAGTATGTTCACGGGCCGGTCAGCGCACGCCTGCGGGCCGTGAGCCCCGGGCGGTCCGCATCGGCCACCGCGGGCAGCGCGGCATCGATCGCCTCCAGCGCATGCTGCGCCTCCGTGCGAAGCCCGGACGCCATGAGTGTGCCGGCGACGTCCAGGCAGAGGGAGACGGCCCTGGACAACAGGCGCGACGCCCCGTCGATGCGCCGCGGATCTCGTGCGAGTGCGGCCAAGTTTACCAGAAGATCCTCGAGCCTCAGGTGGAACTCCGCCGTGCGCAGCACCGCCTGGTCGTCCTTCATCGCGGTGAACAGGTCGAGCGCCTCGGCAAAGGCCTGCAGCGCGGCCGCATCGTCGCGTTCCCGCAGGATCGTGCCGCGTACGCTGTGCGCGTCGGCGCGTGCAACCGCGAGCGACGGCGCCACCTTCGCCAGCGCGTCCATCAGCGCCAGCATCTGGGCGCTGCGTCGCTCCGCACCGACGGTGTCGCCACGCTCGTGCAGCAGGGCTGCCAGGTTGCCGAGATAGGTGGCCAGCTCGAACGAATACTCGCGGTTGCCGGGCTCACCCGCCAGCAGGCGCTCGTCGATCGCGATCGCCTGTTCCCACAGCCGCTGCGCGTCGGCGTCGCGTCCCGGCGACAGGGCGAGCAGGCTGCCCAGGTTGTTGTACGCGCGCGCGAGTTCCTGCGCGGCCTGGGAGTTGGTTCCGGCCAGCGGCTCGAGCAGCGCGATGGCCTCGCGGAAATCCTGCTCCGCACGTTCGGCGGCACGGCCGGTGCCCGACAGCAGGATGCCCCGGTTGTACAGCGTCCGCGCCAGCTCCTCACGATACTGGGGCCGCGCGTCCGCAGGGCCGGCGACCTGGCGCTGCACGTCCAGCGCACGGTCGTACGCCGCTTCCGCCTGTGCCGCCCGATCCACCTGCGGCCGCAGGACCTCGCCGAGCCAGTTCCACGCGCTGCCGAGCAGCGCGCGGTACTCGACCTTCACGAAGTCGCGGTCGAGATCGGTAAGCCGCTCGATGGCCGTCCGGTAGGACTGCTCCGCCTCGGTGAGCTTGCCCATGAGCCGGTGGATGTGCCCGAGGCGCATGTGCGCCAGCGCGAGGTCGCGGCGCGACGCCTCGCTGCGAGGCGCCTGGTACATGAACGCCGCATAGAACCGCTCGGCCTTCGACAGGAGTTCGCGGCGCAGCTCCTCCACGTCCGGGGTATCAGCGCCCACGCGGGCGCTGCTGCGCTCGGCAGACGACAGCGACTCGTCGACAGCGGCGCGCGCGAGTTCCAGGTTCGCCTCCGCCCGCCGGCTCTCGCGCCGCGCCACGACGGCGAGGGCGACGGCCGCGGCGAGCAGCGTCGCCAGCACGCCGGCCGCCACCTGCGTCCGCCGCAGCGTCGTCCGCCGCTGGTGCTCGTCGCGGGCGATGGCCGCCTGCCACTCGCGCAGGCTCGTGTCGAGGAACGTCATCGCCCGATCGAACCCGCTGTCGTAGCGGCTGGCCCAGGCCGCGGTGGGCTGCGTGTCGCCACGCCACTGCGCCGCCAGCTCCAGCTCGGGATTGCGCCACAGGCCGGCCGAGCCCTGCTCGTGCCAGGCCGCCGCCTGCGACAGCCGCGCGTAGAACGCGGCCGCCACCCGCTCCTGCTCCGCCCACGCGATCAGGCGATCCCAGCAGCGCATCAGGCTCTCGTGGGACAGATCGATCACCGAGCGCGAGGTGAGCGCCACCGCGGCGGGCGGCATGAGGAAGCTGCGACCCGCCTGGCGGAAGCAGTCCACCACCGCGATGACATCGGCTTCGGACGCGCCGGCAATGGCCGCGAGTTCGGACACGGCCGTGGGCCGACGGACCCCGCGCACGTCCGAGACACGGTCGGTCAGTGCCTTGAACACGCGCTCGGCCACCTGCGCGCGGCCGGCCGCCTCGTTGTCCATGTACGCCTCCTCGGCGTGCAGCGACAGCGCGTGCTCGTAGGTGCCGACCGCTTCGTAGTCGTCGATGTCGATCGGCTGCCCGTCCTTCGCCGCGGCCCAGAACTCCCAGGTGCGCATCATCGCGTGCTGGACGAGCGGCAGCTGGTCGTGGTCGTCGCCGAGGTCGTTCAGGATCCGGGTCACCAGGCGCGGCGCGATGGTGCCGCCGGCAACGGCGACCGGCCCCGTGAGCGCGGCGCGCAGCCCGTCGCGCGTCATGCGACCCACGAGATAGAGGCCGGCGTTCACCGCCTCGGGAAGGCCCCGGAAGTCCATGCAGTCGCCGATGAAGTCCGACCGCATCGTGAGCACGATGTAGATCGGCAGGCGCTGCTGGCCGGCGGCATCGAGCAGCAGCTTCACGAACGCCACCGCCTCGTCCCGCGAGTTCGCCACGAGGCTGCGCCGGAAGCGGAACAGCTCCTCGAACTGGTCCACGAGCACGAGCACGTTGTGGTCCGGAGGGATCCGCGCCTGGCGGACGGCTTCGACCAGGCCGAGCGAACTGCGCCGCAGGGTGGCCTCGATGAGGACCTGGTTCGTGGACGCGAACTCGCCCTCCACGCCCAGCACGTCCTTCGCATTCAGGGCCGACGCGAGGTTGCCGATCGGGTCTTCCCCGGGCCGGAGCGTGGCGATGCGCCAGCTGGATCCCGCGCCGGCCATGAAGCCGCCCTGCAGCGACGGGATCAGTCCGGATCGGACGAGCGACGACTTGCCGCTGCCCGAGGTGCCGACGATGGCGAGGAGGCGGGAGGTGCGGAGGCGCCGCAGGAGATCGTCGATCTCCGCCTCGCGGCCGAAAAACAGGTGTTCTTCGTCGGCCTCGAACGGCCGCAGGCCGGGGAACGGGTTACGCAGGGCGGCCTGCCTTCAGCTGCGCGATGAAGGGGCGCAGCGCGTCGAGGTCGACACCTTCCCACTGCGCGACGACCGTGGCCTCGTGCGTGCGGAAGCGTTCCTTGTCCGGTGTGCGCGGCCCGATCTGCGCCACCCACACCACGGGCATCGGCTTGGTGCGTCCGTACCCGGGAGCCTTCTGGATCTCACGGATCTTGCGCCGCAGCCACAGCTCGTTGCCCGACCCGTAGAGGATCAGGCAGCCGTCACAGGCGGAGAGCGTCTCCTCGTGGAAGGCGCGGATGTCGGACTCGTCGCCGTCGTAGATGGGCTGGATCACCTCCAGGTGCTGGTCGAAGAGCACGTCGGCCCAGGGCGCCGTGCGGTCCAGGTCGCGCTGGTCGGCAATGAGGTAGACCTGCGGCGCCACGCCGGGCTCGGCGGTAGCGGCGGCCACCGGCGCGAGGTCGCGCGTGAGCCAGTCGTGCGCCGTCGTACGCAGATCCTCGAACGGCGTCTCGAGCAGGTCGGCGTGATCGCCGAGACGTGGATCGAGGCGCACCCGGTCGAGGAAACCCTTCTGCCGGGCGTCGTCCACCTGGATGCCCGGCACGATCCACAGCAGGCGCGAGAACCGCCCCTGCGCGGCACGTTCCTGCGCCAGCTCGTACTGCAGTTCGGCCATCGACTCGGTCGCGCCTTCCGGCACGAGGCCGTAGTTGCGGCCGAACAGGTGCAGCGAGAGCCGCGCCTGCGCCAGGTCCTCGCGAACCACCACCTGCGCCTCCGCCGCTTCGTGCGGCAGCGTCCGTTCCGGCAGCACGCGGTAGCCGTGCTGCTGGAGGTCGCGGCGCAGCGCTTCGCGCTGTTCGCGCACGTCGCTGGTGGTTTCCGCCAGGAACACGGTGCCTTTGACGGTCGTGGCCGGTGCCACCGGCGGCATGGCGATCGTGGCGGCCCCGGGCGTGGATGACGCAGCCGTCGGGACCATCGGCACCGTCGGGGGCCATGGCGTCGCCGGGGGCATTGGGGTCGCCGGAGGGATTGGCGTCGCCGTGCCTGGCGGCACCGCCCCGGTTACCGGGACCGATGCCGGCGGCTCGGACGAAGGCGATGTTGACGGCGGCGCACCAGCACCGCCGGATGCAGGCGAGGTCTGGGCCGCCGGCGGAGCGGGGCGTGGCGCGTCGGGCACGAAAGGCGCGAGTTCCGCGTGCTCCTCCAGTGCCTCGAGCAGCGCCACGAGGTCGTGCGCAAGATCGTCGAGCCGCAGCCAGAAATCGCGCTGGGCGTCGGGCCCGAACACCTCGTCGAGCTCGCGCACCTTGCCGGTGTCGGGCTCCACCTTGAAGAACTCGTAGCCGAGCAGCGCGCGCAGTTCCTCGGGAATGCGGTCGAGCGGCACGGGCTGCTTGAGCACCTTGAAGACGCGTGCCTTGTCGCGGACTTTCAGCCCGCCCTGTTCCTGCGCGGCCCGGAAGAACTCCTGCAGTTCGCGGAGCGTCCACTCGGACTTCAGGTAGCGCGGCGTCACGACCGTCACGAGCACCGCCACGCGGCGCAGGCGCTCGATCAGCGTTTCGGCGAAGAGGTCGTTACCCGCGAGCTTCGGGTCACGCCAGATGTGCGGCGGCTTGCCGAGCAGCTGGGCCACGCGCACTTCGAGGGCGCGGTGGAAATTGGCCACCCACCCCTTGCGCCCCTCGACGAGTTCCAGGTTGTCGAGGTGGGCGTAGCTGATGAACGCGTCGCCTT
>CAYLTD010000063.1:0-3797 GCA_964386715.1 uncultured Bifidobacterium sp.
AGCCGGTGAGCATGTCGTGCTGGTTCGGCGTGTCCCCGCGCCCCTTCACGGTCTCTCCCTTCTCGGTGAGCGAGTTCTCCTTGCCCAGCTTGTTGTTGTCGCTGTGCAGGTCGGCCACGTTCTGCGCGACGATGACGCCCTTGGCATTGCGCCAGGGGCCGGCGCCGATGCGATCGCGGGCATTCACTGCCGGCTGGCTGCCCTGCGCCGGCAGGCTCAGGTACGCGTGCCACGTCTTGCCGCCGGCACCCGCGGCCGTCGCCAGCCGCTGGCAGATGGCGTCCGCTCCCGCAATGCCGCCGAGGTTCGCCCCGTTGCCACTGCCCGCACTGGTGATGAAGAAACTCATCTGGTTCTGCTGCGCCTCGAGCAGCGCCAAGCCCGACCCGACTCCCGCGGCAAGCACCGCCGCCCCGACCAGCATCCGCACACGCATTGGGCCCTCCTCCCGACGCACGACCGTCACGCGATAGGCTACCATTCGACGGGCGCGAACGAACCCGGCACATGAAACGACTCCTCGACGTCCTGCTGCCCCCCACCGTCGACGGCACCCTTGGCGGAGCGGCGCCGCCGGCGTACATCTTCGGCGCCATCGCGGTGATCAGCACCGTACGAAGCCTGATCCATCTGATGGCACCGGACGGCGGAGCGGGCAGCATCGCGGGCATGGACCTGTCGGTGCCCGGCGCCCCGGGCATCGTGTTCGCATTCGGGCTCTGGGGCAGCGCGCAGCTCGTGTACGCCGTCATCCAGCTGCTCGTGGCATTCAGGTACCGCTCGCTCGTTCCGCTGATGTATCTGCTGCTGGCCTTCGAGGTGCTGCTGCGCCTGCTGGTGGGCGCGACCAAACCCGCGTCGTTCCTCCACACGCCGCCCGGCGCCTACGGCAACTACGTGATGCTCCCGCTGGCGCTGCTGATGCTGGCGTGGTCGCTTGGCAGTGCCCCTTCATCCGGCGCCCGCGTGCGCGGCGCCGCAGGAGACCTCACATGAGACGTTTCTGCATCGTCGTGGCCGCGCTCGCCGCCGCCGTCGTCACCGTCACGCCGGCGGCAGCGCAGCAGACCAACGCCCCGTTCGAGCCGCGCGTCGGCCAGTCGGGCAAGGACGTGGTCTGGGTGCCCACCCCCCAGGCGCTGGTCGACAGGATGCTCGACATGGCGGCGGTGACCCCGAAAGACTTCCTGATGGACCTCGGATCGGGGGACGGCATCACCGTCATCACTGCCGCCAGGCGCGGGGTGAAGGCGATGGGCATCGAATACAACCCGGACATGGTGGAGTTGTCACGCCGGAACGCCCAGACCGCCGGTGTCGGCAACATGGCCACCTTCGAGAAGGCCGACCTGTTCGAGACCGACCTGTCCCGGGCGACGGTCATCACGATGTTCCTGCTGCCGTCGATCAACATCAAGCTGCGCCCCACCCTGCTCGACCTGAAGCCCGGCACGCGCATCGTGTCCAACACGTTCAACATGGAAGACTGGGCGCCGGACCGGATGGAGACCATCGAGAACTGCGAGCGCTGGTGCACGGCGCTGCTCTGGTACGTGCCGGCGAAGGTGGAAGGCGCGTGGCGGATCGGCCGCGACACCATGACGATCACCCAGCGGTTCCAGAAGTTCTCCGGCACCGTGGGTGGACAGCCGATCATCGACGGTTCGCTGAAGAGCGACGAGATTGCGTTCCAGGTCGGCACGGCCAAGTACACGGGTCGCGTGACCGGCAACTCGATGCGAGGGACCTACACGCAGGACGGCAAGACAGTGCCGTGGACGGCGACGAAATAGCGCGCCGGGGACCGAGGATGCGGACGGGCCGCAACTGGCTGGATGTCCGCGGCAGTCCGCGACCGGAGGGGGTGGAACGTGGGGGGCGCCTCGGGCGGTGCGCCGCCTTACTCCGCCTCCGGCGGCGTCGGCGACTCGGGATGTGCCCCGCGCGCCGGCAGCCGGTCTTCGCCAATCAGCCTGATCCGCTCGACCAGGTCTTCGTGCAGGGCGCGCATCTGGACGTTGGTGGCGAGGATGGCCCCCGCAAGTTCGCGGTGCA
The DNA here is from genome assembly GCA_964386715.1 of uncultured Bifidobacterium sp. Taxonomy (GTDB): domain Bacteria; phylum Acidobacteriota; class Vicinamibacteria; order Vicinamibacterales; family CAVVIG01; genus CAVVIG01. The sequence continues at coordinate 2,056 of CAYLTD010000063.1, forward strand.
TCGACGCCATCTCCTCGCGGAGCGTCTGGCCGAGCGTCACGACTTCACCGCGCAGTTCGCCCACTTCACCGCGCAGTTCGCCCACCTCACCGCGTAGTTCTCCGACCTCGCTGCGAATGGCAGAAATTTCTGCGCGGACATCCTGCCTCAACTGCACAAATTGCGAGGCCAGCGAGGCCATCTGCATCGGCAGTCCGCTCAACGATCCAACGGTGTTCTCCAGATTTTCCACGCGAATCTCGAGATTCCTCTTCGCCATCTGCGGGGCTCCAGCCGAACGACGTGAACCGAACGAATCCGGAGCACTGCGAACGGGGTGCCGCGGCGAGCGCTGCCCAACCCCTGACGACGCTAACATCGTCGACCGGGCGCGACAAGCGTTGACGAACGCGTTGGACGCTGACAGGGCAACGGACCGCCGGGCGACGCCCCCCGCCACTTCGAGCACCGCATCCGTGCATTGGCCGCCGAGGGTGAACCCGATAGCGGCACGCGACCGAGCGCCGAGCTGAGGCGTCCTCCTGATACGACAGGGCACTCCACCCGGCAGGCGCCGCCATCGCCTCGGGACATCGACTCCCTGGTCCCGGGGGAGCATAGAATCGGCGCATGTCACGTCTCGTCATTCTCGGCGCCACGGGTTCCCTCGGCAGCATCCTCACGCGCGTCGCCGTAGAGGCCGGCCATGAGACGTCCGTGGTGGTGCGGTCCGCCGATCGCCTCGCGCCGGACATCCGCCCGCGTGTGCATGCGCTGGAGGCCGACATCCGGGCACTGCCGCCCGGTGCCCTGGGAGCATTCACTGCGGGCCACGACGTTCTGATCTCGTGCGCGGGTCTGGTCACCGAAGGCCAGCGTTTCGTGGAGCTGTTCGACCGCATCGTCGCGGAAGTCGAGCTGCCGCCCCGGTCCGCACGCCCGACCTGCTGGTTCCTGGCTGGCGCCGCGTTGCTGGACCTCGATGCAGCCGGCCGACGGGGCGTCGACCTGCACCCGGTGAAGGTTACCTACTGGCCGCACCGGGTCAATCACGAACGGCTCCAGCGCTCGGACCTCGATTGGCGGCTCCTCTGCCCTGGGCCGATGGTGGACCAGCCCGCCGTGGGAGGGAACACGCTGCGCGTGTCCCTCGATCGGCTGCCCACGCCGATGCCCGATGGCGTGGAGACACTCACGCCGGAGGCCCTGCTGCCCCTGTTCGCGGCGCGCGTACCGGAGATGATCATCCCCTACGCCGATGCCGCAGCCTTCATGCTGTCGCACGCGACGCCGGGCGGCGAACTCTCCAGGAGGCGGGTCGGCCTCGCGCTGCCGGTCGGCATGCGCGGTCACAAGGAGCAGTGGACCGCCCAGGCGAGGCCACCGCGCTGACGCAGCACGACGCGAGGCTGCGCGGTCACGCTTGACGGGCCGGTCGCCCTGGCGGCGACCTGGTCGGTGCAGCGGCCGTGGCCTTCGACGTCTGGTGCAGTAGGTGCGCGGGGAGGTTCGAAGCGTGAGCCGCTTCTGGCCTGGCTACGGCTCGGGCGCCCGACGTGGCGTCTCGTGGGGTGAGCGGGCCTCGCCGATCACCGCGAGACGCGCCATGACCACTTCGTGCAGAACACGCATCTCGATGCCATTGGCAAGGATGGCCCTCGCAAGGTCGTGATGCATGGACGTCATCTCGCCGCGCAGCTCACTGCCAAGCGTGCGCATCTCGCCGCGCAGCTCACTGGCGAGCGTGCTCATCTCGCCGCGCA
>CAYLTD010000063.1:3897-11465 GCA_964386715.1 uncultured Bifidobacterium sp.
CTCGCCGCGCAGCTCACTGGCGAGCGTGCTCATCTCGCCGCGCAGCCCACCGGTGAGCGTGCTCATCTCGACGCGCAGTTCCTCAACACCGCCGCGGATCGCAGAAATATCCGACCGCACGTCCTGGCGCAGTTGCACGAACTGCGATGCGAGCGACGCGAATTGCTGCGGCAGGCCCGACAGCCCACCCACGGTGTTCTCCAGGTTGTGCACGCGAATTTCGAGGTTGTCCTTCGTCATCACGTTCTCCAGCCGAGGATTGTCAGAACCGCAACTGGAGTTCGAAGCGAACGCCGTGCCGCTGGGCACGCGACGACGACCGTATCATCGTCAGCCCAACCGAACAAGCCTTGACCAGGCTGTGATGGGACCCCCAGGCGGCAGGTCGCGAGTTGTCACCATTCGGCCCGTCCGTGCATCCTGTGGACGTGGTGAGCAAGCTGAATGACCGTGTGCGGCGCATGGCGCGACGCTGGGACGACCTGATCTGGGTGGCGGTGCTCCTCGCCGTGCTCATCTGGCGCTGGCCCATTCTGAAGGGCTACTACTACCGCCTCGCCAACGTGCAGGCCGAAGCGAGCGCGATCGACTGGCACACGGACCTGTCGACGGCGCTGGATGAGGCCCGGCGCACCGGCCGACCCGTCCTGGCCGACTTCAACGCGACCTGGTGTCCGCCCTGTGCGGCGATGAAGCACGACACCTGGACCGACGATGACGTGGAGCGGGCGGTGAGTGCGTCGACGGTGCCGCTCCTGGTGGATATCGACCGGGACCCCGCCACGGCATCCCGCTACGGCATCGAGGCCGTGCCTACCGTGCTGCTGCTCGACGGTAACGGGACGGTGATCCGTCGAGCCGGCTTCCTCCCCGCCTCGGGTGTCCTGCGGTTCCTCGACGGCGACTGAACTCGGGTTCTCGCGTCACCGGTCGAGCGCAGCGGCGAATCACCGACCCTGAGCCGCTTCGCGACGCGCCGCCTCGGCATCCACGTCCGCCTCCCACGCCTGCAGCAGCGGCAGCAACCGCCGCGCAACCTCGGGGTGCTGCGCCGTCACGTCATTCCGCTCACCGACGTCGTCTGCCAGGTTGAAGACCATCGTGTCGTCGCCGTCCAGCAGCAGCTTCCACGGCCCCTGGCGCACCGACCGTTGCTGTCGCTCTGGCGTGGCGATGCGGAAGAACAGCGTCCGCTCGCTCGGGGGGCCTTCCCCCGATGCGACGGCCAGCAGGCTGCGTCCCTCGAGCGCAGGGCCTGACGGCACCTCCACCTTCGCTGCGTCGAGGATGGTCGCGGTGAGGTCCATGATGATGCCCACCTGCGACGTGACGCGCGCCGCAGGGATACGGCCAGGCCACCGCATCAGCAGCGGCACGCGAATGCCCCCTTCCCACAGCGTGTCCTTGCGGTGATAGAGCGGCGCGTTTCGCGACAGCCACTCGCCTCCGTTGTCGTTCGTGAAGATCACGAGCGTGTTGCGATCGAGCCCGCGGCGGGTCAGCGTCCCCAGCAACCGCCCCACTCCTTCGTCGGCGCGTTCAATCATCGCGACGTAGTCCGCGCGCGTGCCGGGTTCCTCCTCGGACGGGTTGATGAACTGTCCCTGCTTGCGCGCGACCAACGGACGCCCCGGCGGCTGGAACGGCCAGTGCCCGGCGTTGTAGGTGACCTCGAGGAAGAAGGGGCTGCCTCCTGCCCGCTCGATGAACGACACGGCGCGATCGGTGATGAGGTCCGTCATGTAGCCGGGCGCACTGGTGGGCGCCTCGTTCTCGAACAGGTCGGGGTGGCCACCGCTGTCGGTGTGCTGGTAGTAGTCGACGTACCCGCTCTTGAAGCCGAAGAAGTAGTCGAAGCCGTGCGCATTGGGCGAATGCTGTGGCTTGTACCCGAGATGCCACTTGCCCACCAGCCCCGTTCGATAGCCACTCGAACGCAGCAGCTCAGGCAGTGAACGGCCGTCCGCCACCAGTCCCGCGTCCCCCGCCACTTCAGCGCGGGTGAGCGCACGTTCCAGCCGGTACCGTTGCTGGTACCGCCCGGTGATCAGCGCGGCTCGCGTCGGCGTGCACTGCGGCGACGCATAGAAGTCTGTGAACTTCAGGCCATCGCGAGCGAGGCTGTCGATGTGCGGCGTGCGGATGTCGGGTGCGCCGTAGCTGCCGAAATCGCCATACCCGACATCGTCGGTCACGATGAGCAGGACGTTCGGCGGCTGGGGCCGCTGCGCGAGAAGGTGCCGCGCTCCGCCCGCAACAGCCGCGACGGCGATCGCGGCACAGACGACTCCAGCGAAGACTGGACGACGCTTTCTCATCGACATGCCTCCGGGTGTTCCGCAGCGCTCACGCGTCGCGCGGTCGTGCCCGCAATCGCCCGCGACCCGCCGCGTCCCGCGTCCGTTGCCGCACGACTGGGTGGGCGTCGGCCGGGTCGTCGCCCTTGCCCGACTCACCCGGCGTCAGAAGTACAGCTGCAACTGCACCCGCACCTGGTGCGACAGCCTGGCGGGATCGCCTGTCCGCAGCTGGAAATAGTCGCCCTGCACCTTCAGGTTGTGCGCACGCGGATAGTAGCTCAGGCCGACGCCGGCCTCGTTGACCCGCTCGACGCTCGGCGCGGTGCCCTCGCCGGGAACGAGACGGCCGTAGCGGCCGTTCAGTTCCACACGCGAGGACACCATCTGTCCCGCCTGCACGTACCCGCCCCACCCGGAGCGGGTGACGACGGTGCCGGCGCTGTTGCGCAGCTCCGCATCGGCGGCGCGGTACAGCACCTCGCTTATCACCGAGAACCCCCGCTGCTTGAACATCATGTCGGCAGCGGCGTGCCGGTAGTTCACGTCGCCGCTCGTGAAGGTGTCGCCCAGCGTGCTGCGTGCACGGTTGGTGCGCTGGTTGTATCCCACCGTGGCCGCAATCGCGAGCCGCGGCTTCGGGCTTCGGGCGATGTCGGCCTCGACGATGTCGTCGAACTGGCCGAAGGGCCAGGCCTCGATGCGCGCCGTATACAGGTACCCGAAGTCGCGGCCGAGGCGATTCCGGCCTTCGCCCCCGAAGAGGCCAACCGCGTATCCCAGCCTGCCTCCCAGGCCAAACAGATCGCGCGAGAAGAGCTGCGCGCCGATGTCGCGATCGAGGTTCAGCTCGGTTACGACGACCGATCGGTCCACCATCTGCAGTGCCGACGACGAGACCACGCGCTGCCGCGAGAAAGGCACCTTCATCTGCCCGAGGCGGAGGTTCGCGTCCCGCGCCGGTGCCCACGTGACATAGGCGTCGCGCAGCGGCAGCCGCAGGTCGGGCTCGGTATCGAGGTTCGAGAACGAGAACTGGAAGTAATAGGTCAGCTTCGGCCCGAGGGCGTTGCCCTGGAAAAGCAGCCGCATGCGACGGATGCCGAACTCCGAGGTGCCGATGCGGCCATCCCCCGTCGTGTCGGCGATGGTGTTGCGCACCTGCACGCGACCGCGGATGTTCAGCGACATCTGGTCGTCGGCCGTCCGGATGGTGACTCCGCGCCCGAAGCCCGCGTCGACGACGGTGTTCCCGCCCGTGGGCTGGGCGTGCGCCGGCGCGGCCACCGCAGCGAAGGACATCAGCACGAGCGCGCCCAGGCACCACCGCCGAGCGTTTCTCTCTCTTGTCATGACTCAGGAGTGTTGAGTGCGGCGGAGAAGCGGGACCGGAGACTGAGCACTGGCGGCTGAGGACTGCGAACTGGCGCCCGACAACTGCCCAGTTGCAGCCCCTACGCCCCCAGCCGGCGGATCGCCATCAGGGTGATGTCGTCGAACTGCGCCGCCGTGGAGATGTGGCTGACCAGCCGCTCCTGGACGTCCGATACGAACGCGTCGGCATTCATGCCGCCCGCCTCCTTCACCCGCTCCAGCAGGCGTGCCTCGGTGAACGACTGCCCGTGCGGGTTTCGCGCGTCGGGGATGCCGTCCGAGAAGACGACCAGGAGGTCGCCGACCTCCAGCTGGCCGGCCTTCGCCTCGAACTGGAAGCCCGGGAACATCCCGACCGCCGGCGAACGGGACGGCATGCGCGCGACCGTGCCGTCCACTGACAGGTGCATCGGCGCGTTGTGGCCGGCGTTCACCCACTGCAGCGCGCCGGTTCGCACGTTCACCACGCCGGCGAACGCGGTCGCGAACATGTTCATGCTCAGGTGGTTCTCGCCGATGTAGTCGTTGGCGAGGATGAGCGCCTCGCGAAGCGCCGTGCCCGTGAGGTCGAGCCCGCCCGCCAGTTCGAGGTCCATGCCTTCCGCACCGGCCCGCCCGCGCGCGGACTCCGCCGACAGCGCGGCGTAGCGCTGCTGCGTGTAGACGCGCACGAGGCTCCGCACGAGCGCCATGAAGAGCGCCGCGCCGACGCCCTTGTCGCAGACGTCCGCCACGACGAAGCCCATGGTGTCGGGACCGAGCATGAAGGCATCGTAGAAGTCGCCGGCCACCTCGCGCGCGGGCATGAAACGCGTCGCGATCTGCCAGCCGGAGGGCGACGGCAGCTTCTCGGGCAGGAACCCGGCCTGGATCTGCCGCCCGATCTGCAAATCGTGCTCGAACTTGAGCAGCGCTTCCTGGCGCTGCAGCAGCAGCTGGTTGTTGAACACCAGCGCCGCCTGCGAGGCAAGGGACTCGACGACCAGCTGGTGGTACGAGTTGAAGGGGATCGTCTGGCCCGACGCGGGGTCGGTTGCGTTGAGCAGCTGGAGTACGGCGATGACCGCGCCCGCATTGTCCTTGAGCGGGACCGTGAGCGTGGACACCGAGCGGTAGTTGTTCCGCTCGTCGAACGCGCGCGTGGCGGTGAAGTCGAACTCCTTCGTGGTGTAGATGTCGGCGATGTTCACCGTCTGGCCGTTCAGCGCCACCCAGGATGCGATGTTCCGGTGGTTCGGTGCCCCGGTTTCGGCGTCGAAGAGCCGCAGCGGGGGAAACGGGATCTCCTTGCCTGTCGTCCCGCCGAGCGCCACGCCGAGCGAGTCGGTGAGCATGATCGAGAACTGGAGCCGGTCGTCGCGCGTGCGCACGTACAGCGTGCCGGCGTCCGCGCGCGACATCGCCTTGGCCTCGAGCAGGATCCGCTCGAGCAGCCGGTCGGTGTTCTTCTCGGTGGAAAGGGCGATGCCAAGCGGCAGGATGACCTCGCGCAGGTCGCTCGACAGCTGCTTGACGCGGCGCAGGTTGCTGTCTGCCGCCACGCGCAGCATCAGCCGCTCGGCCACGCTCACCAGCCGGTGTTCGAGCAGCGCCGGGTCGGCACCGAGCACGTAGTCGTCGGCCCCCAGGGTGAGCGCGCGCGGCACCACGGCCGTCGCGCCGTCCCCGACGGCCAGGACGACGACGGGCGGGATCCCCTCGGGCACCGCCTTGAGTTCCGCGAGCAGTTCGAGCCCCGGCTCCGCCTCTGGCCCCAGGATCAGCAGCACGGCATCGAAGGTCGGCGCGGCCAGCACCGTGTCGGCGCGGCGCGTCACGGCCACCTGGTGCCCGAGCCTGGTGAGTTCGGCGTCCAGGACCGGTGCGACCGGCTCGGGGTTGTCGACGAGGAGGATGCGCACGCTGGATGCCCGTCAGGCGCCGGCGGCCGCCGGCACCCGCGGCCGGCGATGCACGATGAAGACGTTGCGGTTGCCGCCCGCACTCCGTTCGTACCGGAACTGGTCCACCCCGCGGATCGCGAGGAACACGCCGAGGCCGCCCATCGGCTTCTCGTGCATCGGCTTCGAGAGGTCCTCCGCATCCGGCAGCTCGTGCGTCAGCGGATCGAATGCCGGACCGCCGTCTTCCAGCACGATGGTCAATGCGGCGTCGTCGATGGTGGAGATGACATCCACCATCTCGTTGGCCCCTTCCTCGGGCTTGCCGTGCAGGACGATGTTCGTGGCGATTTCGTCCACGGCGAGGCGCAGCCGGTAGGCGGCTTTCCGGTCGATGCCCGCCTGCTCCGCCTCGCGCAGCACGAACGCGCCAATCTGGCTCAGCGCATCGAGGCTCGCCTCGACACGCAGGGACGCCACGTCAGGCACCCGTCCGCGTGCGGCCCACGAGGATGGCCACCGAGCGCGGTCCCATGAAGAACGCGTGCTGGTCGGCCAGGGCCGGCTCCGAGCCCGGGGCCCAGATGTCCTCGGGCGCGGCCGCGCCGCTGTTCGCGAACACGTGCCACTGCATGTGGTCTGTGAGGCGCGGCAGGCCGAACGTACAGGCCTCCCAGTGCATGTTCATGGCGACGTAGACGTTGTCGTCGTGCACGGCCCCGCCCTTCGCATGCCGCCCGTCGAGCATGAAGGCGAGCCGTCGGCTGCCGCTGCTCCAGTCCGGGCGCCAGGCTTCGACGCCGTGCCAGCTGATGTCCGGCCAGCCGCTGCCGACGTAGTCCGCATTGTGCATGTGCTGACGCGGGCGCAGCACCGGATGCGCCCGGCGGAAGTGCACGAGCTGGCTGACGAAGCGCAGCAACTCCGCGTTGCCCTCCACCTGCCGCCAGTCGAACCAGTTCAGCTCGTTGTCGTGGCAGTAGGTGTTGTTGTTGCCCATCTGCGTGCGCGCCACCTCGTCGCCCATGAGGATCATGGGGACGCCGTGGCTCGTCAGCAGGATGGCCATGGCGTTCTTCATCTGCTGGCGACGGAGCTGGTTGATGTGCGGGTCGTCGGTCGGGCCCTCCCAGCCACAGTTCCAGCTGTTGTTGTCGTTGGCGCCGTCGTTGTTGTGCTCGCCGTTCGCCTCGTTGTGCTTCTCGTTGTACGAGACGAGGTCGTTCAGCGTGAACCCGTCGTGGCACGTGACGAAGTTCACCGACGCCGTCGGTCCGCGACCCGCCCACTGATAGAGGTCGGGCGATCCCTGGACGCGCTGCGCCATCTCCCCCACCAGCCCCTCGTCGCCCTTGATGAACCGGCGCACCGCGTCGCGGTACTTGCCGTTCCACTCGGCCCAGCGGCCGAACGCCGGAAACGAGCCGACCTGATAGAGGCCGCCGGCATCCCAGGCCTCGGCGATCAGCTTGCACTTCGCGAGGATGGGATCGAACGCCAGCGTCTCGAGCAGCGGCGGGTTCAGCAGCGGAGCCCCGTTCTGGTCGCGGCCGAGAATGGCCGCAAGGTCGAACCGGAAGCCGTCCACGTGGTACTCCGACGCCCAGTACCGCAGGCAGTCGAGCACCATGTTGCGCACGATCGGGTTGTTGCAGTTCAGCGTGTTGCCCGTGCCGCTGAAGTTGAAGTAGTACCCGTCGGGCGTCAGCATGTAGTACGTCTTGTTGTCCAGCCCGCGGAACGAGATCGTCGGGCCGCGCTCGTTGCCCTCCGCGGTGTGGTTGAAGACGACGTCCAGGATCACCTCGATGCCCGCCCGGTGCAGTTCCTTGACGAGTGTCTTCAGCTCGTCCACCTGCATGCCCATCCGGCCGGTCGCCGCGTAACCCGCCTTCGGGGCGAAGAAGCCGAGCGTGCTGTAACCCCAGTAGTTCAGGAGCAGTTCGCCGGTCTCGGGGTGCGTGCGGCTGTTCTCGAACTCGTCGAACTCGTACACCGGCAGCAGCTCGATGCAGTT
>CAYLTD010000064.1:0-11186 GCA_964386715.1 uncultured Bifidobacterium sp.
GGTGCTTGTGCACCGTCGCGAGCGAAGAGAGACCGAAGCGGCGGCCGATCTCCTCCAGGCTCGGGGCATAGCCGTGCTGCTGGATGAATTCGTTCAGGTAATCGAGGATTTCACGCTGCCGTTTGGTGAGCGGGAGCATCTGCGGCCTCCTGAGCTGCGGCGACTATATGCAAAGAGAAGGCGAAGGTCAAGGGGCGGCCCGCTGCTTCCGACATGAACGGCGCGGCACCACGACCGTGAGCCGCCGCCGGCAGACGCGGCCCCGCGTCTGAACGCCTACTTCCCCGTGAGCAGGTAAATGCGCAGGTTCCCGTCCGTCTGCCACAGGTGCAGCTCCGGGAACGTGGCGAGCGCGTCGAGCTGGGCCGGCCGCATGTGTCGCCCGTCCACCATCACGTGCGTCACGCCGACGCCTCGCAGGTAGTCGATCGACGACTGATCCGGGAACGATGCCAGCTGTGTCACGTGTTCGTAGTAGCTCGCGGGCTTGAAGCCCGAGTAGCCGTTCAGCATCGGCTGCCACGACCTCGTCGTCGCCAGCATGATCGGCGCGTTGAGGTGGAACTGTGCCGACCCGTAGAACGGGAAATAGACGAGCACGGCGCGCGAGGGCAGCTGCTGGAGCGCGTCGAAGATCGGCGGGATGCCGCGGTACTCGCTGTAGAAGAGCGGCGCGCGCAGTGCCTCACCGTTCACGAGGAGCACGGCGGCAAGCGCCGCCGGCATGGCCGCGCGCCCAGGCAGCCGGCGCTGCAGGGCGACGATGCCGAATCCCGCGAGCATGCCGATCGCCGCGAGCGTGAACTGGCCGAAGCGCACCGCGCCGCGGATGCCCGTGAGGAGCGGATAGATCTTGTAGAGCACCAGGTACGGCGGGAACGCAGGCCCGAACGAGAGGGCAAACGCCACGACGGCGATGGCCAGCAGCATGCGCACGCGCACATCGCGCAGGCCGAACGCCGCGAGGCCGCCGGCGGCCAGCAGGAGGGCGACGACGCCGGGGAACAGGGCGTCTCCCTGGAAGTACGGTTTGCTCCACTGCAGCCAGTCGAAGTGCACCCGACCTGCCGCCGCGACGTAGTCGGTCAACTCGGCCGAGTAGCGCTGCGTCTCCTCGATCGAGCGCCCCAGCCCCACCGCGGCGCTGGCGCGGTAGTAGGGCAGGAGGAACGGCGCCAGGCACAGCACGGCGATGCCGGCGGCGAGCAGGACGAGACGGGCGACCGGACGAAAACGCGCGCCGAGCCAGTCGCGGGGCCGAACCACGGCTGCGGCGACCAGCGAGAGGCTGGTGAACACCATCACGTAGGTGCCGGTGAGCGACTGCAGGACGAACCAGGCCGCGAGCGACACCGCGTGGCGCACGCGCGGTACCGCGAGCAACCGGTCGAGCGCGAAGAGCGCCAGCGGGAAGAACTCGAGGTGCAGGTCCTGGATCTGCGGCAGCCGCGTCAGCGTGAACGAGTTGAACGCCACCATCGACCCGCTGCCGAGCGCGGCGGTCCACGATCCGGTCCACCGCCGCACGACGAGGCTGGTCGTCCACGCCGTGAGAGCGAAGCCGGCGATCAACACCAGGTTGTGGACGAGCACCGGACTCGCTCCCGCCCAGAGCAGCGGAGCTCCCAGCATCGACTGCAGGAACAGGTGATCCGAATACGCGAGGGTGCCGCGTTCGGGATAGAAGATGTTGGCGTCGAACAGGTGTGCCGGGTCCGTCACGACCTGGTGCGCGACCCACGCCATGATCCACTCGTGCAGCACGTAATCGCCGTTGTCGTTGCGCGACAGCACGCCCGGCGACGCGGCGAGGGGCCACAGGTGGACGACCGCCAGCAGGACGCTCACGCCCAGCGCGGCGAGCGCCGGTCCGGGTCGGATCCCGGTGCCGGATGGCGGGATGGCGGAGGTCTGCCGAGCGGATTCAGGGCGTGGCAACGGCGCGCGCCTCGCTCGCAGTGCCGCGTCGGGCGTAGATGGCGAAGTTGGGGCCGGGGCGGGTGACGTACTGCAGCCCGGCGAACGGCACGTAGAACATGTCCTGCCGATCGTAGACGAGCGTCGCCTTCGGCGAATACGCGCGGATGGCCGTCACCAGTTCGTAGTCGCCTGCGAGCCAGTCCGTCACCTGCTGTTGCGTGGCGCTTGGCAGCGGCGACTCCTGGACCACGACCCAGTCCGGCGCGCCCTGCGCGGCCGCGCGGCCGTCGCGGAAGCTCAGGGTCGGGCCGTCCCAGCGCCATTCCTGCATGCCGACCTGTCGCGGGATCTGCGCAAGGCCGTAACGCGACCCGCTCTGCACGAACGTCGCGCCCGGGGACGCGCGTTCGGCGAGGAAGTCGGCAACGAGCACGCGGCTGTCGGTGCGGCCGATGATCCGATCGAACCGCCACACGTCCAGCGCCGACGACGCGATCAGCGCCAGCGCCGCGACGGCCGCAAGGGCGCGCGCTGCCGGCGGCTTCAGTTGCTGCCGGCGTGACGCCGCCTGCGCGGCCTCGACGACCAGGTACGCCGCCGCGAGGCAGAGAAACGGCACGATGGGAATCGCGTAGCGGAAGTACAGGTTCCGGATGCTGCCCGCCACGGCGTAGTAGGTCAGCGGAAAGGTGAGCAGCAGCACCGAGACGACAGGGGCCCTCAGCACCAGCAGCACGCTGCCGGCGAGACCGGCCACCAGCAGCGGCAGGCCGGCCCCGTATCGCAGCGACTGCGTGAGGTGATGGACCCAGCCGTTGGCCAGCCCGAGTCGCGGGTCGCCGTGGGCCATCGACGACTGCAGGTCGACCATGGCCCGCTGGAAGTTCCCGTAGTCGAAGAACACGAACGGGATGCCGATCGCGAACCCCAGCGCGAATGGAACTCCGTAGGAGAGCAGCCTCGGATCGCGCAGCGCGCGCCCGCGATCGTGCGACAGGGACACGTGGAGCACGTAGCTCGCCGCGATCGGCGCCGCGAGGATCACGGCGTTGTACTTGATCGCCGCGCCCAGCCCGCCCACGAGCCCGGCCACGGCGAAGGCCCGCTGGCGCTGCGACTGGTGCGCCTCCACGAGCCCGGCAACCGATCCCACGATGAACAGCGTCAGCGCCACATCGGTCGTGCCGAAGTGCGAGTCGCGTACGTGGATGAACGCAAGCGCCATGAACAATGCCGCCACGAGCCCCGCCGTTTCGCCCCACAGCCGGCGCGCCAGCCGGTACACGACCAGCACGGTCACCGTGCCGCACAGGGCGCTGAATGCGCGGCTGATCAGGAAGAAGGGCGTCCAGTATTCCGGCCAGCTCGCCACCATCGCGGCCACCGAATCGAACCACCCCGCCATCGCCCCCCACGCGTAGTAGCCGAGGTACAGCGCCGAGAGGAGGACGATGTAGAGCCAGGGATAGTCGTAGAAGCGCGGCAGGCGCCCCGAGAGCATCAGCCGTGCGGCTTCGATGATGTGCGTCTCGTCGGGCCTCGCCTGCGTGTGGGGCAGCCCGAAGTCGAGGCCGTAGAGCCGGACCAGTGCGGCGACCACCACGATGACGCCGAGCAGCAGGCGCGGGGCTGCGAGAGCCGACCGATCGATCATGCGGTCCTGCGGCGATCCGTGCACATGGAGGCGAGCATTTTACCTCTGCCGTCCTGGGCTCGGTTACGATTCGTCGGGTGCAGCTGCCGTTCGAGATTCCCGCCCGGCATACCCGGCCCTGGGACGTCGTCACGCTAGGGCTCAACAGCATCGATCTCGTGGCGCGGGTGACGGAGTACCCGGTGCGCAACTCGAAGCAGGCGCTTCGACAGTTGAGCCACCTGCCAGGCGGGCAGATGGCGACCGCCGCCGCCGTCTGTGCGCGACTCGGGTGGCGTGCGCGTTACATCGGCAGCTTCGGGTCGGACGAGTTCGCGGTGATGGGCCGCGCCAGCCTCGAGGCCGAAGGGGTCGACGTCAGCGCAGCCTGGAATGTCGACGGTGCCACGAGCCAGTTCGCCATCGTCATCGTGGACGACTCGGGCGACCGCACCGTGCTCTGGAACCGGCACCCCGGCCTCGCAATCCGGGCCGCCCAGGTGCCGGTCGCGGCGGTCACGTCGGGCCGCCTGCTGATCGTGGACTGCCATGAAACGGCGGGTGCAGCCGCGGCCGCGACTGCGGCGCGCCGTGCGGGGGTGCCGACGATCGTGGACGTCGAGAAGGTGCGGCCGGGCATCGAGGCGCTGCTGTCCGAGATCGACGCCATCATCGCCGCCCAGGACTTCCCGGCTGCGCATACCGGGTATGCGGACCCTGGGCGTGCCATCGCCGCGCTGGCTTCGCAGTACCGGGCGCCCCTCGTCTCGGTGACGCTCGGCGCCGAGGGCAGCCTGACGTGGTGCGGCGGCCGCGAGTTCAGGACTGCTGGCTTTGCCGTGAACTGCGTCGACACGACGGGCGCCGGCGACGCCTTCCGGGGCGGGTTCGCTGCCGGCTGCCTGCGGCTGGACGGAGGCCGTGTGGAGGACGTGCTGGAGTACGCCAACGCGGTCGCGGCCCTCAACTGCCGCGCGCTCGGCGCGCGGGGTGGCATGCCGACCGCGGACGAAGTGGACGCGCTGATCGTGGCCCGCTCCGGTGCGTAGTGCTAGATTCATACACACGTGTCCGCCGACCTGCCCGCCATCGAAGACCTGCTCGCCCGCCTGGAACGCGAACGGCTCGAGGCCGATCGTCTCTACAACGCGGCGCTCACGGCCGTGGACGATGCGCTGCAGCACGACCCGGTGCTGCCGGCGCCGCCCCCAGGGTATGACGCCTCCCGGTTGCCCGACGTCAACCGCGCCACGGATATCCTGCCGGCGGGGCCGCCGGTCTTCGACGGGTCGCTGAAAGGCCGGCTGGGCCGCTTCGTCTGGAGGCTCGTGGGACCGGCGCTCGACACCCAGCGCCAGTTCAACGCTGCCGTGGCTGACCACCTCAATCGCAACGCGGCTGCACACGACGAGCGGGCCCGCGCCCTCGTCGCCACCATCGACACGGCGCGTCGTGAACTCGAGGCGCTCGTCCGGTTCGAGTCGTTGCTCGTGCAGTACCTGCAGACCATCACCGTCTACGTCGACAGCAAGGACCGGAGCCTCGGCGGTCCCGAAATCCGGCAGCGCCTGGCGCTCGCCGAGCAGCGCCTCCTCGCCTTGAAGCGCGACATGGACGGCGGCGGCGCGGGCCTGCAGGCCCACACGGGAGGAGCGCCGAGCCGCCCGGGTATCCCCGAGCCATCGGCACGTGCCGGGACGGCCGCGCCGTTCACCGGCACCGTCGACTCGCTCACGTACGTCGCGTTCGAAGACCGGTTCCGCGGCGAGCAGGCGGAGATCCGGCGCCGGGTCGAGGAGTACGTCCCGCTGTTTCGTGGTGCGACGGACGTGGTGGACGTCGGATGCGGCCGAGGCGAACTGCTCGACGCCCTGAGCGCGGAGGGCATCCCGGCGCGCGGCGTGGACGTCAGCCCCGCCATGGTGGAGTTGTGCCGTGCGCGCGGCTTCGACGTCGAGCTGGGCGATGCGCTGGACTACGTGAAGCGCCAGCCGGACGGAGGCGTTGGCGGGCTGGTGGCCATCCAGGTCGTCGAGCACTTCGCGCCGGCCTACCTCACGCGCTTCCTCGAAGCGTGCTACCACGCGATGCGTCCGGGCGCGCGGCTGGTCCTCGAGACGATCAATCCTGCGTGCTGGATGGCCTTCTTCGAGACCTATATCCGCGACCTCACGCACCAGCAGCCCCTGCACCCCGAAACGCTCCGGCACCTCGTGCAGGCGAGCGGATTCTCGGCGGTGGACGTCCAGTTCCGTGCGCCGGTCTCGCAGGCCGACCGCCTGGCCCGCGTCGATCGCGCCACGCCAGTGCCCCCGGAGGCGGCGGTCTTGGCGGCGGCCATCGACGATCATGCGGACAAGCTCAACGCGCGCCTCTTCTCGTCCATGGACTACGTCGTCGTCGCGACCCGCTGACCGGCCCACGAAGGTTGTCGTGTACTCGTGACCGAGGACGTCCTTGCCACGCCGCTCGAGTTCCTGAAGGGAGTAGGCCCGCGCCGCGCCGCGGACCTCGGGCGCGTCGGCCTGCACACCGTCGAAGACCTGCTCTTCCGCTTTCCGACGCGGTATGAGGACCGCAGCCGCCTGCAGTCCATTGCGTCGGTCCGGCCCGGTACCAGGGTGTCGGTCGCGGGCCGGATCTCACACTGCGCCCTCCGCGCCACGCGGCGCCCCGGCTTCAAGATCTTCGAAGCCATCGTCACCGACGGCAGCGCCAGCATCCTGGCGACCTGGCTTGGACAGCCGTTCCTGCAGACGGTCTTCAAGGCCGGGCAGCACGTCCTGTTGTACGGACTGGCCGAACTTCGCGGCCACGGCAGCCTGCAGATCACCAACCCCGAGCACGAGCTGCTCGACGATGAGGATGGCGAGACGATCCATACGGGACGCATCGTCCCGGTGTACGAGAAGGCCGGCTCGGTGACGACGAAGTTCCAGCGGCGCTTCGTGCACGAGGCGCTGCAGCGCCTTTCGCCCGACCTGTACGATCCGCTGCCCGAGGGGTTGCGCGGGCGCCTGCAACTTCCGACGAGGTACGCGGCGCTGCACGCCACGCACTTCCCGCCGGCGGATGCCAGCCTGGAGCAGTTGAACCGATTCGGGGCGCCGGCGCAGCAGCGCCTGATCTTCGAGGAGGCCTTCCTCTTCCAGATGGGCGTGATGGCGCGCCGCCGTACCGCGCAGGCGGAGCCGAAGGCCGGTGAGATTCGCGTGGACGATCGCATCAGGGAGAGTGCGCGCCAGGTGCTGCCGTTCCGGCTGACCGAGGGGCAGCGCAAGGCGCTGAAGGAGATCGTGGACGACCTGCAGAAGCCGCACCCGATGAATCGCCTGCTGCAGGGCGACGTGGGCGCAGGCAAGACGATCGTGGCGCTGCTGGCTGCCGTCGTGGTGATGGAGAACGGCCTGCAGGTCGCGTTCATGGCGCCCACCGAGATCCTGGCGGAGCAGCACTACGCGACCATCGCGCGACGGCTCCAGGCGTCCCGCTTCCGCGTGGCGCTGCTGACGGGCTCGACACCGGCAGCGACGCGCCGGCGGATGCTGGCCGAAATCCAGAACGGCTCGATCCACCTGGTGGTCGGCACTCACGCGCTGGTGCAGGAGGATGTGATCTTCCGGCGCCTGGGGTTCGCCATCATCGACGAGCAGCACCGGTTCGGCGTGCTGCAGCGGGCCACGCTGCGCGCCAAGGGGCTGCACCCCGACGCGCTCGTGATGACCGCCACGCCCATCCCGCGCACGCTGGCGCTCGCCCTGTACGGCGACCTGGACCTGTCCGCGATCCGGGATCGGCCGCCCGGGCGGATGCCGATCCGGACCTCGATGGTTCCCGACGCACGCCGCGACGAGATGCACGCGCTGCTGCGGCGCGAACTCGAGGCCGGGCGTCAGGCCTACGTGATCTATCCGCTGGTAGAGGAGTCGGCGAAGGTCGATCTGAAGGCTGCCACCGAGATGGCCGACACGCTGCAGGAGTCCTTCCCGGAATACCGTGTCGGGCTCCTGCACGGGCGCCTGAAGGCGGACGCCAAGGATGCGGTGATGCGTGCGTTTGCTGCCGGCGATCTGCACATCCTCGTATCCACCACCGTCGTGGAGGTGGGCATCGACGTGGCGAATGCCACGGTGATGGTTGTGGAGCATGCGGAGCGCTTCGGGCTGTCGCAGCTTCACCAACTGCGTGGGCGCGTCGGGCGCGGCACCGAGCAGTCGTACTGTCTGCTGTTGTACCAGGCGCCGTTGTCGCCGGAAGCGAAGGAACGCCTGTCGGCGATGGTGGGTACCACCGATGGCTTCGAAATCGCCGACCGCGACCTGCAGATCCGCGGCTCCGGCGACTTCTTCGGGACGCGGCAGGCGGGCGTGCCGACGTTCCGGCTGATCGATCCGCTGCGCGATCAGGCGCTGCTCGAGCGTGCGCGCGAGGAGGCGGACGCGTGGTTCCCCGAGGCCGCGCCCACCGCGATCGCCGTCGAGCAGGTGCTGCGCGCGTGGTCGGCGCGGTTCAGGCTGATGGAGGTCGGCTGACGTGCGGCGCGCGTGTGAAGGACGTGCCGCGTGCGCGTAATCGCGGGCGCGCTGAAGGGCCGCGTGCTGAAGGCACCGACGTGGGAGGGTCTGCGTCCGACCTCCGACCGCCTCCGGGAGACGCTGTTCAACGTGCTGGGCTCGCGGGTGGCTGGCGCACGGGTCCTCGACGTCTATGCCGGCACCGGCGCGATCGGCATCGAGGCGATGAGCCGAGGCGCGGCCGACGTCACCTTCGTCGAGCAGGATCGACGCGCGCAGGCGCTGATCGCGGCCAACCTGGATCGCTGCGGGATTACGGGCGGGTATGCTATCATCCGCGCGTCTGCCGGGCGGGCCGTGGAGCAGTTGCGGCGCGGCCCTGCATTCGTGCCGTTCGATCTCGTTCTCCTCGACCCGCCGTACGGCTGCCCGGCTGCAGAGGCTCTCACCGGTGTCGACGCGCTCGTGGCGCCCGACGGTCTCGTGGTCTTCGAACACGCGAAGCGGCAGCCGGTCCCGGCCGCGGTGGGGCGGCTGACGCTCACGCGCGACCTCGTGTCAGGCGACAGTGCCCTGGCGTTTTACGCATGCCTACCCTAGCGGTCTATCCAGGCTCGTTCGACCCGCTCACCAACGGGCATGTCGACATCATCACGCGGGGCGCCCGGCTCTTCGACCGGATCATCGTCGCCGTGCTGATCAACGCGGAGAAGTCGCCACTGTTCACCAAGGAGGAGCGGGTCGAGATCGCGCGCCTGGTGTTCAGGGACATGCCGAACGTCGAGGTGGACACCTTCGACGGGCTGCTGGTCGACTACGTGGAGCGTCGCCAGGCCCAGGTGATCGTACGGGGACTGCGGGCGGTGTCCGACTTCGAGTTCGAGTTCCAGATGGCCCTGATGAACCAGCGCCTGAATGGCGGCATCGAGACCATCTTCATGATGCCGGCCGAGCGCTACACCTACACCAGCTCGCGGCTGATCAAGGAGGTCTTCCGCCTGGGCGGCCGCGTGCACGGCCTGGTCCCCGACATGGTGGAGGAGCGGCTGCGCGCAAAGCTGGCGGAACGCGCCCGCGCGCCGCGGACGACGCCGTGACCCCTCGCCTGGCGGACCGCGCGGGCCGTATCGCCACGTCGCCGACCATGAAGGTGACCGCCACCGTCGATCGGCTGCGCCGCGAGGGGGTGGAGGTGCTGGATTTCGGCGCCGGTGAGCCGGACTTCGCGACGCCTGCCGCCGTGGCCGCGGCGGCCCACGCGGCGATCGACGAGGGGTTCACCCGCTACACCCCGGTCGGCGGCACCGCGGACCTGAAGCGCGCCATCTGCGCGCGCTATCGGGATGCATACGGCGTCGAGTACACCGAACGCGAGGTCATCGCCTGCGCGGGCGGGAAGCAGGCGCTCTACAACACCGCACTCGTGCTCTTCGGGCCCGGGGACGAGGTGATCGTGCCGGGGCCGTACTGGCCGACGCTGACCGAGCAGGTGCGCCTGGCGGACGCGACACCGATCGTGGTGCCCACCGTGCCCGAGGACGGGTTCGCCCTCAGGGCCGATCCCATCGTCGCGGCGTTCACGCCGCGTACGCGCGGGGTCATCCTGAATTCGCCCTGCAACCCTACCGGCGCGCTCATGACCGAAGGGGAGTTGTCGCGCCTGGCGGTGGAGACTGCACGCCGCGGCATCTGGATCGTGCTCGACCTCTGCTACGAACAGCTGATCTACGAGGACGTGCCGCACAACCTGCCCGCCGTCGTCGCGCGGCACTGCCGGGACCTGGCGGTGATCTGTGGTTCAGCCTCGAAGGGCTACGCGATGACAGGCTGGCGCTGCGGGTGGTCGCTCGGGCCGGCATCGGTGATTGCCGCGCAGCATGCACTGCAGAGCCACGCCACCTCCAACGTCTCGTCGATCACGCAGCGGGCGGTGGCAGCCGCGCTGACCGGGTCGCAGGCACCCGTGGCCGCGATGCTCGCCGAATACCGGACGCGGCGCGACCGGCTGCACGCCTGGCTCACCGTCGACCCGCGCATCCGCTGCCTCAAGCCGGCTGGTGCGTTCTACCTGTTCCTTGACGTCAGGGACGTCCTGGCGCAGGGTGGCTTTCCGCATGCAACGGCGCTTGCGGAGGCACTGCTCGACGAGGCCCGCGTTGCCGTCACGCCCGGCGAGGCGTTCGACGCGCCGGGGTTCATCCGGCTGTCCTACGCGACCTCGATGGCGACTCTCGAGGAGGGCAGCCGCCGGTTGCTGGACTTCGTGGCCAGCCGTGCAGGCGCGGTCGTGTAGACCGTCGCCAGAGAGCAGCCGGTGCCGGTCCGATTCGGCGCGGCCTGAAGGAGTCCTATACTGGCATGTCGACAGTCGTGGCCGTGATCGGCGCGTCGAACAATCGGCAGAAGTTCGGCAACCGCGCCGTGCGCGCGTATCTCCGGGCCGGCTACACGGTCGTGCCGATCAACCCGAACGAGCGGGAGGTCGAGGGTATCCCGGCGTTCCCGTCCGTTCTCGATGTCCCCGGGCGCATCGACCTTGCGTCCTTCTACGTGCCGCCTGCGGTGGGAGAACTGGTGATCGAGGAGGTCGCTCGCCGGCAGATTCCCGAAGTGTGGCTCAACCCCGGGGCGGAGAGCGACGCGCTGGTGGCGAAGGCACGCCGCCTGTCGATCACACCCGTCATCGCCTGCAGTATCGTCGCACTCGGTGAAAATCCCTACGCACTGTAGTCAACCATCATCCGACCACTGAACGACATGCCAACTCACCAGAAGCGCCCGTCCGGGCGTGCCCCGTCCGGTTCGTCCCCCTCCGGTTCGTCCCCCTCCGGTTCGTCATCCTCGGAGCCCGAGGCCGCCGCCCAGGAGCCTGCCGCCTCCTCCGCCCCCGCGCCCGAATCAGCCGCGGGTGAAGGACAACGGGCCACGACCCAGCAGTCGGCGTCCCAGCCGAAGGGGGGCGACACGCTCAAGATCACCGACCTCAAGGACCTGAGCATCCAGAAGCTCACCCAGATTGCCAAGGACAAGAACGTGGTCGGCGCGACGGGGATGCGCAAGCAGGACCTGATCTTCCAGATCCTCAAGGCGCAGACCGAGCAGAGCGGGTTCATCTTCTC
>CAYLTD010000065.1:0-6926 GCA_964386715.1 uncultured Bifidobacterium sp.
ACCTGATCTTCCAGATCCTCAAGGCGCAGACCGAGCAGAGCGGGTTCATCTTCTCGGAGGGTGTGCTCGAGGTGCTGCCGGACGGGTTCGGATTCCTCCGGGCGCCCGACTACAACTACCTGCCCGGCCCCGACGACATCTACGTGTCGCCGTCGCAGATCCGCCGCTTCGACCTGCAGACGGGCGACACCATTTCCGGCCAGATCCGGACGCCGAAGGAGGGTGAACGCTACTTCGCGCTCATCAAGGTCGAGGCGGTCAACTTCGAGGCGCCCGATCAGGCGCGCGAGAAGCTGTTCTTCGAGAACCTGACGCCCCTCTATCCGCAGGAGCGTCTGAAGCTCGAGACGGCCGGCGACAACCTGGCTGGCCGCGTCATGGATCTCATGACGCCCATCGGCAAGGGGCAGCGCGGCCTCATCGTCGCGCCGCCGCGAACGGGCAAGACGATGCTGCTGCAGAGCATCGCGCAGTCGATCACCGCGAACCACCCCGAGGTGTACCTGATCGTGCTGCTCATCGACGAGCGCCCCGAGGAAGTCACCGACATGCAGCGGTCCGTCGACGGCGAGGTGATCTCGTCCACGTTCGACGAGCCCGCCCAGCGCCACGTGCAGGTCGCCGAGATGGTCATCGAGAAGGCCAAGCGCCTCGTCGAGCACAAGAAGGACGTCGTCATCCTCCTCGATTCGATCACGCGACTCGCGCGCGCCTACAACACGGTGATCCCGCCCTCGGGCAAGGTGCTCTCCGGCGGGCTCGACAGCAACGCCCTCCAGAAGCCCAAGCGGTTCTTCGGCGCGGCGCGCAACATCGAGGAAGGCGGGTCGCTCACGATCATGGCCACCGCGCTGGTGGACACCGGTTCGCGCATGGACGACGTCATCTTCGAGGAGTTCAAGGGCACGGGCAACATGGAGATCCACCTGGATCGCAAGCTCGTGGACAAGCGCGTGTTCCCGGCCATCGACATCCAGAAGAGCGGCACGCGCAAGGAAGAACTGCTGCTGCCGCGTGAGGATCTCAACCGGATCTGGGTGCTGCGGAAGGTGCTGAACCCGCTCTCGCAGGTCGAGGCGATGGAACTGCTGCTCGACAAGATGGGGAAGACGCGGTCGAACGCGGACTTCCTGGCGTCGATGCAGAAGATGGGATGACGCCCGTCCGGCCCCGCGGCCGGCACGCACTGGTGGGTCGTCGAGGTGGCCTCACGCTCTCACCAGTGCCACGAGTTCACGCGGTCACCGCTTCACGGCGTTGCCGGCCACGTACACGCTGTCGATCTGGCGGATGTTCCTGATGTCCGCCAGCGGGTCCGCGTTCAGGACGACGAAGTCGGCCCACTTGTTCGGCTGCAGCGTACCCAGGTCCCGATCGATCTGCTGGCAGGCGGCGGCGACGCTGGTGGAGGCGAGCAGCGCCTGGCGAGGCGTCATCCCGGCCTCGACCATCATGTCGATCTCCATGAGTTCGAAGTAGCCCTGGAACCGTCCCACGGGGCCCGTGTCCGTGCCCATGGCGATCCGCACACCGGAGTCGAACAGCTTCTTCATGTTGCGCTTCGCCACGTCGAGGCCGGCGCGGTACCGGGCCGCGCTCGTGCTGGTCTTGACGCGCGCCTGGGCCGACGGGTCCTTGATGCCGGCCACCCACTGCGGGTCCGCGTGCCTCAGGAACAACGGGTCCGAGAAGAACGCGGGGGTGGTGTCGTACGCGAACGTGGACACCTCCCGCATCAGGGTCGGGATCAGGCACACGTTGCGCGATTTCATCTGCGCGATCAGGGCCGCGTCCACGTCGAGGTCGCGGACGCTGTGGGCGATCAGGTCGGCGCCGGCGTCGAGCACCGCCTTGGCGTCCGCCAGGTAGAACAGGTGGACCGCCGTCCGCATGCCGCGTTTGTGCGATTCGTCGATCACCGCACGGTAGATATCCGGCGCCATCTTCGGCGTGGTGCCGAGGTTGTCGTCCACGCGGATCTTGATGATGTTCGCCTTCATGGCCACGTTGGCGGCGACCTGCGCGCGGGCCTCGTCGGGCGTCTTGGGGTTGAGCACGGGGCCGGCCACGAACACGCGCGCACGGTCGATCGACGCGGCGTCCTGACTGTCGCGCGCGGAAAAGGCGTCGGGCTTCTCGTCGCCGAGGCTGTAGACGGTGGTGACGCCATACGCCGCGTAGACGCCGAGGTCACGCGCCGTGTTGTTGACGTGGCCGTGGGCGTTGATCAACCCGGGAATCACGGTCTTGCCGGCGAGCGACACCCGGTCCGCGCCGGCGGGCACGGTGACCGCGGCGGATGGCCCGGCCGCCACGATGCGCCCGTTCCGGACCACGATCGTGGCGTTGTCCACAGGCGCCCGATCGGTGCCGTCGAACAGCCGCGCGCCGGTGTAGGCGCGCACCGGCGACGGCTGCTGCGCGGGGAGCGTGGTGGCAGCGGCCGCCACGAGGACGGCGATGGACGCGGCAGGCAGCAGTTTCATGCGCCACAATATAGCCGAATGGTCGCCCCGCCGGTCTGGCCCGTGATCCTCGCCGGGTTCGCTGCGTTCACCAATCTCTACGCGACCCAGCCGATGCTCCCGCTCCTCATGCGGGTCTTTGGTGCCAGCCACTTCGCAGTGAGCCTCACGGTGACAGCGCCGACCCTGGCGGTAGCGCTCGCGGCGCCGATCGCCGGTCGATACGCCGATCGTGTGGGCCGGAAGCGGGTCATCGTCGGGGCGGCATCCGCAATGGCAGTGGTGACGGCGTTGGCCGCCACGTCAGGATCGCTCACCCAGTTCATTGCGTGGCGTTTCCTGCAGGGGCTGCTGACGCCCGGCATCTTCGCAATCACGATTGCGTACATCCACGAGGAGTATCCGGCCGCGTTCGCCGGCCGCGCGACGGGCGCCTACGTCAGCGGGACCGTTGTCGGGGGGTTCTGCGGACGGGCACTCACCGGACTGGTAGCTGCCGATCTCGACTGGCATCTCGCGTTCGTGGCCCTGGCCATCGTGAACGTGGCGCTGGCTGCCGCCATCGCGCGATGGCTCCCGGCGGAACGCGGCAGTACGAGGTCGCCTCGCCGCGAGCGCGGCACGGCGCATCCGGTTCGGCAACTGCTCACGAACAGGCGCCTCGCGGCAACGAACGTCGTCGGGTTCTGCGTGCTGTTCTCGCAGGTGGCGGTCTTCACCTACGTCACGTTCCACCTCGAGGCGGCACCGTATGCGCTGTCCACGGCGGCACTCGGCTGGCTGTTCGTCGTGTACCTCTTCGGCGCAGCCGTCACGCCGATCGCCGGGCGTTTCGTCGATGCTTATGGACACAGGGCGGGCCTGGCCATCGGAATGGCGACGGGCCTGTCGGGCGCGGCCCTGACGCTGACGCACCCCCTGCCCCTGATCGTCATCGGCCTCGCGCTCGTGGGCGCGGGCGTGTTCATCGCGCAGGCGACGGCGAGCAGCTACATCGGGGCGGTGACGATGGTCGACCGCGGCCTGGCCGTCGGCCTGTACTCCTCCGCGTACTACCTGGGCGGCAGCCTTGGCGGCGCGTTGCCGGCCGCTTTCTGGACCGCCGGCGGCTGGGTCGCGTGCGTGTTGCTCGTGATGGCGGTCCAGGTGGCGACGCTGGTGATCGCACTCGCGTTCTGGCGCCCGCCCGCTGCCCGCTGAGGCGGCGGCGCCGCTCACGCGCGCGCCCCAAGCAACACCACAGAGACGTCGCGCCGTCGCGGGCCGTCCAGGTCGACGAGCAGCACCCGTTGCCAGCGGCCGAGCACCAGCCGGCCCCCGACGACCGCCAGCGTGGCCGATGTCGGCAGGACCAGGGCCCGGCAGTGGGCGTGCCCGTTCGCCGGTTCGTCGGGCGGCACGTTGCAGCGACGCGTCAGGTCGTCGTGCTCGTAGGAACCCAGCCGGGGAGCAAAACGTTCGAGCGCGGCCTCGAAGTCGGCCAGCAGCAGCGGTTCGTGTTCGTTCACCACGATGGCGGTCGTGGTGTGTGTGGTCTGCACGGTGAGGATGCCAAGCGGCGCCAGCGACTCGCCGGCAAGGTGCTGCAGACGGTCCGTGATGTCGGTGAAGCTGGTGCCTGGCCGGGTGGTCACCTGCAGGGTCGTGTGCAGGCTGGGCGGTGCGATCGTGACTGCGTTCATGACGGTTCCTCCGCGGCTGAGGATCGTCGAGGCGCCGCCGACAAGTATTCAGGGGCGCGTGAGCGGATGGTGAGATCTCGGTGAGATCGTCCGGAAAACCGCCATCCAGGAGCCGTTACGGGCGGCGCGTGAGCCCGATCGTGAGACCGACACCGAACGCCGCGCCTTCCCCCATGCCCAGCAGGGTAGCGGTGACCGGCCCGAAGTCGGGTTCCCCGAGCAGGCGGCCCAGCGGAGTCAGCACCCCCTCGGTACCGGCCGAGGCCTGGGAGATCAGGTTCACCGTGCCGCCGACGAGCGCGTGGCCGGTCAGGGTCAGCAGCAGGGCCGCCAAGGCACAGGCGGCTGCCGTGAGCGCGACGATCCGCGTGCGTGCGCGTCCTCTCGGCGTCGCCAACCCGGCGGCTCCGCTCGTCGTCGCACCGTATGCGAGGCCGGCTGCCGCCCCGATGGAGAGGCCCTCGAACGCGCCGCCGATGTGGGGCGTCACGCCCGCAAGCACGTCCAGGCTGGCACGCGCGAGGAGCTGGATGAGCCAGCCGACGAGGCCGCCACCCGCGGCGCCTCCTGCAGCAACCGCCGCCGCCCGGGCCGACCGGGCAACCGACTCGGCCGCAGAAAGGCCGGCGCCGACGCCCGCACCGGCGCCCGCGCCGCACCCGGCTCCAATCGCGGCGAGCACTGGTATCACGCCCGGCGGCGCGGCGCTGCCCGGGGAGAGCAGCAGGAGGACGCCGCCGGCGGCACCGGCGATCGCGCCGGCGAGCCCTGCGCCGAGGGATGCCGCCGCCCACCGGGCCGCGGCGATGCGGAACGCACGCCGGAAGCGAAGCTGCACCAGGTGCCAGGCGACGGTGGCGGCCTCGGGCGCGCCGAGGACCGGCACGGTGCCGGCACCGGGAACATCCCACCGGGCATCGCGCAGCATGGCGCGCGCGAATGCGGCGCGCGGGCCGGTGCCGAGCCGCCGCAAGGCATCTCCCGTCCCCAGCGCGTGCAGCTGCTCCGCCGCATCGCGCCGGTCCTCTTCGTCGGCCTGTGTCGCGGTCGGCGCCAGCAACCGGTGCATCAGGGGCTCGAAGGGGTCGTGTTCCGCTGTCACCGGCGGTTCGACGCCAGCCTCAACGACGTCCGGAGCGTCCTCCTCCGAGGGCCACGGACCCTCGTCGTCTTCCTCGACAACGGCGGCGAATACGAACTGGTAGCCGTGGCGCGACACGGTGCGAATGAACCGCGGCTCGCGTGAGTCGTCGCCGAGCGAGCGGCGGAGGGTACGGACCGCCTGGCTCAACGCACTGTCGGAGACCGCCACGTCGGCCCACACCGCATCGAAGATGTCGCGTCGATGCACAGCCTGGCTGCGCCGCGCCACCAGGTACACCAGTAGATCGAAGTAGCGCGGGATGAGCGGCAGCTCCCGGCCCTGACGGAGCAGGACGCGGCGGCGGGGCGACAGGATGAACTCGCCGAAGCGGTAGCGTGGCACGTCTGACGCGACACTGTACAACGGGCCCGCGGGGTTCCTCTCGCCCGCGGCGGTACCTGGCGATAGAATGGTGCCGTTTCTGTTTCCGCGGCTTGGTGGGAACGCGGGGACGCCGGCGGCCCAGGGGTAGCGGCCGACCGGCACGTGCGGATCAGTTGCGCAGTTCGGGTCGGCCCTCGGCGGAGACCCGCTCCTCCGGTCTGGGCAGGGCAGGCAGGCCGAGAATCTGGCGGAGATCGTCCCCTTCCATCACCTCCACGCTGAGCAGGCGCTTTGCGATCGTGTCCACCTGGCCGCGGCGTTCGGTAAGGATCCGGTGCGCGGTATCGTGCGCCTCCGAGATGATGCGCTTGATCTCCCCGTCGATCTTCAGCGCGGTCTCCTCGGAGTACAGCCCTCGCTCCTGCGGCATCGGCACGTCGAGGAACTTCGCGCGCTTGTTGCCGTCGTAGTTGATCAGGCCGAGCGCGTCGCTCATCCCGAACTCGCACACCATGGCGCGCGCGATGTCGGTGGCGCGCTGCAGGTCGTTCTGCGCGCCGGTCGTGATCTCGCCGAACGCAATCTCCTCGGCGGTGCGGCCACCGAGCAGGACGGCGAGTTCGCCCATCAGCTGCCGACGGGTGGAGAGGTAGCGCTCCTCGGTCGGGAGGTGCAGCGTGTAGCCCAGCACGCCAAAGCCGCGCCCCACGATCGATATCTTGTGGACCGGGTACTGGCCTTCGAGCACCGATGCCACCACGGCGTGTCCGGTTTCGTGGTACGCGATCGTCTCCCGATCCTTCTCGCTCATCACGCGCTTGCGTTCGAGCCCGGCGACCAGCCGTTCGATGGCCGCCTCGAAATCCTGGGGGCCGACCTCGGTCTTGTCGCTCCGCGCGGCCAGCAACGCGGCCTCGTTCACCAGATTCGCCAGATCGGCGCCAGCGAATCCGGCGGTGCGCGCAGCGACGACGCGGATGTCGACGTCGGACGACATCTTCACGCCCTTCACGTGGATGCGGAGGATGTCCTCGCGCCCCTTCACGTCGGGCTTGTCCACCAGCACCTGCCGGTCGAAGCGGCCCGGGCGGAGCAGTGCCGGGTCGAGGACCTCGGGCCGGTTGGTGGCGCCCATGATGATCACGCCCTTGCGCGAGTCGAAGCCGTCCATCTCCGCCAGCAGCTGATTGAGCGTCTGCTCGCGTTCTTCGTGACTGCCGACCGGACTCTGTACGCGCGCCTTGCCGAGCGCATCGAGCTCGTCGATGAAGACGATGCAGGGCGCCTTGGCTTCGGCCTGCTGGAACAGGT
>CAYLTD010000066.1:0-6839 GCA_964386715.1 uncultured Bifidobacterium sp.
GCCGACCACCGCGACGCCGGCCGGAACAACCGCACCTCCGGCGGCACGTCGGTGGCACCGCGGGGCCCCACTACGTCACCCCACGGGGATCCCGGCGCCTCCGGGCGGTTCTTCGGGCATCGTGACGGCCCGCGTCGCAACGTGTTCGGCCGCGCCCCGCCGCCCGGCACGCGTTCACCGGCCGGGGGCGGCGCGATGCCTCCGTCCTGCCCCCACCTGCCCCACCTGCCCTGCCCGCCCGACCTGACCCACCAGACCCCCGCCCGCCCAACCCGCCCTGCCCCGCCTGACCACCCCGACCTTCCGGCCCTCCCGGCCCTCCCGACCCTCCCGACCCTCCCGACCTTCCCGACCCTCCCGACCTTCCCGCCGCCCTTGCTATGCATAGCACTCCGATGTATAACGTCTCTACGTATGGAACTGAGCAAGGACCTCGTGGCCGCCTCCGCCACCCCGCTCGTCCTCGCCATCCTCGCCGAAGGCGAGAGCTACGGCTACGCGATCATCAAGCGCGTCGCGGACCTCTCCGGCGGTGAGCTGCGGTGGACCGACGGCATGCTCTACCCCGTCCTCCACCGCCTCGAACGCCAGGGCTACGTCCAAGCAACGTGGGCCGCCGCCGACTCCGGACGCAAGCGGAAGTACTACCGCATCACCGCCGACGGCCAGAAGCAGCTCGCCGCGCAGCGCGAGCAGTGGCACCTCGTGGACACCGCCCTCCGGGGCATCTGGATGAAGGCCTGCACCGCATGAGCACCGCCGCCGCGCTCTCGCTCGAGCAGCAGATCGCGGAGTGGCGCACCTACGTGCGCCGCCGCCAGGCGATTCGCGCCGCTGACGTCGAGGAACTCGAAGGGCACCTGCGCGACGAGCTCGGCTCGCTGACCGAGGCCGGGTTGAACGACGATGAGGCGTTTCTCGTGGCGGTGAAGCGGATGGGCAGCCTCGACGCGCTCTCCCGCGAGTTCGCCCGCGAGCACTCCGATCGACTCTGGAAGCAGCTCGTCGTCTCCGCCGGTGCCGACGAAAGCGCCACCACCTCCGAGCGGCGCGAATTCGGGCTGGTGCTCGGCCTTGCCGTGGCTGCGGCGCTGGCCCTCAAGGCCCCCGCCGCGTTCGGCGTGACGTTCCAGAACAACGAACTCTTCTACTTCCGCAACGCGAGCATGTTCGTGCTGCCCCTGCTCACGCTGTACTTCGTCTGGAAGCGTGTCATCCCCGCGGCGCGCGCCCCCTGGCTGGCCCTGCCGTTCGTCGTAGCGGCGGTATTCGCGAACATCTACCCGTTCACGAAGAACGCGCACACGCAGGTGCTCGCCGTCCTCCACCTGCCGATTGCGCTCTGGCTGGTCGTCGGGGTCGCCTACGTAGGCACGCGCTGGTCCGGCAGCGCGGCCCGGATGGACTTCGTGCGGTTCTCCGGCGAACTCGCGATTTACTACGTGCTCATCGCGCTGGGCGGCGGGGTGTTCACCGGGTTCACGGTGATGATGTTCGAGGCCATCGGCAAGAACGCCGAGTGGTGGGTCGAGAACTGGCAGGTGCCCTGCGGCATGGCGGGTGCGGTCATGGTGGCCGCGTGGCTCGTCGAGGCCAAGCAGAGCGTGATCGAGAACATGGCGCCGGTGCTCACGCGGCTGTTCACGCCACTGTTCACGGTGCTGCTGCTGGTGTTCCTCGTCACCATGGCGTGGACCGGCAGCCCCATCAACATCGAGCGCGAGGTGCTCATCAGCTTCGACCTGCTGCTGGCGCTGGTCGTCGGCCTGGTGCTCTACGCCGCGTCGGCGCGCGATCCGCTCGCGCCTCCGGATCTCTTCGATCGTCTGCAGCTGCTGTTGATCGTCGCGGCGCTGGCGGTCGACGGCGTGGCCCTGGCGGCCATCGCCGCGCGCATCTCGGAGTTCGGCTTCACGCCGAACCGCGTCGCCGCGCTCGGCGAGAACGTGATCCTGCTCGTCAACCTCGCGTGGACGGCGTGGTTGTATGCGGGCTTCATCCGCCGGCGCGGTCCGTTCACCAGGCTCGAGCAGTGGCAGATGTCCTACCTGCCCGTCTATTCCGCGTGGGCGGCGCTGGTCGTCGTGCTGTTCCCGCCGGTCTTCGGGTTCCGTTGACGACGCGGTGTCAGGTCATGTTCGCGGCGGCTGCCCGCTCGTGGCGACGCAGGGCGACGAGGGCGGACAAGGTGTCGTGGTAAGGTTGGCGCCCAGGCCGACGTTCCACGATGCACTTCCGGCTCTTCGACCCCGCCGACGTTGCCCCTTGTCTTGGCCGATGGCCGCTGAGCGGCGTCGCGCCGTCGCGTGCAAGCGAGGTCCTGACGCGCGTTGTCACCGAGCGGCGTGCGACCGGCGCCGTGATCGAGCGCGCCCTGTCGCACGCGCCCGACGGCTTCGGACTCGCAGCGTTCGTCCGCGGCGAGACTGTCGAGCGGGACATCGAGGGGAACGCGAGAGGATTCGTCGCCGCCCTGGTCGAACGCGAGGCCGCCGGCGAAAGGGTCCTGCTCGATGAAGCCGGCATCGCCGGCGCACAGAGCCGCGCCGACCTGCACGCCGTGGTGCTCGCCTACCGCCAGCGCTCCTACGACCCCGACCTCCCGCTGACGATCGAACTGCTCGGACTGGGACACGCCGCCTTCCGCATGTCCCTCGAGGGCTACCACCTCGAGAGCGTCTGGCAGGAAGCGTCTGCGGAGGATTACGCGTTCCTCCTGCAGGGCGGTCACCTTGTCAAGCGGCGATACAGCGTTGACGCGGGCAACCCTGTCGCGCTGATGGGCGTCCGGCGCGGAGACGTATCCTCGCCCTGGCCGAGTCATACGGTCAGCTTCCTGTTCCATCGACGCCCGGCACGCCTGCACTTGACCAGTGCGCAGCGGCGTGTGGCCTGGCTCGCACTCTGGCAGTTGCGCGACGACCAGATCGCGCGCCGCCTTGGCATCACGAACGAAGCGGTACGCCGCCACTGGCGCGGCATCCTGGACCGCGCGGCCCTCACCGACCCTGACGCGTTCGGTAACAGCCGGAATGCCGACAATGTGGGGGGCCGCGGCCCGGAGCGGCGCCGCCATCTGCTGGACTACATCCGCCAGAACCTGCAGGAGATCCGGCCAGTGGCCACCTCACGGGTTCGTCCCTGAGACGGGGCCAACCGCCGGCCGCCGCGTGGATGGGGTGGTAGTGACAGGTTCGGCTACCGACAAGCTGCCTCGGCGCCGCAGCGGTGCGGGGATCCCCGGCCGACGTCGCGTTATCCCGATGATGCCGCACCGCTTCGTCGCTGCCCTTGTGCTCGCCTGCGCCCTGGTGGCCGTCCCCGCATCCGCAGAGGCCCAGGTGGACTGCTGGGCGCCGCGTGAAGCCGAGGACTCCGTGTCCACGCCGCGCTTCACCCCGATCCGCCAGACGCTCCTCACCCTGGAGGACATCATCCGGAGGAATGCGGCCTATCAGGCGCCGCCCGAGCCGGTCCGCATGCGCACCACCATCGCGGCCGGTCCGAGCGAGGACGGCGGCGCCCGGATCTTCGTGCGGGCCTACCCGCCCGTGCAGACCACCGCGGACATCCGGATCTGGACGAAGGACCGCTGCGACGTGATTCCGCAGGCCGAGCGCGTGGCCGCATCCGTCGGGCAGGTCTACGTCTTCGTGAACTACAACGTGCAGGAGCAGTTCCTGCAGGGCACCGAAGTTCCCACCTACGAAGGCGAGTTCGCCGGCTACCCGATCTACAACGGCTGGATCGTGATGACCAGGGACCGCCGGCTGCCCTGGATCCCGCAGACACTCGGCGACCGGATCGACCGCGAGGAGCAGAAACGCAAGCGCGCCCTCGACGACTGGAACGCGGTGAAGGCGGGCCGGACGCCGCTCGACGAGGCGGCGCAGATGAAGACCTACGAGCTGCTGAAGCGCACCGACCCGGCCGGTGCCGAGAAGTTCCTGGCGACGATGCGCGAGGTCGGCGAGCAGACGCGCAAGGCACAGGCCGCCGAGCCGCTCACCCACGCGCACCTGCAGCGGCAGCTGCAGGCGGTCCGCGACTACCGGGCCACCTTCACCGCGGCCCAGCTTGCCGCGCCCGCCGTCTGGATGGACCCGGACAAGGAGGGCCGGAAGCGGCTGGATGCCCAGGTGGCCGCGTATCGGCGGCTCTCCCCGGAGGATCAGCAGCAGGTGGATGCACTCGGGCGCGAGTCGCGCGATCTCGAACGGCAGGCGCGCGCCGAGAAGGACCCGGCCGCAGCCGCGCAGCTCCGCGAGCGGGCGCGGCCGCTCGTGGCGAAGGCCCGCGCCGTCCAGCAGGCCCACGCCGAGCGGGCGTCGTTCCTCATCCGCGACGCGCTGGCGGCGTACGACCTCACCAACCTCCGGCCCGGCGACCCGGCGCACGCAATGGCGTTCAAGCCCGACCCGTCGTTCCCGGACCTGCGCGATCCGTTCAGGCCGCAACTCATCATGGTGAACTTCTGGTCGAAGTCCAATCCGAAGGACCTGACCTCACCTCGGACCCAGTGGCTGCGCCGCGCCCGCGAGACCTTCGACTTGGCGGCGGTGGCCGCCCTGCTGCGCTGAGGCGCGCGGCACCCGCTGCCCCATGCCGGGTCGCTCCGCGGCTGGGTTATGCTCGCTGCACAAGGAGCCTCGTATGTCCCCGACCGTCCTTCGCGCAGTGTTTCGCACAGTCCTGCGCACCACTGCCGCTCTCGTCATCGTCGCCGCTGCACCGGCGGTACCGGCCCTCGCGCAGAAGCTGGCCGTCAAACCGGGCCTCTGGGAAGTGTCGATGGCCGAGCCGAAGATGGTGACGCAGGTGTGTTACACGAGCGAGGTGCTGAACGGAGGGGTGTCGCAGTTCGCGATGCCGCCGGGCATGGACTGCAAGATGGACGTCGTGCAGGCGACAGCGCGCCTCATCGTGACGAAGATGGCCTGCACCAGTCCGATGGTCATGGAAGGCGAGACGCGCATGGACATCGTCAGCCCCGAGGCGATGACGATGCAGTCCACGGCTGTGATGACGATGGGCGGGAACAGGCAGACGGTGAAGTCGTCGGCCAGCTATAAGTGGCTGAAGGCCGACTGCGGCGCCGTGAAGCCGTTCGACCCGAAGAACCCGCGCCCCTGACCGAGGCGCCTTCGCGCGGGCGGATCACGCCGGACACCGGCACGCGCGTCTCCCGGGCACTGGCCCCGGGCAGACGGGTGGGCCCGTCACGAGGGACCCGCGGGCTCGACGTGCGGGCCCGTCCGCCGCCGGCTAGGCCGCCTTGACGGACGGCACGTACCACACCGGGCACGACGCGTCGTGGAGCACGGCCCGCGACGTGTCGCGGCTGAACCAGCGGCGCAGCGGCGACCGTGCGTGCTGGCCCATCACGATACAGGCGGCGCCCAGGCCCGCGGCGGTCTGCACGATGCCGCGGATCGGATCGTCGGCCTGCACATCGAGGCGCGTCCGCGGCAGCAGGTCCTCGGGCACGAGCTCGCGCAGCGCCCGCGTGGCGTCGGCGGCATCACGGAACCCGCCATGATTCAGGTAGTGCAGCAGGTGAAGCCGCAGCGGCAGCGCGCGGGCGAGTTCGAACGCGAACGCCACCGCCGGTCGTGACTCCGGCGTCAGGTCCGTCGGCACCAACGCCACCTGGAGGGGAGCGCCCGACGGCAGTTCGAGGCGCAGCGCCGCTGGTTCCTGCCCGGCCGCGTGCAGCGCCAGCACCGGCCGGTGCGCGCGCGCCACGACCTGCTCGGTGACCGACGTGTGTTCGTCGCTCGCCTCGTGATGTGTGCAGATCACGACGAGGTCCGCGTGCGCCGCCTCGCAGACCGCCAGGACGGCCATCGACGGCGGCCCCTCCGTGACCCGCAGTTCCACGTCGAGGCCCGCGGCGTGCGCGTCCGCCAGCATCTCGAGGTCGCGGCCGATGTGCTGGTGTCCGACTTCCGGGTGATCTCCCGACCAGAGCCAGCCCACGCCCGCGCCAGGCGCCAGCGCCTCGCTGTTATGGTGCAGCACGAGGCGCGCACCGAACAGGCGCGCCAGGCCACCCGCCAGTTCCACTTGCCGGCCCGTCGCTTCCGAGAAGTCGACCGGGCACACGATGGTGCGCATCGCAATCACGATGGACCTCCCCATGTCGTGCGGCCGCGGCAGCCAGGCTTCGGAATACCGCGTCCTCGAGGTGCTGCCAAACGATGCCTGCCGAAAAAGGGAACGCTGCAGGGTCGGCAGCAACGGCCGTACCACGCAACAACCCGCCGTTCGCACGAGGAAACACGCGCCGACGCCGGGCTGCCTGGTAATCGCCCGTAGTGTGCCGGCTTTCCGTGTCCGCCCGAGGGCCGCGAACGTCGTCCTCACGGTGCGCCAGGCCCGGACATCCGAACGATAGCCGTTGCCCTATCGACCGGGCGCGCACCGCGACTGCCAGCCAACACCGGCAGACAGGCCGTAAGAGACCCGAAGGATAGGGGTACCCGCACGAGCGGACAGCCCTAGGCTGCGCGTGTGCCCACGGACCCCGAGAGCGCGACATCGTGCAGCCCGCCATCCGGCCCGACCAGCCGCCGGCCGGCCCTGCCCGTCCGATCACGCGGCGCGACCAGGTCCGAGCCCGACGTCCGGGCCATTCAGGCACCCGAACGATAGGCGAGGTGGCCCGCGATGATGCTCAACCGACTGCGTCTCTTCATGACCGTCTTCGATGACCGCTTCGAGGACCTCGACCGCGCCAACTGGAAGTCGATCGTCTACCGCGACTTCAGCGCCGGGCTCATCGTCGCGATGACGGCCATCCCGATGGCCATGGGGTTCGCGATGGCCATGGGCATGCG
>CAYLTD010000067.1:0-5743 GCA_964386715.1 uncultured Bifidobacterium sp.
AGTTGCGTGCGTCCTCGAGCACCAAGTGGAAGCGCGGATCCTGCCAGACGCCGTGATTGCTGTCCTGCAGGAACGGCGCCGCGCGGAACACGGTCGGGTCGATTTCCACCGCGTCCACGCGCTCGAGCGCCTTGTACCGCGTGAACGACCACGAGGCTCCGCCCGATCCGAAGCCGACCGTCAGCACCTGCCGCGCCGCGCCGTGCAGCAGCATCGGCACGTGCGCGAGCGACTTCTGGTCGGTCAGCATGAGCGAGTCGGTGCCCGCCACCGGCACGCGGTCGATGTAGAGGGTGCGGGTGCCGGTGACCTCCGTGAGGACGCTCACCGTGCCGGCGGCCCCCTCTTCGTAGAAGACGAGCTGCTCGGAACCCGCCGGGACGTGGAGCGGACCGCCGCCAAGGGCCAGCCCCGCGCACAGGGTCCCGACGCCGGCGACGATGAGGCCGCCGTGCCCCAGGGACGACGTCGATCGTCGGTCGCTGCGGAACCACCATGCGGAACAGGCGGCCACCAGCGCCACGAGGCACGCCCCGAGCAAGGTGACGCGCATGCCGAGGACCGGCAGCAGCAATAGCCCCGAGAGCGCCGCGCCGACAACCGCGCCGACGGTATTGGCCGCGTAGAGTTGGCCGAGGCGAGCGCCCTCGTCGCCGGGCCCTGCCGATGTCGTGTCCGAGCACTCCCGCGCGAGCCGCACCGCGATCGGGAACAGTGCGCCCATCAGCAGCGCCGGCCCGGCCATCGCGGCCGCACCCTTGGCGAAGTTGCCGGCCACGAGCGAGGCCCACGACGCCTCCGGCGGCCAGACCGCGTCCACCGCGGGACTGGCCGCGCGGAGCACACGCAGCGAGGCCGCGGCGGCGACGGCCAGCAGCGCCTGTGTCCACAGGAAGGCAGTGGAGGCACTCCGCAGGCGCTCGACCCACGGCGCAATCAGCGCGCTGCCGATCGCCACCCCGCCGAGGAACACGATCAGGATGCTGGTGAACGCATACGTCGTCGAGCCGGCATAGAAGACCAGGGCGCGGGTCCAGACGATCTGCAGCGTGAGCGCGGCGCTGCCGGAGAGGCCGTACGCGAGCAGGACCGGCCAGGGCCCACCGCCAGGCGACGTCCTGCGGGCGGAGCCGGCAGGGACCGGCGCCGTCGCGATAACCTGCCGCGAGTCGCGCTCCACGGGGAACTGTTCGGCCGTGGCCCGCCGCAGCACCACCCACGCCAGCGCCCCGGCCATCACGTTGCCGCCTGCGGCCACCCAGGTGGTCTCCAGCGTGCCGAGGCGCTCGATGCCCACGAACCCGGCCAGCGCCGCCCCCACCACGGCCCCCGCCGTATTCACGCCGTACAGCATTGCTGCCCGGCGCGCGCCGTCCGCACCCGCCGGTGGACGGCTCGCCGCCCGCCGGGGCACCGCCTCCAGCATGGCGGGCAGCGTCGCCCCCATGAGGACGGTGGCCGGCACCACCGCGAGCGAGGCGAGCAGGAAACGGGTGAGCCCGAGCGCGACAGATCCGCGCTCGAGCCACTGACCGCTCTGGGCCGAGAGCGACGTGACGACAGACAGCTGCAGCGGAAACGAGAGGGCGAGAAGGGCGATGCCGACCTCGAGGCCGGCGTAGAACGCGGCGGGCGGTATGCCGCGGCGCAGGAGGCGACCGGCCCGGGCACTGCCGATGGCAAGGCCGCCCATGTAGGCGGCGACGACGGCGGTGAGGGCGACCGTGGTGTGCCCGATCGCCAGGCCGAGCAGCCGCGTCCAGATCACCTCGTACGCGAGCCCGCAGGCTCCGGACACGAAGAAGATCAGCAGGGACGCGGCTGTCGCCGGCACGGGCGCGGCGGCCTAGTTCGTCGGCGCGGCGCCCGGCGTGAAGCCGTCCTGCGTATAGACGATCTTCCCGCCCACCATCGTCATCAGCACCTGCATGCCTTCGACACGCTTGGCCTCCACCGTCATCAGGTCCTCGGGCAGGAGGACGAGGTCCGCGAACTTGCCCACCTCGATCGAGCCCTTGGTCTTCTCCTCGAACGTGAGCCAGGCGTTGTTGATCGTCAGGAGCTTCAGCGCCTCCTCGCGCGAGATCTTCTGATCGTCGCCGAGCACGCCTCCGGTGATCGTGTCGCGCGTGACGAAGTGGTAGAAGACCCACAGGGGCGGATAGGGCACGACCGACGAGTCGGTGCCGCCCGACACCGGCAACCCCGCGTCGAGATACGCACGAACCGGGGTCACCCACGCGGCACGCTTCAGGCCCCACATCTTCACGAGGCTGGGTCCTGCCAGGTAGAGGTGATTCTGCGCCGAGACGGCGATGTCCAGCTTCTTCATGCGCGGAAACTGGTCCTGCCGCGGGATGAAGCCGTGCTCGATGGTCCAGCGACGCCCCGCAATCGAGCGTTCCGCGTCAGCCGCCTCGTACGCTGCCAGCACCTCGTCGATCGCCGCGTCGCCGACGGCGTGCGTGGAGACGCGCCAGCCCTGGCGATTCAGCTCCTTGACGATGTCGGTGTAGGGCTCCTGCTTCAGGGTGTTGATGCCGTAGAAGGTGCCGTTCTCGTCGAACGGCTTCTCGTACAGCTCGGTCATCCACCCGCCCTCGAACCCGCCGTCGACGCCCATCTTGACGCCGCCCACGCGCAGCCACTCGTTGCCTTCGTCCTGTGTCACGTTCCAGCTCGTGATGGCCTGCAGCATCTGCTCGACCGTCACGGCCTGCTGCGCCCGCATCAGCTGGTTGACGCGAATCGTGAGCTTGCCCTGCTTCTCGAGGTCCTGAAGGATGCGGTACTGCTGCACCGGAGCGCCCGGGTACCGGATGCTGGTGAGCCCGGCGGCATTCAGCTTCCGGTGCTCCGCGAGGAAGTAGTCGGCGTTGATGCGCCCCTCCGCCGGCGGCAGCGTGACCAGCGCCTTGGCGCGATCCACCAGTTCGCCGTTCAGCTCGCCCCTCTCGTCGCGCGAGATGCGGCCGCCCGCCGGCTGCGGCGTGGCCTTGGTGATGTTCCACTTCCTCAGCGCGGCCGTGTTCAGGATGTACTCGTGGCCCCCGCGCACCACTACCACCGCCGTGTTCGGCGCCACGGTGTCGAGGTCCGCCCGGTACGGCAGCCGCTGTTCCTTCAACTGCGCCTCGTGCCAGTCGGCGTTGGTCACCACCACGTCGCCGGGGTCGGTCGTCTTCACCCGCTCGGCCACCGCGGCCAGCAGTTCGTTCATCGACCGCACGCGCGACAGGTCGACGCCAGGTCCGCCGCCCGCGTTGTGCAGGTGGTTGTCCTGCAGCCCCGGGATGATCGTGCGGCCGCCCGCGTCGATCACCTTCGTCTGCGGACCCGCCAGCCTGCGGATGTCGTCGTTCTTCCCCACCGCCGAGAACCTGCCGCCCGTAATCGCGACCGCCTCCGCCGTCGAGAAGGACGCGTCCACGGTATAGACCTTCGCGTTGACGATCACCGTCTCGGGCGCCGGCCCTTCCGGCGTGGAACTGGACGACCCGCACGCTGCGGCCAGCCAGCTGGTGCCCGCGACGACGACAACAACGACAATCCGGCGCATCACGCTTCCCTTCCCCTTCGTGCCCTGCAGCTAATAGCGGAACTCCACGCCAAGCTGCACCTGGCGCGGAATGTCGGTATTGGTCGGATTGCCCGCGGTGGCCCGCAGCGTGCTCACCGAGATCACGTTCACGCGGTTGGTGGCGTTGATGATCTGCCCGAACAGGCGCAGGCGCCCGGTTGCTAGGCTGAACTCACGCCCGACGGTCATGTCCATCGTCCAGTTGCT
Organism: uncultured Bifidobacterium sp.; assembly: GCA_964386715.1. Taxonomy (GTDB): domain Bacteria; phylum Acidobacteriota; class Vicinamibacteria; order Vicinamibacterales; family CAVVIG01; genus CAVVIG01. The sequence goes on from CAYLTD010000067.1 coordinate 3,788, forward strand.
CGGCAGCCGTTCCTGGTTGCGGCCGGTGATGTTGCCGGCACGGTCGACGTAGGCGGCCTGGATCGTGGGGTCGCCGTTGACGATCGAGAAGGGTCGCCCGGTGGCGTGGCGCACGAGGGTGGTGAACCGGACGTTCGCCGGGAACGTGACGGTGCCGGTACCCGTAAACGTCCGCCGCTGGTCGTAGTCGGCCGGGCCGAAGGAGAAACGTCGCTGGATCGGGCTGAGGATCCCGGCCGCATCGTCTTCCGCCTTGCCGAGCGTGTAGGAGATGAGCCCCTCCCACCTGTTGCGCTGCGCCTTCTGGAGCGTGAACTCCACGCCGTTGTAGCGCAGCCGGCCAGCCGTGCGCTGCACCTGCCGCACCTCCACGGCGCTGAGCGTGACGACGTCGCCGCTCGGCTGGTTGAAGCCGCGGCGCACGACGCCGGTGACGCCCACCTTGAGGTCCGGCACGATGAGCGTCTCGTAGCCAACCGAGTAATGATTCAGGTACGGGTTGTTCAGGTCCTCGATCGCGAAGCGCTGGATCGAGCGGACGACATCCTCACCGACCAGGTTCGCGTTCGGGTTGCGGACCGTGTAGGTGGTGTCGACGGCGGGCCGCGAATCGGCAAACCCGAACACGTTGTCGAAGACGTTGGCGTAGTACCGGCCGGCCTGCGCGAAGACCTTGTGGCGGCCGCTGCCCGTCGGGTCCCAGGTGACGCCGCCCCGCGGCGACACCACTGCCGTGCTCGTGGAGCGCTGCTGGGAGTCGACGCGCACGCCGGCGTCGATGGCAAGGCGGCTGCCGAGCGCCCAGTTGTCCTGCACAAAGGCGCCCACGATGCGGTCGCGCAGCGAGCCCTCCACCGAGAACGGGTCCTGCCGCGTGAGCGGGCCGCTGCCCGGCTGCGCGCGCAGGTCGTTGAAGTTCGGCACCTCGCGCTGGCGCGGCTGGGTGCCGAACGCCTCGGTCCACTCGAGGCCCGTCTTGATGGTGTGCGCACCGGCCGTGCGGGTCAGCTTCGTCGACAGGCGGGCCCGCGTCTCGTCGGTCACGCCGAAGCGGTCCGGCGAGGGGCCGCGCGTGAAGAACTGGCGCAGGCTCGTGTCGTAGTACCGCACGAAGACGGCGCCCGGGGGCAGCGGGTCGTCACCGGTGACGCGGCTGTTGCTGAAGGTCATGTAGAAGACCTGGAACGCCGACTCGAGCACGGTGTTCGAGTTGAACAGGTGCGTCTGCCGGAGGGTCTGGTTCCAGGTGTTGATGCCCTGCCGCCGGTTGGACTCCGCCGCCACCTCGGTGCTGAGCGTCGTGTGGTCCGCGGTGAAGGGCCCCACGTCGCCCGTGTACTCCCACCGGTTCGCCGTGCTTCCCTGATACGTCAGCTTCAGGTGGCCTGGATAGAAGCGGTTCCGGATCGGCAGCGGATCGGCGGACAGCACCGTGCCCTGGTTCTCGGCGTTGTACTGGAACCCTGCGAAGTACCAGAGCTTGTCCTTCACGATCGGGCCGCCGACCGCCGTCTCGAAGAAGCGGGCATACCCGAGCGGCTTGTCGCGCACCTGCGTGGGCAGGCCCGTGTCGATGGTGCTGATGAAGGCATTGGGCTTCGTGATCGCCGAGAGGAACAGCTCCGGCCGGTTCGCGCCGCTCTTCGAGATCAGATTGATGACCGCGGACTGGTACCCGCCGTACTCCGCCGACATGCCCCCGGGGATGAACTCGACCCGCTCGATCACGCTCGGCGCGATGAGGATGCCCGCGCGGCCGACACCGCGGTTCAGGCTGCCGCCGTCGAGCAGGTAGTTGTTGCCGGCCTGGTCGCCGCCGCGGACGTTGAACTGGTTGTACGAGGTGCGTGCCCCGCGGTTGTAGCTCACGCCCGGCATCACGGTCGGCATCTCGGTGTAGTTGCGCGTGATGAGCGGCAGCTTCTCGAGGTACTGGTCGTCGAGCGTGGTGGACTG
>CAYLTD010000068.1:0-4112 GCA_964386715.1 uncultured Bifidobacterium sp.
GGCGGGCCGGGTCGGGGTAGGTCGGGCCAGTGGGGTTGGCCGGGGTTGGGCGGGCTCGTTTGGGGGAGGTCGGACGGTCTGGCGGTCATCCCGCGGTCCCTCACGGGCCGGTCGTTGCAACAATTCTGTCCGGAGACGCTTATTTCTTTTTGACGGTAAACTTCGGCTATCGTAATATCCTCCGAGGTCGATAGCCTAAACGTATGAGCTGGCGCTCCAACAGAACGGCGCTCCTCGCCCTCGGGATCACCCTCGTCGCGATCCTGGGGCTCGCCGTGATGCCGAAAGTCAGGGGCAGCATGCTTCGCGTGACGCGGGCGGGCACACACCGCCTCGACTCCACGGAAGCCGCCTCGCACGACGCCGCCGATCACACCGTCGACCGGCCCCTCACCCCGCTCATTGTCGCTCCCACTCTCCAGCACCACTCCGACCCGCACCTCCCCGACCTTGCCGTCGTGGCGCCATCGTTCGCCGCCCCTCGGTTTGCGCTGGTCGGGACAGTGGCGACGCCTTCGCGCGTCGTGCCCCCCAGGCGCACCAGCCGTCCGCCCCAGGGACGCGCGCCGCCCGCTCTCTAGTTCCTGTCCGAGGTTCTGGAATAGTCGCGCCCCGAGGGCGCACCGCCGCGACGCACCGCGTCGCCGCGTGTTCGGGCGGGCCCGGCAGGCCCGCAGGCGATGACAGTCATGCATCACTATCCATCGATGTTCAGCCACCCCAAAGAGGACACGATCGCTGGCATCGTCGTCTTTCTCGTTGCGCTGCCGCTCTGCCTCGGCATTGCGGTCGCCTCGGGCGTGCCGCCGGTGTCGGGGCTCGTCGCCGGCATTGCCGGCGGGCTGATCGTGCCGTGGCTCAGCCGCTCGCCCCTTTCGGTGTCGGGTCCGGCCGCGGGGCTGACCTCCATCGTGCTCGCCGAGGTCACTCACCTTGGCGGACTCGCGCCGTTCTTCACCGCCGTCATCCTGGCTGGTGTGCTGCAGATCGCGTTCGGCGCGCTGCGGCTCGGCCGGCTCACGGCGCTGGTGCCCTCGGCCGTCATCAAGGGGATGCTGGCCGCTATCGGGATCACGATCATCTGGAAGCAGCTTCCTGCGGCGCTCGGCATCCAGGGCAGCCTCTTCGAGATGACCGGCGGCCCGCATGTCGGCTCGATCATGCTGGCGGCCCTGTCGCTCGTCATCCTCTACACGTGGAAGACCACGCCGCTCGCGCGCTACAAGTTCCTGTCGCCGGCGCTGGTCGTCGTGCTGGTCAGCAGCCTCGTGGCGCGCTGGTTCCAGTCGATGCCAGAAATGGCGCTCGCGGCATCGGCGTACGTGAACGTGCCGCTGGGTGGTCCCGCCGCGCTGTGGGCCGCGCTGCCGCGGCCCGACTTCACGGGGTTCGCCAACCCCGCGGTGTGGGTGACGGCCGTGACGATCGCGATCGTCGCCAGCATCGAGACGCTGCTGTCGGTGCAGGCGGTCGATCGGCTCGACCCGCTCAAGCGGCACAGCCCGCCCGATCGTGAGCTGCTCGCGCAGGGGACGGCCAACGCGCTGTCCGGACTGCTCGGCGGCCTGCCGCTCACCGCGGTGATCGTGCGCAGCGGCACGAACGTGGCTGCCGGCGGCGTCGAGCGCATGTCGGCGTTCCTGCACGGGTGCCTGCTGCTGGTGGCCGTGCTCTTCGCCGGGCCGCTGATCAACATGATTCCGCTGGCCGCGCTGGCCGCCATCCTGATCCAGGTCGGGCTCAACCTGTGCCGGCCTGCGCTGTTCGCCACGCAGTTCCGCCTTGGCCACGCGCAGTTCCTGCCCTTTGCGATCACAGTGGTCGCCGTCATCGCCTTCAACCTGCTCGAAGGTGTCATCATCGGCATCCTCGCCGGTACCGCCTTCGTGCTCTACGAGAACTCGCGCCGCGCCGTGGTCGCCGAGCGCGGCACCGACGGCGTGCTCCGGGTCCGCTTCCGCCGCGACGGCACCTTCGTCTCCAAGCCGGTCATCGTTTCTGCCCTGGACGATGTGGATGATGGGGAGACGGTGGTGATCGACGGCTCGGGCGAATACATCGACCACGACGTCAAGGAAGTGCTGGCGACCTTCGTCGAAGACGCCCGCCACCGCAACATCCGCGTCACCATCAACGGAATCGATCTTGCCCTCGCCTCGGCGGGTGGCGCGCACTGATCCGCAATTCTCCGCATAATAGGAGTCGACCCATGCACGCCCATACGAAAGAAACCCAGGCCACGACGACCCCGGAGAAGGCGCTGCATTACCTGCGCGAGGGCAACGATCGCTTCGTCAACAACCTCAAGGCCAATCGCGACCTGCTGAGCCAGGTGAACGAGACGCGCGATGGGCAGTGGCCGTTCGCCACGATCCTGTCGTGCATCGACTCGCGCACCTCGGCCGAGCTGATCTTCGACCAGGGGCTGGGAGACATCTTCAGCATCCGCATTGCCGGCAACGCGCTGTGCGAACCGGTGCTCGGCAGCATGGAGTTCGCCTGCCGCATCGCCGGCTCGAGGCTGATCGTCGTGCTGGGGCACACCAGCTGCGGCGCCATCAAGGGCGCGTGCGACGGGGTCCAGATGGGGCACCTTTCCACGCTGCTCAACCTGATCCAGCCGTCCGTGTACTTCGAGCGCTCCGTCACCGAGAACCGCACCTCGTCGAACCACGACTTCGTGGACAAGGTATCGCGCATCCAGGTGGTGCGCGGTGTCGAGGGGGTGGTCGAGCGGAGCGGCGTCCTGCGCTCGATGATCGAAGCGGGGGAGCTTGGCCTCATCGGCGCGATGTACGACGTCAACACCGGCTCGGTCGAGTTCTACGACGAGACGTGGATGTGCGGGTCGGTGCGTCACTTCTACACCGATACGGCCGTGCCGAAGGCTGCGGGAGCGCCGGCGGCAGCCGCGGCCGGCCAGCGTCGGCAGCGCGCCGCCGGTGTCGCGGGCGACCTGGCGCTCGTCACCGGCACGGCAGCGGAAGCCAGCCGCTGAGTGCCGGGCCTGCCGGTCGGGATGACGACCTCGAAGCCGGGCCCACCGCCGTACCCCACACGTCCTGCCGCGCCGCTCGTCACCGCGACGGGCGGCGCAGCGCTCCCTTCAGCCATCCAGACATGACCTCCATGCGCACGGTGTCGCGCGGAACCGGAGTGTTCCGCGTACCGGTTCCTCGCAGGTTCCTTCCGCTCGTCCTCCTCGTCTTCGTCTTCGCCATGGCCGCGCGGCCAGCGGCGGCGCAGGACCTGTCGGAAGCGCAGTTCTGGTTCCAGTTCCTCAACATCGGCCAGCTCGATGAGCGGTGGCGGAGCCACGTGGAGGTGCAGCCGCGCCTGATGCACGACGGCTCCGAGCTTGGGCTGACGCTCGTCCGGTCGGCGCTCGGTCGCCAGGTCCATCCGCGCGTCAGCATTTGGGGCGGGTATGCGTGGGTGCCGCGGACGCTGGGGCGCGGCGTGCAGCACGAGCAGCGGGCCTGGGAGCAGCTGCTCCTCACGCCGCCGGTGAAGAACCGGTGGGTCTCGACGGTGCGGCTGCGCGTCGAGCAGCGGTGGCTCGACCCGTGGCAGGACAACTCGCATCGTGTTCGTACGCTCGTGCGATTCCAGCGGCCGATCACCGAGACCGGCATCTGGAGCGTGGCAACGTACGACGAGGCGATGTTCACGATCGACCGCACACCGCTCGGTCCGCCCAAGGGGTACGACCGCAACCGGCTCTACGTCGGAGTGGTACGGCGCATCAGCCCGGCGGTGTCGTTCGAGGCGGGGTATATCTGGGAGAACTCGACGGTTCGCGGCTCGGTGCGCCGCAACGATCACGTGACGATCGGCGTGTTCAACCTCAGTGCACCGCGGCTGCGCTGACGGGCCCTCCCACCCGTCCCCGAGCGCCACCTCACCACCTCACCAATTCAGCCGTTCAGCCATTCAGCCATTCAGCCATTCAGCCATTTAGCCGGCTCCAGACAGCAAGAGGCAGCCCACCTTGCGGCAGGCTGCCTCTCTGGTCGAACCGGCGTGTGCGCGTTTACTGCTGGCGCGTGTTGGCGGCGCCCTTCTTCGTGACGAGCTTCTGGACGCGCCAGTTGATCAGCTCGCCGACGTAG
>CAYLTD010000069.1:0-2923 GCA_964386715.1 uncultured Bifidobacterium sp.
GCCCGACCTGGTGGAGTACCCCTCGGTGGTCGCCGGGACCTTCGGCCCAGAATTCCTCGAACTCCCCGAGGAGGTGCTGACGACGACGCTCATTCACCACCAGCACTACTTTCCGGTCGAGGCGGAGGACGGCAAGCTCAAGAACGCCTTCCTGGCCGTGATCAACACCGAGCCGGACAACGAGCGCACCATTGCCCGCAACGCGGAGGGCGTGGTCCGAGGGCGGCTGCGCGACGCGCGTTTCTTCTGGGAGGCGGATCGGCAGGCACCGCTCGGCTCCCGCCTGGACCGGCTGCGCACGCTGCTGTTCCACAAGCGCCTGGGCAGCTACGGGGAGAAGGCGGCACGGATCGAAGCGCTGGCGCGCTGGATTGCGGGAGAGGCGTTCGGCGCGGGCGACGCGGCGGCCGACCACGCCGCCACGGCGGCCCGCCTCGCGAAGGCCGACCTCACCACCGACATGGTGCGCGAGTTCACCGAACTCCAGGGCACCATGGGGGGCATCTACGCCCGCGAAGAGGGCCTGCCCGAGGCTGTCTGGAAGGCCGTCTACTACCACTACCTGCCGATCGGGGTCGAAGCCGATGCCGCGCCCTCCGCCGCGCAGCTCGGGACGGGCGGCGTCACGTGGGCAGCGGTTTCGCTGGCCGACAAGATCGACACCATCGTCGGGCTGTTCGCCGCTGGGGAAAAACCCACCGGATCGCGGGATCCCTACGGCCTGCGGCGCGCGGCGCAGGCGGTCGTGAAGGTGCTGACGGACCTGCCGGCCGTCACTGGCATCACCCGGACGGTGCCACTGCGCGCATTCGTGGAGAAGGCCTACGAGGGCTACGAGGGCCGCATCACGCCGGAGGGCGAGGGCTGGCGCGCGCTGATGTTCGACTTCTTTGCCGAGCGCGAGGCCTACCTGCTGGAGCGGCGCGGCTTCCGGTATGACGAGATCCGTGCCGGAATGCCGGCTGACGCCGGGATGCTGCGGCCCTACGATCTGCTGCGCCGGGTCCAGGCGCTGGCCCAGGCCCGCAAGGCGCCGGAGTTCCAGGCGCTCGCCGGGTTGTTCAAGCGGGTCAAGAACATCACGCGCGACATTCCCCCTGGTTCGGCGGCGCCGGGCGGCTTTGCGGCCCTGCACGCGTCGCTGACCGCGCCCGCGGAACAGGCGTTGCTTGCTGAACTGCAGCAGCGTTGGCCGCGCATCGAGCAGGCGCTTGGACACGAGCGGTTCCTCGAGGCGATGACCGAGCTGGCGCACCTCCACGCTCCTGTCGACCGCTTCTTCGTCGACGTGCTGGTGATGGCCGACGACCCGGTCCTGCGCCAGGCGCGCCTGTCGCTCCTGACGACGTTGAGGGACACCATCCTGACGACGAGCGGCGACATCTCGGAGATTGCCGCGGACGAGCCGCGGCCGGCGTGATGCCCTGCACTACAATGACCCTCTTTTCCATGTGTCGAATCGACCGACGGAGTCGCTGATGGCCAAGAAACCTGCACCGAAGAAGGTGAAGAAGGCGCCCACCCCCACGCCCGTGACGAAAAGGACGGGCGGGCGGTCCGGCGGGTCCGCGAAGCATGTGTATTTCTTCGGGAACGGCAAGGCAGACGGAAACCGGACCATGAAGGACACGCTCGGCGGCAAGGGGTCGGGCCTCGCCGAGATGACCAACGCCGGACTGCCGGTGCCGCCAGGGTTCACCATCTCCACCGACGTCTGCACCATCTACTACGCGGAAAAGGGCCGCATCCCGGCGACCATCGACGCCGAGATCGCGGAGAACCTGAAGAAGCTCGAGAAAGCGGCCGGCGCGACGCTGGGGTCGACCGACAACCCGCTGCTCGTGTCCGTCCGGTCCGGTGCCAAGTTCTCCATGCCGGGCATGATGGACACGATCCTGAACCTGGGTCTCAACGACCGCTCGGTCGAGGGGCTCAAGGCGCGTACGCAGAACGGCCGGTTCGCGTTCGACAGCTACCGGCGCTTCATGCAGATGTTCGGCAACGTGGTCCTGGAGATCCCGAAGGACGTCTTCGAGCACGAGTTCGACGGCGTCAAGAAGGCCAGGCGGGTCACGCTCGACACCGAGCTCGACGAGGTGGCGCTTCGCGAGGTGGTGGAGCGCTACAAGGCGCTCGTCCACAAGAGAACCGGCAAGGCCTTCCCGCAGGAGCCGCTCGACCAGCTGAAGATGGCGCGCGACGCCGTCTTCCGGTCGTGGATGAACCCGCGCGCCCAGGAATACCGCCGCATCTACGACATCCCCGACCACATCGGCACGGCGGTCAACGTGCAGATGATGGTGTTCGGCAACACGGGTGACCGGTCGGGCACCGGCGTCGGCTTCACGCGGAACCCCGCGACGGGCAAGAAGGAGTTCTACGGCGAGTTCCTGATCAACGCCCAGGGCGAGGACGTCGTCGCCGGCATCCGGACGCCGCAGCCGATCCGCGAGCTCGAGACGGTGATGCCCCACGCCTACAGGCAGCTGCGGCAGATCACCACGCGGCTCGAGCGGCACTACCGTGACATCCAGGACTTCGAGTTCACGATCCAGGACGAGAAGCTCTACATGCTGCAGACCCGCAGCGGCAAGCGCACCGGGTATGCCGCGGTGGTCATCGCCACCGACCTCGTGGCGGAGCGGCTGATCTCGCCCAAGGACGCCGTGCTGCTGGTCGACCCCGAGTCGCTCAGCCAGCTGCTCGCGCCGGTGTTCGATCAGGCGGAGTGGAAGAAGCTTCCGGTCGCCACGAAGGGACTCCCGGCGTCGCCGGGCGCCGCATCCGGCCAGGTGGTGTTCACCGCCGACCATGCCGTCGACTGGGCGCAGAAGGGCAAGCCGGTCATCCTGGTCCGCAGCGAGACGGTGCCCGACGACATCCACGGCATGTTCGTGTCGCAGGGCATCCTCACGAAGACCGG
>CAYLTD010000070.1:0-2085 GCA_964386715.1 uncultured Bifidobacterium sp.
GGTTGGAGATGGTGTAGATCTCGGTGGTCGCCGTATCATTAAAAAACGTCCCGGGCTGGATGACGATACTCTGCGGCTGGCCCGTGGTGACGACGCTGCCGGTGACCGGATCGAGCGTCGTGTAGCCCTGGACGGGAATGCCGTCGGCCGTCACCAGCCCGCCGCGCGCGTCGAACGCGAAGTTCCCCGCCCTCGTGTACGACTGGTCCTGCCCCTCGCCGACGACGAAGAAGCCGTTGCCCTGGAGGGCGACGTTCGTCGCGACACCCGTGTTCTCGAACCCGCCCTGCATGAAGTTCGGGGTGATGGCGCCGGTCGTGACACCCAGGCCGACCTGCAGCGGGTTCATGCTGGACCCGCCCACCGACTGGCTCACCAGGTCGGCGAAATTCATGGAACTCGACTTGAAGCCGATTGTGTTGATGTTGGCCAGGTTGTTCCCGATGACGCTCAGCTTCTGCTGGTTCGCATTCAGGCCCGAGAGACTGGTGGAGAATCCCATGTCTATGCCATCCCTTTCGTGGACGTTGCCGAATCACCGGGATCGAGCGTCTCGTAGAACTTCGCGATCCGGGTCAATGACTGGTTCATCTGCTGGAGCTGCTCGAGCGAACTGAACTGCGCGAGCTGCGCGAGGAACTCCTCGTTCGCCATGGGCGACGTGGGGTCCTGGTTCTGGAGCTGGGTGACGAGCAGGGTCAGGAAGGCGTCGCGTCCGAGCTCGTCGGTCTCCCTGGCCTTGGGCGGCGCCGGGGTCGTCTCCGGCGCCGAGGTGCTGCGGGTCGTGGCGTCAGTCTGCACGGCTACCTCCCTCGTTCATGGCCTGCGCGACGAACCGCAGCGTCGCGAGGTCGTTCATCTCCTGCAGGTCGCGCCGCTGCGCTTCCTGCGTGTACCGCCGATAGGCGCGGTCGCGCAGCCGCTCGAGCACGCGGCGCCGCTTCAGCGCCTCCTGGGCCGTGCGGACCGCCGCCGCAGCCGTCGCCCGGCACGCGTCGACCTCCCGCGCGCGCAGCTCCACGAGCTGCCGCTGTCGCTCGAGCCACCCGCGGTGCCACCCGACGAGCCACGACTGCGCTCCGGCCTGCTGCATCTCGGCCAGCCGCCGGCCCTCCTCGTCGCGCGCACTGGCGGCGGCGTCGCGGCTCCGCACGGCGGCGGCCACCGCCGCCTCGGCGCGCGCCACCTCGAGCCGCGCCTGCTCCTCCTGCTTGCGGCGCACGTCGAGGGCTGCCGCGGCCCGGAAGACGAACGCCATTCCCTAGAGCTGCTCCAGTGCCGCCACCGCATCGGCGAACGACGGTGACGTGTCGGCCGGCTGCCGCAGGAACGCCGAGACCGCGTCGCGCTTTGCCAGCGCCTCGTCGATGCGGGGGTTGCTTCCCGCCACGTACGCGCCGACGCTCACGAGGTCCTCGCTGTCACGCAGCGTCGCCAGCCATTCCCGCAGCTTGCCGGCCTTCTCGCGGTGGGCCACGCTGGTCACGTCCGGCATCGTGCGGCTGACGCTGTGCAGGATGTCGATCGCCGGGTAGTGGTTGCGCGCGGCGAGGTCGCGCGACAGCACGATGTGCCCGTCGAGGATGCCGCGGACGGCGTCGGCGATCGGCTCGTTCGTGTCGTCGCCCTCCACGAGCACGGTGTAGATGGCCGTGATGCTGCCGCCGGTGCGCAGGTTGCCGGCCCGTTCGAGCAGGCCCGGCAGCAGGGCGAACACCGACGGCGGGTACCCCTTGGCGGTGGGTGGCTCGCCGGCGGCCAGTCCCACCTCGCGCTGGGCCATCGCGAAGCGCGTGACCGAGTCCATCATCAGCAGCACGTTCTTCCCCGCGGCGCGGAAGTGCTCCGCGATCGCGGTGGCGCTGTACGCAGCGCGCAGGCGCAGCAAGGGCGGGCTGTCCGACGTGGACACCACCACGATGGATCGTTCGAGGGCCTGCGGGCCCAGGTCGTGCTCCAGGAAGGACCGCACCTCGCGGCCCCGTTCGCCCACCAGCGCCAGCACGACGATGTCCGCGTCGGTGCCGCGCGCCATCATGCCGAGCAGCGTGCTCTTGCCCACGCCGCTGCCGCCGAACAGGCCGA